>NZ_BDBC01000017.1 GCF_001612785.1 Nocardia beijingensis NBRC 16342
CAAATCCAACCCAGTATTTTGTTGCGCATGGCCCGAACTTTGCTGGTTACCAATGATTTCCCGCCGCGGCCGGGAGGTATCCAGTCGTATCTGCAGGCGCTGGCCGGTGAACTGCCGCCGGATGACCTGGTGGTCTACGCGCCGCGCTGGCGCGGCGACAGCCATCTGAAGTTCGATGCCGGGCAGAAGTTCCAGGTCGTTCGTCATCCCACCACGCTGATGCTGCCGACTCCGC
Organism: Nocardia beijingensis NBRC 16342; assembly: GCF_001612785.1. GTDB lineage: Bacteria > Actinomycetota > Actinomycetes > Mycobacteriales > Mycobacteriaceae > Nocardia > Nocardia beijingensis. Next base: position 236 of record NZ_BDBC01000017.1, read on the forward strand.
TCGTGCTGCGCCGCGCCGCGCGGCTGTTGCGCAGCGAGCAGTGCGACACGGTGTGGTTCGGGGCGGCGGCGCCGTTGGCGCTGATGTCGCCCGCGCTGCGCCGTGCGGGCGCCGATCGCGTTCTGGCCAGCACCCACGGCCACGAGGTCGGCTGGTCGATGCTGCCCGGCGCCAGGCAGGCGCTGCGGGCCATCGGCGAGCACACCGATGTGGTCACCTATGTCAGCCGCTACACCCGCCGCCGGTTCGCGTCCGCGTTCGGCCCGAACGCGGCGCTCGAGTATCTGCCGCCCGGCGTCGACTCCGAGGTCTTCCGCCCGGATCCCGCCGCGCGCGCGGAGCTGCGCGCCCGGTACGGCTTGGGCGATCGGCCGACCATCCTGTGCCTGTCCCGGCTGGTGCCGCGCAAGGGCCAGGACGCGCTGATCCTGGCGATGCGCGATATCCGTGAGCGAGTGCGGGGCGCGGTCCTGGTGATCGCGGGTGGCGGCCCGTTCGAGGACAAGCTGCGTGCCCTCGCGGTCGCCGCGGGCGTCACCGAGGACGTGGTGTTCACCGGCCGCGTCCCGTCCGGCGAGCTGGCCGCGCATCACACGCTGGCGGACGTCTTCGCCATGCCGTGCCGGACCAGGGGCGCGGGGCTGGACGTGGAGGGGCTCGGCATCGTCTACCTGGAGGCGTCGGCGTCCGGCGTCCCGGTGGTCGCGGGCAATTCCGGCGGCGCGCCGGAGACGGTGATCGAGGGCGAGACCGGTCGCGTGGTGGACGGCCGTTCGGTGCAGCAGATCGCCGACGCCCTGGTGGAGATCCTGTCCGACCGGGACGCCGCCGCGCGGATGGGCGCGGCGGGACGCGCGTTCGTCGAGCGGCAGTGGCGGTGGGACGTGCTGGGCGCGCGCCTGCGACAGCTGCTGCGGTGATCCGCGTCGCATCTACTACGCTCAGCGGAGTGAGCAGTATCCAGGTCGCAGACCAGACCTTCGTCGCCGCATCGGGTGCCGCCGTGGCCGAGCTGCTGGCGGGACCGACCAATTGGCGCCGCTGGTGGCCGGACCTGGCCCTGGAGGTCAGGGAGGATCGGGGCGAGAAGGGTATCCGCTGGTCGGTGACGGGTGCGCTGACCGGGACCATGGAAGTGTGGCTGGAACCTTCGCTCGACGGGGTGATCCTGCACTACTTCTTGCACGCCGAGCCGCAGCCCGCGCTGCCCGGGGGCAAGCTGGCCGCCGCCAACCGGGCGCGCCGGGTCGCGGGCAGGAACATGTCGTTCGAGTTGAAGTCCCGGTTGGAGGCGGGCCGTCCCGCCGGTGTCACTCCCGCGCCCCAGCCTTGATCCACCGGCAACGACGCTGAAAGGAACCGCTGTCCGCATGGCCGACAGGACCCAGAGATCGATTGTCATCGAGGCCCCGTCGCAGCAGGTGATGTCCGTCATCGCCGATCTGGAGTCCTACCCGGAGTGGGTGTCCGCGGCGAAGTCGGTGGAGGTGCTGGAGACGGGGCCGGACGGTATGGCAAAGACCGCGCGATTCGTGCTGGACGCCGGGGTGGTCAAGGACACCTACGTGCTGTCCTACGACTGGCGCGCCGACCGCAAGGCGGTCAGCTGGCGGCTGCTCAGCGGCGAGTTGCAGAAGGCGCAGAACGGCACCTACGAGCTGATCGAGCGGCCCGGCGGCACGGAGGTCGTCTACACGCTGACCGTCGATCTGAACATTCCGATGATCGGCATGTTCAAGCGGAAGGCCGAGAAAGTGATCACCGATACCGCGCTGAAGGAACTGAAGAAACGGGTCGAAGGCTGACCGCGCACACGACCCGGGTCGAACTGTTCGTCGGCAAGGGCGGAGTCGGCAAGACCACGCTCGCGTGCGCCACCGCGATGGCCGAGGCGGCGGCGGGCCGTCGCGTGCTGATCGCCTCGCTGGATCAGGCGCATTCGCTGGGCGACGCGCTCGGTTTCCGCTTCCCGCACGATCCCGGCACCGTCACCGGTATCGCCACCGTGCTGCCCGGCCTGGACGTGATCGAGATCGATTCGCTCGCGCTGCTGGAGGACCGGTTCCGCGACGTGGTGCGTCTGGTCTCCACCGGCCGCGGGCACGAGCACGGTTTCGACCTCGCCGCGCTGGATCCGGCGGAGCTGACCGGCTTGCCCGGCGTGCAGGAACTGCTGATGCTGGTGGAGATCGCGCAGTTCGCCGCGGAGGACGACTGGGATCTGATCGTCGTCGACTGCCCGCCCTCGGCGGACATGCTGCGCATCGTCACCGCGCCCGGCACCCTGCTCGGCTACGTGGAACGGATCTGGCCGCCGCACGCGCGGGCGATGAGCGCCGCGGGCACCGACCTGCGGCGCGCCGTGCTCGCGGCCACGGTGGAGCGAATCGTCAAGGCGGTCACCGAAGTTCGCGATCTGCTCGCCGACCACCGGCGCACCGGCGCGCGGCTGGTCACCCTCGCCGAGCGGGTCGCGGTGGCCGAATCGCGGCGGGTGCGTTCCGCCGCGGCGCTGCTGGGCCTGCGGCTGGATGCCGTGGTGGTGAACAAGGTGCTGCCCGATCTCGCCGCGCCCGACGGAGCCGAACATCCGGCGGCGCGGTGGTATTCGGACCGGCGCGGCGAGCAATCGGCCGTCATCGCCGAGTTGCGGAGCATGATGCGGGGTATTCCGGTGGTGATCGCGCAGCACACCGGCGCCGAGCCGATCGGGCTGAATTCGCTGGCCGCGCTGTCACAGGCGATGGACTCGGCGGGCGACACCGGAGACGCTGCGCTTATGCTGAGCGACAATCAGACGGAGGTCGACGCGAGTTCCGGCGAACCGCTGGTTCTCCTGGAATCCGGCACCGGATCGCGGTCGGTGTACGCGCTGCGCATGCACCTGCCGGTGGTCGACGCCGCCACGTTGCGCCTTGGCCGAGTGGAGGACGATTTGATCGTGGGAGCGGACGGTGTCCGGCGCCGGGTACGCCTGGCGCCGGTGTTGCGGCGGTGCACGGTCGACGGCGCCGAACTCGAGGACGGATATCTGGTGGTCCGCTTCCGGCCCGATCCGCGGGTCTGGGCGCACGCGTCCGAAAGTCACGGCCATGAGCGCTGATCCGCACTCGCCCAGGGGCGAGCGAGCAGGCGGCCCGACCGCGCCCGACGGTGTCGCCGAGTTCGCCGAGGAGCTGAAACTGCTGGCCGAAGCGGTGCTGGAGCGGGTCGAGCCGGTGCTGCGGCGCGCGGCCGACGGACAGGTCGAGTGGTCGAGCTGTAGCTGGTGCCCGGTGTGCGCGGCCGCGGCGCTGGTGCGCGGTGAGCATCACGAGGTGCTGGCCGCGATCGCCGATCACGGCACCGCGATCGTCACCGTGCTGCGCGAAGCGCTGGCGGGAGTGCCGGTCGAGCCCGTCATGCCCACCGACGCCGACCCGAAGACCGGCGCGCCGCATCACCACGATCGACGCGGGGACGACGACGGCCCCCGTTACGTCGACATTCCCGTGACGATCAAGGTATGACGCAGCAGATGGCCGGTACGCGATCGCTGACCGTCGGAATAGACGTCGGCGGCACCAACATTCGGGCGTCGGTGATCGACGACAGCGGCGAGGTGCTCGACACGGTCCAGGCGCCGACGCCGCATTCCGCGCGAGCGCTGGAGGACGCGCTGGACCGGGCGGTGCGCGAGCTGTCCGGCAGGCATCCCATCGGCGCGGTCGGCTTGGCGGTCGCCGGGTTCATCAACGGCGACCGCTCCACCGTCCGGTTCGCCCCGCACCTGCCCTGGCAGGACGCCCCGGTCGCCCAGCGCCTCACCGAACGACTGGAACTGCCGGTGATCCTCGAGCACGACGCCAACGCGGCGATGTGGGCCGAGTACCAATTCGGCGCGGCCGCGGGCGGGCACAACGTGGTGCTCGTCGCCATCGGCACCGGTATCGGCGCGGCCCTGCTCATCGACGGCCAGCTGTACCGCGGCTCGCACGGCGTTGCGCCGGAACTGGGTCATCTGCAGGTCGTTCCGCAGGGGCGGGCCTGCCCGTGCGGCAAGCGCGGATGCTGGGAGCGCTACTGCAGCGGAACCGCTTTGGCCGAGACCGCGATCGAGATGCTGGCCAGCGACACCGTGCGCTCCGTGCTGGCCAGGGACGTGGCACGCGATCCAGGCTCGCTGACCGGGCGGCGGGTCGCCGGCGCGGCGCAGGACGGCGACCCACTCGCTGTCCGGGTGATGGCCGACTTCGCGCGCTGGCTCGGGCTTGGGCTGGCGTTCGTCAGCGACATCTTCGATCCGGACCTGGTGGTGATCGCGGGCGGGGTGAGCAGTTCGGCGCCGCTGTTCCTGGACGAGGCGCGCGAGGAGTACGCGCGGGCGATCACGGGCGCGGGGCACCGGCCGCTGGCCCGCATCAGGACCACCCAGCTCGGCGAGGCCGCCGGCATGATCGGCGCCGCCGATCTCGCCAGGGCGGCGCTGCCCTCGGACGCGCGCAAGTCCGCGCGCGTCGCGCGGACCAGCGGTTGACTCCGCCGCCGCGAGCCATCGCGGACCGCCGCGACACGCCGGTGCGCACCATCGGTCGGCGTCGGGGCCGAAGTGTGGTGAGATTCGCCGCTGCGGTTGGATGTGATCTTGCACCAGCGGTAAAGTCGGCAATTGACGCAGGTGCCCGCTACTATCCCGGTCCCGGGGGAAGGACGTCATGTTCTACTGGCTGCTGAAGTTCGTGCTGCTGGGACCGTTCATTCATCTCTACAACCGGCCTACGGTCGAAGGTGTGGAGAACATTCCGGCGGACGGGCCGGCCATCATGGCGGGTAACCACCTCTCCTTCGCCGACTGGCTGTTCGCGCCGCTGCTGAGCCCGCGGCGGATCAACTACCTCGCCAAGGCCGAGTACTTCAACACCCCTGGCATCAAGGGCCGGTTCCAGAAGTTCTTCTTCAGCGCGTCGGGGCAGTATCCCATCGACCGCAGCGGCGCCGACGCCGCCGAGGACGCGCTGAACGCCGCCCGCAAGCTGCTCGACCAGGGCCGTCTGGTCGGCCTCTATCCCGAGGGCACCCGCTCCCCCGACGGCCGCCTGTACAAGGGCAAGACCGGCTTGGCCCGCCTGGCGCTGGAGACCGGCGTCCCCGTCATCCCGGTCGCGGTCATCGGCACCGACGAGGTCAGCCCGCCCGGACCGTTCCGCTGGCGCCGCAGGAAGGTGACCGTCAAGTTCGGCGAGCCCATCGACTTCTCCCGCTACGAAGGCATGGGCGGCAACCGCTTCGTCGAGCGCGCCGTCACCGACGAGGTCATGTACGAGCTGATGCGGCTCACCGGCCAGGAGTACGTCGACGTCTACGCCCACAGCCTGAAGAAGGGCGTCCCCAGCGGCAGCCGCCCGGCGTCCGTCTCCGTCCGCATCCCGGACACCGCCGCGGGCTGACCCGAAGCCTCGCAACGGCCCCGAGACAGTTCTCGGGGCCGTTTTCGTATCGGCTGAATGCCTGCCCAGCGCGGCTCCGCTACCGCGGCACCTCAGGGTGGGCCGCCGCGCCGTCGGGAAGTCCGCCGCCGCTCGAGCCGTGGCGGCCTTCCGTGTACGTCTCGGAACTTGTTGCGACGTCGAGTATTCCGAGTTCGGCAGCGTGACCGACTCCGGACGCGCAAGACGCACCGGAGGAGAGGGGCCGAGATGGCGTTGCCCACAACGTAAGGAAACGCCAAGGTTTTATTCGGCGGAGAAGGGGAGACTGCGGAGCATGTTCAAGAAGTTGCTGGCGGCGGCCGGGGTCGGTGGGGCCGAAGTGGAGACCGAGTTGTTCACGCCGGGGGTGCAGCCCGGGGGCACCGTGGAGGGGGTGATCCGGTTGCGGGGCGGGGCGGTCGCGCAGGACATCACCCAGGTGGCCGTCGAGTTCGTGACCAGGGCCGAGCAGGAGTACGAGGATCACGAAGGCGTGCGCGACATCGCGTTCGGCCGTGCCGGGGTCCACGGGCCGTCGCATCTGCCCGCGGGTGCGCCGCTGGAGTTCCGGTTCGCGGCCCGCGCGCCCATGGAAACACCGATCACGTTCTACAACGGACGGCACCTGCCCGGCACGGTGGTCTCGCTGCGCACGATCGTGGAGATCCACGGCGCGGTGGACGCCGCCGACACCGACCCGATCGGCATCGGCGCGCTGCCCGCCCAGCACGTGCTGCTGGAGGCGGTGGAGCGCTTGGGTTTTCACCTGCGCAGCGCGGACGTCGAATCGGGCCGGGTGCACAACACGCCGCAGACGCTGCCGTTCTACCAGGAGATCGAGTTCACCGGCGCACCGAACTACCCCCGCTTGAACCAGCTCGAGGTGACTTTCGTCCCGACCGACACCGGCATGAGCGTGGTCCTGGAGGCGGACAAACGCGGCGGCTGGCTCTCCGAGGGCCGCGACGTCTTCGACGCCCTGTGGGTGGACTACCAGCAGCTCGGCGGCGTGGACTGGGCGGGCGAACTGCACCACCGTATCGCGCGCCTGGCGCACTGAGCCCTGGTTGTTGTCCGCCCGGACCCGGCCCGTTCACGCGCCGTTGAGGTAGTCGCGGCAAGGTTGCCTCATGACCGGCTCGGACTCGAGACCATCCCGGCGAACCGTACTGCGCGCCTCCGCACTCGGACTGGTGGCGGCCCCCGCGCTGGCGGCATGCGCACGGGACGACGGCCCGGCGCTGGTGCGGCAGCGTCCGGCGCTCACCCACGGAGTCGCGGTGGGCGATCCACGCACGGACGGTGCGCTGATCTGGGCTCGCGCCGATCGCCCCGCCACGTTGCTGGTGGAAACCGCGGCTACCGAATCGTTCCGCGACCCGAAGCGTTTCACCGGGCCGCTGCTCACGCCGGAGTCCGACGGCACCGGCCGGGTACGCGTCAACGGCCTGCCCGCCGGGGAGCAGGTGCACTACCGGGTGACGCTGCGCGGCGAGGACGGCGCCACCTCCGAACCGGTCACCGGCGTCTTCCGCACCGCGCCAACGGCCGCGTCGGATATCCGGCTGCAGTGGTCCGGTGACGTCGCGGGCCAGGGGTACGGCATCAACCCGGAGCTGGGTGGCATGAAGATCTTCGCCGCCATGGCCGCCCGCGACCCGCACCTGTTCCTGCATTCCGGCGACTCGATCTATGCCGACGGACCGCTGCGGGAATCGATCACCCTTCCCGACGGCCGGATCTGGCGCAACGTCGTGAGCGAGGCGAAAAGCGCTGTCGCGCAGACTTTGGACCAGTTCCGCGGCAACTACGCCTACAACCTGACCGACGAGAACTACCGCCGCTTCAACAGTTCGGTCGCGCAGGTGGTGCAGTGGGACGACCACGAGACGGTGAACAACTGGTACCCCGGTGGCTTGGTCGCCGAATCCAAGGGCTACACCGAACGCGCCATGGACACCCTGGCCACCCGCTCCTGGCAGGCCTTCCACGAGTGGATGCCATTGGAACCGAGGGAAGCGGTGGACGGCCGCCTGTACCGCAAGATCGCCTACGGCCCGCTGCTCGACGTCTTCGTGCTGGACATGCGCACGAACAAGGACGCGAACACCGCGAACACCGGACCCGACGGACGCATCTTCGGTCCGGCACAGACGAAGTGGCTCGTCGACAGCCTGCGCGAGTCCACCGCCACCTGGAAGATCATCGCCAACGACCTGCCGCTCGGCCTGGTCGTCGCGGACGGTGAGCAGAAGAACGCCACCGCATTCGAAGGACCAGCCAACGGCGATCCAGGCGCACCGTCGGGCCGGGAGCGCGAGATCGCCCAGGTGCTGTCATCGATCAAGGCGAACAAGGTGACCGGCGTCGTCTGGCTCACCGCCGACGTGCACTACACGGCGGCGCACCGCTATTCGCCCGAGCGCGCGGCCTTCACCGACTTCGACGAGTTCTGGGAGTTCGTCTCCGGCCCGCTCAACGCGGGCGCGTTCGGCCCGAACCAGCTCGACGGGACGTTCGGTCCGGAGGCGGTCTACGTCCACGCTCCGCCGGTGCAGAACAGCTCACCGCTGGACGCCTTCCAGCATTTCGGCGAGGTGCGCATCGACGGAAGATCAAGGGAACTGACCGTCGATCTGTGCGACGCCGCCGGATCCGTCCTGTTCAGCAAGAGCCTTGCGCCCGCGTCGCGATGACACCCGACTTCGGGGAAGCGGCGCGGGCCGCGCTGTGGTTAGCTTTTCTGCCATGAGCACGCCGCACATTGTCTCCAACGCCGAGGAATACCTCCCCCGCGATACCGCCGATGTCGTTCGCACGGTGCGGGATTCACGCGGGCGAACGGAACGGTTGATGGTGCGCGGCGGCGAGCTGATCGACGAGGGGCTCACGCTGCCCGCCCAGCCGACCGTGGTGTCGCTGCGCCGGATGAACCAGGTGCTGGACATCAACCTGGGCCGGCGCACCGTCCGGGTGCAGGCGGGCGCGAAACTGTCCGATGTCGACCGCAGGCTCGGCGCGCACGGACTCGGCCTGCCCATCGTCGGCGACCACCGCGACATCACCGCCGGCGGCTTCGCCTCGGTCGGCGGCGTCAGCGCGGCCTCGCACAAACACGGTCTGTTCATCGACCAGATCGTCGATCTGGAGTACGTCGACACCGACGGGCGCATCGGCACCTGCGGGCGCACCCACCACACCGAGCGGTTCCAGCGCATCCTCGGCGCTGGCGGCCGGGCGGGCATCATCACCGCGCTCACCCTGGACGCCATCGAGATCGACAAGGAACGCACCTGGCTGACCACGCACGCGGACCGGTTCCTCGACTTCGACTCCTTCGTCGAGCACGCCCACGCGGAGATCCTGCGCCCCGGCAACGCCGAACTGCAGGTCGGCCGCTGGGTCGACACGGCGCCGCTGAAGGTCGCGCGCCCGGTGGGCACCGGCCACGTGCAGCTGGGCACCGTGCGCTTCGGGCAGTGGTCGAGCCTGTACCCCACCGCGCCGACCAGAGGACTGCGCGCCCGGCGTGAGGTCGGGTCGCGGGCGCGGAAATCGCTGGGCGCCATCGCCTCCGCCGCGCCGGGCAAAGCGGGCATGCCCGTGCGCAACGCGGCCGCGGGCGCGGTGCTGTTCGCGCCGAAGGTGCAGACCCTCCGCGATGCCGAGTATCTGGCCGACACGGCGCTCAGCTCGTCCGAGCGTGGTCCCGCCTACCGGGTGGGCGTTTTCGCGCCCCTGTCGAGCTACACGTCGGTGTTCTACCGCCTGCACGACCTGTTCTCCGGCCACCGCGAGCGCACCGGCTGCTTCACCGTCATCTCCGCGATGACCTACGGCGTCCGCTCCCGCTACCTGCGCGCCGAATCCGCCGCCCGCGGCCTGCCCGCCGAGGACCACGGCCTGATCACCTTCACCTGCCGCCTGCGCCCCGCCGCGCTCCCGTCGGAGCAGCTGCGCGACATCGTCTCCGGCATCGAGGAGATCTGCCGCTCGGAGAACTCGCTTCGGTACGAAGCGGAGTAGGCGCCGTCCCCCACCGTCCCGTGGATCCGGTGCGCCCGGACCACGGTCGGTGGCTGGAGCAACTCGTCTGTTCGCGGCCATTCACACAACAGCGCCGTGAGCCGAACCAGTAACCATCGGCGGAATTCCGGAAACGCCACCGGTAGCGAGTCCCCGTGCGACATAGTTGTAAACGCTCGCGTTCCCTACTTATACGCGGGCGTACCCTACTCCATGTTCGTGATCGGATCAGAGACTTCATGAGGACGAGCACATCTGCCGCGGCGATCAGCGCATTCGCCATTTCAGCCCTGGTCGCGGGGACCGCGGCCTGCTTTCCGGCAACGGCCTACGCCGACGACGCACCCGCCGCAGACGCACCGGGCGTGATCACGGTGGACACCACCGGCGACGAGGCAGTGGCCGATCCCCGAAGCGGGCAATGCCGCACGGTCTCCGGCGCCTGCACATTGCGCGCCGCGGTGCAGACGGCCAATGCCCATCCCGGTAGCACCATCGCGCTTCCGGCCGGTCGATATGTTCTGACGATAGCCCCCGACCAGCGAAAAGTGCAGGGGCGCAACCCCGATGCGACGACAGGAGACCTGAACCTCACCGCGCCGACGACGGTGCGCGGCGCCGGTCGCGATCGAACGGTGCTGGACGCCGACGGGATCGACCGGGTGCTCAGCGTCTCCGCGCCCGTGACATTGACAGGTTTGACCGTCACCGGCGGAGTCGCCGCCCAGCACGAGATCCCGTTCTACGACACCGGCGGGGGCGGCATCGCGAATTCCTCGGATCTCGTCCTCGATGACGTCGTAGTCCAGGGCAACAGCGCCGGATACGGCGGCGGCATCTTCAACGTGCCGGGCTCGGACCTGAAGACGCGGAACACGGTCATCACCGGCAACTCCGCGGGCGAGGCGGGCGGCGTGCGGTGCGACAACACCTGCGCCTTCACCGACACCACGATCACCGGCAATCGCGTGGTCGACCCCGGGGTCTGGTACCGCCCTGGCGGATTCGCCGGTCGTGGCGGCGGCGTCGACGTCCGAGGCAGGGGCGTGGTGACGTTCGATCGCGCGACGATCACCGGGAACACCGCTTCCGACGGCGGCAGCGGCATCAACGTGGCGCCCGCCTACCTCGACACCCTTCCGCGCCGGCTGACCGACCTGGTCGGCGTCCCGCTCGGCACGGTCGTCCTGCGGGACTCCACCGTTCTCGGGAACAGGTCCGGCGCCGCCGTGGTCAACTGCGTCGAGGTGTTCGCGAGAATCGTCTCCGAAGGCGGCAATACCAGCGACGATGCGTCCTGCAACCTCACCGGGGCCGGCGACAGAGTCCTGCCCTAGCCTGCGGGCGTCGCCGGACCGAGCAAGGCGCGATGGATGTACACGACGGCTTCCTCGAGCTCGAGCAAGTCTCCTCCGGCCCGGAGGGTTCGTCGGATGGCCTCGTTGGTCGCATCGGTCACCGCGAGGTACGCGTGGTCCGGAACGGAGGGATCGACCGGGCCCGCCGTCGCACGCCACGATCGGATGAAACCGGCGAACCAGTGCTGGCACCGTTCGAACGACTCGATCGCGCGCGGTCCGGCCACGGCGGTCTCCAGATAGAAGGCACGGGCGAACGACGGCTCGTCCCGCAGCAGAGTGAGGTATTCGCGTATGCCGCGGTGAAGCGCTTCGAGCGGCTCGACGGGTTCGGCCCGGATCTGTTTCATCACTTGCCGCAGATGATCGATCATCAGATCGCGGCCGGTCTCGGCCGCCGCGAGGAAGCAGGCTTCCTTGTCCGGGAAGTGCTGGTAGAAGGTCCGGCGCGAAACCTTCGCCGTCGCGGCGATGTCCGCGACCGTCGCATCGAGGTAGCCGCGCTCGGCGACCACGACCGTCACGCCGAACAGCAGACGCTGACGTTGCGACCCCGTCACCAGCTCGCGAGCCAGTCCGTGCGGCCCGTGCGGTAGGGCCTTCAGGGTCGGCTCCAGCAACTTCTCTCCCACCCACACCTTCATATCAGGTGCGGGCCGCGCAGCCATACGAACTCCACTGCTGCGGCAGCTCATCACACACGAAAACGGCCCCACCGGATAACCGGTGAGGCCGTTTCGGTGCGATATCGGCTCAGTGCTTCTCGGGCCCGAGGTAGTACTCGAACACCAGGCCCGCGGCGGCGGTCAGGATGCACACGACGCCGATGCCGATCAACCAGAACTGGAAGAAGGCCAGGCCGAGGGCGGTCACCGAACCGGCGGCGGCCAGGGTGATCGGCCAGAAGCTGCCGGGCGAGAAGAAGCCGAGGTCACCGGCGCCGTCCACGATCTCGGCATCTTCGTAGTCCTCCGGGCGCAGGTCGAGACGACGGGCGACGAACCGGAAGTAGGTGCCGATGATCAGCGACAGACCCGCGGTCAGCACCATGGCCGTGGTGCCCGCCCACTCGACACCCGTGCGCGACTGACCGGTGAAGAAGCCGTAGACGCCCGCGATGATGACGAAGAACACCGTGAGCAGTTCGAAAATCCGCGCTTCGATCTTCATGTCAGATCAATCCTCACTTGCTCTCGGCCGAGGCGGCGCTCTTGGTGTCGCGCCTGGTGTTGAACGGCGCGGTGGACGTGGCGACCGGGGACTCCCCGATGGACTCGAGCGCCTCGGCGTTGGTCTTGCCCGCCTGGCGCGCGTCCAGGTACTTGGTGAACTTCTCCGGCGTGACCGCGCGGACCTCGAAGTTCATCATCGAGTGGAAGGTGCCGCACATCTCGGCGCAGCGACCGACGAACGCGCCTTCCTTCTCGATCTTGGTGATCTGGAAGACGTTGTCGGAGTTGTTCTCCTTCGGGTTCGGCATCACGTCGCGCTTGAACAGGAACTCCGGCACCCAGAAGGCGTGGATCACGTCGGCGGCGGCGAGCTGGAACTCGATGACCTTGCCGGTCGGCAGCACCAGGACCGGGATCTCGTTGCTCGAGCCGATCGTCTCGACCTTGTCGTAGTGCAGGTAGGACAGGATGTCGTTCTCCGGCTTGCCGTGCACCGGGCCCGGCTGCGGGTGACCGTCCTTGGTCCGCTCCTCGTATCCCTCGAGCTGTTCCTGGTTCAGCGCCTCACGCGAAGCGTCGATGCCGTCGAACCGGTAGCCGTCCTTGAAGTCGACGTTGCGGTAGCCGAACTTCCAGTTCCACTGGAAGGCGGTCACGTCCACCGTGACATCGGGGTTGTCCACCTTCTCCTGCACGTAGCCCTGCACGACCACGGTGAAGTAGAACAGCACGGCGATGATGACGAACGGGATCGCCGTGTAGGTCAGCTCCAGCGGCACGTTGTAACCGGTCTGGCGGGGGAACTCCGGGGAGTCGGCCTTCTTGCGGTGGAACGCGACGGTCCAGAAGGTCAGGCCCCAGACCAGCACGCCCATCGCCAGCGCGGCGACGACCGACCAGGTCCACAGTTCCCGCATCCGGGTGGCCTGCGGCGTGATGCCCGACGGCCAGCCGAACCGCAGCCAAACATTGTCGATCGAGCAGCCCGAGACGAGCAGCGCGGTGATCCCCAAGGACACCGCCAGCCCGGCCCGCCGAAGGATGCGGCCTGGGGGACGGTTGGCCGGCGGAGCCGGCGGGGCGGGTGAGTACAGCCCAGCCCGGGCGGATCGTGCCCCGATCTCTTCGCTCGCCTTGTGCGCCACGCTCACGCCTTCCTGGTCGCCACACATTCCGACAGTGCATCGTCGGGGCTGCGATCTACCCCGGCGATACGTCCTAAGCTCGTTTCAGGCACCCTCTCGACCAGCGCTTGACGCGCGGGTCGCCTGAGAGAGACCTGAGTACTACGCAGCGTAGACCAAACGCACCCCTCGGTCGTCGTCGGGTCGGCTTCGACACCTCGGGGAGCGCAGCGCGATCAGCGTCACCAGCGATTCCGCCCGCGACGTGATGCGCACGACGCGCGAAGGCCACGGGTGCGGCATACTCGGACACTAGATTTCGTTCCCCTGCGCCCCATCCGGTGCGCGCGTATCCCGACTGCGAGAAATGAGGTTGCCGACGCCGTGTGTGGACTGCTCGGATTCCTGGCATCTGACGAGGCGGCACCTGGCACGGTGGAGCAGGTCTACGAGGCCTTGCACTGCGTGCGTCATCGCGGCCCCGACGAGCGCGGCACCTGGCACGACGACCATGTGATCTTCGGCTTCAACCGCCTGTCGATCATCGACATCGAGCACTCGCACCAGCCGCTGCGCTGGGGCCCGCCCGAGCAGCCCGACCGCTACGCGCTGACCTTCAACGGCGAGATCTACAACTACCTCGAGCTGCGCGCCGAACTCGCCGAGGCGCACGCCGCCGAATTCCCGGACGGCGAGATCTTCCGGACCGAGGGCGACAGCGAGGCCATCGTCGCGGCATTCCACTACTGGGGTCCCGAGGCGGTGCGGCGGCTGCGCGGCATGTTCGCCTTCGCGATCTGGGACACCGAGACCGAAGAGCTGTTCCTGGCCCGCGACCCGTTCGGCATCAAGCCGCTGTTCCTGGCCACCGGGCCGGGCGGCACCGCGTTCGGCAGCGAGAAGAAGAGCCTGCTGGAACTGCTGCCCGCGCTCGGGTTGAGCGACACGCTGGACCCGAGGGCGCTGGAGCACTACACGGTGCTGCAGTACGTGCCGGAGCCGGAGACGCTGCACAAGGACATCCGCAGGCTGGAATCGGGCAGCTACGCCACCGTGCGGCCCGGTGCGGCGCCGGTCGTCACCCGGTACTTCACCCCGAAGTTCCCGGTGCGCCCGTTCACGCCCGGTTCGGCGGCGGCGCGCTACCGGGAGATCGCCGCGGCGCTCGAGGACTCCGTCGCCAAACACATGCGCGCCGACGTGACGGTCGGCTCGTTCCTCTCCGGCGGCATCGACTCCACCGCGGTCGCGGCGCTGGCCATGCGGCACAACCCGAAGCTGATCACCTTCACCACCGGGTTCGAACGCGAGGGCTACTCGGAGGTGGACGTGGCCGCCGAGAGCGCCGAGGCGATCGGCGCGCGCCACGTCGTGAAGGTGGTCTCCCCCGCCGAGTTCGCACAGGCCATCCCGGAGATCGTCTGGTACCTCGACGACCCGGTGGCCGACCCGGCGCTGGTGCCGCTGTACTTCGTCGCGAAGGAGGCGCGCAAGCACGTCAAGGTGGTGCTCTCCGGTGAGGGCGCCGACGAGCTGTTCGGCGGGTACACCATCTACCGCGAGCCGCTGTCGCTGAAGCCGTTCGAGAAGCTGCCCCGCGGTCTGCGCAGGCTGGCGGGCAAGCTGTCGGACCGGATTCCGGACGGCACCAGGGGCAAGAGCCTGCTGCACCGCGGCTCGCTCACCCTCGAGGAGCGTTACTACGGCAACGCGCGCAGCTTCAACGACGCCCAGCTGCGCGCCGTGCTGCGCGAGTTCCGGCCGGAGTGGACCCACCAGGACGTCACCGCGCCGCTGTACGCGCAGTCGCGCGGCTGGGACCCGGTGGCCCGGATGCAGCACCTGGATCTGTTCACCTGGCTGCGCGGCGACATCCTGGTCAAGGCCGACAAGATGACCATGGCCAACTCGCTGGAACTGCGCGTGCCGTTCCTGGACACCGAGGTGCTGAAGGCGGCGGAGGGGCTGCCGTTCGATCAGAAGATCACCAAGGAGACGACGAAGTACGCGCTGCGTCAGGCGCTGGAGGGCATCGTGCCGCCGCACGTGCTGCACCGCGCCAAGCTCGGCTTCCCGGTCCCGCTGCGGCACTGGCTGCGCGGCACGGAACTCTACGACTGGGCGCAGCAGCAGATCGCCGAATCGCAGACCGACCATCTGCTGAACAAGGCCGCGATCAGCGAGATGCTGGTCGCGCACCGGGCGGGGACCGCGGATCACAGCCGCAGGCTGTGGACCCTGCTGGTGTTCATGGTGTGGCACGGCATCTTCGTCGAGGACCGGATCAAGCCGGAGATCCAGGAGCCGGTCTACCCGGTCTCGCTCTGAGATACCCGAAAGGCGCGCACCCGGGCGGGTGCGCGCCTTTCGTCTTCAGGATCAGAGCAAAGTCTTGATGTCCGCCGCGGCCTCGGGGCCGTAGGCCTGAGTGAGGCGCTCGAGCGCGGCCTCCTTGTTCAGCGTCCACTCCTGCGTGCCCATGGTCTCCAGCACGAGCACGGCGATCAGCGAGCCCAGCTGCGCGGAACGCTCCAGGCTCAGCCCGGCGGTGTGCGCGGTGAGGAAGCCGGCGCGGAACGCGTCACCGACGCCGGTCGGCTCCACCTTCTCGACCTCGGGCACGACGCCGACGGTCACCTCGGTGCCGTCGCGGTCGACGATCCGCACGCCTTCCGCGCCCAAAGTGGTGACGCGGACGCCGACCTTCTGGGCGACCTCTTCCTCGCTCAGGCCGGTCTTCTGCAGCAGCAGCGCCCACTCGTACTTGTTCGTGAACAGGTACGCGGCGCCGTCGATCAGCTGCACGGACTGGTCACCGTCCAGGCGGGCCAGCTGCTGCGACGGGTCGGCGGCGAACGGGATGCCGAGCTCACGGCATTCGGCGGTGTGCCGCAGCATCGCCTCCGGGTCGTTGGCGCCGATCAGGACGAGGTCGAGCTCCCTGGACTCGGACAGCTCGGCGATGGAGATGTCGCGCGCCTCGCTCATCGCACCGGGGTAGAACGACGCGATCTGGGCCATGTCGTCGTCGGTGGTGCAGACGAAACGCGCGGTGTGCGCGCGATCGGACACCAGCACGGTAGAGGTGTCGACCCCGTGCTTCTCCAGCCAGGCGCGGTACTCGCCGAAATCGGCGCCGACGGCGCCGACCAGCAGGGGCGTGCGATTGAGCAGGCCCATGGCGTAGGCGATGTTGCCGCCGACGCCGCCGCGCCGGATCTGCAGATCATCGACGAGGAAGCTCAGCGACACGTGGTCGAGCTGATCGGCCAGCAGTACGTCGGCGAACCGTCCGGGAAAACGCATGAGGTGGTCGGTCGCAATGGACGCGGAAACGGCGATGGACACGTGGCTGAGCCCCTTCAACGGTAGGCGGCAGGCGGTGCAGACCGGGACGCGAGTCCCGATCTCACCGTAGCTGATGCCGCCTGTCCGGGTCTTCAGGCCGTACTAGTTGAGCGGCACCGGATTTGCGTTCAGGTCCTGTGTGCGTGCCGCTCGGGTCCTGGGCGTTCCCGACGAGTTACCGATGTCCGCACAAGATCGGTTGTTCCGATCGAACGCGGCCGATCCACGCGACCGCGCCGGGATCACTGCCTCAGTTGAAGGAGTCGCCGCAGGCGCAGGAGCCGGTGGCGTTCGGGTTGTCGATGGTGAAGCCCTGCTTCTCGATGGTGTCGACGAAGTCGATCGAGGCGCCCTGCACGTACGGCGCGCTCATCCGGTCGACAGCCAGCGTGACCCCGCCGAAGTCGACGGTCAGGTCGCCGTCGAGCGAGCGGTCGTCGAAGAACAGCTGGTAACGCAGGCCGGCACAACCACCCGGCTGCACCGCGATCCGCAGCGCCAGGTCGTCGCGACCCTCCTGGTCCAGCAGGGCCTTCGCCTTCGCGGCGGCGGCGTCGGTCAGAGTCACACCGTGGGTGGCGGTCTCGTTCTGCACAGTCATGAACTCTCCTCGAGGAACCTGTGGTCAACCCGTGAACAGCGCACGGGTCGTGTCGGTCAACACCACTCGGCAGGCTGCTATTCCTCCATCTTGCCACCACCCCCGCCGCGGTGGCGCGCAACCTCCGTGACCCCGCACACTCCCGGCGAATCGGACCGCATTTCTCGCCGCGCTACCCATCGAATAGCCTGGTCGATGTGAAATTGTTCCGTCGCGGCGAGTCCAGCACCACCGACGCGACCGCCGAATCGACGGTGGTCACGGACGGTGACTCGGCCGCGGGCACCACCCGCGCGGCGGCAACCGCCACCGCGGGCAAGGGCCGTCCCACCCCGAAACGCCGTGACGCGCAAGGCAAGCGCCGCGGCCCGATAGCACCCGCTCCGCTCACCGCCAAGGAGGCCCGCGCCCGGCGCAAGGCCGCGCGAGGCACCAGAGAGGACCGCAAGGCCGCTGCCGCGAAACGGCGCGAGGCCGCCGCGGACCGGCGCGAGCGCATGCTCGCGGGCGAGGACAAATACTTGCCGCCCCGCGACCAGGGCCCGGTCCGGGCCTTCGTCCGCGACATCGTCGACGCCCGGCGCAACCTGGTCGGCCTGTTCATGCCGATGGCGCTGGTGCTGATCTTCTCGATGTTCCTCGCCCCCGCGCTGCAGACCGTCGTCACGTTGGCCATGCTGGTGATGATGCTGTTCATGGGCATCGAGGGCGTCCTGCTCGGCCGGGTGGTGAACAACCGGGTGAGGGAGCGTTTCCCCGAGACCACCGACGGCGGATACCGCCTCGGCTGGTACGCCTTCGTCCGCGCATCGCAGATCCGCAAGATGCGCGCCCCGAAACCACGAGTCGGCCCGGGCGACGCTGTGTGATTTTGGCCGCGACTTCGTCGCGGCGTGTTCGCGGCCCCTTTGTGGCTCGCGTGTGCGCGACCGCCGCTTGCTCCTTCGTCGCGGACGCGGCGGCCGCGCACACGCGAGCCGGGCCGCGAACGGAACAGGCTCGGTCTCGCTTCGCTCGAAACCTGTGGTTGCGGTGTGCTGGGCGCGTCGGTAGCGGAATCCGCTGCCCGGTGCACGCGGTCCGGAAATGGCTGGTCGACAAGCCGCCCGAGTCAGGTCGCGACGGTTGCCGCAGGGAGCACTGGTCGGCAAAAACTGTTGTTTGCTCCGTCGCGTATGCGGCGGTCAGCCGACGGGGAGCCGGGACGCGAACGGCAGATTCTCGTTTCCGGCGCGTGACGCGACCGGAGAGATCCGGCTGGTCAGCGGTGGTGGGTGTTGCGGCCGAGCATGGCGGTCAATTCGGAGTGCAGCCGTTGCGCGTCGCGGTCGATCACCTGGGTGGAGCCCGCGCGGTCGGTGCCGCGGGCGACGAGTGTGGCGAACGCCACGATGACTGCCAAGGTGATGAGGAAAGTAACCATGGCAGTAATTTTGCGGTCAGTGATTTACCGCCGAAAGTGGCGGTACCGACATTGTTCGTAAAAATCCGGCCACTAGACTGACGGCATGCTGTCGAAGGTCGCCGTGGTGCTGTCCGAACGCATGGCCATGTTCGAATTCGGGGTCATCTGTGAGGTTTTCGGCCTCGACCGCACCGCCGACGGGCTGCCCGCCTTCGATTTCCGGGTGTGCGGGGCCGAGCCGGGCGTCCCGCTGCGCTCCACCAGCCCGGGTATCACCGTCACACCGGAGTACGGGCTGGAAGAGCTGGCGGCGGCGGATCTGGTGGCCATCCCGGCGGCCGCAGCCGACCAGGGATTCGATCCGCGGGTCGTCAGCGCCGTCCGCGAGGCGGCGGCAGCCGGGGCGACCGTGCTCACCGTGTGTTCCGGAGTGTTCCTGGCGGGGGCCGCCGGGCTGCTCGACGGCCGCAAATGCACCACGCACTGGAGGCATGTGGAGCAGCTCGCCGCCGAGTATCCCGAGGCGACCGTCGATCCGGATGTGCTGTTCGTCGACGAGGGCGACCTGATCACCAGCGCGGGCACCGCCGCGGGCATCGACGCCTGCCTGCACCTGGTGCGCCGCGAGCTCGGCAGCGGCGTGGCCAACGCGATCGCGCGGCGGATGGTGGTCCCGCCGCAGCGCGACGGCGGGCAGCGCCAGTTCATCGAGCGCCCCGTCGCTGCCTGCACTTCCGACAGTCTCATTCCCACCCTGGAGTGGATGAGCGAGCACCTCGACCTGCCGTACACGGTGGAAGACCTGGCCACGCGCGCCAACATGTCCACCCGGACCTTCGCGCGCCGATTCGCCGCCGAGACCGGAACCACCCCGGTGAAATGGCTCACCAACCAGCGCGTGCTGCTGGCCAAGCAGTTGCTCGAGGAAACCGACCTCGGACTGGAACAGATCGCCGCCCGCTCCGGCTTCGGCTCCGGCGCCCTCCTGCGCCACCACTTCCAGCGCCTCGTCGGCATCGCCCCCACCGAGTACCGCCGCCGCTTCGGGCCCAGCTCGGACGCCTCCGCCTGATCACGGAGCCAGTCAGCCGACCGGCCTCCTGCGCACGTCCGACATGCTTCCCGGTTCAGCGAGCACAGCACGGACACTTCCGCCTGATCACGGATTCGGAACATCCGTCCGACCTCCTGCGCACCTTCGACACCCATCGACACGCCTCGACTCCCGTCCAGCGAGCCCAACGCGAACGCCTCCGCCTGATCACCGCACGCACCCGTCCGACGCCTGTCGGCATCTCAACCCCGCCCACCGGTCTGATCGCTCGCACCATCTTGGGCGGCGGGCATCGGCATGCACCCCGCCCCACCCGGACCCACCCGGTCGGTCCGGCCTACCGTCCCGGACTCACCGCGGCTGGGCCTGCCCCGCCTTCGACGTTCCCGGCCCGCACCGGGCATGCTGCGGGAGCCACACGGCCACCCGCCGCTCGGTTGATACCGTGCACTCGTGTCCGAAACTCCCGCGCCACGCAGCGTCCTCGTTCTGGGTGGCGCGCGGTCGGGGAAGTCCGCGTTCGCGGAGGACCTGGCCGTGCGGGCGGGCGGCCGAGTGCGCTATCTCGCCACCGCCGTGCCCGACCCCGCCGATCATGATTTCGCCGAGCGCATCGCCGCACACCGAGGCCGACGCCCGGCGGGCTGGTCGACGATCGAAAGCGCCGACCCGACAGCGGTTCTCCTCGCAGCCATGCCGAGCCCGCCGCCGGTCACCTTGATCGACGACATGGGCACCTGGCTGACCGCCCGCATCGACGCGCGCGAAGCGTGGGACGCGCCGCGCGGCACGGTCGCTCCCGACACCGACGCGCTGGTCGCCGCCGTCGCCGCCTACACCGGCGACCTCGTGATCGTCAGCCCGGAGGTGGGTATGGGCGTCATCCCGGCCACGCGTTCGGGCCGTCTCTTCCGCGACGAGATCGGCACCCTCAATCAGCGCTTGGCCCAGGTCTGCGACGAGGCTTTCCTGGTCGTCGCGGGCCTTCCCCTCCGTCTCAAGTAGCCGCCGTTCTCGTTGCGAGCAACCGCGCGGAAGGGCAATGGCAAGATTGGGCGGCGTAGTCGGCGGAACCGCCATGACCGAAAGGCTCGATAGTGACGCACGGATTCGGACCGGTAGCGCCTCCGGACACACAGTCTCGTGCGGCGGCCGAGCAGCGGCAAGCGCAGCTGACCAAACCCGCTGGGGCACTGGGCCGATTGGAGCATCTCGGCAACTGGGTGGCGGCCTGCCAGGGCACCTGCCCGCCGAAGCAGTTCGAGCGCGCCAGGGTCGTGGTCTTCGCGGGGGATCACGGCATCGCGCGGCACGGGGTGTCGGCGTATCCGAGCGAGGTCACCGCGCAGATGGTCGCGAACTTCCTCGGTGGCGGCGCCGCGGTGAACGCGCTGGCGGCGGTGGCCGGCGCGACGGTCAGGGTGGCGGACATCTCGGTCGACGCCGACACCGACCCGCAGGTGTCCAAGCACAAGGTGCGCCGCTCCAGCGGGACGATCGATCGCGAGGACGCGCTCACCGCCGAAGAGGTCCAGGCGGCGATCGAGGCGGGCCGCGCCATCGCCGACGAGGAGATCGACGCGGGCGCGGATCTGCTGATCGCCGGTGACATGGGCATCGGCAACACCACACCGGCCACCGTGCTCATCGCCAGCCTGACCAATACCGAACCCGTCGCCGCCGTGGGGCGCGGCACCGGCATCGACGATGCCGGTTGGATCCGCAAGGTCGCCGCGATCCGCGATGCGATGCGGCGCGCGCGCCCGGTGGTGAAGGACCCGGTGGAACTGCTTCGCGTGGCCGGGGGCGCCGATTTCGCCGCGATGGCCGCGTTCCTCGCCCAGGCCGCCACCCGGCGCACGCCCGTCGTCCTGGACGGCGTGGTCGTGACGGCGGCGGCGATGGTCGCCGAGGATCTCGCCGCGGGCGCGAGCGCCTGGTGGCTGGCCGGTCACCGTTCCACCGAACCGGCGCACGACCTCGCGCTGCGGCACCTGCGCCTCGACCCGCTGCTCGACCTGACCATGCGCCTCGGCGAGGGCTCCGGCGCGCTGACCGCCCTTCCGATCCTCCGCTCGGCGGTGGCCGCTCTCGCGGAAATGTCCACCTTCGCCGAAGCGGGCGTCAGCACCGCCGACGACGAACCGGCGAGCGCCCCGCCGAACCTGCGCAAGTGAAGTCCCCCGGCTTTGGCCTCACCTCTTCACCTCCGTCGACGGCGAGAGGGGCGAAGCCGCCTCGGGGAGATTCCAGCCCCGCTGGCAGCGTGCCCACCGGGGACGAGCTCCGTCGGGGCAGCCCGTTCCGACCGACTCGACACGGCCGCCGTGACGTGCTCCCTGCCGGGCAGTTCCCGGTTTCGAGCCGCGATCCTCAGGCGTCGGCTGAGCGGCGACAGCCGGTTCCCGGCGCAGCACAGCCCATCCCGCGGGGGCCTGCGTGAACGGGGCCCGGCTGGCGATTTCCTGGCTCACGGTGCTTCCGGTGCGCGGGCCGGATGCCGTCGACCGCGCCGCGGCGGGCCGCGCGATCCTGTTGGCTCCGCTGGTCGGCGCGCTGCTCGGAACCGGGGCGTCCGGCCTGCTCTGGGCGCTGACCCGGGCGGGAGCGAGCGCCGCGCTGGCCGGGTTGCTGGTGGTCGGCACGCTGGCGTTGCTCACCAGGGGCATGCACCTCGACGGCCTGGCCGACACCTTGGACGGTCTCGGCAGCTACGGGCCGCCGGAGCGGGCCAGACAGATCATGAAGAGCGGCGGGGCCGGACCGTTCGGCGTCGCCGGGCTCGCGTTCGCGATCGGCATACAGGCGTTCTCGTTCGCGTCCCTGGCCGACTCCGGCCGATGGTTCGCCGTCGCCCTCGCCGTGGCCACCGGCCGCGTAGCGGTGATCCTCGCCTGCCGTGGCGTGCCGGCCGCGCCGGGCACCGGGTTCGGCATCCTGGTCGCGGGCACGCAGTCGGCCACCGCCGCGGCCTTGTGGTCGGTGACCACGGTGGGCCTCGCCGTGTTCGCCGTCCCCCACTCTCCGTGGCTCGGCCCGCTGGCCGTCATCCTCGGACTGACCGCATCGACGATCCTGGTCCGGCACTGCGCGCGCCGCTTCGGTGGACTCTCGGGTGACGTCCTCGGCGCCGCGGTCGAGACCACCGTGGCACTCACCGCAGCCGTCCTGTCACTCACCGTCCAGCCCGTCTGACCGTCCCCCAGACGCCGGATCGAACGTTGTCCAGGGCGATTCAGCGGCGAGAGTCTGAGTCACTGGAATTTTTCCGGCCGTGGTGCGCGGATCGTCTGGGTCGGGCAATAAGGTGGGCGGTATGTCTTCTGAGCGCCTGTATTTTCGCCAGCTGTTGTCGGGACGCGACTACGCCGTGGGCGATCCGATCGCGACGCAGATGCGCAACTTCGCGTATCTGATCGGCGATCGGGAAACAGGCGAGTGCGTGGTGATCGATCCGGCCTACGCCGCGGGTGACCTGGTCGACATCGCCGAGGGCGACGGTCTGCGCTTGATCGGGGTGCTCGCCACCCACCACCACCCCGATCACGTGGGCGGCACGATGCTCGGCTTCACCCTGCGCGGGGTGCGCGAGCTGCTCGAAAAGACAACCGTCCCAGTGCATGTCAACGCCAAAGAGCTGCCGTGGGTGGCCAATGTCACCGGGATCGCCGAGAGCGAGCTCACCGGCCACGAGCACGGCGACAAGGTCACCGTCGGAGCCTTCGACATCGAATTACTACACACGCCCGGCCACACCCCGGGCAGCCAATGCTTCCTGTTCGACAACCGTCTCATCGCGGGCGACACCCTCTTCGTCGACGGATGCGGCCGCACCGACTTCCCCGGCGGCGATTCGGACGAGATGTTCCGCAGCCTGCGCTACCTGGCCGGACTCGCGGGCGACCCGGTCGTCTACCCGGGCCACTGGTACTCGCAGGAACCCAGCGCGGCACTGTCCACTGTCCGGGACAAAAACTACGTCATGCGTCCGCAGACGCTGGAGCAGTGGCACATGCTGATGCCGGGCTGAGTCACATCCGCCGCATCCACCCGTGCTTGTCGGCGAAGGTGCCGCGCTGGATGCCGGTGAGGGTGTCGCGCAGTGCCATGGTGACCGCGCCGGGCTCGCCTCCGCCAATGGTGAATTCGCCCTCGCCGGAACGGACCCAGCCGACCGGCGTGATCACCGCAGCGGTTCCGCAGGCGAAAACCTCGGTGATCTCGCCGGATTCGGCGCCCTTGCGCCATTCCTCGACCGAGATCTTGCGTTCCTCGACCGGGAAGCCGGAATCCGCGGCGAGGGTGAGCAGCGAGTCACGCGTGATGCCGGGCAGCAGCGAACCGGACAGTTCCGGCGTGACCAGCCGTGCGTCGGAGCCGGAACCGAAGACGAAGAACAGGTTGTTGGTGCCCATCTCCTCGACGTAGCGGCGCTCGCACGCGTCCAGCCACACCACCTGGTCGCATCCCTTGGCCGAAGCCTCCGCCTGCGCCAGCAGCGAAGCCGCGTAGTTACCCGCGACCTTCGCCTCACCGGTGCCGCCCGGCGCGGCGCGCACGTATTCGGTGGACAGCCACACCCGCACCGGCTTCACGCCACGCGGGAAGTACGCTCCCGCCGGGGAGCCGAGCAGCAGGTACTTGTACGCCGCGGCGGGCTTCACGCCCAGCCCGGCCTCGGTGGCGAACATGAACGGCCGCAGGTACAGCGATTCCTCGCCGCCCGCCGCGGGCACCCAGTCGCGGTCCACTTCGAGCAACTGGCGCACCGACTCGATGAACAGCTCGTCGGGCAGCTCCGCCATCGCCATCCGGCGAGCCGACCGGCGGAAACGCGCGGCGTTGGCGTCGATGCGGAAACAGGAGACGCTGCCGTCGCTGTGCCGGTAGGCCTTCAGTCCTTCGAAGATGGCCTGGCCGTAGTGGAACACCATGGTCGCGGGGTCGAGCGCCAGCGGCCCGTAAGGCTCCACCCGCGCGTTCGTCCACGTGCCGCCGACGTAGTCGATCGAGACCATGTGATCGGTGAAGTACCGCCCGAACCCCGGTTCCGTCAGTACCTCCTGTCTCCGCTGCGCCGGAAGCGGCGCAGGATGCGGAATACGGGTGAACTGTGCGGCAGCGGTCATGCCGACGATCCTATCCGGCCCCGTTGCGGGCATTTCGCCACGGTCCGGCGCAGCCGATGGCCGCCGGGCCTGGACAAAGAGGCTACTTGGTGCTGGTCCGGACGAACGGCGGGCGAACGATCTCGCAGCGCAGGCGACGGCCGCGCACGTCGACCTCGACCTCGGCGCCGGGTTGCAGGTCCGCCGCGGTGTCCAGCAGGGCCAGCGCGATGCCGAGCTTGAGGGTGGGCGAGAAGGTGCCGGAGGTGGTTTCGCCGACCGGCTCGCCGTCGCGCAGCACGGTTTGCCCTTGCCGCAGCACACCGCGGTCGAGTGCCTTCAGTCCCAGCAGGATTCGGCGCGGACCAGCCGACTTCTCCTGTTCCAGCGCGGCCTTGCCCCAGAACCGCGGCTTCTGCCAGCCGACCGCCCACCCGCAGCGCGCCTGCACCGGAGAGATGTCGAGGGAGAGTTCGTGCCCGTGCAGCGGATAGCCCATCTCCGTGCGCAAGGTGTCGCGGGCGCCGAGCCCGGCCACCTGACCGTCGGCGGCGCGCACCTGCTCGACCGCGGCGCGGAACAGCGGTTCGGCGTCGTCCCAGCGAGGCAGCAACTCGTAGCCGTGCTCGCCGGTGTACCCGGTGCGGCAGACCCGGACCGGGCGGCCGTCCCACTCGGCGTCGGCGTAGGCCATGTACTCGAGGTCGGTGGGCAGCCCGAGCGCGCTCAGCACCTCCCCCGAGCGCGGGCCCTGCACGGCGAACACGGCGTAGTCGCGGTGCTGGTCGGTCACCGTGACGCCCTCGGGCGCGGCCGCGCGCAGTTCCGCGACCACCGCCGCGGTGTTCGCGGCGTTCGGCACCAGGAAGATGTCGTCGTCGGCGACGTAGTAGGCGATCAGGTCGTCGATCACTCCCCCGTCCGGGGCACAGCACAGCGTGTACTGCGCCTTGCCCGGCCGGATCCGGCCCAGATCGTTCGTCAGCGCCGAGTTCACGAACGCCACCGCGCCGTGGCCGCGCACCGTCGCCTTGCCGAGGTGGCTGACGTCGAACAGCCCCACCGTCGTGCGCACCGCCTGGTGCTCGGTCACCGTGCCCGCGTAGGACACCGGCATCTCCCAGCCGCCGAACGGCGCGAAGGTCGCCCCCAGCTCGACGTGCACGGCGTGGATGGGTCCTTGCAGGAGGTTCGTCTCGGTCACCAGCCGAGCTTATCCGGGCCCGCGGCGGCCGAGTCCCGCACGCGCTGCGGCCGGAACCACATCGGGATGAGCGTGGGGCCGTTCTCCGGCAAGGTGTGCGTCGTTCCGGTCGGCTCGAATCCGCAGCGGCGGTACAGCCGGGCGGATCGTTCGGTGCTGGCCTCCAGGAACGCCGGGACGCCTGCCTCGGACGCCGCGCGCAATCGATCGGCGAGGATCGCCGCACCGGCTCCCTTACCGCGATGCTCCGGCACCGTGACGATCACTTGCAGGTAGCGGTGCGGGAACTCGCGGGGATGTTCGCGGGCCAGCAGGTCGGTGACGATCACCAGCCGCTGCGCCACGCGCAGATCGGGAGCCTGTTCGAGCATGGTCCGCGCCTCGGCGGCTTCGTCGGCGAATCGTTCCACCGAGGTGATGTGCTGCCAGATCGATATCGACCAGATCTCCGCACCGGCCCCCGCGACCCAGATCTCGTCCTCGCGCAACGCCCGGTCGACCAGGCCGGGCACGAACGCGGTGCGGAAACCCGCGTCCGACTGCCCTTCGAGCACCCACGCCGTCACCACCTCGTCGGCGCTGGCGATGCCGAAGGCCTCGATCAGCGCGTCGCGGTCCGCGACACCGGCCTGGCGAGCGGTGATCTCCATTCCCCGTCCCCTTCCCTCGTGAACACCGTTTTCCGTGCTCGAATCTAGGCAGCTGCGAGCTGTGTCAGTAGCATTTCGTCACACCTGTTCGTGTGTCGAAACGGATCCGGGATGACCTGCGCGACCTGCCGCGACGAACTCCTCCAGCCCAGCCGGGGCCGACGGCGCAAGTACTGCTCGCGCTCCTGCCAGGCCCGCGCCTACCGCGCCCGCCGCGCGGCGGTTCCGGTACGCGGCCCCGCTCGTCCCACGCGGCTGACCACCGTCGGCATCGCCCGCGCGGCGGTGGAGCTGGCCGACCGCGACGGGATCGACGGCCTCACCATGCGCCGCCTGGCCAGTGCGCTCGGCGTCGCCACCGCCACGCTCTACCGTCACTTCCCCGACCGGGAAGCGCTCCTGGCGAGCATGGCGGAGCTGGTGCTCGCCGAGATCCCGCCGCCTGGGCCTGCGTGCACCGGCTGGCGTCACCGCCTGCGCCACGAGGCGCACGAGGAGTGGCGCCTCTACCGCGGGCATCCGTGGATGCTGCCCCTGCTGGCGCGGGTGCGCCCGCCGCTGGGCCCGGCACTGCTGGACGTCCTGGAACGGAACTTCGCCGCCCTCGACCATCCGGGCCTGACCAGGCAGACCGGATTCGCCATCTACCTCGCCTTGTCGGGCCTGGTCCAAGGGCTCGCGCTGCTGTGGAGTTCCGAGCGCGCCGACCGCTTCGGCGATCCGCGCGACGCCGAGACGCCGCCCGAGTTCGCCGAGTTGCTCGACCCGGCGCTGCGCCCGGTCCTGCACCGTTACTTCACCGACCTCGACTCCGGCTTCGCGATGGACTTCGACGACCTGCTGACGAGCGCGGTGGAACTCCTGCTCGACGGCGTCGCGCTGCGCCATCCGGAACGAACCGAATAGCCTGTGCCAATGACCGCTGTTGCAGATCGCTCGCTCGGACCGGAACTGGCACGCACCGAGACCATCGGCGCGGACACCGATGTGCTCGTCATCGGCTTGACCTCCTCGGAGGACGGCCCCGCCATCGTGCCCGAGGACCTGTTCGGCGACGTGCTCACCGCCGACGTGCGCGCGGAACTGCTCGATCAGCTCGGCGCGGTGGGCGCCAAGGGCAAGGCCGAGGAACTCACCCGCATCCCGGCGCCGGCCGGGCTGGACGGAGTGACCAGCGTCCTGGCCGTCGGGCTCGGCTCCGCCGAGAAGCTCGACGCCGAGCAGATCCGCCGCTCGGCCGGTGTCGCCGCCCGCGCGCTGTCGGGCACCGAACTGGTGGTGACCACGCTGTCCGGACTGGATATCGGCGCCGCCGCCGAGGGCTTCTACCTGGGCGCCTATTCGTTCACGCCGTTCCGCTCGGACAAGTCCGCGCCCAAGCCGGACGAGCAGCCCGTGGCCCGCGTCGAGTTGCTCGTGCCGGAGCCGGGATTCGGCGAGGAAGCCTTGTTCCGCGCGCAGCTCACCGCCGAGGCCGTCGCCACCGCACGGGATTTCGTCAACACCCCGCCCAGCCACCTGTACCCGGCCGAGTTCGCCTCGCGCGCCAAGGAACTCGCCGAGGCCGCGGGCCTCACCGTCGAGGTGCTCGACGAGAAGGCGCTGGAAGCGGGCGGTTACGGTGGCGTGCTCGGCGTCGGCAAGGGTTCCTCGCGCCCGCCGCGGCTGATCCGGATCACCTACGCGGGCGGCCCGAAGAAGGTGGCGCTGGTCGGCAAGGGCATCACCTTCGACACCGGCGGCATCTCCATCAAGCCCGCGCAGAACATGGAGAACATGACCTCCGACATGGCGGGCGCCGCCGCCGTGATCGCCACGACGCTGCTGGCGGCGCGGCTGAGCCTGCCGATCACCGTCACCGCCACGGTGCCGATGGCGGAGAACATGCCGTCGGCGACCGCGCAGCGCCCCGGCGACGTGCTCACCCAGTACGGCGGCACCACCGTCGAGGTGCTCAACACCGACGCCGAGGGCCGGTTGATCCTCGCCGACGCGATCGTGCGCGCGAGCGAGGACGAGCCGGAGTACCTGATCGACGTGGCCACCCTGACCGGCGCGCAGATGGTCGCGCTCGGCACCCGCACGCCCGGCGTGATGGGCACCGAGGAGTTCCGCGACCGGGTGGCCCGCATCTCGCGCGAGGTCGGGGAGAACGGCTGGGCCATGCCGCTTCCCGCCGAACTGCGGGCGGACCTGAACTCCAAGATCGCCGACCTGGCCAATGTCGCGCCGCACCGCTGGGGCGGCATGCTCTCGGCCGGGCTGTTCCTCAAGGAGTTCGTCCCGGAGAACGTGCAGTGGGCCCACCTCGACGTGGCGGGCCCGGCCTACAACACCGGCGGTCCGTTCGGCTACATCGGCAAGGGCGGCACCGGCGTCCCGGTCCGCACGCTGATCGCCGTGCTGCAGGACATCGCCGCGGAGTGAGTGCCACGCGCGTCGTCCGGGGTCGCTCCCGGACGACGCGCCTCGTCCACCGGGCCGCGAGGGCGTACACGTTCCACGCTTTCCGGCCCACCGAAAACCGGCGGGTCCGACCAGCGTTCACGACGCCCCGGGAAGCGGCTCACCACAGCCCTCAGGACCCACCGGGAAATCGGGCGCAACGGACAAACCGACAGCGTCAGAGGTCGTACAGATCGCGCTCCAACTCGCGCTGCCGCTCGATCCGCTTGCGCGCGTCGTAGTCGCGCATCCGCTGAGGATATCCGGTCTTGCCGACGTCGTAGACGGGGATGTGCAAATCCTTGGCAAGCCTTCGCGCCCCGCGCTCGCCGACGATCCGTCGCGTCCATTCACCATCCGCGGCAACAAGGACGACTGTGACATCTGTCACCGTGGTCTTCGGTTCGATGTAGCCCTCGACGCCCACATGCGTGCGCACCCAGTCGGCCAGATAGCGAGCGTCCTGCCCGGACATCGAATCCCCACGTAGAGTGCCGCCACCCCGGGCGACGCCGCCGCGGAAACGATCCAGCAAACCCAACGACGCCGACCTCCTTTCCTGCACCGGAGAATGTTCACCGCCGGTCTTCCCATACTGCCAGCTCCGCACAGTTGGCCGCCCTGTGCTACATGGCTTGCGAACGAGTGCAAGGATGGACCGCGGTACAAGAACCACACGGATCTCCGGTGCCACGCACAATGATCGGTGGCTTCCGGACTCCCGTCGCGACCCGCGGCGGGCGCCCGCAGCGAGATCAACTGTTGTAGAACCCCGTCGAGCAGTCAGAGGAGTCAACGGACATGGCCTTCTCCGTCCAGATGCCCGCTCTTGGTGAGAGCGTCACCGAGGGAACGGTGACCAGGTGGCTGAAGCAGGAAGGAGACACGGTCGAGGTCGACGAGCCGCTGCTCGAAGTCTCCACCGACAAGGTCGACACCGAGATCCCGTCCCCCGCGGCGGGTGTGCTGTCGAAGATCGTCGCAGGCGAAGACGACGTGGTCGAGGTCGGTGGCGAGCTCGGCGTGATCAGCGAGCCCGGTGAGGCGGAGTCCTCCGCTCCCGCGCCCGCTCCGGAAGCCGCGGCGCCCGCGCAGGAGACCCCTGTCCCCGCGGAGGAAGCGCCCGCCGCAGAGCCGCAGGCCGAGCAGGCCGCTCCCGCCGCCGAGGCCGCTCCCGCGTCGTCCGGTGACGGCACGCCGGTGAAGATGCCGGAACTCGGCGAGTCGGTCACCGAGGGCACCGTCACCCGCTGGCTGAAGTCCGTCGGTGACGAGGTCGCCGTCGACGAGCCGCTGCTCGAGGTCTCCACCGACAAGGTCGACACCGAGATCCCCTCCCCCGTCGCGGGCACCCTGCTGGAGATCTCCGCCCAGGAAGACGACGTCGTTCCCGTCGGCGGGCAGCTCGGCGTCATCGGCAGCGGAGCACCTGCGGCCGCCGCCCCGGCTCCCGCGCCCGCCCCGGCCCCAGCGCCCGAGCCCGCTCCGAAGCCCGCCCCGGCACCGAAGCCCGAACCGGCCCCGGCCGCCGCAGCTCCGGCACCGAAGCCCGCGCCCGCTCCGGCTCCCAAGCCCGAACCGGCTCCCGCGCCCGCCGCCACCGCGACCGCCGAATCCTCCAACGGCGCAACCCCGTACGTCACTCCGCTGGTCCGCAAGCTGGCCGAGGAGCACAACGTCGACCTCGCCGCGATCACCGGTTCCGGTGTCGGCGGCCGCATCCGCAAGCAGGACGTGCTCGCCGCCGCCGAGGCCAAGAAGGCGCCTGCTCCGGCCGCCGCCGCGGCTCCCGCTCCGGCCGCGCAGGCGCCCGCGGCGCCCGCCACCGCCCGTTCGCAGCTGGCCCACCTGGTCGGCACGGTGCAGAAGGCCAACCGCATCCGCCAGATCACCGCGACCAAGACCCGTGAGTCGTTGCAGACCACCGCGCAGCTGACCCAGGTGCACGAGGCCGACGTCACCAAGATCGCGGCGCTGCGCAATCAGGCCAAGGCGGCGTTCAAGGAGCGCGAAGGCGTCAACCTGACCTTCCTGCCGTTCTTCGCCAAGGCCGTGGTCGAGGCGCTCGGCGTGCACCCGAACGTCAACGCCAGCTACGACGAGTCCAGCAAGGAGATCACCTACCACGCCTCGGTGCACCTCGGCATCGCCGTCGACACCGAGCAGGGCCTGCTGTCCCCGGTGATCCACAACGCCAGCGACCTGTCGCTGGCCGGGCTCGCGCGCGCCATCGCCGATATCGCCAACCGGGCCCGCAACGGCGGCCTGAAGCCCGACGAGCTGGCCGGCGGCACCTTCACCATCACCAACATCGGCAGCCAGGGCGCGCTGTTCGACACCCCGATCCTGCTTCCGCCGCAGGCGGGCATGCTGGGCACCGGCGCGATCGTCAAGCGTCCGGTCGTGGTGACCGACGAGACCGGCAACGAGTCCATCGGCGTCCGCTCGATGTGCTACCTGCCGCTCACCTACGACCACCGCCTGATCGACGGCGCCGACGCAGGGCGCTTCCTGACCACGATCCGGCACCGGCTCGAGGAAGCGGCGTTCGAGGCCGATCTCGGCCTGTGAGGAAGGTCCCGCGGCACGTATGAAGGTCGTGATCGCCGGCTCGTCCGGGTTGATCGGGACGGCGCTCGTCGCGGCTCTGCGCCGCGACGGGCACGAGGTCGCCAGGCTGGTGCGCAGGAAACCGGCGGGCCAGGACGAATTCGCCTGGAACCCCGCCCGCGCCCAGCTGGACGAGCGGGCACTTCGCGGGGCCGACGCCGTGGTCAATCTGTGCGGGGCCGGTGTCGGGCGACGGCGCTGGAACGGCAGCTTCAAACAGGAGTTGCGCGACAGCAGGATCACACCGACCGACGTGCTGGCCGGGGCCGTGGCCGCCGCGGGCGTGCCCGTGCTGCTCAACGCCAGCGGGGTGCACTACTACGGCGGCGACACCGGCGATCGGGTGGTGGACGAGACCTCCCCGGCCGGTTCGGGATTCCTCGCCACGTTGTGCCGGGACTGGGAGAAGGCGACCGAGCCCGCCGTGGCGGCCGGTGCGCGCACGGTGCTGTTGCGCAGCGCCGTGGTGTTGTCCCGGGCCGGCGGCCTGCTCGGGATGCTGCACCCGCTGTACGCGATCGGCTTGGGCGGGCGACTGGGCAACGGCCGCCAGTACACGCCGTGGATCTCCATGGCCGACGAGATCGGCGCGATCGTCTTCGCGCTCACCCACGACACGGTGTCCGGTCCGATCAACGTGGTCGGCCCCGCCCCGGTCACCAACGCCGAGTTCAGCCGCGCGCTGGGCCGGGCGCTGCATCGCCCCACTCCGCTCGTCGTCCCCGCGTTCGCGCTGCACGCGCTGGTCGGTGAGCTGGCGCGGGAGGCGATCCTGCGCGGCCCGAGAGCGATTCCCACCGCCCTCGAGGAAGCGGGCTACCAGTTCCACCATCCCACCATCGGCGCCGCGCTGGCGGCCACGGTGGGACGACCCGGAGACGCTCGATGACCGACCGAATCGACACCAGGCCCGCCACCGTCATCCGCGACGCCACCACCGACGATCTTCCGGCGATCCTCGACATCCACAACACGAACATCGCCACCTCCACCGCGATCTGGGACACCGAGCGCGTCGGCCTGGACGAGCGCCTCGGCTGGTTCCGCACCCGCACGGGCGCCGGGCTGCCCGTGCTGGCCGCCGAGATCGACGGGCAACTGGCCGGTTACGCGAGCTACGGGCCGTGGCGCGCCAAGTCGGGATACCGCTACACGGTGGAGAACTCCGTGTACGTCGACGAACGTTTCCAGCGTCGCGGCATCGCCACCGCCCTGCTCACCGAACTCATCGACCGTGCGCGCCGCGCGGAGAACGTGCACGCCATGATCGCCGCCATCGAATCCTCCAACACCGGTTCGATCCTGCTGCACGAGCGCTTCGGCTTCCGCACCGTCGGCGTGCTGCCCGAGGTGGGCCACAAGTTCGGCCGCTGGATGGATCTGACGCTCATGCAGCTGACCTTGCCGGTCGAGGTCGACTGACCCGCGGCTGCACACCGGGCCTGCCGAATGCGCCAGCAGCGTTGGGCGTGCGTTCGTTGAATCCACGCCGGGCACCGAGCCATTCGGCGCCGCTGCGAGCGCGCGGGGTATTGCACTCGCCCACCGGGCAGGTGTCAGTGACGAAATGTGTTTCCGCCAGTTCGTCGCGGCGAGCTCGGGCACCACCACAGTCGGCCGTGCACTGGACCACCCGGTGCGCCCGCGCTGACCACGCGCGGTCGGCGCAGTAATCTGCCGCCGACCACAACGACCCCACCGAGCTGCCGCCGATGGCCGGTCACGGCGTAGCCGAGGGTTTCGCGGATGCGGCCGCCGCTGAGTCCTCGCGACACCCGGCCGCAAGCGACTCCGCCCGCCGCACGGCCGCTCGCCTACCTGGGACGCGGGCCGTCATCGCCTGCTCGAGGCGCAGGCCGGTAGCGACCGCGAGCCTCGTTCACGTCAGCAACCTTGTCAGCTCTCCCCCGGCAACCCCGATTCAGCTGTGGGGGCTCTCACCTCCCGGTGCTGGAAACGGCTGACCCCCTGGGCGTACCGTCATCGCTGTGACCAAGCCGCGCACCACCGTGTCCGCCCGCTTCGATACGACCCCGATCGTGGTCGACGACCTCGGGCTGATCGACTACCACGCCGCCTGGGACCTGCAACGCGACATCGCCGAGCAGCGCGCCGACGGCACCGGATCCGATCATCTCCTGCTGCTCGAGCACCCCTCCGTGTACACCGCGGGCCGCCGCACCGAGACCGACGATCTGCCGATCGACGGCAGCCCGGTGGTGCAGGTCGATCGCGGCGGCAAGATCACCTGGCACGGTCCCGGCCAACTGGTCGGCTATCCCATCGTGCGGCTCGCCGAGCCGGTCGACGTCGTCGGCTATGTGCGCCGCCTCGAGCAGGCGTTGATCACGGTGTGCACCGGCCTCGGCCTGGTCTGCGGCCGCGTCGAGGGCCGTTCCGGCGTCTGGCTGCCCGCCACCGAGTGGCACGCCGAACGCAAGATCGCCGCGATCGGCGTGCGCGTGCAGCGCGGCGTGGCCCTGCACGGCGTCTCGTTGAACTGCAACGCCGCCCTCGACGGGTTCCAGGCCATCGTCCCGTGCGGCATCCGCGACGCGGGCGTCACCACGCTGACCCGCGAACTCGGCCGCGAAGTCACCGTCGCCGAGATCAAGCCGCTGGTGGCCGACGCGGTCATCCGCGCGCTGGACGGCGACCTGCCGGTCACCGACCACGACATAACCCGCGTCACCCCTGGTGACACCACCCCGCGGTCCGCGATCACGACGGCGTAAGGTCGATCAAGTGACCTCAGTCGACACCCCGACACCACACGGCGCGGCCGCACCCAACGGCCGCAAGCTCCTGCGCATCGAAGCCCGCAACGCGGAAACCCCGATCGAGCGCAAACCCAAGTGGATCCGCACCCGCGCCACCATGGGCCCCGAGTACTCCGAACTCAAGGGCTTGGTGAAGCGCGAAGGCCTGCACACCGTCTGTGAGGAAGCGGGCTGCCCCAACATCTTCGAATGCTGGGAGGACCGCGAGGCCACCTTCTTGATCGGCGGCGAACAGTGCACCCGCCGCTGCGATTTCTGCCAGATCGACACCGGCAAGCCCGCCGCCCTCGACCGCGACGAACCCCGCCGCGTCGCCGAAAGCGTCCAGGCCATGGGCCTGCGCTACTCCACCATCACCGGCGTCGCCCGCGACGACCTGGAAGACGGCGGCGCGTGGCTCTACGCCGAAACCGTCCGCGCCATCAAGCGTTTGAACCCGCACACCGGCGTGGAACTGTTGATCCCCGACTTCAACGCGAACCCCGACCAGCTCGCCGAGGTCTTCTCCGCGCGCCCGGAAGTGCTGGCGCACAACCTCGAGACGGTCCCCCGCATCTTCAAGCGCATCCGCCCGGCCTTCCGCTACGAGCGCTCCCTCGCGGTCCTGACCGCCGCCCGCGAAGCCGGTCTGGTCACCAAGTCGAACCTCATCCTCGGCATGGGCGAAACCCCCGAGGAAGTCACCCAGGCCATGCGCGACCTGCACGAGGCAGGCTGCGACATCCTCACCATCACCCAATACCTGCGCCCCTCCCCCCGCCACCACCCCGTGGACCGCTGGGTGAAGCCGGAGGAGTTCGTCGAGCACTCCAAGACGGCCGAGGAGATCGGCTTCGCAGGAGTCATGGCCGGCCCCCTGGTCCGCTCCTCCTACCGGGCCGGACGGCTCTACGCCCAGGCGATGGCCCACCACGGCCGCGAGATCGCCCCGGAAATGGCGCATCTCGCCGAGGAAGGCACGGCCTCCCAGGAAGCCAGTTCCGTGTTGGCCCGCTTCGGCAGCTGACTTTACCTGCCTGCGCAGAGCAGCACATCGCATCACCCGCCACCCGCTCTGCACTCTGGTAGGGGACTGAAAGTAGAGCAACAACCTTTTTATTATACTTTTCGATATCTCGGATATAGTTACGCCAGGCTTGGTTGACCTTTCGAAGGAGACGCCATGAGCTGGCCACCGCATCACATCGAAAGCCGCGCCTGGCTGCCCCGCCATCGCCAGGGGTCACGCGCCGACCGAACCCTCACCGAAATCGAGGTCTCGATCCCACCCCGGATCGCCGATCTCCCCTACTCGGTGGGGGGTACCGCTGCACGCGCGCACGAGGATGCCGTGATCGCGGTCGTTCGGCTCGAAGCAGGATATGGCCAACATCTGGCGCCGTTGGCGGACTTTTTGCTCCGTAGCGAATCCGTGGCGTCTTCAAAAATCGAGCACATCGATGCGGGCTGGCGAGCATTCGGCCGAGCGATCGCCGGCGGAAAGGCGAGCGAGGAGGCGAAGTCACAGCTGGCCGCGGTACGGACGTTGGCCGCACTGGTCACCGCGGCCGGCGACGGTCCGATCACGCTTGCCTCTCTGCTCGAGGCACACCGTCTGCTGATGGCGCCCGATTACTACACCGCACAGGACTCGGGCAGGCTGCGGACGGTGCAGAACTGGATCGGGGGCAGTGACTACACGCCGATCGACGCGCTGTTCGTTCCGCCTCCGCCGGAACTGGTCACGGAACTGATGGACGATTTGCTCACCTTTGTCGGCCGTAGCGATCTGCCGATCCTCGCGCAAGCCGCCATCGCGCACGCCCAGTTCGAATCCATCCATCCGTTCACCGACGGCAACGGGCGGATCGGGCGGGCCCTCATCAGCGCGATCCTCCGTCGTCGCGGGTTGACCCAGCGGGTTACAGTTCCGTTGGCCTCAGCGATGCTCGCCGACACCGGCCGCTACTTCGCTCAGCTGAACGGCTACCGCCAAGGCCGCGTGGACGAGTTCGTCGAGTACGTCTCCACGGCGACGATCCATTCCTGTGAGGCTGCCCAGGAGTCGGCCCGAACACTCGCCGATCTTCCAGCCCGGTGGCGCGCGATCGCCAGACCACGAGCGAACTCCGCCGACGAATCAGTACTGGCTGCGTTGCTCGACACACCGATATTCAACGCAGATACCGCGCAGAAGATGACCGGCACCACCGAAGCCAGCGTCTATCGGGCCCTTAGCAGGTTGACGGAAGCTGGTGTCCTCGAAGTGCTTTCGGAGAACAAACGCAATCGCATCTGGGCGGCAACCGACGTGCTGGCCGAACTCGACGCCCTCTCCGCCGCCATCGGCAAACGAACCACGCGGATGTAGTCGCCGCATCCCACGAGAGGAGCGCTGTCCTCACCCGCATCAGCTCATCAGCTCCTGGCTCCCCGCGACCGGGCGTTGCTTACCGGCGTCGGATCGTGCGGACGGCCCGCCGAACCCGTCGCCTATGAGATCGACCTGCTGAGAGCGCAACTGCTCTTGCGAAAACTGATGCAACTCAACGTCGCTCCTGGTTCCATAGATACGCGGTAGATTGTGCCGAGGTGGGGGTTTTCGTGGCTGAGGATGGATCGCAGGCCGAACTGGTGATCGATGGACCGGTCCGTCCTGCGTCAGTCCTGCGTGGCTCTCCCTCCCGGAGAACAGACTTGATGGAGGCATTCCAGGAGGCTTACGTGCGCGCTGTCGCCGCCGCGGCGGGTTGTGTCGTCGTCGGACGTCCGGAGATAGACGAGGGCGTCGACATCGTTCTGAGCCATACTTCGAATCGGCATCGCGCGGGCAGAGCCCGGCTCGAGATCCAGATGAAGGCGACGGCGACGGCGCTGGCGGCCGACGGCGCGAGCATCAGCGCCCGGATCACCCGGAACCGCTACGACTATTTCAGGACCGATGACCCAGCGGTGGCCAAGATCGTCGTAATCATGCATGTGCCCAAGCTGCAGGACGATTGGGTGTACCTCTCCGAAGACGCCCTCGTGGTCCGGCACCGCGCCTACTGGGTGAGTCTGCGCGGCTTCCCGGCGACCGCATCTGCGGATATCACCGTCTCCGCACCGTGTTCGAATACGTTCGACGATATCGCCCTCTGCACGATAATGAAGAGAGTGGGCAAAGGGGATCGGCCATGAGCTCGGCGGCCGATCGGGCGATGGATGACTACGATCAAGCCACCGTCGCCTACTTGCTGCGCAGATTCGGGTGGCATTTCTCGTATTCGATTCCGGAGTCCTACGAAGTCTGGTCGAATGAGACGGTCCCCGAGCAGGAAATCCTGCTTCCGATCAATGCGACCAAAGGGGACTACGCGCAACTACTGCGGCGTGCATTCAAGACGCTGGTCTATGAGCACGGCGCAGAGGTCGAGCGGACGAGCCGTCTGCTGATGTTCCAGCGACGATCCGACTTGGAATCGACGAAGTGGGCCAAGGAGACCCCGGTCGACGCGGGGATGATCGCTTGGGAGGAGGGCGAGCGTCTGCTCGCGGCGGCGAGGCTGTGTCTGGTGGCCGCCGCGAAGGCGACCAAGGAATCGCGGCGCTACTTCGGGAACACCGCCGCCTACGTCGCCCGCAGATTCCTCGAAAGTACCTTTATGGGACAAACGGAATTGGGCAGCTTCGTGGTCACCGCCTACACCCCGGCCGATCGGTACTTCTACTTCAGCAAAGCCATCGAGGACGCGGCTCCCGGAAAGCTTTTCGAGACCCGAAATCGATGCCGCACAGGGGCCGAGATACTCGACAAGTTCGACGAGATAACGGCCGCTACGCGCTCGGCCTTGGATGAGTACCAAAGCAGGCCACGTGTCGAGATATTCGACGAACTGGTACAGACAGGAATGTCCTATGAGATGTCCAGCGCGCTGTCCTCGCTGTGCATGAACGGAGACGGCGCGGTGACCATCATTCGCAAACCCAACCTCTCCGGGCGCGAATTGCGGTGCGAATACCGCTTCGACGCGGTGGAGTCCCCCATCCTGCGCCGGGTCGCCGACCGGTTCGCCGAGACCCGCGAACCGGAACCAGTGAACTTGACCGGCGAGGTCACCTTGCTCGCCCATGAGTCGGCCACGGAGAGACGCCTGATCCGATTGCATGTCGACAACCGCCCCGATATCCGGATCGTCCGAGTCGAACTGTCCGAGGGACAATACGAACTCGCCCTCGAGGCCCATCGTCAAGACAAACCACTCAAGCTATCCGGCACCGTCCACAGAGTCGGCCGATACCAGTGGCTGACCGATCCCGTCGACGTCGAATTGCTCCCCGACGGCAGCAATGACGACCCGTTATGGGGACAGCATTGATGACGTTGCCGGGAAGCGCGGTCGTTCTGTCGGTGCACGGGCATTTGCTCTGCATGATCCCTGCACGCGGGTGGCAGACTCTCGGACGGAGACAAGCGGTACTTCACTACACCGGCTTGCGCGGCAATGGTGCCGCAGCCTCTTCCCCACCGCCGATAGCACCCAGGCACGCACGCGAGCGCATCTTTTTCCGGAAACTCACCGACGACCCCCGCCGTCTGCGACGCGTCTTCGCACTCCCCATCGGTATCTCATCGATGGCCGCGATACAGCCGGATTCCACCACGCTCCAGTGATCGGATCGAGACATACTCGGTCCCGTTACCGCGTACCTGTTATTTGTGGCGCAAATCACGTTTACCTCCAAAATCGCTGGTCAGCGCCCTGTGCCCACCGCACGGAACAGCACTCCAAGATCAGTGATCACTGCCATTAATTTTCAGTTTGCC
Source organism: Nocardia beijingensis NBRC 16342 (assembly GCF_001612785.1). Lineage (GTDB taxonomy): Bacteria > Actinomycetota > Actinomycetes > Mycobacteriales > Mycobacteriaceae > Nocardia > Nocardia beijingensis. The sequence goes on from NZ_BDBC01000017.1 coordinate 39,354, forward strand.
CAATGTTCACTGACCGTGATCAAGCTGATATCAGGTCCGGAAGAGACCTGAGAAACCAGCTCCGCAACTCCGACGGCTTGTTTCTCTCCGGGTACGGCAGCGGCACCGTCGGGCACCGCCTCGATCGCGCACGCGTCGCACCGCCAGGGATTCGAACTCTGGCTTTCACAACGAAATCCGAAAACCGCACACGAGCCGAGAAGGCGAACACCGCACTGGTGCCCGCCGTGGATCCCGCGCTGGTTTTTCCGGCCGGATCGCCGCACGAACAAGGAACTGATTTCTCGATGTCTGACGCACGCCTTTTCTTTCTCCGCCGCCCGTCTCTTCGTAAGGGCGCTGCCATCGCCGCCACCGTCGGCGTGATCGCCGTCGGTTTCTCCACCGGTGTCGCGGTGGCCGACGAGCACGCTCCGGCCCCGGCCGCCGCCGCGCCGATCGACCTGCCTGGCTTGCCCGGCCTGCCCGCGCTACCCGAGCTGCCTGCGCTGCCGGGCCTGCCCGCGCCCGAGGGTTTCCTGCCCGCGCCGCCCCCCGTCTACGAGAACAACCTCGACGGCTGGATTCGCCAGTCTCTCGACGTCATGCGGATTCACGGCATTCCGGGAAGCTACGAGGGCATCCACCGCAACATCATGCGCGAATCCGGCGGCAATCCGAAGGCCATCAACCTGTCGGACTCCAACGCCGCCAAAGGAACTCCCTCCAAGGGCCTGCTCCAGGTGATCGACCCGACGTTCAACGCCTACCACGTCGACGGCACCGCCTTCGACATCTGGGACCCGGTCGCCAACATCACCGCCGCCTGCAACTACGCGGCCCACCGGTACGGCTCGATGGACAACGTCAACGGAGCCTACTGAGCCTCGAACCCGGATCCGAGCAAGCGCCTCCTCGTCTCTCGACGCGGAGGCGCTGCCGTTTCCGGACCCGGGTTCGGGCTCAGCCGACTACTTCACGAAGTCGCGCACGCCCTCGAAAACCGTCGACGACGACAACAGCGCGACATGGCCCAGACACGGCGTCTGGGTGTTGGTCGCGCCGCTGAGAACGGTGCTCTGATCGGGGTTGATGATCTCGTCGCACGGTGACCACCAGGTGCCGTAATTCACCCGGCCGGGAGTCTCGTCGGTGCTGTTGAGTTCGGCGAGGAAAGCAGAACCGGGCCGCATCTCGGTGCAGGAGACGTCGAAGCATCCGTTGGCGACGTCGGTGCCGTGGTTGGGACCGGCGATGGAGACCCAGTCGTCGACGACGTTCAGGCCGTCGAGCTTCTTCAGGTACCAGCGACTGTTGAGGCCGCCCATCGAGTGGGAGACGATATCCACCTTGGCGGCGCCGGTTTTCGCGCGCAAGGCATCGGCCTGCGCTTTCACCTCCAGTGCGATGTCCTTGTTGGACTGGGTGGTGTCGTAGCTGAATCGTGCCATCTCTCCCTCGGAGTATCCCGCCTCCAGGAATCGGCCCCACATGTAATTCCAGTCCGCCGCCGATCCTTGCCAGCCATGGACGAAGAGGATCGGATCTCGCGCCGGCGCGGCGGCCGCGTGTGGAGTGGCGATGCCGAGCGAAGCGGCAGCCGTCGCGACCAGGGTGAACAGTGCCGTCCCGATGCGGCGCGTGATCGATGTGATGCCCATGATTGACTCCGATCTGCTCGCTGCACTGCGAGCAGACCGAAGATAGCGTCCAGCGGCTCGTGCGGAGAGTTGTGAGACTTCACTGTTTCAACTTGCCGCCGACTTCTCGGAATCCCGGCGCGCGAGACAATCGCGGGAGAAGCCGTGCCAGGCCACGCCCGCAAGGCCAATGCGTGGGGCCTCGTCGATCTCACTCCACTGACCAGATGGGCGTCAGCGCCGCACATCGATCCGAAACATGAGGAAACTCCTTCATCCGGCAACTTCGGCACCCTCAATCGCCGTGTGCACCCCGGCAATTCGACCGGCGACCTTTCCCACAAGCTCCGCGACGGTCAGGGATACGGCGAGTGCTTGTTCGCGAGTTCTTCGAGCCGTTGGCGCTGCGAACAGAGACGAGTTGTCAGACCTGCGCCGCGCGCCGAGCCAGGAACTCTCGCACCTCGGGAACGCGAGCGTGGCTGCGCACCGTATTCGCGATGGCATCGATGCGTTGATGCAAGCGGGTGGATGCGAGTCCGGCGATGGTGTCGTAGTTGTCGGCAAGCAGCGAGCAGGCTCGTGCGACGTCACCCGCGCTGACGAAGTTGCGTGCCAGGCTGAGCTGCCACGCCGCGCGCTCTCTGGGCCAAGCCGATGAGCCGTCGATGGCAGCTTGCATGTGTGTCGTTGCCGCCGCGTGCTCGCCGACCCACATCTGGGCTTTGCCGGTGATGAAGTTCAGTTCGGCCTCAGGCAGGAATACCCACTCCGGGTCATGCCCCCGAGTGGATTCATACGCTCGGAAGGCTCGGCTGATCGCCGACGTCATCGCGGTCTTGTCTCCACGGGCACCGTGGGCCTCGGCCTCGCGAACGGCCATCAGCGCGCGCAGTTTCGGCCCGCCTTGACGAAGGGAAGCCTGTGAGGCGGCCTGCGCGTACTGCACCGCCAAAGGGTTCTTTCGCATGTCTCCGGGAAGGCTGATCATCAGACAGCTGGCATTCCCCAGCGCATGCGCCGCGGCGATCCCGTCACCGGCCGCGTTCGCGGCGTTCGCGGCGTCCGCGTAATACCGCCGCGCCTCATCGAGACGCCCGGCGTCGTAGTGCACCCACCCGGCGGCGGTCATCATCTCGGCGGCGGCGCTGGTGAGCGCACGCCCGACCGCCTCGGCGTAACTGCCCTGGTCGAGAAGCTGCTCGACATAGCGGACCTGGTTGGCCGCCACGCGGCACAATCGGTCGCCGCCGACCACCAGATCCAGTTCGTGGATCTGGTTCACGCTGTCGATGATGGCTTCCACGTCGCTCGCGCCGACTTTCCCGGCGGACGCCGACGCGGCGCTCGCGGGGGCGGAAACCGACATCATGGCAGCCCCGGCGCTTCCTAATGCCCCTGCTTTGAAGAAATTGCGACGGTCCACATCTGCCTCCTGGTCCGACTCCACTACCAGTATGGCAAGGGGAACTCCCAGTGCGCGGGCTATGAGCCGCAAGACCCGAACGTCGTGCGAGGCAGGGCCGCCGCGCTCCAGACCCGAGACGGCGGGCTGTGAGAAGTTGATGAGCGCGCCCAATTCCGTCTGCGTCATGCCGACGGATTTCCTGATGCGCCGGATCACTTCGCCCGTGGTCATGTACATGGCCGAGCGTCCCCCTGATCGTTGGTCGAATTTCCCCACAGCTTTTACCCCGAAAGCGGTTGCCTCGGCAGGATATACGGCTCTTCGCATAGCCGGAACGGAAACCGGGATCGACGCTCCCGATTGGCGGAATGCCGCGCTTACGTTCGGTCGCGGGTGCCCGGTACCGGGGTGACGCCGCGCCCTCAGCGGCGCATCAGCCCGTCAGTGTGGCGGGCCGGTGGCGAGAGCCCCCGGTGCCGGGCGCCGGTCGATCCGCGAGACAGAGAGGTTTCCCGTGTCCACCCATTCCCTCGCCATCTACCAGCTCATCGCCCTGTGCGACGCGGCCGCCCACCAAGCGCCGATGCGGCCGTTCAGCATCGGCCAGGCCCATGACGTGATGCAGATCCATGTGGCCTGCCGCGCGAAGTACTGCGCACGCAAGGCGGCGGCACGGCAGGTGCTGATCGACAGCGGACGAATGGTGCCCGACCCGGGCAGGCCGCATTGACAGCCCCCGGGCCGCCGCACCGCCGCCACATCCACATCGAATCGGGTCCCTTGCGCCTCGACTACCAGGCGAGCGCCGAACACGCCGAAAGCGTCGCACAGGCTCTGGCGCAACGGTTCCCGGACGTCGAGGTCACCATCGACGACGACGTGGACGACGATCTCCCGCACCTCCCCTGCGCCCGGCTCTGGGACTGACCGCCGCGCCCTCATCCATCATCGAATGCCAACGGAGACTTCATCGATGCGATTCACCCGTCCCGGACAAGGCCGACCGCTCCCCGCTGCGCGCTGACGGAGCGGGCCATGCACACGGATTCCGCTTCCGATCCCACCCTTACTCGCTGCCTGCGCTACCGGCACGTCTACGGGCTGCCGTGCTATGTCCACGAGGAAACTCGGCGAATCACGTTGCGCGCAGGGACCGTAGGCGCGGTCACGGTACCCGAGCAGCTCGGCAGAATGGTCCACGCCGACCTCGCCAGGCAATACCTGCTCGGCCCCGTCATCGCACACGGCTCCGGGCGCTGGACGATTCTGGTCCGTCCCGACGACACCCACCAGCTCGCCGACGACACCGGCATCTTCATCGCCCTGCTACGCGCCTCCGCGACCATCGTCCCCGACGGCGGGGAGATCCTGCTGCCCTCCCCTACCGACGAACGGACCGGCTACCGGTGGTGGGCCGTCGCGCCACGCGACGCGTTCCGCCCACACATCACCACCGTCGTCCGGTCGATCATCATCTGCGCCGACCGAACTACGCACCATCCCTCCGGCTTTCACCCCTCCGACCGGCCGCGAGACCACTCGTAGAAACGAACACCGCTCCCGTCGATCGCATGCGCGAAGTACGCCGAACCGCCTGAGCGAATCCGATGGAACCGAGAGCCACCGGAGCGCGTCATAGACTTCAGGGACGACTTCGACGGCCCGGATCGGGAGGCTTCGGTGGGACGACGGACGACGGCGACGGTTGCGGCGATCGCCGGTGCGATGCTGGTCGCTGCGGGGTGCGATTCCGGCACGAACGGGACTGCCACCCCAAGCACGACAACCGACACATCGGCGGCCACAGCGGCACTGTGGGATCCGTGCACGCAGGTTTCGGATCAGCAACTGCAACGGATCGGCGTGCTTTCGTCCACGAAAAAGTCAGGCATCGCTGGTGTCGAGCAACCCGGATGGAAGGTCTGCTCCTGGCATGATGCGGCTTCTCAGTGGAGTTACTCGCTGGGAGTGTGGTCGACGATCTACTCCATTGATGATCTCAGGAAGAAGCCGGAGAATACCGACTTCGTGGGCATCAATGTCGGTGGACGCGATGGATTTCGTTTTCGAAACACTTCCGATGTCGATGGCGAAGATTGCGATCTGGCGTTTCCTGCTGGGCATGGCGCCCTACAGATCACAGTCTTCAATACATCGCCTAAGAGCACCACTGCGCCATGCGATCGAGCCATGAACGCTGCGGAAGTGCTTGTACCGACGTTTCCGCGCTGATCAGGGAGATCTTGCTATGTCGATGAGCGAGGAGGTATCGCGCTGGCGATACCTTGCCGACGAGGCCAATGCTGGCAGGCTTTATCTCGACCGCGCGGTCGCGGAGAGTTGCCGCGATGCATGTAACCGTCAGATCGATCTGTATGTCACGCTCCTGGAAGACCTGAAGATGATGGCCCGTGTCACCGGACTCGGCGACTTCCAGTGCGCCGACGATCTGGCGAAGATGCTGGGCGCCAAGGCTATCGGTGGGGACGGCGATGTCGACTCCGCTCTCAAAGAGCACATCGACGTCCTGACCTTGATGCGTGATACCATCCAGATTTCCGTGGACCGCATCGGCGCACAGGACGACTCCAACGCGCAAGACACGAGCAATCTGCTGAACTGACCGGGGGAAGATCATGGGTCTGCCGCTGTTGGTAGCGATCGGCGCCGCCCTGTACGAGCAGTCGAAATCCGGTCCGCCGGACAGTGGTTCGCGCGACGAGAGCCCGGATGCGGCCATCGCACGCAACCGCATCGCCGAAATCATGCGCTCGGGGACGGATCTGCAATCCCAGGCACCGAAAGTTCCGGAGAGCGCGTACAAGAACCCCGACGGCATCGATGATCTCTACCAACGCGTGCAGGCTATGTCGATCACCGATGTCGTCGCGCTGCATCAGCGGTGGGAGTCCATTCGCAACCGGCTCGAGGAGGGATTGCGGAGTTTCGGCCCGGAAATCGGCAAGGCCATGGAGGGAAAATGGGAGGGGGCGGCGGCGAAGGCAGCGGCGGACGGGATCAAGGAATACGTCGACAAGTCCAGCGGACTGATCGGTTCGGTGCAGATCGTCGCCGAGAAGGTCAAGATCATCCGTTCCGGCATCGAGGTCACCCGGCCCGCCGTGCAAGAAGCGCCCGCGCACACCTGGACCAGCGACGTCGCGAGTTGGGTGCCGGGCCCGACCTGGAAGTTGAACCGGCATCGCGACGACGCCGCGCACGATGCGTCGGTGAACGTCGTCAAGAACGTCTTCTATCCTGCCGTCCGGGAAGCCGACACCGGCGTTCCGCTGGTTCCCAAGCCGTACAACCCCGTGCACGAATCCGGCGGTCAGCCGTCCGCGCCGAACAACGGCTGGCAGCCGTCGCCGTCCGGTAACGACACCGCCGCCAAAGCCACCACGGCGGACCCAGCGCAGGAATCAGGTACCCAGAACACGCCGGAGAGCACCGTTCCGGCCGGCGCGAATCCTGCCGCGGAGGCGGCGAATACGCCCGACCAGACCACGACCGCGCCCGCGAGCACGAACCCGTCGACTCAACCGGCGAGCACGAATCCCGGCACCGACCCGGCATCGCCCCGTCCCGGAACACCGAGCCCCGGCTCACCCAGCACGCCCCGCCCGGGCACGCTCAGCCCGGGTGTGCCGGGCCTCGGCACTCCCGCGCCGGGCCGCAGCAGCAACGGCGTGCTCGGCGTTCCTGGCGGCGTTCCCGCAGCCGCGTCCGCGCGTCCCGGCGCTGGTCGGCCGGGAGCGAGCGGCACGCCGGGCATGATGGCGCCGGGTGCTCGCGGCAAGGGCGACGACGACAAGGAACACCAGACGAAGGACTACCTGGTGAACCAGCGCAACGGCGAGGAACTCACCGGACTCGGTCCGGAGAACAGAGTGAAGTCGGTCCCGCCGGTGATCGGTGAATGAGCGACACAGGTCTCGACGCCACGCGACCACCCAGCACGCGCCCGTGGCGCACGACGAGGGAACCAGCTTCATGAGCCGGCGGGACTGGTCTTTCACCGCGCTCGGCTTCACGGTGCTGTGGCGGGCCGTCGACCGAGACGTGCTGCCCTATCCGTTGCAGTACCGGTCCACCGCGGAGACCGTCGCCGACTATGAGTCGGAGTGGAAGTCCGAAGCCGCCGGGTTGCATCGCCGCCTCGACGAGTCCCTGTACAGCGCACTGCGGGTGCTGGCCGAACCCGAGGCGCGCATAGAGATGGCGGGATTCCACGGGGAAGACAAACTCCGCGTCCACGCGGCCGTGCATTACCGGCATGCCGTGCTGCTGGTACAGGAGCCCACGTCGTCGCCGGACCGCGGCGGTGCTGTGCACATGTCACTGATAGACGCGCAGAGCGTCAGCCGCCGGGTCATCGACCTGCTGCCCGACGGCGCACGCGGCAGCGGCCCCGGCATCGAGATCTCCCGGCACGACCTCGACGCCGAGGAGGAGGAACCGTATCGCGTGGGCGCACCGGCCCCGCCCCGCGTCCGAGCCCAGCAGTTCTTCGAACGCCCTCGCACGCTCATCGCCCATGTCGCGGTGTACGCGGGTCCGGCGTGGGACAACCGCCCGGCGCCCGCCCGCGGGTTCCATGTGATGGACTATCCCGACGGCCGCTATCTCGTCCGCAGCGGAACCACCATCAAGGCCGTCCCCGCCGACACCGCGGAAGCACGATCCCAACTCGACCGCGCCATACACGCAACGGTCGCGGCCTTCCGCGAGGAAAACGATCCCAGCTACAGCTGACGCATCGGAACCGCCGCTTCCCAGCCGCAACCTCTTCCCCTCTGTGCAGCGCACATACGGAAGGCTGCTTGGCTCAGCACCGGCGCGCGGCGGTTCGATACGTGAAAGCACTGTGCCGCAGCGGATTCGGACATCAAAGGCGCGACCGACAGTCGCCGCGAGCCGCCTATCAAGCCGACGCCCCCTATCGAAGCAGGTCAGGCCGGTACTCCCGCCAGTGACAACAGATTCGGCTACGGGGACACCTAACCTTGCCCTATGCCTCGCTGGAGTACGCACCGTCGAAAGCCGGCGGAGGTGGGCAGGCTGGCACGGGTCGGTGGCGATCCCGAATCATTCTCGGCCGCAACTCTTTCCAGATCGATAACCCGATCGATCACCGCTGCGGCGAGTGGGCCGGGCGGGTGGTCGAACACGCACAGCGAAGCGACACCACCGCCGCGAGTGCATCCGGGCTCGGTCGCGCCGAAGAGCGGACCCGTCGCGCAGGCGACGGCGATACCGCCGCCACCCGAACCTCAGGACGACGAGCCGCACCGGACGTACCACTCCGGGGCGGCCGCTTTCGTCGGACTCTGCGTCGGTGTGGTGCTCCTGCTCGTGTCGGGATGTCTACTGGTGAACAACCACCCGACCGGAACATCGTCCTCGGCCACGACGGCACTGCGCACCAGCACACCGAGCGCCCCTGCGACGACGTCCACCGTCCGAACGACACCGCAGGCAGCCGCTGCCCCTCCCGTCAAGACAGGCATCGGGGTCACCTTCGGAAAAGTCACCGCCAACGACGGCACCACCATGGTGGTCAGGAACGCGTTCACCAGCAGCAGCGTGAAGGTCCGCGCGGACGCCAACACCAAGGTGAACGTCCTGGCCGCCAAACGGGCAACGGACATCCACGTCGGCGCCATCATCGCCGTCTACGGGCGGCAATATCCCGACCACACGATCCTCGCAGAGTTCATCACCGGCATCTCGATCGGGGCCCCCGGCAGATGAGCGCGGACGGGCGGGATCGCCGCGTCAATCCCTCCCACGCAAAGCCGCCTCCACCGCCGCGTCATCGACCGGCCCGCTCTGCCCCCACACGTCACGCGCCAGGCGCAGCTTCCCGGACATGCTCGCTACCAACGCCGCCTCCGCCACCTCGCCTGCTTCGCCCTGTCGAAGCGCTTTGCTGTAGCGAACCGCATCGACGATGACCGATTTGACCCGCTCATGATCCAGGTAGGTTTGCAGGTCACGACGCCACTGCCCGACCGCGGCCTCGGGCTCCGCGGCGACCCATGCGGCGAGAAACGCATCCTGCTCGTCCGGCAGGTAACCCATCTTGTGGAGATGCGTGGCCACGTCGTAGACGGGGTCGCCGAACAGCGCGAATTCCCAATCCAAGAAGACGGCCCGGCCGTTTCGCACAATCATGTTCTTCCGGTGCACGTCGGCATGCAGCATCCGGAAAGGCCGGGGCTCGAGGGTGTCCCACGCCGCGACGATGTGCTCCAGCGGCTCGTGGGGCACGCCCAAGCGCCGGTACACCTCGCCGAAATCGGCGCTGCTGTCGCGGTGCACGCGCGCGGTGACGCCGGACAATCGGCGGGCGAACCCAGCCGGTTCCTCACCCCAATCGGGCTCCACCGGCGGCAGCAGATCTCGTGGGATACGCCGGAGTTCACCGAACAACGCCGCGACGTCCTGCGGTACGTGAGCCGGAACCCGGACGCCGCGCGGCGCGATGCGATCCAGTAGGTCGCCGTCGATGTAGTCGTGGATCTGGTACGCGGGGTGGACCGATTCCCAGCGCAGCCTCGGCGCCGAGGTGACGAAGGGTTCGATCGCGATCAGCACGGCTGGTTCCGGCCACTGCCGCAGGTCCATCACATCGGCGCCGTCGACGGGAATTCGCACGTTCACCGTACCGGCGACGCCGTCGACGCGAACGTTGTGGTTGTAGTACCCGGCGGCGGACTGCGATCGGGAAAGCGCCTCGTCGTACATCGCCTCGGCGTCGACACCGATCACCCGCGCGATCACTCGTGCGGCGTCGCGGTCCAAAGCCGATCCCGGCGTCGGCGGCTGGATGCGCGACCGCGCGACCGCGGCGGCTTTCGAGATATCGGGTTCGGTCCAGCCGTAGAGCGCCAGCACCGCTCGCGCGACGAGGACCAGCCCTGGGTAGACGTTCGCGCCTTCGAATTCCGCGATGGCCCAGCGCGCACTGCGTACGGCATCGTCGCGCTGCCCGCGGCGCGCGAAGACGCCCGCGCGAAACAGTTCGGCTCTCGCGCGCCCGGAGCGGTACCCGGCCTGCTCGAGAATCTCGCACGCTTCGGCGAGCGCGTGCTCGGCGGCATCCAGTTCACCGAGCGACAACCGCGCCAGACCCAATGCGGTGTAGGCCTTTCCGAGCTCGTGCAGCGCACCGAGCTCACGCTGCCGCAGGATCGCCGCTCCGGCGGCCTCGATCGCCCGAGCCGGGTCGGTGAGCGCCAAGAGTTCGGCCAGGTTCGTCGCGATATTGGCCTGTCCGACGACGCTGCCGGCGGCTCGGTAGTGGGTGTCGGCCTCCGTCAGATACCGGGCGGCGCGCTCGGTGTCGAACGCCAACCGGTAGGCGAGATGACGCAAACGGGCGACATCGCCGAGGAACTCACGGTCGTCGTGGTCCGCCATCGCGACGAGTTCGTCGCACATGGTCAGTGCCTGATCGAATCGGCCCTGGCACATATGTAGATCGGCGGCCCACTGCCCCGCTACGAGCCGGGCCCGCCCCGATCCGCGCGACCACACGTCGTGATAGATGGCGAGGGCGTCGTCGGTGTCGCCGAGTATGCGACGTGCGTTCGCCGCGGCGACGGCCAACCGCTCCCCGATCGGGCCGGTCAGGTCCAACGCGACGTCCCGAGTGAGCCGATCGGCTTGCTTGGCGTCGCCGAGCAGCACCGCCGCTTCCGCTTCCAGGCACCGCGTGAGTTCCGACAGTTCGGCCATACTTGTCAGGTTCTCATGCGGATCGCTCAGGTAGCGGTCCAGATCGCTGATGACTCCACCGATGCCCTGGCTGCCGCCCGCCGCTTCGATCCGATCGACGTATCCCAGCAACGTCACCGCGGACAACAGCCCGGACCGAACCCCGTGATATCCCGCCTCCCGCAAGGCCGCGACCCGGCCGACCGACCGTTCGGCGCGGGCGAACCACAGATTGTGCAGCACCCCGTGCAGAGTGCGCCGGACGTCCGGATCCAAACGCCGCTGCAACGCGTCCACCATCAATTGGTGCAGCTGGAAGCGCTCGCCCTCGTCGTTCTCGTCCGCCACGTAGACGAACGAGTACGCGATTAGGGACTTCCACGCGGCGATGTGGTGCGGTAGCTCGAACTGCCGGGCGACCACGGTGAAGATCTCTCGATCGAAGGTGCGCGGCAGCCCCAGCAGTTCCAGCATGCGGACTTCCTCGGGGCGCACGTACTGGAGGAAACGTTCGAGAATTGTTTCCGGAGAGACCAATTCGGACGGCGGCACCCAACCCGCCCGGGTGCGTGCATCGAGGGCCAGATGCAGATAGAACGGGACGCCCGCACTCGAAGCGGCGATCGCCGCGCGCTCGGCGGGATCCTCGATGCCGGAGGAGTCGAGCAATTCGAAGCGGGCGTCCATCGGCAGGTCGTCGACCGGCACGTTCCGGATCCGGGCCGACCACTCCGGGTCGTGCCGCTCCCATCCCATCGGCTCGCGGCTGGCGATCACCACCAGCCCGGTGTCCAGCTGCGCAACCACATCACGTAGCCAGGCGTCCGACGCCGCCGCGCGGCCTTCCCGATCGGCGCCGCCCATCAGCGCTTCGTAGGCGTCCAGAAAGACCACATAGGGCTTGCCCTCCGTCCCGTTCTTCAGATCTTCCGCGAACAGATAGGAGACGGCTGCTTCCAGACCCGCGAGACTCAACCGGTCGAGTTCCTGGAGGACGGGATCGTGGCGGATCCGATGGGTGCGGATGACCTTGCGTGCGCCGAGATCGAGCAGCCGTGTCGCCGTGCCGAAGACCGGGATGCCGGTGGCGTCGTTGAGGATCTCCGTCAAGATCTCGCTGTGCTCGGCGAGCGCCAGCGAATCCGAGGTCAGGCGTAGATGTGGGTGCATGCGCTGCCACAACACCGCGCGAGCGATGTCGAAGCGGTGGAACTTGATCTTCTGCGCGCCGAATTGCATGCGCAGTACGGCGAGTCCGTCCGCGGCCTGGCGATGACTCGGAACCTGCAGATCGAGCACCGCCGCCGGATGCTTCTTGCCCACCCGCGCTCGCAGTTCGGTGACCAGCCGGGACTTGCCGATCCCGCCCACACCGCCGAGCAGCATCACCTGGGGGCGCTCGGCGGCCTCGGCCAGCAGTTCGTCGAACCGCGTCAGCACCGGCTCGCGGTCGACGAACGGGCGGCTGGTCGAGCCCGGCTGGAATCGCGCGGTCAGCACCATGATGTATCCCCCTCCTCACGAGCCCGGCCTGATTGTGCCAGACCCGTACCCGGCGCTGTCCGGACGTGCCGTCGAATGTCGGTGCCTCTTGCTAACTTTCGTCCCGTTCTGATCTGACGAAAACAGGCGAGGCGCTATGACTATCGGGGGAACCACCTATCTCGAACTGTCCGAGGACAGTGGTACCGCGCACAAGTTCTATGAGGTGATCGTCGCGGGCACGCAGGTGAGCGTTCGCTTCGGTCGCATCGGCGAACAAGGGCAGACGAAGGTGAGTTCGTTCGCCTCCGAGGAGAAGGCGCGGGCGGCCGCGGCGAAGAAGATCGGCGAGAAGGTGCGCAAGGGATACGCGCCCGCCGTGCTGGGCGCGCGGACCAGGCGTCCGGTGACCAGGCGCGCGATCAGCAGTGGCCGTTCCACCGCGAAGGCGGCGCCGGTGCTGTGGAGTTTCGACTCCGGCGCGGCGGCCTTCGGCATCTTCGTCGACGAGCGCCGCTGCTGGGTGGGCAACGAGAGCGGCGACGTGTTCACCCTGACTCCCGACGGCGCGGTCACCGGCCGCTACCGCCTGCCGGATTCGGTCAAATGCATCGTGGCGGATGATTTCTGGATCTACGCGGGATGCGACGACGGGCGCGTCTACGACCTGTCCGGCAAGGTGCCGCGGGCGGCCTACGACATCGCGGCCGATGTCGACATCTACTGGCTCGACATCCACGACGGCATCCTCGGCGTCTCCGACCGCCAAGGCGGGATCACCGTGATCGACTACGAGGAGGAGTCGCTGTGGACCCGGCGCAGCACCGGCGATTCCGGCTGGTTGGTGCGCATCGACGCGAACGGCGTCTACCACGGGCATTCCGCCGGCGTCACCAAGTACGACCTGGACAGCGGAAGCACCGTGTGGCAGGTGGGCACCGGCGGCGACGTCCTGTTCGGCTGGCAGGAATCCGACGCCGTCTACGCGGGCACCTCCCGTAACCAGGTCCGCACGGTCTCCAAAGGCGGCCGGGCCGAGCGCACCTACCAGTGCGACGCCGCGGTCTTCTCCTGCGCCACTTCACCCGACGGCCGCTACGTCTTCGCCGGTGACAACTACTCCTCGGTGTACTGCTTCGACGCCGCGGGCAACCGCGTGTGGAAGCTGGCCACCGGCTGCGGCTCGGCGTACTCCATGCAGTACCACGACGAGAAGCTGTACTTGGTCACCACGACCGGCACGCTGGCCTGCCTCGATGTCGCCGAGGCCGCCATCAGCGCTGCCGAGCAGGGTGTGCTGCCGCAGACGGTGTCGGTGAAGGCCCCCGAGATCTCGGCGGTGCTGCCGAGCGACACCGTCGAGATCGCCTCCGAAGCGGGCGACGGCATCGTCGTGGAGTGCGTGAGCCATGGCGCTTCCCTGCGCGTGCGAGTCGTGTCGCCGGGATATCACCGCGGATGGAACGTTCAGTTCCCCAAGGACATTCGCCATGCGGGGGCTCGTTACGTGGTCGACGGCATAGCCGAGTCGGCGCGCGGAGGTTTCTACCGCGTGCGCGGGGACATCCGCCGGCTGTCCTGAGACAGACGTTCGGAAAGAACGCGTTCCTCGCAGATCTAGCAGATGTGCGAGGAAGGCTGACAGCATCCCGGCCGCTCCGGGTCCTGGCACACTGACAGAAGCACTTTCGGATAGGGGGGACGAATCGATGGGTGGACGATTCACATCGCTGCGTGCGCTCGTCGCGGCGCTGATGATCACTGCGGCGCTGCTGGCCGGGTGCGCGTCGAACGAGCGCCATGACCGTAGTTTTCCAGCCGAGGCAGCCGAGCAGATCGACCGCGTGGTGCAACCGCAAAGGGAAGCGCGGCTGGCCCCCGGAGCGCTGGTCGCAGTGCACGACCCGAAACGGGGTGTCTTCATGAGGGCATACGGCACGGCGGATCTCGCGACCGGTCGTCCGATGGACGTGGCGGATCAGGTCCGGATCGGGAGCATCACCAAGACCTTCACCGCGACCGCCGTGTTGCGCGCGGCCGACGAGGGAAAACTCTCTCTGGACGACGTGCTGGAACGGTACGTGCCGGGCGTGCCGAACGGAGACGCCATCACCCTCCGGGATCTGCTCGGGATGCGAGGCGGCGTCTGGGATCTTCGCCAAGAGCAGGCTTTCGCCGAGCAGATAGTCGCGAAGACCCCGGCGTCCGAATGGCACGAAGGCGACCGCCTGCGCGCCATCATCGCGCATCCCGAGAAGGCGATGCCGCCCCGCGAACGGGTTGAGTACTCCAACTCCGAGTACTACCTACTGGGGCTGGTGCTCGAGAAGGTCCTGGGAAAACCGGTGCACCAAGTGATCGGCGAAGTCGCCGCCGCGCACGGACTGCGCGCTACGACATATCCCACCGACACCACCATCCCCGCACCCGAAGGTCACGGATATTCCTACTTCGACGAAACGCCCACCGACGTCACCGCCCGCACCACCCCCGCACTCTTCGGAGCGGCGGGCAGCATGGTGTCCACCATCTCCGACCTCGCCGAGTACGCCCGCCTGCTCGGCCGGGGCGACCTGCTGAAACCGGAGACCTTCCGCGCCAGGACCCAGTTCGCCGGAGACCTGCGCTACGGCCTCGGCATGGTGGAGTTCGGCCGCTGGATCGGCCACAACGGCGCGGTGCCCGGCTACACCACCCACATGGCCTATCTCCCCGAGCAGGATGTCAGCGTCACCGTCGCGGTCAGCGAATTCACGTCTCCGCCCCTGCTCGGGGTGACCGCATCGGTCATCTGGTTCGGCATCGTCCGTCAGCTGTATCCGGGCACGGTGCCCGGCGCACCTGCGACCACCGAGCCGGCCCCACCGGTGCCCGCGGTCGCCGATCTCGACAACCGACTACGACAGACGCTGGACCCGGCGGTTCCCGTCGCGCGGAAGCCACTGCGGATCGCGGACGACGACAAGGACCCGGAGTTGGTCACTCGGCTCGCCCAGGCCCTCGCACCGACCACCACGACGGTCGGCAAAGCGACCGACGCCGGCGGTCACCTCCTCGCGACCGTCGTCTTCGCCGGGCCGGGCGGCCGCCGTCCGGCTGTCGTGCCGTTCGTCCCGCGCGACGGCTCCTGGCGTCTCGACCCGCACTGGGCCTGCGAGAACATCGCCGGAATCGGCTCGCCCTCACCCGCCTGCGAATGACGCGCTCCGCACCTTGATCTGCCGATTCGTCGGCGGAACGCAACGCCCGGTGGGAAGGTGGATGTACGGCAGGTGTCGGCAGAGGAGCGAGACACATGGTGGACAAGACCAACGGAGCTGCCGCGGGCGACGGCGGCGTGATGACAGCGGAGCGGCCCGAGCAGATTCGCAACGTGGTCCTGGTCGGGCACAGCGGGTCGGGAAAGACCACGCTGGTCGACGCCATGGCGCTCACCGCGCGGGCGGTCAATCGCGCCGGGCGGGTGGAGGACGGCACGTCGCTGTCGGACTACGACGAGATCGAGCACCGTCAGCACCGATCGGTGCAGCTGTCGGTGGTGCCGGTGACGTGGGCCGGTATGAAGGTCAATCTGGTCGACACGCCCGGATACGCGGACTTCGTCTGCGAGCTGCGGGCGGGATTGCGCGCGGCCGACGCGGCGCTGTTCGTCATCTCGGCAGCCGAGGGCGTGGACGGGATCGCGGGAGCGACCAGGGCGCTGTGGGAGGAGTGCGCCGCGGTCGGGATGCCGCGCGCGATCGTGATCACCCATCTGGACACCGCGCGCGACGAGTACGACGTGATGACCGAAGCCTGCCGCACCGTGCTCGGCGGCGGATCGACGGAGAGCATCCTCCCGCTGCACCTGCCGGTGTACGGCCCGAAGAACCCGGACGGTCACCGGCCGGTCACCGGCATGGTGGAGCTGCTGCCGCACTGCGTGGGCGACTACTCATCCGGAGAGGAGGTCCAGGGCGACCCTTCGCCCGATGAGCGGCCCGCGCTGGAGGAGGCGCGCAATCGCCTCATCGAGGGCATCATCGCCGAGAGCGAGGACGAGAGCCTGATGGAGCGCTACCTCGACGGCGAGGAGATCAGCCTGGCGACGCTGGTCGCCGATCTGGAGCGCGCGGTCGCGCGGGGCAGCTTCCATCCGGTGCTGTTCGCCGCGCCCGCGCCGGAAGGGGCCAAGCAGGGCCTCGGCACGGTGGAACTGCTCGACCTGATCACCGGTGGTTTTCCGACGCCGGCCGAGCACCCGATCACCGCCAGCAACGGCGCAGAGCCGCATCCGCTGCGTTGCGACCCGGACGGTGAGCTGGCCGCGGAGGTCATCCGCACCGCGTCCGACCCGTACGTCGGGCGGGTCTGCATGGTCCGCGTCTTCTCCGGCACCTTGCACGCCGACGACACGGTGCACATCAGCGGCCACGGCCTCGAGGACCGCGGCCATGAGAGCCACGAGCTGGACGAGCGGGTCGGCGCGATCTCGGCTCCGTTCGGCAAACAGCAACGCCCGCTGCGCCAGGCGATCGCGGGCGACATCGCCTACGTCACCAAACTCGGTCACGCCGAGACCGGCGACACGCTGTCGTCCACGGACAGCCCCTTGCGGATCGAGCCGTGGCCGATGCCCGATCCGCTGCTGCCCGTCGCCATCCGCGCGCACAGCAAGACCGATGAGGACAAGCTCTCGCAGAGCCTCGCCCGGCTCGCCGCCGAGGACCCGGCACTGCGGCTCGAGCACAACGCGCAGACCCACCAGCTGGTGCTCTGGTGTCTCGGCGAGGCGCATCGCGACGTCGCGCTGGAACGATTGCGGACCCGGTTCGGCGTGCAGGTCGACCTTACCGACTACCAGGTGGCCCTGCGGGAGACGTTCGCGGGCAAGGCGACCGGGCGCGGCAGGCATGTGAAGCAGTCCGGCGGGCACGGGCAGTACGCCGTGTGCGAGATCGAGGTCGAGCCGCTACCAGAAGGGTCAGGGATCGAGTTCGTGGACAAAGTTGTCGGCGGAGTAGTTCCGCGCCAGTTCATTCCGTCGGTGGAGAAGGGCGTGCGCGCGCAAGCCACCCGTGGCTTGACCGCCGGATATCCGCTCGTGGACGTGCGCGTCACCCTGTTCGACGGCAAGGCCCATTCGGTCGACTCCTCCGACGCAGCGTTCCAGACGGCGGGTGCGCTCGCCCTCCGTGAGGCCGCGGCGGCCGCGGGAATCAGGGTGCTGGAGCCGCTGGCCGAAGTCTGGGTGCTGGTCTCCGACGACTACGTCGGACCGGTGCTGAGCGACCTGTCCAGCCGCCGCGGCCGAGTCCTCGGCACCGAGCCGCACGGCGCAGGGCGCACGCGGATCCACGCCGAGGTCCCCGAACTCGAACTCGGCCGCTACGCCATCGACCTGCGCTCGATCTCCCACGGCACCGGCGATTTCACCCGCGCGTACGCGCGCCACGAACCGATGCCGAACCAGATCGCCGCCGCGGTGCGCGGGGAGAAGGCACGCGCGTAGTCCGCTTCTGCCGAGCCGCCACGGACCCGGAGGTCAAGGCGGTGAGTACTGAGGTCCTGCCCGACTTCGGGGATACAGGGGCTGTCCGGCCAGGGTTCAGCCGAGCAGCCGCGCGCGATGCTCAGCGGCACATCAACCTGTGTGAGGCATCGGCGTGCCTGACCGGAGTGCGCTACTGCGTCGGATCTGCGGCAGGGCAGGCGCAGCCGAACGCCTGACCGCGCGCCCGGCGGGCGAGCATCGCGGCCGATCCACTTCCGCCAGGGATTCGGTCGCGATGCTTCGAGTCGCTCAGACCTGCGGCGGGTTGATGGCCGGTGGACCGGCGGGTTGCGGAGCGGCAGGCGGTGCCGTGCTCAGGGTGGGCGTAGGCGGTGTCGCGGCCGTCGGATCGGTAGCGGAACCGACGTTCAGACCCGTCGGATGCGCGTAGCCCGTGAAACCGCCGTACTTGTCCGTCAGCGGCGGGTTGTTGGGATCCAGCGGAATCAGCTGCCCGCCGTCCACGATGGTCAGCCCGGTGTCGGTCTTGACGATCAGCGCGCTGTGCTTCTCCCACTGCACGACATCGCCCGACTGCAACTGGGCGACATCGTTGACCGTTGCCCAGGGATGCTCCGCCGTCGACTCGCCGGGAGTCCCGGCGTACGCGGCCGCCGCGTCCATGGCGGTGTTCTGCGCCTGCCGCTGCAAAGGTTCCGAGAGCTCCGGGGGCACCTGCACGGTCTGGTTGCCGATCTGGAGGGGCACCGTCGCGCCCGGCGTCGTCACGGCAGGCGGCGTACCCGCGTACGTCGGCGCCGTCACACCGGAAGGACTTCCAGGCTGGGGCTGACCAGCTTGATTCGCGGCGGCCGTTTGAGCCTCGCGCTGGCGCCGCCGTTCCTCACGCCGCTCTTCGCGCTCCTCGCGCTCCCGCCGGTCCTCTTCGTCTTGGTAACCGTTGTGCTGGTTGCCCTGGTTCATCATCCCCGCCATGGCAGCCATCATGGCGAGGTTCTGCATCATGCCTGCGCCGCCGTCGCCACTGCTGCCGCCGGTCGGCGCAGGGGAAGCGGGGACACTCGGAGAGCCGGTGCCGCCGCCGGAACCGGATCCGGAACCATTGCCCCCCGTCGAGGAGCCGCCGGTGGAACCGTCGTCGCCCGTACCGCTACCGGAATCGTCGTTGCCGGTGCCGTTTTTGTCGTCGCCGTCCTTGTTGCCGTCGCCGTCCTTGTTGCCGTCGCCGTCCTTGTTGCTGTCGCCGTCCTTGTTTCCGTTGCCGTCGTTGCCGTTGTTTCCGTTGCCGCCGTTGCCGTTGTTTCCGTTGCCGTTGTTTCCGTTGCCGTTGTTTCCGTTGCCGTTGTTTCCGTTGCCGTCGTTACCGTTGTCGCCGCCTTTCTGATCCCCGTTGTCGCCTTTGTCTCCCTTATCTCCCTTATCCCCTTTGTCTCCCTTGTCACCTTTATCGCCGCTGTGATCGTCGGCATTCTTGCCGTCGACATCCTCGGCTTGATGCTGATACTTCTTCGTCGCCTCCCCGTAAACTTTGTCCCACTCGGCGGTGCGATCGTCGATTGCCCGGACGTAGTACCGTTGCTCCGCCTCGGCGGTCAGGAAATATTGACCATAACCATCGGTGCCCTCTTTTGTATTCTTCTCGTACACCGGTATCTGCATAGCGGAAGTGACAGGACCGCCCGAGCTTTCCGTGAGCTGATTCCCGTTACGCTGAAGACTCGACACCGGGGGCGCGTACTCGAGGTCCTTGTTGAGGTCGTCCATGATTCGTTTGAGCTCTTTGAACGTATCGGAGCCGGTGATCTTCGCATCGTATGTGGAGTTGACAACGGACTTGTGGTCGCCGCTGTATTTGTCCTGCCGTTCCTTCAACTTGCCGCTGAGTTCACCATGCGCGTCCCTCACCTTGGACCAACCGTCCGCGGACTCCACCTTCTTGTCGTCGAGTAGCGCGGAGAAGTCAGGGTTCTCCTTCGGATTGCCGACACCGAGTGTGTCGAAATCCCACTGCATCGTGAACTCGGTGTCCGCGATCAGCAACTTCAGCGCCTCACTGGCTCCCTTGGGAACATAGAGGTCCACGTACTGCGCGTGCTTGTCTTCATCCTGGAAGTTGTCCTTGCCGTACTTGCCGAACTTCGTATATTCGGCCTCCAGTTCCTCCTTCTGCTTGGATTTGATGTAATCCGTCGGATCGCCGGAGCTCAGCGCACCCACAACGCCCCGATACTTGGGGTCCTTCACCAGGTCGCCGGCGTCCTTGAGGAGCTGTTCAGGCAAGGTGTACAAGTACGCGGGGTCGTGCGTGTAATGAAAAAGCTGGTCGTAGGCTTCCTTGAACTCGGTCGAGTTCAATCCGGCCAGCTTGTCCAACGACCTCTTGGCCTGATCGTCCTGGAAGCCGACAGAGTCCCAGCCACCCGACTCGTAATCCTTTTTGATCTCACTGACGACGTCGTCTACCTTGCTCATCGGGCTCTCCTCTGCTCACCGGAGCTCTCCGACCCTGCCGGACCGCTCAGCAATCCGGCGACGGATGGGGGAGCCTCGCCGTGACTCATCGAACTCACGCCACGAGAACCGGCCCGCACGCCCGGGGCGATCGCGACGTCGGAAACCGCCGACCCAGGGCGGATCGCAGGCGCCGCCGATACCCGCACTGCCGCAGGGAACAACGGATGCTCGGTTATCTGGCCGTATGTATAGAGCGCATCACGCAGTGTCTGCCGGTCCGGCTCCCCTTCGGCGAGCAACAGCAGCAGTTCATCGACGCGACGCTCGAAAACCATGGCGCGCAGGACTTCCATTCCGGTCACATTCGGTGGGACGCCTCCGACCGGTATATGGGAGATGTCGATTCGTCGCGACCGCGCCGAGGCTGCTGCCAACGCATCGACAGTCCGTATCTGATGCCACCAACTCTCCGGGACGGGCAGACCCGCTTGCAGAGCATCGAGGATACGAGCACGATGCGGTGAGCCCCCCGCGTTGCCTACCGAGAACGCCGTGCGCACCTGAGCATCCGCGGCGCGCGCCAATTCGACGCAACGCGCTCCTATTTCGGCGTCCGGCACCGTCGAAGCCTCCCGCAGCAGGTCATCCGACCCGGCCAGCGTGAGCCGGTCGGCCAGCCCGGCGCCCGGGGAGGTGAGATCGACAGCGGACTCGGCGGCGGACACGCGATCCTCGATGGCCACATCGTCGCCGAGTGCCCTACGCAGGTCGTCCGCAATCGCCGCCGACGACACCAGGGCGCTGATCCGGGCCCGCCTGCGCTCGCCTACCAGCATGCAGAATTCGGCCAGCATCCGAGCGGGATCGGTCGTCCCTTCCAAGGCGGCAATGGACTGCCGGCCCGCGGCGCGCAATATCGAGTCCCACCTCCACGGGATGACGACTTCCGATGGCAGGAACAGCCGGGGAGGCAACCAACCACGTCCCTCGGTGGACGTCAGCAGAACCAGAGGGCCACCGACAGTCCGCAACACCGCCACCCCCCAGTCGAGACCGGGCGCCGAATCGGCTACCGCGGACAGAGTCGCGGCAAGCAGAGTGCGAGCGAGCGCCAAGTCGTCTTCGGACCCCTCACCCACCACCAACGACGGCAGCGCCCGCCGATCCTCGGCCGGATGCAGCGCCGCCGCAAGCGGGCCTGTCGCCAGGGGGGCGGGAGGCCGGACGGCCGTACCCGCGCCCCCACCACCAGCGGAAACCGTCGCCGGGGCAGTGCCTCCCGCCATCGGTGCGGGCAATCCGTCGGCGACGCCCGCGTGACCGTTCATGTCGATCGGCACGTCCGCGACGCCGTTCAAGGCCCCGAGGGGGCCGACGGATACGCCGGCAGAACCGGAATCCGGCATGCCGCCCCAACCGGGCTGGGGCACGCCGAACGTGCCGGGCATCGTCGCCTGCGGCGCGGCAACCCCCGCAGGCCCGGGATCGTTGAGCTGTGGTGCCGATGCTGCCGGCAGCACCGGGGCGGAATCCGAGTAAGTCGCGCCTTCCGGCATCCGAGGGTCGACTGATGTGGCCGGAGGGTACCCAGGCTGTGCGACATTCGGCTGGGGGCCGTCCGCGGTCGGTGTGTGCGGACCTGCGCCGACCGGCGTCGGATGACCAGGGGGCGCGCCGAAAGCGGGGCCGCCCCGAGGCGCGCCGCCAGCGAGGTCGCCCGCATGGCTGATGTTCTGCCCACCGGAGTGGTCAGCGTTTTCGAGGGCGGCGGCGGCGGCGAGCAATTCGTCTCGCGTCCGCTCATGCCTGGCGGCGAGGCGCTCAGCGGACTGATGACGCCTGTTGTAGTAGTCCACCAGCGCTCCCCGCATCGGGTCGGCGATCACACCGTAGGTGGACTGGAACTCGGCAAGCCAGTCATGCGGGATCTCGCCCCACTTCCGGATGTCCGCTGCGAGCGAATCGTGTTGCTGGGCCATGCGGCGCAGCTGATCCGGCTCAACATCCAGGTAATTGGGCATGCTCGGTCGATCCCTCCCGCCAGCTATCTCGGGTTCATTGTTCCGCCTTCCCAAAGTTGGGGACCGGATCGCTTCCGGTTTTCCACTCCCGCATCACCTCGGCGAAGGGACGCGGCAAATTCTCGGCGTTGTTCATGACGAAGTGGTATTGCCGCCGGGCATCCGCTGTGCTTTCGGTGATAGCGGCCATGATTTCGGCGGCGAGTTCTTGATTGCCGAATCGGGCACAGGTCCCGGGCGCGAGATAGAGATCCCGCAGCCGTCCCATCACGTCGACCTCGGGAATGACCAGGCCGCTGGGGGAGGGTCGGCGCGCCACGATGGCGTCGGACCGTTCCCGCATCTCAGCGATGCGGTGCCGCAACTCCCGGGCCATGCTCAGTCCGGCGCGTACGTAAGGATGTACTTCTCTCACAGATCCTCACTTATCCGCGGCCGCCCAACGCCGCCTATGGGCAACCGGCGCGCCCGCACTCGTCCATGTCGGCAACGCCGCCGAGCGCCCGGCTCTGCCGAGCGCAGGGCGCCCTTCAGGATGCGACACCTCCGAAAGAGTTCGCTTCCCAATAGTGGGAAGCGAGCATACTCGGGCCAGAGCCGGTTTCCCGCATGGAGATCACGAGTTCCGCGAGGCCCCTATCGACGAGTTCAGCACCGACTTCGGCGGCCTGCGGTACGCCGTCAGCCGCGCGGTACACCGGATGCCATCGGCGTTTCCTGCCGCGCTACTCGGTTCCGGTCGACAGTTGACGCTGCGCGGCGCGGGTCATTCTTCTGACGGGCAGACCGTCACCGAGGGAGAACTGCTGGTCACCTACGCGCCGGAGGCCGCGGCCCCGCAAGTGCGAGACCTCGGTGACGGCCTGATCGAGGTCCCCGCCGGGATGAGCTGGTACGGCCTGGAGCGTTACCTGAATCGCCGCAGCGCGGCATTTCCCGTGCTGCCCGACTATTTGCAGCTGTCGGTGGGTGGCACACTCTCGATGGGCGGCATCGGAATCGACTCCGTGCGCTCCGGCATGCAGGTCGATCACGTGGAGCGGATCCAGCTGATCGACGGCACGGGGGCCAGCCGTTGGTGCTCCCGTACCGACCACTCGGAGCTGTTCCGGTTCGCCCTCGGCGGATCGGGCACCGTCGGACTGATCGAACGGGCAGTGCTGCGCACCGTGCCGTACCGCCGCGACACCCACCTTCACCGCACCCGGCACGACTCGCAGGCCGACCTGGTAGAGCACACCGAGCGGATGGCGGAGCGCGACGACATCGACATCTTCTACGCGTCCATCCGACACGGCGTGTGCCAGACCGTTATCGGATGGCGCGGAAGCGGTCCGGAGCAATGTCGCGACGAAGGCTGTGCGATCGTCGCCGATCTTTCGTTTCAGGGAAACCACGCCGCAGCGCGCACCGCTGCCCCGCCCCCGGGCCATGCGCGCTTGTGCACCGACTACATCGTGCCCGCCGGGCAACTGGCGCCGATGCTCGCGGCCGTGGACGCGCTACGGCACCTGGATTCACTGAACCGTGGACTCGAACTGTTGTGGCTTCTGATCGTGCGCCGTTCCCCGGAGGCGACCGCGTTCCCTTTCACTCCGGCGGGCAGTGCTCCCGTCTCGATCGGCGTGGGCTTCTGTACCTCGCTACGCCGCGAGCTCGCGGCCGTCGCCGCTACCCGGACCGCGTTACGCGGCGTGCTGGAGCGTTGTCTCGAGCTGGGCGGACGTCCCTACCTCTACGGCTTCGACGTCCTCGACGCCGCTGCGGCCGAACAACTCTACGGAACGGACCTGCCTCGACTCGCGCAGCTGCGCTCGGCCCACCGCCTGGAACACGTCAACGCCCACCACCCGCTTGTACGCGCCGCCCTGGGGCATCAGTTCTCGGACGATCCCTGGTCCCGATAGGGTTCACTCCCTGCTGTCACCAGCGATGGGAATCCGAATGGCAGGACGTCTCAGCCCGAATGAGAGAGTTTGGCGATATGGGTAGAAGTGTCGATCCGCCACTCGTCGCTCACGTCATCGGCAAACAGTCCTGACGATGGTGTCGTCCGAAGCGGCCGGAGACTTCCTGGTCGACTTGGCCGAGCGGTTGGCTGTCTCGTGTGATCCCGCCACTGTTCGCGCGATGATGGAGCGCGCCTGCGGTGGACAACTGTCCGAGCGAGGGCCGGATGGATACCGCGCCAGTCTGCTGACCGTCTCCGGCCTTCCGTTCGAAGCGAGTGTGTCCGGCGGCGGCGGCGACGTGGCGCCCGTGGTTCGTTACGCCACGGAGACCGCGACTCAGGAAACGCGATTCGACTCGCGCGTCACGGCCCAGATCGCCGCGATCCGTGCTCTCGTCCCGTGGCTGCCGGACGGAGACGAGACGGTCGCCGATATGTTCGAGTCTTTCATCGCGACGCTGTATCCCGATCCGGCGAGTGTGTCTTCACGGTATCGCTCGGCCTCGTGGATAGGTGTCGTCCACCACTCCGCAGTGCCGGACCACGCGGCCCGGCTCAAGGTGTACGGCTATCCGGATGTCGTGCCCGGAGGGCTGCGCCGGTTGTGTGACGTGTGGCCTGGATTCGCCGATCTGACTCCGGTCCCCGACGACCCGAAGCTCATCAAACCGGTCATCGTTGCGCTCGAAGTGGATGCCCGCGGCGAGTTGAACCACAAGATCTACCTGCGCGCCAGATATGACGACGCCGCCGTGCCGATGAAACTGGTCCGCGACTTCGGCCATCCGGCGTGGGAGGTCCTGTCCGAACTCGTCCGGTGCGGTATCGACGCGGCCGAACTGCACAGGTACGACTACTTCGTCTGCTGTGCACGCGGTTCCGGCGCCCCGACCTACGCCTTCACCTTGGCCGCCCGCCGCAACGACGACCTGACCGGCCTCGTCCGCGAACTCGCGTCCCGGCACCATGGCAGCACCGTGGCCGTGGACGCACTCACCCAGTCGGCAGCGTCATCCGGCGCGAGCTGGCGCTACTCGGCGGTCGGACTGGGCACCTCCGCCGACCACGGCATCGACAAACTGAATGTCTACGGCGTGCCCACCTGGAGCGACGCCTAGCACTCACCCACGCCTGCGGGTGCCGAACGCGACGAGTCCACCCGCTTCGCGAAGTGGTCGCGAAACGAATGGACTCGGGCGAACCTACTGCGGCAGAGGACCCGATGGATCCACCGCCGCAGCTCACAAGCCTGAGAAGGCTTACACGTCGAAGTACAGCTCGAACTCGTACGGGTGCGGCCGCAGGTTGACCGGGGCGATCTCGCCCTCGCGCTTGAGGGTGATCCAGGTCTCGATCAGGTCCTCGGTGAAGACGTTGCCTTCGGTGAGGTAGTCGTGGTCCTGCTCGAGGCGGTCGATGACCGACGCCAGGCTGGTGGGGGCCTGCGGGATGTTCTTGGCCTCCTCCGGCGGGAGCTCGTAGAGGTCCTTGTCGACCGGGGCCAGCGGCTCGATCTTCTTCTTGATGCCGTCCAGGCCGGCCATCATCATGGCGGCGAAGGCCAGGTACGGGTTGCCCGAGGAGTCCGGCGCGCGGAACTCGAGGCGCTTGGCCTTCGGGTTGTTGCCAGTGACCGGGATGCGGACCGCGGCGGAGCGGTTGCGCTGCGAGTACACCAGGTTGATCGGGGCCTCGTAACCGGGGACCAGGCGGTGGTAGGAGTTCACCGTCGGGTTGGTGAACGCCAGCAGCGACGGCGCGTGGTGCAGGATGCCGCCGATGTAGTGGCGGGCCAGGTCGGACAGGCCACCGTAGCCGGCCTCGTCGTGGAACAGCGGCTTGCCGTCCTTCCACAGCGACTGGTGCACGTGCATGCCCGAGCCGTTGTCACCGAAGAGCGGCTTCGGCATGAAGGTGACGGTCTTGCCTTCCTGCCACGCGGTGTTCTTGACGATGTACTTGAACAGCTGCAGGTCGTCGGCCGCGGCGAGCAGGGTGTTGAACTTGTAGTTGATCTCGGCCTGACCGGCGGTGCCGACCTCGTGGTGGCCGCGCTCCAGCTCGAAGCCGGAGTTCTGCAGGTTGGTCGAGATCTTGTCGCGCAGGTCGACGTAGTGGTCGTACGGCGCGACCGGGAAGTAGCCACCCTTGTTGCGGACCTTGTAACCGCGGTTGCGGGTGCCGTCCGGGTTGAACTCCGCGCCGGTGTTCCACGAGCCGGAGACCGACTCGATCTCGTAGAAGGCGCCGTTCATGGCCGAGTCGTAGCGGATCGAGTCGAAGATGTAGAACTCCGCCTCGGGGCCGAAGTACGCGGTGTCGGCGATGCCGGTGGAGCGCAGGTACTCCTCCGCCTTGCGGGCGACGTTACGCGGGTCGCGGCTGTAGGCCTCGCGGGTGAACGGGTCGTGCACGAAGAAGTTCAGGTTCAGCGTCTTGGCGGCGCGGAACGGGTCGACACGCGCGGTGGAGAAGTCGGGCAGCAGCAGCATGTCCGACTCGTCGATGGACTGGAACCCACGAACGGAGGAGCCGTCGAACGCTAGCCCTTCCTCGGCGAGGTCGGTGGTGAAGGCCTTCCCGGGGATCGAGAAGTGCTGCTGCACACCGGGCAGGTCGCTGAAGCGGATGTCGACGTACTCGATGTCCTCGTCAGCGATGTATTTGATGACCTCGTCGGCCGTGCTGAACGTCACTTGTTCTCCTTACGGATCGGTTCCCAGCCAGTGTCGCTTGCATGGGTTCGTCGCGACCAGACGCTATGGATGCCGTGTTTCCCTGCAGTCAAGGATGTGTTTCGCCGGTGTTACACGTGCGTCCGGCGGCGTGGTGCTGCCCACCATGACTCGAAATGCATGGTAGTCCTGCCCGCGCCGTGGCGCGCGACGACGCTGAACTCCGCATATGCGATGCCCGGAGCCGGTTCCCTCGCGCCTATTGTGGGGTGCATGGCACGCATCACCGGCTCCTGGCTTTCCGGACCTCCGGCCGACTCCGGCGGTCCGGCAACCCCCGAGTTCCCCGGTGCGCAACTCGGCCTGCCGCAGGCCGGGGCGGGCTCGCTGGCCGGTATGGGCCGCCGCATCGCCGCCCTGTTCGTGGACTGGCTGATCGCCCTCGGCATCGCGGCGCTGATCAGCCGCAGCGGCTCGGCGTCGAGTCTGACGCTGCTGATCTGGTTCGTCATCGGCGTGGGGGCCGTGACGCTGTTCGGGTTCACCCCCGGGCAGTATTTCCTGCGGCTGCGCACGGTGCGCATCGACGCGGCGGCGCCGGTCGGCTTCGTCCGGGCGCTGGCCAGGCAGGTGCTGCTGCTGTTCGTGGTGCCCGCGCTGTTCACCGACGCCGACGGGCGCGGCATGCACGACCGGGCGACCGGCACGGCGCTGGTGCACTCACGCTGACTTTCCGCGTCGACGACGCCGACCGAAAGGCCCGCCTCCGGGACAGCGAGGCGGGCCTTTCGAGTTCGAGGAACAGCGCGACCGGGTGCTCGCCCGGGAGGCCACCGAGCGCGCCCGTGCGAACAAGCGGGATCAGCGGCGGCGGATCGTGCGCTGCACGCCGCGCATCTTGGCGCCCGCGGGCATCGGCCCCTTCGGCAGGGCGGGCCCGCTGCGCGCGCTGAGGGCCGAGAGCCTGCCTTCGATGAGGTCCATGCGCTTGGTGTCGATGTTGCGCGGCAGCTTGGTGAGGTAACGCTGGAGGTCCTTGAGCGGGACCTGGCCTTCGTCGTTGCCGATGACCACGTCGTAGATCGGAGTGTCGCCGATCAGCCTGGCGGTGCGCTTCTTCTCCTGGGCGAGCAGCGACTTGACCCGCTGCGGGGCGCCCTCGGCGACCAGCACCACACCGGGCAGGCCGATCACCCGGTGCACCGCGTCCAGTTGCGTGGTGGCGGCGACGCCGTTGCTCACCCGCCATTTGCCTTGCAGGTTGTCCAGCACCCAGGCCGCGGCGCCCGCTTGGCCCTCGGCCTTGCGGTAGACGCTCTTCTGCACCCGCCTGCCGAAGATGATGAACGCCAGCAGCGCGCCGAGCACGACGCCCAGCGGGATCAGGAACCAGGTCAGCCCGAAGATCAGGCCGATGACGGCGAAGACGGCGGTGCTGCCGACCAGGGCGCCGATCATCAGCGGCAGCAGCAGCTTGTCTTCCTTACGCTGCATCTGGAACGCCTGCCACAACTGCTTGCGGCGTTCCCTCGACTGCTGCTTGCGGGCCGCCTTCGCCGCGGCCTTCGCTTCCTTGGTGGGCTTACCTGCTGCCATGACTCTCAGGATAGTGCCCAGGTAGTCGCGCCTCCGCCGTGGGACAGCGGCCCGACCGGGCGCTCACCCGCGGCGCGCGATCGATCCGAGCACCGTGAGATCCAGGTCACCCGATGCCTCGGTCCAGCCCATCGCTCGTAACTCGCCCGGGGTCGGCACACCGAGGGCGTCGCGCAGGCCGACGGCGACCGAGCGCGCGAACTCCAGCAGACCGTTCGGCGCTATGGGCCAGAACAGCACCCTGGTCCAGTTGTCCGCGTCGTGCCCGCCCACGGGCGCGTGCCAGCCGAGTGCGCGCAACTCCCGCGCGGCGGTCTCCGGTATCGGGTTGCTCAGATAATTGTTCCCGGCCAGTTCGGCGGATAATTTGATGTCGTATTGGACAAATTGGACATAGCGATTTCCAGGGGCGGCGATGACGAGGGTTGCCCGTGACGGCAACTCCGAGAGGCAGTGCGCCAGCGCTTGCACGAACCGTTCCCAGTCCGTTGTCGCCGGCTCGCTCATTCTTCCCCCGGGTATTCGCACTGGGGTGATCATACGCCGCCGCGGCCGGGACACCAGACGAATCCCATTGCGAGGTCACGTAGTTCATCGGGGCTATAGCCGTTTGCCATATCGGATACCGCCTCCACGCCGAACACCACCAGGACCTGCGACATCCGCGCCGCGGGACACCGGGCGGATCACGCGGCGGAAAGTCGGGCGCAATCGAGGTTTTCGATTACCTCCGGCGTTTTCCGCTGGCGCAGAATGGCTTCCGCGGAAATGCTTTCGGAATCGCACGGTGGATTCGTCTCGGTCCGCGCGAAGACCGGCGTGCGTCAGTACTACGGACGACCACCCCGGTTCCAGGGGCTGGACGACCGTGCGGCCACACTCGATAGTCCTATGGTGATCGAACGAGCCGTCCTGTCTCGTGCCCTCTGCGGCCTGGTGTTGCTGCTGGCCGCGTTCACTCCGACGCGAGCGGCCGCCGAACCGCTGCCGGTGCCCTATCAGTGGAAGCAAGCGTTCATCGACGGCACGGACGGCACCCGGCTGCACGCGGACATCCTGCGCCCGGCCGGTGTCTCCGACGACGCTCGCACGCCCGTCATCCTCACCGTCAGCCCGTATCGCGCGCACCTGGCGTACCTGAGCGAGCCGCGCGTGACCGGCGGCCCGTCCACCGACAATCTCACCGCCGAGTTGTTCCTGAACGCCGGGTACACCTACGTCATCGTCGACCTGCGCGGGTTCGGCGGCTCCAGCGGCTGCCCCGACTTCGGCGGCCCCGGGGAACGAGCCGACGTCGCCGCGGCCGTGGAGTGGGCGGCGAGCCAGCCGTGGTCCACCGGCCGGGTCGGACTGTTCGGCACGTCGTACGAGGCGTGGACCGGCCTGATGGGCCTGGCCGCCGCCCCGAAGGGCCTCGCGGCGGTGGGCGCGTTCGAGCCGGTCGTCGATCCGTACTCCTACCTGTACATGCAGGGCGTCTCGTGGAAGTTCTCCGGCAAGCCGGTCACCGAGAGCGGGGTGCGCCCCGCCGACTTCGCGGGACTGGAGCACCTGCTCATCGCCTCGACGCCGCCGCGGCCGGAGGACTCCGGCGAATACCAGGCGAACGCGACGCAGTTGCCGTGGCAGTGCTATCAGCGCTACCTCGCCGAGATCGGCGACCACGACCCCGGCACCGCCTTCTGGCGGGATCGCGATCTGGTCGCGCGGCTGCGCGGCGCCACGATCCCGCTGTTCCTCGGTCAGGGTTTCGTCGACTACAACACCCGGGCCTACCGGGTGTTCGATCTGTGGAACGGCCTCGGGCCCGGCGAGCACCGTGCCTGGTTCGGCCAGTGGGGACACCGCACCTGCCACGACAAATGCGGCACGCCCCACTTCGACACCGAACTGCTCGCGTTCTTCGACAAGCACGTCGCGGGCCGCGACGTGCAGGTGCCCGGCCCGCGGATCACGGTCGGCCAGTTCGACGGCCGCTGGCGCGCGGAGACGGCGTGGCCGCCCGCCGACGCCGGGCGCGTCCCGGTCGAGCTGCGGACCGGCGAGTACACCGACCGCGGGCTGATCGCCGGGCCCGATCGCGAGATCTGGTCGGTCTCCGCGCCGCTGACCGGTGACCAGCACCTGTCCGGCATCCCCACCGCGACCCTCCGGCTCAGCGGCCCGCCGAGCGCGACGGTCGCGGTCGAGCTCTACGACATCGGGCCCGACCTGCGCGCGACCGTCATCACCCGCGGCATCGCCCCGGTTCGCGACACCGCGGAGGTCCGGCTGCTCGCGCAGGACTGGCCGATCGCCGCGGGCCACCGGATCGGCGTGCGGATCACGGACGTGGTCGACGACGTGTGGTCGCACTCCCCCGCCTTCGCGGCGGTCACGGTGACCTCCGCGCGCGTCGAGTTGCCCCTGCTGACCGGAACGCGTCGTCCCGATCTGCCCGGCGAGCTCACCGAAGGCATCGTGAAGTGGCGAAACGAGAAGACGATCGCCTTGGATCCGAGTGTGTTGAACAATGCAACGGTGTCCATGAATCTGCCCGACCGCACCGGTGACCGATGACGGAGCCGGTCGACGATCCGACCGCCGAACGCCTCGCCGCCGCGCTGCGGTGTGCGACCGTGTCCACCGACGACCCGCGCGAAGCCGACAGCGCGGCGTTCGACAGCCTCGACGCGCACCTGCTCGCGTCGTTCCCCCGGGTGCACGCCGAGCTCGAGTTGCGGAAGTTCGCGCACAGCAGGCTCTATCGCTGGCCGGGCGCCGAACCGGACGGGGTGTCCGCGATCCTGCTCGCGCATCAGGACGTGGTGCCGGTGGACGACGCCGAGCGCTGGACGCATCCGCCGTTCGCCGGCGTGGTCGACGACGAGTTCATCTGGGGTCGCGGCGCGATCGATGACAAGAGCCGCGTGCTGGCCATCCTGGAGGCGGTCGAATCGGCGCTCGCCGCGGGCCTGCGGCCCCGGCACAGCGTGTACCTGGCTTTTGGGCACGACGAGGAGGTCTTCGGCGGCGAGGGCGCCGAGCGGATGGCCGAGCACCTGCGCGCGGCGGGCGTGCGCGCGGATCTGCTGCTGGACGAGGGCGGGGTGATCACCGCGGGCGTCGTCGAGGGCGTGCGGCAGCCGGTGGCGACGATCATGCTCGGCGAGAAGGGCTACGCGACGGTCCGGGTGTCGGTCACCGAGGTCGGCGGGCATTCGTCCATGCCGGGCAGGCAGACGGCGGTCGGCCGGATCGCGCGGGCGGTGAGCCGCATCCAGGACCATCCGATGCCGCTGCGCCTGACCCCGGTGATCGCGGACATGCTGAGCAGGATCCGCGAGGTCATGCCCGCGCCGCGGCGGCGGCTGCTCGGTCTGGCGAAGCTGGCCGCGCCGGTGGTCACCCGGGTGATGGCCACCCAGCCGCAGACCGAGGCCATGGTGCGCACCACCACGGCGCCGACGGTGATCCGCGGCGGCGTGCGGGCGAACGTGCTGCCCCAGCGGGCCGAGGCCATGGTGAACTTTCGCATCCTGCCCGGCGACACGGTCGAATCGGTGCTGGCGCACTGCCGGAAAGTGGTGCGCGACAGCGGAATCCGGCTCGAACTCGTCGGCATGTCGTCGGAGCCGTCGCGGATCACCGGACCTGGCCCCGCCTTCGATCTGATCGCCGATCTCGCCCGCGCCGTGGTCCCCGGCATCGCGGTGACCACCGGCATCGTCCCCGGCGCCACCGACTCCAGGCACTACGACGACCTGGCGGGCACCCGGTGCAATTTCGCCCCCATCGTGCTGGACGAGCGCGACCTGGGCTCGATCCACGGAACCGACGAGCGCATCTCCCGAGTCAACTACGCTCGACTCATCGAGTTCAACCGGCGACTGATCGAGCATTTCGCGACGGTCGGCCCGCCATCGACGTCAGGAGCTGATGGATGACGACCGAGCCGACGGCGGGCGACGCCACGCCCGCGATCCGTACCGAGTCCGGTGAGTTCGACGGCGTCGGTAGCGGAGTCGCCTGGCGGGCGTGGCTGCCCGAGGGCGCGGCACGAGGCGTGATCGTCCTGGTCCACGGCGTGGCCGAACATTCCGGCCGCTATGCGCACGTGGGGCAGCGTCTGGTCGCCGCCGGTTTCGCGGTCTACGCGCTCGACCACATCGGCCACGGGAAGTCCGCGGGCGGCAAGGCCAACATCGGCTCCATGGCGGGCGCCGCGGACAACGTCGCCGCGATGCTGGACATCGCGAGCCGGGAACAGCCCGGCGTGCCGCGCTTCCTGGTCGCGCACTCGATGGGCAGCCTGATCACCCTGTATCTGGCCTCCCGCGCGCCGATCGATGTGGCGGGCATCGTGCTGTCCGCTCCGCCGCTGGACATCCCGGTGGGCAATCCGGTGCAGCGCGCGCTCGCTCCGGTGCTGAGCAGGTTCACCCCGAATCTCGGTGTGCTGAAACTCGATTCGTCGCAGATCAGCCGCGACCCAGCGGTCGTCACCGCCTACGACAACGATCCGCTGGTGTACCGAGGCAAGCTGCCGGCGCGCACCGGAGCCGAGATGCTGAGCGCCACGACCACGGTCAAGCAGCGCTTGGCGGAGGTCACCGTGCCGCTGCTGGTGCTGCACGGCACGGCCGACGCGATCGCCGCGCCGTCCAGTTCCGATCTCATCGAGCGGGGCGCCGGGTCGAAAGACCTCACGGTGATCCGCTACGAAGGCCTCTACCACGAGGTGTTCAACGAGCCCGAACAGGAGAAGGTGCTCGATGATGTGGTCGGATGGCTGGAAGCGCACCTTACCGAACAGTAGTATCCCTGCATGAGTACCACCGGATCCATCGCGTTCATTCGTGCCAGCTGGCACGCCTCGATCGTCGGCAAGGCGTACGAGGGCTTCCGCGCCGAATACGCCGACCTCGGTTTCGATCCCGCGAACATCGACGTCTTCGAGGTGCCCGGCGCCTTCGAGATCCCGCTGCACGCCAAGCGCTTGGCGCATTCCGGCCGTTACGCGGCGATCGTCGCCTCCGCGCTGGTCGTGGACGGCGGCATCTACCGGCACGATTTCGTCGCCTCGGCGGTGATCGACGGGCTGATGCGGGTGCAGCTGGACACCGATGTGCCGGTCTTCTCGGTCGTGCTCACCCCGCACCACTTCCACGAGCACAGCGAGCACGTCACGTTTTTCACCGACCACTTCGTGACCAAGGGCGCCGAGGCGGCACGCGCGCTGGCGGGCACGCTCAGCTCGCTGCGGTCCCTGCCGGTGTAGCGGACTACCGGAACTTGGCCAGGCAGGCGCTCTCGCCGTCCAGGACGCCGGTGCGGAACGCTTCCAACCGCTGGTAGCCGCTCGGCACCACCTTGCCGTTCACGTCGGCGGCCGCGAGGCCGTCGGCGAGCAGGCCGGAGACCGCTTCGTCCAGATCGCCCGCGGACAGGTGCGGGTCGCTGCCCGGCTCGCTCAATCTGGTGGTCACCACGCCGCTGAGGCAGGCGGTGCGCAGACCGGCCGTCTCCGCGCCGGTCAGCGACAGCTTGCGATCCTGTTGCACCGCGAGCACATAGCGCGAGACGAACACGACGAACGCGTTGTAGTCGCCGTCCACGACCGCCGACAGCGGGTCGTCGTCCGCCATCGTTCCGCCGCGGCGGGCCAGAGCGGGCACGTCCGTGCCGATCCGGTTCGCGCTCGGGCAGTACGACACCGGCCGGGTGAGAGCGCCGTCCGAGCAGCCGCGGCCGACTCCGGAGTAGTCGAATTGCGGGGTGCGGGTGACCGGGAAGATCTTGGTCAGCGCCGTGCTCAGGCTGGTCAGCGCGGCGGTGTCCACCGGAAGCTGCGCCTGTTCCTCACCGGGCTCGAAGGTGGTCGGGAGATTGCCACGGCGCTGGGCGATCTCCTTCCTGGTGATCTTCTTACAACCGTCGGCGCCGTCGGTGTAGCCGATCTGCACCGCGGTCACCCGCTCGAAGGCCGAGCCGTGCACGCTGTCCGGATCGTTCGGGTCCCGGTCGCGCACGGCCACCGTCGCGCCGAGCACGGCGTTGAGGCCGTCGGTGGTGTTGAGCGTGAAGTGCGCCGAATCCCCTTCGGCCACATGCCGCAGGAAGACACCGGCTAGGCAGTCGGCCTGCTGCTCCTGCACCAGCGGCGGGGTCAGCAGGCCCGCGAGTCTGGCCTGCCCTTGGATGGCGTGCCCGTACTCGTGGGCCAGCACCATCACCACGGCCATCTCGCCGTACTTCTGCACCAGTTTCGGCAGCAGGACGCCCCGGTCCCAGCCGATGGTGTGATCACCGCCGCAGTAGGCGGCGTTCACCACCTGGTAGGTGTCGGATTTGCAGAACTTGACCGACTGGGTTCTCGGCGCCTTGGCGTCCCAGGAGATGAACCTGGTCACCGGCTTGAAGGTGCCGGGGAAGTGCTCGGGATACTCGGTGGTCCAGAAATCCTGCACGTCGGCGATGGTGTTGAGAGCGAGCTTGTCGACGACGCCGCCGTCGCCGTTCTCCGCGGTGAGCGGCGCGTCCGGCACGCCTTTGCGGGGACCGTTCGGGCCGGAAGCCGTCATCGATCCGGCCAGCTCCCAGGTGTCGGCAGGCGGCGAGACGTGCTGGAGGGCGGAGTCGTTCGCCCCTTGCGCGCATCCGGCCGACAACGCCGCGACCACCGCGAGCACGGCAACACCGAATCGTCCGTTCCTCGTCATGAACTCGCCTCCCCGAGTACCGCGTCTCGGGCCCGCCGAGCGCTCACATCGTAATCGCCGCGAGTACGGTGCGCGCATCACAGCGCCACGATCGCCTCCGAATGGGCAAGGCGCGCAGCGTTTTCACGCCCGTCACCGCAGGCGGACGCGGGACAGCAGCGCTCGGTGGTCGGAGCCGGGGATGGAGAGGGTGTCTACCTGTTCGGCGGTGGCGTCGGCGAGCAAGATGTGGTCGATGCCGATGACCGGTCCCCAGGTGCGATCGGCCGGGAAGGTGGGCAGCAGGCCCGCTCCCGCTTGGTCGGCCGCCGAGGCGAAGCGTCCACGCAGCAGGTCGCGGAAGGCCGTGTGGTCGCGGGTCGCGTTGAAGTCGGCGCCCACGATGGCCGGACCACGCTGGGCGTCGAGGATCTCCCGGGTTCTGCGCATCTCCGCCTGCCAGGCGGGGAAATCGAACGGCGGCGGGACCGGATGGAACGCGAAGACCGTGATCGGCCCCCGTTCGGGGTGATCCATCGTCGCGGAGATGTTGTTGAGGATGTATCCGTCGTACTTCACGGTGTCCCGCAGGGGGTAACGGCTGTAGATGCCGGTGCCGCCACCGCCGTCGCGGGTGGGCTCGGTGTAGTGATACGGCAATTCGCCGGGCAGGCCCGCGCTCGCCAACCGATCCAGCGCTGCCTCGGTCAGTTCGTCCACCGTCAGCACGTCGACCCGGTTGTCCCGCACCGCGCGCACCACGGCGGCCGGATCGGCGCCACCGAAAAGCAGATTCGACTGCATGACGGTGAGCTCCGGGCCGCTCGCGGCGCGGCTCTCCGAGACGAATGCGGGCAGCACCGTCCACAGCGTCGCGACGGCCAGCACCCCGGCGACAGCCGCGCTGCGCCACCCGCGCGCGATCAGCAACAACACCAGGCCGACGATCGCGCCGATCATGAAATACGACGCCCCCGACGCGAGCAACACCAGCCCGCGTCGCTGCCACGCCCCGAAGTGCAGCACTATCCCGATGGCGCCCACGGCTACTGCGCACCACCCCGCACCGAGCAATGCCCGGTCCATCCATCTACGCATGCGGTCGAGCCTAGGCAATGCCGGTGAAGCCCTTGATATGTGCAGCTCGAGACCAGCACAGAGGAAGCCCGGGCACCTCGATGCGACTTCGCTGCCGGAGAATCAGCCCAGGTGGGCCGACAGCAGCCAGGCCGGAACCGACTTGCGGCCGCCGGGCTCGTCGCGTATCCCTTCGAACCGGACCGGCGCGCCCTCGGGCAACTCCGCGGGCAAGTCGGCGTGAATTCGCGCCGGCCTGATCTCATCGATCGTCCAATACTTCGACACCACCTCCCCGAGCTCATCGGCGGTGACCGGCGACGGCCCCGGCTGGGGCACTTCGGGCAAGCCTGCCCGGTCGAACACGAGCGCGAAGTACGACGCGCCCGGCGCGGCAGCGCGGACGATCGCCTGCTGGTAACCATCCCGCGACTCGACCGGGATCGAATGGAACAGCGTGCTGTCGACGATGGTGCCGAAGCGGCCGTCGTAGCCGGTGAACGAGGTGATGTCGGCGACCTCGAACGAAGCGTTCGGCAAGCCACGCCGGGTCGCCTCGGCACGAGCCAGCTCGATCGCGGTCGGCGACAGATCCAATCCCACGGTCCGGTAACCCCGCTCGGCCAGATACAGCGAGATCGCCGCCTCCCCGCATCCGACGTCGAGCACGTCACCGTGGAATTTGCCCTGCTCGATCAGGGCCGCGAGCTCCGGCTGCGGTTCGCCGATACTCCACGGCGGTTTGACACCCGGCCCGAACGGGCCGCCCGCGCCCCGATAGATGGCATCGAAATCCAGATCATCCGGTGTCGTCATAGCAAACGAATATCAGTGCACCGGCCCCAGGCCGGGGACCTTCGCACGCGACGCGCCTGATCCGCTCAGTGGGTGCCGGGAGGCGCGACCTCCGGCCTACACTGGCGGCGTCGCGAAAGGGGGAGGAATGTACGTCGAGCAGTTTCGCGCGGCGGGACCGTTGACGGCCGAGATCGCCGAAGACCTGGCACTCGTTCCGGGTAGGTACCGTTCGTCCATCACGATCAGCGGCAACGGGCGCAGCGTGCACGCGCCCGTGCTGCCGGTGGCCTGGGACGTCCTGCGGATCCGCTCCGGCACCGAGGTCACCGTCACCACCGCGAACGGGCTCGGCGACGAAGACCGGCTCGCGCTGCGCCGGTTCGTCGATCGCTTCCAGAGCTTGACCGGCGGCGCGAACATCCCACCGCGCGGCGACTCGCCTCGCCGGAGTCGGTGACCCGGCTCGGCACCCGAGCAGCGCCTCGTCCGGCCGGTCGTCGACTCGGGCAGCCCAGGAAACCGTGCGACCGGACGGCGGTTCGCTGCCTGGATATGGCTGCCCGTTCGGCCGCGCGGACAAGGCGGTGACCATGACACCGGCACGCCGCGCGCACCGGTTCGGACCGTCAACGTCGGTCGGCGTGCCGACTCATGGCCGCGGTCAGCGTGGCGGTGTCCGTCGTCAGCGATCCACCGGTGAACTCGAGCGTCGCGTAGGACCTCTCGGCCGCCGCCGGATGACCGGCGCCGCACGCGTCGGTGACGATGATCGGCAGGTAGCCCAGATCCAGACTGTGCCGCACGGTGGGCTCGATACCCACCTCCATGGCGATGCCCGCCACGGCGTAGGTGTCGATCCCGCAGTCGCGCAGCGCGAAGTCCAGCGGCGTGGCCGCGAACGCCGACATGGTGATCTTGTCGAACACCACCTCGTCCGGACCCGGCGTCAACTCGGGCACCAGGTGGAATTGCGGCGACCCCTGCGGGAAACTCGAACGCACGGCCGCCGGGTCGTCCACCCGCTGCCAGGACATCGCGCCGCGCAGCTGAGCGACACCCGAGGCCGCGACCGGCAAGGACATGTGCCGGGTGTAGAACACCCGGAAGCCCGCCGCCCGCGCGGCGTCGCGCAGCCGGACGCACGCCCGCACGATCTCCTCGCCGCCGGGAATCTGCCGCACGATGCCTACCTGCATGTCGTAGATGAGCAACGCCATCCGCGCGGGATCGCAGGCTTCCGGCACGGTCTGCGGAATGCTCAGGCCGAATGCGTGCCGCATGCTCACGCGGTCCGGTCGTAGGGCTCGGCGACGTCGACGGCCGGATCCATCAGCGCCTCCAGCGGCAGCGGCGCCTGCACGGGGACGAAAGTCCATTCCAGGTATCCGGCCTTGGTCAGCGGGAAGTCCGCGACGTACTTCCGCGCCTCCTCGACGCTGCCGACCTCGAACACGATCACCACGCCTGGCTCGTCGGCGCGGGCGTAGTTCTCCCGGACGATGCCCGCCTTCCACAGCCGCCACACATTGGCGACCTCCTCGGGCAGGTACGGGTTGATCGTCTCCAGGGTGACGCCTGGCTTGAAGCGGTCGAAAACGATGACTTTCACGATGTTTCGCTCCATGTCTGCGGTGGTCGATCCGAACGGCATTCATGGAATCGCGATGCTTACAGTGTTACAAGAACGCACTTTTCAGTGAGTACCCGGAGGACAGGTGCCCGACAAGCGCTACAACTGCGCCGTGGAGGTGACCGTCGACCTGATCGGCGGCAAGTGGAAGCCGGTGATCCTGGCCCACTTGAAGGAGGGCGTGCACCGCTACGGCGAGTTGCGCAGGCGGATGCCGTCCACCAGCGAGAAGATGCTGGTCCAGCAGTTGCGGGAGCTGGAGTCCGACGGCTTGGTCCGGCGCACCGTCTTCGACACGGTGCCTCCGCAGGTCGAATACACCCTCACCGACGAGGGCCGCACGCTCGTCCCGGTGCTCACCGCGCTCTACGACTGGGGCGAACAGCGCGCGGCCCGTACCGGCCTCACCGTCGGCACCTGAGTCCGGGCGCGCCCGAGTCCACCAGCGGGAGCAGGACCCGCACCGAGCAGCGACCTCAGGCGCCGAAGACCCGTTCGACGACCGCTTTGGCGCGCCGGGTGACGCGCATGTAGTGGTCGAGGAATTCGCTGCCGTCGTCGTTGGGCCATCCCGCGACGCGGGCGACGGCGGAAAGCAGCCGTCCCGGACCGGGGAGCTGA
Organism: Nocardia beijingensis NBRC 16342; assembly: GCF_001612785.1. Lineage (GTDB taxonomy): Bacteria > Actinomycetota > Actinomycetes > Mycobacteriales > Mycobacteriaceae > Nocardia > Nocardia beijingensis. The sequence goes on from NZ_BDBC01000017.1 coordinate 78,582, forward strand.
TCGCTCGGCTTGCCGCGCACCAGCACCAAGGCGTTGCGCGCGTTGGTGGCGGTCAGCCACGCGTCGCGCAGCAGTGCCACGTCCTGCGCGTCCAGCAGCTCGGTGCGTTCGATCACGTCCAGCGCCTCGAGCGTGGAGGTGTTGTGCAAGCCGGGCACCTCGTGGGCGTGCCGCAGCTGCATCAGCTGAACCGTCCACTCGATGTCGGCCAGCCCGCCGCGGCCCAGCTTGGTGTGCGTGGCCGGATCGGCGCCGCGGGGCAGCCGCTCGGCGTCCACCCTGGCCTTGATCCGCCGGATCTCGCGCACCGCCTCGGCCGACACACCGCCCTCCGGGTAGCGCACCTTGTCGATGACGTGCAGGAAGCGCACCCCGAGCTCCTCGTCACCGGCCACCTGGTGGGCGCGCAGCAACGCCTGCACCTCCCACGGCTGCGCCCACTGCTGGTAGTACGCGGCGTAGGCGGCCAGTGTGCGCACCAGCGCGCCGTTGCGGCCCTCCGGTCGCAGCCCGGCGTCCACGTGCAGCGGCGGGTCGGTGCTCGGCGCGCCGAGCAGCTGCTGCACCCGGTCGGCCACTCCGATCGCCCACTTCACGGCCTTGGTCTCGTCCTCGCCTGGCCGCGGGTCGCAGACGAACAGTACGTCCGCGTCCGAGCCGTAGCCGAGTTCCATGCCGCCGAGCCTGCCCATGCCGATCACCGCGATGTCGGCGGGCGCACGGCAGCCGAGGTCCGCTTCGCTCGCGCGGATCACCGCGCGCAACGACGCCTCGAGCACCGCGACCCACACCGACGACAACGCCAGGCACACCTGCGGCACGTCGAGCATGCCGAGCAGGTCGGCCGACGCCACCCGCGCGAGTTCGTGCCTGCGCAGCGAACGCGCCGCGGCCACGGCGCGTTTCGGGTCCTCGTAGCGCGCGGCGGCGGTGAGGATGCCGCGGGCCACCTCGTCGGGCTGCGGGCCGAGCAGCAGGGGGCCGCTGGGACCGTCGGCGTACATCCGGATCGTCTCCGGCGCGTTGATCAGCAGATCGGGCAGGTACTCCGAGGAACCGAGCACGATCATCAGCCGTTGCGCGATCGCCCCCTCGTCGCGCAGTTCGCGCAGGAACCAGATCTGGTCGGCGAGCCCCTCCGACACGCGGCGATAGGCCAGCAGGCCCGCGTCGGGATTCGGTGTCTCCCCGAGCCATTCGAGCAGCGTCGGCAGCAGCAAGGCTTGGATGCGCCCTTTGCGGGACACGCCGCCGGTGAGGGCTTTCAGGTGGCCGAGCGCGTTTTCCGGCGCCGCGTAGCCGAGCGCGGCCAGCTGCCGGATGGCTGCCTCGGGGCTCAGGCGCAGCGCGTCGGGTTCCATGCGCACCACCGATTCCAGCAGCGGCCGGTAGAACAGCTTGGCGTGCAAACGCCGCACCCGCACCGCGTTGCGGCGGATCTCGTTGCCGAGCACGCCCACCGCGTCCTGCCTGCCGTCGGGCCGGATGTGCGCCGCGCGAGCCAGCCAGCGCATGCCCTCCTCGTCGTCGGCGGCGGGCAGGGTATGGGTGCGCCGCAGCCGCTGGAGCTGGAGCCGGTGCTCCAGCAACCGCAGGAACTCGTAGGACGCCGTGAGATTGGCCGCGTCGTCGCGACCGACGTAACCGCCGGCGGCCAGCGCGGTCAACGCCTCGACGGTGCCCTGCACATGCAGCGTCTCGTCCACCCGCCCGTGCACCAATTGCAGGAGCTGCACCGCGAATTCGACGTCGCGCAGACTGCCGCGCCCCAGCTTGAGTTCGCGTTCGCGCAGATCGGCGGGCACCAGATCCTCCACGCGGCGGCGCATCGCCTGCACGTCGGCGACGAAGTCGGGCCGCTCCGACGCCGCCCACACCATCGGCATGAGCGCGTCGCGGTACTGCTCGCCGAGCGCGATGTCACCGGTCGCGGGGCGATTCTTCAACAGCGCCTGGAACTCCCAGGTCCGTGCCCAGCGCTTGTAGTAGGCGATGTGCGACTCCAGCGTCCGCACCAGCGCACCGGCCTTGCCCTCCGGCCGCAGCGCCGCGTCCACCTCGAAGAACGCCTGGCTCGCCACGCTCATCATCTCCGCGGCCAGACGCGTGGCGGTGGCGTCGGCGGGTTCGGCGACGAACACCACGTCGACGTCGCTGACATAGTTCAGCTCGCACGCGCCGCACTTGCCCATCGCGATCACGGCCAGCCGCGCCGGCACCGGCTCGTCCTTGCAGACCCGCGCCACCGCGACCGCCAGCGCCGCGGTCATGGCGGCGTCGGCCAGGTCGGTGAGCTGCCTGCCGACCACCTGGTAGGGCAGCACGGGCTCGTTCTCCACCGTGGCCGCCAGATCCAGCGCGGCCAGCAGCATCAAGTGATCGCGGTACCGCTTGCGCAGCGTCGCCACCACTTCCGGCCCCGAAATGCCCGCGCGGAACAGCATGGGTGTCGCGTTCGGCCCCTCCTCTGGCGCCGCGTCGACCACGGCGAGCAGGTCGGCGATCAGCTCGTCGCGTCCGGGTAACTCCTTGCGGCGCAACCGTTCCCACGCCTCCGGCGCCGCGACGAGATGATCGCCGAACGCGCTGGAGGAGCCGAGCAGCGCGAACAGCCTGCCCCGCAGCGACGTGTCCGTCCTGATCGCCGAATCGACGGCGTCCCAACCGTCCCCGATGCTCTCCCGCAGCCGCATGAGCGTGTTCAACGCGAGATCGGCGTCGGGCGCGCGGGACAACGACCACAGCACGGGGATGCTCTCGACGTTGTCCCAGCCGAGATCACGCAACGACGCGGCGGCGGAGGGCTCGAGCAATCCGAGCCGACCGACGCCGGGGACGGCGGAGCGCGCGGAGGGGGGCCGGACCATGGTTCTCAAATTACCCGGCCGCGATCGGGGGCACGCCGCCCCGGGGCATCGCTCGGACTACAACCCCAGATATTCCTTCAGCTCGAACGGCGTGACCTGGCTGCGGTAGTCCGCCCACTCCCTGCGCTTGTTGCGCAGGAAGAAGTCGAACACGTGCTCGCCGAGGGTCTCGGCGACCAGTTCCGAGCGCTCCATGGCCTGCAGCGCCTCGTCCAGCGTGCCGGGCAGCTCACGGAAGCCCATCGCGCGGCGTTCCGCGACGGTCAGCGACCATACGTCGTCCTCGGCCTCGGGAGGCAGCGTGTAGCCCTTCTCGATGCCACGCAGACCGGCCGCGAGCAGCACGGCGAAGGCCAGGTAGGGGTTGCACGCGGAATCGGGGCTGCGGATCTCGACGCGCCGCGAGGACGACTTGTTCGGCGTGTACATCGGCACGCGCACCAGCGCGGAGCGGTTGGACCGGCCCCACGAGGCCGCCGTCGGCGCCTCGCCGCCGTGGATGAGGCGCTTGTAGGAGTTCACCCACTGGTTGGTGACCGCGCTGATCTCCGGGGCGTGCTCGAGGATGCCCGCGATGAACGCGCGCGCGGTCTCCGACAGGTTGATCGGGTCGTCGGGGTCGTGGAAGGCGTTGGTCTCGCCCTCGAACAGGCTCATGTGCGTGTGCATCGCCGAGCCCGGGTACTGGGCGAACGGCTTGGGCATGAAGGTCGCGCGCACGCCCTCGTCGATGGCCACTTCTTTGATCAGGTAGCGGAAGGTCATCACGTTGTCGGCCATGGACAGCGCGTCGGCGTAGCGCAGGTCGATCTCCTGCTGGCCCGGAGCGCCCTCGTGGTGGCTGAACTCCACGGAGATGCCCATGGACTCCAGCGCGTCGATGGCGTGGCGGCGAAAGTTCGGCGCCGAATCGTGCACGGCCTGGTCGAAGAAGCCGCCGGAGTCGGCGGGGACCGGGACGCCGTCCCTGGCGCCGTTCTCCAGCAGGAAGAACTCGATCTCGGGGTGCACGTAGCAGCTGAAGCCGACGTCGCCCGCCTTGTTCAGCTGGCGGCGCAGCACATGGCGCGGGTCGGCCCAGGACGGCGAGCCGTCCGGCATGGTGATGTCGCAGAACATGCGCGCGGAGTGCTGGTGGCCCTTGCTCGTGGCCCACGGCAGCACCTGGAAGGTCGACGGATCCGGCCGGGCGACCATGTCGGCCTCGGAGACGCGGGCGAAGCCCTCGATGGCCGAGCCGTCGAAACCGATACCCTCTTCGAACGCGCCCTCCAACTCGGCGGGCGCGATCGCGACGGACTTCAGGTAGCCCAAGACGTCGGTGAACCAGAGACGTACGAAGCGGATGTCCCGCTCTTCGAGCGTCCGCAGCACGAATTCCTTCTGGCGATCCATGCCCGCGAGCGTAAGCATCCGGCGTTAAATCTGTGTTACATACACGCTTAAGATTGCTGACCTGGATTTTTTCGGAAGACTCCGCACAGTCGGATCGTCCGGTTTGTGAGTTTTTTCCGTACCGGGCCGCCGCGCGTGATCGAACAGCAACCCGGCCGGCCCGGCTCAGCAGGTGAGGCCGGGGGCGGGTTCGGTGAGGTCGACCAGATAGGCGATGACCGCGTCGTCGACGCAAGGAACACCGCCCGCCAGCGCCACCGTGTGCCGGTTGCCCTGATAGGTGATCAGCGCGGCGCCCAGCTGGCCGGCCAGGTCGACCCCGGCCTGGTACGGCGTCGCCGGGTCCTCGGTCGTCGAGACCACCACCGTCTTCGGCAGGCCGGTCACCGAGATGCGATGCGGTTCACTCGAGTTCGGCACCGGCCAGGCGGTGCACAGCTCCAGCGGCGCCGCGCCGGTGCCACGCCCGTCGTCCAGGAAGGGGGCGGCCTTGCGGTATTCCGCGTCCTGGCGTCCGGCGACCGCGCGGTCGGTGATGCGCGGATCGTCCACACAGCGGATCGCGTTGAACGCGTCGGTGGTGTTGGCGTAGGTGCCGTCGTCGCGGCGGCCGTCGTACAGGTCGGCCAGCGTGAGCAGCGTGTCGCCGCGTCCGTCGCGCAGTTCGGACAGCCCGAGCGTGAGCACGCTCCAGAACTCGTCGGTGTAGAGCGCTTGACGCACGCCGGTGATCGCGTCGCCGTAGGTCAGCCCGCGCGGGTCGGTGGTCGCGGCGGGCTTGTCCCACAGCGGGTTCACCAAGGCGCGGAACCGCGGCACCGCCTGCGCCGGATCGGCGCCGAGCGGGCAGTCCGGCTGCCGCGCGCAGTCGGCGGCGTAGGCGTCGAACACCTTCTGGAAGCCCGCCGCCTGGCGCAGCGACTCCTGCACCGGATCCTGGGATGAGTCGATGGCGCCGTCGAGCACCATGGCGCGCACGTGGTCGGGGAACCGCTCCGCGTACGCCGAGCCGATCTTGGTGCCGTAGGAGTAGCCGACGTAGGTCAGCTTCGCGTCGCCGAGCGCGGCGCGCATGATGTCGAGGTCCTGCACGACCTCGCGGGTGCCGACATGGGCGAGGAACTCCTTCCCGGTCCGCTCGGCGCAGCGGCCCGCGTACCGGCGGTTGTCGGCCTCGGCGTCGGCGATGCCGGCCGGGGTGTAGTCGTCCTCCGGCTCGGCGCGCTCGGCGTCCTGCTCCTGTGGTGTCTGGCAGACGATCGACGGGGTGGAGGACCCGACGCCGCGCGGGTCGAAACCGATCCGGTCGAAGCGCTCCGCCAGCGCCGTCTTGTTGCCGAGCGACGACAGGCCGAGGCCGGACTCCCCCGGCCCGCCCGGGTTCATCACCAGCGAACCGATTCGCCGACCGGTCGCCCGCGTGCGGGATATCGCGATCTGGGCGGTCGGCCCGTCGGGCGCGGCGTAGTCCACCGGAACGGTGATCCGCGCGCATTCGGTGCTCGGCGGCAACCGGTCGTCCTGACCGCCGAATCCGGTGCAGTCACCCCACTGCACCGCCTGGCCGTAGAACTTCTCCAGCCCGGTGGGCGGCGCCGGCAGCGGCTGCCCCGTTTCGGTGCGGGTGACGCCGCATCCCGAAACCAGCACAGCGAGCGACGCCAGCACCGCCACCGGGAGCGCACCGCGCCTACTCCGCACCATCGACATGCTGTCGATATTGCCATCGGGCAAACGCGGCGTCCGCCCCGGGCGAACCCCGCGGCGCTGTGACCAATCGCACCGCTCATCGACCTTAATCCGCCTCCGTGGCGGGTGGCACACTGAATCTCGTCAGACAAACCCGGGGACCCGGACGGGCCCCGAGGCGACACAGACGAAAGGGACGATGATGTCCGTATCCGATTCGGAAACCCCTGCCTACGGTGCGGCGCCCGCGGAGCCCAAGAAGGTGCGCAAGACGAGGGTGCAGCACCTGCAGCAGATGAAGGCCGACGGTGAACGCTGGGCGATGCTGACCGCCTACGACTATTCCTCGGCGCGACTGTTCGAAGAAGCGGGCATTCCCGTGCTGCTGGTCGGCGATTCCGCGGCCAACGTGGTGTACGGCTACGACACCACCGTGCCGATCACCGTGGACGAACTCATCCCGCTGGTGCGCGGGGTGGTGCGCGGCGCTCCGCACGCGCTGGTGGTGGCCGACCTGCCGTTCGGCACCTACGAGTCCTCCCCGCAGCAGGCGCTGGCGACGGCCACCCGGTTCATGAAGGAGGGCGGGGCGCACGCGGTGAAGCTGGAGGGCGGCGAGCGGGTCGCCGAGCAGATCGCGGTGATCACGGCGGCGGGCATCCCGGTCATGGCGCACATCGGCTTCACCCCGCAGAGCGTCAACACCCTCGGCGGATTCCGGGTGCAAGGCCGTGGCGACGGCGCCGAGCAGCTGATCGCCGACGCCATCGCGGTGCAGGAGGCGGGCGCGTTCTCCGTGGTCATGGAGATGGTCCCGGCCGAACTGGCGGGGCAGGTCACCCGCAAGCTGACCATCCCGACCGTCGGCATCGGCGCCGGCGCCGACACCGACGCGCAGGTGCTGGTCTGGCAGGACATGGCGGGCTACACCAGCGGCAAGACCGCGAAGTTCGTCAAGCGGTTCGGCAACGTCGGCGACGAATTGCGCACCGCCGCGGCGGCCTACGCCGAGGAAGTGCGCCGGGGCACCTTCCCCGGGCCGGAGCACAGCTTCTGACCGGCGATTCCGCGACGACCGGCCGGGCGGCGCGCGCCCCTGTCACGCTGCTCGGCCAACCGCTGGAGCCGCTGGTGCGCTGGGCGCGCACGGCGCTGCACGCCAGGAACATCGAGATCACCGGCGCGGCGGTCGAAAGGAAACGGCGAGCGTGGTCGCTGCTGGCCCGCATCCCCACCGACGCGGGAAGCATGTGGGTGAAGGCCAACGCACGCGCCTTCGCGCACGAGGGCCCGCTGTTGCGCCTGCTGGCCCGCCTGCGTCCCGGCAGCGTGCTGGAGCCGCTCGCGGTGCACGCGGACAACGGCTGGCTACTCAGTCCCGACGGCGGCGCCACCGCAGGTGATTCCGGCGACGGATGGGCCGCCCTCGTCCGTCACTACGCCGATCTCCAGCACTCGCTCATCACCCACGTGGCGGATCTGCGAGCCACCGGCACCCCTTACCTTCCACCAAGCGAATTACTCGGCGTCTACCGGCATTTCGAGTCGCGGGCGCCCGGCCTGGGCGCCCGCATCGAAGCGGCCGCCGCGGCACTGACCGAGTCCGGCAGACTCAGCATCGAACACAACGACCTGCACCCGGGCAACGTCTTCGCGCGCGATCCCGGCCCAGGCCTGCTGTTCGACTGGGGTGACGCGGTGATCACCCATCCATTCCTGTCCCACCGCCTGCTGCACAGCCCCCATCGCGCGGAGTACTTCGCCCGCTGGCGGCAACTGGAGCGAATACCCGAAGCCGAGATCGCCGCAGCCGAACGCCTGGCCCCTCTGGTCGCGCTGCACCCGTGGCGAACCGTGGAGAACGCCGAGCCCGCCTTCGACCGCGTCCGCCGAGACCTGCTCGATGAGCTACGCGCACACTTCGGCTGACCCACGTTGATACACTGGCATATATCCGTATATCAAGGGAGGTGCGGAGCATGACGCGGACCATAGTCGATCTCGACGACGGCGCGCTGGCGCTCGCTCAGCAGCAGCTGGGCACGCGAACCAAGCGCGACACGATCAATCGGGCACTGGCCATCGCGGCGGGCCTGACGGCGGACGATCGCGCCCGCGGACTGGCCTGGTTGCAGGCCAATGCCGAGGACATCCTGGACTTCGATGTGCTGGCAGCCGAAGAGCAGTCCCAGCGGTGACCTATCTCGCCGACACCTCGGCCGTGTGGCGACTGCTTCGCGGCCAGGTGGACGATCCATGGCCCCGCCGGGTGGCGCAAGGACTCGTCGCGATCTGCCCGCCGGTCGAAGCCGAGCTCATGGTATCCGTCCGATCGGGCAAGGATTTCGAACCGTTCTTCGCGGTTCTCGGACGCACGTTCGCGTGGTACCCCGCGCCGGACGATCCCTGGCGTCACGTGCTGGCGGTGCAGCGTGATCTGGTCCGCATCGGCCATCATCGCGGGCCGTCACCGATGGACATCGTCATCGCGCTCACCGCGCTCGAGCACCGCCTGACGCTGCTGCACGCGGACGCGGACTACGACTCGATCGCGAAAGTACGGCCGGAACTCCCGCTGATCCGCGTCGACCGAGAGACCTGAGGCCCGACGAACGTTGTGGCCCGGCGAGTGTGGCGACCCGCTCGACGAGCTACGCGCGCACTTCGGCTGACCTATTCCCACCGGCAACGGCCGGTTCGGGCCGGGCGGCGGAATCAATGGCAGACTCGATGCCGACAATCCCGACACGACCAGAGGTACCCATGCCGTACAGCCGTTGGATTTCACGCAGCACCCTGCTGGTGGCGGGCGCTCTCGCCGCCGCGGCGTTGACCGCTTGCGGCAGCGACTCGGGTCCGGCGCCGACCGGGAGCTCGAGCTCCACCACGGTGTCGGCCACCGCCGCGCCCGGGACGACGTCCGGCCGCGTCACGACGACGAGCCCGGAGATCTCCGACGCGGCCGCGACCCAGCTGTGCGACATGATCCGGCCCGAGCTGTCCAATTGGCGGATCCAGGGCGGCACCCTCGGCAAGATCGGGCTGAACGCCTTGGTGCACGAGTGGGCGCTGCGCAACGGCGGCATCAACGGCGCGGTGCTGGCCGACAAGCCGATCGTCGACCGCGTCACCATCAAGGCCTGTCCGGACGTGCGCCAGCAGGCCGTGGAGGCGCTCGGTATCCCCGACCTGGCCTCTGGCCTGGCGTTCTGAGCCGGGCGGCCGGATGCGTACCCTCTATCCCGAGATCGAGCCGCACGTGTCCGGCATGCTGGCGGTCGGCGACGGCCAGTCGGTCTACTGGGAAGTCAGCGGCAATCCGGCAGGCAAGCCGGTGGTGTTCCTGCACGGCGGCCCCGGCGGCGGCACCGCCCCGTTCCATCGGCGCTTCTTCGATCCGGCCGCCTACCGGATCGTGCTGTTCGACCAGCGTGGGTGCGGCCGCTCCACCCCGCACCTGGCCGACGGCGCGAGCCTGGAGCACAACACCACCGATCACCTGATCTCCGACATCGAGGCGCTGCGCGAACATCTCGGCATCGATCGCTGGCAGGTGTTCGGCGGCTCCTGGGGTTCCACGCTCGCGCTGGCCTACGCGCAGCGCTACCCCGGCCGCGTCACCGAACTGGTGCTGCGCGGCATCTTCCTGTTGCGCCGCAAGGAAATCGACTGGTACTACAACGGCGCCGCCGGCTACGTCTATCCGGACGAGTGGGAGAAGTTCCTCGCGCCGGTGCCGGAGCAGGAGCGCGATCAGGATCTGGTCGAGGTCTACCACCGCCTGCTGCACTCGGCCGACGAACAGATCGCCCGCGCGGCGGCGATCGCCTGGTCCAGCTGGGAGGGCGCGACGAGTTCGCTGCTGCCGCATCCGGATCGGGTGGCCGAGACATCGGAGCCGCGATTCGCGCTGGCGTTCGCCAGGATCGAGAATCACTATTTCCGCCACGGCGGATTCCTCGAAGAGGGTCAGCTGCTGCGTGACATCGGCGCCATCGCGCACATCCCGGCCGTGATCGTGCAGGGCCGCCACGACATCGTCTGCCCCGCGGTGAGCGCGTGGGAACTGCACCGGGCCTGGCCCGGCTCGGTCCTGCACATCGTCGACGACGCGGGGCACGCCGCGAACGAGCCGGGCATCACCCATCGCTTGGTCGAGGCCACCGACCGATTCGCGAGAGCGGAAGCGGGCACGGTGATCACGGCCGGGGGCGCTTTCGTGGCGGCGTTGCGCGAGGACATCGACCGGCTCCTGGCCGCGGAGCCCGAGGTCCGCGCCGACGCGGAGGACTCGGTTCATCAGATGCGGGTGGCCACCCGCAGGCTGCGCAGCGTGCTGCGGTCCTACCGCAAACTGCTCGCAGGCAAGCCCGCCGCCGCGATGCGCGCGGAGCTGAAGTGGCTGGCCGGATTGCTCGGCGAAGCGCGCGACGCGGAGGTGCGCGCCGACCGGTTCGCCACGCTGCTGGCCGATCACGCCGAGCGGGCCGATCCGGCGGAGTTCGACGCCGTCACCGCACGTCTGGTGGAGGCCGAACGACAGCACTATCGCACGGCGCACGACGAGGTGCTGGCCGCGTTGGACAGCACCCGCTACCGCGAGCTGCGCGAAGAACTGGCCGGATGGCGCACCGACCCGCCGCTGCGCCCCGCCCGCGCCGAGGCGGCGGCCCCTGACGTCTTCCGGGAAGTGCTGCGACGCGACCTCGACCGCGTGGAATCCCTGATCCGCGCCGAAGCCACCGTCGACCCGCGCGAACGGGTGGAACTGCTGCACGAGATCCGCAAGAGCGCCAAGCGGCTGCGCTACGCGTCCGAGGCGGCCGAGCAGGTGCTCGGCGACGAGGCCGCCGATCGCGGCGACCGCGCCAAGAAGCTACAGACCGTGCTCGGCGACCACCGCGACGCGGTGGAATCGCACCACGCGATCCTGGACCGGGCGAGCGAAGCCGTGACGGCGGGCGAGAACGCCGATCTGTACGAACTCCTCGCGGCGGCGGAGGAGGCGGCGGCCGGGCGCGAGCTGAGCCGCTACCCGGCCACCGCCGCCGCGCTGTTCGGGACGGCCGTCACGGAGTGATCCGTCCCGCGGGGCGTTGACGACCACACTTCCCCTCGGCACGACGACCTGGTCCCTGTCGGCAGGACGACCAGACTCCCGCGGAGGCCGGGGAGCAGGTGCCCCTGCGGCATCCACTCATCGGCACGCTTACGAAGCGGGGTCGTGAACCGCGAGTAGGTGCCACTGAGCGTGAGGGCGTGTCGCCGCGCCCGTTCACGCGGGGTAGGTGAAGGACACCTTCCGCTCCCTCGGGTCGGCGGACAACAGCCGCACCCGTACGGTCTCGCCTTCCGGCGGTTCTCCCACGCACGGGCCGAGCACCGGCGGGTCGGCGACGAAGACCACGGCGGGCCGGTCGCCGTTGGCCTCGCGCACCACGACGGCGTCGAACACGGTGCCGATACGCGGCGCGAGCAGGGTCGATTCGGTGAGATCGATGCAGGCGCGCTCGATCTTGCCCGCGACGCTGTCGCTGCGCCGCATGGCCTCGGCCGCGCTCACCAGCCCCTCGCGCACCCAGCGCGGCACCTCGGCTCCCGCACAGGCGGCCAGGCAGATCTCGGTCGCGAACCGGTCCGACAACCGCCGCAGCGGGGCGGTGACGTGCGCGTACGGCGCGCCGATGGCGCTGTGCCGCAGCGCTTCCGGCGCGTACGGCGCCGTTGCCGAGCCGTCGAGGACGGTGTAGCTCGCGCCGCGCAGCAGCGTCGTCGCCTCGGACATCAGCACCAGCGCCGCGGGCGTGCCGGTGTCCAGCCGGGCCAGCATCTGCCCGACCGCTTCGTTCTCGGGCCAGTCCACGCCCAGCGCCTGCGCGGTCCTGCGCATCGATTCGATCGCGGATTCCGACGGCGGCGGCATGGTGCGCAGCAGCGCGATCCGCTCCTGCCCCGCCGCCGCGCCGTCGAGCATGATCCGCGCCGCGCACATGCCGGTCAGCAGCGAGACCTGCTCGTTCCAGTCGTCGGCGGCGGTGCGCGGTTCCACCACCAGTCGCCAGTGCCCGTCGGCGTGCTCGTCCCCGACCACGTTCTGCGCGGGCAACCGAAGCCCGATCGCACCGCGCGCCAGCCCCGCCTCGATGCGCCGCGTGCCGAACTCCGGCAGGGCCGCGATCGAGGGATGCAGCCGACCGGCGTCCGCGTCGGCCTGCACGCGGGAGTAGTCGAGCCGGGCGCGGGAGCGCACCAGGGCGCGGACCACCGAGAACCGTACCGGTTCGGCGTTCTCGTCGAGTTCGATCGTCCACAGCGCGGCCGGACGCGTCCGGTCCGGAAGCAGGCTGGCGGACCCTTCCGACAAAGCGAGCGGGTGCAGCGGCACGGAGCCGTCGGGAAGGTAGAAGGTCTGGCCCCTGGCGCCGGACTCTTTGGCGAGCGCGCCGTCGGGAGAGATCACAGCGCCCACGTCGGCGATGGCGTAGTGCACCGTGAAGCCGCCGTGGGTGCGTTCGATGTGCAGGGCCTGGTCCAGATCCATGGCCCCGGGCGGGTCGATCGTCACGAACGGGATGTCCGTGCGATCGACCCGGTCGCCCGCGAACGCGTCCACCGCGTCGCGGGCTTCGGCGCTGGCCTCGGCGGGGTACGCCGAGGCCAGGCCGAACTCGGACCGGATGGCGCCGAAATCGACCGGCGCCGACACGATCCGCTGGTGGAGTTCCACGCTTCGGCGCCGCGTCCTACTGCAGCGCCAGCATGGAGCCGTTCAACTGGTCGAACGGCCCGTACACGGTGAAGGTGACCCGGCCGTTCGGCACCGAGGACGACACCTGGGCCGCCGCGTCCAGCGCCTCGCCGAAGGAGGCGGCGGACGGATGCGGCAACCCGGCGATAGCCAGTCCGACATGATTCTGGTGCACCCATACCGTGTCGGCGGGACTCAGGTCGACCTGAACCCCACCCGGCAGCGGGGTCACCGCGACCGCGCCGGCGGACCCCGCACCCAGCACCGCGAAAACCGAAGCGGCGCCTGCGACCAATGCGCCGGCGACCATGGAGCGAACTACTCGCATATGTGTTGAGACCTGCTTTCCCGCGATCGAAGTATGAATAGCCCGGTGCTGCCCCGCACCGGGCCTAGCCAACGGCGACTACTTTATGACGTCGATCACCATCTGGGCCAGTTCCGCACGAATCGGACGGCGGAAAGTCCCGCCACGAGACACGACCGCGGCGGCGCTGCTAACGTGGCCCGCCGTGACGGGCGTGGTTCCGCCCGCGCATTTGGAAAATGTCCCGCACGTCGACAATTTGGGAGCTCCATACCTATGTCATCGATTTTGTTCGACTACCTGCTGCCGGTGCTGGGCCCCGAGCAGGCCGCGTACTGGGCGCAGGTTTTCGTGATCAACCCGATCTGACCGCCCGATTCTTTCTCCCACTGCTCGTCGCCTCCCGTTAACCTGACGGGAGGCGACGGTGGTCCCAGGCGGCTAGCATCCCGCTGCGTGACCAGAACTTCCGCCGCGCTCGCGGCCAGAACCACCGCCGCGCTCGCGGCAGGCGCCACCCTCTTCGCCCTGCTCCTCACCGGTTGCGGGGACGACAAGACCAGCGATGCCACCCCGTCGACCACCACGGCGGCACAGGCCGCCGCCCACGTCGACAGCGTGAAGGCGGGCGCGTTCCTCGTCAGCTTCCGCGGCGCGTTCCCCAAGCTGGCCGAAGGCAAGGACGACGCGAAGATCGCGAGCATCCTGACCGAGACCTGCGGGGACATCAAAGCGGGCAAATCCGAGGACGACGTCGTCAAGAACATCGTCAAGCGGGCGGGCGGCGCCACCCAGCCCAGTACCGAGGAAGCCAAGGCGATCTACCAAATGGCCAAACTGATGTGCTGACGGCTCCGCCGGGGGCGGGCGGACGAGTTGGTCTGTAAGCCGGATCCTGTCCCCGGCGCGGGGCCGGGGGGCGGCCATCCATCTGGGCACACCGTCACCGGGTGCCTCGAGCGGTCCACCCGCAGGCTCGGGCGAGCAGCCCTCGAACACCTGCGCAGCCGCACCGGCTACGGTGCGGCCTTCGACCTTGCTCCGGGCGGGGTTTACCGAGCCGCCCCGGTCACCCGGGGCGCTGGTGCGCTCTTACCGCACCGTTTCACCCTCACCGCACGACCCTCGGGCCGTGGGCGGTCTGTTTTCTGTGGCACTGTCCCGCGAGTCACCCCGGGTTGCCGTTAGCAACCGCCCTGCTCTGTGGAGTCCGGACTTTCCTCGGCGCCGGGCGGCGGCACAACCGTGCCCGTTCCCGATGCCGCGGCCGCCCGACCAACTCGTCCGCCAGAACAGGATACTGGGTACGGTTGATGGCCATGGAACGTGTCGAGGTCGGCTTCCCCTCCGGAAGCGAACAGTGCGCGGCGTGGCTATACCGCCCGGACGGCGCACCCAAACCCCGCCCGCTAGTGGTGATGGGACACGGCCTGGGGGCCAATCGGGAAATGGGACTGGATCGGTACGCGCGGCGCTTCGCGGCCGCGGGAATGGCGGTCCTGGTATTCGACTATCGGCATTTCGGCGCAAGTCAGGGCACACCGCGCCAGTTGCTGAACATCGCGCGCCAGCGCGCGGACTGGCATGCCGCCATCGCCTACGCCCGCACGTTGCGCGGTATCGACGCGACCCGGATCGCGTTGTGGGGCACGTCGTTCGGCGGGGGGCACGTGCTTTCGGTCGCACCGGACGACGCCTACATCGCGGCGGTGGTCGCGCAGGTCCCGTTCACCAGCGGCTTGTCATCGGCCTTGGCGAAGGGGCCGATCAGCCTGATCAAGGTCAGCACCATCGCGGCCACCGACCTGGTGCTCGGAACGCTGCGGCGCAAGCCGGTCGGCATCCGGCTGGCCGGACGCCGCGGCGCCGCGGCGCTGATGAGCGCGCCCGACGTGCCGGACGGCTTCCGCAGGCTGACCGACGAGAGCGAGACATATGAGCCGAAAGTGGCCGCGCGCGTGGCTTTCTCGACCCTTTTCGACGCGCCGTGGCGACGGGCGAAGGCCCTGAAGATGCCGGTGCTGTACGCGCTGTGCGACGACGATTCCGTCGCGCCGGTGAAATCGGCGCTGCGCGCGGCCGAACGCACCAAGCACGCGGTGGTGAAACGGTATCCGGCGGGGCATTTCGACATCTATTTCGACGAGGTCTTCGAGAAGACCGTGTACGACCAGACCGAATTCCTGGTGTCGGTGCTGCGGCCGTAAGGCGTTTCGCGGCCCGGCCCGGCGGCCGGGCCGCCCATATCGAACTCGCGGCGCGTTGCGCTCCGCCGCCGGTTGAGGCCCGTTCGAGTCGACGGAATCGGCCGATGCTGTCACGATGACGCGGATGATTGTCAGGCTTGCGCGAGAGGACGACCTCGCCGGTTTTCTCGAACTGGCGGGGCAGGTCGAGCACTGGTTCGGCGCGGGGGCCGACGATGCCGGCTTTCGCGCCTCGGTGCTGCGGCACGTGCAGCGCGGTACGGCGCTCGTCGCCCGGTCGGCGGGGGCGGAGATACTCGGCGGCATCCTGTTCGGCTCCGACCCGCCGATCTACCGGGTGCACTGGCTGGTCGTCGCGGAACAGGCTCGCGGGCACGGGATCGGCCGGGCGCTGACCACGGACGCGATCCGCCGGTACGTGCCCGCCCCCGGCACGCTCGAGGTGGTGACCTTCGGAGCCGACCATCCCGGCGCGGTCACCAGTGGTGCCCGCGCGTTCTACGAGAACCTGGGCTTCCATCCCGCGGAAGAAACCGATCCCGGGCCGGAGGGCGGGTCGCGGCAGATCTACCGGCGCCGCGTGTGAGGCTGGTCAGCCTCGGCGGAACGCGCGCCAGAAGATGAAAGCCAGCACCGAGGCGGGAATCGCGGCGAGCACGGGCTTGTCGCGGAGCGTCTCCAGAAGCGTGCGGCCCGTGTGGGCAACCGGTCCTGGGATCCCCGCCGCGCCACGCTCGGCGGCGGTGGCGGCTTCCGCCTCCACCTGCTCGGCACGCTCGGTGGCGCGTCGAACCGACTCCGCTATCGGCGTCTCCTGCTCACTCCCGGCTTCGGCGGCATGCCCCGTGGATTCCGGCTCCGCATCTCCCGCCGCGCGCGCGGCGTCACCCGCCTTCTTCTCGCTCCGCGCCGAGCTCACCGTTTCCGTCCCCTCGTTCCCGGCGGCACTGTGCGCCTGCGCCACGGTATCGGCGGTCGTCGGACGCTGCGAGCCACCAGGCGTGCTGCTCGTCTGCGCACCCGATTCCGGAATCCGCTCCGAGGACGACGTTTCCGCCGCACCAGCGGCCCCACCTGCCTGCGGGGCCGCGCCGGTCGAAGTCTGTGCCGAAGACACCTTCTCCCCCGTATCAGGCGCAGCGCCCGCCTGAGCGGTCGCGCCGGTCTCCGCCGCATCGGGCGCGCTGCCCGCCTGCGGGGCCGTACCGGTCGGAACCCTGCCCGAAGACACCGTCTCGGCCGCACCAGCCGCACCGCCCGCCTGGGGGGCCGCGCCGGTCGCAGTATCCGCCGAAGACACCGTCTCCGCCGCATCGGGCGCGCTGCCCGCCTGCGGGGCCGTACCGGTCGGAACCTTCCCCGAAGACACCGTCTCCGCCGCGTCGGCGATGCCGCCCGCCTGCACGGACGCGTCTTGCGATGCCCGCGCCGCGCTCGGCGGTTCGGTTGCTCCCGCGCCGCCGCCGCTGGACGTACCCGCCGCGCGCTGGTCGGCTGCCGGTTTCCCGTTGGCCCCGTGCTCCGCGCCCTCCGACGGCTGCCCGGTTCCGGCCGAGACGTCGGTGGCGCCGGGCAGGTCGTCGGTCCCCTTGTCCGTCGGTTTGCGCTGGTTCATGGCTTTCTCCTGTGCTGGGCCTCGCGGTTACGGAACGGATGTCTCGGATGCCGTCGCGGCCCGGATACCCTGCGGATCAGCAGGCAAACCGGGCCGCCATGCCATCTCGAATTCCCGGCGCGGGTCGCCGGGGCCCATCGGCCCGCTCACCCCGGTCCGCACGAACCCGTTGCGCAGATACAGTCGCTCGGCGAAGGCATTGTGCTCGGCGACTTCCAAACGGACGACCGCGTGCCCACGCTCGACCGCCCAGTCGAGCACCGCGGCGACCAGCCGGTCCGACACGCCCGTCCCCCGCGCCCGCGGCGCCACCCACATCGAGATGAGGTGTACGCCACCGCGTTCCGGGTCCGGCATGCCCGCGACGGTCCCCACTGCGGTCCCGTCCGCCTCGGCCAGGAACTGGGCCCGGTCCGACAGCGCGCGCCGCCAGTCGCTTTCGGTGCGGGCCCGCGCCTCGGCCAGGGTGGTGCCGAAGAACTCCGGCGCGTCGGTCAGCGCGGCGAGGCGGACCCGGCGGAACACCGCCCAGTCATCGGGCACGAGCAACCTGATCCCGGGCATGGAGACGTCCATCCGCATGTTCCTACGCGGTCGACGACTCCGGCACAACGTATTTCGGGTGTCGCGGTCGAGGGCGGGAGGCCTGCCCACCCACCCGCGACTGATCCCCATGTCCTGGAACGCGCCGTTCTGCCAGCCGCATCACCACCCACGGCGACACCAGCACGGGACCCCGCTGATTCACCATCACCCTCCACATCGGCTCAGCGGAACCGGATCGTCGTGATCCCGGGCTGGGGGCGGGTCGTCATCGAGCACGCTGCTCACCGAGCCCGCGCAGCCCGGCGAACTCCAGCCCGGCGAAGGTCGCCACCGCCGCCGCGCCTGCGAGCAGGAACGCGACGCCCGGCCCCGTCAACGCGAAGAACCCCGAACCGGCCAGACCGATCATCCCGGCCGCCGAGAGCGCGTTGACGACGACCACCACGCCCGCGTAGCGCGCTGCGGCCGCCGGACGCCGGGCGATCGACAGCAACACGAGCGCACCGCCGAGCATGACGACGCCGAACGCGACGCTCCACCCTGTCGGCACCCCCAGCGGCTCACGCAGCAGCCGGGCCCCGCCGAGCAGTACCGCGCCGAAGACGCCGGTGCTCCAGCCGTCGACGCGCAACGCGGAACGCAGGAACGTGGCGCGGCGGGCCGAGGTGGTGGATGTCATGAGTACTCCAGTCGGTCGATCCGGCGGGGCCGGTCGGCTCCCGGCAACAACCCTGCTGGCCGGAGGTGCGTGTCTCAATAACCTCGGAGGTCATGGCCGCACCGCACTGCGGGATGCTTCACTGGCCGGGTGACATCGGTGCGAACACCGTCGAGAGCGGGCATCCTGCTGCGGGAATGGCGGCAACGGCGCAGGTTGAGCCAACTCGACTTGGCGCTGGCGGCGGACACCTCGGCGCGGCACCTGTCCTATGTGGAGACCGGCCGCGCCGCGCCGAGCCGGGCGATGGTGCTGCGGTTGTGCGACACGCTGGAGGTGCCGCTGCGCGAACGCAACACGCTGCTCGTCGCGGCGGGTTTCGCCCCGGCCTACCGGGAGAGCAGCCTCGACGACGCCCATCTCGCATCGGTGCGCACCGCGCTGGAGACCATGCTCACCGCGCACGAACCGTACCCTGCGGTGGTCATCGACCGGCTGTGGAACGTCGTCGTGGGCAACGCGGCGATGAGCGTGCTGATGGACGGCGTCCCCGGGCACGTGCGCGCGCCCCGGCCCAACGTCTACCGGCTGGTGCTGCATCCGGACGGCCTCTCGGCCCGATTGGCCAACCTCGCCCAGGTGCGCGAATTGTTCCTGGAGCGGCTGGGCAGGCAGGTCAGCGCGAGCGGGGACGCGGAACTGGCCGCGCTGTACGACGAGGTCTCCGGCTATCCCGATCCACCGGAGGCGGACGCCGCGGCGGCCGAGACCGCCACGCCGGCGGGCCCGTTCGAGGTGCCGATCCGGATCCGCACCCCGGCGGGTGAGCTGTCGATGTTCAGCACGATGGCCACCTTCGGCGCTCCGGCCGACGTGACGCTGTCGGAGCTGGCCATCGAATTGTTCTACCCCCTCGACGACTTCACCGCGGCCGCGCTGCGCTGGGCGGCCACGGCGAAGGCGTGAACGGAGCTCAGGCGTCCAGCATGGATTCGTCCCACTCGCGATCCAGATCGGGGTCGGCGGCCGAGAGCACCTCGTCCAGCCGCAACCCCAGCTCGCCGATGTTCGGCTCGGTCATCATGTTCAGGTGATCGCCCGGCACGTCGATCACCGTGAACCGGCGCGCCGCGTACTGCTTCCAGCCGTTGTCGGCGCTGTCGAACATGCTGCCCACGGTCTGATGCGCCAGATCGACGCCCGGCGGCAGGCCCTCGGTGGCGCGCAACAGCGTGATGTCGCGATCGTACGGCTCCAGCTTGTAGTCCAGCATCGCCGAGTAGTTGGCGAAGAACACCTCGTAGAGCCGCCGGATCGCCTGCGGCGAACTGTCGGCGGGCAGGATGCCCGACCGCACCGACTCCGCCAGCATCGCCGCGAACAGATCCTCGGAATTGTGCACGTCGGGCTCGAAATCGACCAGCGCCGAACGGCTTCCCCGCGCGTACCACAGCAGCTCGAGGAAGAACCACCGGATGAGTTTCTCCTCCGGAATCGGGCTCCGGGTGCGAGCGCGCAGCGCCATCGTGTCCAGCAGCGTCACGCTGGAGACCTCGTGCTCGGGCAGCTGGCGGGCCATTTCCAAGGCCACGTAGCCGCCGAACGACCAACCCGCCAAGTGATACGGCCCCTTCGGACGCACCCGCCGCACCGCCCGCAGGTACGACTCCGTCATCGCGGGGATGGTCTTCTCCGGGGCGCTGCCGGGATCAGCGCCCGCGGCCTGCAATCCGTAGATCGGGCGATCCGGGTCCAGGTACCGCGCCAGCGCCAAGTAGCACAGCACGTTGCCACCGATCGGGTGCACCAGGAACAGCGGCGGCTTGCTGCCGCCGACGCTGATCGGCACCAGCGGGTCGAACGTGCGCCGCACGTCGCCCGAGCGCACCAGCGTGGCGATCCCGGCGGCGGTGGGCGCGCCGATGAACGCGTCCAGCGGTACCTCGACGCCCCAGCGGCGCGACAGCGCCATCACCACGCGCATCGCCCCGATCGAGGTGCCGCCCGCGGCGAAGAAGTCTTCGTCGACGCCGATCGCGCGCAGTCCCGCGTACTCGGCCAGCAGTTCGACCGCCGACCGTTCGTATTCGTCGGCGGGCTCCCGCCGCGCCGACACCGTCTCCGTGGCGTCCTCGCCGAAGGCGCGCAGCGTCGCGTCGTCGCGCTTGCCGCTGGGCGTGCGGGGCAGTTCGCCGAGCCACACGAACCGCGACGGCACCATGTGCGCGGGCAGCATCGTGCGCAGGTCGTGCCGCAGCGCGGCCAGGTCGGTCTGCTCGGGCGACCCGGCCAGGAACGCGATCAGCGAACCGTCGATGCCGCCGAAACCGCGGGCCACCACGGCGGCCTCGGTGATGCCGGGGAACTTTTCCACCAGGCTCAGGATGCACAACTCGACCTCGGCGGGCTCCACCCGGAAGCCGCGGATCTTGACCTGGCTGTCGCTGCGTCCGAGGCAGACGATGTCGCCGGAGAACAGTCGGACGCCGAGGTCGCCGGTGCGGTACCGGATTCCGCCCGCGTGCGTGGCGACGAACCGCTGCGCGGTGAGCGCGGGCCTGCCCTCGTAACCGCGGGCGATGCTGCGGCCACCGAGATAGATCTCGCCGATGACGCCGTCCGGCACCGGCCGCAGGGCGCTGTCGAGCAGTTCGACGGTGTCGCCGTCGACGGCGCGGCCGATGGGCGGCAGCGCGGGGAACTCGTCGGCCGGACCCGTCAGCGTGAACTTCGTCGCGACGTGGGATTCGGTGGGGCCGTACTGGTTCTCCAGCACCAGACCGGGCACCACCTTGCACAGCGCGCGGATCTCATCGGTGATGCGCAGCTGCTCGCCGGAGGAGATCAGCACCTTCAGCTCGGTCGGGAACATCCGGTGCGCCACGGCCGCCTCCGCGAACGCCTGCAAGGCGACGTACGGCAGGAAGAGCCGTTCGATGCCCTCCTCCACCACCGTGTGCAGCAGCTGCTCGACATTCGAGCGCAGATCGGCCGAACTGACCCGCAGGGTGGACCCCGCCGCGAGGGTCGTGAAGATCTCCTGGAACGACACGTCGAAACTCAACGGCGCCAATTGCAGTGTGCTCAGCAGGCCGGTCCCGGTGGACGCGCGATTCTGCCAGTCGACGAGGGAGGTCAGGCCGCGATGCGGCATCGCGACACCCTTGGGCTCGCCCGTCGACCCCGAGGTGAACAGCACGTAGGCCACCGCGTCGGGCGAAACGTAACCGGGCAGCGTCACTTCCGCGTCGGGCGCGGAGTCGTCGAAGAGCGCGGCGGTGTCCAGCACCAAGGCGGCCTCGTCGACGATGTCGCGATAGGCGGCGTCGGCGACCACCCGGTGCGGGCGGGCGCGATCGATCATCAGATTGAGCCTGGCGCGCGGGTAGCTGACATCGAGCGGAACACACGCGGCTCCGATCCTGGTCAGCGCGAGCACCAGCAGCACCAGTTGCGGGCGGCGTCCCATCAGGATGCCGATCCGGTCGCCCGGCGAGACGCCGAGCCCGACCAGGCGCCGGGCCAGCCGGTCGGAGCGTTCGATCAGCTGGTCGTAGGTGACGGATTCGTCGTCACCGGCCAGGGCGAGGCGCGAGGGATCGAGCGCGGCGGCTTCGGCCACCAGCGTGCCCACGTCGCGGGCGGTCGCGGGGCCGACGCCGCGGTCGATGGCCGCGTCGGGGTCGGCGACGATTCCGGCCAGCATGCGCAGCTGCGTGAGGGCCACGGTCTCGCACTGCTCCGCGGTCAGGGTGTGGTCGCCGTCCACCCGCAGCCACATCCGGCCGTCGCGCGGATCGGTGGCCGCGGTGACCAGCAGTTGGAAGTTGGTCTCCTCGCGGGCCTCGAAGTCGAGCAGGCGCACGCCGTCCAGCACGAGCATGGGCTGGAAGACGTGATAGTTGACGAAGTTGAACGCCGTCTCGAAAACCGGCCCGCCGTCGGCGAGGATCGACCGCAACGGGTAGCGGCGGAACGGATACGCCTCGCGTTCGCGTCGCGCGAGCTGCTCCACCGCCGCGCGCCACGTGGTCGCGGCGCCGTCCAACCGGATCGGCAGCGTGTTCAGGAACAACCCCGCCACTCGTTCGGCTCCGGCCCGGTCCGGGCGGCCGTGGCTGACCACGCCGGTGGTGACATCCGTGCGGCCGGTGAGCGCCCGCAGCGCCAGGCAGTGCGCGGCCAGATACACCGATTTCTCCGGCACCTGGTGGCGCGTGGCGAACGCCGAGACCTGTTCGGCCAGCCTGCGCGGCACCAGCGCCCGCGCTCGCGGCACGCCGGCCACCACCGGCTGGTGCGCGCCGAGCGCGGTCAGCGCGGTGGGCTCGGCGCCTTCCAACGCGGTCAGCCAGTACGCGCGGGCCGCGCTGTCGCGGGCCGCGCCCTGCTCGGCCCGCGCGTACTCGGCGAGCACGGTCGCCGGATGCGGCGTCGCCTCGACCCGGTTCTGGGTCATGCCGAGGTGATGCAGGTAGTCCAGCAGCAGTTCCAGTACCGAGGTGGCGACGCTCCAGCCGTCCAGGATGGCGTGGTGGAAGCTCAGCACCAGGTCCACCGTGCCGACCGGCTCCTGCGGGCCGGGGCGGACGAACACGCGGATGGCGAACAGCGCGGGGACCGAGATGTCGTACTGGGCGTGGGCTCGCTCCTGGAGATGGATCTCGATCAGGTCTTCGCCGTCCGCCTCGTCCATGTCGCCGAGGTCGACGATCTGGAGGTCGTAGGGCGGCGCTGTGTGCACGATCTGCAGCGGAACCGAGTACCTGCTCAGCTCGAACGACGAGCGCAGCGCGGGTTGACGCCGCACCAGCCGGTCCACCGCGTCCCGGAATCGCGCGGCATCCCAGGGGATTTCGAGCCGATAGCGGAAGACGTCCTTGTAGGTGACCGAGTCGGCGCGCTCGATGCTGTGATACAGCATGCCCAGTTGCAGGGCGGTGGCCGGGAACGCGTCCTCGGCCTGGTGCAGCGCGGCGCGGTCGATCAGCGGCACCGTCTCCAGCGGCGCGGCGACGCGGCCGCGTTCGTCGTGGCGGTCGTCGCGCACGACGCGGGCCAGCTCGGCGATCGTCGGCGCTTGGTAGAAGGAGTCCACGTCGAAGTAGAGCCCGGCGCGTTCGGCGGCGGTGCGCACGGCCAGCGCGAGGATGGAGTCGCCGCCGTGGGTGAAGAAGTTGTCGTGCACCCCGATCGACTCGACGCCGAGGACGGTGCGCCAGACCTGCGCGAGTCCGGCCTCGACGTCGGTGCGCGGCTCGGCGCCGTCGGCCCGCTCGCCGCCGTGGCCGAGGACGAGCTGCTCGGCCAGCGCGCGCCGGTCCAGCTTCCCGTTGCGAGTCAGCGGGATGCGGTCCACCCGGATCAGCCGGGACGGCACCATGTAGCGGGGCAACCCGGCCGCGAGCTGCTCGGCGATCTCCTCGCCGGAGACGTCGGCGCCGACGAAGTAGCCGACCAGTTGCACGCCGTGCGCCTCCGAGACCTCGTCCACCACGGCCGCCGCACGGACCCCGGCGCAGCCGAGCATGGCGTTCTGCACCTCGCCGAGGGTGATCCGGTTGCCCCGGATCTTCACCTGATCGTCGAAGCGGCCGAGGTACTCGAGGTTGCCGTCGGGCAGCCAGCGCGCCAGGTCACCGGTGCGGTACCGGCGGCGCCCCGGCACCGCGCGATCGTCGACGAACGCCGCAGCGGTCAGCTCGGGCCTGCCGCGATAGCCGCGAGCCACGCCGACGCCCGCGATGTTCAGCTCCCCCGGCACGCCGACCGGCACCCGGCGGCCGATGTGATCGAGCACGAGCAGGTCGATGTTGTCGATGGGGCGCCCGATCGGCACCACCTCGAGCGGCTCGCCGGCGAGGCAGTCGAAATAGGAGACGTCGACGGTGGCCTCGGTCGGGCCGTAGAGATTCACCAGCTGCGGCGCCGCCGCCCCGGCCGCGGCGAAGACCGCGTGGAACCGGCGCACCAGCGCCGGGGGTAGCGCCTCACCGCTGCAGAAGATCCGCCGCACGCTGCCCAGCCGCGCCACCGTCGCCGGGTCGGCCGCGAGTTCGTCGACGAACGCGGCCAGCATGGAGGGCACGAAGTGCAGCACCGTCACGCCGTGCGCGGCGATCGCGTCGGCGATGCGGCGCGGATCGCGCTCCCCGCCCGGTTCCAGCAGCGCCACCCGCGCGCCGGTGATCGCCCACCAGAACAGCTCCCACACCGACACGTCGAAGGTCACCGGCGTCTTCTGCAGGATCACGTCCGACTCGTGCAGGGGGTAGCGCCGCTGCATCCAGGTCAGGCGGTTCACCACCGACCGGTGCTCGATCATCACGCCCTTGGGCACGCCCGTCGAACCGGAGGTGTAGATGAGGTAGCCGAGATCCGCTGGGTGCGAGACGCTTTCGACGCCGCGCGCCGGGGCGGTGTCGGCCACCGTCATCCTCGTGACGCCCAGTTCGTCGAACACCGCCTGATGCCGCGGCCCCGCCACGACGAAGCGCGCACCGCAGTCGGCGAGCACGGTCTCGATGCGAGCGGCCGGGAAGTCGGGATCGAGCGGCACGTAGGCGCAACCGGCCCGCAGCGCACCGAAGATCGCGACGAGCATCTCCGTCGAGCGGGGCAGCACCACCGCTACGCATTCGTTGCCGGTCGCGCCGAGCGCGTGCAGCCTGGCGGCGAAGCCGTCGGCCAGCGCGGACAATTCGGCGTAGCGCAGCGGCTGCTCCCCTGACCCCGCGACCGGCTCGATCGCGATCCGATCCGGATGCCGTGCGGCCACGTCGGCGACCAGCCGGTCGATCGTCGTGTACGGGAACTCTTCGCGCGGACCGGATTCGAACGCGGCGATGGCCGCCTGCTCCCGTCTCGGCATCAGCGGCAGGTCCGCGATCGGCGCCTCCGGCCGGTCCAGCGCCGCGACCAGCAGCGCGCCGACGCCGCGCACGACCGATTCGAACGGGAAATTCTCGTCGAAGACGTCCTTGTCGTAATAGAGCTGGAGGTTCAGCGAGCCGTCGCGCGCGTGCTCGACGCCGAGGATGTTCAGCGCCTCGAGCACCGTGCCCGGATTGACGATGTCGAGCGTGCCGAGGATCTTGTCGAGGTGATCCGAGGGCGGCATCTTGATGTAGGAGTACGCCACGTCGAACAGCGGCGGCGCCGTCGGATCACTGCTGAGGGCACGCGCCAGGTCGCCGTACGGAAAACGCTCGTAGCGCTTGAGTTCCCGGATCTGCGCGGCCACCTCGGTAGCGACCGCGGACAGCGGCTCGGTGGGATCGACCCGGATGCGCAGGGGCACCACGTTCGTCCGGTGGCCCGCGGTGCGGAAGGTCTCGGCGCTGTGCCGGTTGAGCATCGGGACGCCGATCACCACCTCCTCGGAGCGGTGAATGGTGGTCAGGTAGGCGGCCAGCGCCGAAACGGTGAACGCGAAGACGGAGAAGCCGGTGGCTCGAATGCGGTCGAGGAACTCGGGTTCGACGACCACGCGCCGACGCCCCCGATCGACGTTCGGGGTGCTCGCACGTCCGGAGAAGAGTGCGGGGACCACTCCTTCGAAGCGGCGCACCAGCGCGTCACGGTCCGCCGCCCACTGCGGCGAGGACAGATACTCCTCGTGTTCGGCGGCGATCTTGCGGTAGGTCGCCGCACTGCGGTCGGTCTGCTCGGTGAACGGCTCGGGCTCGGCGAGCTGCTCCAGCGAGAGGTCGCTGCGGCTGTAGTTGTCCACCAGGGCGCTCCACAGCGCGTTCACGCCCCAGCCGTCGATCATCGCGTGGTGCATCGCCACGTAGAGATGGAAGTGGTCGGGTCCGTCGACCAGCGCGGCGATCCGGAACGGCTGCCGCGGCGGGGACGGCGTCACGTTGGCCCGGTTCACCCAGTCCCGGCGCGCCGCGGCCGGGTCGGAGGCCCAGCTGAGATCGACCAGCTCCACCTCGGGTAGCTCGTCGGAGACCCACTGCCAGAAACGGCCTTCGGAGAACTCGAACCGCAGGCGCAGCGCCTCGTCCGACAGCAGCGCCCTGCGCACCACGGCGCGCAACCGGTCCATGTCGAAGGGCTCGTCCATGAACGCGCAGTAGGCGTTCCGGGTGACCGGCGCCGGGGCATACCGGTAGGCCACCGACAACACATCGCGCTGGTACGCGCTGACCGGCCAGGCTTCGGGGGGTCTCTCGGAAGTAGCACTCGGTTCGAATGTCACAGTCACTCCTATCGCGACAGTCGCGGCACCGGCCGTGCGCGGATCCGCTCGGGCCCACCCTGATCGCTGACACGCAAAGCTGCTACCACACTTATCCAGTTATCGATATCGCGAATCACGGCATCGGCAGTGCCGATGCCGCGACTCTGCTGTTGTTATCGCGGGGTATGCGGGCCGGTCAGCAAGCCGACAGCAGCGCACGCACGCTTTCGTCGGCCAGACGATCGGCTCGGTCGCGGGAGACCGCCGGCTCGACGTAGCCGATGTTGAGGGACAGCTGGTTGTGCGTCGCGTTGGCGGTCGCCATGATGAAGCCGCTGACGGACATGCCGGAGACGAATTGCGCGCCCTCCAGCTGCCAGGAGCCGATCTTGTCCGGGAACGGGTAGTCGCCCAGGTAGGTCATACAGAGATGACCGGGGCCGCGGGTGTCCATGAGTTTCACCGTGGACGCGCTCGCGGCCACCGATTTCGGCGCGGCCACCTTCAGCAGGTTCAACGCGGACAGGTGGTCGCGCCGGTCCATTCTGGCGCCGTACTCGCGCTCGATCTCGGCGGCGATCTCCCACAGCGATGCCCACGGCGCGTACTTGGCCGGAGTGGCGATCATGCCCTGATAGGTGCCCACTTCGGTGTCGCCGGCGGCGCCGCCGAGGTGGTCACGGAAGTTGACCGAGCTGCCGACGGTGTACCAGGCGGCCTGCTCGGTGCCCGCTTCCCTGGCCGCGGCGATCAGCAGCGCCGCGGAGAGTGCGGCCTGCAGGCCGACGCCGTGGCGGGCGCAGCCAGCGGTGAGCGCGTCCAACCGGTCGGCGTCGAGGCCGCGGTGCACGACCCGGCTGCGCCGCTGCGCTGGCGGCGCCAGCCTGGTCGGCTCCAGCCTGCGCGGCTTGCGCAGCTGCGACTTCTGGTCGCGCAAGAACGAACCCGCGGTGCGCAGCGCACCGCCAGCGCCTTGGAAGCGCGGCGGGAACAGTTCCTCCGGCCCCGGCCGGACCGGAGCGGGCGCGACATCGCCTCCTTCCCCTGCGGCCGCCTGGAGCACCTGCTTGGCGACCGAGAGCGCGCTCTCGCCGTCGGCGATGGCGTAGTGCAGCGTGACGATCAGCTCGTTGGTGCCGTCGGTCTCCTTGATCAGCACCGCCCTCGCCAGCGGGCCGGTGCGCCAGTCGAACGGCTCGCGCAGCTCCACCTCGTCGGCCTCGGCCAGCCAGTTCGTGCTGTCCTCCGATTCGATCACCCGCAGCGGAATCGGCGCTTGCACCGGCACGAAACGCGGTGCGGTGCCGTCCGGTTCGGCCGCGACGGCGACCCGCAGGAGCGGATGCCTGCGCTGCACCTCGTCGAGGCCCGCGCGGATCTGCTCGGCCTCGACGTGGCCACGGACGCGCACCCGCGACAGGATGTGCAGCGGCGCCAGCTGATCGGCGATCCAGTGCCAGCGCTCGACCGGAGAGAGCGGACGCGGCAGTCGCGCGGTCGGGCCGTCCGGTTCGGGAAAGGACATCGGCTTGCCGAGGTTACGCAGGAAGAATTCGGTGGGCGCGTGCCGGAAGTAGGTGTCGCGCACCCGCACCAGGCGCGGGTCGGTGGTCTGCTCGATCTTGGCCAGCGAGGCCGATCCGTTGACGAACATGGCGGTGCGGTCGGCGCGCAGCTTCTCGTAACGACGCAGGCCCGCAACCGGATCCAGGGAATTGCGCAGCACACCGGCCAGCACCACCGCGTCCTCGATCGCGGCGTTGGCGCCCTGGCCGAGGCTGGGCAGCATCGGGTGCGCCGCGTCGCCGAGCAGCGTCACCCGCCCGCGGCCCCACCCCGCCAGCGGCGGCCGGTCCTGCGCGGGCACGGCCAGGATCGCCGCCTCCTCGGTCTGCTCGATGCAGGCGCGCACCTCCGGCGCCCAGTCGGCGTACAGGCGCAGCAGGTCGTCCTTGCCGCCCTGCCAGTTCGCGGCCTCGTCGGCGGGCAGCGTCTTGGTGCCCCACCAGTACACCCGGCCGTGACCGATGTCGTGGATGCCGAAACGCATTCCGGTGCCCCAGAAGTGCGCTGACAACCCGCGCGCGACATTGGGGTGCTCGAACGGGATGCAGGCCAGCCAGCAGACGAAATTGCCGGGGCGCGGCGCGGCGCGGCCGTGCAACTGGGCGCGCACCACCGAGTGGATGCCGTCGGCGCCGACGAGCAGATCGCCCTCGGCGACGCGGCCGTCGGCGAATTCGACCCGCACGTGCTCGCCGTCGTCGACGAACCGGGTGGCCTGCGCGCCGGTGAAAGTCGGCGTGTCACCGATCGCGCTCAGCAGCACGTCGTGCAGATCGGTGCGGTGCAGTGCGACAGCGGGTGCGCCGAGCTGGGCGTCGAGCCGATGCACCGGAAGCACCCGGATCGGGCTGCCGTCCGGGTTGCAGAAGCGGAAGGTCTCGACCCGGCCGCCGCGCTCGAGCAATTGCTCGTCGATGCCGAGGCCGAGGGTGCGCAGTGCGTTGATTCCGTTGGCCTGCACCGAAAGCCCGAAGCCCTGTGCCCGCAGTTCGGTGCCCGATTCGTATAGTTCGACGCCGAATCCCGCATGCCGCAGGGCGGCCGCGGTGGTGAGTCCTCCGATCCCTGCCCCGAGAACGACAACCTTGATCGGACTGCTCATCGAACCTGCACTCTCATCGAACCACTCGACGGCACAGGTGCTTCGTGCCGCGACGCGGCCCGCGGGCCACACTGCCCGCGCGAAACCGTCCCGCTGAGCAGCACCGACCGAGGCCACCGTGTCGACCCCGACCAGGCAGGCAGCTAGGACGCCTGTGCCTGACCGTCCGGAAGCCTACCGCTACTCGGCGCGCAAGGCCGAGTTGAAGTGAGATTCACCGCATCATGCGATTGTGAAACGCAAATGTGTTGCAATGGTGCATAATTCGCCCTCCGCGCACCACGTTCGCCCTCGATTCCGGCTCGTCGCCGGGCTCAGAGGTAGGACGTATCGTTCACCAGCCGCACCGAAGACCCGCCGTCGGGATAGAACTCCGCTATCGACAGCGACGCCAGATCCAGATGCAAGCGATACAGCAGCGACGGGCCCGCGTCGAGGGCAAGCCGCAGCAGCGTCTTGATCGGGGTCACGTGACTGACCACCACCACATTGGCGCCGGGATACCGCTCGAGCAGATCGCGCAGCGCGGCGTCCACCCGTGCGCGGACCTCCTCGAAATTCTCCCCGCCCGGCGCGGCGACGGTGGGGTCGCCGATCCAGCGGGCGTGCAGATCCGGGTCGCGTTGCGCGGCCTCTGCGAAGGTCAGCCCCTCCCACGCGCCGAAGTCGGTCTCGATCAACCCCTCGTGGATCTCGAGCGGAACCTCGAGCGCGGCGGCGGCCGCCTCCGCGGTCTCCCTGGCCCGGCCCAGCGGCGAACTGACCACCGCGGCGATGTCGCCTTTGGCGGCCAGCATTTTCGCGGCGCGCGCTGCCTGCTCGCGGCCGAGCGGCGTGAGCGGCGGATTGCCGCGACCGGAATAACGGCGTTGCAGCGACAACTCGGTTTGGCCGTGGCGAAGCAACAGCAAACGCGTGGGCCTGCCGATGGCACTGGTCCAGCCGGGGCCGTGCCGCGCCGGCTCGGTCTGCCCGGCGTTCGCGTCCCTGACTTCGTCGATCCAGCTCGGCAGCTCGCGCTCGGTGGCCGCGAGGGCCGGGTCGGCGGCCTCCGTCGACGTGGTGGCGGCGGCGCGGCCATCGTCGGCTCCGGCGTCCATGGCCTCGTTCGCCAGCCGGTCGGCATGGGCGTTCTGCGCGCGCGGAATCCAGTCGTAGCTCACCCGGGCGAACCCGGCCGCGATCCTGCGCGCCTGGTCGGCGAGCGGAATCAGGGCCGCGTGCTTGATCTTCCATCGACCGGACATCTGCTCGACGACCAGCTTGGAATCCATGCGCACCACGACCGACTCGGCGCCCAGCTCCGCGGCCGCCGCCAATCCCGCGATCAATCCGCGGTATTCGGCGACGTTGTTGGTCGCGACGCCGAGGAACTCCCTGCGCTCGGCGAGCACCCGGACGTGGTCGGCGTCGTAGACCACCGCGCCGTACCCCGCAGGCCCCGGATTGCCCCGCGAGCCGCCGTCGGCTTCGACGATCACCTCGGGGAAACTCATCGCGCTCCCCAGGCGACCGGTCGCGGCGAACTCACAGCCCCGATTCCTTGGTCCGGACCAGGATGGCGCCGCACTCCGGGCAGCGCACGACCACGTCCGGGGCGGTCTTGGCGATGCGGGCGATCTCGCCGCGATCGAGTTCGATGCGGCACGCGCCGCAGCGGCGCGCCTGCAA
Source organism: Nocardia beijingensis NBRC 16342 (assembly GCF_001612785.1). Lineage (GTDB taxonomy): Bacteria > Actinomycetota > Actinomycetes > Mycobacteriales > Mycobacteriaceae > Nocardia > Nocardia beijingensis. Next base: position 109,144 of record NZ_BDBC01000017.1, read on the forward strand.
CAGGGCGGCGCCGACGCCGTGCTGCTGCCGCTGACGGTCGTAGATGGCCAGCAGTTCGCCGGGCAGCTTCGCGACCACGCCCGCGCGATCGGTCTCGCAGCGCGTCTGCGCCACGTCCAGATCCGCGAGCGCCTCGTCGCGCAGCCTGCGGGCATCGGCGAGTTCGTCGTCGGTCTTGCTCAACCGCGCGCCCGCGTGCTCGTGGTCGGCGGCGGAGGCTTCGCGCCGCTCCATCACCTCGAGCAGTTCGTCCTCCAGCACGGAGCGGCGGCGCTGGAGGCTGCCCAGCTCGTGCTGGATCTCCGAAAGCTGCTTGGCGTTCACCGTTCCCGCGCTGAGCAGGCCCTTGTCGCGTTCCTCTCGCTTGCGCACCGCGTCGACCTCGCCCTCCAGCTTGCGGATGTCGCGATCGAGGTCGTCCAGCACGATCTCCACGGCCACGGCGGCGTCGGAGTGCGCGTTGCGCTCGGCTTCCAGCCGCGCCACCTCCTGCTGCTCGGGCAGCACGGTGCGGCGGTGCGCGATCCGGGTCAGCTCGGCGTCGACGGCGGCGAGCCGCAGCAGCTCGGCCTGGATCGGGGGTTCGACATTCAACGCGGACAAACTCCTGGACGGGGTGGACGGGACTGGTGTTCAACCGTACCCCGCCGGACCGGCGGACCGGCGTCAGCCGCCGACGGCGCGGGTTTTGATGGCGTCGCGGGAGATGTAGACGTCGTATTCGCCCGGCACCGCGATCACCGCGTTGCCGTAGGCGGAGCGCACGAACGGCTGGGTCCACCAGCGGCCGTCGCGCATGTCGGCGAAGAAGTCGCGGTCGCCGTCGTTGAGGAAGATCTGGTTCTGCTTGGTCGCGACGCCGTCGAGGCGCTGGCCGTACAGGCGGCTGATCCGGTAGCCGGAGTGGAAGCCGAGGGCGTTGACCCACGGTTCCAGCTCGACGATGCCCGCCTGCAGCACCCACATGTCGCCTTCGACCCGGTGGGTGAAGCGCTGTTCGGAGTGGTCGTCGTCGCCGTACAGGGTGACGTCGACGTCGAGCTGGTGTTCTTCCCCCGCCACCTGCTTGGCCACCACGTGCGCCGCTTTGATTTCGCCGGTCAATCCGAGATAGGTCTGCAGCAGGGTCGCGATCCACAGCAGCACCGCGGCGACCAGCAGCAGTGCGAGCCCACCCGTTCCCCGCGCGAGCAGCGGCCGCATCCCCACCCGCCGCGCGGCGATCAGACCGGAGATGATCAGCGCGACACCGACGACCAGCAGCAGGATCAGCCCGATCTGCACGAGCCCGAAATCGACCGGGAAGTTCATGCGGTAGTTGTACCCCGCGCGAACCGGTCGATTCACCCGAACCGCCCATCCTTTCCCGGCTCGGCGCGGACACGCCCCGACACGCCGTTGCCAGTTCTGCGCCGGGACAACGGCTTCGCCGGGTCAGCCGGACGCGCGCACCGTCCATGGGTCGGTGCGCAACGTGGACACCCTGGTCTCCAGACCGGGCAGGGCGGTTCGCACGACCGCTTCCGCCTGCGCGCACCAAGGGAATTCGGTCGCCCAGTGGGCGGCGTCGACCACGGCGGGCCCGCCCTTGCGCAGGTGCTCGTCCACCGGATGGTGGCGCAGGTCGGAGGTCAGATACACGTCGACGCCCAACCCGGTGGCCCTGCTCAGGTAGGAGTCGCCCGCGCCGCCGCAGACCGCGACCGTGTAGACGGTGCGGTCCGGGTCGCCCGCGGCGCGCACGCCCCACGCGGTGGACGGCAGGGCGCGGGCCACGCGATCGGTGAAGGCGCGCAACGATTCCGGTTGCGGCAAGGTGCCGACCCGGCCGATGCCGAGCGAGGACGGCAACTCGGCGTGTTCCACGATGTGATAGACCGGGTATTCGCCCGGGTGTGACGCGCGCAGCGCGGTGAGCACCGCCGAGCGCGCTGAGCGCGGGGCGGACACCTCGATCCGGTCCTCCTCGACATACCGCAGTTCCGTCAGCGAGCCTTGGCCATGGGCGGTTTCGGCGATCGGACGGAATTGCTCGGTCGCCGGCACGCGCAGCGCACGGTCGCAACAGTGCCCGCCCGCGCCAGCGCCGGCGGCGAACAGCGCGGCGAGCACCGCATCGGTGTGCGTCCGTGGCACCTGGATCACCCAGTTGTCGACGGGAGCTTCTGGTTTCGCGTCCAGCGGTCCGGTCACCGTGAGACCGATGGTCGCGGCCAGCGCGTCGGAGACGCCGGGATCGGCGGAGTCGGCGTTGGTGTGCGCGGTGAACAGCGCGCAGCCGGAGCGGATCAGCCGGTGCAGCAGCGCGCCTTTCGGCGTGCTCGCCGCGACGGTGTCGACGCCGCGCAGCAACAGCGGGTGGTGCACCACCAGCGCCTGCGCACGCCAGTCGATCGCCTCGTCGACGACCGCGGCGGTCGCGTCGACCGCGAACAGCACCCTGGTCAGCTCCTCGGCCGGGTCACCGCAGACCAGACCGACCGAGTCCCACGGCTCGGCCAGCGCGGGCGGGTAGGCCGTGTCGAGCGCCCCGATGAGATCCGCGAGCGTGGTCATCGTCCACCTTCCTTCGCTTCGGTCCTGCACTGTGCGGCGCCGGGTGCACTGCCGGACGTGCCGTTGCGTGCGCTCGCCTCGCTCGGGCACGCGTTCTGCGTGGTCGGGCGGTTTTCCGGCCCCGCTCCCCACGACGGACGCGGTGTTCGTGGCGCTGGACTGCGCCGTTCGTACTTGTTCGGCTGGATGCCCGATGCCGCGACCACCATGCGGCAGTATTCCGGCCGACTCGACAGCAGGACCTCACCGAGTCGTGGAGATCGGCCACCAGCCACGAGACGTCCGGCACGCGAGATCCCCCTCCGGCCGGTGCGCTTGCGCGCGGGATCGAAGCATCGATCGACCTGGCACGGCCTGCGCCTCGCACTCACCGGACATCCGCCGATCGGATCGCCGCGACCAGCCGATCGACCTCCGCGGGGCCGCGGACCGCGACGCGCAGATGATCCGGTCCCAGGCCGGGGAAGGTGTCCGCGCGCCGGACCGCGATCCCCGCCGCGGCCAAGTGTTTGCGCAGCAATTCGCCGTCCGCCACGCGCAGCAGCAGGAACGGGCCTTCCGCCGGAGTATGGACCGCCACGCCGAGGTCGCTCAGGCGCTCGATCATCGCGGCACGGTGCACGGCGAGCGTCTCGGCACGGCGCTCGGACTCGGCCACGGCGGCCGGGCTCGCGGTGGCCGTGATCGCCTCCAGTTGCAGCGTGCCCAGCGGCCAGTGCGGACGCCCGTGGCCCAGACGCGCCAGCACCTCGGGCGCGCCGAGGAAATAGCCGCAGCGCAGCCCCGCCAGCGCCCACGTCTTGGTGAGGCTGCGCAGGACGAGCAGGTCGGGCGCGGGGTCGGCGGCGAGGGATTCCGGCTCACCGCCCACCGCGTCGGCGAAGGCCTCGTCGACCACGACGACGCGACCTGGCCTGCGCAGGGCGCGGATGGTGCCGGCCGGGTGCAGCACCGAGGTCGGATTGGTCGGGTTCCCGAGCACCACCAAATCGGCTTCGGCGGGCACCGCGGCCGGGTCCAGCCGGTAGGGCGGTTCCAGGACCACCCTGATGACGGGGATGCCTGACTCCCGCAGCGCGAGTTCGGGTTCGGTGAACGACGGATGCACCACCGCGGCCGACCGCGGCGCGAGACGGGGCAGCATGGCGAAGCCTTCCGCGGCGCCGGCCAGCAGCAACACCTCCTCGGGAGCGCGGCCGTGCCGGGCCGCCACCGCGCGGCGGGCCGCTTCGGCGTCCTCGGCGCTCGGATAGCGCCCCAGATCGGACAGGCGCGCGGCCAGACGCCGCCGCAGCCATTCCGGCGGCGCGTCACCCTGCACGTTCACCGCGAAATCGAGCATGCCGGGCCGGGCGTCCACGTCGCCGTGGTGACGCAGTTTCGCTCGATCGACGGTGTCCTCGGCCACGAGACCACACCCTACGTGGCGGTCACGCGGCCGGACCGGCCAGAATGGCAGGCGTGGGCCAGCTGCACGTCTCGTTCGTCTGTACCGGCAACATCTGCCGCTCTCCGATGGCGGAGAAGATCTTCGCCTCGCACCTGTACCGGGCCGGACTGGCCAATCGGGTGCGGGTGAGCAGCGCGGGCACCGGTTCCTGGCACGTCGGCGACGACGCCGACCCGCGCACCAGCGCCACCCTGCGCAAATACGGCTACCCGACCGGGCACGTCGCCGCCGTGTTCGGCGCCGACCACAGCGACGCGGACCTGGTGGTCGCCTTGGACCGCTCCCACCAGCGCGATTTGGCCCGCCTCGGCGTCCCCGCCGAGCGGCTGCGGTTGCTGCGCGCCTTCGACCCCGACGCCGACGGTCAGGACGTGGCCGACCCCTACTACGGCGACGCGGCGGACTTCGAACTCGTGCGCGCCCAGATCGAGGCCGCCGTCCCCGGCCTGCTCGACTGGGTGCGCGCCGAGCTGGCGGCCGCCGACCCACCGGGTCTGCGACCCGTCCCCGACGAGCGACCGTGATGCGCAGGCTCACCTTCCTGTTGCGCCCCAGCTGGCTGATCCTGGCGGTGCTGGTCGCCGCGTTCGCCTACCTGTGCTTCACCGTGCTCGCGCCGTGGCAACTCGGCAAGAACACGGCCACCTCGCACCGCAACCAGCTGATCGCCGACTCGGTGCGGGCCGACCCCGTCGACGTCACCACCGTGCTGTCCGGCACCGCGAGCGAGCGCACCGAGTGGCGGCGTGTCACCGCTTCCGGCAGTTATGTGCCCGACTCGACGGTCCTGGTGCGGCTGCGCCACCTCGACGGCGCTCCGGGCTACGCGGTGCTCGCCGCATTCCGCTTGGACGACGGGCGGGTGCTGCTCGTCGACCGCGGACTGGTGTCGGCGGTCGACGGGTCGCGCCCGCCGCAGGTCCCCGAGCCCCCTGCCGGGCCGCAGCGCATCGAGGCCAGGGTCCGGATGTCCGAGGGCGTCACGCCCGGCAAGGACCCGAGCGTCCAGGACGGCTATCGCCAGGTGTACTCCATCGACACCACCCAGGAGACGGCGGTCCTGCAACAGCCCCTGACGCCTCTGCCCACCGGCGGCGAACGCGGCGGCTATCTGCAGTTGAGCGAGAACCAGCCGGGCGCGTTCACGCCCACTCCGCTCCCCCAGCTCGATGCGGGCCCCTACCTCTCCTACGGCCTGCAATGGCTCGCCTTCGGCATCATGGCTCCCCTCGGCCTCGGCTATTTCATCTACGCCGAGATCCGGGAGAGAAGGAAGGAAAAGGGCGCCGCCGCCGAACCCGCCCGCGTGAACTCTCCCCCCGACCCGGCACGGTCAGAGCAGGTCACCCCGGCCACGCCCGCCGCACCGACCACGGAAGCCCGCCTCGCCGACCGCTACGGCCGCGGCCGCGGTTGACCACGGCAGCGGCCAGTTCAGCTTCGACCAGACACCGCACGGCCGCTGAGGCTGTCACGGGCCGAGCAGATCCCACCGGTTCCCCGCGATGTCGAGGAAGACGGCCACCTGCCCGTATGGCTCGCTGCGTGGCGCGCTGACGAACTCCACACCACGCGAGACCATTCGGTCATACGCCGACTGAAAGTCATCCACCTGCAAGAAGAACCCGACACGGCCCGCGACCTGCTGCCCGACCACCGCCGCTTGCTTCTCACCGTCGGCCCGGGCGAGCAGGATGCCCGTTTCCGCCCCGGGCGGCCGCACGACCACCCACCGTTTCGCGCGCCCGTCGTTCGTGCGGGCCGCCGAATCCTCGACCAACTCGAATCCCAGCGCGTGGACGAAGAAGTCGATCGCGGCGTCGTACTCCGCCACCACGATGGTCATGAGCGCGATTCGCACCCGCCGACCCTAGCCGAGCCGGATCGCGGGTTCGCGCGGTCGGCGGCGCTCGCCGATAGGGGTGATCCGCACGTCGCGGCCGGTGACCCACGGTCGCAGGGCGATCGCAAGCGGCTGGGGTCGCCGGTGCGCCCCGTTGACTCGGTTCTGTAGCTGGCGTTCGCCATGGCTTGCCAGGGCGGCGAACCCGCACGACGCGCTGGCCCCGGCTGCGGCGGCACGCGGCTATGCACGGCGCGGCTTGCGTCCGCCGGTGCGGTCGATGAGTCGCGGTGCGGCGAGCTGCGGCGGCACGCGGCTATGCACGGCGCGGCTTGCCGCGCAGACTCCGACGGCGGCAATGGCGGACCTGGTCAGCACCTGGTCGCGGCCACAGCGGCGGCAATCGCGCACCTGATCAGCGCCTGGTCGCGGCCACAGCGGCGGCAATCGCGCACCTGATCAGCGCCTGGTCGCGACCACAGCGGCGGCAATCGCGCACCTGATCAGCGCCTGGTCGCGACCACAGCGGCGGCAATCGCGCACCTGATCAGCGCCTGGTCGCGACCACAGCGGCGGCAATCGCGCACCTGATCAGCGCCTGGTCGCGACCACAGCGGCGGCAATCGCGCACCTGATCAGCGCCTGGTCGCGACCACAGCGGCGGCAATCGCGCACCTGGTTGCGGCCACAGCGGCGGCGAGCAGGGTGGCGGTGAGCTGCACGGCCTCGCTAAGACGGACGGCGCGGCGCAGGTCGTGCACGGTCGGAGCCGGACCGTCACCGAGGATCGGGCGCAACTCCACGCCGTGCGGGTACTCGGTGCGGCCACCCAACCGGACGCCCAGGGCCCCGGCCATCGACGCTTCGGCCACACCCGCGTTGGGGCTGGGATGTCCGGCGGCGTCCCGGCGCCACGCGGCGACGGCGGCGGCGGGGCGTCCACCGACCGTGGGGGCGAGCAGGGCGGTGAGCACCCCCGTGACGCGCGCCGGGACCAGATTGGCCGCGTCGTCGACGCGCGCGGCGGCCCAGCCGAAACGCCGGTAACGCTCGTTGCGGTAGCCGATCATCGCGTCGAGCGTGTTGACCGCGCGATACCCGAGCAAACCCGGAATGCCCGCCACCGCTCCCCACAGCACCGGGGCGACGGCCGCGTCGGAGGTGTTCTCGGCGATGGACTCCAAGGCCGCGCGAGCCAGACCGTCGCCATCGAGCGCCTGCGGATCACGACCGCACAGCGAGGGCAGTAGCGCGCGGGCGCCGTCCAGATCGCGCTCCGCCAAGTGGTCGGCCATCCGGCGACCGGTCCGGGCCAGACTTCGGCCCCCCAGCACGGTCCAGGTCGCGGCGGCGGTCGCGGCCACACCGCCACGGCGAAAGGCCACGCCGAGCCCCACCACCGCGCCGACGGCCATGGCCTCGTGCACCAGCCCCGCGGCGCGCCGGTCGGCATAGGTCACCGACTCCAGCGCCGCGACCGCGGAACCGAATCCGGCCACCGGATGCCACCGCCGCGGATCGCCGAACGCTCGATCGAGCGCGAAACCGAGCAGCAACCCGAGCGCGGTGGAGGTCCCCTTCTGCACCCGGCGACACTATCGGGCGGTCCCCGACCGGCCCGCACGGCCCAGCCGTGTCACACTCCGCGTCCCCGCGTCGTCGACCCGGTGACGCATCCATAGACTCGCCCCGGCGGGGGCCCGAACGACGAACGGCGAACAGAAGTGACTTCCGAGCAGCCTTCCCCCGAGCATCTCGACCAGGCCGAGCTGGCTCGGCGGTTCGAGGAACACCGCCCGTATCTGCGCAGGCTCGCCTACAGCACCTTGGGCAGCCTGAGCGACGCCGACGACGTCGTGCAGGAGGCCTGGCTGCGGTTGCAGCGCCAGTACGAGACCGGCGCCGCCGATGCGATCGACAACCTGCGGGCCTGGCTGTCCACCGTCACCGGCCGGCTCGCCCTCGACCACCTCGGCTCCGCCCGCGTCCGCCGCGAACAGTACGTGGGCGAATGGCTGCCGGAGCCGGAGGTGACCACCTGGGAGGACCCCGCCGACCGGATCACCCAGGACGAGCGGGTCACCACCGCGCTGCTGGTCGTGCTCGAGTCGCTGTCGCCCGCCGAGCGCACCGCGTTCGTACTCCAGGACGTCTTCGGCATGAGCGGCCCCGAGGTGGCCGAAGTGGTCGGCCGCACCCCGGCGGCCGTCCGCCAACTCGCCTCCCGGGCACGCAAACACGTCGAGCAGGGCACTCCGCGCTTCCCCGCCTCTCCCGACGAGCAGAAGAAGGTGGTGTCGGCGTTCGCGCTGGCCTGGCGTTCCGGCGACCTCAGCGCCCTGCTCGGCGTGCTCGACACGAACGTGAGTCTCACCGCCGACGGCGGCGGCAAGGTGCCCGCGATCCGCCAGCCCGTTCGCGGCGCCGAACTCGTGGCCAAGCTGCTGCTCGGCTGGTACCAGGTGGCGGGCGGCTGGGGCCGCGCGGTGCTGGTCAACGGCCAGCCGGGGCTGGTGGTGTTCGACGGCACGCACACCGGCGTCTTCTCCTTCACCGTCGACGACGGCCGCATCGTCGCGATCGACGTGGTCCGCAACCCCGACAAGCTGCACGACCTGCCCACCACCGGTGAGCCCGACTGGTACATCGGCGGCAGCCGCGCCGCACGGGAGTAGTCAGCCCGCGACGCCGAGCGGCCGCGAATACCCGTGCGCGGCCGCGACTTCCGCCGACAGCAGCCGCCCGGCGTCCGCGGTCAGCCCGTGCGCGAGATCAGGCCGCCGAGCGCACGCCTCCTGCCAGCCGAGTTCGGCGATCGCCCGCACGTAGGGCAGAGTCGCGTTGGTGAGCGCGATCGTCGAGGTGTGCGGCACCGCGCCCGGCATGTTGGCGACGCAGTAGAACAACGAATCCGCCACCTTGAACGTCGGATTCGCGTGCGTCGTCGGACGCGCCGAGGCGAAACAGCCGCCCTGGTCGATGGAGATGTCCACCAGCACCGCGCCGGGGCGCATATCGCCGACGAGTTCGTCGGAGACCAGTTCCGGCGCGCGTGCGCCGGGAACCAGCACCGCGCCGATCACCAGATCGGCCGACAGCACCGCGCGCCGCACCTCGGCGGCGTTCGAGGCGACGGTGACGATCCGTCCGTCGAAACGGGCGTCGAGTTCGCGCAACCGGTTCAGGTTGGTGTCCAGCACGCTGACGCGCGCGCCCATGCCGACGGCGACCGCGGCCGCGTTCGACCCGGCGACGCCGCCGCCGAGCACCACCACCTCCGCCGGGCGCACGCCGGGGACGCCGCCCGGCAGCAGTCCGGCGCCGCCGAGCGGTGCCATCAGGTGATACGCGCCGACCTGCGCGCCGAGCTTGCCCGCGATCTCGCTCATCGGAGCGAGCAGCGGCAACGACCCGTCGGCGGCGCGCACCATCTCGTAGGCGATGGCCGTGATGCCCGAGCGCAGCACGGCGTCGGTGCAGTCGCGGGACGCGGCCAAGTGCAGGAAGGTGAACAGCACCTGCCCACGGCGCATCCGCGGATACTCCTGCGCGATCGGCTCTTTCACCTTCAACACCAGTTCGGCTTCCCGCCACACCTGGTCGGCGTCGGGAACCAGGCGGGCGCCCACCGCGGCGTAGGCGGCGTCGGGAAATCCCGATCCGACCCCGGCGCCCGCCTGCACCAGCACATCGTGTCCGTGCCCGGTCAGTTCCCCCGCGCCCGCAGGCGTCAGGGCTACCCGGAACTCTTGCTCCTTGACCTCCCGTGGAACTCCGATCCTCATACCGTCATCGTCGCCCCGGCCCGGGTTCCGCGCCACGACCGACGCGCCGGGCGCGCACGGCGACCATCCCGGCCCGGCGCGGCGGGCGAGTTTCTCGGCACGTTGCCCAGCTGAGCGCGGATGGGCCGGCTCACACGGTGGTGGTGCGACCCAACGGCGGGATGCGCAACTGCTCGGCGCGGCCGCCGTAGCGGAAGACGTGACCCAGATAGTCCAGCGTCTCGCTGAAGTGCGCCCAGCCTTCGGCGTGCACCGGCACGATCAGCGCGTCGCCGAGCGCTTCTGCCGCTTGCAACGCGGTGCGCGCGTTCAGGGTGACGTCGGTGTCGCCGAAACGGCCGATGTTCGCGGCGCCCACGTTGAGCACGGCGATGTCGATGCGGCCGATCCGCTCGGCGATCCGGCGCACCAGCTCGACCGAGGCGTTGTCACCCGAGACGTACACCGTCGGCTCGCCTTCGGCGCGCAGCACGAACCCGGTGACGAAGCCGCTGAACGGTTCGCAGCCTTCCGGACCGTGCAGGGCGGGCACGGCGGTCACCCGCACGCCGTGCACCGTCACCGTCTCCCATTCGGCCAGCCCGCGCACGCCGTCGATGCGGGTCGCCGCACCGGGTGTTGACAGCACGGTCGGCACCGTGGTCAGCAACTTCCGGCCGGAGTCGTCGAGGTTGTCGGCGTGTTCGTCGTGCGAGAGCAGCACCACGTCCACGGGGCCGATGTCCTCCTGCGATACCGCGGGCCCGGTGAGTTTGTGCAGTGTGACGGGGCCGGGGTAGTCGCCCGGTTCGTCGAAGGTGGGGTCGGTCAGCCAGGTGCGGCCCGCGTAGCGGAACCACACCGTGGGGCCGCCGACGTGCAGGAGTTCCAGGCCGGTGCGTTCGATCGTCTCGCTCATGCCGTTGATCTTGTCCCGCCCGCACGCCCGAAGACAGTGGCCCGTGAGCCGCTTACCGTTAAGATCGGGCCATGCGTACGGTCGCCGTCCTCGCTTTCGACGGGATAAGTCCCTTCCATCTATCCGTGCCCAGCCTCGTCTTCGGCCGGGTCGGCGTCGAAGGGCCCGCGCCTTACCGCGTCGACGTGTGCGCCGAGCGTCCGGGAAGACTGCGCACCCCGGCCGGATTCGACATCCACATCCAGCACGACCTCGAGACGCTGACCAGCGCCGGCACCGTCGTGATCCCGAGCTGGCGCCTCGGCGAACCGCTGCCCGCCGACGTGCGCGCCGCCGTGCGCACCGCCCACGCGCGCGGCGCCAGGATCGTGGGGCTGTGCCTCGGTTCCTGGGCGGTGGCCGCCACCGGACTGGCCGACGGCCGGGAAGTCACCACCCACTGGGCCTCCGCGGCGGAGCTGGCCCGCGCGTTCCCCTCGGTCCGGGTCCGCGCCGACACACTGTGGTCGGATCTGGGCGACGTCGTGACCTCGGCGGGGGTGGCCGCGGCGCTGGACTGCTGCCTGCATCTGGTCCGCGGCGATCTCGGCAGCAAAGCGGCCACCGAGCTGGCCAGATCGCTGGTCACCGCCCCGCACCGCAGCGGCTCCCAGGCGCAGTACATTCCCGTGGCTGTGCCCGACGCCGCCGACGACGACCCGATCGAGCGCGCCATGGTCTGGGCTCGCGCGCATCTCGGCGACCCGGTCGACCTGGACGGCTGGGCCCGCGTCGCGCTCATGTCGCGGCGTACCTTCACCCGCCGCTTCCGCGACCGCACCGGCACCAGCCCGCAGCAGTGGCTGCTGCTGCAGCGCACCGACCGCGCGCGACTGCTGCTCGAGTCCACCACCGACACCGTGGAACGCATCGCCGCCGACACCGGCTTCGGCACGGCGGTGAGCCTGCGCCATCACTTCCACCGCATTCTCGGCACCAGCCCCGCCGCCCACCGCGCCAGCTTCCAGGGGCAGCACCGACCGGCCGCCGCGCGGGCCATGGGCGACCCGGACAGCCGGGCCAGCTAAGTTCGTGGCCATGCGGATTCAGCTGGGCGAGCATGCGCCGGAGATCGATGAGAGCGCGTGGATCGCGCCGAACGCCACCGTGATCGGCCGCGTGCGGCTCGGCGCCGAAGTCAGCGTCTGGTACAGCGCGGTGCTGCGCGGCGACCTGGAGACCATCGAGGTCGGCGCGCGCAGCAATATCCAGGACGGCTGCGTGCTGCACGCCGACCCGGGCTTCCCGCTGACCGTCGGGACGGGTGTCTCGGTCGGACACAACGCGATCCTGCACGGGTGCACGATCGGCGACGACGTGCTGGTCGGCATGGGCGCCACCATCCTCAACGGCGCCGTGGTCGGACCGGGCAGCCTGATCGCGGCCAACGCGCTGATCCCGGAAGGCGCGCGGATTCCGTCCGGCTCGCTCGTGGCGGGCGTGCCAGGGAAGGTGCGGCGGGAGCTCGGCGCCGAGGAGCAAGATCGCATTCGCCTGAATGCGACTGTCTACCTAGCAAATACAGCTCAACATCGCACGGCGAATGAGGTGTGAAACAGGACACACTGATCAAGTGTCCATGAAAGATCGCTGATAGCATTCAGCCAGCGTGCCCGGCGACCCGGGCTCTCCTGTCGACACGGTTGTCGTGCGACTTGTAGCGCAGTGGGGAACCCACCCGGGTCGGTGGGTGGGTGAGCGTGCAGGCAGGAGGTATCACGGTGTCGTACGTGCAGTCGGGTGTGCACGGGCCGAAGGGCCGGATCAGCGTCGCCGACATCGCGGCCCAACCCGGCGGAGTCGAGGCGCTCCAGCGCCGGGTTCATGAATTACGTTCGCGCGGTGTGGATTTCGCCGCGAACGCGATCGAGAAGGAAATGGCCGAGCTGGATCTGCCGCGCCAATGACTTCGACGCCACGCTCACCGCGGATCACGATGCCGCGGTGAGCGTGGCGAGTCCGGCCGTGGTGTGCTGATCCAGCGCCATCAACGCGGCCCGTATTCGTACCGGTTGCCAGCCACCGTCCACCCGGCGCACACGCACCGTTCCCTCGGTGCGCCGCCGCGCCAGCTCCCGCGACATGGTCCTCGCGGTCGCCAGATCGTCCGGATGAATCTGCGGTCTCGGCTGTCCCGGCAGATCCGCCCATGCGACGTCCGGCATGGGCGGCCCGATCCACCGGATCAGCCGCAACGAGCGCAGATCGACGATCGCGCGGTACTCGCCGGGTTCGGTGGCGGCCTCCAGCACCGTGTACTCCAGGATGGTCGGCGGCGGCGCGGCGGAGACGGCGGTGGCCGCGCCGATGTCCTGGGTCACGCCGCGCAGCAGCACGTGGCGCTCGCCCGCCTCGTCCCGCTCGGCGACGATGCGGCAGGCGAAATGCCCGGCGCGCAGGGCGTCGTCGTCGCGCCGGATGGTCCAGACCGCCTGGTGCTCGGTGCCCGGCGCCGAGTTGACGATCTTGGCCAGCGCCTCGCCCTCGTCACGGTTGGTGACCAACCGGGTGAACGCGCCCGCGATGGCCAGTTCGGCGGCGCGGTTCTCCGGCGCGACGCCGTACAGGTCCAGCAGGTCGATGCTGCGCACCGACCGGTTGTTCGTGAGGTCGAAGTACCACGCCCCCATCGGGTCGGGCGCCGCGACGGGCTCCTGCCGGGGACCCACCCACAGTCGTACGGCATGCGCCCGCCCCGGCGCGATGAGCAACGGCTCGGCCCGCACCGTGCGCCGCCCGTCGCCGGAGACGTGCGCCACCGGCGCACCGGTGGCGCACACCCGCCGCAGCGCCGACTCCGCGTCGGCCCGCGACAGCGGATTGCGCACGATGTTGCTCAACGGCACGAACGACTTCGGCGTGGACCCCACGGCGATCACGCATCCCGGCTCACCCGAAAAACACTCCAGCAGAAGCCATTTCGTCACCACAGCCGCTCCCGAACGCCGTCATGGGAACTTCGCCATAACTTGAAATATGCTCGGCCGGTTGTCATTTCGCCCTCCCCGTCGCCGACCGCACACACCGCGTGCGGTCAGGAACGGAATACCATGTCCAGCACCTTCTCGTGGTACGACCCGGCGATTCGTGTGACCAGGTCCACAGCGACGGCATCGATTCCGACCAGCACCTTGGCCTCGCCGCGCGCGACGCCGCGCAGTATGGTCCGCGCCGCGGCGGCCGGGCTGGTCCGTGCCACGCGTCCCTCGAATCGGCGCACCACTTCGCCCGCGTCGACGCCCGGCGCGACGCTCGCCGACCGGGCGATGCCGGTGAGCACGCCGCCGGGATACACCCCGGTCACCCGCACCGAGCCACCCGCCGCCCGCATGTCCTGCCGCAGCGACTCCGTGAAGCCGCGCACGGCGAACTTCGCCGCGTTGTACGGCGCGTGCCGTGCGACCGCCACCAGCCCGAAGGCCGAGGACATATTGACGACGTGGGCGCGATCGGCGGCCAGCAGATGGGGCAGGAACGCCTTGGTCCCGTTGACCACACCCCAGAAGTCGACGGCCATCACCTGTTCGAAGTCACCGAACGGCGACTCCAGCACGCTGCCGACGTGCAGGATGCCCGCGTTGTTGAACAGCGCGTCGACCCGCCCGAATCGCGCGACGGTTCGTTCCGCGTAGGCGAGCACCGCCGCGCGATCGGTGACGTCCACCGTGCTCACCGACGGCTCGCGGCCGACCGCTGCGCACAACGCTCCCGTCTCGGCCACGGCCTGCGCCGACTTGTCCGACAGCGCCAGCGCGGCCCCCGCACCCGCCAGCGCCACCGCCAACGCCCGGCCGATTCCAGCGCCCGCGCCGGTGACCGCGACCACCCGATCCGCGAAATACCCCATGGCTCAACCCCTTTCCGCACCGGCCGTAGACGCGGCCGTACGCCGACCACAGGCTAGCCCCCGAATTCTGGACACGCGACCCACTCCGTATCACCGCGCCGTCGGCCGATGCCGGGTCACGCCGCGCCCGCCCAATGAAATAATGGACCTCCCGTCCGTTACCCGTCGCGATGCCGCGCCCACCGGCCACCGCCCGGCGACCGCGCCGAACCCACTGGAGATCCGATGCCAACCATCTCGCCCATGTTGCAGCGCATCCTCGAGAAGCCGGTCGCCGACGGCGAGAAGCTCCTGGAAAGCGCGCTGTCGGCCTTCCTGGACTTCGGCATCAAGCGGACCAGCATGGGCGAGATCGCCCGCCGCGCCGGCATCAGCCCCGCCACGCTGTACCGGCGCTACGAATCCAAGAACGACCTGGTCGAGGCGGTCAGCGTCCGGGAGGCGCAGCGCTTCGTCGCGGCGATCGAGAAGCAGGTGCACACCGTCTCGGGCAACGACGATCAACTGGTCGAGATCTTCGTCGCGTTCATCAGCGCCATCGCGGGCAACGAACTGCTGCGCAGGCTGCTGCGCACCGAGCCGGACCTGATCCTGCCCCGGCTGACCACCGAGGCGGGACCGATCCTCGCCGTCGGCCGCGACTACCTGGCCGAGAAGCTGCGCGAGCTACGGGATGCCGGTGGCACGCACGACTTCGACGCCGATCTGGTCGCCGAGATCATGGCCCGGCTCGCGCTGTCGCTGGCCCTCACCCCCGACGGCCTGATCCCGGTCAGCGATCGGGACGCGGCGCGCGAGTTCGCCCGCCGCACGCTGTTGCCTATGGTCGGCGTCCAGGTCAGCGCCTGATCCGACGCCGAACGCCGCGGCCACCCGCTCGTCCAGCTCGGCCCGCGCCACCGGGTCCGCCGTCCGGCCTTCCACGAACTCGCGTACCAGATCGATCACCCGCGCCGACGGGGCTGCCGCCGGATCGGGCACCGGCAGCCGGGACACGTACTGGGTGATCCACCGCCGCCTGCCCGAGTACAGCCGATTGCCGCAGACCACGTCGTAGAACCGCAATCCCAGCGCCGAATTCGCCACGCCCATCAGCAGATACGCCAAGCGCGTCGCCTCGGCGGGCGCACCGGCCAGATCGGGCAGCGAGATCCAGTAGCAGTCGCCGTTGACCACCGCGCCCGAACCGTCCAGCGCGAAACGCGGCCGATCGCTGATGTCCGGGAAGACCAGCTTCGGCTGCCGCCACAGGTGCGGGCGCTGCGGAACCCAGATCTCGTACCAGGCGCGGCCACTGTCGACGACATAGCGGCGCCCGGCCAGCGTCGCGCGATGCGACCGCAGATACGCGGCGGCGCCGGGGTATCGGCCGAGATCGATCGGCGTGCGGCGGGCGCGGGCCAGGTCGTAGGGATACAGCACGCGAACGTCGCGGACGCGGGTGGCTCGCCACGGCGCCAGATCGTGGTGGGTGATCAGGTCGAGCAGCAGTTCGGGCTCGGGGCACGGGTCGGCCTGTGCCCAGCGGTCGGAGATGAACACGTGGTCGGCGGTCGTCTTGATGCCGACCCGGATGCGCGCCAGGTCACCGAAACTGCGCCAGGTCGCCTCCGCTATCCGCGCCAGCCAGGCATCGATCGCGTCGTGCGACATCCGCCACGCGGCCTCCGGCTCCCGCGCCGCGCCCCGGCGCAGCCTTCGATCCACCGTGCGCTCCGGCGCGGCGTCACCGGCCGAGCTCTCCTGGCGACCGACGGTGGCCGCGGGCGGCCCGCACTCCGTCACCAACCTGCCGACCTCGACGGCGAAAGTACGGCCGTTGTACTCGACGATCGAACCGCCCGGGTCGAGCAGCGCCTCGAACAGCGTCTTCGCGCCGGGCGTCGCGCCGGTGACCTCGTAGGCGGAGGCATAGCGGCAGCCATCGCCGTGGCTCGCGCGGCGCGCGATGGTGATCGCGGGCAGCACAGCGGCGGTGAACAGTTTGGTGTCGCCCAGGTCGTACAACTCGACCGGAGCCAGATCGGTCAGCAACAGCCGCCGGATGTTCGCGCCCGCCTTGGTGGTCAGGAACCGGTTGGCGCACAGCAGGCCGAGCACACCTCCCGCGGTCAGCAGCCGGGGCAGCGTCGCGACGAACGGATGGGTCAGGTCGATCCGCCCGCGCAATCCGAACCGCTTGCTCAGCAACTGCGCGGTCGGCCCGCCCAACTGCTGGGTGCGCACGTACGGCGGATTGGTGATCACCGCGTCGAACGAGCTGTCGGCGAGCCGCGCCTCGACCGCGAGGAAGTCCGCCTCGCGCCAGTGCACCGCGATCCCCGCCGCGCGGGCGCGCGTGCGGGCGATCGCGAGCGCGCGGGCGTCGAGGTCGTAGCCGGTCAACACCAGACGGATGCCCGGAAACCGGGCCGCCGCCTCATGGTGCACGGCGAACAGCAATTCGCCGTCGCCGCAGGCCGGATCGAGCACACGCAGGACACCGGCGGCCGCCGGCTCGGCATGACGCAGCAGCCGTCGCGCGAGGAACCGGGCCAGCACGGGCGGCGTGTAATGCCTGCCGTGCCGTTTGCGGTCCCGCGCGGCGGGAGCTTCGGACGCCATATCGGGATTCTGCCTCGCCGAACCGCGCCCGTTGCCGCAACGCGGGCAACACCTTTGCGCCACCGCGCGCGTCGCGTTCGACTCGCCCTGCCCCGGTGACGGCTGGTCCGCCCCGCTTTCGCGCCGGAGCGTTCGATGCTAGCGTTCGGTCTCAAAATAAGACTGCCAAAGGAGGCGGGGGAATGACCGTGACGACCGACGACTTCACGACGCTGACCCGAGTGCTCGACGAACGCTGGACCTGTAGGCAATTCCGCTCGCAACCCGTCGAGCGCGACACCATTCGGGCCCTGTTGCGGCTGGCCCAGCGGACGCCGTCGTGGTGCAACACCCAGCCCTGGCAGGTCGTGGTGACGGAGGGCGCCGGAACCGATCGCTTCCGGAAGGAACTGCTCGAACACATCGCGACGGCAACCCCTGCGCCGGATTTCGAGTTTCCCGCGCAGTACACCGGCGTCTACCGGGACCGCAGGCGCGAATGCGGAAAGCAGCTGTACGACAGCGTCGGCATCGCGAAAGGCGATCACGAGAAGACCATGCGGCAGGCTGTCCGGAATTTCGAACTGTTCGACGCGCCGCATGTGGCGATCGTGACCAGCGAAGCCGACCTGGGCGTCTACGGGGCGGTGGACTGCGGCCTGTACATCGGCAGTTTCCTGCTGGGCGCGCAGAGCCTCGGCCTCGGCGCGGCGCCACAGGCGGCGCTGGCCTCCTACTCCCCCTTCCTCCGGGAGTACTTCGGCATCCCGGAGCAGCGCAAGGTCGTCGCCGGAATCTCGTTCGGATACCCCGACCTCGATCATCCGGTCAACGGCTTCCGCACCGCCAGGGCCGACGCCGACGAAGTCACCACCTGGCTCGCCGACTGACACCCGAGCGGCGCGCCCGTCGCTAGCGCGCGCTGCCCGCGGTCGCCTCGGCGCCGGTGACGCCCAGCAAGCCGGGGCCCGGCGCCGGGGTGACATCACGTGCGGTGAGTTCGCTTCCGCACGAATCGCATTCGAGCCGGACGTGGGCCTCGCCCGTGCAATCGTGATGGCCGTAACGCACCGGAGGGCCTTCCGGCGCCATGTAGGTGTCGCCCCAATCGCGGATGGCCAGCAGAATCGGGTAGATGTCGTGGCCTTTGGGGGTGAGGCGGTATTCCTCGTGCGCGCCGACCGCGGCCTTCTGCTTGACGAGGATGCCGTGCTCGATCAGCCGGTCCAGACGATCCTGCAATCGGCTGCGCGAGATGCCGAGCGCGCTCTGGAAAGCGTTGAACCGACGGATGCCGGAGAAGCACGACTTGAGAATCAGCAGCGTCCAGCGGTCACCGAAGATCACGAGCGGGCGCGTGATCGAGCACGGCACATCGGCCAGTTCTTCGTAGCGCACCTCCCGATGCTACCGACCATCGAGCCGCTCCCGCCCCGTGAAACCTCACGATTTCCCCGCTCCGACTGGGGTGCGACACCCCAAAACATCGAGTCCGCCGGGACGAAGAAACGCGACGCGGGCCCCGGCAGTGCCGGGGCCCGCGTCGGTGCGTAGTTCAGAGCGGAATGTTCTTGTGGTGGCTGGCGCGAGCCGGGGCCGCGGCCAGCGCGGCGGCGATGACGCTGCGGGTCTTCGCCGGGTCGATGACCTGGTCGACGACGCCGATGGCAATGGCGCGCTCCACACCGCCCGCGATGCGCTCGTGCTCGGCGGTGAGCCGCTCGTGCAGCGCTTCGCGCTCCTCCTCCGGCGCGGCCGCGAGTGCCTTCTTGTGCAGGATGCCGACCGCGGCCTTGGCGCCCATGACGGCCACCTCCGAACCCGGCCAGGCGTAGACCGCCGTCGCCCCGAGCGAGCGGGCGTTCATCGCGATGTAGGCGCCGCCGTAGATCTTCCTGGTGACCAGCGTGACCCGAGGAACACGCGCCTCGGCGAACGCGTGCAGCAGCTTCGCGCCGCGCCGCACGACGCCTTCCCACTCCTGGCCGACGCCGGGCAGGTAACCGGGAACGTCGGTGACCACGATCAGCGGAATGCCGAACGCGTCGCACAGCCGCACGAAACGCGCCGCCTTCTCCGCGCTCTCGGAATTCAGGCAGCCGCCGAGCCGGATCGGGTTGTTCGCCAGCACGCCGACGGTGCGGCCGCCGAGGCGACCCAGACCGGTGACGATGCTGCGGGCGTACCCGCCCTGCAATTCCTCGAACGACGACTCGCCGTCGACGTTGTCGAGCAGCTCGTTGATGATCGGCTTCACGTCGTAGGCGCGCTTGGCCGACTCCGGCAGCATGGCCTTCAGATCCACGTCGCCGTGCTCGGCCGCGACCAGATCGAATTCGCCCTGCTCGGCGAACATCGACACCAGCCTGCGCGCGCGGTGCAGCGCGTCGGACTCGTCGTCGGCGACGATGTGGGTGACGCCGGACTTCTTGCCGTGCGTCTCCGGCCCGCCGAGGGTGGCCATGTCGACCTGCTCGCCGGTCACGCTGCGCACCACGTCCGGGCCGGTCACGAAGACGCGGCCTTCCGGAGCCATGATCACGATGTCGGTCAGCGCCGGGCCGTAGGCGGCGCCGCCCGCCGCGAAGCCGAGCACCACGGAGATCTGCGGGACCAGGCCGGACGCGCGCACCATGGCCTCGAAGACCTGGCCGACCGCGTGCAGCGCCTCGACGCCCTCGGCCAGGCGAGCGCCGCCGGAGTGCCACAGGCCGACCACGGGAACACCGGAGTCGATCGCGGTGTCGATCGCGTCCACGATGTGCTTGCAGCCCTCAACGCCCATCGCGCCGCCCATGACGGTGGCGTCGGAGCAGTAGGCCACGGTGCGGACGCCGTCCACCTCGCCGATGGCGGCGAGCACGCCGGACTTGTCACGGGGGTGGAGCGGAAGAATGGTGCCCGGATCGAAGAAGCGCTGGAGCCGGCCGAGCGGATCGCGCGGGTCGGTCGCCGTCTCCTGGTGCAACGCGGGAGCGATGATTGTCATCGCGTTGTCTCCTCATTTCAAAGAGCGTGCCGCTGCCGCGGCTGCGTATGGCGAAACGCGGCGGGGCCGAGCCACTACAGATGGCCGGCCCCGCCGGAATCGTTGTGCAGTCGATCGCGCGGCTATGCCCGACCGAAGGCGAGCGCCACGTTGTGCCCACCGAACCCGAAGGAGTTGTTGATCGCGTACTCGATCTCCTGGCGGCGGGCTTCGCCCTTCACCACATCGAGATCGATCTCCGGATCCTGGTTCTCCAAGTTCAGCGTCGGCGGAACGATGCCGTCGCGGATGGAGAGCACGGTCAGCACGGACTCCAGGGCGCCGACGGCGCCGATCGAGTGGCCGAGCGCCGACTTGGGCGCGTATACCGACGCGTGATTGCCCACGGCCTTGTTGATCGCGTTCGCCTCGGCGGTGTCGCCGATCGGCGTCGCGGTCGCGTGCGCGTTGATGTGCGTGATGTCCTTCTTGGTCAGACCCGCGGACTGCATCGCCCTGGTCATCGCCCGCGCGGCGCCGTCACCCGTCGGATCGGGGGCGACGAGGTGGAAGCCGTCGGAGGTGATGCCGGCGCCGAGCAGACGCGCGTGGATGGTCGCGCCGCGAGCCTTCGCGTGCTCCTCGGTCTCGATGACCATCAGCGCGCCCGCCTCGCCGAAGACGAAGCCGTCGCGGTCCTTGTCGAACGGACGCGAGGCGCCCTTCGGGTCGTCGTTGCGGGTGCTCATGGCGCGCATCATGGTGAACGCCGCGATCGGCACCGCGTCGATGAAGCCCTCGACGCCACCGGTGACGACGATGTCCGCGTCACCCATGACGATCATCCGCCAGGCGTTGGCGATGGCCTCGGAGCCGGACGAGCATGCCGAGACCGGAGTGACCACTCCTGCCCTGGCCTTCAATTCGAGGCCGACAACGGCCGAAGGGCCGTTCGGCATGACCATCTGCACAGCCAACGGCGAGATCTTGCGATAGCCGCCGTTCTTCAGCTTGTCCACGGAATCGATGAGGGCGTCGCCGCCTCCCAATCCGGTGCCGATGGCCACACCCAGCCGCTCCGGGTCGACTTCCGGGCTGCCCGCGTTGCGCCAGACCTCACGACCGAGCACGGTCGCGAGCTGCTCGACGTAGGCCATGCGCCGACATTCGACACGAGAAAGCAGGGTGTCGGGCCGGACCTTCAGGTGACCGCCGATGCGGACCGGAAGATCGTATTCCTCGACGAAGGAATCCTCGAGAACGTCGATGCCGCTCTCGCCGTTGAGGAGTCCCTTCCACGTCGCATCGACGTCACCCGCGATCGACGTGGTCGCCGCAAGGCTGGTTACGACGACGTTGGGGAAGTTCCCGTTCAAGGTGGAAGGAGTGGTCACAGTTTCGGCCCTACTCGGCGTTGTCGAACTTGGCCTTGAGCTCGGCCGCCGCCTCAGCGTTCTCGGCCTCGAGCTTCTGGATGTAGTTGACGGCGTCGCCGACCGTCTTCAGGCTGGCCAGATCCTCGTCGGGGATCTTCACGCCGTACTTGTCCTCGGTCTGAACCGCGATCTCGACCATGGACAGCGAGTCGATGTCCAGGTCATCGACGAAGGACTTCTCGATCGTCACCTCGGAGGGCTCGATGCCGGTCACCTCTTCGATGATCTTGCCGAGTTCCTCGACGATTTGTTCCTGGGTCAGAGCGGCCACTTCGTGGCTCCCTTCTTGATACTTTGTAGGGCTCTACTGGTTTTTTTCGGATCGAGCGCGGTAATAGTTACCGCCTCTCGGTCACGACCTCGCATCGTGTGATGCATGGTCGCGGAGGAAAGCTAGCCGGACACGGTCAGCTCAGCCAACGCGGGGAGGTCTTGCGGGGTCTTCAGGGCCAGCGTCGGCGTGCCCTTCAGTTCCCGTTTGGCGATGCCGACGAGGGTGCCCGCCGGCGGAAGCTCCGCCACCGCCGAGACGCCGGCCTGCCGGACGGTCTCGGTGCACAGATCCCAGCGCACGGGCCGGGTGACCTGCGCGGCGAGCTTGTCGATCGCGTCCTGCCCGGACGCGACCGGCTTGCCGTCGAAGTTCGAGAGCAAGGTTCTGGTCGGCTCGTTCGGCGTGATCTTCGTTATGGCATCGGTCACAGCATCCTGCGCCGGAGCCATGAACGCCGTGTGGAAGGCTCCCGCGACGGGCAGCGCCCGAACCCTGGCCTTCTCCGGCGGGTTCGCGGCGAGCTCGGCGAGGGCGTCCAACCGGCCAGCGGCCACGATCTGACCCACCGCGTTGCGGTTGGCCGGAACGAGGTCGAGTTCGGTGAGCCGTTCGAGCACGGCGGCCTCGTCGCCGCCGAGCACCGCGGACATACCGGTCGGCTCCAGTGCGCACGCCTTGGCCATCTCCGCTCCGCGGATCGCGGCCAGCCGGACCGCGTCGTCGGCGGAGATGACTCCGGCGACCGCGGCTGCGGCGAGTTCACCGACCGAGTGCCCGGCGACGATGGTAGCGGCGGGAAGCTCCTCGGGCGAGATCTCCGCGAACGCGAGCAGCGCTGCGGCGACCACCAACGGCTGGGTCACGGCGGTGTCGGTGATCTCCTCGGCCGTCGCGGTGGTGCCGAGACGGACCAGGTCCAGGCCCGAAGCCTTGGACCACAGCGTGAGGCGCTCGTTCGCGCCGGGAAGGTCGAGCCAGGGCGCGAGCATGCCGGGTGTCTGAGAGCCCTGTCCAGGGGCGAACAACGCGATCACGCCTCTAAGAAAACACTGTGAGGCGGGCCGCAGGAGATGTCGACGCGGATGAAGGTTCGGAAGCGCTTTTGTGGGGGTTCCACAAAAGACCAAGTGGGCTGTCCGAATCGACCGATTCCCCCGGCGCGTTACAGACCCTCGGGACCCGAGGCGATCGAAGTGACCTCTGGGGCAGGAGTTGACGATTCGTTACGGGTTCGTGTCAAACGACCCACTGTGGCGGCGATCCGGAGCACATACGCGTCCCGCGGATTCATCGGATCACGGCCGGTGATCTCGGCGATTCGCTTGAGGCGATACCGGACCGTATTTGGATGGACGTACAGCTGACGCGCACACGTCTCGACCGCTCCACCGCAATCCAGATAGGCATCGAGGGTGTCCGCCAGCGACGACCCCGCCGCGGCCAACGGTAGGACAAGGTACTCGTTCAGCGCGTCGATCGCAGCCCGATCACCCAACAAAGCGCGTTCCGGCAGCAATTCCGCCGCGTGCACCGGTCGCGGCGCCCCGCGCCAGCCCACCACGGCCTCCATCCCGGCCAGCGCTTCCACCGCGCTGGCGTGGGCCGCGCCCAGCGTGCGGGTGGTCGGGCCGATCACCACCGGGCCGTCGGAGAACACCTCGGCGAGCAGGTCGGCCAGGAACGGGGAGATATGCGCGGTCTCGCCCAGATGCCCGGAGACCACCATCACCAGTCTGGTGCCCTGCACCACCGCGAGCGCGGCCCGCCCGTGCCGCGCCGCGATGGAATGCACCGCCCCCACCGAAGAGACGCCTTGTTCGCCGGGCGGAGTGCCCACCAGCACCGTCGCCGGCGCGGTGGCGTCCCAGTTCAGCGTCGCGGCCCTGGAGAGCATGTCCGGGCCGGTGTCGCCGCGCACCACGGCGTCGACGACCAGCGCCTCCAACCGGGTGTCCCACGCGCCGCGCGACTCGGCGGCGCTGGCGTACACCGAGGCGGCGGCGAAGCCGAGCTCACGCCCGTATCGCAGCACCGCCTCGGTCAGCGCGACCAGCTGCCGGTCGTTGCGCGCGAGCGCGGGCAGCCACTGTTCGAAGAACTCCATGGCGACGCGGACCATGTCCACGGTCTGGCGCAGCGTCAGCCGCCGCGCCAGATCCTGCGGGATCACCTGGAAGGCGTCCAGGCTGAACCGGATGTCGCTGTCCGGGTCCTGGAGCCATTCCAGGAAGTTCACCACCGCGGTCTGCACCAGCATCTGCACGCCTGCCCGCTGCGCGGCGTCCAGATCGGCGAAGAACGGCAACCGATCCTGCATCGACCCCACCGCCTCGGTGGAGAGGCGGCCGGAGAACTGCTTCACGCGTTTGAGCAGCGTGTCCGGAAGAGGGTCGCGAGTCTGCCGGTTCGGGGAGAGCGCGCCCGTCGGCAGATACACCTCATGCTCGGAAGAGCCCTCGGAGATCCGTCGCGGCCGCGGCGGTTTACGGTCCACCATCCAATATTCCGCTATGCGAGGTCTTCGTCCGAACTCACCGCCGCCTTCGGCGCGGCGTCCACGTCGGCGATGCCGTACTTCGCCGCCGCCTCCGCGGCCTTCGCCGGGTCGAGCTTGCCGGTGCGGCCGAGCCCGGCCAGCGCGGCCACCACGATGGACTGCGCGTCGACGTTGAACACCCGCCGCGCGGCCGGGCGGGTGTCGGAGAAGCCGAAACCGTCGGTGCCGAGCGTGGTGAAGTCACCGGGCACCCACTTGCGGACCTGGTCGGGCACCGCCCGCATCCAGTCGGTCGCGGCCACGTACGGGCCCTCGACCCGCGACAGCGCCTCCGTGACATACGGAACCCCCGGCTCGGCGCCCGGATCGCGCAGCGCGGCGATCTCCTTGTCGAGCGCCTCCTTGCGGAGCTCGCCCCACGAGGTCACCGACCACACGTCCGCCTGCACGCCCCACTCCTGCGCGAGCAGCGCCTGCGCGCGCAGGCCGTCCGGCACGGTGACGCCGGAGACCAGGATCTGGGCGCGCACGTCGCCCTCACCCCCGCGCTGGTACAGGTAGATGCCCTTGAGCAGACCGGCGACGTCGAGGCCCTCCGGCTCCGCCGGCTGCGGGTACGGCTCGTTGTACAGGGTGATGTAGTAGAAGACGTCCTCGCCGCCGAACTCGGTGGGGCTGCCGTGCGGATGGGTGCCAGGCAGCGGCGCGGAGCCCCGTGGCGGGGTGCCGCCGCCGTACATGCGGCGCAGGCCGTCGCGCACGATGTGGGCGATCTCGAACGCGAACGCCGGGTCGTAGGTCACCACAGCCGGGTTGGTCGAGGCCAGCAGCAGCGAGTGCCCGTCGTTGTGCTGGAGGCCCTCACCGGTCAGCGTGGTGCGTCCCGCGGTCGCGCCGAGCACGAAGCCGCGGGCGAGCTGATCGGCGGCCGCCCACAGTCCGTCGCCGGTGCGCTGGAAACCGAACATCGAGTAGAAGATGTACAGCGGGATCATCGGCTCGCCGTGCGTGGCGTACGAGGTGCCCGCCGCCGTGAACGACGCCGTCGAGCCTGCCTCGTTGATGCCCTCGTGCAGGATCTGCCCGACGGCGCTCTCTTTGTAGGCGAGCATCAATTCCGCGTCGACGGAGGTGTACAACTGCCCATTGCGGTTGTAGATCTTCAACGAAGGGAACCACGAGTCCATACCGAAGGTGCGGGCCTCGTCGGGGATGATCGGGACGATCCGCTTGCCGATCTCCTTGTCCCGCAGCAGCTCCTTCATCAGCCGCACCAGCGCCATCGTGGTGGCGACGTTCTGCTTGCCGGACCCCTTGCGCACCGAGCGGTAGGCCTCGTCGCCGGGGAGCTTCAGCGGCTTGGCCGCGGCGCGCCGCTCGGGCAGGAACCCGCCGAGCGCCTTGCGGCGGTCGAGCATGTACTGGATCTCGCGGGCCTCCATACCGGGGTGGTAGTACGGGGGCAGGTACGGGTCCTTCTCCAGCTCGGCGTCGCTGATCGGGATGCGCTGCAGGTCGCGGAAGTCCTTGAGGTCTTGCAGGGTCAGCTTCTTCATCTGGTGCGTGGCGTTGCGGCCCTCGAAGTGCTTGCCGAGGGTGTAGCCCTTGATGGTCTTGGCCAGGATCACCGTCGGCTGGCCCTTGTGCGCCATCGCCGCCGCATAGGCGGCGTACACCTTGCGGTAGTCGTGGCCGCCGCGCTTGAGGTTCCAGATCTCCTGGTCGGACAGGTCCTGCACCAGCGCCTTGGTGCGCGGGTCGCGGCCGAAGAAGTGATCGCGGACGTACGCGCCGTCGTTGGCCTTGTAGGTCTGGTAGTCACCATCCGGGGTGCTGTTCATCAGGTTCACCAGCGCGCCGTCGCGGTCGGCGCCCAGCAGCGCGTCCCACTCCCTGCCCCAGATCACCTTGATGACGTTCCAGCCCGCGCCG
This sequence comes from Nocardia beijingensis NBRC 16342, assembly GCF_001612785.1. Taxonomy (GTDB): domain Bacteria; phylum Actinomycetota; class Actinomycetes; order Mycobacteriales; family Mycobacteriaceae; genus Nocardia; species Nocardia beijingensis. The sequence goes on from NZ_BDBC01000017.1 coordinate 135,252, forward strand.
CGGAAGAACGACTCGAGCTCCTGAATGATCTTGCCGTTGCCGCGCACCGGGCCGTCCAGGCGCTGCAGGTTGCAGTTCACCACGAAGGTCAGGTTGTCCAGACCCTCCATGGCCGCGACGTGCGCGAGACCGCGCGACTCCGGCTCGTCCATCTCGCCGTCGCCGAGGAACGCCCAGACGTGCTGGTCGGAGGTGTCCTTGATGCCGCGATCGTGCAGGTAGTGATTGAACCGCGCCTGGTAGATGGCGTTCATCGGGCCGAGGCCCATGGACACCGTGGGGAACTCCCAGAAGTTGTTCAGCAACCGCGGATGCGGGTAGGACGGCAGGCCGTGGCCTGGGCCGCCGTTGCTGTACTCCTGGCGGAAACCGTCGAGCTGATCGGTCGACAGCCTGCCCTCCAGGAACGCGCGGGCGTAGATGCCCGGCGAGGCGTGGCCCTGGATGAAGATCGAGTCGCCGCCGCCGGAATGATCCTTGCCGCGGAAGAAGTGGTTGAAGCCGACCTCGTACAGCGCCGCCGAGGACGCGTAGGTCGAGATGTGGCCGCCGACGCCGATGCCGGGGCGCTGGGCGCGATGCACCATGATCGCGGCGTTCCAGCGGATCCAGGCGCGGAAGCGGCGCTCCACCTCCTCGTCGCCGGGGAACCACGGCTCGTTCTCGGTGGGAATGGTGTTGACGTAGTCGGTTGAGGTCAGCGACGGGATGGCGACCCGACGTTCACCGGCCCGCTCCAGCAGACGGAGCATGAGGTAACGCGCACGACCGGGGCCTTCCCGGTCGAGCATCTCGTCGAACGACTCGAGCCATTCGCTGGTTTCCTCCGGGTCGATGTCCGGTAGGTAGGACGCCACCCCTTCGCGGATCACCCGCACCCGTCCGGCCGGCTGCGGCGCCTGCGACCCATTCGGATCGTGGCTCGCGGCGGGCGCGGGAGCGGAGCTGGAACCGGCGGATTTCGCCGGTGCGGAAGAGTGGATCAGGTCGGTCAAATCTGCTCCTCGTACAGGGGTGGACATGCTGATGGCGTCGGTATCCCCGGGCGGGTGCGCTGGTTGGCGGCCCGCCCGTAAACGAAAGGTTCTGGCGCACCATCCATCCTTGCCGATGGCGCGTCCCAAATCATCATGTCAGCCGGAAATCCAGTACCGTTCGACAGGCAAGGTGAGCATGTCGAGCGTGGCAGCCCTGAGGAGCGGGAGGACGATGAAGCTGCTGAACCCACGCGGGTTCGGAATGGTGTGCGCCACCGGCGCGGTCGCCGTCGGATTGGTCGTCGCGGGGTGCGCCAACCGGGTGGAAGGCGTCGCGGGTCCGAACGCGAGCGATCTGGCGGCCTACAAGACCGAGGCGGCGTCATCGTCGGCGGCGGCGACCTCTTCCCGCCGCGCGGCGGCGCAGGCCAAGGCCATCTCCGACAATTGCGGTCAGTTCCCCACCATCACCGGAGCGGGCGTCGGCAAATACAACGAGTTCGTCGACGCGCACGATTCGAACGCGCCGGACTACGTCGCCAAACGCGACTCGGCGGTGCAGACCCTCGAGGACGCCGCCACCAAGGTGGAAAGCGGCGTGAACTCGGCGAAGGACGCGCTACCCCCGGATCTGGCGGCTCTGTTCACCGAATACGTCAACGCCGCCCGCGCGCTGGCCGCCGAGACGCGCAAGATGACCTACACCGCCCCGGTCGCGGCGCTCAACGACGCCAGCAAGCGGGTCAACGACGCGCGCAACGCCGTCCGCGACTCGTGCCCGAAGCGCTGATAAGGCCCTTGACACACCATCGCAACACGACATTCGGTACCTATTTCGCCGGATCGGCTTGCGCTGAAGCCCATAACCATGTTCGCTTGCAACTATCTACTGTCGGGAGTTGAGGAGGACACCACCGTGGTCGCCGCGGCGGACGCGCAGAACTACGCTCAGAAGCTTGGCATTTCACACGGCTTGGTTGTCCAGGAATTGGGCTGGGACGAGGACGTCGACGACGACCTGAGGGCCGATGTCGAGGACGCGATCGGCGGTGAACTCGTCGACGAGGACTCCGACGAGGTGATCGACGTCGTGCTGCTGTGGTGGCGCGACGGGGACGGGGACCTGGTCGACGCTCTGATGGACGCCATCGCCCCGCTCGCCGACGACGGTTTCGTCTGGGTGCTCACCCCCAAGACCGGACAACCAGGCCATGTCGAGCCCAGCGAAATCGCCGAATCCGCACCGACCGCCGGTCTCACGCAGACCTCGGCGATCAGCCTCGGCTCGTGGACCGGCAGCCGACTCGTGCAGCCCAAGGCGCCCTCGAAGCAGCGCTGAGCCACCGCGCTATGGTTTCCACCAGGGCGGTGCCGCACGCCCGCCCGGTGGAGACCCGACACGATGGAGGATTCGCTATGCCGCTCGAGGTTGGCACTGTCGCGCCGGACTTCACGCTGAAGGACCAGAACAACCAGGAAGTCAGCCTGTCGGACTACCGGGGCAAGAAGAACGTCCTGATCGTGTTCTACCCGCTCGCCTTCACCGGCATCTGCCAGGGCGAGCTGTGCAAAGTCCGCGACGAGCTGCCCAAGTTCCAGAACGACAACGCGGAGATCCTCGCGATCTCGGTCGGCCCGCCGCCCACCCACAAGATCTGGGCCGCCGAGCAGGGCTACACCTTCCCGCTGCTGTCGGACTTCTGGCCGCACGGCGCGGTGGCCCAAGCCTACGGCGTCTTCAACGAGAAGTCGGGCTACCCCAACCGCGGCACCTTCGTCGTCGACCGCGAGGGCTACATCCGCTTCGCCGAGATGAACGGCCCCGGAGAACCCCGTGACCAGGCGGCTTGGGAGAAAGCGCTCGCCGCGCTAGATTCATAAGCCGCCGGTAACGGCACGGGCGTATAGCTCAGCGGTAGAGCTCTGGTTTTACACACCAGCGGTCGGGGGTTCGATCCCCTCTGCGCCCACCACAGGAAGGCTCGTCTTCTGCCCTGATCGGGCCGGGCCGATCGGTATCGTCGCGATATGCCCGCGTTGATCGCTCCGACGACACGTCTGCATGCGGCCTGGCTGGAGGCGCATCGGGAGTGGGGACCTGGTCCGCATGAGGACGGTTTCGGATTGCGGTCGTACGACGAGGTGAATTTGCCGGCCGGTTTCGCGGCCTGGGTGGCTCGGTTGGCGGACGAATCGAGTGGGGCGTGGGCCGAGACCGGCCGGGCGCGGTGCACCTATCGGTGGATAGTCGAGGGCGATCAGGTGCTCGGCGGGATCGCGCTGCGGCACGGGTTCGACGACTTCGTGCGGTGGGCCGGCCACATCGGATACGGCATTCGACCGTCGGCGCGCAGGCGCGGGCTGGCGAGCTGGGCTCTGGGCCGGATGCTCGACGAGGCGGGGGAACTCGGCATGGATCGGGTGCTGATCGTCTGTGCTACCGACAACATCGCCTCGGCGAAGACCATCGAGCGCCAAGGCGGCGTGCTCGAGCGGATCGTGGACACCCAGCTCGGTCCGGCACGACGTTACTGGGTCGACACCGGCGTCCATGGCCGACGGTCCGGCCGCAGCGCCGAACAGGCCACGCCGCGACCATGAAGCCACTTGCGCAGGGGCTTGCTGTTGCGCCCACGGAGTCGCGCCTGTCCCTCTCTGCGGACGTAAAATATTCGGCACGAAACCACTCCTCGAGGAGGTCGGTGATGACCGACAGTCCACGATCGATCGCCGCGATAGACAAAACGCTCCCCCCGGGTGCGGATGAGGAGCGATTCTCCGGCTACGGAGTGATGGGAATGCCTTTCGCCAGTGGTCACTATTTGGCCCTGCGGCATTTCCCGGCCAGTTCGGTCGGCGCGGGATACGACGCGGTGTGGCATCGAGACGCCGGCGGCAAATGGGTGATCTACAGCAGTGTTTCCCCGGCGACCAGCTGCGCCCGCTATTTCGGATCGGCGCTCGAGGACGCGCGAGTCGAAGACATCTCGGTGGACTGGACGGGGCCCGCCGCGTTCACCGTGCGAGTGGGCGACCGGATCGTGTGGAATCTGGAGCTGGGACGATCGCTGGCGACGGCCGCGATGACCGGTCTCGGTCGCATGATGCCCGCCGCTTTGTGGCGGCGTCCCGCCGTCTTGTCGCTCATGTCGCGGATGGCGGGTCCGGCGCTCGGCCTCGGGCGGGTCCGGCTCAGCGGCACTTCGCCGAATGGTCAGTGGTTCCTTGCCAATCCCCGGATGCTGTGGACCGTGGAAAACAGTACGGCCCGGATCGACGGAATAGATATCGGCCCGCCGGGACCTCTGGCCGAACAGGCCAGATTGGGCGACTTCTGGCTACCGCAACGCGGCATGTTCGCCGTGGGCGAGTCGTATTTCGAGCAGTACGATCCGGCGCGCCACCGCCCCGCCCGCCCGGTTTCTTGAATCGCCGCGCTCGATGATCTCCGCAGGCTCTGCTTCTAGGCAGAGTCAGGTTCTCCCCCGCTGTGCCCGGTCGGCGAGTCGAAAAATTCCGGCCCAAGGGTTGATATCCGCCCGAGCCTCCCCTGAGCAAAGTAGGTGGTGTCCACGTGCGGGGAAGCCCCGAGGAAGGGAGGATGAAATGAAGTACGTGGTTTCGTGGACTTACCGTTGGACCGGCTCCGCACCGGAGAACGAGGCGAGTATCCGGCGCGCATTGGATGTCTTCGCGAATTGGAAACCGCTCACCACCACGACGTACCACCAACTCGTCGGCAGACTCGACGGCAGCGGCGGGTTCGCGGTGGTGGAGACCGACAATCCGGCGGACTTGGCGGACGCTCCGAACAAATTCGCCTTCTTCGCGGACTACCAGATCTACCCTGTCGTCGATATCGCCGAAGCCGCGCAGGGAGTTCAGGAAGGCGCGGAGTTCAGGGCGTCGATCGCCTGATCCCATATCGCCCGAGGCGTCCGCAGTAGAGCGGTCGGCAAGGACCGCTCAGGCCGAGCGACGTCCGGTGACCAGGAGGTATTCCCACTCCATCCGCCCGCTGCCCGCGTCGTGCCGGGCGGCGAGATCGAGGAGTGCCCGATCCAACTGCGCGACACGATCGGGCTCCGCACCGATGGCCTTGTACACCGCGACCGTCGGGCCGTAGTAGGACTTGAAGAAATCACGGAACTCGGCCGCATCGGCGAAGCGGTCGATGACGGCCTTCTCACGTCGCAGCTCCAGGTCGGTGACACGATCGCCCAACAGCGACCGCACGTGCGCCTCGTCGCCCCACAGCGGCGGTGGCTGTGCGCCGGGCGGAGGCGGCGGAGCGAACGGCTTCATGGTGGCGAACATCTGCCCGATGAATCCGTCGGGCGTCCAGTTGATCAACCCGATGGTGCCGCCGGGCTTGGTCACGCGCACCAGTTCGTCCGCCGCCGCCTGATGGAACGGCGCGAACATGATGCCGACGCACGAGACCACGGCGTCGAACTCCGCGTCGGCGTAGGGCAACGCCTCGGCATCGGCCTCCTGCCACCGCAGCTCGACGCCCCGCGCGGCGGCGATACGCCGCCCGGCCTCGAACAGCTCCGGCGTGAGGTCGCTCGCCACGACGTCCGCACCGGCCTCCGCCGCGGGGATGGCGGCATTCCCGGATCCGGCCGCGATGTCCAGCACCCGCTGCCCCGGACCGATCCCGCAGACCTCGACCAGACGCCGACCCAGTCCGGGGATGACTTCGGTGGCGATGGACGAATAATCGCCCAGCGCCCACATCGCGCGATGCCGCCGCTTGAGATCCGTGGGGCCGGATTCGGCCATCTGAAGCTCCCTAGGTGCTCTTGGTGGCCACACCCAGGATCAGCGGTCGAATGATCGGCGGCTCGCCCCGCCACTCCGCTTCCTGTACGTCGTCGAGCTTCAGACCGGACGCCCGGATGAGCTCGAGAGTGGCGCGGTTGCAGTGGCAGCCCTCCGCGAATCGGCGCCACGGGCCGGCGAGGCGGTCTTGCCAACGGGCCAGGCGCGGGGACTCCGAACGCACGTGCTCGATGAACAGCAGCTGACCGCCGGGACGCAACACCCGCGTGATCTCGCGCAGTACCGGATCGGGATCATCGACAGTGCACAGCACGAGCGTCGAGACGACCGTGTCCACGGTTTCGTTCTCGAACGGCAGTTGTTCCGCCGATGCGTCGAGCACGCGTGCACGACCTGGACTGCGATGCATCCTACGCGCCAACCGCGTACGCATCGCGGGCTCCGGTTCGGTCAAGATCAGCTCTTCGAGGCCGTCCGGGTAGTACCCCACGTTGAGACCGGTACCGCTGCCCAGCTCGACAGTCCGCCCCCTCGCACGGCCGAGCAGTTCCCGTCGGCGAGCGGCCATACCCGCCCGCTCGCCCATCCACAGCAGAGGGTCGTACAGCGCCGCGAAAACCCGGGCCCACGGATCCGAGCCCTTCACCGCTGCCCCTGGCACGGCGCCACTGCTCACAAACTAGACGGTACGCCGGGCGGGCAGCATCGCCAATGTCCAGCGGTGAACTCCGCCGAAGAGGCTCCACACCGACCCGCGAGCACCGGCTAGATCCACGACAGACGGCGATCAGCCCGGCGTCCGCCACCGCCATCGACCACGATGCAACGGCTACGCGCGCGAGACGCTGTACGCGCTGCTGAAACAACCACCATGGGAATGCGCGACGAGGTTCGAGCTCTGTGCGACCGAGTCGGCGTCACGGCGTACCGAACTGAGTGGAAGCGCCTCGGCGCAGCGGGACGCGGCGGCTACTGTCGGGGGGCATGACGACCGAACACGCGACGCCCGATCCCGCACCGTCGTTCCATACGAGCGCTATTCCCGCCGATCGCTCCGCACCGGCCCATGACGCCGCCGACGATCCGATGGCCGTGCTGATAGGCATCCTGGATCTGCAAGCGGCGCTGCCGGGGATCCGCCGGATGCGGCAATGGGGGCACGACGTTCTGGCGGTCACATCGGGTGAGCGGGCACTCGACATCGGCGCCGGGACAGGGTCCGAAGTGCTCGAACTCGCCCGGCGAGTCGGGCCGGACGGCGAGGCTGTCGGTGTCGATCCGAATCCCGCGATGCTCGCCGTCGCCGGCGCGCGAGCCGAGGCCGCCGGTGTGCCTGCGCGTCTTGTCGAAGGCACCGCCTACCACCTGCCTTTCCCGGACGCGTCGTTCGACGCGGTGCGTTGCGAGCGCGTCTACCAGCATCTCGACGACCCGGCCGCCGCCACCGCCGAAATCGCGCGGGTCCTGCGGCCGGGCGGGCGTGTGCTGCTCATCGACAGCGACTGGCACACCGCCATCGCCCATCCCGGGGACGACGATGTGATCGCCCGCCTGCGCGAGTCGATGCTCGCGACCACCCCGAACCCCAAGTCGGGCAGGAGCCTTCGCGGTCTGCTCACCGCGGCCGGATTCGCGATCGATGACGTGGGATCGCAGGCGGTGATCTGGGACCCGGAAACCATCCGCCCGCTCTTCGCCCAGATGACCGAACGCGCCCGCGCCGCGGGCTCGATCACCGAGCAAGAACGCACCGACCTGGCTGCCGCCATGGAGGCGGGAATCGCCAGGGGCGATTACCACCTGTCGGTGACCATGTTCGCTGTGCTCGCCCACCGAGCGGAGTGAACGACCCGGCTCGTTCATCGAGCTGCTGCGGCTGCCCGCCGAGGTGCGCGCGTTGTTGGACAGCATGATTCCGGACGGCTACTGGAATCCGTGGTCGCACGGCTAGGGGTGCGCCCCGGGCATGGCGCGGCAGCGGCGGCAGCCGGATTCCTTACCCCACGTCCCGGCGCAGCCAGGTGACCTCGGCTCCGGATTCCGTTCCGTAGCGGTAGATTTCGAGATCTTCGTCCCAGGCGGTACCGAGGGCGCGGTCGATTTCGGCGGCCAGGTCGTAGGCGGAGTACTTGCCGAGTTCGCGGGTGGCCTGGAGCATCGCGCGCAGGCGCATCTCGCCGATCATGACGTCGCCGTTGGCGCTCGTGGAGCCGTGCCACAGGCCGAGGCCGGGGACGAAGCTGTAGCGCTCACCGTCCACGCCGTCGCTGGGGTCCTCGGTCACCTCGAAGCGCAGCACCGGCCAGGAGCGCAACGATTGGGCGATCTTCGAGGCGGTGCCGACGGGGCCGATCCACTCACTGGTGGCGCGCAGTTGACCGTCGGCCGGTTGGGCGGTCCAGCGCAGTTTCGCCGGGGCGCCGAGGGCCGAGGTGAGCGCCCACTCGACATGCGGGCACAGCGCGGCAGGCGACGAGTGGATGTAGACCACACCCGCCGTCGCGTCCGCGAACTGACTCGATGCGCGCACCACCAACACCTCCAGCTTCGACGAGGAACGTCTTCCCCAACGATTCGTCTAACTGGCGTTGCCTGAGTGTACTGGAGTGTCCGAAGTTACACGTGTTACTTCGGGACCGTGTTGCGCGTGGCGGTCGCCTCCGCGATGACGGCATCGCTCAGCGGTGGCCACGCCGCGCGCGCCCAGTCGCCGAAATTCTCGTCGCTCAAGGCGAGACACGCCAACCCCGTGTTCGGGTCAACCCATAAAAATGTCCCGGATTGGCCGAAATGTCCATAGGTTTGTGGCGAATTCGTGCCACCGGTCCAGTGCGGCGTCTTGCCGTCGCGGATCTCGAAGCCCAGTCCCCAGTCGTTCGGGCGCTGCGAACCGTAGCCGGGCAGCACGCCGTTCACGCCGGAGAACTGGACCGAGGTGGCCTCGGCGTGCGTCTGCGCCGAGATCAGCTGGGGATGCAGCAATTCGGCGGCGAAGCGGGCCAGATCCGCCGCGGTGGACCGCGCCGCGTGCCCGGCCGGACCGGTCAGCACCGAATCGGCCATGCCGAGCGGGCGGAACACCGCGTCGCGCAGGTACTCGTCGAACGCGATTCCGGTCTGCGCGGTGACGAATTCGGCGAGCACCTCGAAACCCGAGCTGGAGTAGATCCGCCGGGTCCCCGGCGCGGCCTGGACGTCGGTGGTGTCGAACGCGAGTCCGGACGTGTGCGCCAGCAGATGACGCACGGTGGCGCCGGGCGGTCCTGCGGGCTGGTCGAGTTCGACCGCGCCCTCCTCCACCGCGACCAGCACCGCGTACGCCACCAGCGGCTTGGTCACCGACGCGAGCGGGAACACCCGCCGCACATCGCCTTCGCTCGCGACACCGCCGTCGGCGGTGACCGCCGCGGCCGCCGCGTGCCGCACCGGCCATTCCCGGATCTGCTCGAGTGAACGCACCCTGCGAGCCTACGAGAACCGGATACCTACCATCCATTCACCATGAGTGGACGCCCACTGTTCACGGGGATGTCGCACCGGGTTTCGAACCGGTCGCCGCGCCTTCGCCGCAGATCCGAGCGCCACGGCGAAATCGGCGCGGCCGTCGCCGTCTACGCGGGAGAGCACCCCCTGGCGGATCTATGGACCGGGTTCCGCGATCGCGGGCGCACCGTGGTGGCCACGGTTGACAAGCTGTTGGGTTTATACAACAGTATGTTGTATGAGCCCGGTGAGACGTGGGAAAAATCTTCCCATCTACAACCGTATCGGGGTGTTACGTGCCGAGCGGAGAATGAGCCGGGTCCAGCTCGCCGAGGCAATCGAGGTGAATCCGCAGACGGTGGGTGCGCTGGAACGGGGCGATCACTATCCGAGCCTCGATCTGGCGCTGCGGATCTGCGATGTGTTCGGGCTGCCGGTCGAGGCGGTGTTCTCGCGGGAGGAATTCGCGCCGCTGTCCACGGCGGTCTACCGGAACGACAAAGGGGATGTTCGATGACGCGCCCGAATCTGCTGGAGCGCTACCAGGCTCGCCGGACACGCCGGTTCGAGTCGTCCGCCGAGCGCTGGGCCCACATGTTGCCGCGGTGGCGGACGCGTCGCCGCCGTCGGTTGCTGGTGGCGGCTCTCGCGGCCACATTCCTGGTGCTGGCGGTCGTCGCGGTGCTGATCGCGTGCGGTCTGGAGCGAGGCCCTCTGCTGTGGGCGCCGGCCTGTCTGGTGTTCTTTCCGCTGTGGATCTCGCTCCAGATCGTCTCGGGCCGCCAGGCTGACGCGCCCGTCGGCACCCTGGACGAATGGGAGCTCGAGCAGCGTAACGCGGCTCGCTCGGTAGGGCTCACCCTCACCCAGACGCTGGCGATGATTCCCGCGATCTGGCTGATCGTCGTGGGCGGGTTCACCGACCTCGACAACATCCAGGCGGCCTACGCGGGCGGTGTGATGCTGCTGACCGCGCTGCTCGTCGGCGGCTGTACCCCGACGATGGTCCTGGCCTGGACCCGACCCGACCCGGAACCGGAGGACGAGTGATGAATCTGCTCGCCGAAGACCTGATGCTGCTGCTTCTCGACGAACGCACTGGGCACTCGATGGCCGACAGCACCCGTACCCCGAGGATTCTCGCCGGAGCAGTGCTTCTGGACCTGATCGAGGCCGGGGCGATCCGGCTGGCCGGGCCGGGCGACGAGGCGAAACCGGGCCGGATCGTGGTGAGCGCGAACAGGAGTGCCGATCCGATCCTCGGCGACGCGCTCGCCAGGATCGAGGCGGGACGTCCGATGCAAGCCCGAGCCGCGATCGAGAAATTGTCGAAGGGATTGCAGCCGAAGGTGTTGCACCGGCTGGCGGACGAAGGCCTGGTACGCGTCGAACACCACCGGGCACTGGGCGTCTTTCCCCGGACCGCTTGGGTTCCGAGCCGACACCGCGAGGAACTCCGGGACCGGCTCACACCGCCGTTCGCCCACCCCGACGCCCCCGTCGAGCCTCGCGCGGCCGCACTGATCTCGCTACTGTCGGCGGCCGACGCGGCGCCGAAGGTCTTCCACGACCGTGACCGCCGGATGGTGAAGCAGCGCGCCAAGGAGATCGCCGCCGGGGACTGGGCCGCGAAGGCCGCCAGGGACGCGGTACGAGCGGTCGAAGCGGCGCTCACCGCCGCCGTCGTGTTGAGTGCCGCGGCAACGGGCTCCGCATAGGTCGCGAAGCGACGGGACGCCGCATTCCCGCTCGGCAGCCGGTCCCGTACGACTTCATCGCACGGATCGATACCGAACTCCCGAGCGGGTTCACTGCGGCACCTCGCGCCGCGACGACGAGCACCGCATCCCAGCGGCTGTCCTCGATGGGGCCGGGATCACCAGTCGGCTTCGGTGTATTTGATGATCCCGCGGATGTTCTTGCCGTCCAGCATGTCCTGGTAGCCCTGGTTGATCTCCTCCAGGGAGTAGCTGCGGGTGACCATGTCGTCCAGGTTGAGCTGGCCGGACTTGTACAGCGACAGCAGGCGCGGCGCGTCCTGGCGGGCGTTGCCGCCGCCGAAGATGCAGCCCTTCACCGTCTTCTGCAGCATCGACAGCAGGAAGCTGTTCAGCTTGACGTCGTTCTCGTCCATCCGGCCCATCGAGGTGACCACCAGGGTGCCCGCCTTCGAGGTGAGGATCAGGCCCTCTTCGATGTATTCGCCGTGCATCTCACCCATGGTCAGGATGACCTTCTCGGCCATCCGGCCCTCGGTGGCCTCCATCAGCGGCATGATCGCGGCGGCCATGCTCTCGTAGGTGTGCGTGGCGCCGAACTTCTGCGCCTGCTCGCGCTTCCACGGATTCGGATCGATCGCCACCACCTTCGACGCGCCCGACAGCACCGCGCCCTGCAAGGCGCTCATGCCGACGCCGCCGATGCCCGCGATCACCACGGTCTCGCCGGGAGCGACCTGGGCGACGTGGGTGGAGGAGCCGAAACCGGTGGGGACGCCACAGCCGACCAGGCAGGCCACCTCGAACGGGATGCTCGGATCGATCTTCACCACGGAGGTGTGGTGCACCGTCATATACGGCGCGAAGGTGCCCAGCAGGCACATCGGGATGACGTTCTCGCCACGGGCCTGGATGCGGTAGGTGCCGTCGCTGATCGCCTGCCCCATCAGCAGACCGGCGCCGAGATCGCACAGCGCCATGTGTCCCGCCACGCACGCCGGACAGCGGCCGCAGGCGGGGATGAACGACAGGATCACGTGATCGCCGACCTGCAGATCGGCCGGGCAGTTCGGGCCGAGCTTGGTGATCACGCCCGCGCCTTCGTGCCCGCCCATGACGGGGAAGGACGGCATCGGGGTCGCTCCGGTCACGATGTGGTGGTCGGAGTGGCACATACCGGCGGTTTCCATCCGGATCTGCACCTCGCCGGCGACCGGGTCACCGACCTCGATCTCCTCCACCGACCACGGCTGGTCGATCCCCCACAGGATCGCGCCCTTCGTCTTCATTTCCTGTCGACCCTCTCGCATGCACGTGCTTATATGTGACTGCACCCACAGTACGAGAAAAATGTAACGCGTTCTAGTACCGCCCGGAAAATTCGTCGGTACCGCGTGACCTTGAAACCGAACGCGTTACAGTTCTGCGCTGTGTCAGCCTCGGACGTCGTGCAGGTGGTGGACCAGATCGTGCACGAAGTACCGGCTGAACGACTCGACCGTGAACTGCGCCCCGTCGCCGCGCGCGCCGCGCAGCCCGCGCCGCTCGGGCGGCACCGATTCGAAGGAGCGCGCCACCCGCTCGGCGGCCTCCGCCAGCTCCGCGTCCACCCGGGCCGGGTCCTGCTCGTTGTAGCGGTCGGCCACCGCCGTCGCGTCCTGGTCCCAGTTCGGGAAGCGCGGCGGCTCGCCCTCAGGGTCACCGGCCAGCATCAGGCCGAGGCGCGTGTCGAAGAGGCGGCACACATCGCGCACATGCGCGCCGTATTCCAGAGCGGACCAGGTCGATTCGTCCGGCCGCACGCGGACGCCGGGGCGGTTGAGCACCGCGGCGAAACGGACGGCGGCGTCCCTGGTGAGGACGGGGACGGCAGCATAGGTGGTCGCGGCGGCGTCGAAACCGCATTCCGGACAGGCGCGCTCGAGCACCCAAGTCCAGTCCTTGACATCGGGAACGATCGGCATGCGCTCAACCTAGGCGCGGCCGTATCGGGCCTTCCACCGATATCCGGTCAACTATCGGGCACATCCCGACAGTGTCACTCCATCAGCCGCTGCGCCCGTTCGAAGAGTTCCAGCGTGATCGCGTGCAGGAAGTCGCCGACCTGTTTGGGGGCCTTATCCGCGAACGCGCGGGCATGCGTGCCCTCGAGGACGATGCCGAGCTTGAAGCAGGCCAGCACGGTGTACCAGGGCATCGCGGTCAGGTCGCGATCGGAGAACCGCGCGTAGTGCTCGATCATCTCCTCGGCCGTCGGCAGCCCGCCGACCGCGCCGAGCTTGCCGACCAGCGCCGCACCGGTGGTGCCCGGCTCCGGACGGGTGGCGATCTGCCAGCCCAGATCGAGCAACGGGTCGCCGATGGTCGACATCTCCCAGTCGACCATCGCCGCCACCTGCGGACCGTCGAAGGAGAACATCATGTTCGCCAGGTGGCAGTCGCCGTGCAGGATGCCGGGGGTCCACTGGGCGGGGCGATTGCGGTCCAGCCACTCGCCCACCGCCGCCACGCCGGGGATCTCGGGGCCGGGGTAGCCCTCGTTGGCCGAGTAGGACTCGAGTTCACCCAGCCAGCGCGGCACCTGGCGTTCCAGGAAACCCTCCGGCTTGCCGTAATCGGCCAGCCCGAGCGCCCGGTAGTCCAGCGCGCCCAGACGCGCGATGGCCTCGACCGCCGACAGCCCCATCTGCCTGCGGATCTCCGGATCGCTCGCGTGCGGTTCGGGCAGTTCGTTCTGCGGGTTGAAACCGTGGATCGGCTCCATCAGGTAGAACACCGCGCCGAGCACGGACTCGTCGGTGCAGGCCGCGATCACCCGGGGCGCGCGCACCTCGGTGTCGCCCAGCGCGCCGAGCAACCTCGCCTCGCGCCGGATGACGTCGTTGCTCTTGGCCCGCAGATGTTTCGGCCCGCGGCGCAACACGTAGGTCCGGCCGCCGCGCGTGAAGCGGAGCATGATGTTCTGCGTCCCGCCGCCCAGCGCGGTCACGTCCTCGAACTCACCCCCGGACAGACCCTGCTCATCCATCCACTTTCCGACGACGGCGAAGTCGACGACGGCGGGATCGACATCGACCGGTTGCGCAACAGACATGCCCCACATTGTGCACCACCCGCCGACCCGAACTGAAGGCAGACGACAACAGTTTGCTCCGACCGGCGCGGCGTAGGGTTTCCAGCACCATGCGCACGCTGTTGATCGACAACTACGACTCGTTCACCTACAACCTGTACCAGCTGATCAGCGAGGTGAACGGCGTCGAGCCCACGGTCGTGCGCAACGACGAGGCGCGCACGGTCGCCGAACTCGGCCTGCGACGCTACGACAACGTCGTCGTCTCGCCGGGGCCGGGACGGCCGGACGTGGCTCGCGACGTAGGGATCTCCGCGGCGGTGATTCGCGAAAGCGATCTGCCGCTGCTGGGGGTGTGCCTGGGTCATCAGGGGATCGTGGTCGCGGCGGGCGGCGTGGTCGCCGAAGCGCCCGCCGCCAGGCACGGCTACCTCGATCGCATCGAGCACGACGACGAGGACCTGTTCGCGGGCGTTCCGCAGGGTTTCACTGCCGTGCGCTATCACTCACTGTGCGCGCTGCGGCCGCTGCCCGACGACCTGGAGGTCACCGCGCTGTCGGGCGACGGCGTCGTGATGGGCGTGCGGCACCGCACGCGACCGCAATGGGGTGTGCAGTTCCATCCGGAATCGATCGCCAGCGAGTTCGGCGCGGCCCTGCTGCGCAACTTCGCCCGACTCACCGCGGCGCACCGGAGCGGGCGCGCCTCGCTCGCGCCGAGCCCGTCGATCGACGCCGAGCGGGCGTTCGCCTCGGCACCGGTCGCCGTGGGCCACTCGCTCACCGCCACTCGCACCGGGGACCGCCCCGCGCCGCTGGCCGCCGAGCAGTTCCCCGCCGCGGCGGCCGAACTCGAGCGTCCCGCCGATCGCGTGGTTCGCGCCGATGCCCCGGTGCCGCGGACCTTCCGGCTGCAACGGGCCGTGCTCGAGCGGCCGATCGATACCGAGAGCGCGTTCGTGCAGCTGTACGCCAACTCCCCGACGGCGTTCTGGCTGGACAGCGAGCACGTCGAACCGGGGGCCGACCGGTTCTCCTTCCTCGGCGACGCGAGCGGCCCGCTGGCCGAGGTGCTGCGCTACCGCGTCGGCGACGGCGAGGTGACCGTGGAGTCGTCGGACGGACATCGGCGCACCGCACCCGGCGGCATTCTCGAGTTCCTGGCCGCCGAGCTGCGCGCGCGCAAGCTCGAACTGCCCGAACTGCCCTTCGATTTCGCCGGAGGCTACGTCGGCTATCTCGGCTACGAGGTCAAAGCCGACTGCGGCGGGAACATGGCGCATCGCGCGCCGACCCCGGACGCGCAGTGGATCTTCGCCGACCGAATGGTGGTGGTCGACCACGTCGGCGGGCGGACCCATCTGCTGGCGCTGAGCGACGACGGAGAGACCGCCCGCGCCGCCGCTGACTGGCTGCGCGACACCCGCGAAACCCTCGACACCCTTCCGACCTGGACGAATCCGCCGCCGCTCGAGCTGCCACCGGACGGTGACGCCGTCGCGCCACTGCTGACCCGCGGCCGGGAACGCTATCTCGCCGACATCGCGGTCTGCCAGCAGCGACTGCACGCCGGTGAGTCCTACGAGATCAACCTGACCGACAGCGCCACCATCCCCGCCGCCGCGGCCGACGGCCTCGACTTCTACCGCACGCTGCGCCGGTGCAACCCCGCCCCGTATGCCGCCTACCTGCGTTTCGACGATCTCGACATCGCCTGCTCGTCACCGGAGCGCTTCCTCAAGATCGACCGCCGCCGCGTCGTGGAGAGCAAGCCGATCAAGGGCACCGCGCCGCGTGGCGCGACGCCGGAGCAGGACGAGCGCTTGCGCCGCGAGCTGTCCGACAGCGCGAAGACCAGGGCGGAGAACCTCATGATCGTCGATCTGCTGCGCAACGATCTGGGCCGGGTCTGCGAGATCGGCAGTGTGTACGTGCCGAAACTGATGGTCACCGAGCAGTACGCGACCGTGCACCAACTGGTGTCAACGGTGCGTGGCAAACTGCGGCCCGAGGTCGGCGTTGTCGATTGCCTGCGGGCCTGTTTCCCCGGTGGCTCGATGACCGGCGCGCCGAAACTGCGCACCATGGAGATCATCGACGAACTGGAAACCGAAGCGCGCGGGGTCTATTCGGGCACCATCGGCTTCCTCGGGCTCGGGGGCACCGCCGACCTGAACATCGTGATCCGCACCGCCGTCCGCTACGGCGGACGCTGGCGGATCGGGGCGGGCGGGGCCATCGTGCTCGACTCCGACCCGGCCGACGAATACCACGAGGTCCTGCTCAAGGCTGCCGCCACGTTGCGCGCGGCCGCCGACCACGCGCACCGCTGAGCGCGGTATTCGGCTATTTGCGCCGCCTGGTCGACTTCCGCCGGGGCGGCTCATCGGCGGGTGGCTCCGGCGCGCTCAGGCCGGTCAGCTTGCCCAGCAGGGCCACGCCGGGCAGCTTCGCCAACCGCCCGAGCACGTCCTCCCCGAGCGAGATCATCGCCTCCAGCCGGGGCAGCAGCCGGTCGTAGGCGGCGAAGGCCGGATCGGCCAGTGCCAGGGTGCGGTCGAGCCGGTCGATGGTGGAGTTGAGCCGCTCGATCGCGGTGGAGAGGTTCTCGATCAGGCCGGGCAGTTGCGCGACCAGCTGCGCGGACGCGGGCGGCAGCCGCACCGCCGTGTCGAACGCCGACGTCGCGGTCAGCTGAGCGGCTTCCAGCGCCTGGCCCGCGGCCGTCTGCGCCGCTTCGACCGCCGCCTGCGCGGCGGCGAGGACGTCGGCGGGGCCTGGCACACGCCCACCGGGGAGCTTCGGGGTCTGCGGCTTACGACCCGGGCGCTTCGGGTTCGTCATGGGGAACACTGTGCCGTACGCCCCGCCGAAGGACGGGCCCTCGCGCGTTCGGCGTGTCGGAGGGTCGTGGCATAGTTCGAACACCATGAAACTCAGCAAGGGCGCGAACGCAGCGGTACCGACATCCCTTCTAGCCGTGGTTGTTTCATGGCGATCGGAGCACGCGGTGGACGCGCACGCCTTGCTGCTGGACGCCTCAGGTTCGGTGCGCTCCGACCGCGACCTGGTGTTCTACAACGCGCCGCGGCACGTGTCGCAGGCGGTCACGCTCGATCAGGAACCCGCGCCGGGCACCGCGCGGCTGAGCGTCTCGCTGCCGCGCACCGAAGCCGACGTCGACCGCATCGTGGTCTCCGGCTCGGTGGAGGACGCCACTTTCGGCGACATCGACGGGCTCACCGTCGCGGTGCACTCGGCCGATGGGGCGATCGCGACGTTCGAGATCGATGACGCGGACGCGGTGCAGGCGCTGATGTTCGGCGAGTTCTACCGCCGCGACGGGCAATGGCGTTTCCGCGCGATCGGCCAGGGCTGGTCCAGCGGGCTGGCCGGGTTGGTCACCGAGTTCGGCGTCCAGGTGAACGACCCCGAGGCGCCGGTCCGCACCACCCATCCCACCAATCCGTTCCGGGTGCGCCGCCCGGCTGCGAATTCCTCCGCGCGGGAGCGACTCTCCCCGGACCGAGAAGCCGCCGAGCGGCCCCTTCGGCACGACCCGGCCCGACGTTTCGCCCACGGATCGCTGCCCTCGGGTCAGCCGCCGCGGAACGGAGACTCTCCCTCCGAGGCCGGAACAACCGCCGCCGCCGAAAACGCGCCGGTCCCCCGTGACCCTCTCCGCGCCGACGACTCGTCGGGGCGGCTCGAAGCAACCGAGCTATGCCCGGGTATCGACACGCCTGCCCGGCCGCACACCGAGGTGCTCGACCGCGTGGACACCTCTCCCCTGCCGCGGCCCACCCACCGCCCGGTCGACCTCCACCGGCACAACCACGATGCCGCACCGCCCGCTCCGCCGCCCCCGCAGCCCGAACTCGCGGACTGGCACCCCGACCCCGGCAACCCGCAGGTCATGCGCTGGTGGGACGGCACAGCATGGACCGAGGACAGGTATCTACCGCCCCCGCCCGGCGATCGCCACTGCGCCCGCTGTGGAAACGCGCTGCGCCGCAGATTCTTCGGCGGATATGCGCCGTGCCAGAGGTGTGCCCAGGAGATCGAGGACTATCTCGTCCACTGGCACAACCGAGCGTGGCGGGTGCTCACCGGCCACGGGCCGCGCGGCCCCGAGTGGGCGGAACTGTGGGCGTCGTTGCGTTACCAGCGCATCGACGCCGGAGCGGGCCGCGCGGCCTTGCGCGACGCGGCGCTCACTTACGTGGAGCGGCTGGTCACCTTCGCCTTCGCCGACGGAGAGGTCAGGCACGCGGAACTGGAACTGTTCGAGCACGCGGTCACCGAACTCGCGCTCGGCGGGCCGCTCATCGAAGACCTGCGCAGGCGGATGCATCGCGGGAACACCCTCTACCGGCTGCGCACGGGCGATCTGCCGATCGTCCGCACACCCGGTCTGCACCTGGACCCCGAGGAGACGGTGCACCTCGACCTGCCCGCGACGCACGTGCGTCAGCTCGCCCGCGGCCCGAAGCTGACCGAGGGCAGGCTGATCGGAAGCAACAAGAAGCTACGTTTCGTCGGCGCCGACACCGGCATCGAGATGCCGTGGTCGCGAGTGGTTTCCGTGCACGCGGAACAGGGGACGGTGGTGATCGCGGCCACGTCGGCGCGCGGCGGCGCGACCTTCGCCGTCGACGATCCGGATTACGTCTCGGCCGCGCTGGAAGGCGCGCTGCGCGTGGCCAAACGCCTCGTCCTCACCCCCGGCCAGCGCGACACTCGCAGCATCCCGCAAGAGGTGAAGGCGCAGGTGTGGCAACGCGACGGCGGCCGCTGCGTCGAATGCGGCGACGGGCACTACTTGGAGTTCGACCACATCATCCCGCTCAGCCGCGGCGGCGCGACCAGCGCCGCCAACCTCCAGATCCTGTGCCGCGCGTGCAACCGGGCCAAAGGCGCCCGCATCTAGCCCGGTCTCACCCGCCGAGCAGGCCGGCGGTGCGGCCCAGATCGGCGAGCATCGCGTCGAACAGGATCTCCGGATTGTCCAGCGGAATCGGGTAGTTCCCGAACACCTCGAGCGTGACGTGGCCGTAGAGCCGCGCCCAGATCTGGATCATCAGGTACGTCACCCCGAGGTCCAGTTTCTCGGCGGGGAACTTCTGGCCCGACTCCGACAGCGCCGCCAGCAGTTCGGTCTGGAAGTGCACCAGATCTTCGCGCAACTCCGGCGGGATGACGTCGGTGGGCGGCGTGACGATGTCGTAGTTCGCCAGCAGCCTGCCCGCCGCGGCCAGGAAGACCCGGCCGAACGGCTCGTCGAAGCGGCGTAGCGCGCGGGCCTGGCCCGCGCCGGGCGAGGCGAACACCAGGGTGAACTCCCTGGTGTGCGTCAGCGCCCAGCGCCGGAATCCACGGCAGATGGCGAAGAACTGCGCGGCGCCGTCATCGGGCAGGGTGGCGAGCTCGGCGGTCAGTTCCTCGGCCAGATCGGCGCAGAAGTCCAGCCGCAGCCGCTCCAGCAGGTCTTCCAGCGAGTCGTAGTACCGGTACAGCGCGGGCGCGGTGACACCGAGCTCCCGCGCGATGGCGCGCAAGGTGACCGCATCGGGACCGCGCTGCACCAGCAGCGCGCTGGCCACCCGTCGGATATCGGTGTCGTTCACCACCGGCGAGCGACCCCGTGGTTTGGACTGTCGCACCGATCGATTCAAGCGTATTCGACTTCCCAGCGCTTGATTCCGTTCAACCAGCCCGACCGCAGCCGCACCGGCTCGGACACCTGGCGCAGATTGGGCATGACGTCGGCGATGGCGTTGAACATCAGGTCGATCTGCAACCGGGCCAGGTTCGCGCCCACGCAGTAGTGCGTGCCGGTGCCGCCGAAGCCCACGTGGGGGTTCGGATCGCGCAGCACGTCGAAGGTGAACGGATCGGCGAACGCTTCCTCGTCGAAATTGGCCGAGCTGTAGAACAGTCCGAGCCGCTGGCCCTTCTTGATCTCCTGGCCGCCGAGCACGGTGTCCTGCGTCGCGGTGCGCTGGAAGGCGGTGACCGGAGTCGCCCATCGGACGATCTCGTCGGGCGCGGTGCGCGGACGCTGCTGCCGGTAGATCTCCCACTGCTCGGGGTGGTCCACGAAGGCCTTCATACCGTGGGTGATCGAGTTGCGCGTGGTCTCGTTGCCCGCCACCGACAGCAGGATGACGAAGAACGCGAACTCGTCCGAACCGAGATGCTCGCCGTCGATGTCGGCGTTGACCAGCTGGGTGACGATGTCCTCGGCCGGGCACGCGCGGCGCTGCTCGGCCATGTTCCAGGCATACCCCATCACCTCGGCGGTGGCGGCGTGATGGTCGCCCTCGAACTCGGGATCGTCGTAGGAGATCATCTGATTGGACCAGTCGAAGATCTTCTTGCGGTCCTCCTGCGGGATGCCGATCAGCTCGGCGATGGCCTGCAACGGCAGCTCGCAGGCGACCTGTTCGACGAAATCACCGCTGCCGGACTTCTTGGCCTCGTGCACGATGCGCGCGGCGCGTTCGGTCAGCGCCGCCCGCAGGCTCTCCACCGCGCGCGGGGTGAAACCCTTGGAGATGATGCGGCGGGTCTTGGTGTGCTTGGGCGGATCCTGATTGAGCAGCAGCATGTCGCCGAGCATGTCGATCTGCTCGCGAGTGGTCTCCTCGTTGAACCGGATGATCGCGGTGTTCTCGTGCGAGGAAAACACCTCCGGGTTCTTCGAGATCTCCTTGATGTGCGCGAGCTTGGAGACGACCCAGTACCCGCCGTCGTCGAAACCGCTGGCCCGACCGGACTGAGCGCACCACCACACCGGGGCGGTGCGGCGCAGTTCGGCGAACTCCTCGATGGGCAGGCGGGTGGCGAGCAGGTCGGGGTCGGTGAAGTCGAAGCCCGTCGGGATCGACGGCGTGGTCACGGTCACGGCTAACTCCTACGGCGGTCTGGGCGCAGACCTGACGAACACGGTCAAGGGAGATGCAACCACAGAACAGCCGTTCGTGAACATCGTTTAGTAAAACCCGTTTACTTTTACTTTCTCAGTGCGACGCGATCAGCGGCGGTGGCTGCCAACGCCGCTGCAAGACCGCGGGCTTCGGCTCGAACAGAGCCAGGTTCACCGAGAACGGATCCGCTTCCGGAACGGGCAACCAGTTGCCCTTCGGGACGCCGGGACCGGGATCGGCCTGCTGCAACGTGAGGTCGAGGGAACCGTCCGGATTGAGCACGACGGGCACGTGGTGGCCGATCGAGTAGATCGCGGCCTCGTTCGGGACCAGATAGTCTTCGGCGTCGTAGACGGCCAGCGCCCAGAACGCGTCGACCGGCGGCAGCTCGCCCGGCGCGAAGTGCAGCCGGAACGGGCCCGCCCCCGCGGGCACCGCCGTGAAGAGGAAATGCGCGTCCTGCGGCAACGGCATGCCGAGTGCGCCGAACGCGGTGACCGCCCGCAGCAGATAGTCGGTGCCGTACCGGCCCGCACCCAGGTCGGACACCCAGCCGTTCTGGTTCACCGTGTTCGGGCCGAGCGTCACCGGGAGCTGCTGCTGAGCGGTCCGCACCGCGGCGGTCAGGTCGGCATCGGAAATGCCTTCGACCGCGCCACCCGGCCGGATCCCGATCTTCTCGAAGCGCCGCATCGCGGGCTCGTCCGCGGGCGCGGGCGGGTCGGTCGACATCAGCCCGCACATCCGGTCGAAGAACATCCGCGGGTCCATCTTCAGCACTTGGTCGACCGGGCGTTCCCCACTCGCTTGCGCGGGCGACGCGACGGGCGGTTCGGCGCGCGCCGTCCAGGCGCTCAACGGAACCAGCCGCAACTGCTGCTGGATCGAGCGCACCGCGGGCAGATCGTTCTCGCCGTCGACCTGGATCCGGACGATCAACCACACCGTCGGCGTCGGCATCGGCAACGGCGTGAGATCCTCCGGCAGCGCACCCGACCAGCCCGGCCCGGTCACCACATAGGTGTACGGCGGCGTCGCCGACCGCGCCTGCGGCCGGGCGCCGCTGGGATCGTGCACGTTGTTCGTCCAGGCATCCATCACCTGGGCCAGCCAGAACCGGCCGCCGTCCATCGCGGGCACGCTGAGCACCATCGGCTCGTTCGCCACATCGAGCCACGCGGTGGAGTGCAGCGTGTCGGGGTCCGGCCGCGCCACGGACCGTTGCGCGGAGGTCGGCAACGAAGTGGCGTGCTCGAACTGGTTGACCGGCGTGGCCGCTTCCGACGTCCTGCGGGCGACGTCCGTCAGCACCAGCGGAAAGCCGAACACGTAGGCGTCCTTGGCGATCGCCGCGGGGTCGCCGGTCACGGTCTGGTCGGCCGACTCGTTCTCGTGCGATCCGCCGCACGCCGCCACGCCGAGCGCGGCCGCCGACGCCATGCCGAGCACGGCGCGCCGCGACAGCGCCGGATCGCGGTGGGTCCAGTCGTCCATGGTCCGGTTCCGCCTCCGATGCCATCGGTCGCCGCGTCAGCTCCGTCCCGGAGTATATCCGCCCATTTGCTGAAAAGTAGCTGACTGATCGTCCCCGGTCACTTGGACGGCGTCGCGTGCACCGGATCAGCGCACCGGCGACAGTGGCGGAGGACGCCAGCGCCCCTGGATGGCCTCCGCCTTCGGCGCGTACAGGCGAAGGGTCAGCGAGAATTGCCCGGTTTCCGGGATGGGCAGCCAGTTCCCGGCGGCGACGTCCGATCCCGGGTCGGTGTACTGCAACGCGATGTCGGCGGACCCGTCGGGGTTCACCGCCACCGGATCCGGATGGCCGACCGCGTATATCCCAGCCGGATTGGGCACCAGGTAGCTCTCGGCGTCATAGGCGGTCAGCGACCAGAAGTCGTCGACTGGCGGCAATTGGCCCGGCGCGAAGTGCAGCCGGAACCGGCCCGTACCCGCGTCGGTTTCCGTCGAGGCGAACAGCGTCGGATAGAAGGCGGTCTCGGCCAGGCCCGCGCCGAGCGCGATCTGGGCGACGGCGGCGCGCAGGAGGTAGTTGGTGCCGAACCTGCCGACGTCGGGATCGACGAGCCAGCCGTTCTCGTTGACCGTCCTGGCGCCCAGGTACACCGGAATCTGCTGCTTGGCGGTGTTCACCGCCGCGGTGAGTTCGGTCTCCGAGATGCCGCGGACCGTACCGCCCGGCCGGATGCCGATCTTCTCGAAGCGCCGCATCGCGGGCTCGTCACCGGGCGAGGGCGGGTCGGTCGACAGCAATGCGCACATCCGGTCGAAGAACATCCGCGGGTCCATCCCGGCGACCCATTCGGGTGGCGGCTGCGCACTGGCTTGCCCGTTCTCGGCGGGCGCGGGCGGCTCGGCGCCCGCCAGCCAGGCGCTCAACGGAACCAGCCGCAACTGCCGCTGGATCGAGCGCACCGCGGGCAGATCGTTCTCGCCGTCGACCTGAATCCGGACGATCAACCACACCGTCGGCGTCGGCATCGGCAACGGCGTGAGATCCTCCGGCAACGCACCCGACCAGCCCGGCCCGGTCACCACATAGGTGTACGGCGGCCGGTCCGATTTCGATTGCGGCCGACGGTTGTTCGGGTTGTGCGCGTTGTTCGACCAGGCGTCCAGCACTTGGGCCACCCAGAACCGTTCGCTGTCCATCGCGGGGACGCTCAGTACCATCGGCTCGTTCGCGACATCGAGCCACGCGGTCGAACGCAGCGTGTCCCGGTCCAGCCGGACCATGTCGCGCTGCGCGGGGGTGGGCAACGCGGACGCGTGCTGGAAACGGTTGATCGGCGTGACCGTCTCCGCCGCCATCCGGGTGACGTCCAGCAACACCAGAGGGTAGCCGAATACATAGGCGTCTTTGGCGATCGTGGCGGCGTCACCGGGGGCGGAATCGGTCGCGTGATCCTGCGCGGATCCGCAGGCCGCCAATCCGAACGCGGCCACCGACGACGCCGCGATGCCCAGCGCCCTGCGCCGCGACACCGTGAGCTTGTCCTCGGTGCTCTCGTCCATGATTCGCTCCGCCTCCGATCCTATCGGCAGGGCGAGATCCGCACCGGAGCACGACCGCACTCACGGCGGAAACCGCGTGGGAAGGCGTTCGCGGATCGCGGATCGATCGTGCTCCGACCAGCCCCGATGGCGATCACGGCGCAGGTGCGGCCTGTTCACCGCGTGTTCGCCGCCCCGGCGGGAACGCGGGAAGCAGCGCCGCACCGGCCGCGCTCAGAACTCCAGGACGGTGTTCATGATGGTTCCCGCGCTGGTGGCCACCACCCCGCCGATCATCGCACCCGCGATCATCTTCGGTGACTGCAATCCGCCGCCGCTCCACTTCTCCCAGGCGAATCTGCCGCCCGCGTAGATGATGCTGACGATGCCGGAGGCGAGAGCGAACCAGGTCAGATACCGGACGAACTTCAAGAGCTTGTCCGCCAGGGGCGGCGCCTCCGGGGTCGGATTGCCGATCTGCGCCAATGTCGTGAACGAATCGCCGACCGACGCCAGAATGATGCTCACCGTTTACTCCCTCTACGCTCGAATACAACCCTGCCGCCGACCAGCCGCTTTGCGAAAGCCGTTCGACCACCGATGAATTCGGCCACGAACCAGGATACGGGCACGGACGCCACCGCGGTGTGCGCACTGCGTGCGACGTTCGCGCCCAGCGGTGGAACGGGCAGCACGCTCAGCGGTTCGGCTACCCGGCCGATGGCGCGGGAAACACGAACTTCCCTGCGCTGCTTGGAGGTGACTGCATCGGGGCGACCGAACGGATACGATCTCCTCAGCGAATCACTTGCCCCTGTCCCGAATCCAGAATGAGCGAACGACGATGATCCTGGCCGCCGCTTACGACACCTTGGCGCAGATCGGCAACCCCACTCCAGAAGCACCGCCGATCTCCGACAAGTTCCTCCAACTGGTCCGCTACCTGACGTGGTTCGTGCTCCTGTCGGGCATCTGCGGCATCATCTACGCCGGTGGCCGCTTCGCCTGGGAGAAGTGGACCGGCGGCGGGCTCGAGTCACCGAAGATGGTGGCCGGGGCCATGATCGGCGGGGTGATCGCCACCAGCGCCGGCACCATCATGAACGCCGTCATCGGCTGATCGCCGCGCACCGGAGACACACGTCGTCATAGCTTTTCGCTATGACAATCTTGCAGTGTTCGGCGGGCAGGGCGGCTTCGCGCTCGCCCGCCGCGATGAGCGACGCGCGCCGTCAGCGCAGGACGCCCGCGTGTCGAGCGGCGCGCAGCCAGTCCGGGAACTCCCCGAGCAATCGGGCGTAGAGCTGCGCGTCGTCGACCTGATCGATGTCGTCGAGGGCGAAGAAGCCCGCGTTGTCGACCACCCGATCGGACATTTCGTCCAGCGCGCGCAGCAGACCGTAGTTGGCGCGACCGAGGCCGACGAACTGCCAGAAGGCGGGCAGCAGCGAGGCACGGCGCATGAGCGCGGCGATCTCGCGCTTCTTGGCGAACCCGCCGTCGGTGAAGAACAACACCAGCGTCGGACGGCCACCAGGGCGCAACGAGTCGATGATGTCGCGCATGACCGGTAGTTCGTCGTTGCGGCCGCCGAGCCGGTCGTAATCGATGTCGCCGTGCGTTCCGCCGAGATGCAGATAGGTGCGGGCCCATTCGTCGCCGTGCTCGACGGTGATGTCGGGCAACTTGGCGAAGGAGAGGGCGTACAGGTACGCCTCCAGCGTGCCGTCGTCGTCGAGCTGGGTGGCCACCGGGATCATCCGCTGCACGACGCGATGCACCACTCCGTCGCGGTACTGCCGTTGCATGCTGCCGGTCTTGTCGATGACCAGGATCACCCGGGCCCTGACTCCGAAAGCGGCTTTGTCGACGAGGACTTTCGCCACCTCGCGCTTGCGCAGGTCCAGCGTCGCGCGTTTCTCGAAGGAGAGTTTCGCCTCGCCGGGAACGGTGAAGACCTCCGCCGTCGGGGCAACCCCTGGCCCGGCCCGATCCGGGGAAGGAACGTCCGCATCGGCGGGTTCCTCGTCCACGGTCACGCCGTGATCGGTGACCAGCGCGGCGAACCCGCCCGCATAGCCCTGCCCCACCGCGCGCACCTTCCACGCGCCTTGACGGCGATACAGTTCGAGCGCGATCACTACGGATTCGCTGCCCAATCCTTCGATGCGGTACTCGTACAGGCTGTTTCCCGCCGGGTCGGCCACCGTGGCGACCGGAGGCGCGAACCGGCCGAAGGTCTGCGCCGGATCGTCGAGTGTGAGCACCGCGCGCACCTGCGCGATGTCGGCGGGCAGATCGCCGAGTGCGACCGAGAGCACGCCAGGGGTTCCCGCGCCCAGCGACACGCCCGGCGCGTTCGGCTGATTGAAGAACACGAAATCCGCGTCCGATCGCACCCGCCCCGCTTCGGTCACCAGCAGCGCCGACACGTCGACCGCGGCCTCGGTGCGCACCGACACCAGCAGGTGAGCCGCGTCGAGTACACCGTTCTGTCCCTTGACCAATGCCGTGCCCACCGAGACTCCCAGCCGTCGTCACCCGAGAAACGCCAACCGGATCAGGGTAAGGCCGCCCTCGGGTACGTGCGGAGTGTTCGCCGCGCCGCTATCGGTTCGGCCTCCGGCGAATTCGGCGTAGTGCGCGCCCCACCGTCATCGGACGCCGGTGCCGGTCAGCGTGGCCATCGGCGGCCGATCGGGCGCGGGGGCCGCTCCCCGCACCGCACGCCAGCTCGAGCCGTCCGGGAGATACTGGGTCAGCGCGGCGCCCGAATCGGGGATGCCGAGCCGGTCGAGCAGCGTCGCGATCACCTGCCTGCTCATCTCGGCCAGCTCGTGCAGCGGCCGATTGCGGTGCGCCCGGGCGCCGAGATCGACCTGCCCGATGGCTCGGGCCCCATGCCTGCGCCAGGTGTCGATCAGAATGCCGATCTCGACGCCGTAGGCGGGTGCGAAGGGCAGCGACCGCAGCAGCTCCCTGGTGGCCGCGTACTCCCCGCCCAGCGGCTGGCGCAACTCGGCCAGTTCCGGCGCGAGCGCGGTGAGCAGCGGCCGGGCCACGAGCTGGGTGACGCGCCCGCCGCCGTCCGCGGCGGCGCCGAACGGGCGGCGGTAGAACCCTTTCACCAACCGCAGCCGGTCGTCCGACAGCAACGGCGCGAGCAGCGACGGCACGAAACCCGGGTCGGGAGCGACCAGATCGGCGTCGACGAACACGATGAAATCGCCGGAGGCCACCGCCAGCGACCGCCACAGCACCTCGCCCTTGCCAGGACACGGCGGCACGGCGGGCAGCGCCTGTTCCCGGGAATAGACGGTCGCGCCCGCCGCTCTGGCGCGGGCGGCGGTCCGGTCGGTGGAGCCGGAGTCGAGCACGATCAGCTCGTCGACCAGGGTGCCGACGAGGTCGCGGATCGAGGCCACCACATCCGCCACGGTGTCCTCCTCGTTCAGCGCCGGAACGACCACCGAGACGGTGCGGTGCCGCTTGCGTTCGAGCAGCTCGTCGTGCGACCACGCGTGGTCGTAGTGGACGATGCCGGGCGCGGGCGAGGTCACCGTTGCTCCCCACGCGGCAGCGCGAGACTGAGCGCCACGAGCACCAGCGCGGTTCCCGCCACCACCCACAGCACGGTGACGCAGGCGGCGAGGAAGGTGTGCGCGGCGGCGATCCGGCCGGCCAATTCCGCCCCCTCGCCGGGACAGGTGTGCGCGTCCAGGTGCGGGGTCGGCGAACGCAGCGCCGATTCCGCGCAGTCGGCGAACGACGTGACGACGCCGTCGCGCTCCGCGGTCGTGGCCGATGAGGTCGAAAGAGTTTCCGCGAGGACGGCTTTCGCGTGCCCGACACCGAGGTCGGTGTCGGCGTCGACCCGGCGGAAGAACAGCGCCCCGAGCACAGCGACGCCCAGCGAACTGCCGATCTGCTGCACGGTCGGCACCGTTCCGGACGCCGAACCGGTCGCCCGTTCCGCGACGCCCGCCATCATGGCCGCGGGCAGCGGCGCGGCGAACAGCCCCATCCCGGCTCCGGCGGCGAACACCGGAACGGCGAGCCGCCGCAGATCGATCGCCGCGGCATCGGGATCGACGGTCATGGCGACGACGACGATGGCGACCGCGAACACCAGCACACCGAGGGTGAGCCCACGGTTGCCCAGCCGCGCCACCAGGATCGGCGAGGTGAGCGCGCCGCACGCGCCGCCGATGGCGAAGGGCAGCACGAGGATCCCGGTCCGCAGCGCGGTGAATCCCAGCCCGGATTGCGCTGTCACCGACACGGTGAACAAGAACGCGGCGAAGATCCCGAAGAACGACAGGGTGAGCACGGAGCCGACCGCGAAACCACGGTCGGCGAAGAGATCGATCCGCAACAGCGGGCTCTCCCCGGCCCGCGACCGCCTGCGCTGATGCCAGACGAACACGACGAGCAGCCCGAGCCCGGCGCCGAGCAGCACGAACAACTGGGGCGGCCAGCGCTGTTCGCGCCCGGCCGCGAGCGGGTACAGCACCGCGACCAGCCCGGCGGTCGCCAGCAGCGCGCCCGCGACGTCCAGCGGTTCCCGGTCCGGTGGCCTGCCGACGTGCAGATGCCGGTGCGCGAGCAGCAAGCCAAGCACGCACAGCGGAACGTTCAGCAGGAAGATCGCGCGCCAGCCGAGACCCAACGGGTCGGAGGCGATGATCGCGCCGCCGAGCAACGGCCCCACGATGGCCGCGAGGCCGGCGGCGGCGCCGTAGAGCCCGAAGGCCAATGGCTGCCGAGCCTTCGGAAAGACCGCGCTGATGATGGCGATGACCTGCGCGGACATCGCGGCGGCCGACAGACCCTGGACAGCGCGCGCCGCGATCAGCTCACCGGGCAGGTGCGCCAGGCCGCACCACACCGAGGCCATGGTGAACGCCGCCATGGCGCCGAGGAAGACCCGCCGCCGCCCGGCCGACTCCCCGACCCGCGCGGCGGTCATCAGCGTGCCTGCGAAGGCCAGGCTGTAGCCGGCCACGACGAACACCTGTGCCGAACCTGGTGCAGCCAGATCCGTGGCGATGCTCGGCAGCGCGGTGTTGACGATCGTCATGTCCAGCATCTGCATGAACACCGCGAGCAGGCACGCGCCGAGCGCCGCCCACGCCCCCGAGCCGGCGACCGCAGGGGGCGTCGCGGTGGTCGGGCTCGCCGATGTGCTCATGGCAGGGCGCCGACCCGCACCGCGCGGTCGCCTGTCGCGGCGACCTCGGCCACGATCGCCGTCATGGCGGTGACGTAGCGCCCGATCGCCTCGTGCGCCCGCGGGGTGTCCGGGAACAGCAGGCTGAGCGTGGTCACATCGTTGAATCGGTTGACCCAGATGTAGACCTCGCGGGAACTGCCGCGGTTGGCGAACATGCCGCCGTCGATCTTGTCGAACATCTCGACGCCGGCCATCTTGCGAATGTCCAGGTAGGACAGCATCCGCGCGGACCAGCCCGGCCGGGTGCGGATGCCGAGCCCTGGCGGCGCCAGTTGCAGTGCCCGGTGCAGGGACACGTCGGTCAGGTCCTTGCCCTGGTCGTATGCCCGCTGAGCCGCGGCCACCACGTCCGTGAACGACTGGTCGGCGCCCACTGGGAAGGCCACCGGGATGAGGTTCGTGTACCACCCGACCGATGCCGCCTCACCATCGGTACGGCGGGTGTTCACCGGCGTGAGGCCGAAATACCAGTCGCCACCGGCCAATTCGATTTCCGCGAGCGCGGCCGCGGCGAACAACCCTCCGGTGAACCGTCCGTCGTGCGCGCGGCAGACCTGCTCGAAGCGCAGCGCACCCGGTTCATCGATGAGAACGGTGGTCACCTGCGCGCCCCGGATGTGCTCGTCGCCGTCGACCCACAGATCCACCGGGAAGCCGGGAACGTCGCCGCCGTTGCGCCGCAGCAGATCCAGCCAGACGGCGATCTGCGGCGAGTCGGCGGTCAGCTCGGCGCTGTAGCGGCGCTCGCGCTCGCAGTACGCGATGTGACCGGTCACCGGCGCGGGCGCCAGGTTGCCGCCGGACAGTTCACTGCCGTAGAGGGTCAGCAGATCCACACACGACAGCGCCTGGGCCACACCGTCGGTGTGCAGATGATCCACCGCCGCGTACACCGTGAACGACTCCGCGTGCTCGATGACGCCGAAACTGAAGCAGTCCCAGTCCAGCGGGCCCGGCGTCTCGGTGAGGACGTGCGCTCGGATGGCGTCGCTGTCGGTGTAGACGCCGTGTTCGGTCGCCACCACCCGGATGTCGGCGGGGTCGAGCACCCGGCGTTCCACCCGGTCCTCCCCGGTCAGGACGAACCAGCTCCAGAATGTGTCGTGCCTACGCAGGAAGGCCTCGACCGTCCGGGTGAACGCGGCATGATCCGGGACGCCGGGAATCGTGAACGCGATCATGCACACCCGCGAAGTGCGCACGCCCGCACCGGCATTGCGGTGGGTGGTGCGCAGATATTCCTCCTGCTGATGCGACGGCGGCGAAGGATGAACCGGGGCGCGACGCGCCGCGGCGAGCGATTCCGGCGCCGCACGCCAACTGGTGAGCTTTCCCGCCGCTGGCTGCCATTCGTCGATGAAGCCGAAATTGACCACAGGTGTTCTCGATTCGTGCTGGCGAGGATAAATCCTCGGCTGAACCCCCATGAAAGTTAACGACTCCGGTCGTCCGACGACCATATGCTGCACGGAATCTTGTGACCGCCACCAGCCGACCGCGCCGACGGCTCGTCGAGTATCCCAAGAATGCGCGCGAGTGCTTGCCGGACGTCGCGACCGCGCCCTACGTTCGCCACCACGAAATGCACGAACCAAGTTCGGAGGTCTTGCGTGCGGGCTCCAACGACATGCAGGCCCGGCGCGATCATCACCTCGATCGCCGTCGCCATCACGCTCGCCGCGACACCGCTGGCACCACACTGGCCTGCGGCGACAGCCGAACCGACGGCACGCGAACCGGATTCGCGTGCCGCCACGGATGGCGCCCGAGTGGTCGGCGTCGGGCCGGGCACGGGTCGTCTGATCGAAGTGCAGGTCCATTCCGCCGCGATGGGCGCCACCGTCCCGGTGAAAGTGATCCGCGCACCGGACAAATCCTCGCCCGCGCCGACGCTGTATCTGCTCAACGGCGCCAGCGGAGGCTCGGAGGGAAGCAACTGGCCCAACCGAACCGATATCGAGGATTTCTTCGGCGACAAACAAGTCAATGTCGTCGTGCCGATGGGAGGCGAAGGGAGTTATTTCGCGGATTGGCGGACCGACGACCCGGTTCTCGGCAGGCAACGCTGGACGACATTTCTCACCGCGGAACTGCCGCCGCTGATCGACGCCGCTTTCGGCGGCAACGGCGCCAACGCCGTAGCGGGCATCTCCATGGCGGCCACGTCGGTATTCCAGCTCGCCCTCAACGCGCCGGGGCTGTATCGGGCCATCGGCTCCTACAGCGGGTGCGTCCGCACCAGCGACCCGCAGGGCCAAGCCATGGTCGCCGCCGTCGTCACCCACTGGCACGGCAACGTCATGAACATGTGGGGCCCGCCCACTGATCCGCAGTGGGCCGCCAACGACCCGTACCTGCATGCCGAACAATTCCGCGGCACCGCCATCTACGTCGCCACTGGCACCGGCATACCGGGCCCGTTCGACCGGCCCGACGGGCCCGGCATAGACGGGAATCGCGGCAAACTGGTCGACCAGCTCGTCACCGGCGGCTTCCTGGAGGCGATCATCAACCAGTGCGCGCACGACTTGAGCAATCGGTTGCGCGCACTGAACATTCCCGCGACGTTCGACTTCCGTCCCTCCGGCACGCACTCCTGGGGCTACTGGCAGGAGGACCTGCACAACTCGTGGCCACTCATCGCCGCCGCGCTGGCGGCCTCTCCGACCGCCGGATAACCGAGGCCGGTGTCATCGCGGCCGGGACGACTCCGCCGCGCCGGTGATATTCCGCGCCATCCCGCCGAAGATGACCGCATGGAACGGCGCGATGGATTTCCAGTACAGGTGCCCGGCGAGCCCGTGCGGTTCGAACACCGCGCACTGGCGGTAGGTGGCGCCGGGGCCGTCCGGCTCCACGGCGAGCTCGAGCCATGCCCGTCCCGGTACCCGCATCTCGGCGCGCAGGCGCAGCATCCGCGGCCGATCGATCCGCTCCACCCGCCACCAATCCAGCGCCTCTCCTTCGTGCAACCGGTGCGGATCGCGGCGTCCGCGGCCGAGCCCGGCGCCGCCCGCGAGCCGGTCGATCCATCCGCGCAGCGACCAGGCCAGCGGGAAGGAATACCAGCCGTGCTCGCCGCCGATCGCCTCGATCACCCGCCACAGCGTCGCCGGGTCGGCGTCGGTGTGCCGTTCGCGCACGTCCCGGTACAGCGATCCGCCCGACCACTCCGGATCGGTGGGCAGCGGATCCGACGGCGCGCCCGGCGGGTGAGCGTCCGACCACCTGGTCGGCACGTCCAGATCACGAATCCTGCGCAGCGCCAACAGCACCGCCCGCCGGTAACCGGTCCGTCCGTCCGGCGGGTCGGGAATGAGATCCGCGATCGCGTGGTCGCGGCAGACCACGTCGTTGATCAGCGACTCCATCAGCGGGACGGCGATCGCGCGCGGCACCGGGGTCACCAGGTTCACCCACTGCGCCGACAACCACGGCGTCATCACCGGCACCGGCACGATCAGCCGTCGCGGCAGCTGGGCCACCTCGGCGTACTCGCGCATCATCTCCAGGTAGGTCAGCACGTCGGGGCCGCCGATGTCGAACGCGCCGCCTGCGCCTTCCGGCAGCGTCGCCGCCCTGGTCAGGTAGTACAGCACGTCACGAACCGCGATCGGCTGGATCCGGTTGCGCACCCAGCGCGGGGTGACCATCAGCGGCAGACGCTCGGTCAGGTAGCGCAGCATCTCGAAACTGGCCGAGCCGGAACCGATGATCACCGCGGCCCGCAGCACCAGGACCGGCACCGGACCCGCGCGCAGGATCTCGCCGACCTCGGTGCGTGAGGCCAGGTGCCGCGACAGCCGCTGCGCACCGGGGACGATGCCGCCCAGGTAGACGATCCTGGTCAGCCCGGCGCCCGCCGCCTCTGCCGCGACCAGCGTGGCGGCCTCCCGGTCGACCGTGTCGAAATCGGCCCTGGTCAGCGAGTGGACCAGGTAATACAGCACGTCCTGCCCCGCGAGCGCGGCGCGCACGTCGGCGGCCGAGGTCACATCGCCCGCCACCACCTCGACGCGATCGCGCCACGGCGCCTCCGCGAGCTTGCCGGGTGTGCGTGCCAGCACGCGAACCGTGTGACCGGCGCGCAGCAACTCGGGCACCAGTCGTCCGCCGATGTAGCCGGTCGCACCGAACACCACACACCGCACGGCAACCACCCTTCCGATGACCTGCTCAGGTGATGACCGGGGACGCGGGGGTCAAACAGCCCCCCCCCCCCCGGGTCACGCCCATCGGACCCGGATCGGCCGGTTGGGGCGAGCGTGAGCCCTGCTCGATCGCGCGTCGGCGTGCCAGACTGGGCCGGTGAGCGAAACCAGCAAAAGCGACAGACCGGACGCGCCCACACCGCCTGATCGCGGTGATGTCATCGGTATGGGCCTGCTGTGGCTGGCCAAATGGGCGGTGTGCATCGTCGCGATCGCGGCGGGCGCGTGGGTGCTCGGCTTCCTGGTCGCCCGGCTGTGGGTGGTGATCCTGCCGGTCGCGCTGGCGATCGTGATCGCCACCGTGCTGTGGCCGCCGGTGCGCTGGCTCACCGCCCGTGGCTTGCCGCCCGCCGCGGCGGCCTCGATCGCGGTGCTCGGTTTCCTCGGTGTGCTGTCCGGCGTGATCGCCCTGATCGTGCCGTCGGTGGTCGACCAGGCCCCGGAACTGGCCGACAAGGCGAGCGCGGGCGTCAACCAGGTGCGCGACTGGTTGCAGGGGCCGCCGTTGCGCGTTCGCGAAGAGCAATTGAATTCGGCGGTGGACGCGATCGTGTCCCGGTTGCAGTCGAGTTCCGCGCAGATCGCCAGCGGCGTGTTCACCGGCGTGACCACCGCGACGTCGGCGCTGATCACCCTGTTCCTCGTGCTCGTGCTGACCTTCTTCTTCGTCAAGGACGGGCCGCGTTTCCTGCCGTGGCTGCACAGCGTCTCCGGCAGCCGCAGCGGCAGGCACCTGGAGGAGGTGCTCAGCCGGATCTGGGTCGTGCTCGGCGGGTTCATCCGCACCCAGGCCCTGGTCAGCCTGGTCGACGCGGTGCTCATCGGCGCCGGTCTGGTCATCCTCGGCGTGCCGCTGGCGCTGGTTCTCGCGGTGATCACCTTCCTGGGCGGATTCGTCCCCATGGTCGGCGCGTTCGTCGCGGGCGCCCTCGCGGTGTTGGTCGCCTTGGTCGGCAACGGCTTCGTCACCGCGCTGATCGTGCTCGGCATCGTCGTCGCCGTGCAGCAGCTGGAGGGCAATGTGCTGCAACCCGTCCTGCAGAGCAGGAGTATGCAACTGCACGCGGTCATCGTGCTGCTGGCGGTCACCGCGGGCGGCTCGCTGTACGGGATCGTCGGCGCGTTCCTGGCCGTGCCCGTCGTCGCGATCGCCGCGGTCATCTTGCGCTACGTCGGAGAGCAGATCGACGCGGCCACCGGTACGCGACCGGAGCCGGACAGCGAGCCCGCGGACTGACGCGGCAACCACACGGCCACGCACCATCGTTGCACTCAGTCCGAATGTAACTATCGCCGTCGCCCGCCGCGGTTCCTAGCGTCAGTGGACATGACAACTGATGTGGGCGCCCCGCTCAACGACATCGCCGACGCGACGGCCAGGGCGGTCGCCGACGACCCGGCGAACGCGCTGGTGGTGTTCCGTGCCTCCGGGACTCCGGAGGGGACGGTGGGCAGCGCGATCTCCCTCGGCAAATACACCGTGCGCGTGGACGAACCGCCCGCGCTCGGCGGCGCGGACACCGCGCCCAATCCGGTCGAGGTGTATCTGGCGTCGCTCATCGCGTGTCAAGTGGTGACCTATCGGTTCTGGGCCCAGCGCCTCGGCATCACGATCGATGAACTCGCGGTGAGCGCCGAAGGCGATCTCGACGTGCGTGGGTTCTTCGGCTTGGATGAGAACGTTCGCCCCGGCTTCCAGGCGGTGCGGGTGACGGTTCGCATCGGCGGCCCCGAGACCGCGCAGCGCTACGCCGAACTCCAGCAGGCCGTCGACGCGCACTGCCCCGTGCTGGATCTCACGACCGGGCGCACTCCGGTCGACACCACGCTGATCACCGATTAGCCGCCATCCCCACCAGCTCGACAACGCACAAGAAGGAGGACCTTCCCGA
This sequence comes from Nocardia beijingensis NBRC 16342, assembly GCF_001612785.1. Classification (GTDB taxonomy): domain Bacteria; phylum Actinomycetota; class Actinomycetes; order Mycobacteriales; family Mycobacteriaceae; genus Nocardia; species Nocardia beijingensis. Next base: position 170,568 of record NZ_BDBC01000017.1, read on the forward strand.
TGACCGAACCCGACCCGTCCCAGAACTGGAGCTTCGAGACGAAGCAGATCCACGTCGGACAGATTCCGGACGGCACGACCAACGCCCGGGCCCTGCCGATCTACCAGACCACCTCCTACACCTTCCGCGACACCGCGCACGCGGCGGCGCTGTTCGGTCTGGCCGAGCCCGGCAACATCTACACCCGGATCATGAACCCGACCCAGGACGCGGTGGAGCAGCGCATCGCCGCACTGGAAGGCGGCGTGGCCGCCCTGCTGCTTGCCTCCGGCCAGGCCGCGGAGACCTTCGCGATCCTCAACATCGCCGGGGCGGGCGACCACATCGTCTCCAGCCCCCGGCTCTACGGCGGCACCTACAACCTCTTCCACTACTCGCTGCCCAAGCTCGGCATCGAGGTCTCCTTCGTCGACGACCCCGACGACCTCGAGCAGTGGAAGGCCGCCATCCGCCCGAACACCAAGGCGCTCTACGGCGAGACGATCTCCAACCCGCAGAACCACATCCTCGACATCCCGGGGATCGCGGGCGTCGCGCACGACAACGGTGTCCCGCTGATCGTGGACAACACCGTCGCCACGCCGTACCTGATCCAGCCGCTGGCCCACGGCGCCGACATCGTGGTGCACTCGGCCACCAAGTACCTCGGCGGGCACGGCGCCGCCATCGCGGGCGTGATCGTGGACGGCGGCAAGTTCGACTGGACCGGCGGCCGGTTCCCCGGCTTCACCGAACCCGACCCGAGCTACCACGGCGTCGTGTACGCCGAATTGGGCGCACCCGCCTACGCGCTCAAGGCGCGCGTGCAACTGCTGCGCGACCTCGGCTCCGCGGTCTCGCCGTTCAACGCGTTCCTGATCAGCCAGGGCCTGGAGACGCTGAGTCTGCGGATCGAGCGGCACGTGCAGAACGCGCAGGCCGTGGCCGAATTCCTCACCACCCGTTCCGAAGTCACCTCGGTGTCCTACGCCGGCCTGCCGTCCTCGCCGTGGTACGAGCGCGGCCGCGCCCTCGCGCCGAAGGGCGCCGGCGCGGTGATCGGCTTCGAGCTCGCCGGCGGCGTCGACGCGGGCAAGCGATTCGTCGAGGCGCTGCGGCTGCACAGTCACGTCGCCAACATCGGCGACGTGCGCTCGCTGGTGATCCACCCGGCCTCGACCACCCACTCGCAGCTGACGCCGGAAGAGCAGCTGGCCGCGGGCGTCACGCCGGGCCTGGTCCGGCTCGCGGTCGGCATCGAGGGAATCGACGACATCCTCGCCGATCTGCGTACCGGATTCGACGCCGCCTCCTGACTCGCGTTGTGCCCCGGGGTTGCCGGACCCCGGGGCACTTCGCCTGCCCCCGATGCGGATTCGACGCCGCGCAGCGGGGCGGAAACCCGTTTCGCGCGTGATTTTCCTGATTTCCGTCGACCTGCTTTCGCAGCCACCGCTATTCGGCGCGGTCCGGCGGATTCGATTGATAGCAGCGCGGTTACTCGCCCGCGCGAAAGAAATCGAACTGCCGCGCATCCGTAAGGCTTTCTGAACCGAACTAGAAGGGTAGGTATATGTCCTCTTCAGAATGAGGTGGGTAAGTCCATGGGCATAGCAGTACCCGAAATCGAAACTGCGGCACACCCCTTCTTACGCCGCGCCGCCACTCTGGTCGTCGCGAGCGCCATCCCGTTGTCCTTGGTCGGCGCCGCCGCGACCGCCACCGCCGACCCATCGCTGCCGGAGATCTCCGTGCAGCTCCCGTTCGCCCCCGCGCCCGGCCTCGGCCTCGTCCCGGTGGCCGATCCGGCGGACCCGGGAGCCCTTCCGCCCGAGGTCCTTCCGCCCGCGCCCCCGGTTTCCGCCGGCCGCAACGACCTGAGCGTCAACCGGCCGATGCCTGATCCGAACGTGCTCGCGCCGATCGACCCGCAGCGGCTGCACCTGCCCAACCCCGCCGCCCCGGCTCCCGCGGTCGCGCCGATCGAGGCGCCGCCCGGCACGCTGCGCGTGGGTTCGGTGGTGATCGGCCGCCCTGATTTCATGACTCCCGAGCAGGGCAAGATGTTCAACGACGCGATCGCGGGCCCGGAAGCGGGCATCGCGCAGACCCTGGATTCGGCGGGCTTCGATCCGTCGCGTTCGGACCGCATCGCCGCCGACCTCATCGGCTCCACCGCCATCGGCGCCTCGGTGGGCAGCATGGTGGCCGCGCCGGTCGCCTCGATCGGGGCGGTCATCGGCGCGATCTGCGGCGCCATCGCCGGCCTGCCGATGATTCCGACCGGGACGATCGCCGTCATGGCCTTCGGCGCCGCGATCGGTTACGGCTTCGTCGCCTCTCCCGCCATCGCCGTCGGCGCGGCCGTCGGCGCGGGTGTAGGTGTGCTGCAAGGTCTTTTGACGCCGCCCACGGTTCCCGCGGCGTAAGCCCCCGCGCCGGAAACCGCGCATCACGCGGAGTCGGCCCCGATTTCGAATAGGCAAGATTTCCGCGAAGACCCGGTTTCCGCCGGGTCTTCTGCTTTTCCGCGGAAATGGCCGATGTTTGGCCGCCCGATAACGGGCTACTGCGAAGAAGACCGGCTGAAGATGGCCGGCCGGTCGCTTCAGAAGGAGGTTGTGACATGAGCGCAGTCGACAAAGCGAAGAACAAGACCGACAAAGTCGCTGGTCAGGCCAAGGAAAAGTTCGGCGAGGCGGCGGGCGACCGGGGGAAGCGCGACGAAGGCCGCACCGACCAAATCAAGTCGGACCTGAAGGACGCGGGCGAGAAGGTCAAGGACGCCTTCAAGCACTGACCGTAGCGCCGCGCACGGAGCGCACGCGAGCTGAGCGACGCGCCCGGCCGAAGCGCAGAGGGCGGATGGCCGCATCGAGCGGTCATCCGCCTTTTTCTTCGCAGCAACTGGTCCAACCAGTTGACGTGTTGACCCCCGTGCGCGACACTCGGCGGCATGGAATTCGCCGCGGTCGCCCGCACCGCCGTCTCCGATGTGGTGTTCGGCCAGATCATCGACGCGATCCTGAGCGGCAAGCTCGCCCCCGAGGCGACGCTGCCCTCCGAGCGCGAGCTGGCCGAGATGTTCCAGGTGAACCGCCACGCCGTCCGCGAAGCGCTCAAGCGCGTCCAGCAGAGCGGGCTGGTGCGCGTCACGCCGGGCGGCAAGACCCGGGTGCTGGACTGGCGCTCGCACGCGGGCCTGGACATCCTCACCGCGCTCACCCGCTCCGGCGCGGTGCCCGCGCGGCGGATCCTGCACGACATCGCGGTGATGCGGCGATCCGTGGCCGCCGACGCGGCCCGCTTGTGCGCCGCGCACGCCGACGCCGACCAGCTGGCGGCGGTGCGACACGCCGCCGAGGCCTATCCCGACGCCACCGCGCCGTTCGACGCCGTGGTGCAGGCCGATCTGGCGTTCTGGGTGGCGATCCTGGACGGCTCCGGCAACCTCGCCTACCGGCTGGCGTTGAACACCCTGGTCGCGGGCTATTTCGGCATCGGCATGGAACTCGTCGCCGAACTCGGCCTGAACAAGGAATACATCGATCCCGGCGCGCATCGCGCACTCGCGGAGCACATCGCCCGCCGCGACTCGGCCGCGGCCTACGACACCGCGTACACCCTCCTCACCCGCTTGGTGGACGCCCAAGCGACACCGGAAGATTGACCCCTTGTTCGACCTGATCGCCCACGCCATACCAATTTTCGTGCTCTGCCTCGCCCTCGAGGCGGCCTCCTTCCATCTGCTGCCCGACGACGACCAGCTCGGCTACCAGTTCCGCGACGCGCGCACCAGCGTGCTCATGGGCTTGGGGAACGTGGTGGTGAATCTCGGCTGGAAACTCGTGGTCGTCGCGGTATACGCCGCGGCGTACCTGGCCGCCCCGTTTCATCTTCCGGCGGATCATCCGCTGACCTGGGTCGCGCTGTTCTTCGCCGACGAGATCGCCTACTACTGGTACCACCGCACCCACCACACGGTGCGTGTGTTCTGGGCCAGCCACGTGGTCCACCACTCCAGCGAGTTCTACAACCTCTCCACCGCACTGCGCCAGCCGTGGACCCCGTTCAGCTCGCTGCCCTACTGGCTGCCGCTGGCGCTGGCCGGTTTCCCGCCGTGGACGATCCTGCTGCAGCAGTCCGTCAGCCTGGTCTACCAGTTCTTCATCCACACCGAGCGAGTGACGACGCTGTGGCGTCCGTTGGAATTCGTGTTCAACACACCGTCCCATCATCGGGTGCACCACGGCTCCAACGAGCGCTACCTGGACAAGAACTACGGCGGCATCCTGATCATCTGGGATCGGCTGTTCGGCACCTTCGAGCCGGAGGGTGAACGCGTGCGCTACGGACTGACCAAGAACATCGGGACCTTCAATCCGGCGCGCGTCGCCACCCACGAGTGGGCCTCGATCTGGCGCGACCTGCGCGGTGCGCCGTCGTGGCGCGCCCGCGGCGGCTACTTGTTCCGCGGTCCCGGCTGGGCGCCCGCCGACTGATCCGCGCCGGCGCGCTCGTCGCCCTCCTCCTCGACGAGCCGCAGCGCGCTCGGCCACCAGATCCTGCGCCCGATCAGGCTGAACAGCGCGGGGATCACCACCGTGCGCACGACGAACGTATCGAGCAGGATGCCGAGGCCGACCACGATGCCGACCTGGGTCAGGGTGATCAGCGGGAGCACGCCGAGCACGCAGAACACCGCCGCGAGCACGATGCCGGCACTGGTGATCACCGCGCCGGTCACCGACACCGCCCGCACCATGCCGTGCGTGGTGCCGTGCCGAGGGGTCTCCTCGCGGGCCCTGGTCACCAGGAAGATCGTGTAGTCAACGCCGAGCGCGACCAGGAACAGGAACGCGAACAGCGGCACGCTGATGTCCAGCGCCGGGAATCCGAACACGTGCGCACTCATCCAGCTGCCGAGGCCGAGCGCGGCCAGCGCGCTCAACACCGTCACCGCGACCAGCAGCACCGCGGCGGGCACCGCGCGCAGCAGCGCCAGCAACACCACCAGCACCACGACGAGGATGAGCGGGATGATCAGCTTGCGGTCGCGGCTCGCGGCCGTCTGGACGTCCAGCGCCTGGGCATCGGTGCCGCCGACGATCGCGTCGGCCCCTGGCACGGCGGCCACCGACGCCCGCAGCGCCTCGATCGTGTCGAAGGCGCGCGCGGAAGACGGCGGAGCGTCGATGACCACCGACCACCGGGTGAGCCCGGTCGGCGAGGTGCCGGTCTGCCAGGTCATCACCACGCCCTCCGTGCGGTGGAACGCCGCGTCGATGCCCACCACCGCGTCGCTGCGCGCGAGGACGATCGCGGGATCGGACGCGCCGGAGGGGAAATGCCGTGCCAGGGCGTCGAAGCCATCGACCGACTCCGCGCGAACCCGGAACTGCTCGGTCTGGGACAGCCCCACCTGCGTCGACAGCAACCCGGTCGCGCAGACGGCCAGCACCACGATGGCGCTCGCGGCGACCACCGCCGGCCTGCGCACCACGCGCGCGGCGATCGCGTGCCAGATTCCCTCGTCGGCCGTATCGCGGTCGTCGGCCTGCGGCACGAAAGGCCAGAACACGTTGCGCCCGCACAACGCCAGCGCGGCGGGCAGCGCGAGCAGCACGAACACCACCGCCACCAGCAATCCGAGCGCGGCCATCACGCCGAGACTGCGCGTGCTCGGCACCGAGGCGAGCACCAGCACGAGCAGCGCGGCGACCACCGTCACGTTGCTGGCCAGGATCGCGGGCCCGGCGCGCCGCACCGCATGTCGCAAGGCCGTGCGGTGGTCGGCTTCCCGATGCAGTTCGTCGCGATAGCGCGACACCAGCAACAGCGCGTAGTTGGTGCCCGCACCGAACACCAGCACGCTGGTGACGCCGGAGGTCGAGCCGTCGAAGGTCAGGTCGGTCACGCGCGCCAGCGCGGTACCGGCGCCGGTGGCCACCCGGTCCGCGGCGCCGACCACCGCGAGCGGCACCAACCACAGCACCGGCGAACGGTAGGTCGCGATCAGCAGCACGGCGACGACCACCGCCGTAACCGCCAACAGGGTGACGTTCGCGCCGGAGAACGAGTCGGCGATGTCGGCTCCGAACGCCGGACCGCCGGTGACCTGCAGCAGCAGTCCGTCGGGCAGGCCGTCCCGCGCGACGGTGCGGATGTCGCCGACGCGGTCGGTCAGCGCGAATCCGCTCAGGTCGGCGGTCACGGGCACCTGGCCGATCGCCGCTTTCCGGTCCGGGGAAGCGAGCAGGTCGCTCGGGCCAGGGGTGCGTCCCGACGCGCGGGCCACCGACGCCGCGGTGGCGTTGCGGTCGGCGTCGGTCAGTTCGCCGCCGTCGGCGCGGGTGACCACGATGATCGCCGCGGCCGACCCCGCGTCCGGGAACTCCTCCAGCGCCTGCTCCACCCGCGCGGATTCCGCCGAGGACGGTAGCGCGGTGGGGGCCTGCCCCGCGGACTCGTTCTCGCCCACCGCGGCGATCAGGCCGATCGAGGCCGCGGCGAGCACCACCAGCAGCACCCACGAAGTCCGGGCGGTCACCACCGACGCATAGCGATCCCAAGCGCTCACACCGCAACTCTCTCAGAAACTGAAATATTAAGCAATTGAGACACCGCCTTGAACTACGCTGACGCCCATGTGCGAAAGGATGCCTCGTTGACCGCCGATCCGACCGCCGACAGACCGGACCGCGCCGGACTGGAAGCCGACATCGCCTCCGACATCCGGGCGCTCACCGCGATCTCGGAGCAGATCGGTCAGGTCTTCGCGCGGGCGAACGAGCTGCGCGCGGGCGACTTCCGCGCACTGATGCACGTCGCCACCGCCGAGATCGAGGGCGCGCCACTGACCGCAGGCGCGCTCGGCAAGCTGATGGGAATCTCTTCGTCGGCGGTGACCTACCTGGTCGAGCGCATGATCGATTCCGGCCACCTGCGCCGCGCCGCCGATCCGGCCGACCGCAGGCGGGTGATCCTGCACTACGACGAGCACGGCATGGACGTGGCCCGCGGCTTCTTCACCCCGCTCGGGCAGCGGACCCGCGCCGCGATGGCCGAACTGCCCGACGCGGACTTGCGCGCCGCGCACCGCGTGCTGGTCGCCGTCGTGCGGGCGATGCGCGGGTACCACGGCGAGCTGACCGGCGACTGAACGCCGCCGGGGCGCGCGTCAGTCCCGCAGGGCCTGATCGCGCAGCGACTTCAACGTCTTCGACAGAATCCGCGAGACCTGCATCTGCGAGCACCCGATCCGCTGCGCGATCTGCTCCTGCGACATCGAGTCGAAGAAGCGCATCACCAGCACCTGCTTCTCGCGTTCCGGCAGAGCCGCCAGCAGCGGCTTCACCGCCAGGTAGTTCTCCACGGTGCCGAAGTCGGGGTCCTCGGCGCCGAGCGTGTCCAGCAGCGAGGGACCGCCGGATTCCGAGTCGTCGGTGTCGGAGGCGGCGTCGATCGAGGAGGTCTGGTAGGCGTTGCGGGCGATGAGCGCCTGGGTCACCTCGTTCAGATCCGCCCCCAGTTCCTCGGCGATCTCCCGCGCCCGCGGCATCCGGCCGAGGCGCTGCGACAGGATCTCCACCGTCGGACCGATGGTGGACTGTATCTCCTTGAGCCGGCGCGGCACTCGCACCGACCACGCGTAGTCGCGGAAATGCCTGCGCACTTCGCCCATGATCGTCGGCACCGCGAACGACAGGAAGGTCGCGCCGTGGCCGGGATCGAAGCGGTCGACGGCGGCGAGCATGCCGACCCGCGCGATCTGCAACAAGTCCTCGAAACTCTCGCCGCGGCCGCTGAACTTGCGGGCGATGTGTTCGGCCAGCGGCAGGCACCGCTCGATCACCTCGGTGCGCAGGGCTTCGCGGCGCGGATCGTCCGGAGCCAATGCGGCCAGTTCGGCGAAGAGCGGCTCGATATTGTCGTAGGTATCTCCCCGCGATTTCCGCTTGGAAGCGACCTGATTCGACTCGCTACTCATTATTCGAGCCGCCGCGCACCCACCGGAAGTCGACGACAGTCGGGTAGCCGCCCGCCGCGGCGTCGTGCGCGCCTCGGGTGGCCGACACCGAGTGCGTGAGCGTCGCCACGATGTGCCAGCCGAAACCGGACTCGTCGGGACTGATGTCCGACACCGTGACGGTGGAGACGCGCACGTCCACCGCGTCGTCCTCGAAGCCGAACGCGCACTCCAGCTCCGCGCCGTCCACCGCGTCCAGCACCAGCGCGCTGGCCACCTCGTCGAGGGCGAGCCGGATGTCGGTCACCTCATCGATGCCGAAATCGGCCATGAGCGTGACGGTCTCGGCCAAGGCACGCAACATAGCCAGCTGTTCGGACACCGCGGGCACCCGCACGCTGATCGTGCCGGTCCGCGTCGTCGCGGGAGGAGTCCCCTCACCCTTGCTCATGCACCGCTCCCAGAAGTCGCGCCGTCCGTCGGAGCGCCAAGCCTACGCCCTCTCCTCCGGGCGGTTCGACCGGCCACGGCACAGCGCGCGCGTCTTCGCCGGGGACGGCACGTCGCGCGACGCCGCGACGCGCTCCCAGCGACGGCGTCCGACGCCGATGAACAGCGCGTTCATCGGCGCTCGCCGACAGGCCCGCGCTCGGCATCCCGGCGCTCACCCGGACTCGGCGCGGCCGGCAACCCGGTCCGCTCGGACGGAAGACGGCGCCGGCCGTCCCCGATCGCGCGCACCAGATCGGTGTAGGCGATCTCCAGCTCGGCCAGCCGGGTCCATGCCGCGTGCATGCGCTCGCCACCGGGATCGTCGTGCATGAGCAGATGGAACGCCTCCTCCGCGACGGCGGCCATCCGGTCGATCATCTCGCCCAGGCTCTCGTGGTGCACCCGCACCGCGGGGTCGGCGCTCGGCAGGTGCAGCGCCGCCCAGGTGTCGATCCGACCGACCAGCTCGGCGCGCCGGCGTCGCGTCTCGGCCGTCTCGCGCGCGTCCTCCCGGCACTGCCGGTGTAGTTCGGTCAGCTCGCGCGCCCACCGGCTCACCGGGCCATCCACGTGCTGGCCGCCCAGCGCGCACAGCAGGGCGCTCGGACTCGGCAAGACCGAACCCTCGGACAGCTTTCGCGGTCGCGCACGCTGGACCAGCATCGGCCTACCTCCCCGGCCGACCGCACCGCTCGCGCGGCCGGTCGTCCAAGCCTTCATCAGAACAGCGTTCATTCCCGGTCGGGCATGCCCGCTGCGGGCAGAGGCAAACTCACAGGGGCGCAGTGAGTTCGAGATGGATGCCGTCGGGATCGGAGAACGACAGGATCGCGATGCCGAAATCGGCCATCTCGGTGATCTCCCCGTGCTCGATGCCCGCCGCGGACAGGCGAGCGGCCGCGGCCACCAGATCGTCGCGCGCGGGAACCGTGAAACTGAGATGGTCCAAACCCACCCGCTCGGAATCGAATCGGTCCGCCGGGTCGGCGACCGGGCGCAGGCCGAGCAACATGCCGTTGGCCTGGAAAACCACCCCGCCGAACAGCCGCATCGGGTCGGCGCGCACCGCGGGATCGTCCGGGCTGCCAGGCGATTCGGCGGCGATGGGGAAACCGAGCACATCTCGGTAGAAGGCACGCGACCGGGCGATATCGGTCACGGTCAACCGGATGTGGTGCGTCCCGGTCGTTTCGATCATGGTCACGCTCCCAAGCGGTGTACGGCGGGTCGATCGGCTTCCCCACGCTGTCGGCGGGGCGAACCGTCTCGCGATGACGGTAGGACAGAATCCCGCAGGAACCGAGTGTCGGGAACGACATCTTCGGTACCGTTTCCGACATGGATGTCGTCGTCTTCGTGGTGGACGGCGTAGCCGATTTCGGCTACGCCGCCTTGCTGGAGACCTTCAACACCGCCAACGCCGTGCGCACCGAACTGCCCGACCCGCCGCAGCCGTGGCGGGTGCGCAGCGTGTCGTTCGGCGCCACGGTGCGGTCGGGCCACGGCAACACCGTGCCGACGGTCCCGCTCGACGAGGTCGGCGACGGATTCGACCTGATGATCGTGCCCGCCGTGAACGTCTTGGCGGCCGCGGCGCTGATCGACCTGGTCTCCGCACCCGCCAGCCGTCCGGTGCTCGATCGGCTGGTCGCGGCCCGCGATCGGGGCGCCCACCTCGCCGGGGCCTGCACCGGAACGTTCTTCCTGGCCGAGGCGGGCGTGCTGGACGGCTCCCCGGCGACCACGAGCTGGTGGCTCGGCCCCAGCTTCCGGCGCCGCTATCCCGGCGTCGACCTCGACGAGGGGCGCACGCTGTGCCGCGGCCCGCGCGTCACCACCGCGGGCGCAGCGCTGTCGCACATGGACCTCGCGCTGTCGCTGATCGCGGGCAAGAGCCCGGCGCTGGCCGAACGCGCCATGCGCTATCTGGCAGTGGGCGCGGGACGGCCGCAACGCGAGTTCATCGTGCCCGAGATCATCGCCCGCGGCGATTCCGTCACCGCCGCCTTCGAACGCTGGGTGCGCACCCATTTGGGCGAGAACTTCCGGATCTCCCAGGCCGCTCGCGCCATCGGCGTCACCGAACGCAGCCTGCAGCGGGCCACCCACGCCGAGCTGGGCATGTCCCCCACCGAATTCGTGCACGACATCCGCCTGGAACGTGCCGTGCAGCTGCTGCGCACCACCTCGCTGACGGTGGACGCGGTGGCCGCCAAGGTGGGCTACCTCAATGCCGGAACCCTGCGTGGATTGTTCCGCCGCCGCCGGGGCATGTCGATCTCCGAGATTCGCATGACGCGCGTGTCGTATTGAGCCGACCCACCGGCACGAAGGCTTATCGACCGGTCGCGATCGCTGCCTCGTGACCGCGACGGCGACAGCCCCGGCCCAATACCGGTGAAAATCCAACGTCGCCGCAACCGACAGATCGGGCCGGGACCGGTGTACCGGCTCGGTTATCCGAACGAACTTCCGCACCAGCACCACGACCCCTTGGTTCGAGTAGTTCGCTACTCGTGTGCGGGCACGCCTGTGACCAGAGAATGGCGATAGCTGGTGCGACGATGCCGTCGCCACCAGGCTCACCTCGATCACGGAGTCACCCATGCCTGCGAAAAAGAATCCACCCTCCCGGTCGCATATCGAAAAAGATGATCTTCTCGCCGCACTGCGCAAATTCATTCGCAGCAAGGGAGAGAACTTCCTCGAAGACCCCAATATCTCCTCGGTCGGCATCGGCTACAAGCAAGTCGACGGGGAATCGACGGGCGAGATCGCGGTGCAATTCACCGTGCACGAGAAGGTGTCCGCGCCGGAAGCGTTGGAAGCGCTCGGCACCACGGCGATTCCGGAGACCGTCACCGTCGACGGGATCGAGGTACCGACCGACGTGCTGCAACGCAGCTTCCAGCCCGCTTTCCGGCTGGTGGCCGAAGCCGTTGCGCCCGAGCGGAAAACGCGCCTCGACCCGATCGTCCCCGGGGTCAGCGTCGCCCACCCGAGCACCACGGCGGGCACGATCGGCTGCGTCGTCTACGACCGCGACGACGGGACACCGTATGTACTGAGCAATTGGCACGTCCTGCACACCGCGGCGGGCAGGCTCGGCGACGACGTCGTGCAGCCGGGCCCGCGCGACGACAACCGGGTCGACCGCAACCGGCTCGGCAAGCTCATCCGATCCCATCTCGGCACGGCGGGCGACTGCGCCGTCGCCGACATCGAGAACCGGCAGTTCAGCGCCGCCATCATCGGACTCGACGTCGTTCCGGACCGGCTCGGCGAACCCGAACTCGGCGACAAGATGATCAAGAGCGGTCGGACCACCCAGATCACCCACGGCATCGTGCGGCGCGTCGACGTGGTCGCCGAGATCGACTACCGAGACGTGGGCACGAAGAGCATCGGCGGTTTCGAGATCGGGCCCGATCCGGACCGCCCCGCGGTCGACGGCGAGATCAGCAGCGGCGGAGACTCCGGGTCGGCGTGGATGTTCAAGCTTCCCGGCGGGGAGACCAGCACCGTGCTGGCCGGATTGCATTTCGCCGGTGAGATGGGCGCGAACACCGACGAGCACGCGCTGGCCTGCCTGCCGCAGTCGGTGTTCGAGAAGCTCGGCATCACCTTGACTCCCCCGCTGGCGGACGAAGTCGCTGCCGCCGCCGGATACGACCCGCTTTTCCTCGGGTCACCGATCCCCCTGCCCGAGGTGGACGCCGAGGTCCGCCCCGACGTGGCGACCGCCCTGGATGGCGCCGATGTCCTGCACTACACGCATTTCTCCCTCACGATGCGCCGCTCGCGCCGCTTCGCCATCTGGGTGGCCTGGAACATCGACGGCGGCTCGATGAAGAAGCTGTCGCGGAAGAAGATCGACTTCGTCAAGGACGCGCGGCTCGACGCGGACGCCCAGGTCGGCAACGAGCTCTACCGCGACAACCGGCTCGATCGCGGCCACCTCGCCCGACGTGCGGACCTGCTGTGGGGCAGCCTGCCCGAAGCGCGGAAGGCCAACGAGGATTCGTTCTTCTACACCAACATCACCCCGCAGATGGACGACTTCAACCAGAGCATGCGCGACGGAATCTGGGGGCGGCTCGAGGACGCCGTCTTCGCCGACGTCACCGTCGACGACCTCAGGGTCAGCGCGTTCGGCGGCCCGGTCTTCACCGACGACGACCAGGAATTCCGGCAGGTCAAGCTTCCGCGCCAGTTCTGGAAGGTGATCGCGTTCCGGGAGAACGGCCAACTGAAGGCACGCGGTTTCCTGCTGAGCCAGAACCTGGATCAGCTCGAGGTGCTCGATCTCGACGAGTTCCGCGTCTTCCAGGTGCCGTTGACCGAGATCGAGCAGCGAGCCCGCTTCCACTTCCCGCAGGCGCTGCGGGACGCGGATCTGCGGCTGGCGCCGGAGGAGGTGGCCGCCCCCTTGGACTCGGTGGCGGACATCCGATGGTGAAGCGATGGTCGCTATACGGCGCGGGATTGCGGAGGAGCGGTGAATCCTTCGGCGAAATCGATGAAGTTCCGCACGACGGTCTCGGCCTCCCGCCGCACACCGCGCTTGAGCAGTAGGCCGGGCAACAGGAGCGATGATTGCAGCTCGGTGTGATACCAGACCTGCGATCCCGAGCCGTCCGCGGAGACTTCGAACCAGCCACCGCCGCCGACCCCGACACAGCTGTCCACGACCTGCCAGGACACTCGATCCTCGGTCCACTCGTACTCCAGCACCTGGAGATCGGACCGGCCCAGCGGAGTCTCCGCGGTGACGTAAACCCGTTGCGGGCGACCGGATTCGTCGCGGGTGGCCACGCGCGCGTCCGAATGCGTCGACCATTCGGGAAGCATTTCGATCGCGGCGACCGCATCGAAGACCTGTGCGGGATGGACGCCGACGGCAAAATGGATATCGGTTTTTACGCGCATAACTCCTCCACCCCCAGTGGACCAACCCGGCCGATTCTGCCCGTGCCGCTTCCCATCCGTCAACACGGGTGGTACTTGCAAACAACAGCGCCGCACAAAGTTCGATGTCAGGCACTTCCCAAAGCGGGAAATAAGTAGTCAGCTACTTACTAGCTATTGACGGTTCCGCAGTTACCGGTGAGTAATAAAGTGAACCATCCGGAAAATCGTCCCTTGAATTCGCGGTACAACTCCGACACCGGCGGCGTGGTTCATTTTCCTGGCCGCGGCGCGGCATCAGGCGCCGCGCCAGTTTGCCCGGCAGCGGTTCTCACGGGTCGGCAGCGGCGGCGCGCTCGGTCTGCACCGGGTCCGGCACCCCTGGGCGGACTCAGATCGCGTGAGTCATGCTGAAGTCGCGCGGAATTCGTGCCACCGATCCACCGCGGTCCGCACGGCCTCTTCGTCCTCTTTCGCATGAGCACCGGAGGCTCCGGCCGCGCCGAGAACCACCCCGCCGTCGGTGACGAGCACGCCGCCCGCGAAGGGAATGAAGTCACCGCCATAGAGATGCTGGATACTGCCGACGATCGCGTCCGGCAGCTGAATCCCGCCCGATGGCCGCAACGCCAGTAAGGCGCTGCGCGCTTTGGCCACAGCGATCCGACTGGTCATCGGCATGCCGCCGTCAGCGCGTCGTAGCACGATCACCGAGCCGGTGACATCGGTGACGGCCACCGCCAGCGGCGGAAATCCACGCTCGGCGCCGGTCGCCAGCGCCGCCGCCACCAGCCAATCGGCATCGGCCAGAGCCAGCCCGGGAAGGCGCGGAATCTCGGTCATGATCCGAATCCAGCGCCACGCGACCGACACCCACGGTCGTCCGGTTCCACCGGCACCCCTCCGTCCAGTAGTTCGGCGAAGGCCCGACGGCACTTGCCGGACAGTCGGCTCAGGGTGTCGCTTGCGCCCGGTCGCGGTATCGCGCCGCATGAGTCGTGGCAGCCGCCGCGTTGGGCAGCCGAATCGCCCCGGGCCCGTCGCGGCGGTCGTCATCCCGGGGAACGGGCGGCCCGGCCGACCACCTGGAGCCCACGGCAGAATGGGCCGGTGCAGATCGGGATGCTTGGACCGCTCGAGATCCGACTAGACGACGACGGATCGATCGAGGTACCGGGTACCCGCTTGCGGGCGCTGTTGATCGCCCTCGCGCTCGAAGCCGGCCGCACGGTCCCGCGAACGACGCTGGTCGACTGGATCTGGGGCGAGCAGCCGCCCGCCGACGCGGCGAATGCCCTGCAGGCGCTGGTCTCCCGGCTGCGCAAGGTGCTGCCGGAAGGCTCACTCGACGGCCAGGCGGGCGGTTACCGGCTGACGGTGGAACCCGACGCCGTCGACGCCTTGCGTTTCCAGCGGCTTCTCGACCGTGCCCGCGACGGTGACGACGCGCACCGGGCCCAGGTGCTGCGCGACGCTCTCGACCTGTGGCGCGGTGCGCCGATGCAGGACGTCGGGATGCCGGACAGCGCGGCTTTCGACACGGTGGTCACCCGGCTGGAGGGGCTGCGCCTGGCCGCCATGGAGGATCGGTACGAAGCGGAGATCCGCCTCGGCCGTGGCACGGAGCTGATCACCGAACTCACCGAGCTGGTGGCCCTGCACCCGGTGCGGGAACGGCTCGTCGCCGCGCTGATGCGCGCGCTCGGCGCCGCCGGGCGTGGCGCCGAGGCACTCGTCGTGTACCAGCGCACACGAGAGGCGCTCGCCGACACGCTGGGCGTCGATCCATCGCCGGAACTGTCCGCACTGCACGTCGCGCTGCTACGCGGCGAGGCGCGATCCGAAGCAGGCGACCGCAAGACGAATCTGCGGGCCGAATTGACCAGGTTCATCGGCAAATACGCCGATATCGCCGCCGTGCGCGAACTCATCGCGAACCATCGGCTCACCACATTGACCGGTCCCGGGGGTTCGGGCAAGACCAGGCTGGCCCTGGAAACCGCGCGGACCATGCTCGACGACCTGCCGGACGGGGCCTGGCTGGTGGAACTGGCGTCCATCGGCGCGAGTGGCGATCTGGCGCAATCGGCGCTCGCCGCGCTGGGGCTGCGGGACGCGCTGCTCGGCGGCGCGCCGAACGCGGAGCCGATGGACCGGCTCGTCGCGGCGATCCGCGAGCGCGAGACGCTGTTGATCCTGGACAACTGCGAACACGTGATCGAGGCCGCCGCGGCGTTCGCCCACCGATTACTCGGAGAGTGCGGGCGGCTGCGGATCCTCGCGACGAGCCGGGAACCGCTCGGCATCATGGGCGAGGCGTTGTGGCTGGTCGAGCCGTTGGCTTTACCGGCGCAGGACGCGGATCCCGGCCAGATCGAGTCCTCCCCGGCTGTTCAGCTGTTGCGGGACCGGGCCGGCGCGGTGCGCAAGGATCTCGCCGCCGATGCCCCCACGCTGGCGACCATGGCGCGCGTCTGCCGGGCGCTCGACGGTATCCCGCTGGCGATCGAACTGGCCGCGGCCAGACTGCGCACCATGTCCCTCGACCAGCTCGCCCACCGTCTCGACGATCGGTTCCGCCTGCTCACCGGCGGCAGCCGGACCGCGATCCCGCAGCACCGGACCTTGCGCGCGGTGGTCGACTGGAGCTGGGAGCTGCTCACCGACGCCGAACGGATGGTGCTGCGCAGGCTCGCGGTGTTCTCCGGCGGCGCGAGCCTGGAGGCCGCCGAGCAGGTCTGCGCGCACACCGAAGGCGACGAGAACGTGACGGTCCAGGGGTGGGAGGTGCTCGAGCTGCTGACCGCGCTGACCGAGAAATCGCTGCTGCTCACCGTGGCGGACAGCGGACCGCGCTTCCGCATGCTGGACACGATCAAGCAGTACGCCCGCGACCGGCTCGCGGAGTCGGGGGAAGCGGAATCGGCGCGCCGGGCGCATCTCGCCTACTTCACCGAACTCGCCGACACCGCGGAGCCGCACCTGCGCCGAGCCGAGCAGTTGCAGTGGCTGGCCACTCTCGACGTCGAGCACGACAACATCACTGTCGCGATGCGTGGCGCGCTCGCCGCCTCGGACGCGACCGGGGCGATGCGGCTCGCGGCGGCCACGGGCTGGTACTGGTGGCTCGGTGGGCACAAGGCCGAGGGCATGGAGCTGATCACCGCGGCCGCGGGCCTACCCGGCGAGGTGGACGACGAGACCAGGGCCAGGGTGTACGGACTGATCGCGCACTTCATGAGTTCCGGCCCGGGTGACGAGCGCCAGGTGGCGGAGTGGATCCGCAAGGCGTACCTGTTCAGCCGACGCGGTCCGAGCCGCTACCCGCTGCTCGCGTTCGTCACCGCGCTGGAACACATGTTGCAGGGGCCGGACGCGTTGCTGCCCGCGTTCGAACCACTCCTCACCGACGACGACCCCTGGGTGCGGGCGCTGGCCCGGCTCCAGCTGGGCAAGGCGCGGATCGCGCTCGGCCGGGCGGGGCGCGAAGCGGACGAGTATCTCGAAACGGCGCTCGCCGAGTTCACGGCCATCGGCGAACGCTGGGGTATTTCGTTCGCTCTGACGGAACTGGCGAATCGGATCGCCATGCGGGGTGAGTTCGCCGGTGCGTCCGAGCACCTCGAGCAGGCGATCGCGGTGGTGGGCGAGGTCGGCGCGATCGAAGACGTCTTCCTCATGCGGGCGCGGCAGGCCCAGCTGTACTGGCTGCTCGGCGACGCGCGGGCGAGCGCGGCCGCCATGGCCGACGCACAGCGGCACGCGGATCGGTCCGCCTGGCCGAACGCGCTGGCCGAACTCGCCATGACCAAGGCGGAGCTGGCCCGGTGGAGCGGTGACGCCGAGCAGGCGCACCGGCAGATCGAGATCGCGACGACCATGCTCGGCAGCGATGCGGAGCAGCCCTACGTCACGGCGCTGACCCACAGCCTGCTCGGCTACCTCGCGGACGGTCTCGACGAAGCCCGTGAACAACACGCCGCCGCCTTCCGCGCGGCAGCCGACACGGAGTACGCGCCGCTGATCGCCCAGATACTCGTGGGGATCGCCGACCTGTCGCTGCGCGCGGGTCACGACGAGCAAGCCGTGCGGCTGCTCGTGGCGAGTGCCGAGGTGCGCGGCCTGTCCGACCGGTCCCAACCGGACGTGACCCGAATCGAGGAGACAGCACGACGTCGCCTCGGTGAACAACGGTTCACCGAGGCGACGAGCGAAGGAGCGCGGGCGAATTGGCGTGAACTGGTCGCCGCCGCGCTCGCTTGCTGAGCGGGTCAGGCGGCGGTGGCGTGCCGGATGACGATGTTGCCGTAGGAGTTGCGCGCGTACACCCGCACGACGTCCTCGTCGCCGTCCGACCGGTCCACCGGTCGCAGCTGGTTGCGCACCGTGCCGTGCAGGGCATTGGTTTCCAGCTCCACCGCGCTGCGCGGGCTGATTCCGACCTGCAACTCGCCCATGGATGTTTCCAGCCGGAGCACCCCGCGTGACGCTTCGCCGATGCGGATGTCGCCTTTGGTGGTTTTCGCGGTCACCGAGCCGCGCGGGCGCTCGACGGTGATGTCGCCCGCGGAGATCTCCAGGTCGCACTCGCCCAGTTCACCCGCGCCCAGCAATCGGCCCACCGCGGCGGCGCCCTTCAGCCGCGAGCCGGTGGGCACCTCGATGGTCAGCTCGATCGACGGGTTGCCGCCGAACGGGGTGTAGGTCCGCCAGTCTTTCGGCGTTTTCACGGTCAGGGCGCCCGCGGTGAAGTCGACTCGGGTCTGCTCGGCGGCGCGCACGTCACCTTTCTTGGACGCATCGGCAGGCCGGACCGCGACGACGGTGTCGGTACGGTCCGAGGCGATCACCGTGACCTGGCCGGAGAGCACCTCGATGGTGACCGCGATCGGTTCCGGGGTCTCGAACGTGGGCATGGCTGTCTCCTCTACGGGTGAGATATCGGGGTCGGCGGAGCGGTTCGCGACTACACGCGCTTGTCGAATGTGGCGCGCGACCACAGGTATCCGACCAGGGCGAACCCGGCGCACCAAGCGAGCGCGGCGGCCGTGTAACCGCCGGAGGGGTGGCCGAACAGAAACCCGCGCAACGCTTCGATGATCGGTGTGAAGGGTTGGTACTGCGCGAACTGCCTGATGCCGGGTCCCATCTGCTCGGCGGGCACGATCGCGCTGCTCACGAACGGCAGCATGATCAGCGGCACCACGGTCATGCCCGCGGATTCCGGCGTCTTCGCCGCCATTCCCAGCGCGACCGTGAGCCAGGCGGCCGCGAACGATGTCGCCGCCATGATGCCGATCGCGCCGAGCCAGTCGAGTGCGCTCGCCGGCGACCGGAACCCCAGCGCGAAGGCCACGCCGAGGACGGCGGCGATGGCCACCGCGTTGGTCAGTACGGTGGCCGCCACATGGCCGGTCAGCACGGCGCCACGGGAGACGCTCATGACCTTGAACCGGTTGATGACGCCCTTGGCCATGTCGGAACTCACCGACACCGCGGTGCCCGACAACCCGTAGCTGATGGCCAGCAGGATCATGCCCGGCGTCGCGTAGTCGATGTACTGTTCGCCGACATCGAACGCGTTGCCGAACACGTACACGAAGATCAGCATCATCACGACCGGCATCAGAGCCGCGTTGAACATCGTGACCGGTGTTCGGGCGATGTGCTTGAAATTGCGGCGCAGCATGATCGACGAATCGGCCAGCGGTGCGGAAATGGTGCTCATTGTGCGACAGCCTCCGTGGTGGCGTGACCGGTCAGGGCGAAGAAGACATCGTCGAGATCAGGGGTGTGGACGGAGACCTCGTTGGCGTCCACCGAGTGTTCGGCGAGCCGATTCAGCAGCTCCCGAAGCGACTTCGTCCCGCCGTCACCCGGGACCCGCAACATCAGCGCCTCGTCGTCGCGGGTGGCGGTGGGCAGCATCCGCGCCGCCGCGTCCAGTTCGTCGACGTGGGTGAACCGCAGCCGGATGTGGCTGCCGGGCACGCGGCGCTTGAGATCGTCGGGCGTGCCTTCGCCGACGATGCGGCCCTGGTCGAGCACCGCGATCCGGTCGGCCAGCTGATCGGCTTCCTCGAGATATTGGGTGGTGAGGAAGATAGTCACACCCTCGCTCGTCAATTCCCGGACGATCTCCCACATGGTGCGACGGCTGCGCGGATCGAGGCCGGTGGTCGGCTCGTCCAGGAAGACGATTCGCGGCTTGGTGACCAGCGTCATCGCCAGGTCCAATTTCCGGCGCATGCCCCCGGAATAAGTCGACGCCTGCTTGCGCGCCGATTCGGTCAGATCGAATCGTTCCAGCAATTCGGCGACCACACGCTTGCCTTCCTCGGGCCGCAGATGGTGCAGATCCGCCATCAGCCGCAGGTTCTCCTCCCCCGTCAGCAGATCGTCCACCGCCGCGAATTGGCCGGTGACTCCGATCGCCGCGCGCACCGCGTCGGGCTCGGTGGCGATGTCGTGCCCGGCGACGCGCGCCGTGCCGCCGTCGATCTTCAGCAGGGTGGTCAACACGTTCACCGCCGTGGTCTTGCCCGCCCCGTTCGGGCCGAGCAGAGAGAAGATCGTGCCCGCGCCGATATCCAAATCGATGCCATCGAGGATCGTTCTGTCCCCGTATGCTTTTCGCAGCCCTGAAGCTGCAATCGCTGAACTGTTCACGGGGATACTGTCGCCAACCCGGCTGATACCGGACTGACACCGGGCTGACACGTCCGCTGACATGGTGTCCGGCCTGGTCACACCGGATGCGAAGCCCTGGATGTCCAGACGGGGACGACTCCTGAAGCCCGCGGATGCGAGCAGCCCGCTTCGACGCACCCCGGCTTCGCGGTTCCGGCGAACGATACGTCAGGCGCGTCCGTTCAGGCGCGCTGACGCTCGGCCCGCTGCTGGATCAGCTCCTCGACCGCGGTGGGCAAGGTGGTTTCGAAGTCGATGAGTTCGACCCACGTCGGGGTGATGACGATCCGGACCATGCCGTCGTAGAGCGAGCGCACCTCGGCCTCCCACTCGACTCGCTGCTCGGGGGTCATTTCGTAGCTGCCGTTCATCGTCAGGTACTCCTCCGGAATGCCGTCGACCACATCCAGCTCCGCTCGACCGCGGATGAGGAGGATCTTCGGCGGGTGCGCCTCGGTATCGATCGTCAGCGCGACCTCCGGGTTGCGCCGCAGCGCGGGCAGCTTCGGGGCGTTCTTCGTGGTGCAGACGACGATCTGAGAGCCGTTCCAGGTGAACGCGATCGGGATATTGCGGGGGGTGCCGTCCTTGGCGACGTAGGCCATGCGGAGCAGGTCGCGAGCCAGAAGCTCCTGGCTGATCGGGAGGTCCAGAATCGCGGTGATCTCGTTCGGTCGCATGATGCTCGCTCCTTGGTCGGTGTCGTCGAGGCTCGTTCGGCTGCTCGTACCCCTGGGACGGAGCTGCCGGAGCGTTCTCGACATCCACGGCGCGAGAAAATCCAGAATCTTTCGGACCGATCATCGCTGCGCGCCGGTGGTCGAGTCGGGAGCCAGGAGTCCGCGACGCACATGGGCGCCGCATCATCCATCGAATAATCGAAAATACGTTCGACTCGAGGTAAGGTGCCGGAGCATGCCGGACCAGGAGCCCATCCTCTTCGCTCGAACGCGGATCAACGACGTGCGCAGGCAGCTGCTGGATGCGGCCGCGTTCGGCAAGCATCTGGGACCGGAACAGTTGGAGAACATGGCGGGCAGGCTGGCCGAGGGTTTGCGCGCCTACACCGAAGCCTTCGCAGCCGAAGCAACTCCGGCGAACCCGCCCGCGGACGGCCGCGCCTGTCTCGACTATCGCGGCCGCATGCGCTGAAGGTCGCTGCGCCGATCGGACCGCTCGAGGGGGCGTTGTCCGGATGCGCCTGTCCGCGATCCCGTTAGATCGGGCGGAACCCCGCTCCGGGGCCGCCGCGCGCGTCGACGTCTTCGATGACGGTGGTCATCTTCGTACCGAGCTGCGGCCCGAGACACGGCACCGTCACGTACGCGTTCACCATGCTGACGAGTGTCGTCCCGACCACGACCGGTCCACCGGAGTCACCGGGGACGACGCAGATCTGCGTCCAGGTCCAGGTGCCGGGCTCCAGCACGTCTCCGTAGGTCAGTCCGCAGGTCTGACCGGTGCTGTAACCCTCCTTGCACGCGATGTCGGGGAACTTCGCCGGGCCGCCCACCTGGGTGATCGTCGTGTTGCCGACGCGGTTCACCGGCGTCACTCTGTCCGGTTCGAACACGACGACGGCGTAATCCAGGTCGACGTTGGTCAGGGCGACGGTGCCGACGGGACCCGCCTCACGATCGGCCGCCGCGGTGACGCTGCTGCCCTCGCCACCGCAATGAGCCGCGGTGAATCCCACCAGCCGGCCCGCGCCATCGCGCCCGATCGTGGTGAGGGAACAGATGCCCTGCTCGTTGACGACGATGCCGGAGCCGCCGCCGAGCACGACCGGAACGGCGGCGCGCGCCGTAGCCGCGTGCGCCCCGATCAGTGTCGCGCATGCTGCGAGCGCAGCAGCTGTTCCCGCAAGTTTCTCGAACATGCCGCATCCAATCGGTCGAAGGGAAATCGTCCCCCCATGCCGCGCGAACAACTGCTGTGCACTTGAAAGGCTCGTCGACCAGGCGCCCATCACCAATAGTGCGGGACAGGGCCGGGTCGGGTGTGCCTGTTGGATGACGAAACGCCGACGGTCACGCCACGATCTGGTGAGCGGGCGCGCCGTGCGGCGTTCGTCGTATTGCCTGCGATGCTGCCCAGTGAATCAGGCGAGGCAGACCGGGAAGAAGAAGATGAACGGCGGGAAGAAACAGACCGGCCAGAACCATGGCGCCCACCACAAGAAGGCGTCATTGGTCTGCAATTGCCCATACTGCGAGACGTCCACGGCCGCCGGAGGGGCAGGCACAGGGGCGCCGTCCGGGGAGGCGCTAGCCGCGCCCGAACCGAAAGCGATCAGCGGCACACAGGCTGCCGCTGATACCGCTGCGATAACCTTGGTTTTGGTCATGATGCTTCCTTCAACTGACTGGAGGGATGCCTTCGCCCGTTTGTTGAAGACCTCCCGCATATGACCTCTCTCAGTCTTCTCTCAGGAAGCGCGCGACATCATCGTCCCCGGGGTCGGAAACACTCATCCCCTGGGCTGGAACCGGAGGTGAGCACGGGCTCTCGCGCCGGTGGCGTGCTAATGACCGGAATCTCGTCGGCGGGGCGGCTACGTCATTTCCAAAAGGACGGGGCTTGCCAGGCCCGACCGCATTCAGAACCTCAGCGCCGAGCCGAGGCGTTTCGCTGTCGGAGCGCGTACACCTGGCCTTCCACCGCTGACCGGTCGGCCAGCCGGGTCCGCCGGGGATCCCCGTCGCCATCTCCCGTCTCGTCCGGCAAGGCTCCGAGGAGACCATCCGCCCAGCGGCCGGACAGGGGTCGAAGTCATGCGCGCGCACGCGATTTCGCCGTCTACAGGGTGTCTACAGAATCGTCGGACTTGGCCGGACGTTGCTCGCCGCCGGAGGGCAGCGGCAATTTCCCCGCACGGCGATTACGGCACAACGATTTTCGGCGCGGACGCCCGGTCGGTCGCTTCCTATCCGACCTACTGTTACCTGATCAACGAGGGGATGTCCGGTGCAGTCAGGCAGAAAGGCTCGACCGGTGAGCGCCGCACGATCGCGATCGTCGGAGGCATACGCCCGTGCGGAGTGACGGACCGTCCATCGTGGACCGAGGACGACGGCGCACCGGCGGCCCACGAGATCGGCGCCGAACTGGCAAGGGCCGATTACGACTCTTCGTCTATTCCAGCGCGCAGCGATTCGTCGAACGCGACGTCGTCGCCGGAATCCAGTACCGCAGGCTGCCCGGCAACACCGAGGCCTAGGTCGAAGCGGCGGTACGGGAACTCGTCGAACTGCTCGGCGACGCCGAGACCGGCGAGCAATAGCATCCCACCCACGCTCCGGCTGGGATACGTCAGCTCGGCATGCCCACCGCCGTCTCGTACCTACCCAGCCAATAGAAATGGGGGCTCTCCCACCGGACTACGATCAGCCCGACCTTCTGAGAGGAAATCATGACCAAGCCCTTCGCCGCTGCCCTCGCCGCGGCCGCCGCCGCTCTGCTCTTCCTGCCCGCGGCCCCCGCCCAAGCCGCATCCCCCTTCTGCGCCAGGGCCATCGAGCTGATCAACATCGCGATCGACACGAACGGCGGCACCCTCGACGGCGCGACGGCGGCAGAGCTGTCCGACCGACTGAGCGCCCTGGCCTATCTCACCCAAGGCGCGGAGCAGGCCGCCATCGCCGCCTACGCCGACGCCCTGGTAGACGATAACGTCACCGACCTCAACCCCTACACCGACGAACTCAACCGCGCCTGCGCCTGAGCACCCAGGCATCCCAGTGCCCGACCTCGCGCCGCTGCCCGGTGCGGGGTCGGTTCAGGCCCAGTAGTCGAAGAGAGCTTCGCCGAGAGTCTTCGGCTTCCAGTAATCGATATCGGCTCGGTCGATGCCGGGCCAGGCAGCGGCGTCGAACGGGCCATCGAGGTCGGCTGCGGTGAGTGCCACGAACCCTGGCTGCTCGGCCAGGACCGCCACCAGTTCGGGAATGTCGAGGAATCCCAGCGAACCGGATCCGTTCGCGCCGTCGCCGAATTCGATCGTCCGTGGTTCCGCGACCGCGAGCACCGCCGAATCGCGGAGCATCGCCACCGCGACCCGATGGTCACCGTATGCGATGACGCTTGATGAAAGTTCGGCACCACGCCCTCGACCAGCCGGAACTCGATCACACTGCCGCCTGTACGGCGGGCGGCGTCGTAGCACACGCGGCAGAATGCGCGTAGGTCGGTCACAGGAGGGAAGTTATCTCCCTTCGCTCGAGCGACCTGGCCGATTCCGCCCAAGCGCGGAGAAGCAGGCCATCACCGCCTGCGAGAAGGTGGGTCACGGTCTACCCGAGCGCGTTGCCACGGGGTGTGACGGCGCACGGCGATGCAACGATCGTGACCGAACAGCACAACTGTTGTGACCCCCGTGATGTCATCACCCCCAGCCGCGCAACGGCCCTAGCTCGCGCCGCGGTCCTCCCCCGCTAGCGCCGCCGTCCCCGCCAGGCCAACGCAGCCACCATGGTTCCGCTCCCTCTGCGCACGGCGCAATCGATTTTGAACCGTCATCGCTCGAGGTACAGCCGCTCATTCGGCAGCCTCGGCAACCGAACGGGTGCGCCGTCCGCTACGGACACGCCGTCCGTGTGATGCCGTATCGCTTCGTCTTGGACGAAGATCAACGCGGCAGTCAGGCACGCCGTGTAGTGCAGGTGTAAACCGCTCAGCCGCACGACCAGATGCACGTCCGGTTCGTCGGGTAGTGGCGACGTCATCACCTGCCCCGTTCCCGGAACCACCGATAATCCTCGCGGCTCACGATGGCCGCCGATACCCGCGTCGAACACGTCAACGGGTCGCATCCCGCGTGCATGTCCAGCGCCTTGTCGGCAGCTTCCCGGCTCCGCAACGGCAGCGACGGGTTGCTGTGCGATGACAACCGGTCATGCAGCTTCGCCAACGCCGCTTCGACGTCGAGCCCGCCGGACTTGCCGCCCTGTATCAGCTCCAGCGCGGGTCGTTCGGGACGTTCACTGTCAGACATATGTGCTCGCCCACCCCCGCCGGCGCGCCTCCTTCTCCGCTCGTATCGCGCGGATGGCTTCGACAATCAGATGACCGGATGGGCGAACATGACTGTCGGGGCGCACGATCCATGCGCGAAACGTTGTCCCCCGGTCGGCGGGACTGGGCAGCCCGATGGTTCCCCCGGTGCGCATAATCGACACGTCCAACCGAAACATCTCAGCGAACAGCGGAATCTCATCCGGCAGGTCAGGGCGAATCAGAAACGTCCACCGTTTCGACCGTGGATGCGACAGGATCGGACCCAGTTTGTACCCGTGTTGCTGCATCCAAGTTTTCACGTTCTGCCCCAGCACGGCAGGCATGGTCATGGCCCACACCGAGCCGCAAAGAGCGACGATCCGGCCCACATGGGGAGGGTCAACTCGCGCGGGTATATCGCACACCTTGCGGTAATAGTGGCATCGGGACAAGGGCGTGTCCCCGAAAGCTACATGGTTCATCGAACCCTCCTGTCCCGATAAATGAGTTATGCCCTGACGTGCCATCAGCGAGTAGTAGTCTCGCGAAAGAGCGGGAAGGCGTCCCGCCGGAATTGCCTGCACTCCCATAGTTTTCGATAAATCAGCTATCACAAGCACCACATAGATGGACATGTGCAGACGTCTTCGGTACCGTCCAAGACGTCCCTAGACGTCCCCTTGATTGGAGCAGCATGGCGAACGAGCGACTGCGCAATGCGATGCAGCAAGCCGGACTCGATATCGCGGATGCCGCCGAGAAAGTAGGCGTCGAACCGAAAACTGTAGAACGGTGGATCACCAAGGGGCGCACGCCATACCCGAAGCACAGGCATGCACTGGCCTCACTCGTCGGGGAGACCGAGAATTACCTATGGCCCGATGCGCTCTCGCCGGAGCGAAAGATCGAGGTCGCCGAGTCAGAGGTGCTGAAGATCTATCCGCATCGCAGCGCAATCCCCAGCGACTTATGGCGACGACTACTGTCCAGCACCAGCGAACGGCTCGACATCCTCGTGCTGGCGGGACTCTTCCTCGCCGAGGAACCCGAATTCACTCGTGTCGTTCGCAAGAAGACGCGCGACGGCCTGAAGGTGCGGCTCCTGTTCGGTCGGCCGTCAGCTCCCGAAGCCGACAAGCGCAGCGCCGAGGAGCGCCTTGCCGCTGGTACGGTCCCCTCTCGCATCAGCAACGCGCTTGCGCTGATAGAGCCACTCGCTGACATCGAAGGAGTCGACCTGCGTTACCACGATACGACGTTGTACAACTCCGTGTTCCGATTCGATGACGAGATGATCGTCAACATGCACGCATACGGCGTGCCTGGCGCACACGCTCCCGCTCTGCATCTGCGACAACTGCCTGCGGGCAACCTATTCGAGACGTACATGTCCAGTTTCGAGCACGTATGGTCGACCGCGACTGCCGAAAGGTGACTGCAATGAGTCGTACCGACTACTTCCACGACCCGAACGCACCATCACCGAACAGCATCAAGGTCGCTGTGAGCGCATTCATCCAGGATGCCGACGGCCGCATCCTGCTGATCCACCGAACCGACAATGACCTGTACTCGATTCCCGGGGGTGGCCTCGAGGCTGGGGAGACAGTCACCGAGGCAGTCGTGCGTGAAGTGCACGAAGAGACCGGCATCGACGTCCATGTGACCGGCCTGATCGGGATTTTCTCGAACCCAGATCACGTCATCGCCTACGACGACGGTGAGGTTAGACAAGAATTCTCCATCTGCTTCCGCGCCGACCCGGTCGCCGGGCAGCCCCGGGCTAGCTCGGAATCCAAGGAAGTCATCTGGGTCGCGCCGACAGACCTCGCCAAGCTGGACATCCACCCCTCGATCGCCCTGCGGATCGAGCGCGGCCTCGAGGAAACGAATACGCCCTACTTCACTTAGATCTGCGACAGGCCGCCTCGATCCGGTCGACAGCTTCGAACAGTTCGGGCGCCGCTTCCGTCAACGATCGCGAGACGACGTGATCTCCGCCGTACCGCTGCGTCACCTCCGCAAGGCGGGCGCGGACATCGGTAGCACCGCCCGTCGGCGTTGTGCACATGTCAGCCCACCAGAGCGCATCGCGAAGCGGACTACGCTCATCCGGCCAAGGCAGAGCGACCTCACGGTTCCGCGCCTCGACTCTGGCGCACGAGTGATTCGCGACGAGTGCGCAGAGCCGGGACGACACCCCGCGACCCTGAAGGAACTTCGCACCATCGACGGGGTGGAATCCGGTACGCACCAATTGCGGTGAGTAACCGACATCGTGCAGCCAAGCCGCGGCAACGAGTAAGTCACCATCATCGACCAGGTCAGCCACGAGCTCGACATGACGTACGACGCCTGCGACATGCGCGAGCCGTGTCGGCAGTTCCCGTAGCAGTTCGTGCGCAGTCCGCTCTGCCCACTCCAGAAGCTCTCCACCCATGTCGTCACCGTAGCTGCTCGTCGAGCAGACACCCGGTCAAGTCCAAATGCGTGGTATAGCAGATTGTGCTTGCGCGCGGGCCAGGAAGCCAAGGCGGCGGCCCTTCGATCCATTCGTATTGTTCGGCCAGGACTGCGCCGAGTCGGACGATGGAGTTGCGGTCGGCGGGAAGGTCTGACGCGGTGCGTGAGTGTCACAGGGACTGGCCCTGACTTCTCAGCACCGCTGGACAGAGTGGCTGGCGTCTGCGGGTCGACCCGAACCTGACCGGCGACGCCTGAGCCACCGATGACGGGGGGCACGGATCTGTCCGCCTCACCCGGACAAGCCAGGACGAGGCGCTGGGTCCGTCATGCGCTGCGCAGCCGAATTCTTCGGGTCGCGTCGAGATGTCGGTCGACGGTGAACTGTGCGGTGGTGCCGACGACGGGGGGCGTGCCGGACCAGGACAGGCCGGGCCGGAGGCTGTCGAAAGCGACGAAGTATTCGCGTGTGCTGGGAAAGACGTCGGTGATCTCGGCGGTGACTGCGGAGCCGACGGGGTGGCGGTTCTTGGCGGCGCACCATTCGGACTCGCTCATGACGGGAAACCTTGTTGTGCTCGATCGGAAGGCGGGATCGAGAGGCCATAGGCGAACCTGGCCGCGTGTGTGCTGGAGGACCTCGAACTCGGTCACTGTGCCGACAGCCGGCCATTGGTCGACGGAAAACGGCAGACTCAGGATGTCGACGAATCCGGTGGGTGGATGGCCCAAATCGACGAACAGTCCGACGACGCCGGGTCGCGGAATCAGCGTGACCACTCCGGTCACATGGTCGCCGATCGGATAAAGGCTGTGCGCGGCGTTGAGTTCCTCTTCGAGCTGGGGGTCAGGTTCGATCATCGTTGGGCTATTTCAACGATCACTTCTACCGGTTGTCAATGCTCAGCACTTGGTGGGACCGAACAGTCCCGACCATTGAATCCGGATGTCGATGACTGCTCCAGCCAAGCATCCAGCTCGTCAGCGTCGATCTCCTCGTGACGACGGCCGGAACCGACGTGTGGTCGGCACTGCTCGTGCGAGGGCAACCCCTCGCACCGCCGCAATAATCCATTCCTGAACGAGCGCTGTTCTAGATCGAAACCTCTCCAGAAAACAGAAACCCCCTGCTCAGAGGGCGTTTGTGGGGCGGGCGGGGCTCGAACCCGCGACCAATGGATTATGAGTCCACGGCTCTAACCGACTGAGCTACCGCCCCATCCCGCGAGAGAACCGCGAGCGTTGGGGATGCTACCGGGTCGGATGGGTTGCGGACCAGTCGGAGGGGGATGACCTAGGGTAGGTAGGTCGGAAACTTACTGGAGGGTCAGGTATGGCCGGTCTGTTCACGAAGGTGCTGAAGGCGCATCAGTGGGTGTACGAGAACAGTGGTGGGCTGGTGGGGCATCGGCTGCTGCTGGGGAATCCGACGCTGCTGCTGCGGACGGTGGGGCGCAAGTCCGGCAAGGAGCGCACCTCGGCGCTGACGTACGCGCGCGACGGCGCGGACTATCTGGTAACGGCGTCCAACGGCGGGTCGCCGCGGCCGCCGGGGTGGCTGGCGAATGTGAAAGCGCGACCGGAATGCGAAATCCAGGTCGGGCGGCGGAAACTCATGGTGCGGGCGCGGGCGACGCTGCCGGATGATCCCGAGTACGCCCGGCGGTGGGCGCTCGTCGACGAGGTGAACAAGGGTCGCTACAGCGCCTATCAGAAGCTGACCAAGCGGCCCATCGCGGTCGTGGTGCTGACCCCGGCGCAGGGTCAGCGTTCGCGATAGTCGTCGTCCCAGTCGTCCTCGTAGTCCTCGGCCTCTTCATGGTCGTCCCATGGCTCGACTTCCTTCGGCGGCCTGCTGGCGAACTGCACGACGGCGACCACGAAGCCGAGTACCACGATGACGATGATTACGACGAGCAGAGTTTCCACCCCGGCACCCTAGCGCCGTCGCCGGGGTGGCGCACTACATCAATTGTCCAGTTCGTCGCTTTGTTCACACTGTTAACAAAGTGCGCCCCAGCGCCGCCCTCGACTCGATCGCGGCGTGCGCCCGATCGGCTTCACCGAGCGGGAAGGTCTGGCCGATGACGACCTCCAAGCGCCCCGCGGCGACCTCCTCCTGGGCGCGCCGGGCCAGTGCCTGCCAATCGATGTCCGCGCCGGTGATGTCGAACAGCCCGTAGACCGCGACCCCGCGCGCCGCGGCGGCGTCCCGGTCCAGTGCAGCGAATTCGCCTGCCGCAGCGCCGTATCCGAGGAAACGACCGCCATCCGCGGCCACCGTGAGCGCGGCCTCGCCGAGCGCGCCACCCGCTCCGTCGAACACCACGTGTGCACCCGCTCCCCCGGTCGCGGCGCGCGCCTTGGCCGCCCAGTCGGGTTCGGAGTAGTCGACCACCGCGGTCGCGCCGAGCCGCTGGGCGAGCTCCAGCTTGGCGGCGCCACGAGCGGCGGCGACGACGTTCGCGCCCGCCGCACGGGCCAGCTGGATCAACAGGACGCCGAGCCCACCGGCCGCGGCGGTGATCAGGACCCATTCGCCCGGCCGGACGGCGGCGTGGTCGAACACCGCGAGCGCGGTCCTGCCGTCGTGCGCGAGCGCGACGGCCTGCGGCGGGGTCAACCCGTCCGGCAAGGCGACCAGCGTGTCCGCCTTCGCCAGCGCTTTCTCGGCGTATCCGCCGATCGGCAGGCCACCGCCGATTCCGCTGGCCGCGGTGGGCGTGGACACGCGCTTGCCCACCCAGGACGGATCGACGCCCGGTCCGACCGACGCCACCACCCCGGCGACCGCGCCGCCGGGCACGTAGGGCAGCTCGATCGCGAAGAAGTCGGTCCCCCAGCCCGACCGCAGCCGGGTGTCCAGGAACATCACGTCGGCGGCGGCCACGTCGACCACCACCTCCCCCGGCCCGGCCACCGGATCGGGCAGCTCACGCACCACGAGCACTTCCGGTCCACCGAACTCACTGACTTGCACAGCCCGCATGACACAACCCTCCATCGTTCCTTGCCGTCTTCGGACGAAGATCA
Organism: Nocardia beijingensis NBRC 16342; assembly: GCF_001612785.1. Classification (GTDB taxonomy): domain Bacteria; phylum Actinomycetota; class Actinomycetes; order Mycobacteriales; family Mycobacteriaceae; genus Nocardia; species Nocardia beijingensis. Next base: position 201,097 of record NZ_BDBC01000017.1, read on the forward strand.
GCATGAAACCTGAAGTCATGTTGAGGTCAAATCGTGCGTCAGGAACCGCCGCCGCAACTGGAACTGCTGCCGCCACCACAGCTGGAGCTACTGCCCCCGCCGCAGCTCGAACTGCTCCCGCCGCCACAGCTGGAGCTACTTCCGCCGCCACAACCGCTTCCGCCACCGCAACTGCTGCCGTGGTGATGGTGGTCGTGGTGGTGGTGATGGTGCCCGCCGCTCGAGCCGCTCGAGTGGTCGGATCCGCCGAACAAACCGGCTCCGCCGGCCTCCCAGAACGGATCTGTGGAACCCCCCTCGTTGTATCCGCCGCGGCGGTAGCCGCCCCACCCGCCGTATGGGGGCGGCGGCAGGAACCGGTTCCGCTGCGAGCGAATGATGACGACTACGACGATGATCGGAACCGCCACGAGGAGCAGCACCATCAGCAGGACGAACAGAAGGATGAGTGCGCTCATGTCAGAACGGTAGCGGCAGATCGACGCGCACGTACAGTGAACTGTGGTGAACTTCAGGCTCCGTCGATCCCCTGCGCGCGGAATCGATCCGGCGACCGTACGCGCCGCCGTCGACGCGCTGGAACTGCCCGACGCGGTCTACAAGACCTGCCCTTGGCAACCAAGGGAATTGGTGGACAGAGGATTGCGGCAGTGGCTGCTGTGCTGCGGCGCGGCGATGCGCGACGATCAGGTGATCGGCATGCCGTCACACGCGGTGGACGAGGCCTGGCACGGATTCATCCTCTGCACCATGCGCTACGCCGATTTCTGCGCGAAAGCCTACGGCCGCTTCCTGCACCACTTCCCGGAAGGCGCCGGGCCGCCGAATCCCGCGCACGGCTCCATGGCCGAACAGCTCGGCCGCACCGTGGTCGCGTGGTCGTTGATGGCGGCTCCTGGGGAGGAATGCGTGCTGTGGGATCTGGACCGACGGGTCGGTGTCGAGCAGCCGTGGGGCATCGACAGCGAACGAGTCGCGGCCGTCGAGACCGAGCTGGCGCGTACCCGCGCTTCCTGATCTCACCGCCGGAAAACGGACGACGCCGAGCGCAACCGGCCGAAATCCGGAGCCACAGGCGCGACGGCGCACCATGGCCCGCAGGTCGGCTCACAGATCGAGCACGAGGCGGCCACCCTCGGCGCGCGAGACGCAGATGAGCATCGCGCCCGCCTCGCGTTCGGCGTCGGTGAGCACGCTGTCGCGGTGGTCGGGTTCGCCGCCGAGCACGCGAACCTTGCAGGTGCGGCAGAATCCCTGCCTGCACGAGTACGGACGGTCGGGCCGGGAAGCGAGAACGGCGTCGAGCGCGGTGCGATCCGCGCCGACCTCCACGACCTCCCCGGTGGAGGCGAATTGGATCTCGAACGGCTTGCCGTTCACGATCGGCGGTGGCGAGAACCGCTCGAAATGCAGTTCTACGCACGGTATTTCCCGCACCGCGTCGGCGATGACGGTGATCATCGGCACCGGGCCGCAGCAATAGACGGCGGTGCCGGGCCGCACGCCGGGCAGCAGGGCGCTCGCATCCGGGAGTCCGTGCTCGTCGTCGGTGCGGACCACCACGCGGTCGCCGAATCGCGCCAGCTCGGCGAGGAACGGCAAGGTGTCCCGGTTGCGCCCGGTGTACACCATCGACCACTCGATACCCAGCCGGTGCGCCAACTCCACCATGGGCAGGATGGGCGTGACGCCGATGCCGCCCGCCACGAAATGCAAACGCGTGGCGGGTGATCCGTGGCCGGGCACGGCGAACGGGAAGGCGTTGCGCGGACCGCGCACCACGAGCGGCGAACCCACCGGAAGGTCGTCGTGCACTTCGACGGATCCACCGCCGCCTTCGGGAATCCGGCGCACCGCCACACGGTAGGCGTGCACGTCCGCGGGGTCGCCGCACAGCGAGTACTGCCGCAGCCGTCCGGAAGGCAGCTCGAGGTCGAGGTGCGCGCCCGGACGCCATGGCGGCAACGCGCGTCCGTCGGGGGCGGCCAGTCGCAGGCTCACCACGTCCTGATCGCGAGCCTCGATCCGTCGTTCGACGACCACCAGCGCCAGTCGTCGATCGTCCACCTTCGGACGCGGATCGCGCCGGTTGACCAGGGCGGTCCAGCGCAGTCGCGCGGAGGCCACCGCGTGCAGCACCCGCACGGTGCGGTCGCGGTCGCGCCTGCCGAACAGGTCGGCGGGCAGCTGGTCGGGAACGGGCGGCCTCACGAGGCGATGGCCCGCGCCGCCGGGGACTTTGCCAGATAGGCCACCGCCTGCGCGGTGGAGCCGACCGTCTCCGGGTCGTAGCCGGGTTTGAACGTGCTCAACGCGCTCCACAACAGCGAGGGGACGCCGGGCAATGCGCCGCGCCACATCGCACCGAAGACCCGCCCCAGCAGCCGAGGGTACCCGAGGTCGGGCAGGTCGCGGTCCTGATGGACCAGGAACTTGGTGCCGCGCACCACCAATGTCAGGAAGATCGGGAAAACCAGCAGCATGAGGGCCGCGCGCCGCACGTATCCCGCGCCGAAGTAGACGGCCACGTCGTGTGCGACGTGCCGGTGCTCGACCTCCTCCGCCCCGTGCCAGCGGAACAGGTCCGCCATGCGCGGGTCGGCGCCGAAACGCTCCAGATCCGCGTTGAGCACCCAGTCGCCCAGGTAGGCGAAGAAGTGCTCCAGGCACGCGATGAAGGCCAGCCGCTCCACCATCACCTGCCGTTGGGCCACGCCTTCCACATCTCTCGGGCCGAGCGTCCGGCGGAACAGGTATTCGGCGTGCCGCAGATAGGGTTCCGGATCGATGCCGTGCGCGGCGAGCACTTCGTGCAGCACCTTGTCGTGCGTCTCGGCGTGCATCGATTCCTGGCCGATGAACCCGAGCATCGCCTCCCGCAGCCGCTCGTCCCGCACGTACGGCAGCGCCTCGGCGTACGCGGCGCAGAACATGCGCTCCCCTTCGGGCAGCAGGAGATTCAGCGAGTTGATCAGATGCGAGGCGATGGGCTCGGCGGGCATCCAGCGCAGCGGTGTGTCCGACCAGTCGAAGCGCACGTTGCGGGCGTGCAGCGCCACGGCGCCCGGGTCGGTGTCGGGCCGCCGCCCGGCCCTGCGAAGTAGCTTCATCGGTACTCCTCGATCCTCACGCCGCGCCATTCCTGCATGTCCGTAGCAAGGATCATACACATACATGAAACCTCGGGTAACACACAAAGAGCGCCACCTCGGCTGTACGGTGACACAACTCGCGAGAGTCGTCACACCTGCCGCGTCCGGCCCAAAATTAGAACAGGTTCTAGTAGGCTTTTGCTATGGAACGATTGACCGGATTGGATGCCAGCTTTCTCTACCTGGAAACCGGAACTCAGCACCTGCACGTCTGCGCGCTGCTGATCCTCGACCCGTCATCGGGCGACTACTCGTTCGACGGGTTCAAAGCCGAACTGGCCCGGCGGCTTCCCCTGATTCCGCAGATGCGCCGCCGCGTGTACGAGGTGCCGTTGAACCTCGACCACCCCGTGTGGGTGGAGGACGAGAATTTCGACCTCGACTACCACCTCCGCCGGATCGCGATCGCCGCGCCGGCCGGACGCCGCGAACTGGCCGAACTCGTCGGCGACATCGCCAGCCGCCCGATGGATCGCGACCGCCCGCTGTGGGAGATGTCGGTGGTGGAGGGTCTCGACGACGGGAAGGTCGCGGTGATCTGCAAATACCACCACGCCGCCGTGGACGGGATCACCGGCGCCGACCTGATGATGCATCTGTGCGATCTGGAGCCGGGCGTCCCCAAGGCGGTGCCCGACCGGCAGTGGCGACCCGAGCCGAAACCGAACGACTGGCAATTGCTGGCCGAAGCGGTGGTGAAGTTCCCGACCCGGGCGGGCATCGTCGGCATGCTGCCCAAAACCCTCGGCGTGGTCGCCGGGTTCGCGCAGCGCCGTCGCCAGAACAAGGCGGGCATGGCCGTACCGTTCTCCGCTCCCCGCACGCCCTTCAATCTCGCCATCACCCCGCATCGCGCCGTCGCGTTCACCGAGGCCGAACTCGACGCCATCAAGGAGATCCGCTCCGCGTTCGGCGTCAAGGTGAACGACGTCGTGCTGACCGTCGTCGCGGGCGCGCTGCGCACCTACCTGGCCGGGCGCGACGAGTTGCCCGACCGCTCGCTCATCGCGTCGGTTCCGGTGTCGGTACACGAGTCGACCCGGCACAAGGCGGGCATCAACAAGGTGTCCACGCTGTTCGCGCGGCTCGGCACCGACATCGCCGATCCGGTGGAACGCCTGCGCGAGGTGGCCGAGGGCAATCAGGGAGCCAAGGAAGAGCACGAAGTGATCGGTGCGGACTTCCTGCAGGACTGGTCGAAATACGCTCCGCCGAACACCTTCCGGCTCGCGGCGCGGATGTACTCCTCGCTGAAACTGGCGGAGAAGCATCCGGTGGTGCACAACTTGGTGGTGTCCAACGTGCCGGGTCCGCCGATGCCGCTGTACTTCCTCGGCATCCGGGTGGACGGGATGTACCCGTTCGGACCGGTGTTCCACGGCGCGGGCCTGACGGTGACCGTGCTGTCGAACAACGACAAATTGAACTTCGGCTTCATCGCCTGCAAGGAACTGGTGCCCGACATCGCGGCGCTGGCCGACGCCGTTCCCGGCGTGGTCGCCGAATTGCTCGCCGCCGCGCGCACCTCGGGCTGAGCGCCGGGCCCCTGTCCGCCACCGCCGCCGGACAGGATCGGCCGAGTCACATCCTCGCGGCGACGGACGCGCAGGCTTCGAGCAACACCGGCACGAAACGGTCGGCCTCCAGCACACAGGACGCATGCCCGGCCGCGACCAGATGCTTGCTCGCCCCAGGAATCAAGGTCGCCAGCTCCAACTGCCGAGAGACGGGAATCGCGCGATCCCGGGTGGTGATCACCACAGCCGTCGGCATCGCCAGGTCCGGCAGCCACGCGGTCGCGTCGAAGCGCCCCACCGCCGCGAGCACCTGGGTGAGCGCCCATCCGCTGGTGCTGCGGAACTCACCGAGCGCCCACCGATCCAATCGGCCCGGCGCCCAGGTGATCTCGGGAAGTTCGGGCAGACGCCCCGCGAGCCGCTCGGCACGACGGTAGGAGTATTGCTCCACAGCGGCGGCGAAAGCGCCGAACGTCCGGTGAAAAGCGTGCTCGCTCCATTTCTCGCGAAACCGATACGGCGTCGCGCAGAGCACCAGCCCGCTCACCCGGTCCGGATGCCGATGCCCCGCCAGCAAGCTCACGATTCCGCCCAGCGAGAACCCGACGCAGATGGCTCGGTCGATCTCCAGCGCGTCGAGCACGGCAGGCACGTCGTCGGCGCAGTCCTCCAGGGTGAACCTTTCGGAGCGGATGCCGCGCCCGTGCCACCGCTGGTCGAACAGGATCACCCGGTACCGCCGCGCCAGCTCCGCCAACGACGGGAACCAGGTGAGGTACGCGGTGCAGGCCGTCGCGTGCAGGAGCACCAGCGCCGGCGCGTGCTCGGGTCCGGGAATGTCGACCACGTAGGTCCGTCCCCGGCCGGCCAGATCGATCAGGCGGCCACCGGGCACCTCGGCGATGTCGGGCACCCGCAGGCGTCCGCCGAATCGCGTCACGCTGCGGCCGGAGTTCGTCATAGCGCACCTCCCGAGTGCTCACATGAGAGCCATTTTAGAACACGTTCTACAGAGGAGCCCACCGCTGGTCCTGCGTGAGGCAGCTCGAGTTTCGACCTCGGGCGAGTTGCCCATTCCGGCGCGACGGATGACCGCCGACGCCGACGCGCCGCGACTTCGCACACCACGCACACTCCGTCAGCAGCCGGGCGAAGGAAATCCAGCCCAGACGTCGACGAGGCGGCGTCGCAGCTCCCGCGAGCCCCCCTTTTCCGTCGACGTACCGGAACGGTCAGATCCTTCGCGACCACGTCGACTCCGAGGACCGGCCCGTTTCGGGGATACGGCCCACTCATCGGGACACAGGGGCGATCGCGCCGTCACCGGCGACCGTCTGGGTTACTGTCGCGAGACATGCCGCCACGCGGCGTGTTTCTGTAACGTGTTACAGACGATTCGAGAGACGGAGGTACCCCGGATGGGGCGGTTGACCGGCAAGGTGGCGTTGATCAGCGGCGGAGCGCGCGGAATGGGCGCGGCGCACGCCAAGGCCCTGGTCGCCGAGGACGCGCGCGTGGTGCTCGGCGACGTGCTCGACGACGAGGGCGCCGCGGTCGCCGCTGAACTCGGCGACAACGCCGCCTACGTCCATCTCGACGTGCGCGAGCCCGACGACTGGCGCAAGGCCGTCGGCACGGCGGTGGAGCGATTCGGGTCGCTGAGCGTCCTGGTGAACAACGCGGGCATCGTGAACGGCAACCTGCTGGTCGCTTTCGAATTGGCCGAATGGCAGCGGATCATCGACATCAACCTCACCGGCACATTCCTCGGGATGCAGGCCGCGACGCCCGCGATGATCGAGGCGGGCGGCGGCTCGATCATCAACATCTCCTCCGTCGAGGGCATGCGCGGCAGCCCCGGGCTGCACGGCTACACGGCCACCAAGTTCGCCGTGCGCGGGCTCACCAAATCCACCGCGCTGGAGCTGGCGCAGTACAAGATCCGGGTGAATTCCGTGCACCCCGGCCTGATCCGGACGCCGATGACGGAGAACATCCCGGATGATTTCCTGCAGATCCCGCTCGGCCGCGGCGCCGACCCGTCCGAGGTCTCCGCACTGGTCACGTTCCTGGCCAGCGACGAATCGTCGTACTCGACCGGCGCCGAGTTCGTCATCGACGGCGGTCTGACCGTGGGCGTCCCGCACAAGAGCTTCTGACTCATCCGCGGGTGGCCAGCAGCGCGAGCGGCGGCAGCGACACCAATGCCACGGCCATGACCGCGTTGCTCCACTTGTAGGCCACCAGCAGGGCGGCGAATTCGCGCAGGAAGGCGCTCGGCAAGTAGTAGAAGGCGGTCCTGGCGCCCGTCACCTCGGCGTCGAGGTCGAGGCGGCGGGCCAGGATCGCGGTGCGCAGCATGTGGAAATTGCTCGTCACCAGCACCATTCGCGTGCTCGGCCCGCGCTCGCCGAGCAGCCGCTTGGTGAAGAGCAGATTCTCCTCGGTCGTCCCCGATCGGTCCTCCAGCACCACACGGTCTCCCGGCACGCCCCGATCCATCAGGTATTCGGCCATGGCCGATGCCTCGGAGACCTTCTCGTCGTCCCCCTTACCGCCACTGGCGATCAGCAACGGAGCCCGGCCCGCATCGGCTTCGGCACGGTAGACCTCGATCGCCCGGTCGAGGCGTGCGGCCAGCAGTGGCGGCACCTCGCCGCCGGCCAACCCGGCGCCGTGCACGACGATCGCGTCCATTCCGGGACGGTAGGGCAACAGTCCGTAGCAGAGCGAATACAAAAGGAACGCCGCGAACAGGAACCCGGCATAGCTGATCGCCATCGTCAGCGAGGCCAAGAGCACCATCAGCCAGACGTTCTCGGTCAGCAGGGCGAACACGAGCACCACGTAGGGCGCCAGCAGGGCGAACCCGAGACCGAGCGGCAACAGATTCGGAAGACGCCACCCCTCGCGCCGCACCAGCTGTGCGCCATTGGCGATGGACAACCCGGCCAGCACCAGCACCAGCAACGGCGACAGCAGCACCGTCATAGGCGCGAGCACCACGGTGCTATCGCCCTCGGTGATCCGGCCGACCACCCACGCACCCACGAACCCCAGCCCGAGAAGCAGGAACACCCCGTGCCCCAACCGCCTGCGGTCCCTGCCGAATCGCACCGCGAACACACCGAGCAGGACCACGCCGACCAGCAGAAGCACCGGGCCACGGTAACCGAGAGGCGCACGGCGCGCCGCCCCCTTCTACGAGCGGCGCGGCGACCTCGGCTTTTCCCGATCTTTCCCCTACAGTGTGCGAGTCCGGGCATCGGTCGTAGACGACCGGTGTCCGGCTGCATTCGGCTTCAGCACACCAGCGTTACGGAACAGCACGTTGTGATGAAGGGGAGTCGACGAAAACCATGCTTCGATTATTCATCGCCGCCGCGGCGGCCACCCTCTGCGTGATCGCACCGCAAGCCGCGGCGCAACCGATCTACCCGGCACCGGATCCCGATCCGTTCTACGCCGCTCCGGCCGGACTGGACCGCCTCGCACCGGGCGAGGTTCTCGCCGTCCGGCCGATGCCCGCCCTGCCGACGTTTCCGGGCTCGACGGTCACGATGATCAAGTTCCGTTCCACCAACTCCGCGGGCGAGCCGATCGCGGCCACCACCACCGTCCTGACCCCGCAGAATCCCACACCCGGTAGGCCGCTGCTGTCCTATCAGCACATCATCAACGCGCTCGGCACCCAGTGCACGGTGTCCCGCGTGCTCTACACCAGCGACCCCAACCTGGAGATCCGCGAAGCGCCCGCCCTCAACGCTCTGCTGCTGCGGGGGTGGTCGGTCGCTCTCCCCGACCACCTGGGGCCGACCAGCGCGTACGGCGCCGCGAAACTCGGCGGGATGATCACGCTGGACGGCCTTCGCGCCGCACGGCGGGTGAAGGAACTCGGCCTGGCGGACAGCCCGATCGGTCTGCTCGGATATTCCGGCGGCGGCATGGCGAGCGCATGGGCAGCCGCGCTGGCACCCACCTATGCGCCGGAACTGCCGCTCGTCGGAGTCGCGTCGGGCGGGGTGCCGATGAATCTGGTCAAGATGATCGAGGGCCTGGGCTATGCACCGCACGCGGTATTCGGTCTCGCGTTCGCGGCCGCCCTGGGACTGGAACGCGAGTACCCGACGCGGCTGCCGGTGAGTGATCAGCTCAACTCGCTCGGGTTGTCGGTTCGCGGCCGCATCGCCAACAGCTGCACCAACGAGATCCTGCTGGTCGGGGCCGGCCGCGGCATCGTCGACGTGGCGGCCTCCAATTCACTGGCCGATGACGAACGCGCGCGCGAAGTGCTCGAGGAGAACAGCCTGGAACTCTACCGAGACATTCCGGCCACGCCGGTCTACCAATGGCGTGCGGAGCAGGACTCTCTCATCCCGGTGGACTCGGTCGACAACACGGTGCGGCGGTATTGCGCCGCGGGCACACGAGTGCAGTACGAGAAATTCCTCAGCCCGGATCATCTGTCCGCGGCGGTACTCGGTATACCGTCCGCCCTCGGCTGGCTGGAAGCGCGCTTCAAGGGTGTTCCGGCGCCGAGCAATTGCTGAGACCGGCCCGGCGGTGAGTGCACCGCCGGGCCGGTGACGGGCCGTTCCGCCAAACGGCTCCATCAATTCTCGCGAGCGCGCTAGGCGTCCTTGCCGCTCTCGTACGCGCTCTGGCGAGCCTCGTCGAGATCGGCTTCGGCACGGGCCTTTTCGGCCTCGGCTTCCTTCTGCGCCGCATCGCGCTGGGATTCGGCCTTGTCCTGCTGGGCGCGACCCTCTTTCTTCAGGTCCGCGTCACCGGTGACGATGCCAGCGGCTTCCTTGGCCTTCCCCTTGACATCCTCGACGACCCCTTCGACAGCTTCCAGGGGTCCGCTCCGATGCTCCGGCATCACTACCTCCCAATTCCTCGTCGGCTGACATCCGTCGCATACCCGCGTCCGGCAGAGGCAATCACGCTGTGACCGTCGCCACCCAGCGTCGCGGCGGGGAGCACCTGCGCGGGTGGCGAATTCCCGGTGGAATGTGGCATCAATGCCACTGGGACGCGGGCGGTCGCCCGGATAGGTTCACCGATCATGAGTTATGTCGCGCCGGTGGTGATCGGTGTTCTGTACGCACTGGTGATGTCGCTTATCCGGGAACCGCATCGGCGCCGTTTCAACGCCATCATGGTCGCCGGAGCCGGAGCCGCCTATCTCAGCGGCGGCGGTTTCGGCGGCTGGGAATTCGTCTTCACGGCCATCGTCACCTACTGCGCCTATCGCGGACTGGAGTCCTGGACTTTCATCGGCATCGCCTGGCTCCTGCACACCGCGTGGGACCTGTTGCACCACTGGAAAGGCAGCCCCATCATCCCCTTCGCCCACGACTCCTCGTTGGGGTGCGCGATTTGTGACCCGGTCATCGCCGTGTGGTGCCTGTTCGGCGGGCGATCCCTTCTGCGCACGAGGCGGGGCAGGTCAGAGGTCGTCGATATCGATGAGCGCATCCTGTAAGGCGCGGGCCACGAGGGCGGCCTTCGTCGGGGCGGGGCGGCCCACCGCGGCGTACTTGTCCCTGATCCGAGTCAGGTGAGTGTTGACCGTGCCCAGCGAGATGAACAGGCGCTGACCGACTTCCACTTTGGAGTCCGACGCGATCCACGCCAGCAGCACCTCGATCTCGCGGCTGCTCAGCACCGGGCGCGGGCGCCGCCCCAGCGGTGCGGGCAGCGGCTCATTTCTGTGATCGAACGCGACACTCATGAACATTCCTTTGCAGAGCTTTGAATTTCAGCCGCGGCGTTTCAGTCTGCACCCCAATCCAGTTGCGAACGGCAGGAACCGCCAACGTTCGGTCGTATATCCGACCCCACGCCCCCGAACCCCGCGCAACGAAGAATTCCGGTTGGTTTATTGCCCCATTGCGGGGTCTATTCCACCGCTCGACGTTTCCGCGGCCGCATACCGGCGAAGGCCCTGGCCATCGATGCGACCAGGGCCTTCGCGGTGTGGAAATCCGTTCAGTGCTTGGCGAGTACCGGAGCCGCGGCTTCTGCCTCCTCCGCGCCCTCCGGGGCGGCGGACCGACCCGGCAGCAGCACCGCCATGACGATCACGATCAGCGCCAGCGCCGCCGAGACGAGGAAGGCCAAGCGCATGCCGTCGAGGTGCGCGGCGACGAGGTCGGCGCCATCGGCGGCCAGCGAGGTGGCGCGCGCCGACATCACCGTCACCACCAGAGCGGTGCCGAACGCCGCGGCGACCTGCTGCAACGTGCCGAGCATGGAACTGCCGTGCGAGTACAGATGCTGCGGCAGCGCACCGAGACCGAGGGTGAACACCGGGGTGAAGGCCGCCGCCAGCGACACCATCAGCAGGATGTGCAGAGCCAGCAGCTGCCAGTACGGCATGGTCATCGAGATCTGGGTGAACCCGGCCAGGGAGGCGGCGATGCCGATCGACCCGGGAATCACCAGCCAGCGACCGCCGAACCGGTCGAACAGGCGGCCGACCGTCGGTCCGAGCAGACCCATCGCCAACCCGCCCGGCATCACCAGCAAGCCGGTGGCCAACGGGCTCAGCCCACGCAGATTCTGCAGGTACAACGGCAGCAGGATCATCGACCCGAGCATGGCCATGAACGCCACCGACATCAGGATCAGCGCCTTGGCGTAGGTGCCCGACAGCAGGACGCGCAGATCGAGCAGCGGAGTGCCGGTGCGCTGCAAGCGCAACTGACGCCACACGAACAGGGCGATCAGCGCCGAGCCCACGGCGATGATGCCGACCGGACCGGCGAAGTCGTCACTTTCGAACCGGCTGAGCCCGAACACCAGGCCACCGAACCCGAGCGCAGCCAGCGCCACGCTCGCCACATCGATCTGCCCGGCCTGCGGTTCACCGACGTTCTCCAGCTGGCGCAGCCCCAGCCAGGTGATCACACCGGCGATCGGCAGCACCAACACGAAAAGCCAACGCCACGAGCCGATTTGCAGCACACCGCCGGAGATCACCGGCCCCATCGCGGGCGCCACCGAGATGGCCAGGGTGACATTGCCCATCACCCGGCCGCGGTCGTGCTCGGCCACCACCGTCATCAGTGTGGTCATCAACAGCGGCATCATCACCGCGGTGCCGAAGGCTTGCACGATCCGGCCGAGCAGCAGCACCGCGAACGACGGCGCGATCGCCGACAACGCGGTGCCCGCCAGGAAGACGCCCATCGCCGCCGCGTACGCCTGCCGGGTGGACACGCGTTGCAGGAACCAGCCGGTGGTCGGGATGACCGCCGCCATCGTCAGCATGAACGCCGTCGACACCCACTGGGCCGCCCGGTCGGTGATCGCCAGATCCGACATCAAGCGCGGAATCGCGTTGATCATGATGGTCTCGTTCAGGATCACCACGAAGGTGGCGAGAACCAGCACCCGGATGACGGTCGGAGTCCGCCCTCCCGAGGCTGGAACGGTTGGTGCGGCGGACATCGGATACCTCCGGAGGCATGGGTCGTTGACAGAACGTGTGGCCCGTTGCCGAGTCACCGGATCGCGTCCCGGCGCCACAGCGGTAGAGACGTCGTCACTCGGTCGAACTCATCGGGCGCGGGTCAGTATTCCGCCCGGCACCGACAGAAATCACCTGGTTTTCCCGCCGACCGACTGCGCAATCTACCCTTGAACCGCTGGTCAACAGCCCGCGACCGCTTCCGCCGAAACCAAATCGTGAGCCTGGTCACTACCTCCGCCGCCGAGGAAAACGGCTACCGCGCCTTCGTTCAGCCCCACAATCGACCGCCGTGTCTGCCAAACGTTTTCTTGAGGGCTGTCCAAGATAGGCTGGTTCGCAGGACGCGAGTCAGGACTGGTGATGCCGAGAAACAGACGCCCCCGCGATCGGGAGGAGAAGCGCGCCGAGATCGTCGCTGCCGCGCGGCGGTTGTTCACCGAACAGGGATACGACGCAGTTGCGGTGAGCAGAATCGCCCAGGAGGCCGGGGTGGTTTCGAACACGCTGTACTGGTATTTCCAGGACAAGGACGCGGTCTTGACAGCGGTGCTGGAGGAGGTCCTGGCCGACTCGATGGCCCGGTACGGTGAGATCCTCGACACCGACATTGTCGATCGACTGGTATGGGTCGTCGCCGAGTTGGAGCACGTGAGCCGCTTGGTGACCACTGTTCACGCTCGCGCGAAGGAGTCCGAGGCTGTTCGGGACTGGCATGAGGCGTTTCACGCGTTGACCGAAGGCTTGTTTCGGGCAGATCTGACCGAGATCGGGGTTCCCGAGAACGAGTTGGACGCGATGACCTCGATCGGGGTGTTCGTGGTCGAGGGACTTCTGATGCATCCGGTCGACGATGAGCGCAAGCGCGCGGTGATGGAAACGCTGATCCAGAGCGCCCGCGGAATGGCGGTAGCCGCCCGCTGATGTAGTCAGCGGGCGGCTGCGCAAGCTGCGCGCCGTGTCGTGCGGGTCTAGGTCGCGGCGTGGGCGGTGTTGGCGAATTGCTTCGCCAGGAAGTCGAGCTGGTCGCGGACAGCGTCTTCGAAATAGGTGCCGAGGTAGATGTCGAAGTGGTCGCAGGGGTAGGTCTTCACGTGGACATGAGCCAGACCCTGCGCGCGGAGCTTGGTGTTTTTGGCGGGGGCGGCAGCGTCGTTGTCACATACGCACAGCAGGGTTGGAACACTGGAGTGGGCCATGGCACGGCCGGGACGGTAGAGCGGTAGCCGCAACACCAAGCGGGCGGCCAGCGCATTGGCGGCGTCGAAGTCGTTGTCCGGGCCTCGTAGCACGCCCCACATCGAGTCGCGGCCCACCGTGGTGACGGGCTCGCGTTCGTCGTCGGCGATGGTCAGTTCGATGTTCTCCGACACCCGCGCGCGAACCGTGGGCAACCACCTCAGGAGTGCGCTGGAGCGCCGGGAAATCCGGGTACCGGCCGGCAGTAGCGCCGACGCGCCCGCCATGGCGCCGGGCGAGGCCACGAATGCGGGCATCCACGAGGTTCCGGCCATCGGCATGAGAATGGGCCTGATACCGAGCCAGGAGCATGCGGTGTCGAGGATGCCCGCAGCCATCAGCGCGACAGCGCTCAACGACCCGGTCCGCAGTCGTGAGATCAGCGAGGCTGGTCCGTCGGTAAAGGGGCATTGAGCGACGATGGCTGCGATTTGTGGGTCGCGGCTCCCGACCTGCAGGACGTGTCCACCACCGAATGAGGTGCCCCACAACGCGATCCGTTCGACATCGACCTCGGGCATGGTGCGCGCGAAGGCCACAGCGGCATGCCAGTCCGCGAGTTGGCGACCGATGTCGAGGAGCTGGCGCGGCTGTCCGCCGCTGGCCCCGAGGTGGCGGTAGTCGAAGACCAGCACCGACCAGCCGTTCGCGGCGAACCGTTCGGCGAACGCCGCCAGGCGCATCTCGCGCACCGCTCCCAACCCGTGCCCCATGATCACCATCGGTCGAGGCTCGGACGCGCCGGGTGTGGTGTACAACCACGCCGCGCACGGCACGCCGCCGGAGATGAACTCCACATCGCGCCGCTGAATCGCTGCGGTGGTATCACCTCGATCGATCGACTCGTCGGTAGCCATAGGTGATCCTTCCGCTCAGTGAACCCAGCGCTCTTGAACGTCGCCCAAGAACTGTGCCGCGACCACGGTAGGTATTTCTTGAACGCCAGTCAAGAAGGTGGGACGCAGTCGAGGACCCTCGGTAGGCCAGGACGAGCTTTCGTCACGCAGCTGCTGCCGCCGGGCGGGGACCGCAACACGGCCGATGGCTCGACAGATGCCTGGCTTCGGCTCGCGGCCTGCATCGATGTTGGCGAGCCGGCCGCAAGTCAGGGCACCGCTAGGGTGCGAGCGGATACGAGGTCGCGTGGTCGAGGACCAGTACTTCGGTGGTCTCGGGCGCGAGGTTGTTCAGCAGCTGGCAATGCATGTTCTGGTGTGCGGTCGCCAGACCGGCCTGGTCTGCCTCGATCTGGTCGAAGCCCAGCACACGGTTCGACTCTCCTATGAGCGCGGCCAGGTCCTGCCGATCAACGCGGGCGCGGCGGCCGAAGTCCTGCTGGCCTGGGCCGACCCCGACGAGGTCACCTCGGTACTGGAACAGGCGCCGCTCGAACGTTTTACCGCCAAGACTCTGACCGATCCCGCAGCGCTGCGCGCGCGACTGTCTCGCATCCGCAAAGCCGGAATCGCGGTATCACAGGGCGAACTGGACCCCCACATCCTCGGTGTGGCCGCACCAGTACGAAATGCCGCGGGTTCGGTCTGCGCCGCGGTCAGCGTCGCCGCCCTCGCCGCCCGCGTGCCCCGCACCCAGCTGCGCGAGGTCGAGTCCGCAGTGAAAGACGCGGCCGCGGCGATCCCACGCCAGCTCGAACTTCGCGACGCCTGATCATCAGATGTGCATACCGACGAAATTCAGGAAGGAATTTTCTCGGTCGCAGCCCGCATACGAAAACAGGTCAGGCACGGTTACCGTGCCTGACCTGCTGTTTCTGCTCCCCCTCTGGACTCGAACCAGAAACCTGCCGATTACGAGTTCCCGTCAAGACACAGGTGATACCCAAGTATTGGTGTAGGCATGCGGTTATGGGGTCAAGTGGGAACGCACGACATCTCGATGCACCCTGCAGGTTCACGTGCAGACATCCCTGTAGCTGCCCCGAATGTTTGGCGAAAATTTGGGGAGGGGTCGAATCCGAACACCACGCTGCCGACCATCGGCGTGCTGGCCGCGGCAGATGACCGGACAGCAGAGCTCGTGCATCCCCGAACGCTCGCAGCGGACGAGATGGGCGGTCGACATCGGATGCCCGTCGCCAAAGCTTCTGCGCCACGTTGTCGAAGGTTCTCCGCTCGGGTGCTTGCTCCGATTCAGTCGATCAACATTCCGCGGCTGACCCAGCCGTAGGCATCGACCATGGACCACTTGGAGTCATCGAAGACCATTTCAACCGCCGATTGCGGAAGTGGAAACTTCGAGTCCGAGGATCTGGCCGCCCACAGCGACGCGAACAAGGTTGCTTCGCCGAGCGCCGACAATTGGGCGCTGATCTTTTCAGCTACGTCGATGATCAGCTTATGAAGCAGCTCCTGACCGCCCTCGTCTTCGAGATCTATTTCATTGTCCAGCTCGCCGACGTCCCCTCCATACTCCACGGATTCAAAGTAACCGGGGCTCTCATATGTCTCCGCCAGCTTGCCGACCAGCCAGGAAGCGTCGATCAAAGGGTGGTCGCCGACGGCGGTGCTCACGCCGTATCGCCAGTCGTCCTCATACCCCTCGTCGAATGCCCTGGCGAAGAACGTGCGCGTGATCGCCCAGAGCGCTACAGCATGGACCGCCGCCTCGTTATGGGCCGCGGCGTCGTCGGCCGCCGTGAGGCCAGCGGATTCCAGCATGCTCCATGCGTATCGATACCATCCGCGTTCGCCATCGTCCTCATACCAAGTCCAGCCGAGCTCGTCCAAAACCGGCTCAACCTGATCAAAGGTAATGTTCGTGGTAGCCAATTGCCCCTCCTTGTTGCCATGGACCCGTGCGCGACAGCCGCGTCGGTTCGTGCCGGACTCATGCGTTGAAAGTTGGTGCCGGCGTGTGGTCGAGGACCTACACGTGGTGTGGGGATTATGACCCTTGTATCCGAATCCAGTATCGGCTCCGGCCGAGAGTCTCCATCGGGTCTGGCTCTTAAAAGAGCGTCGATCGGCCAAGCGGCACACAGATCGCGATAGGTGGCCGATTTCTGCGGAGGCTTCGGCGTCGAAAAGTTGTCAGGCCCTGTCACCCTCCGCTCTACCGTTCAGGTGAGCGATCCGCTTGTCGATGCTGGCGACTCGCACAGACTCGGGTCCGTGTTCGGCAGCGACGCCAGCTCGGAGTTGCTGGTACTCGACGAGGGCTTCCTCGGTTCGCCCTTCAGCTTCGTGCATCGCCGCGATCAGGTATCGGACTTCGTAGCGACGGTCGTGTGCTTGATCGTCGTGCTGCCGGGTTGCGTTATGCAGGTAGAAGATTAGATGAGGAAGTGCCTTGTTGGGTTCGCCGAGAGCTGCATGCGCCGAGCCGGTGAGAAACGCACAGTCGAGGCTGAAGTAGCCGTCGGGCTCGTATTGACGGACTTGCTGGGCGACGAACTCCAGGTGCGATATCGCTGTTCGGAACCGGTTCGCGAAATACAGTGCAGTGCCAAGGTAATGACGAAGGACCAAAAGGTTCAAGGAGCCGGCACGCCGCTCGGCCAAAGTGTTTTCGAGCAGGTCAATCGCCTGCTGAAATTGTTCTTGTCGAAAGAGTTCCTGGACCGCAGCCTCCAGTAAATCGAACTCGGCACGGCTGAGAGATCGACCCGGTTGTGGGGTCGGACGGGACGCAGCGAGAGTCAGCAGCGGGCTGCGGAACTGGCGAGTGGGGTCCCGATGACCGCCGGTTGTGCCCTCAGCCGCCGCCCAGGGCCGTAGCGCGTCGTACACGCCGTTGGCGCTTGGGCGCTTCCGAGGGTCGACAGACATCATGGCAGTTATGAGCTCGTCGATTTCGGCGGGAACATTGGCCCGGCGGGAAGCTGCGGAAGGGCGGGGCGAATTGTGGTGCTGCGTACGGAGTGACCGACCGTCGGAGTGGTGGGGGAATGGAGGATCTCCGGTGATCGCTTCGTAAAGGACGCATCCCAGCGAGTAGATATCGGCGGCTGGGGTGACTGGTTCCCAGTTGAACTGCTCGGGCGACATGTACAGCGGGGTGCCTACCGTTCGATCGACCTGTGTCAGGCGGGGCAGTGTGCCGGCTCCTCGAAGCAGGGCGATCCCGAAGTCGAGCGTCTTCACGGTACCGTCGTCGAGCACCATGATGTTGGTGGGCTTGATGTCGCGGTGAACGATGTCGGCGTTGTGGACGCAATCGAGGGCGGCGGCCACTTGGGCGCCGACGGCGGCGACCCATTCCACGCTCGGTAATGTCTCGGCGAAGTCAGTCTCGAGGAGGTGTGCCAAGGTGGCCCCGCGCAGCAGCTGCATCACCAGCCACTGTCGACGGAGCCCGTCCTCTTCCTGACCGGTGTCGAACACGGCTGGAATGCCTGGATGCTCAAGGGCTGCCATGGTCCGTACTTCGCGGACGAACCTGGTTCGGTCGGCTTGCTGCTGATCGAAGATCGCCGCATTCTCTGGGCTATCTGCGGCAATGTCGCCTATCTTCAGAAACTTGATCGCGACCGGCCGGTCGAGGCGCTCATCGTGCCCGTAGAGGACTTCGCTCATGCCGCCCCGCCCGACGACGCCTCGCACCCGGTAGCGCTGTGCGAGGAGCCATCCCTCGTCGTCTGTCACCCTGATTCCCTGCTCTGTCTCTTTGGTTTAGATCAGCTTTCTGCAGTGCCTTCAAGGGTGTCGCGTCGCATCGCTTCTCGCAACCGGTTCAGCGCTTGCTCCCGTACCGGAGAGGTGAAGATTCGGTACGCCTGCTTCGTCGCCTCTTCCTTATAGACCTTGCGGAACTCGTCGTTGTCGAAGTAAAGCTTGGCAAACTGCAAATTCCGCTCGGCGTTCTCAGCGACTACGTCATCCAGCGCGCCGTCGACTACCTGGGCGAACCGCTCCTCGTCGTTCATCAGGGCGATCTGTTCCATCGTGGGGTTCTTCACGATGCCCGCGACCTGCTGGAAGAAGAGGATCTGGTCCGAGGTGCCGAGGTCGAGCCCGAATCGATCGTTGAGCTCTTCGATCACCTCCGCCAGGGGGCGCATTTCCGGCTCGCGGTATCCACCTCCGTCCGCAGCGTGACCGCGAATGTCGCGGTCACCAGTTGGCTTCAGGGAAAGGTTGTGCCGACCTGTCTCGAAAAGTCGGTAATGCGTCAGCCCTGGGTTGCCGATGTCCACGGCCACCGACGGACGCCCAGGCAGCCGTCTCAGCAGTACCTGGCCGTATTGGTAGAGCCGTTCGAGGTCCTCGTCACCCCAGTCGACGACTTGGGCGATGAGGCTATAGGCGGACAGGTATCCCGCCAGTTCGCCGCGGAAGCCTTCACGTTCGTCGTCGGTCTCAAGAGCTACGAAGCGGTCCACCGCGGGGGTGAGGAAATTGTGCAGCTGTGCGTGGAGCCGGGCTTCGGCCGCTGGTGTCAGATTGCCTTGGACCGCCTCGGTCAGGGCGCGCATGAACGCGTCCATCTCGGACGTCACCAGAACTTGGTAGGCCATCACCAGCCGCTGCTTCTGGTACAGCACATCCGCATCGGCAGGTTCGCTGATGGTGGTCTCATACCAGTCCGAAAACGCTGCCTTGATGGCATCTACCTTGTTGACGAAGTCGAGGATCCGCACATCTTCTTGCTTCTTGAGCGGGTGGATGCGGTTCAGGCGGGAAAGCGTCTGGACCGCTGCAATTCCCGTTAGTGCCTTGTTGACGTACATGGCGCACAACAGCGGTTGATCGAAGCCGGTCTGATACTTATCGGCCGCCACCAGCAGCCGATACTCCTCCTGGTTGCGTGCCGCGGCCTGCTGGTCATCTGCCTTCGTGTACGCGAACTTTGCCGGCAGTTGGAGTTCGGAAAACCCATTTAGCGACGACTCCGAATGCTCGAGCTGAGCTTCTTCATCCTTCAGCTTGCCGGAGAATGCCACTAGGGTTCCGCAGTCGGTGTATCCAGCCTTGGCGATGAGGGTTTTCATCGCCTGATACAACTTCAAGGCTTCTTCCCGGCCGCCGGTAACCACCATCGCCTTGGCGCGGCCATCCATCCGCCACGCGATGTTTTCCCGAAAGTCTTCGATAATAAGCGCAGCCCGTTGACCCAGCGAGTACGGGTGCAGTTCGGCATACCGAATGAGTTCCCGCCGCGCCTTCGGCGCGGCGACGTCAGGGTTGGTCAGCTGGGACTGTCTGTTGTCAATAGCAGCGTTGCGCAGCCGCCACTTGCTCCGGTACGTCAGATAGTTCGCGAGCACATCGAGGATGTAGCCCTCGTCGATGGCCTGGCGCATCGAGTACACGTGGAAGGGTACGTGCATACCTTGCTTGCCGGTGTGCGGGTTGCGCCGCTGGCGATCGAATGTCCCGAATAGCTTGAGCGTCGCTGATTTCGGTGTCGCCGTGAAGGCGAAGTACGACAAGTTTGGCTGCTTGCCCCGCACACGCGTCTGGTAGGTCGTCTCGTCTTCGTCTTCCTGCCGTTCGGCATTGGAGCCGACCACTCTTTTCAGGTTCATCGCGAACTTACCGCCCTGCGACGAATGCGCCTCATCGATCACGATTGCGTACCGCAGATGCGACAGCTTCGCGCTGATCTTGTCCAAGACGTAGCCGTACATCTGCGACGTGGAGATGACGATTTTCGACGCCGAGTCAGACAAGGCTTCCCCCAACGCCTTTGAATCGGTCTCGATCTTGCGTACCACGCCAGGCGTGTGGTCGAACTGGTAGACCGCCTTCTGTAACTGCCGATCCAGCACCACGCGGTCGGTGATCACGATGATCTTGTGGAACACCTGCCGATTGTCGGCATCGAACAGGTTCGACAACCGATGAGACAACCACGCCAGTGTGTTCGACTTCCCGGAACCGGCCGAATGCTGGATCAAGTAGCTGTGGCCGACCCCATGGTCGCGGGCGTGGGCGACCATCTCGCGCACAGCATGCCACTGATGGAACCGAGGGAAGATCCGGGGCAGGGTGTGTGGGTCGACCTTCACTCCCTTTTTGTCGGGCAATTCGACATGCATGAACCGTTGCAGAATCTCCAGCCAGTTGTCCCGCTGCCAGATCTGGTCCCACAGATAGGCCACGGCGTGCTCATCACCCACTGCCGGTGGGTTTCCGGCTCCGCCAGAAACGCCTGGGCCTTCGGTACCCATGTTGAACGGCAAGAACTGTGTCGCCGCACCACGAAGGGCGGTCGTCACGAACGCCCGATCTGGGTCCACCGCGAAATGCACCAACGTTCGCTTCGCGAAGAACAGCTCATTCGAGTCGCGCTCGCGGTACTGCCTGATCGCGTCATCCGCATTCGTGCCGGTACCCGGGTTTTTGAGCTCGGCCGTCGCCGTTGGCAACCCGTTCACGAACAGCGCCATATCCACCGACTGCTGTGGCTTCCGCTTGCTGAAGTACACCTGCCGTGCCACCGTCAGCACGTTCGCCTGGTATCCGTCGAGCGCGTCCGCCGCCAACGTGTGACCCGGCCGGAAGTAGGCCAAAGTGAATGCGATGCCGCGCTCTTTTACTCCTTGCCGCAACACATCCAAGATACCGCGTTCGTTGATCTCCACCGCCACCCGACGCATGAGCCGCTTGCGGGCCTCTGCTTCGTCACCGCCCTCGCCCTCGACGAGACGTTTCCACTGTTTTGGCTGCGTCGTCGAGATGAAGCGGAACAGCTCGCGGGTGTGTAGTCCGAGTTCGGCGTCGAAAGCCCCTTCAGGTCGGGACCATCCGTTAGCGAGCAAGACCGCCTCACCTGCGTTCTCGAACGCTACTTCCTTTGCTGCTCTTGGGATCATGCGGCACTTTCCAACTTAGGAGAAGGACGGACGAGCGGTGGTGACATCGAGCTGGCCGGAAACGGCGGCGGTAATCAGCGCTTGGCGGCGCTCGGCGAGGAGGGAGAGTTGGCGGTCAATGGCGTCTACCGCACGATCTACGGTTGCGTTTGATTTCCTAATCTCGTCAACAATTCGTCGTTGATTATCCAATGGCGGCAAAGTAATACGCAATGCCTGGAGATCCGGCATGTAAATAGTCTTGTGGGTCGACCCTATGGCCAGTCGTCCTAGTAAATCATCACGCATCGCGCGCAGACACCAGAGCAAGTAGTACGGATCGAGATTGGGACCGCAAGTCCAAGTTACGAAGTCTTGGCTGGTTGCCATTTCCGTTCCCATTACTGCGGAGTATCCTGCGGAGGCGGTGCGGCAGAGGACAACCGTTCCTCGGGGATGCAACTCTGCGGCGCTATTTTCTAGTCCAATTTTGCTGATGCACTCGCGCGTTTCCGTCAGCACTTCCCGGCGATCATCGCGGACTTGACTGACCTCCCCGGTTGTGATCCATGGAATATCACAGTTTTGCCACCACTCCGGCTTCGACCTACTGGGGGTATGACCGCTCCCAATACGTGCAACGTAACCGACCTTCACACTCCGCCAACTAATCGGAATTGTCGCCACCCATGCTAGACCGGACGGCTTCCTCTCGGAACTGTCTACACCCGTGACAGCTTCAAACACCCTGGTCGCGCGTCGCTCCAGCAGGGCCGACCGAGCCAATACCTGAGCTTCGGCCAGGGAAGATATTCGCGAAATTTCATCCTCCAAGAAATCGGCGATTCGACGCTGCTCTTCACGCGATGGCAAAGCTATGCGCAAACCGCGCAGTTCGTCGTTGTCGATCTCGATCTGCGATGGCCGGACACCTCGGGACATTCGCCCGTATTCGGTGGCGTAGACTTGCGACCGAAGGAGCCAATTAAGATACCGGGGATCTTCAGAATGATTTGGCCTGAAACACAGGTAATGTCCCGAAACAATGCCTCGCAGCGTCGATATTCCGACTGACCCCTGCCATGCCTTCATTCGGTTCACGACGAGCCATCCATCATCGACTAACTGGTAAATGTTCCTATTTTCAGCCGTCTTGTTGAAGTTGTCGTCGCGTCCATCTTTCTTAACCACGCCGTGTGCCCGATAGACGCTAAGCATGTCTTCGTCGGGGTGCCCGACATCTTTAACGCGGTCAAACAAAGACCACAGCGGAACATCTCGCCAATGCGCTGGCCACTGAATTTCGATCGGCAGATTATTGAGCCTGCTCATCCGGTCACCTCACCCAGCAGCTTCTGGATCTTGCCCTCCAATTCTCGCAACTCCGCGTCGATCTCCGCCAGCGGCCGAGGTGGCGTGTAGACGTAGAAGTGTCGAGTGAAAGGGATCTCGTACCCGACTTTTGTTTTACTGTGGTCGATCCAGGCGTCAGCTACATGTGGAATTATCTCGCGGACGAAATATTCGTCGATATTCTCGTCGAGCGGAATGTTCTCGTAGTCGCGCAAGTCGGGGTCGGGAAGTACAGTACCGTCCTGCTTCGTCTGAACTTCTCCGTCGGGATCGGAGACTGATACAGCCGCCCAGATAGCCTTCAAAATCCCCGCAGGCTTGGGCCATGGGGTTGCATGTTCAGCTGCGGCCTTGTGGAGAGCATTGGTCGCTTCCTTCTTCGTCCACCAGACGGCCCCGACATGGGGACGCAGGGCCTCGATGAAATGGTCGCGGTCGGCCCACTTTTCGAGAGGTTTCGAGTAAGCGAGGGCGTCAAGTGTGTCCTCGGTTATTTCGAAGCGCAGCTTTAGCGGGCGTTCGACCGTGATGCGGTGGTAGCCGAAGTCACGGGTGCGGAAGATCTTGACCTTTGCGTGGCTGGGATGTTTGGGATCGGCGGCGATGTCTAGGGCGTGGCCATAGAGCTGTGAGATGTGTTCGATTTGAGCCTTGCTGATGCGCTTCCGCTTGTCGCCCATGGATTTACGCATCTTCTCCCACTGGTCACGGGCGTCGAGGAGGATCACCTTGTCTCGGAGCCGGGAGGGCTTGCGGTTGGACAGGATC
Source organism: Nocardia beijingensis NBRC 16342 (assembly GCF_001612785.1). Lineage (GTDB taxonomy): Bacteria > Actinomycetota > Actinomycetes > Mycobacteriales > Mycobacteriaceae > Nocardia > Nocardia beijingensis. Next base: position 224,359 of record NZ_BDBC01000017.1, read on the forward strand.
CAAAAGTAGGTGGAGATGCCGGTGTTGTAGAAGAGCTGATCCGGCAAGGCGACGATGCCTTCGAGCAGGTCGTTTTCGAGGATCCACTGGCGAATTCGGGATTCACCGGACTCGGCGGCACCGGTGAACAGTGGAGAGCCGTTGAAGACGATGGCGAGCCGGGTCCCACCGTTCTCGGCGGGTTCCATCTTGGAGATCATGTGCTGAAGGAACAGGAAGGAACCGTCGTTGATTCGAGGCAGGCCGGCGCCGAAACGGCCAGCATGGCCGATTTCCTCCTCGCCCCTGATGAAGTCTTCTACCGTCTTCCACTCAACGCCAAATGGGGGGTTGGCGAGCATGTATTGGAAGGCCCTGTCAGGGAAAGCGTCCTGGCTGAATGAGTTTCCGTAATGGATGGTGCCGCGCTGGTTGCGAATAAGCATCTCGGATTCGCAGATCGCCCAGGCTTCCGCATTGATCTCCTGGCCATGGAGGTACAGGGTGGTCTTGGCGTTGTAGCTGCGAATGTGGTCGGCGGCGGCGTGAAGCATACCGCCGGTGCCGCACGCGGGGTCGAGGATGTTGATGACCTGTCCCAGTCCTGAGACGGTGTCGGCGTCGGGCGCGATGAGCAGGTTCACCATGAGTTCGATGACCTCGCGGGGCGTAAAGTGTTCACCCGCGGTTTCGTTGGAGTCTTCGGCGAACCGCCGGATGATGTGCTCGAAGACGTAACCCATGTCCTCGTTGCTGAGCTTGCCGAGGTCCGTCATGTCCTTGAATTGGGAGTGGACTTGGTACAGCAGTCCTGAGCTGGCGAGTCGGGTGATCCGATTGTCGAAGTCGAATCGGTCCATGATCAACCGCACATTCGGCGAGAAGCCCTTGATGTAGTCGCGGAGATTCAACGCGACGTTCTTGTCGTCACCACGGATAGTTTCGAAGTCCTGTTCCGAGGTGTTGTAGTACGGCAAGCCGGACGCCTGCTCGAGCATCTTCTGGTTGTTATCAATACCACTTGTCGCCTTCGCTTTGGCGCGGACGGCGTCGCGCGTGGGCGCCATGATCGCGTCGAGGCGGCGCAGCACGGTGTAGGGCAGGATCACCGACCCGTACTCGTGGCGCTTGTAGTGGCCGCGAAGTCGGTCGGCGATGGACCAGACGCGGTTGGCCATCTGCTCATGGGTGGGTCCGGATGTCACGGTGTTCCGTCTCGCCTTCGGTTCGGTTGGTTCGATCAGTGCTGCTGCTGCCCAGGGGAGGTGGATTCGGGGACAACGCGCCCACGGTAAGACCGTGTACGGCCTGGTCGATCACTGCGTTGCCGACCTTGGCCAGCGATGTCAAAACCTGCTTGAGGTCCTGCAACTGTCTGAATGTGTTGCCGTAGCGGCGTTGCTCAGCGATCGGCAGGCGCGGAATGCGGCATCTTCGTAGGTCGTCTCGGCTGATGGCGCCGAGGGTGTTGGCAATAGGTACGGCGTTGGAGTCGGTGCGGATGAACATCGCCAGGAAATGGGCGTCGAGCCTGGTCGGGTCCGTTGTGACGACGTAGGCGATGCCAGGATCGTCGACGTCGGTCTCGGTGGCGACGATCGGGGGACGGTTCAAAGTGCGGATGAGTAGGTCCCCGGCTTGCGGGTCGGTTGCCTTAGGGCGGATGCGCAGTGTCCCGGACCGTTCGAGTTCGGCGAGACTGACATAGGCGTGTTTGAAGGGGGCCGATGACGCGGCGAAACAGGGCAACTGATGACCGAGAGTGTGGTGGAGGGCTTGGAGTCGGTTCATCGCCTCGGTGAGATCGGCCGCGTTCGCTTCACCTCGGGGAGGTAGATGCCGAGACGGCAGCACGTTAGTGTCGCCATAAAGCAGCTCCACCGCCGAAACTGTCGTGGAGACTGCTGGGTCGTTGCTATCGAATAAGCCCTGCCAGGCCGCATGATCTTGTGGGACCTCAGCGGGGTCGGCCAGGTGGGTGAGGTCGATCAGACGAATGTCGTGGCGCTCGGTGGGGTCGTACGGCCGCTGCAGCAGCCACAGACACGGCGGCATCTCCGGATTGCCACCCAATCCGACGGGTAGCGTGATGACTGCGCGCAGGATTCCTGCTCGGATAATGGCGGCGCGTATGGCTTGCCCGGACGGTTGGACACACGTGCGCGGTGACACGGCCACAATACCGACCCCCTGGTGTCGCAGGTGGGCGTAGCAGCGTTGGACCCAAGCCAATTCGGTGTCCCTGGCACTGGGTACACCGAATTCCCAGTGGGGGTCGTCGGGTGTCTCGAGCGGGGACCACGGCGGCGGATCCGGCGGTACCACGCAGACGACAGCTGCAGCGCGTCCCAGGTAGTTGCGGAACATTGTGCCGCTCAATGCGTCCCCGATCCGTATGTCGTACGGCGGTCGGATATGGGCCCGCAGCGAGTCGGCAGCATCACGTGCATCGGATTCAGTTGTAGCTTGTCCGAGAACAGTGATTCGGTTGCCGAATCGTTCGGCGACCGCCGTGAGAGGTGTCTTGCTACGGCACGCTGGGTCGAGCACCGCGGCCATCGCCGCGCCTTCGGCATCCTGGGCAGCAGTGGCGCGCGGCAGCAGCGCTGCCATTACTCGGCCCAGCAACTCCATAGAATCGAGATCGGTCACCGTACGATCTGCCGGGAGCTCCTCGATGCGTTGAGTGCCGGTGTCCGTTCGGCCTGCAGTCGCCAGCTGGTCAGCCTTTCCCGTCTGGATCAGCCAGTCCAGCACCTGCCTTCGCGAAAACAACGGGCTCGCGGCATTACCGCCGACAGGGCTCGGGAAGTCTGGGTATCGCTTGCGCCAGTTCGACACCGCCGCGCGCCCGACCCCCGCCAGGCGCGCGATAGCGGCGGCGGTGATCTGTTCCAGCTCGGCGTCCACGTTGCGTGACCATACCCCTCCGCCGTTCACAGGGCAAAGAAGTTGACTTGGTTCACGACCAGAGATTGACGAGATCTGTGAACTTTGTTGACTCAGTTCACAATTTTAGCGTACTGTCTCGGCGATGTCTCCGCGGTTCTGTCCGAATCGCGCGGAGCCTCTACTCGCTTGATCTCGTCAATGTTGCCGATCAGGAGGACATTCGCGCATGGTTATCGATGACAGTCGGACGCGGACTCGTCGCAGGTCTGGGCCGAGGACCCACACGATGACGCTGCACCGGCTGCGCGGCGACCGTTTCGACAGTCACGAAGACCTACGGGCCTATGTCCGTCCGGAAAGTTTCGATCGAGAGGGCGTCAGCTGGCGCTGGGTCTACATCGAGGGTCTTACTGCCCTGCTGATTTCCGGAAGCACTCCACCGACGGATGCAAGCTGGTGTGGCGCGATGGGCTCGGTGACCAGTTCGCCAGTCGACGAGCAGACCCAGTCGGCGTTTCTGGTGCTGCTCATACGGACGGACAAGGCCGTCTACGCGGTCACCTGCGGCACGGGGCACTGGATGATTCCACACGATCGTTTCGATCCGGGTTTCGGCCTCGAATTCGCTATCCGATGCCTCGATGAAGGCCGAATCACCAAGGTGCGCCGGCATTTGATGGATGCTCGGGGCCGCGTCGATGAGAACTCCATCCTCGGCGGCGGGTCCATTAACGGGTTCGGGATGGAGCGATTCGGCGAGATCGTCAGCCGAATCGCAGGTCGAATCAAGGATGTGCCGCTCACATTCAGCACCGGACGTAAGCGGGCCACGTTGGTGTCGGCCGGCCCGTCGTCCCTGACGTTGCGGATGGGCACCGCACCAGCGGACTTTCTTCAGGATCTCCTGCAGATCGAGCGGGTGTGTGAGCGGGATAGTCGGCTGCCTGAGTTCGACTTCATCGCCCAGATCCGTCCGGTTGACCGCAGATCCGACCAGGCTCGGCGTCTCGACGAGAAACTCGACGCCATGCTCGGTGCCGGCGAGCTGGGCTCGATCGGTCTAGTGGTGCCCAGCAGCTGCTATGAACACTACGAACATGCGGAATCGTTCTGCGTGACAACAGGTCCCGCGACGTTCCATAAGTCGGAAATTGCTGTCGGCGATCTCGTCGCATCGGTGCGTCGACGGCCACCCGGTACTCACTTGTCGGCGCTGCGCCAGGCATCGGTCACGATGTTCGAAGACGGGCATGCGAGCCACCCTCTGGGTGGTCCAACCCGCGCCGACTACTGGCTCACGGCCGAACTCGTCGACGCTATCGTTCACCACTTCTACTGGCAAGGCGACTGGTACGAGATCGGCGCCACCTACCTCGACGTCATCGAGCGCCGGATTGCCGAACTCCTCGGACGGCCCACCACTGTCAGCATGCCGCTGTGGCCGAGAGGGGCGACCGAGTGGACATATAACCACGAATGTGTTGCCGCCCAAGCCGGTTACGTGGCACTCGACAAAGACACCATCCACACCAAACGACTCCGAGGCGGGGGACTGGAGATCTGCGACGTCATCGGCCCGGAGGGCCAGCTGATCTGCGTGAAGAAGGTGGCGCGGACCGAAGCGGTGAATCACCTTCTCGCGCAGGGCCGCGTCTCGGTGGAAACCCTCCGATATGACGCTGCCGCCCGTGAGAAAGCCATCGCGAAAATCCGTGAGCTGGCGCCCGAACTGGAGCTGGACACCTCTTTCACCTCCCCGAGGTTGGTCTATGCGATCTTGCTGGACAACAACAAGCCGGTGACTACGGATTCGTTGTTCGCGTTCGCGAAGGTGTCCTTGGTGCACACCGCGACGGTGCTGCAGGCGATGGGCATACGGCTGGAAATCGTCTCCCTGTCTCGAGGACGGTAGGCGAGTGTCCCTCGACCGTGCTGACCTTGACGACGCAGGCAGCCGCGCTCGCCATGGTTCTCCGGTGTCCAGCTGGTACTTCGACTGCGAACGTGCGCTCTCGGTACATACCCTGCAGCCGACTCTCGCCTTCGCTAATACCCTTACCATGTGCAGCCCATTCGCCGTCAGCGAAGCGTACGTGCCCGGTGGAGTGCGCTTCGTTCCGAGGCCAGTGGCGAGTGCGATGAGTTTGCGGTCATCGTAACTAAATTCGGAATTATGGTGCCGCCATCCTGCGAGGGGTGGTATGTGTTGGCGACCCGCTGGTGGAGGAATCCGGATTTTTGGGTCGACGACGGCGTGGGCGTGGCCGGACGGGACCGAGGTACAGCGACCGCGCAGGCCTCGCCCGCCGCCCAACGCGCCGTCGCGTACTGGCGGGGCCGCAGGCTGACCGACTTAGGCTGCGAGAACCGCGGCCCTGGCTGAGCCCAGCACCCAATGATCTGGTGTGAAGCCGCGAGCGCGTAGCGGCTGGAAGGATTCCAGCACATGAAAGCGGGATCGGTTTGTGCTCGACGTTGCCGAGCTGATTCTCGGTTCCGGATTGCGGCCGGGCCAAGCGTTGGCCGCATCCTGGGGCCAGTTCGACCTCAAGGCAGAATCGGCGACGTTCACCATCTCGGCGACTTGTGTCCGGCTCGAGAGCAAGCGGATGATCGGCCAGGAGTTGGCGGAATCCGATGCCGGGCCCGGGTTGTCGCGCTCCCCGAGTTCACGATCCAGATATTGCAGCGACTGCAATCTGAGCCGATGCACGGGCGATTGTGTGCAGTGAAGGAGCTTCGCGAGGTGGGTGGCATCGTGGCGGAGGTAGAAGACAAGATTTCGCTCGTCTTTTCGGGACAGGACGGTGTGCTACGCGATCCGCACAAGTTCAACCGGACGTGGCGCGATGCCCGGAGAACCTTGTACCGGGACGTCTCCTAGTTGTTGTGGGTCGTGACGTTGGTGACAGCTGGCCAGGGGTGAGCTGAAGGGGACGGATCTTCCGGCGGCAGGATGGAAAACGCCAATCCTCCGTCCGTTCGACCGGAAAGACCCGTCCGTGACCCACCGTAACGCCCCGCTGACCATCGAAGGCCGCCGCCGGCTGGTGCAGCGTTGCCAGTCCCGTCCGATCGCGCACGCCGCCGCCGAGATGGGCATCTCCCGGCAGTGCGCGAGCAAGTGGGTGAACAGATTCCGCCGCTATGGCGAACTCGGCCTGCTCGATCGCTCCAGCGCCCCGCACCGGTCACCGACAGCTACATCGGTGCAGGTGGTGGCACGGATCGAACAGATGCGCCGCACCCGCAAATGGTCGGCTCGCCGGATAGCACTGGAACTTGCTGTTGAGGGCATTCCCGTATCGGTGCGCACGGTTGGCCGGCATCTGCTGCGTCTGGGGCTCAACCGGCGCCGATTCCTGGATCCGGCGGGTCAGAACAACCGGCTCCCACGCCGCATCATTGCGCGTCGGCCCGGGCACATGGTGCACGTCGACATCAAGAAGGTCGGCCGGATCCCCGACGGCGGCGGTTGGCGCGTCCACGGCCCAGGATCGGCCCAGGACAAAGCCGCCCGCACAGCCAACCGGCGCACCCGGCCCGGCTATGTCTTCCTGCACACTGCGGTCGACGGCTACTCGCGGCTGGCCTACACCGAAGCATTGCCGGACGAGAAAGCTGTCACCGCGATAGGTTTCGTGTTCCGGGCCAGGGCGTTCTTCGCCGCGCACGGCATCACCAGGATCGAGCGGATCGTGACCGACAACGGCTCCTGCTACAAAGCTCGAGATTTCGGGAAGGTGCTGCTGGGTGCCCGGCATCAGCGGATCACGCCTTACACGCCACGGCACAACGGGAAGGTCGAGCGCTACAACCGGATCCTGGCCGAGGAATTCCTCTACGCACGCGAGTGGACCAGCGAAAACCCAACGCACCCACGCGCTCAGCGTCTGGAACATCCACTACAACTACTATCGACCACACTCCGCCGCCGGAAACCAGCCACCAGCCAGCCGCCTCCACACCGGCGTCACCAACGTCCAGGCCTCATACACCTAGTACACGTTCTGGAAGACCGTCCACGTTGATCGCCGAGGCGTCGGACTCGAAGACAGCCGCCAAGCGACTACGACACTCTCACGCGGGGATCACCGAGCGGCACTACACTGCCTCGCTTGAGCAGCACCGGACTCGCTGGAACGGGGGGTTTCGGCGTCGCTAGTTGACGGACGATCATTTGACGCCGAATTCTTGGCGTAGTCTTGGTGACGGTCCGCTAGAACGGCTGCAATGAAGAAGCCCCTGACCAGAATTTCCTGGTCAGGAGCTCTTTTGCTCCCCCATCTGGACTCGAACCAGAAACCTGCCGATTAACAGTCGGCTGCTCTGCCAATTGAGCTATAGGGGATTGCCCTCGGCTCGTCCGGTTGGTATCGGGCGGGCCGAGGAGAAACTCTAGCGTATCGCTGGGCGGGAGCCCAAATCGCGTCGCTACCTGCTGTCTTGTCCGCTGGAGGTAGGGTGTCGTCACCCGGTGTCCGGATCGACAGGCGTGTGGGGCGTCGGGCAGGATGGGGGCGGCGAACTGGCAACTGGGAGGAGCACATCGAGATGCTGCGGTTGATCATCGGCGTGGCGGCCGGCTACGTACTCGGCAGCAAGGCCGGGCGGGCTCGCTACGAACAGATCAGCGCCGCGACCCGCGCGCTGACCGAGAGCCCGGTGACCCGCAAGCTCGTGCTCGTGGGCAGGCAGAAACTGGCGGACAAACTCAGCACCCGACCCCGCCTGGAGCCGATGGAACCGATCGATGAGCGCACCACCGTCCTGGTGCCGCACGACCAGCTGCGCCGCTGATCACACCCGCTCAGGCCCCGGTCGCGAAGTCCCCGTGGCTGCCCATCGCCTGGGTGAGCAGGCTCTTGCGGTACTGCTCGAGGGCGACGAGGTCGCCGAAGAGGGCTAGGTAGGCCTCCGGCTGTTCGGTCGAGGAGATCCGCTGCAGCCTGGACTTGAGCTCGGCGATCTGCCTGCCCACCCAGGCTTCCTGGGTGCGGGCGAGAACGCCGGAGACGAAGCGCGGGATGTCGGACTCCGACTTCACCGGCAGCGGCTCGGCGGCGAGTTCCGAGAGCAGTGCGCGCATGGTCAGGTCCTCGGTGCGGTCGGCGACGGCGTTGACCCATTCGGCGCCGCCGAGCCCGGCCGCCGTGCCGCCCGCCTCGGCGATCAGGCCGCGAAGCACCGCGTAGGCGGGGTGGGTGAAGGCTTCGGCCTCGAGCGCGTCGAAACCCGCTCCGGCCATCGCCGGATATTGGAGGGCGGCCGCGAGCACCTGGCGCTGCGGCAGCAGGGTGGGATCGTTCGGATTAGGCCGCGCGGCGGGATGTTCGGCGACCACCTCGCGGGGCGCGGGCGTGCGCACCGTACCGGTCCGCCCGCCGCCGTTGCGATGCCGCTTGGCTTCCTCGCCGACGCGGCGCACGACGGTTTGGATGTCGTCCCAGCCGACCCATCCGGCCAGTTTGGTGGCGTAGGCCTTGCGCAGGGCGTTGTCCTTGATCTGCGCGACCACCGGTACCGCCCGGCGCAGCGCCTCCACCTGCCCCTCCGCGGTGTCGAGGTTGTGGTCGGCCAGCAGGCCGCGAATCACGAACTCGTACAACGGGGTCCGGCGGGCGACCAGATCGCGCACAGCGGCGTCACCGGAGTGCTGACGCAGTTCGCACGGGTCCTGCCCGTCCGGCGCGATCGCGATGTAGGTCTGACCGGCCAGCTTCTGATCCCCCGAGAAGGCCTTCAGAGCCGCCGCCTGGCCCGCGGCGTCGCCGTCGAAGGTGTAGATGATCTCGCCGCGCCAGAAATTGTCGTCCATCATCAGGCGGCGCAACAGGGCGAGATGCTCGTCACCGAACGCCGTGCCGCAGGAGGCGACGGCCGTCTTGACCCCGGCCAGGTGCATCGCCATGACGTCGGTGTAGCCCTCGACCACGACCGCCTGATGCCCCTTGGCGATCTCGCGCTTGGCGTGATCCAGGCCGAAGAGCACCTGAGATTTCTTGTACAGCAGAGTTTCCGGCGTGTTGATGTACTTGCCGGGCATGGTGTCGTCGTCGAAGAGTTTGCGGGCGCCGAACCCGATGACGTCGCCGGACAGGTTGCGGATCGGCCACAGCAGCCGCCGGTGGAAGCGATCGATCGGGCCGCGCTGACCTTGCCGGGACAGTCCGGCCGCCTCCAGCTCCTTGAAGTCGAACCCCTTGCGGAGCAGGTGCTTGGTAAGGGTGTCCCACCCGGCCGGGGCGTAACCGCAGCCGAATTGATGCGCGGCGGCGGCGTCGAAGTTGCGATCAGTGAGATATTTGCGCGCGGTTTCGGCTTCCGGCTCGCGCAGCTGGGCGACGTAGAACTCGTGCGCGGCCGCGTTCGCCGCGACCAGCCGGGACCGGGTGCCGCGGTCGCGCTGCACCGAGGTGCCGCCGCCCTCGTAGTTGATGCGGTAACCGATCCGGTCGGCCAACTGCTCGACCGACTCGACGAAACCGACGTGCTCGATCTTCTGCAGGAAGGCGAACACGTCGCCGCCCTCGCCGCAGCCGAAGCAGTGGAACAGGCCGTGATTGGGTCGCACGTGGAACGACGGCGACTTCTCGTCGTGGAACGGGCACAGGCCCTTCATGGAGTCGGCTCCGGCGCGTTTGAGCGCCACGTACTCCCCCACCACGTCTTCGATCCGGACGCGCTCGCGTATTGCCGCGATATCGCGATCAGGAAGTCGTCCGGCCACGGCAGAGAGTCTAGGCGAAGGCGGGGCCGACGCGCCCGGTCGGCTCCACACCGCGATTTCCGGCGGCCCCGCCCGCCGGCGCTCACGGGCGGTCCAGTTCCGCGCGGATCGCAGCGACCGTTTCGGCCAGACGCGCCTGGTGAGAGCCCTGCCAGTAGATCCGGCCGCAAGCGCGGCACTGCCGGAAGGTGTCGTAGTAGCGGCGGGTGAGCGGTTCCAGGCGGTCCTCGACCTCGGCCTTGCCGACCTCGGCGACGACACCGCCGCAACGCAGGCAGCGGGTGAACGGATCCAGGCACGCGACGAGGTCGAGCCGCCGGATCAGCTCCACGACCTGGTCGACCGGCCGGTCCGATCGGATGTAGACGCCGTGGGTGACGGCGCGGCGCTTCAACAGCCCCCGGTCACGGGTGAGCAGAATCCGATGCTCGGCCGCGGACGCTTCGGCGAGTTCGGCGTCGCCCGCCTCCCAGTGGCAGTGCACGTCGAGACCCAGCAACCGCATCAGCTTGGCGAGACCACCGAGATTCACGTCGGCGAGGAAGCGGGGCTCACGCAGCGGATGCGGGCGGACCAACGTCACCCGGCCGATGTCGAGTGTTTCGAAGACGGGATACGCGGTGATCCGCGCGCCGGGACGCGGGCGATGGTCGAAGTCGACCGGTTCTCCGTCGGCCAGGATCAGATCGATCTCGGTGTGCGGAATGCCCGCGGCCTCGATGACGTCCTTGACCGTCTGGTGCGGACGGCACGGCCGTCGCAGCACGGTGTAGCGCTCGCCGGGCCGCAGGAAGTCGTTCAACTCGGCGTAGACCCGGAGATCGACGCTCATTCGACGAACAGCGCCATCGACGCCGTGAAGCCGTGCAGCGCGTTGCGGCCCGCGATGGGCCCGATCTCCCCGGCGGCGAAGAAGCCCGCGAGCGGGATGCCGTCGAGCAGGTCCTCGATGGTGGTGGCATCGTGGTCGGCCACGCCGAACATCCTGCGGCCGCGTCCGTTGCAGGTGAACAGCAGGGCGCCGGCCGGAGGTCCTGGCAGGTCGGTGCGCGCCCGCGCCAGCGCCGCCCGCAAGTCGTGGTCGGCTCCGATCGCGTCGCGGACCTGGAATTGGACGGTGGTGCCGACTTCCACGACCTCGCCCACCTCGATCGCGCCGCTGGCGGGATCGGCGCCGAGCAGGCCGCGGATCAGGAAATCGCCCTGCCCCGGCTCGACCAGATGCTCGTCGACGACGAAGCCGATCTGCAGGCCGCGCGCCATTTGTTCTTGCTGGTCGGGGGGCAGCACGGCGACGATCTGGCGCAGCCGCTCGATCGGAGGCAGGCCGCCGAGCCCGGTGATCACCGTGCCGTCCGCGCCGGTGACGGTGTAGGGGTAGCCGATCGGACGACAGCCCTGGGACACGATCGGCACGTTGTGCAAGCCGGGCAGACGCACGCCGACCGCGCCCGATGTCACCACGGCATGATCGCGGAACAGGCGGCTGCCTTCCGGGCCGTGGCCGCCGCTGACCAGCCCGCCCATCACGATGGTGCCGGGCAGGTCGGTGTTCACGTACTCCAGCAGCAGATCGGCCGGGAAGGAGTATGGGTCGGGTAGCAGCAGGTGGAAATCGCGCGCGGCCTTGTCGAAGCGATAGCCGGCGAGCAGCCCTCCGCTGGCCGTGCGCAGGAAGTCCAACTGGAAAGTCTCGGCGGCGGGCAGTCCGGAGGCCAGCCACACCGCCACCGCGGGCTCGTCCTCGATCTCGCGGCGGCCGGCCACCACCGCTTGGGCCACGCATCCGATCAAGGCGGGCACCCGGACCGTCCGGTGGACGCCGGAGAGCACCTCCACGGCGTCGTCGGTGTGCGCGCGGGACGCGAGCAGCACAGCGAGGGACGGCGCCGCGCCCGCGAGTTCGTCGCGGGCGCGTGCTGCGGCTTCCATGCCCGCTCGCCGCGCTTCCGGCGCGGTGGAGAGCCCTACTCCGATCCGCACCCCTCCATGGTAGCCAACCTGGGGAAATAGCGAATTGCTCTGTCGCACAATCGGTTTCAACGGTACCGCGCCGCCGTTGCGTCAGACGGCCCGAAGCGCAGGGCTCAGACCAGCGGTTTCCCCGCTCCACGATGGGAGCGCCGAAGTGGCGGGAAGGTTGCGAATGGATAGCTGTTCGGCCGCAGTGGGCGCATCATCCATGCTTCCCAGCCCGGAGAGGTCCAGAGGATCTGAGCGACAATGGCCGCAACCACACTCTGTTCTCGGTCGACCGAGATCAGGATGTCGGCGCAGGCCGGCGCACCGCGGCAAGACCTGATGAGGACAGGCGGGAGACATCGTGAGTCAGCCGTCGCGGATCGACACAGGTGAGCTGCGCGCGATGGTATCCACCTTGGAGCGGCTCATTGCCGACGCTTCCCGGACGGTCGGCGAACTGAAAGCGGCGATCGCTTCCGCCGAAGGGCTCGTCGGCGGCGACCCGGTCGATCATGCCGCGGCACCGCCCGTCCTGGCGCACGGACTGCTCGCACCGGAAGCACCGGCCGAGCCCGAGCCGAAGGCGAGGCCGACTCCATGGTCCCGGAAGAACCAGGAGACGCCCTGGTCCAGGCGTGTGGTCCGACCGTGCCCCACGGTGCCGAGCACACCGGTTCACGTGGCCGCGCCCCGCGGGATCGGCGTCCCGGCAGCGGAGTTGTCCGCACCCGCACGTGGACCAGCCGCGGGTCGCCATTCGGACTTCCAGCCCGCGGGTCATCGAGCCGATGCCATCGATGAGCCGGTCTCGGTCCGGCGCGCCGTTGCCGCTGATGGTCCTCCACCCACCGTCACCGCCGCTTCGGCGCCGATCCGGGGGACAGACCGGGGCGAACACTCCGCGCTTCGCCGTCGAACCGATGCCGTAACCGCCGGACGGACGGATACTCCGGCCGGCACTGCACACGACGTCGGAAGAGCGCGACCCACCGAGGACCTCACACAGATCGAGACTCCGCGCCACCAGGTGTCTGCTCCGCGTGCCGCCGTCGGCAGTCGCCCACCTCGCCCGCACCTCGACCCAGCCGACTCGCCACCGCTCGTGCGGCCGGCGACCCGCGCACCAGGTCCACGCAGCGGGTCGGCGCCGGACGAGCCAACTGATTTCACCGACGCCTCCGCAGCGGCCGATTCGGTAAGCGCCGCCGCGGAGGGACACCAGCCCTCGTCGCGGTGGACCGATGCCCGAGACGCGCATCAACCCATCCAGCAGGCGGGTGCCACACACCACCCGACACCGACCCGTCAGGACACGCCATTCGGCGAGGACGACTCGGTACCCCACCCACCGACGGCCCTTGCCGAGCAGACGCCGAACCCGCCGACAGCCACCACACTCCGTCCAGAGTCCATCCCCGAGATCGACTCCGAGAGCCATCCCGCAGCTGAGCGGCAGACAACCTCAGACCAGTCGATCGGCGACGCGAACCTTCCCGGCCGCCGACCGATGATCAGTGCCGACGACTCGGTACCGCACTCTCAGACCACCGCTGCCGAACAGGAGGCACCCGCCGAGGCATCCACCACGCACCTCCCCGAACCCTCCCGCCAGATCGACGCCACAGACCACCCCGCAGCCGAGCAGACGACCTCGGCACCCGATCACCCGAGCGGCGACGCGAATCTCTCCCAGACGACGATCAGCACCGGCGACTCGGCAGACGACCCGACGACGGACGCCGCCGAGCAAGCGCCATCCGCCCCGACAGCTACCGCGCCACGCTCCCAGCCCGTTCCCCGGATCGATGCCACGGACGATTCCGCGGCCGAGCAGCGGGCGGGCTCCACGCCCAGCGATGACGAACCCGTATCGCGGCAGCAAGCCGGTACCGTGCCCGTCTCAGCCCCTCTTCCGTGGCTCGATGCTCTGCGCTTTTCCTGGCTCGACGCCCCGAACGGCCCACAGACCAGCGCGGGAGCGACGGACACCGCGTCGGGCCACGAGACGGGACCGCGCCCGCATGCGATAGAGGCAGACAGCGTCGCCCAACAGTGGAGCAGCACAGACAACTTCGAAGCCAGCAGGGGAACCGGCCACCCGGCAAGCGGCGGACCTGCCAATTCCGTGCCCTTCGCTTCGCACGACCGCCCCGGGACCGCCGCACCGGACCGGAAACCCGACGCGGCCAGCCAGACGATCGAAGTCAGCGATACCGCACACCGACCGGGACATACTCGGCACGCCGCTGACGACGCCGATCCCGTCGGCACGGCCCACAGCTCGACACGACCAGACGGCGCGCACCCTCCCCAAGCCGGTTCGCGCACGAGTAGCGCTGCGAACTCCAGCTCGCAGCGGAGCGATCCGGCGACTCCGAAGCGGACCGGCAGCACAGGCGCCACACCAGTCCAACGGACCGACCCCACCCGGAAAAACGGTCGCGCACTCATCGAACGCGGCGACGCCGCACGCCGCCCCGCGGTCGCCCAGCAGGCCGACGCCCCCGACCCGGCCGAGGCGCTTCGCATCGCGCGGGAGATGTCGGCGCGGCACGGGTTGGAAGTCGTCGGGTTCGAGACCGGGAATGTCGGTCTCCAGGTGATCCGTGAGATCGCCTCCGCCATCGATGAGCTGCTCACGAAATACCCGATGCCGCTGCGTGGCGTCGAACTCACCGATGACGCTCAGCCTCGCCCGCGACCGGACCGCGACCCGACGGCCGCGCAGTCCGCCGACGCCCCGATCTGGTTGCTCCTCGACCGCGCGGCCTTGTCTCCGCCGCGGTCGGCGCAGGTGGAGACACGCAGGATCTTTCGGCGCCGCGGGCCTGCCGAGCGGCCCGTGTACACGGCGGTGGTGCGCGAATTCGCGGGGGCGCTCGATGTCGCGGGGGCGTTCCGGGCTCGGCAAGAAGCTCTGCGAACGTTGATCAACGAGTCACTTCGGGGCGGCGGCGGTGGGCTCGGACTGCTCGATCCCGGTCGCGCTTTGATCGACGGTTTCACCGAAGTGGCGCTGCGCGGCGAGCGAGCCGGTGCGACGGCCAAGGAATTGCACGGCGCGCTGGTCAAAATGGCCCGAGTGGAGTCCTCCGACGATCTGTCGGCATGAGACCGATCGGCCTTATACGTTCAACTCCCCCGCAACCCGCTCCAAGCGGCTTTCGGTGTAGGACGCGATCTGATCGACCACCACGCGCACGCGGGCGGTGTCGTCGGCCGCGGCGTTCCAGAACGGCAGCAACAGCGGGTCGAGACTGCCGGGAGCGGTGGCGAGCAGCCGCTCGGCCACGGCGAGGATGCGTTCGCGCTGGGCGGCCTGCCGCAGCCGGTGCGCGGGGTCGGACATCACATAGCGCAACGCGACGGTCTTCAGCAGCGCCACCTCGGCGGCGACGATGCGCGGCACCTCCAGATCCGCGTGGTACCTGGACAGCGGCTGCGGTCCGGCCGCCGCTCGCGTCGCCATGATCGCGGCGGTGGCGAAGCGGCCGACGAGTTCGCTGGTGAGACGCTTGAGCGCGACCGATGCGGTGAACGTGCCGTCGTATCCGGACGCCGCCGCGACCACCGGGAGTTCCGACAGCCGTTGCGCGGCGGCGATCAACTCGTCGGCGGCCAGCGAGTGCTGGAACTGGCCGAGCGCGGCCAGCGCGTCCTGTTCGGCCGGGTCGGCCAGCGCGCGCAGATCGATCCGGCCCGCGATGACGCCGTCCTCGACGTCGTGCACCGAGTAGGCGACGTCGTCGGACCAGTCCATGATCTGGCATTCGAGGCTGCGGCGCCCCTCCGGCGCTCCCTTGCGGATCCACTCCAGGCGCTCGGTGTCGACCTCGTAGGCGCCGAACTTGGTGCCGGGACCGGTCCGGCCCCAGGGGTATTTGAGCGCGGCGTCGAGGGCGGCGCGGGTCAGGTTGAGACCCGCGCTCGCGCCGTCCGGCTCCAGCACCTTCGGTTCGAGGCGGGTGAGGATGCGCAGGTTCTGCGCGTTGCCTTCGAATCCGCCGAAGGCGTCGGCGAAGGTGTCGAGGGCTTTCTCGCCGTTGTGGCCGTAGGGCGGATGGCCGATGTCGTGGGCGAGGCCGGCCAGGTCGACCAGGTCCGGGTCGCAGCCGAGGCCGTCGGCGATGCTGCGGCCGATCTGGGCCACCTCGAGCGAATGGGTGAGCCGGGTGCGCGGGGTGTCCGCCTCGCGCGGGCCCATGACCTGTGTCTTGTCGGCCAGTCTGCGCAGCGCGGCGGAGTGCAGCACGCGGGCGCGGTCGCGGGCGAATTCGGTGCGGTGGCCGGCCTCGAACTCGCTGCGCGGCGGGCCGAGTCCCGCGGTCTTGGCGCTCTCGACGACGAGGCGTTCGGTGTCGTGATCGGTGTACCGGTCGCTCATCGAGAGTTCACTGTCCCGCCGTGTAGGTGAAGTCGGCCGAGAAGTGGGTGAGCTGGTACCACAGCAGGGCGCCGGTCTCCCTGGCGATGCCATGGGCCTGGGATTCTCTGGTGTAGACGGCGGGGCCGGTTCTGGTGGGGGCGGTCCAGGCCGCCAGCCCCTCGTCGCGGGCCATGGTGCGGGTGCGCAGCGAGTGCCACGGATCGCTGACCAGCACCGCCGACGACATGTCTCGCGCGCGCATCGCCGTGACCACGGCTTCGATGCTGCGCAGCGTGTCCGATCCGGTTTCCACGGCGAGGATCTTGTCGGCGGGCACGCCGCGCGCCTGCAGATAGTTCTTGCCGGAGGCGGCCTCGGTGAATATATCGCCCTCCTGTTTGCCGCCCACGGTGACGATACGCGGCGCGACACCGGCCCGGAACAGCTTGTACGCCTGGTCGAGTCGCGCCTCGAACACCGAGGACGGCGTTCCGGAGTACTGCGCCGCGCCGAGCACGACGATCGCGTCGGCTTTCGTGTAGTCGTCGATGCGCGCGACCTGCCACACGCGGAAGGCGGTCCCGCCGACCAGCACCGCGCCCATCACGACGGAACCGACGACCAGCCGCCGCGTCCAGCGCAGCAACCCGGCGCCGAAGCCCTGTGGCCGGGCGGATTCTGGCGCGGGGAGGGCTCGGGTGCGCATCGTTGGCAAATCCACTCCCCAAGTCTGCCAAAAGCGGCGCAGGCCACGGACCGCTTGCCGCCAGGGGCGGCTACCAGCCGCGGTCTCGCCAGGCCGGAAGGCTCGGACGCTCGGCGCCGAGCGTGGTGTCGTCGCCGTGACCGGGGTAGACGAGGGTGTCGTCGGGGTAGCGATCGAAGAGCTTGGCCGAGACGTCGGTGAACAGCGAGGTGAAGTCCGCCGGGGAGGTGGTGCGCCCGACGCCGCCGGGGAACAGCGAGTCCCCGGTGAACAGATGCGTGCGTCCCGCTCCGTCGGTGAGCGCGAGGGTGATCGAACCAGGCGTGTGGCCGCGCAGGTGGATGACCTCGAAGGCCAGATCGCCGATGGTGACGGTGTCGCCATCGGCGAGCAGCCGATCGGGGCGGACCGGCAGCGGGTCGGCGTCGAGCGGGTGCGCGGCGGTGGGCGCGCCGGTGGCCTCGGCGGTCTCGCGCAGCGCCAGCCAGTGGTCGCGGTGCTGATGGGTGGTGACGATCAGCTGGATCCGGCCGGGCGCCTCCTGTTCGACCAGGGCCGCGATGCGGTCGGGCTCGTTGGCGGCGTCGATGAGCAGGGCCGCGCCGGTGCTCGCGCACTGCACCAGGTAACAGTTGTTGTCCATGCCGCCGACCGACATCTTGACGATGCGGGCGCCGGGGACGTCACGCTGCTGCGGGTTCGAATCCGGTGACACGTGGCCGCTGTACGGGCGATCGATGGTGATCACGAAACGATGCTATCGAGCTAGATTCGTGCCATGTCACTGCCGTCGCCGATCCGCCTCGCTCGCTTGCTCGCGATCAGCGTCCTGCTGGCCGCGTTCGCCCTGCTGGGCGCTCCGACGAGCACGGCGGAACCGCCGCTGCGCATGAACACCTATGTGGAGAATCCTGCGGGCGTGCTCGATCAGAGTCAGCGCGATCGGGTGCGCGGCGCGGTGGACCGGCTCTACGCCGACCAGCAGCTCCGGCTGTGGGTGGTGTACGTGCGCGGCTTCGACGGGCTCGATCCGCGCGACTGGGCCAGGCGCACCGCCTCGATATCCGGATTCGGCCCCCGAGACCTGCTGCTCGCGGTCGCCACCGAGGACCGCGCGTACTGGCTGGAAGGCGAAGTGCCCGGCGAGGTCAGCGATTCCGAGCTCGACGACATCCTGATCGGCGAGGTCGAGCCGGCGCTGCGCGACGGACGCTGGGCCGACGCGGGTGTCGCGACGGCCGACGGGCTGGACGCGGCCATGCGCGGCGGCGGGGTGAACGTTCGCGCCTTGCTCGTCATCGGCCTGCTGGTGGTGCTGGTGGCGGGCGGCCTCGTCTGGTACGCGCGCAGGCGGCGGCGCGAACGGTCCGCGGCCGAGCTGGCGGTGGCGCGGCAGCTGGACCCGGAGAACACGACGGCGCTGGCGGCACTGTCGCTGGAAGCGTTGCAAGCCCGCTCACGCGAGACGCTGGTGGAGATCGACAACGCGATCCGCACCAGCGGCGAGGAGCTCGAACTCGCCACCGGAGAGTTCGGCGCCACCGCGACCACTCCGTTCCGCAATGCTCTCGAGAATGCGAAAACCGCTGCCGCTCAGGCGTTCTCGATCCGGCAGCGCTTGGACGACGCGATTCGGGAGACACCCGACCAACAGCGCGCGCTGCTGGTCGAGCTGATCGGCAAGGTGGGGCACGCCGATCGGGAACTGGACGCGCAGGTCGCGGAATTCGACGCCATGCGCGATCTGCTGCTCGACGCCCCGGCTCGGCTGGACGCCCTCACCAGGGACATCGTCGAGGTGACCGCCCGGATTCCCGCTTCGGAAGCCGAACTCGGCCGGCTCGCCGCCGCCCATCCGGCGAGTGTGCTCGCGCCGATCGAGGACAACGTGCGGATGGCACGCGAGCGCCTCGGGTTCGCGGAGCAGAACGTGGACGCGGGACGGGCCGCACTCGCCGAGCCGGTCGGCGAGCAAGGCGGCGCGGTCGCCGCCATTCGTTCCGCCGAGGCCGCGATCGGTCAGGCCCGCTCGCTGCTCGACGCCGTCGACAACGCCTCCAGCGCCATTCAGCAGGCCCGCGACGGCCTCCCCGGCGCGCTGGACGAACTGCGCCGCGACCTCGCCTCCGCCGCCGAACTCGCCGACTACGGCGGGCCGGAGCTGGCCGCCGCCCGCACCGCCGCGCAGTCGGCACTGGAGCGGGCCGCGGCCACGGGTGACACCGATCCGCTGAGCGCCTTCCACGACGCGGTCACCGCCGACGCCGATCTGGACCGTGCCGTCGCGAGCGCCACCGATCGCAAACTCGCGGCCGAGGACCTGCGACGCAGGCTTGATCGAGCGCTCACCGACGCGGGCGCCCGGATCGGTTCGGCCGCCGACTACATCGGCACCCGCCGCGGCGGCATCGACGCCGAAGCACGCACCCGTCTGTCGGAAGCACAGCGCAACCTCGACGAAGCGCGGCGTTCGAGCACGAGCGATCCCGCCGCAGCGCTGCGGCACGCACAGTCGGCGGCGGACCTGGCCGGGCGCGCGCTACAAGCGGCGCAGGCCAGCGTGCGGGCATGGGAGGCCCGACAGCTGCCCTCCGGAAGCGCCAACACCGGCGCGGTGCTCGGCGGCATCCTGCTCGAAGGACTGCTGCGCGGGGCGGCCGGCGGCGCCCCGCGCCCCGGCGGCGGCTGGAGCCCCGGCTCGTACGGTGGTTCGTCCGGCTCCCGGCGTATCGGCCGCGGCGGCAGATTCTGACCTCGACCCGCGGCCATGGTTCCGGTCAGTGGGCCCCGGCCGCCGACAAGGCGGTCAGTTCGGCTTGCACTGCTTCGGGCAGGCCGTCGGCGTGTGGGCCGCCGAGTATGCCGACGGTCAGCTCCTGCGCGAAGGTGTAGACCAGATAGGTGACCACGGCTGACGCGCCCGCGGACGGGCGGGGATGGGACGAGACGTAGACGATCTCGTAATCGGTGAGTTCGAGTGCGGCGGGCGTGCGGAACACGGGGACGACGCCGGTGTTGGTGACCGCGATGTGCCCGGCCAGGGAATGAATCCTGGTCGTGCCGTAGTAATCCGGGAAGTGCAGCACGGATTGCTGCACGACGCCTTCGGACAGGTCACGGGCCAGTCGAGCCGAAATACGCTGGGCCAGTTCGACTGGACTGGCGGCCGGGTCCACCTCGTCCGCGAAGGAAGCCAGTCCGGCCATGTTGGTGCCCGACGACGCGGCGACCGGCGGGTCGAGCCGGTTGCGCAGGTCCACCGGATACAGGCAGCCCAAAGTGGTGGCGCCGCCGACTGTCTCGCGGGCGTAGGCGCGCAGCAGTGCGGCGGTCAGCAGGCCGTTCATCGTCGTACCGGATTTGCGCCCCAGCTCAGCGATTCGGGCGGTGGCCGCCCGGTTCAGCCGCACGCGCACCGGACGGGCGAGCGTGCTCGGCGCTGGTGTCGCGTGATCGGACGGAACATCGCGCGCCTCCGGTGGAAGCGGCACGGTCACGTCCTCGAATCCGGACCTCTCGGTCGCGGTGATGCCGCGCGCCGCCACATACCACTCCAATGATTGCGGAATCCCTTGCGGCACAGCATCAGTCGTCCCGCCTTCGACCTGGCCGGTGTAGAAATCCCACAGCCGGGACAGCAGTTCCACGCAGTGGCCCGCATCGGCGACGCTGTGATGAGCGAACAGCGTGACACGCCACTCGTCCCCGCCCGAACCGATGACATCCAGATAGGCCAGCTGGACCGCCGGATCCAGCGCGGGAATGCCGATCACCGCCGGATCGCCCGCACGCACGGAGACCGGGACCCACCCCGTCTCGTCCGCGGCGAACAGATACCCCTGTCCCGCATCGTCTTCCACGATTCTGCAACCGATCACCGGATACGCGCGCCGCAACGTCGCGAACGCCGCCGACAACGCCGCCACGTCGAGCGCTCCCCGCACCGACACCGAGCGACCCGTATAGGTTCCGTGCCGCACGAACCGCTGCTCCGACGGCGCCAGCACCCGGATCGGAGCGTCCTCATCCCACACCACACGGCAAGGGTGCTGCACTACCGGCACGGTTGCAAACCGACCGGGCGGATACGGAAGACTGCGGGGTATGAGTCTCGCGGCGCATCTGGAACGGATCGGCCTTCCCGCGGTGGAGGAACAACTCGCCCATCCCACCGTGCTCGGTATCGCCGAGGGCACCCTGCCCGAACCGGTCTTCCGGTCCTGGCTGGAGCAGGACTACCTGTTCCTGCTCGATTACGTCCGGGTGTTCGCCCGCCTCGCATGGCAGGCTCCGGCAGCCCATCTCGGCGACCTGGTCGACCTCGCGCACGCCACCTACCACGAGGAGCTGTCGCTGCACCGGTCGCTGGCCGCCGAATTCGGCGCCGACCTCGACGGCGCGGTCAAAGGCCCCGCGTGCGCGGCGTACACCGCGTTCCTGCTCGACTCCGCCGCCTCCTACGGCGAAGGTCTCGCCGCCTTGTACCCGTGCATGTGGGGATACTCCACGCTCGGCGCGCGGCTGGCCGAGTACCCGCCCGCCGAACCGCGCTATCGCCGCTGGGTGGACACCTACGCCGATCCCGGATTCGCCGCCCTCACCCGCCGCTGCGCGCAGATGATCGACGAGTCCGGGGCCGACCCGGCGCGGGCGGAAGAGTTGTTCCGCGCGGGGCTGCGGCACGAGCTGGCGTTCTGGGACGTCCCGCTGACCTGAATCCTGTTGCCCGGGACGATCGCAGCGCGTCGTCGGCCGTGTGGACCTACGCTGACATCGTGAGTCAAGACCACGTGCGAGCCTCCGACGCGGATCGGGAGAAGATCATCGACCGGCTGCGCCTCGCGATGAACGAGGGCAGGCTGTCGCTCGCCGAATTCGACGACCGGCTGCAACAGGTGTACGCCGCCAAGACCTACGGCGAGCTGACGCCGTTGCTGTCGGATCTCCCCGCGCAACGGAAAGCACATCCCGCGCCCGCCAAGGGCATCCCGCAGTGGATCACGATCATGTGGACGCCGTGGGTGTTCGTCAACGTGCTGTGCGTGGCGATCTACCTGGCCACCGGCGCGGGCTACTTCTGGCCGTTCTGGGTGGCGGTGCCGTGGGGCCTGGCGCTGCTCATCCCGACCACCATCGGCATCGTCACCCGCAAGAAGGACTGACCGACGGCGCCCCGCAACGGGGCGCCGTGCCGCGACTCAGGCGCCGATCAGGTGCTGCGCCAGATAGCCCTCGACCTTGTCCAGCGCGATGCGCTCCTGGGTCATCGTGTCGCGTTCGCGGATGGTCACCGCCTGGTCGTCGAGCGTCTCGAAGTCGACGGTGATGCAGAACGGCGTGCCGATCTCGTCCTGGCGGCGGTAGCGGCGGCCGATGGCGCCCGCGTCGTCGAACTCGACGTTCCAGTTCTTGCGCAACTGCGCGGCCAGGTCTTTCGCCTTCGGCGTGAGATCGGCGTTGCGCGACAGCGGCAGCACCGCCGCCTTCACCGGCGCGAGGCGACGGTCAAGGCGCAGCACCGTGCGGGTGTCGACGCCGCCCTTGGCGTTGGGCGCCTCGTCCTCGGCGTAGGCGTCGACCAGGAAGGCCATCAGCGAGCGGGTGAGGCCCGCCGCGGGCTCGATCACATACGGGATGTAGCGCTCGTTGGTGGTCTGGTCGAAGAAGCTCAGCTCGGTGCCGGAGTGCTCGGAGTGCGTCTTCAGGTCGAAGTCGGTGCGGTTGGCGATGCCTTCCAGCTCACCCCACTCGTTGCCCTGGAAGCCGAAGCGGTACTCGATGTCGGTGGTGCCCGCCGAGTAGTGCGAGAGCTTGTCCTTCGGGTGCACGAACAACCGCAGGTTGTCCGCGGAGATGCCGAGATCGGTGTACCAGGAGAACCGCGTCTCGATCCAGTACTTGTACCACTCCTCGTCCTCGCCCGGCTTGACGAAGTACTCCATCTCCATCTGCTCGAACTCGCGGGTGCGGAAGATGAAGTTGCCCGGGGTGATCTCGTTGCGGAAGCTCTTTCCGATCTGCGCGATGCCGAACGGCGGCTTCTTGCGCGCGGTCGTCATCACGTTGGCGAAGTTCACGAAGATGCCCTGGGCGGTCTCCGGGCGCAGGTAGTGCAGGCCCTCCTCGGACTCGATCGGGCCGAGGTAGGTCTTGAGCATCATGTTGAAGTCACGCGGCTCGGTCCAGCGGCCGACGGTGCCGCAATTCGGGCACGCGACGAGTTCCATCGACACCGTGTCGGGATCGTCGATCTTGTTCTTCAGCGCGTACGCCTCCTGCAGGTGGTCCTGCCGGAAGCGGTGGTGGCAGTGCAGGCACTCCACCAGCGGGTCGTTGAACACCCCGACGTGGCCGGAGGCGACCCACACCTGGCGGGGCAGGATCACCGAGGAGTCGAGGCCGACGACGTCCTCGCGGCTGGTGACCATGGCGCGCCACCACTGCTTCTTGATGTTCTCCTTGAGCTCGACGCCCAGCGGCCCGTAATCCCACGCCGACTTGGTGCCTCCGTAGATCTCACCGCACGGGTACACCAGACCCCGGCGCTTGGCGAGGTTGGCAACGGTGTCCACCTTCGACTTGGGTGCCACGCGAGAATTCTCCATCCACTGCGAGTCGGATCGTGTGAGTTGCGTCTATTCACGTGAATAGATCATCAACAGGTCGGCTATAGCCTATAGACCCTGACCAACCTGGTTTCCACCGCACAGCCAACCCGATGAACGGCGTGCCCGTTTGACATGCGCACCTGTGCATACGCAAACTGGTAATGCTTTCCATTAAGGAGTTGGTGACATGACCGCCGAGACCGCCGCGGCACCGCCGCACAACCCGTATCGGGCGCCGGGGCCGGCGCCGGTACCCCCGCGAACCGTGCTGGAGGACGCGGGCGAGCTGCTGCGGGCGCTGGCCGCGCCGGTACGGATTGCTATCGTGCTGCAGTTGCGCGAATCACCGCGGTGTGTGCACGAACTGGTCGACGCCCTCGGTGTCACGCAACCACTGGTCAGTCAGCATCTGCGTATCCTCAAGGCCGCCGGTGTCGTGCACGGTGAGCGTTCGGGTCGCGAGGTGCTCTACGAACTCGTCGACGACCATCTGGCGCACATCGTCGTCGACGCCGTCGCGCACGCCGAGGAAGGGTGATTCGTGCCAGACAACACGGCCGTTCCGCAGAAGCCGGTCGGCATCCGCAGCACCAGGCAGCGCAGCGCCATCGCCGCGCTGCTCGGTGACATCGATGAGTTCCGCTCCGCCCAGGACCTCCACGACGAGCTGCGCAGACGCGGCGAGGGCATCGGGCTGACCACGGTGTACCGGACGCTGCAGTCGCTGGCCGACGCGGGCATGGTGGACGTGCTGCGCACCGACTCCGGCGAGTCGGTCTACCGCCAGTGCTCCACCGGCCATCACCACCACCTGGTGTGCAGGCATTGCGGCCGCACCGTGGAAGTGGAGGGCCCGACGGTCGAGGCGTGGGCCGAGTCGATCGCGAGCGAGCACGGCTTCACCGAGATCAGCCACACCCTCGAGGTGTTCGGCACCTGCACGACATGCGGGACGGCGCGCCGCCGCGACCGGTGAGCTGCCCGATTCCCGGCGTGTCGGGTTAACGCGGCTGCCACCAGCGCAGATTCACCGGCGAGATCCTCGAAGCCCCCGGCAGATCCGGGCTCGGTACGAAGGATTCGCCATCAGCTGGGAGGCAGCGTGTCAACGATCTTCGACTCATCCGTACGCCCGGTGCGCCGCCGGGCCGTGACCGTCGCCGGGGCCGCGCTCGTCGTGGCCTCGGCGCTGCTGCTCTCGGCGTGCCTGGACGAGGACGGCACGCCGGTGGCCGTACCGTCGACCACCACCACCGGAGTCGCCGCCGGCCCGAGCGGGACGAACGGGCAGTCGACGGTCCGCACCGTCGGCAAGACCGGCTGGTACGACGGATTCGACATCACCGTGCAGAAGGCGACCGTGGTGCCGGACGAATACGGCGGCGCGAAGGTGCGCATCGACATCACCTACAAGAACACCACGCTCGACGACCACACGCTGAGCATCACGCCGTCGCTGCTGGTCGGCAAAGAGGTGGACGGCGGCGCGATCTTCGACAGCCCCACGGTGCCCGGCAACGGCGCGGCCACCGGGACCGCGACCACGTCGCTCCAGTCGGTCAAGGACGCCGAGCACCTCATCGACACGATGACCATCGTGTACGGCCAGGCCGCCGACAACCAGACCAAGATTCCGCTCGCGGCGGCGGGCAAGGTGGACAGTGTGCAGCCGAAGGCGCTGACCGTCACCGGCACCCTCGTACAGGACCAGACGACCGTTCAGGTCACCGGCGGACGGATCAGCCCCAGCTACACGAAGAACGAGAACGGCAAATCCGATCTGGCGCTGCGCATCAAGCTCGTCGGCGGGCCCGGCATCGCCGCGGGCGGGACGAACATCTACTACGACTACTTCACCGTCCGAACACCCGACGGCCAGACCGTGGCCGCCGACGTCCGCGGACCGATCAACGAGTTGCTGAACGCGAACGAGACCATCGACAACCCGAAGAACTACGTGGTCTTCGTGGTGCCGTCGCCCGGCGCCGGCCCCTACACGGTGACCTACAACGCCCAGAAGGAAGCGGGCGCCGCCACCGCGCCCACCCTGTCGTTCACGGTGGGCTGAGCGCTCGCAGCCGTCGCTCCGCACGGACTGCGATGAATCGCCGGAAACGCCGACGGCGGGCCGACCTCCTACGAGGGCGACCCGCCGCGGTGACAGCTCAGCCGACCGGCACCGCGTCCCGGGCCGGGGCCTGCGCCTCGGCCGGACGACCGCGCAGTGCGGCCACACCGAGCAGCGCGAGCGCGACCGCACTCCAGACCAGCAGCACCGCCAGCGGTCCGGTCGCGGCGGCGCCGTCGAAGAACGCGACCGAGCGCAGCAGCGACGCGGCGGCGCCGGGCGGCAGCAACTGGCCGATGGCGCCCCACGGCTGCGGCAACAGCTCCGGCGCAGACATGGCCGCGGAGAACGGATTGCCGATCAGCAGCATGGTGAGCGCGGCGATGCCGATGCCCGCTCGGCCGATGACGGCGGCGAGCCCGACCACCGCGCCGGCGACCGCGAACGACACCAGCCCGCCGACCGCGGCGAGCACCAGGTAGGACCCGGGCACCACCGACAGCCAGCCCTGGATGATCGCCATGCCCAGCAGTCCGCCCGCGACGCCGAAGGTGACCAGCCCGAGCACCTTGCCGCCGATCGACGGGATCAGCAGGGCCAGAAGCACACCCGCCGCGATGCCGGACATCACCAGCGGCAGCACCATCGCGCCGAACGCCGCGCCTCGTGGATCGTCGGAGTCGGCCGCGACCACGTCCTCGACCCGGGCGGCGGGCGCGCCGGAGAGTTGCTGCCCGATTTGGGTGAGCTGCTGCGCGACCGCGGGACTCGCGCCGGAGGCGATCAGTACGCGCGGCGGACCGTCGCCGGTGACGATCGCCCCGTAGACCTCACGGTCCTCGATGACGGCACGGGCGGCGGCCTCGTCCGCGGGCGTGCTGATCTCGAAGGCGCCAGGACTGTGCTCGGCGAGCTTGCCCGCGACCATCGCGGCCTGCGGCCCGGTGACGGCAAGCGGCAGATCGCGAGGCGCGATGTTCGCGGCGGGCCAGGCGAACGCGATCAGCATCAGCGCTTGGAGCAGGGTGGCGCCGAGGCCGAGAGCGAACGCCCGCTGCGTGGTGTTCATGGCCTTCTCCCTAAAAATCGAATGTCCGTTCTCTTTAGTTGCGCTTACCGTCGCACGCGGCCAGGGAGTTGTCAAGAACGGATATTCGTTTTATTTTTGACCCGTGCCCCGAGTCACCGAAGAACACCTCGAACGCCGCAGGCAGCAGATCATGGACGCGGCACGGCGCTGCTTCGCCCGCAAAGGGTTCTACGAGACCTCCATGCAGGACGTGTTCACGGAATCGGGCCTCTCGGCCGGCGCGGTCTACCGTTACTTCAAGAGCAAGGACGAACTGATCACCGCGCTCGCCACCGAGACGACGGTGGCGCTGCGCATCGCCATCGATCAGGCGATCCACCGCGATCCGCTGCCGACACCCGCCGAACTGATCACCGTGATCGCAGAGGAAGTGGTGCGGCGCAGCGGGCCCGATGGTCCGGTGCGGCTGGCACCGCAAGCCTGGGCCTTGGCCCTGGTGCACCCCGGCGCGGCGGTCATGGTCCGCGAGACGATGCTCGCCATGCGCGCGCTGTGGGTGACCTACGCCGAACGCATGCGCGACAAAGGCTGGCTACCCGAGGACGCCGATGTCGACGCCGTAGCCAAAGCGATCATCGGACTGCTGCCTGGATTCATCCTCCAGCACCTGATCCTCGGCGATCTCGATCCGCAGACGCTGGCGCGCGGCGTGCGGACCCTGCTGCCCTACGGCGAACCTGCCCGTCCGGTTGCAGGCTGAGCGGCCCTCGACTTCGACATGACGATCATGCCCTCAGGGCAGCAGACCCTGCCTGGCCCGGCTCGCGTTGGACAGCACGAGCAGCAGCATGGTGGTGAGCGCCTGGTCGTCCAGTCCCGCGCCGGGGAAGGTGTAGCGCAGGATGACGTCGGCCTGTCCGCCACGGGCAATCACGGTGAGCGAACCGAACTGCAACGCGTTGTTGCGTTCGGCGACCCGCTTGTGCAGCTGCGCTTTCAGCGGCCGGTCCCAGGCCAGCACGCAGGTGAGGCTCAGCACGTCCAGACCCGGCGCCAGATTCACCGCGCGCAGCGACGAGAGAGCGCCCTCGTATTCGAAGCCCAGCGAACCGTCGGCGTCGACGCGCACGTCGATGCCGTAACTCGACAGGCAGGCCCCGGCCCGCGCCTGCAACTCCCGGTCCGGCGTCACCGCCGCGCCCATGTCCGCGCCGCCGTTCACTTGGTGCCACCGAAACGGCGGTCCCGCGCGGCGTACTGCAGGCATGCCTCCCACAGGTTGCGGCGATCGAAGTCGGGGAAAAGTGTGTCCTGGTACACGAATTCGGCGTAGGCCGACTGCCAGATGAGGAAGTTCGAGCTGCGGAACTCGCCCGAGGGGCGCAGGAACAGGTCCACATCCGGCATGTCGGGCTCATCCAGGTATTTGGCCACCGTGGCCTCGGTGACCTTCTCCGGGTCGATCTCGCCCGCCGCGACCCGGCGCGCGATCTCCCTTGCCGCGTCGGCGATCTCGGCGCGGCCGCCGTAGTTGACGCACATGGTCAGCGTCATCACCGTGTTGTTCCTCGTGAGTTCCTCGGCGACTTCCAATTCCTTGATCACGCTGCGCCACAGGCGCGGTCGCCGCCCCGCCCAGCGCACCCGGACGCCCATCTCGTGCATCTCGTCGCGGCGCCTGCGGATCACGTCGCGGTTGAAGCCCATGAGGAAGCGCACCTCCTCGGGGCTGCGCCGCCAGTTCTCGGTGGAGAAGGCGTAGGCCGACAACCATTTGACGCCGATCTCGATGCAGCCCTCCACGGTGTCCATCAGCACCGCCTCGCCGCGCTCGTGCCCGGCGGTGCGCGGCAACCCGCGCTCCTGTGCCCAGCGTCCGTTGCCGTCCATGACGAGCGCGACATGATTGGGCACCAGTTCCGGCGGCAGCTGCGGCGGCCGGGCTCCCGACGGATGCGGGGCGGGCGGACGCACGGCGCTCGCAGGCGAGGGGTCGGTCGCGGTGGCGGAGTCACGACGGAGGATCACGGCCTCTATCCTGCCTGATCGCCCTCGCCGACCCCACCGCCGCGTTGCTTCCTGACGAATTCCACGGTTCCGACCGGCGCCGGTGACTTATTCTTTTCCCTATCGTGATACTGGGGAGGGGTTTCTCGAACGTGACCGATTTACCAGGCACCGGCACCGCGGCGGGTTTCCGGGCCACCCGTGAGTTGCTCGGCCTCCCGGTCCCGTGGTGCGCGCGGTTCTTCGCGGTCGCCGAGCGCACCGTCGAGCGGTGGGAGAAAGGGGCCTTCCAGATCCCCGACAGCGTGGCCCGCGAGCTCGCCGCCATCGCGGACGAGACCGAGCAGGTGGTCGAGGCCATGGTCGATGCCATCGACGCCGGGGAGATCTCCCCCCGCCTGCACACCTATCGGACCAACGACGACTACTCCAAGCACGAGCCGGACACCCGCTACCCGGCCACCTGGCATCGCGCCGTGTGCGCCCGCGTCATGAACGAGCTTCCCCAGGTAGAGCTCCAATTCGTGGAGTAAGCGGCTGCCTCGCCTTCGCTCGGCCCGGCGCGGGCTGAGGACGGGCTCCGCCCGACAGCTCCCTCCCTGCGGCTGCCTCGCCTTCGCTCGGCCCGGCGCGGGCTGAGGACGGGCTCCGCCCGACAGCTCCCTCCCTGCGGCTGCCTCGCCTTCGCTCGGCCCGGCGCGGGCTGCACTCAACCCTGCGCGGCTACAGGCGGCGTTCGTGCGTCTTTGGATCGCTCGATCAACGGCAGGGTGCGCAGCTGACGTTCCAGATGCCACTGCAAGTGCGCCGCGACCAGCCCGCTGGCCTGCTTGCGCACCGCCTCGGGCGTCGCCTCGACCCGCTCCCACTCCCCCCGCAACAACGCGACCAGCAAGTCGAGCACCCCGGGCGCGGGCGTGGCCGCACCAGGCGGACGGCAGTGCACGCACACCGCGCCCCCGGCCGCGACATGGAAGGCCCGATGCGGGCCCGGCGTCGCGCATTTGGCGCATTCGTCCAAGGCGGGCGCCCAGCCGGCGAAACCCATGGCCCGCAACAGGAACGCGTCCAGAATCAGTTCGTGCGGCCGCTGTTTGGCCGCGATGGCGCGCAGGGCGCTCGCGGTGAGCGCGTGCAGCCGCGGCGCGGGCGCGCGCTCCTCACCCGCCAGACGCTCGGCGGTCTCCAGTACCGCGCACGCGGTGGTGTAGCGCCCGTAGTCATCGATGATGTCGGCCGCGAACGCCTCCATCGTGTGCACCTGAGTGACGGTGTCCAACGTGCGCCCGGGATGCAGCTGCACGTCGATGTAGGAGAACGGCTCCAATCGCGCCCCGAACCTCGACTTGGTCCGCCGCACCCCCTTGGCGACCGCGCGAACCAATCCGTGCTGTCGCGTGAGCAGCGTGACGATGCGGTCCGCCTCGCCCAGCTTGTGCTGGCGCACCACTACCGCCTCGTCCCGATACAACCGCACAGGTGGAGTCTACGGACCTCCGTCACCGGGCGAGGAAGTGCCAGCCGAACCAGGCCCATACGACGACGGCGGTGATTCTGGTCGGTCGTGTGCTGGTCAGGTAGGTGATCGTGTCCCCGAGGGTCGCGACCAGGTCTCGGCGCAGGTGCGTGAGCACGATCATGGCGAGCGCTGCCGCGGAGAGCAGGGCGAAGCCGAGGAGGGCGATGGATCGGTCGCTCATCTGGACACCAGCCACCATCCGGCCGCGAGCCACACCGCCCATCCGGCGAATCGCAGCGGCCAGTGTTCCAGCGCCGGGTCCAGCAGTGTGGACAACGTCGGGTGTTCCTGGCTCGGCTGGTTCATGGCGGGCTGCCGCAGCAGTGTGTAGACCTCCCACCCCGACGCCGCGACCAGCAGCGCGGACCATACGGCGACGCCGCGCGTGAGCCGGGTGGTGCGCGGAGGTCGCTCGATTCGGCGGCGCAATGTCAGCGCCACTCCGGTGAATGCCGCGATCGCCACCATCGCGGTCGCCTGCCAGCTGAACGGCCGGGTCGCGGCGCCGCACGCGGCCAGCACGAGCCCCACGGCCAGCAGCGCCACACGCCGCCGGGATCGATGTGCCGAGCGCGCTGGTTGCTCTGTCACACGCGCAGGATAAGGCGCCGGTGGGCCGAATCGGGGCAGGTGACAGTGTCGCCCGCGCGGCTTTCGGTAAGCCGACGCCTATGGTCGCCGGACAACGTGGCTGCCCGGTTCAGCCGTCGGCGCGCAGAAGTCCGGAGATCAGCAGTAGCACCGATTGCTGGGTCTGGGCGCGGGCGAGATCGGGGTCTTCGGCGTGCGCGACGATCAGGGCGGCCTCGCTGACCACGCTGACCACGAGCTGGGCCAGGACGGGAACGGGGGCGTCGGCGATCAGCCCGGCGTCGCGGGCGCGCTCGAGTTGCGCGGTGATCAGACCCAGGCCGTGGGCGGATTCGAATTCGCGCCAGGCCTGCCAGCCCAGCACGGCGGGCGCGTCGGTGAGGGCGATCCGCAGCATCGCGGGGCGCTGGCAGATCTCGAGGAACAGCCCGAGCCCCACCGCCATCCCGGCCATCACATCGCCGGAATCGACCGCGGCGATGGCGTTTTCGATCTCCTCGGTGGTCTCGGTCTCGATCTGCTCCAGCACCGCGAGGAACAGTCCGCGTTTGTCGCCGTAGTGGTGGTGCAGCGCGCCCCTGGTGACGCCTGCCTCGGTGACCAGTTCCTCGGCGGAGGTCCCCGCGAAGCCGCGCTCGGTGAAAAGGCGGCGTCCCGCCTGTTCGAGCGCGGCCTTGGTCGCTCGGGAGCGGTCTTCCTGGCTACGGCGTGGCATGCAGCCGAGTGAACTCCAGGATCGATTCGGCGAGCAACTCGGGCTGGTCCTCCGGCACGAAGGTGTAGGAATCGTCGATCAGCCTCAGCTCCGCGTTCGGCAGATCACGAGCCAGGCGTTCGGCGAACGACACCGGGAACAGCCGGTCCTCCCGTGCCCAGGCGAGCAGGACCGGGATGTCGACTTCGGCGAAGTGGCGCGCGGCTTCGAGGGTGTACCGGCGATGCGCCGATTTCAGGAAGCGGCGCAGGTCTTTGCGGATGGCCGCGGATTTACGACTCGGCAGGAGATAGGAGTCGACGATCTCCGGCGGGACGGGCCGCTTGGTGACCCAACCGAAAGCCAGCGGCAGCCGGTGCAGCGCGCGGATGCGCAGCAACTCCGTCAGGGGCCGCAGCGAGCCGGGAATCCTTGCCAGCAACGGCAGCGCGGTGAACGGCTGTGGCAGGAAGCCCTCGTAGCTGTCCACCGAGGCGAGCACCACCCGGCCGACGCGGGAGCGGTCGCGGGTCAGCAACACCTGCGTGATCGCCCCGCCGGTGTCGTTGGCGACCAGGGTGACGTCTGTGAGGTCGAGGCGTTCGAGGAACGCGGCGATCAGATCGGCGACACCGGTCGGCGTCAGCTCCGCGTCCGGGACCGGGATCTCGTGCGAGCCGAGCGGCCAGTCCGGCGTCAGGCAGCGGTATCCGGCCGCCGCGATAGCGGGCACCACCTTGCGCCAGAGGTCGGCGTTGACGAGCAGGCCGTGCACGAAAACGACCGGGGCGCCCTCCCCCGTCTCGTGGTAGCGAATGCGGCCGCCGGGCAGGTCCACTTCGTGGATGCGGCCGAGTGCTGCGCTGGTTGCCATGGGTCCTCCAGGTGATCGCTGTTGCAGACCACTGTTACATACATACGGTATGTATGTCTACGGTCTCACGGCGGCCAGCGTTAGAGCGCCCGCACCGACGTGGGCACCAAGAACGATTTCCTATGCACGACATGGACCGAGTCTCGATGGCCGCGTTCAACGCGTTGGTCGGCCGCATGTTCGACAGGCCCGATCTCACCCAGGGGGTGCCCATACGGCGAGTGCAAGCACATTCGCTGACGCGCGCCTTCCGCTTCGCGGGCACTGCCAGCGGCTTTCGTTACTGCCCGGCGCGACCTGGACGGTTGACCAATTTGGCGCTACCGTCTGGTTGACCACGACGAGACGGAGCTCACATGACGGTGTCCGATCCTGCCCGCGTACCCGACACGCGAGAGCTGGGCCTGGCCGAACTGGCGGCCGCGCTCGCGGACGGCACGATCACCTCGACCGCGGCCGTCGGCAGCGCGCTGGACCGGATCGACGCGGCACAGGGCACGCTCAACGCCTTCCGCGTCGTGCGCCGCGAACGGGCGCTGGCCGAGGCCGCCGAAGCCGACCGGCGGCTGGCAGCGGGGGAACGATTGCCGCTGCTGGGCGTGCCCGTCGCGGTGAAGGACGACACCGACGTCGCGGGCGAGCCGACCGCCTTCGGCTGCGGCGGCGATTTCGCGCCGAAGACGGAGGACGCGGAATCGGTGCGACGCCTGCGTGCCGCGGGCGCGGTGATCGTCGGCAAGACCAATACCTGCGAACTCGGGCAGTGGCCGTTCACCAGCGCCGCGTGGTTCGGGCACACACGCAACCCCTGGGACCGCACCAGGACGCCGGGCGGATCCTCTGGCGGGGCCGCTGCGGCGGTCGCGGCCGGATTGGTCCCCGCCGCCCTCGGCTCCGACGGCGCGGGCTCGGTGCGCATCCCCGCCGCGTGGACGAACCTGGTCGGCATCAAACCGCAGCGCGGACGCATCTCCACCTGGCCGGAGGCTGAGGCGTTCTACGGGCTCACCGTGAACGGGCCGCTGGCGCGCACCGTCGCGGACGCGGCGCTGCTGCTGGACGCGGCGGCCGGTCCGCACCAAGGGGACCTGCACACCCCGGAACCGATCACGGCATCGGACGCCGTCGGCCGGGAACCAGGGAGGCTGCGGATCGCCCTGTCGCTGCGAATCCCCTTCACCGCGACCAAGACCGCGCTGGATCCCCAGATCGCGCAGGCGGTGCGCCGCACCGCCGACACCCTGCGCGCCCTCGGGCACACCGTGACCGTGGCCGACCTGCACTACGGCATCCTGATCGGCGCGTCGTTCCTGCCTCGTTCGCTCGCCGGAATCCGGCGGGTCTACCAGCGCATGCCCGGCCTCGAAGCCGATCCGCGCACCACCGCGAACGCCCGAATCGGCCGGATGCTCGACGGCCCGGCCCTCTACGCGGCCCGCCGAATGGAACCCTTGCTGCACAAGCGGATCGGCAACTTCTTCCGCGACTACGACGTAGTCCTGGCTCCGACCACCGCCACGCCACCACCCCGCGTCGAGGAGATCGACGGCATCGGCGTCAACGCCACCAACAACCTCATCACCGCCGCCTGCCCCTACACCTGGCCGTGGAACGTCCTCGGCTGGCCCAGCATCGACATCCCCGCAGGCTTCACCGACACCGGCCTCCCCATCGGCGCCCAACTGATGGGCACCGCGAACTCCGAACCCCGCCTGATCTCCTTGGCCGCCCAACTCGAATCCGAACTGAACTGGCAGAACCACCGCCCCACACCTTGGTGGTGAGCCGCAGACCATCGGCACCTCGGCCATCCACTGTCGCAATGTGCCTATGGCGAAGCACCGCCCGCGCCCGTAGAGGCGCATCGAAGTCCACGAATTCCCTGGTCACGGAATCACCGATGCCGTACTGTCTCGGCCGACCTTGGAACGCGAGGAGACGCCGATGGCCGATCGCCACCTGGTAGATGTCCATATTCTGCTCGTGCATGACGGGAAGCTGCTGCTGACCCAGCGCCGCGGGGACATGTTCGCAGGCCAGTGGCATCTACCATCGGGCAAGCTGGACGCGGGCGAGCCGATTACCGCTGCCGCCGTTCGGGAAGCCCATGAAGAAGTCGGAGTGCTGATCGACCCGGCCGACCTCCGATTCGTCCACGCTGTGCACGCCGCCGGTTCAGGACCGGAGCCACGCCTCGGGCTGTTCCTGCAAGCAGGACGCTGGGTCGGCGAGCCGGTGAACCGGGAGCCGGAGAAGTGCGCAGCCGTGCGATGGTTCCCGTTCCACCAACTGCCGGACAACTTGATCGAGTACCCCGCCGTCGGAATTCGCGCGTTTCTGAACGGCGACGCACCGTTCAGCGAGCACGGTTGGAAAGTGCCCACCGTGGGCACCGGCATCTGATCGGTGGGCGGCCGTCCTGATGTTTCGCGTGTCATCCAGGCCGTTGGTCGCCTCGAGCATCACGGTTGTCCGGCTCCGAATAGAGGCGTTCGCACGGCAATCGCGGTAGCCCGGCTGGGTCGCCGGGGACCACGGTGACCGCGTCCGGGTAGTGGTAGGCACGCCAGTCCTGTACGAAGCGCATCGCGGCGGTGGTGCAGGCGGCGAATTCCAGGCGGAGATCGTGGAATTGGATCGACAGCCGGACATCGTCTTCTTCAGGCCGTGGCGAGAGTTGGGGATCCATGCATCACCACCCGCGCTGCGGTTGGCATGCTCGGATGGACTCGATGACGGTCATGCCGGAGGGGCGGAAGGCGTCGCGGGGTGGTACCACCCAGACACGGAATCCCGCCTGGCGAGCGCCTGGTGACGGCAAAGCGATTTGTGCGCCACAGCGTGACACCGAGGCGTTGAGCCGGAACAACTCGGCGAACAGCGTGATCTCGTCCGGTACATCCGGGACGATCAGGTACGTCCATCGTTTCGAACGCGGATGCGAGACGATCGGGCCGAGTCGCAGGCCGAGCCCGTGCATACGGCGCTTCACCGCAGCGCCGAGCTGATGCGGCATGGTGATCGCGCCGACGCTGCCCGCAGCCACGACGATGCTTCCTATGTCGGGTTGGACCCTGGCGGGTAGTCCGCAGGTCTCACGGTAGAAGCGGCACCGCGTCACCGGCGTGTCCGCTTGCACCGGCGACAGCACCTGAGTGTCCTCCAACCCCATCCCTGCGACTCCCCTGCTCGTGATGTGATGAGCACCCGGCGCCGAGGAGCAAGTGCCACCGATCGACCGCTCACAGCCGATCGATGTGCCGTTGGGCGAAACGGCATCTACCCGGCGCCGGATGCACTTTCGAGGGTCGCCGCCCAGGTGGCTCGATCCCAGGTCCAGAACAGCAGAGAAGTAATACGCTTCCGATGCAGGGCATTGCGGGGCACAGACAGGGGCGGTGATGATTGTCAGCAAGTGGACAGGCGTGGAGGTCAAAGCCCTCCGTACAGCTGCGTATCGGATGACCCAGGAGAAGTTCGCTGAAGTGTTGGGTTTTCAGCCTCCTACCATCCGAAAGTGGGAGCATGCCCCTGCATCGCGTCCGCTCAGAGGCGAGTCCGCGGCAGCCCTCGATACTCAACTGGCACGCCTCGACGAGGCGCAATTGGCGCGTTTCGAGGCGGCCGTCATCGAGGCACGGCTGAGTATCGGATCGGCCGAGAGCACCGCTGTTGGAGTGCCCGTCGCGATATCGGATCTGCCGTGCGTCAGTGAATCCGAGATCGCATCGGAACGCGTAGCAGGGAAGGACGACGATATGAAACGGCGACAACTGCTCCTCGGTGGTACCGCAACCGGTCTCTCCGCTCTCACCCTTCAACACCGTCCAGACCGCATCGGCAGGTCAGATGCCGAACGCCTGGCGCGGAGAGTGGACAGCTACGTCACCACGGAACAGACAGTCGGGGGTGGCGCGCTGGCCCGATCCGCCAGTTCTGACCTCGAACACGCGAAGATCATGCTTTCGACATGCGAAATCGAAGGCTCCGCGGCATCGGCGTTCACTTCGGCGGCAGGGAATATGGCTGTCACGGCCGGATGGCTGTTCTATGACGCCGACGACCAACTCGCGGCCACTCGCTGCTACAGCGATGCGATGGCATTGGCAAATCACGCGGGAGACGACGAGTTGGCAGCTCACACGTGCCTGAACGTTGCCTTTCAGACGATCACCCAAGCCGAGCGCGATGAAGCGCACCCGCAATACGCCTTGCGGTGCACGCTACGGGCTGCTGACCTCACACGACGACAGCCTGCAAGCCGAATCCATGCATTGACCGCATGTAGGCAGGCAACTGCTTACGCGTGCTTGGGTGATCGGTCGGCGTTCACCCGAGCCATCACGACCGCGTGGCGGGAGATGGACCTGGCATACGACCACGAGCCGCTCGATAGGTGCCCGGATTGGCTGCAGTTCATGTGCCACAACGAAGTTCGATATCACGAGGCATGCGGCTACTGCTATCTCGGTGAGTCTTCCCGGGCAGTGGATCTGTTCGAGCAAGTTGTCAACGAGCGCGCCGGGCAACGCAACTCCGCCAACTACCGCGCCTGGTTCGCGTCTTCACTGGCACGAGTCGGCAACATCGATGACGCAGTCTCGGTGGCCGCCGATGTCCTCGCCGATCTCGCTGACGGGGTTTCCTCCAGTCGTACACTCCGCGTGCTGGAACCGGTCCGCGCAGCCGCAACCAAACCTCGCCACCAAGGCTTCCACAAACGATACGATCAATTCCGGGTCCAAGTGTAAGGCAGGTATCAGTGGCGGAACATGTTGTCCTACAGCACCTTTCCGGCGATGCAGCACGAACGATCCGCGACACGATCGCGGACGTCCAAGCCCGTGGGTACGCCGATGCCATCGCCACCGGGAATCCGTTCGAGTCCACCGAAGCATTCATGGATCGGTTCGAGACCTACTCGGTGATACCGGGCTTCTCGATGGTCCTCGCGACCGTTGACGGCGAACCTGTCGGCCAAGCGTTCGGCTGGCCGCTGGATGCGGATACCACTTGGTGGACCGGACTCGTGTTGGACCCAGGACAGCCGCCCTTGGACGAGTTCACCACCGAGGACGGAACGAAGACGTTCGCGCTCAGCGAACTCATGGTCGACAAGAAACGCGCCGGGCAAGGCATCGCAGGCGTCCTGTATCGCGGCCTACTCGCTGACCGACCCGAACGGCGGGTGACTTGGCTGGTCAACCCCGCCAACGAGCACGCCTACGCGATCTATCGGCACTGGGGAGCACGCCGCGTCGGTACCCTCCTCCCTTCCTGGGAAGGCGCGCCCAATTTCGATGTCTTGACTATCGACCTGAACCAACCGGGCTAGGGGTTAACGGGCTTCCCTGGGGTCGCCCGCTGCCCGAATACCGTTATTACGCGTGCCAGACCGATGCTGACGGGATATTGTGCGAATCGGGCTATCTCCAACTCACTGAGTTCGAGTTAGCCCGATTCGCGTTCTGCCCGATGCACACCGGAGCGACGTTCGAGTTGTGCGCTGACGAGTGTTCAGTTTGTCGGCTGAGCCGGATCGGACTGCCCGCTGCGGAACACCTCGTCGACGAGCATCTGGGTCGCCTGCTGGAACGGCACGGCCAAGGACAGGGCGGCGTCGTCCACGTAGTTCAGTGTGGCGGTCATGGTCTTGCTGCCGTCGGGTGTGCTGTACATCAGCGCCGCGTGGCCCGCCGCGCCGCCGTTGTGGGTGACGACGGTGCGGCCCATGCCGATGTCTTGCACGAAGACACCGAGGCCGTAGCCCATGTTCGGGATGGGGGTCGAGTGCGGTGCGCACATCTCGGCCAGCAACTCCGCGGGCAGCAGCTTGCCGCTCGTCAGCGCGGAGATGAAGGTGTGCAGGTCCTGGGTGGTCGAGATCATGTCACCGCCGCTGGAGATCCAGGACGGATTCTGGCTGGTGACATCGACGGTCTTCTCCTGCCCGTCGGCCTCGTACCGGTAGTAGGCGTGGGCGTGCGGCTCGGGCACCTCGGTCTGGGTGGTCGGCGCCACGGTGCCCGACAGCCCCAGCGGCCCCAGGATCAGCCGCTGCATCAGTTGGGCGACCGAGCGGCCGGTGACCTTCTCGATCAGCAGCCTGGCCAGCACGTAATTGGTGTTGGAGTAGCTCCAGTCCGTGCCGGGTTCGAATCGCGGCGGCTTGGACAACGCGAGTCGTACCAGCTCCTCTGGCTGGTAGGTCTTGAACCGGTTGTCCACCCACTCTTTGCCCGCTGTGGTGGCGGCGATTCCCGGCACAACGGTTCCGTCCGCGTAATACTCACCGGTGAAGTTGAAGATTCCGCTGGTGTGCTGCAACAGCATCCGCACCGTGATCCGTGGGTCGAGTTCGAACTCCGGCAGATAGTCGGCCACCGCGTCGTCCAGCGCGATCCGGCCCTCGGCCACCAGTTGCAGGACCAGGGTCGCGGTGAAGGTCTTGGTGTTACTCCCGATCCGGACGTGCCCGTCGGTCGGCGGCTTCGCGGTCTTGCCCAGCTCGCGCACGCCGGCGCTGCCGACCCACTCACCGCGCTCATCGTGCACACGCAGCGTGATTCCGGCGATCCCGGACGCGACGATCGCTTCAAGGGCCTTCCGCAGTTCCGGCCGATCCGGCCCGGCAGCAGCCGTCGGCGCCGTGGCGGCGTCGAGCGCCGCGGTGATCTTGCGGGCCATCTCGGCCGTGGCGGGGCCGGGCTCGCCGCCGCGTGGCCTGGCGGCTGCGTCGACGGCGACGAGGACGGTGCCGCGCAAGTTGTCGGCCTCGGCCGGATCGTGCTTTCCGAGCAGGTTCATGGCCGCGGTGAGGGCGGGCAGCACTCGGTCGGCGAGTTCGGCGACGGTCCTGCCCTTCAGTTCGATGTCCTTGGACCTCGCGGCGAGCACGTGCCCGACCAGGCCGGTCGCCGACGTCAAGGCGACGGAGCCGTTCGTGGCGGCCGCGTGCGGCGTGCCGGTTGCGGCCAGCAGCGCGAGAGCGCCGTACGCGGCGGTCCGCAGTGTGCTCTTGTCCTGGTCGGAAAGGGTGACGGTGGTGGAAGTCGAGATTGCTGTGCTGTTCACATGACTACTGTCGCCACCTCGGCTGACACCGACCTGACGCCAACCTGACACGACCGCTGACACGGGGTATGCGCCCCGATCACAGCGAACCCCGACGAGACCGGTCAGAAACCGAGTTTGCCCAACTGTTTCGGATCCCGCTGCCAGTCCTTCGCCACCTTCACGTGCAGATTCAGGTAGATGCGGGTGCCGAGAATGTGTTCGATCTGCTTGCGGGCGTTGGTGCCGACCTCTTTCAGCCGGGAGCCGCCCTTGCCGATGACGATGGCTTTCTGGCTCGGCCGCTCGACATAGAGCAAGGCGTGGACGTCGAGCATGTCCTCGCGATCCTCGTAGGGCAGGATCTCCTCGATGACGACGGCCAGCGAGTGGGGCAGCTCGTCGCGCACGCCCTCGAGCGCGGCCTCGCGGATGAGCTCGGCCATCAGCGTTTCCTCTGGCTCGTCGGTGAGCTCGCCGTCGGGGTAGAACGCCGGGCCCTCCGGCATTTTCGACGCGATGACATCGACTAGCACCTCGACCTGCTCGCCCCGCACCGCCGACACCGGCACCACATCGGCCTCCGGGCCGAGCAACTGGGAGACGGCGAGCAGTTGCTCGGCGACCTGTTCCCGGCTCACCTTGTCGATCTTGGTGACCACGCCGAGCAGCGTCGTCTTCGGCGCCATCTGCTTGACCTGCTGCACGATCCAGCGGTCACCGGGGCCGATCTTCTCGTCGGCCGGGATGCACAGCGCGATCACGTCGACTTCCGAATACGTATCGCGCACAAGGTCGTTGAGGCGCTGGCCGAGCAAGGTGCGTGGGCGGTGCAAGCCGGGGGTGTCGACGAGGATCAACTGGGCGTGCTCGCGATGCACGATGCCGCGAATCGTGTGCCTGGTGGTCTGCGGGCGCGAGGAGGTGATCGCGATCTTCGCGCCCACCAGCGCGTTGGTCAACGTCGACTTGCCGGTGTTCGGACGACCGACGAAACAGACGAAACCGGAACGGAATTCGCTCTTCTCCCACGCGTCAGCCACCGCGGACCTCACCGGAGTCGGCGCTCACCGCGTCGGCCGCGTCGGCGGAGTCGTCGACGATCTCGAACACCGCGCCGTCGCGATCGGTGAAGATGATCCGCGCCTCCGCCGAAACCTCACGCACCGCGGTCACACCGAAGTCGGACAACCGCCCGCCGACCACGACGGCCGCCTCGAATCCCTCGGCGCCGCTGGACAACGCCGCGGCCACGGCGGCTTGCAGCGCCGTCAACCGCAGCGCGCTCAAGCTGACCTCGCCCGCGGCGTAGGTGCGGCCGTCGGTGTCGCGGATCGCGGCTCCGCTCGCCCCGCCGGTGCGGCCGAGCGCGCCACGGGCCAGGACGACCAGCTTGGTGTCCTCGGCGTCCAATTCGGTCATTCGGTGTCTCCGTCCTCGTCGCGATCGGCCGCGGTCTCCCGCTCCGATCCGTTCGCCTTGCGCTTGCCATTGGGATTGTCCCCGTTGGCTTTCGCCGCGGGGACCTTCTCGCGCGCTTTGCGCACCACCACGGTGTTCACCCGCATCCGGCCCCGCGCGTCCGGGCCACCTTCGCCGCGCAGCACCAACCCGTGCACCTCGATCTTCGAACCGGGCAGCGGCACCCGGCCCAGTTCGTGCGCCAGCAGGCCGCCGACGGTGTCGACGTCCTCCTCCTCGATCTCCAACCCGAACAGCTCGCCGAGATCCTCCACCGGCAGCCGGGTCGACACGCGGTAGCGGCCGTCCCCGAGATCTTCGACGGGCGGGGTCTCGTCGACGTCGTACTCGTCGGCGATCTCCCCGACGATCTCCTCCAGCACATCCTCGATGGTCACCAGACCCGCGATGCCGCCGTACTCGTCCACCAGCAACGCCATATGGTTGCGCCTGCGCTGCATCTCGTCGAGCAAGCTGTCGAGCGGCTTGGAGTCGGGCATGAACACCGCGGGACGCATCACCTCGCGTACCCGCACCTTACGGCTGCGCTCGGCAAACGGCACGAGGTCTTTCAGATACACCACGCCGCGGATGTCGTCGACGTTCTCGCCGATCACCGGAATCCGCGAATGCCCGGAACGCACCGCCAGCGACATCGCCTGCGCGGCGGTCTTGTCCGCTTCGATCCAGACCATCTCCGTGCGCGGCACCATCACCGCGCGCGCCGCCGTGTCGCCGAGTTCGAAGACGGACTGGATCATTCGTCGTTCGTCGTCGGCCACCACCCCGCGCTCACCGGCCATCTCGACCACCTCGCGCAGCTCGATCTCGGAAGCGAAAGGCCCGTTGCGAAAGCCCTTACCGGGGGTGATCGCGTTACCGATCAGGATCAGCAGTCGGCTGACCGGCCCGAGCAGCGCGCCGATGAACTGCAAGGGCAAGGCCGCGCCCAGCGCGATGGAGTAGGCGTGCTGCCTGCCCAGCGTGCGCGGGCCGACACCGATCACCACGTACGACACCAGCACCATCACCAGCGCGGTGATCAGCAGCGCCCAATTCTCGCCCCAGAGCGTCATCAGGCCCGCCGCCAGTAGCACCGTCGCGCCGATCTCGCACAGGATGCGCAGCAGCACCATGAGATTCACGTAACGGGCCCGGTCGTCGACGACGCGGCCCAGCCGCACCGCACCCGGCCGGTCGGCGCGCACCAGGTCCTCGACCCGGGCCGGCGAGATCGTGTTCAGGGCGGAATCGACCCCGGCGAAGACCCCACCCACGAAGATGAGCAGGACCGCGAACAGAACGAGGGTCAGGGCATTCACGCGGGACCCAGCGACTCACCCGGTGTGGTGAAGCCCGCCTTGCCCAGCAACCGCGCGTCGCGTTCGGCCAGTTCGGCGCGCCGCTGAGCCTCCCGCAGGCTCTCGTACCACTCCTCGAGCAGCCGCGCTTGCAGCGCGAACATCTCCTTCTCCTCCTCCGGCTCGGCGTGGTCGTAGCCGAGCAGGTGCAGGACGCCGTGCACGGTGAGCAAGGCGAGTTCGTGATCGAGGGAGTGCCCCGCCTTGCGCGCCTGTCCGGCGGCGAACTCCGGGCACAGCACGATGTCGCCGAGCATGGACGGGCCGGGTTCGGGGCTGTCGGGCCGCCCGCCCGGCTCGAGTTCGTCCATCGGGAAGGACATGACGTCGGTCGGGCCGGGCAGGTCCATCCAGCGCATGTGCAAGTCGGCCATGGTGTCGAGATCGACGAGCACCATCGACAGCTCCGCGGCCGGGTGCACGTCCATCCGGGCGATCACGAACCGTGCGACGCTGACCAGCTCTTCTTCGGGTACGTCGATACCCGATTCGTTGGCGATCTCGATGCTCACCCGAACAGCCTACGGTCCCGTCGATCGCGTCGGCGGAGCGGAGCCCCGCCCGGCGGGACGAGTCAGCGCCGGTCGGACCGGCTCGCCGCGCGCCGCTGCGCGCGGTTGCCGCCGTAATGCGGGGCGACCTGCGGGCGCGACTGGGCCTCGAAGCGGTCGTAGGCGTCGACGATGTCGGAGACCAGCCGGTGGCGGACCACGTCGCTGCTGGTCAGCTCCGCGAAGTGGATGTCGTCGATCTCGGTGAGGATCTCGCTGGCGGCCCGCAGACCGGACCGGGCGCCGTTCGGCAGATCGACCTGGGTCACGTCGCCGGTCACCACGATCTTCGAGCCGAACCCGAGACGGGTGAGGAACATCTTCATCTGCTCGGCCGTGGTGTTCTGCGCCTCGTCGAGGATGATGAACGAGTCGTTCAGAGTGCGTCCGCGCATGTAGGCCAGCGGCGCGACCTCGATGACACCGGCCGCCATCAGCTTGGGAATGGCCTCGGG
Source organism: Nocardia beijingensis NBRC 16342 (assembly GCF_001612785.1). Lineage (GTDB taxonomy): Bacteria > Actinomycetota > Actinomycetes > Mycobacteriales > Mycobacteriaceae > Nocardia > Nocardia beijingensis. Next base: position 267,266 of record NZ_BDBC01000017.1, read on the forward strand.
GTCCATCATGTCGTGCAGGGCGTCGTAGAGCGGGCGCAGGTACGGATCGATCTTCTCGTTCAGCGTGCCGGGCAGGAAGCCGAGCCGCTCGCCGGCCTCGACCGCGGGCCGGGTGAGGATGATCCGGTTGACCTGCTTGGTCTGCAGCGCCTGGACCGCCTTGGCCATCGCCAGATAGGTCTTGCCGGTACCGGCGGGGCCGATGCCGAACACGATGGTGTTGGCGTCGATCGCGTCGACGTAGCGCTTCTGGTTCAGCGTCTTGGGCCGGATGGTCTTGCCGCGCCGGGACAGGATGTCCAGGCTGAGCACCTCCGCGGGGGACTCGCTGGAACCCTCGGTGAGCATCGACACGGTGTGCCGCACCGCCTCGGGCGTCACCACGCGGTTGCGGCCGGTGAGCGCGACCAACTGTTCGATCACCCGCTCGGCGAGCGCGACGTCGGCCGCCTTGCCGGTGAGGGTGACGGAGTTTCCGCGGACGTGGATGTCCGCGTCGAGCAGCGTTTCCAGTTCACGAAGGTTCTGGTCGGCCGAACCGAGGAAGGGGAACACGGATTCAGGAGCGAGTTCGATACTCGAGCGCACGGTGCGCGCTGCGGGACCCGAACCGTTGTCGCCGGCGCCGATGCCTGCCGCTGGGGTGGGGTCGCCGATCTCGCCTTGTGTTCTCAAAAGTGGCTATAGCCTGCTTTCCGGTCTCGACTGCGGTATGGAGCAAGTTTAACCCGCCCCACCGACACCGCCCAGTGAATAAGCCGCGAGCGGAATCGGCCCCTCACGGGATTCCCCCACGTCGGCGCGCCCAATCCTCGGTGAAATCACGAAAGCGTCGCACCGCGTCCGGTGGCGCGGTCGCCGCGGGCCAGATCAGCCCGACCGCCCGAGCGGCGCCCGCGTCCGCCAGCGGCACCGTCACCGGACCCGACAGCGGCCCGGCCGACAGCGGGTCCTCGCGTGGCAGGATCGCCAGCCCCAGCCCCGCCGACACCAGTCCCGCCACCGTGACCAGATCGCTGGATTCGAACGCGATCCTGGGCCGGATGTCCGCGGCGGCGCACAGTTCGTCGAAGATGCGCCGCATCCCGAAGCCGTGGTGCATGGTGACGAACTCCGCGTCGGCCGCCTCGGCGAGGCGGACCTGCCGTCGTCCGGCCAATCGGTGTTCCTGCGGGACCGCTAGGACCAGCGGCTGACGCAGCACGGCGCGCCAGCCGACGCCCGCGACGGCGGGGCGTGGCGAGACGATGCCCAGATCGGCGTCACCGGCGAGCACCCGCTCGGTCACCGCCTCGGCCGCTCCCTGCCACAGCGTGATCGTGATCCGGCCCGAGACGCGCCGGAAGCCGCTGATCAGCTGCGGCACCAGCGAGCCGCCGAACGAATGCTGGAACGCCAGCCGCACGACGCCACCGGCCGGGTTGACCCGATCGGCGAGGGCCTGTTTCGCCGCGTCCAGTTCCGATTGCGCGCGGCGGGCGTGCTCGTAGTAGATGCGGCCGTACTCGTTGAGGACGATCCGCTTTCCGTGCCGGTCGAACAGTTCGGCGCCCACCCTGCGCTCCAAACGGGCCAGCATGCGCGACAGCGTCGGCTGCGCCAGGTGCAATCGCTCCGCGGCGGCGCCGACCCGCTCGAGTTCGGCGAGTGTCGTGAACCACTCCAGATCCTCACCCAGCACCGCCCGACCTCACTTTATGCACTCAAGGAATGAACTTCCTCTTCATTATTCATTTACTTCTGGAAAACGGGCTGGTGATGCTGGACGAAAGGAGGAGCCATGACCACCACACGGATCGACATCGCCCACGAACGCAGGATCACGATCGCGCTGTTCGCGGCCGGGCTGACCACCTTCGCCTCCATGTACAGCGCCCAGGCGCTATTGCCGAGCCTGTCGGCCGCGTTCGGCGCGACGCCCGCACGCGCGGCGCTCGCGGTGTCGCTCACGACCGGGTTCCTCGCGCTGGCGATCATTCCGGTGAGCGCGCTGTCGTCGCGGATCGGCCGGACCAGGGTGATGGTCGGCTCCGCCGTCACGGCGGCGGTGATCGGACTGCTGCTGCCGCTGAGCCCCTCGCTCGAGGTGCTGCTGGCCGGGCGCGCCCTGCAAGGCATCGCGCTGGCCGGTGTGCCCGCGGTGGCGATGGCCTATCTGGCGGAGGAGATCGGCGGGGAAGGGCTGGGCGCCGCGATGGGCATCTACGTGGCAGGCACCACCATCGGCGGGCTGGCCGGGCGGTTGATCCCGGCGTTCACGCTGGATCTGGCGTCCTGGCGATGGGCGCAGGCGGTGGCCTCGCTCGCCGCCGCGGCGTGCACCGTGTGGTTCGTCCGGTGGCTGCCGCCATCGCGGGGCTTCGTCGCGCGTCCCGCCGGAATGCGGACGGTGATCGCCGACCTGGGCAGCCAGTTGCGCCACCGCGGTCTGCTCGCGCTGTTCGGGCTGGCGTTCGTGCTGATGGGCGGGTTCGTCTCGATGTACAACTATCTCGGCTACCGGCTGACCAGCGCGCCGTTCCGGCTGCCCGAAGCACTGGCGGGGCTGGTGTTCGTGCTCTATCTGGCCGGAACGGCGGCCTCGGCGGCGTCAGGACGGCTGACCGATCGGATCGGCCGTTCGTGGGTGCTCGGGATCTCGCTGGCCGTCATGGCGGTCGGGCTCGTGGTGACGATTCCCGACCACCTCGGCACCGTGATCCTCGGGGTATTGCTCTTCACCGCGGGTTTCTTCGGTGCGCACACCGCCGCCAGCGCGTGGGTGGGGGCGATGGCCGAAGGCAATCGGGGCGCGGCGTCGTCGCTGTATCTGTTCGCCTACTACCTCGGCAGCGCGCTCGTCGGCGGGACGGCGGGCATCGTCTACGCCTCCTCCGGGTGGCTCGGATTGGTCGGCGGCATCGGGCTGTTGATAGTCATCGCGGCACTACTGCTGGCGGTATCGCACCGGGCGCATCGCGGTGCGATGTCGGCGCGCACCGCCGCCGATGACTCCCGGGAAGCGGCGCCTGTCGAGGTCTGATCCGCCCCTCGATCGGACGCACACTCCCCCCGCGCCGTGGCCGCCGCGCTGGAGGCGAGCGCCGCCAGATCAGAGCACGTCGACCTCGCGAGCGCGACGCCGATTCGGGACGCAGTGCTCGGCGCGGGCGGCGGGGGCGAGGGCGTCGCCCATCGCATCGGCAGTCGGCGGCGGGTTCCCTCGAGCGGCGGAAGGCGCTAGGCACCCGATCGCGCTATACCGTGGTCGACGCGAGGCCCTCACCAGCGCGGCGTCAACGCACCGAGCGCGCCGAGCGCGACCGCTGCCGCCGTGGAGGTACGCAGCACGGTCGGGCCGAGCAAGGTGATGTCCGCGCCCGCCTCGGCGAAGGCTGTGAGTTCCGCGTCGTCCAGCCCGCCTTCCGGACCCACCACGAGGACGATCTCGGTGGCGTCGGCGAACGGCAATGCGGTGAAGCGCGCCGTGCCGGATTCGTGCAGCGCCGCGACGATCGCGCCGCGGCGCTTGGCCGCGCGGACCAGCTCCAGCACATCCGCCGTCCGGTGCAGGTCGGCGACTTCCGGAATGTAGGCACGGCGGGACTGACGGGCGGCCGAGCGCGCGGCGGACCGCCACTTCTCGACCCCCTTCGCCGCCTTCCCCTCCCAATTCGCGACGCAGCGCGCGGCCTGCCAGGGAACGACCACGTCCGCGCCCGCCTCGGTCATCAGCTCGACCGCCAGTTCCGACCGATCGGACTTCGGCAGCGCCTGCACCACGGTCACCGGCGGCGCCTGCGGGGGCGCGAGCACCCGATCGCGCACCGCGAGCTCGAGCCGGTCTCGTTGCGCCGCAACGACTTCCGAGGCGGCGAGCACCCCCCGCCCGTCGGAGAGGGTGATCGGCTCGCCGACCCGGATGCGGCGCACCGTGGCGGCGTGCCTGCCCTCGGGTCCGTCGAGCACCGCGACCGCGCCCGGCTCGGGCACCTCGTCGAGGTAGAAGACCGTCGCCGCCACCTAGCGCCCGCTGAAGGACGCGCGCAGCCGCGCGAACAGACCGCTGTTGTGTTCGGACTGCGCCGACATCACCTCGGCGCGCTCGCGCTCGCGCAATCCCTTGTACTTGCGCAACAGTTCGGTCTGCTTGCTGTCCAGCTTGGACGGGATCACGATGTCCAGATGCGCCAGCAGGTCGCCGCGCGCGCTGGAGCGCAGTCGCGGCATGCCGTGGCCGCGCAGCACCGAGATCTCGCCGGGCTGGGTGCCCGCCGGAATGGTCAGTTCGGTGGGGCCGTCCAGAATGGTGTCGATCACGACGGTGGTGCCGAGCGCGGCGTCGACCATCGGCACGCGAATGGTGCAGTGCAGATCGTCGCCGTCCCGCACGAACACGTCGTGCGGCTGCTCCACGATCTCGACGTACAGATCGCCCGCGTGACCGCCGCCGGGACCGACCTCGCCCTGCGCGGCCAGCCGCACGCGCATGCCGTTCGCGACACCGGCCGGAATCGGGGCCGCGATCTCGCGGCGCGCCCGCACCCGGCCGTCGCCGCCGCACTTGTGGCACGGGTCCGGGATGGTCTCGCCCGCGCCACGGCAGGTGGGGCACGGACGCGAGGTCAGCACCTGGCCGAGGAACGACCGCTGCACCGACTGGACCTCGCCCGCGCCGCCACAGGTTTCGCAGCGCACCGGCTTGGACTTGCCGTTGGTGCCGGAACCCTGGCAGATGTCGCACAGGATCGCGGTGTCCACGGTCAGGTGCTTGGTCACGCCCACCGCGCATTCGGCGAGGCTGAGCCGGGTGCGGATCAGCGAGTCGGCGCCGGGCTGGACGCGACCGCGCGGCTTGCGCGCGCCCGCCGATCCGCTCATGCCGCCGAAGAACGCCTCGAACACGTCGCCGAGCCCGCCGAAGCCAGCGCCGTTGAATCCGGCGCCGCCACCACCGGATTCCAGCGGGTCGCCGCCCATGTCGACGATGCGCCGCTTCTCCGGGTCCGACAGCACCTCGTAGGCGGTCGACACTTCCTTGAACTTGGCCTGCGCCGCCTCGTCGGGGTTCACGTCGGGGTGGAGCTCACGCGCCAGCTTGCGGTATGCCCGCTTGATCTCCTGGTCGGTCGCGTTCTTCGCGACGCCGAGCAGTCCGTAGTAGTCCCGTGCCACTTGAGTCTCTAGTCCTTGGTCGTTCTCGACAGTGCCGCCGGTGCCCGCGCCGCGTGCGAAGCGCGCCGACAACAGCATTAGTCTTGTGCACTCAACTTTATCCGGCCGAAGGATCGAGCGTAGCAGTGGCGTCGGCGGGTCAGCGCTCGGCGAGCACCTCGCCGATGTATCGGGCGACCGCCGCCACCGACGCGATCGTGCCCGGGTAGTCCATCCGGGTGGGTCCGAGCACACCCATACCGCCGAGTACCGCGCCCGCCGAGCCGTAGCCGGTCGACACCACCGAGGTACCGCGCATCTGCTCGACCTGCGTCTCCTCGCCGATCCGCACCGTGACCGTCCCCGGTTGCTGGGCCGCGGCGAGCAGTTTGAGCACGATCACCTGCTCCTCGAGCGCCTCCAGCACCGCGCGTAGCGAGCCGGGGAAACCGAAGTCGGCGGCGTTGCGGGTGAGGTTGGCGGTTCCGCCGAGCACCAATCGCTCCTCCGGGTGCTCCACCAAGGTCTCCACCAGCACCGTCGACACCCGCACCAGCACGTCGCGCAGCCGCAACGGAGCGTGCTCGGGCAGCTCGGCGACCGCGGCGGAGGCCGCGGCCAGGCGTTTGCCGTCCATCGCGCCGCCGAGCATGCCGCGCAGCGCGGCCAGATCCTCGTCGTCGATCACCGCGCCGAGCTCGACCAAGCGCTGATCGACCCGGCCGGTGTCGGTGATCACCACCAGCAGCAGGCGCGCCGGGTTGAGCGCGACCACCTCGATGTGCCGCACCGTCGAGGCCGACACCGTCGGGTACTGCACGACGGCGACCTGCCTGGTCAGCTGGGCCAGCAAGCGGACGCCGCGGCGCAGCACGTCGTCGAGGTCGACGCCGGACTCCAGGAACTCGAGGATCGCCCTGCGCTCCGCCGACGACAGCGGCTTCACCTCGGAGATCCGGTCCACGAATTGCCGGTAGCCCTTGTCGGTGGGAATGCGGCCGGAACTCGTGTGCGGCTGGGTGATGTAACCCTCCGCCTCGAGCACCGCCATGTCGTTGCGCACCGTCGCGCTGGAAACCCCCAGGTTGTGCCGCTCGACCAGCGTCTTCGACCCGATCGGCTCCTTGGTCGCGACATAGTCCGCGACGATGGCGCGCAGGACCTCGAAGCGCCGATCCTCGGTGCTCGACATCGGCCGCCACCTCCTCGCTTTCGTTCCCGTCCCGCCGTATCCGGCGCCGACGTCCCGCGGCCGCGACGCATCGCAGGCGAAACGCGGTTCGTCCGTTGATCCAGTCTAATTGTCGGCAACCGGATCGCTCGCCTGCAATGTAACCGCGGGAGGGCGGGGCGAAACGCGATCAGCGAGGTACTGCGGCGTCGATCACCGCGGCCACGGCGTCGGGCCGGGAGACCAGCGAGGCGTGCGAGGCGTCGATCTCGCTGGTGCGAGCCGCCATCCGCTGAGCCATGAAGCGCTGGGAGGACGGCGGGATGACCCGGTCGGCCCCCGATATCAGATACCAGCTCGGCGTGCCCGGCCAGGACGGCGAGCCGGAGGGTTCGAGGTTGGCCTTCAGGGCGATGGAGTGCTGGTGGGCGATCATGTCCGCCGCGGTCGCCGGGTCCACATCCTGGGCGAAGACGGCGTTGAAGCTGTCGGGCGCGACATAGCCGTCCAGGTTCTTCCCGGCGACACCCGTCGCGTCGTCGACGACTTTCACCTGCAGCGCGGGCGGCAGCAACTGGCTGCCGGGGAACCGGATCGGATCGAGGGCTGCCTGCGCCACCTCGCCTTCCACCGGCGCGAACGCCGCGATGTACACCAGCGATTCGACCTTCGGATCGTGGATGTTGCTGATCACGAAGCCGCCGTAGGAGTGCCCGGCCAGCACGACGGGACCGCTGATCGTGTCCAGCGTGCGCTGCACGGCGGCCGCGTCGTAGGCGGGCCCGCGCAGGGGGTTCTCCGGCGTCAGCACGCGGTAGCCGCGCTCGCGCAGCACGGTGGCGACGCCGTCCCAGCTGGTGGTGTCGGCGAAGGCGCCGTGCACGAGCACGACGGTGGGCAGCGTTTGCGCCTGCGCGGGTCCGTCCGACACGGTGGCGGCGAGTGCGAGGGCGAGCGCGGCCACTGCGCGGCGCACGCGGCGAGTGTTCGTCATCGGGTCTGCGCTCCTCAGTTGTTCAGGAAGTCGAGCAGATCTGTGTTGAACGCCTTCTCGTAGTCGCCGCACAAGCCGTGCGGGGCCCCTGGGTACACCTTCAACCGGGCCCGCGGCAGCAGCTTCGCGGTCTTGGCGCCCGCGGCGGCGAACGGCACGATCTGGTCGTCGTCGCCATGCGCTACCAGCACCGGGATCTCGATGCTCGGCAGCTCGGCGGTGAAATCCGTTTCGGAGAACGCCTTGACGCAGTCGAACGCGCCCGCGAGCCCCACCTGCATGCCCATCAGCCAGAAGTGGTCGCGCAGCCCTTGCGATACCGTCGCGCCCGCGCGGTTGGCGCCGTAGAACGGGATCGACAGGTCCTTCCAGAACTGCGAACGATCGGCGGCCACGCCCGCGCGGATGTCGTCGAACGCCTCGATGGGCGTCCCTTCCGGGTTGCTCCCGGTCTTCAGCATCACCGGTGGGACCGCGCCGAGCAGCACCGCCTTGGCGACCCGCGACGTGCCGTGCCGGGACAGGTACCTGGTCACCTCGCCGCCGCCGGTCGAATGCCCGACCAGCGTGGCGTCCTTGATGTCCAGCTCGTTGAGCACCGCGGCTAGGTCGTCGGCGTAGTGGTCCATGTCGTGCCCGTCCCACACGTCGCTGGAGCGGCCGTGCGCGCGCCGATCGTGGGCGATGGCGCGATAGCCGTTGCCTGCCACCAGCTTCATCTGGTTGTCCCATGCGTCGCCGTTGAGCGGCCAGCCGTGGCTGAACACCACCGGACGCCCGGCGCCCCAGTCCTTGTAGTAGATCTCGACGCCATCGGTGGTGGTGATCGTCGGCATGACAGTTCCCTTCGATCTGGACGGATGATCGGCCGAACCGGGAATCGATCGAACGAGCGCCGTTCGACAGCGTATGCCGGGCGGCCGCCGGAAAAACGGCTGTGCGTGCACGAACTTCGGCTCTGAATGCACGGCCCGGCCGGCCGCTGCCGTGCGAGGATTGCCGAATCTGTCTCATTTGCGACGGAGGCTGTGATGACGGTCGTGTTCGATTCGGACACCGTCGCGCCGCACGAGCGGGCGGCCGCGGTGGCCGCGGCGGTACAGGAGACGTCGGTCCCGTCCCATGTCGTCCTGGACGGGCCGGACGAGCGTGTGCACGCCACGTTCGACGTGTGGCGGTTCGGCGAGGCCAGCGTCGTGCGCGCCAGCACCTCGGGCATCCAGCTGATCCGGACGCCGAAGCAGGTGCGGGCCTCCCCCGCGCCCGTGCTGGCGGTCGCGGTGCAGCAGGCGGGCGACGGACGGTACGAGCAGGGCGGCGTCCAGCGCGTCCTGCGACCCGGTGACCTGCACGTCATGGACCTGAACGCGCCCTACGACTTCGGTTGGCGCGGCGACGGCGCGTCGACCTGCCTCCAGGTGCCGCTCGATCAGCTCGGCCTGCCCGCCGATCTGATCGGTCAGGCCGCGGCCAGGGTGCGGGACAGCCCGCACTACCGGCTGGTGGCCGGCCACATCGCCCAGCTGACCGCCGACGCCGACGCGCTCAGCGCCGACCCGGCCGCGGCGCTGTCGGGCTGCGCCAGCATCGAGCTGATCCGGGGACTGCTGTTGTCGGCGGGCGCGGACGACGGCAACGGATCCGTCGTGCCGTCCGACGTCCTGCTGTCCCGGATCCGCGCCTACGTCCGGCGCAACCTGGCCGATCCCGAACTCGGGGCGGAGCAGATCGCCAAGGCGCACAACATGTCGGTCCGGCAGCTCTACAAGATCTGCGCGAACACCGAGTACCGCCTAGAACAGTGGATCATCGGGCAGCGGCTGGAGCAGGTACGTGGGGAACTGGCCCGGCCGGACCAGAAGCACCGGACGATCGCGATGATCGCGCGCCGTTGGGGCTTCCGCGATCCGTCGCATTTCGCCCGGCGCTTTCGCGCCGCCTATGGGCTCTCACCCCGGGAATGGCGCAGGACTGCCTCGGGCCGGGACGAGCCGTAACGGTCAGTCGGAGGGTTTCGCCTGCTTGCCCGCGAGAGCGTCCAGACCGAGCATCGCCAGCAGTGATTCGCAGTCGGCGGCGTTCTCCGCGTAGCTGGCGACGGTGCGGGCGGCGACGGCGCACTGGCGCGCGTTCTCCGCTTTCTCCGCTGCTCGCGCCTCCGCGAACTCGCCCGGTTCATGGATGAGGGTGAAGTGTGGTGCCGAGGCCATGAGTCTCCTTGGGGGTTGGTCGCAGACTACGCGGCCGGTGCTCGCCGTGTTACCCGAACGAGACATAAAGTGCACCGCCTTGCCCGGACCGTGATCCGGTGCATGAATGGCACATGGCGGAGAGGTCACGCGCGATCGGCCTCCGTCCTGTGCCACGCGCGAGTCGCGGATCAGCCGAGCAGGTCGCGGACGACGCCGTCGGCGAGCAGACGGCCGCGGTCGGTGAGCACGAGCCGGTCGTCCGGGGTGCGAAGGGCGAGGCCGTCGGCGACCACGCGGTCGACGGCGGCGAGCGCGGAGGCAGCCAGCTCGGCCATGGGCAGGCCGGTGCGCAGCCGGACGGCCAGCATGACCCGCTCGGTGTAGCGCTCGTCCGCGCTCAGCGCCTCCCAGCCCGCGGCGGGCAGCCCGCCCCCGCCGACGCGATCGGCGTACCGAGCGGGGTGTTTCACGTTCCACCACCGCACCCCGCCGACGTGACTGTGCGCGCCGGGCCCGGCGCCGAGCCAGTCTCCGCCGTCCCAGTAGCCGAGGTTGTGCCTACAGACCGCCGCGTCGTCGACGGCCCAGTTGGACACCTCGTACCAGCCGAATCCCGCCGAGCGCAGTCGCGCGTCGATGCGCTCGTAGCGGGCGGCGAGCACGTCCTCGTCGGGCGCGGGCAACTCGCCACGGCGCACCCGCCGGGCCAGCGCGGTGCCGTCCTCCACGATCAGCGAGTAGGCCGAGACGTGATCGACGCCCGCGCCGAGCACCGCGTCCAGGCTGGCGTCCAGATCGGCGTCGCGCTCACCCGGCGTCCCGTAGATCAGATCGAGGTTGACGTGCTCGAATCCCGCGGCCCGCGCCTCCAGCGCTGCGGCGACCGCACGGCCGGGGGTGTGCGTGCGGTCGAGCACCTTGAGCACGTGGGCCGCGGCGGACTGCATGCCGAGCGACACCCTGGTGAACCCGGCGGCGCGGATGCGCTCGAAGAATTCCGGCGAGGTCGATTCGGGATTGGACTCCGTGGTGACCTCCGCCCCGGCGGCGAGGGTGAACTCGGCGCGCACGGCGTCCAGCACCGCGGCGAGCCCGTCGCCGCCCAGCAGCGAGGGCGTCCCACCGCCGACGAAGACGGTGGACACTTCCGGCGTCGCGGTGGGCAGCGCCGCGAACTCCGTGGCCGCGGTCGCCAGCTCGCCCCGCAACGCCGTCAGCCACGACTGCGGCGAGGCCGAGGTGCCGAGTTCGCCCGCGGTGTAGGTGTTGAAATCGCAGTAACCGCACCGCGTGGCGCAGAACGGCACGTGCACATAGATCCCGAACGGCCCGGCGCCGAAGTCGCGTAGCACCGGAGCGGAGGTGTCGGTGCTCGCGGTGGCGGCGGAAGAACTCACCTGTCCAGTGTGAACGTCGCCGCGACCGCGCCGGCGGCCGGGACTCCGGTACTCACCGGACACCCCGGCTCACCCGGAGGCGACCACCATTCGAAGCCCGGTTCAGTCGGCCACGACCGGGGTGTTCTGGTTCGCGGTGAGCAACCACCGGCCGTCCTCCTTGCACATGACGTACATCGGGCTGCCTTCGCTGTCCAGCACGCCGTCGGCGGTGAAATAGCGCTGGCGCACCTTCACCGCCGCCACGTCCGGGCGGATGAACAGCACGTGCTCCACTTCGTAGGTCGCCGTGCCGTGCGCGGTGGCTCCCGGCAGCACCCGGTCGGTGAACTCGGCGATCGCCGCCCGCCCATAGAGCCGTTTGCCGTGCCCGGTGGTCCAGATCGCGTCCGCGCGGAACAGCGCGATGAATTCGTCGACCAGCTCGTTGCGCTGGGCGTGCTCGACGCTCGCGACCACCGCGCGGATGGCTTCGAGTTCGGCGGTGGTGTCGACAGCTGCGGTACTCATGGCGTCGAGCGTCCAACCTCCACTCCACTCGAGGTCAAGCGAGGTGCGCGACATCACAGATGGGGCGGTGGCCTTATCACGCGCCCGATCGGGGCCGTGAACTATGACTGCCGTCACAAACCGGGTCGAGCGTCCAGGGGATTTCCCGCTGAATCGCGGGAAATACTGGACATGGGGTCGGAAGGCCATCGCTGACGTGGCACAATAGGCCGCATGCGCGCTTTGGAGATTCGACTGGTGGCCCGTCGCCACGTCGATTACAAGCGCGTCTGTAGCGCCTGCTGTCTGCCCGGTTCCCCCCGGTAGCTCAGCGCGCCAGATCCCCGGGTCCCCGGCGATCCCGACTTCATCGGCCCGCTGACACCGCAGGCGTGAGTCAGCCCCTCGCGCCCCTCAGCAGGATGTACCACCCACCCCGCAGGAGCGACCCCATGACGTCGAGCGCCGACGCCGGTCCGACCGATCAGCCCACGCCCGAATCCCAGCCGGAGCGCCGCGTGCGCCCCGAGCGCCCGGCCTCCGAACGCCGGGTGCGCCCGGATCGGCCGCGTCCGGAGGCGACCACCACCGGACCCCGCGCGCGCACCGGCAAGCCCGTGCGCCGCAAGGCCGAGGGTCAGTGGGCGCTGGGTTACCGCGAGCCGCTGAACCCGAACGAGCAGTCCAAGAAGGACGACAACCCGCTCAACGTCCGGGCCAGGATCGAGAACATCTACGCCAAGACCGGCTTCGACGGCATCGACAAGGGCGACCTGCGCGGCCGGTTCCGCTGGTGGGGCCTGTACACCCAGCGCGAGCAGGGCTACGACGGCAGCTGGACCGGTGACGAGAACATCGACCTGCTCGAGGCCAAGTACTTCATGATGCGCGTCCGCTGCGACGGCGGCGCGCTGAACCTCGCGCAGCTGCGCACGCTCGGCCAGATCTCCACCGAGTTCGCCAGGGACACCGCGGACCTGTCCGACCGGGAGAACGTGCAGTACCACTGGATCGAGGTGGAGAACGTCCCCGAGATCTGGAAGCGGATCGAGGCGGTCGGCCTGAAGACCACCGAGGCGTGCGGCGACTGCCCGCGCGTGGTGCTCGGCTCGCCGCTGGCGGGCGAGTCGCTGAACGAGGTCATCGACCCGACGCCGGCGATCGAGGAGATCGTGCGCCGCTACATCGGCAAGAAGGAGTACTCCAACCTGCCGCGCAAGTTCAAGACCGCGATCTCCGGCCAGCAGGACGTGGTGCACGAGATCAACGACGTGGCGTTCATCGGCGTCGTGCATCCCGAGCACGGCCCCGGCCTCGACCTGTGGGTCGGCGGCGGCCTGTCCACGAACCCGATGCTCGCCAAGCGGGTGGGCGTGTGGGTGCCGCTGGATGAGGTGCCGGACGTGTGGGAAGCCGTCGTGTCGATCTTCCGCGACTACGGCTACCGCCGCCTGCGCACCAAGGCGCGCCTGAAGTTCCTGATCAAGGACTGGGGCATCGAGAAGTTCCGCCAGGTGCTGGAGGACGAGTACCTGAAGCGCAAGCTCATCGACGGTCCCGCGCCCGAGCAGCCGACCAAGCCGATCGACCACGTCGGCGTGCAGCGGCTGCGCAACGGACTCAACGCCGTCGGCTTCTCCCCCATCGCGGGGCGGGTGTCGGGCACCGTCCTGACCAAGGTCGCCGACGCGGTCGAGCGGATCGGCTCCGATCGCATCCGCTTCACCCCGTACCAGAAACTGATCGTGCTCGACGTGCCCGACGACCGGGTCGACGCGCTGATCGACGAGCTGGAGCCGCTCGGCCTGCAAGCGCGGCCATCGCTGTGGCGGCGCAACCTGATGGCCTGCACCGGTATCGAGTTCTGCAAGCTCTCCTTCGCCGAGACGCGCAAGCGCTCCCAGGCGCTGGTGCCGGAGCTGGAGGAACGGCTGGCGGATATCAACGCGCAGCTCGATGTCCCGATCACGATCAACATCAACGGCTGCCCGAACTCCTGCGCGCGCTCGCAGATCGCCGACATCGGGTTCAAGGGCCAGCTGGTCGACGACGGCGCCGGGAATCAAGTGGAGGGCTTCCAGGTTCACCTCGGCGGCAGCCTCGGCTTCGACAGCGCGTTCGGGCGCAAGCTGCGCCAGCACAAGGTCACCACCGGCGAACTCGGCGACTACATCGACCGGGTGGTGCGCAACTTCGTCAAGCAGCGTACGGACGGCGAACGGTTCGCCCAGTGGGCGGTCCGCGCCGACGAGGCCGACCTGAGATGAGTGTCGACGGGAGATCAATTGTGACAACCGAACTCGCGGAAAAGCTGTCCGAGGACGAGCTCCGCGCCATCGCCGCGCGCGGCGCCGCCGAACTCGACGGCGCCTCGGCGACCGAACTCCTGCAGTGGACCGAGGACACCTTCGGCGGGAACTACATCGTGGCCTCCAACATGCAGGACGGCGTGCTGGTGCACCTCGCCGCGGGCGTGCGCCCCGGCGTCGACGTGCTGTTCCTCGACACCGGCTACCACTTCGCCGAGACCATCGGCACCAGGGACGCGGTGGAGGCCGTGTACGGGGTGAACGTGGTCAACGTCCGGCCGGAACACTCGGTAGCCGAACAGGACCGGCTGCTGGGCAAGGATCTGTTCGCCCGCGAGCCGAACGAATGCTGCCGGTTGCGCAAGGTCGTCCCGCTGAAGAAGTCGCTGGCGGGCTACAACGCCTGGGTCACCGGCATCCGCCGGGTGGAGGCGCCGACCCGCGCGAACGCGCCGCTGATCTCGTTCGACGAGGCATTCGGACTGGTGAAGATCAATCCGATCGCGCCGTGGTCCGACGACGAGATGCAGGACTACATCGAAAAGCACGGCATCCTCGTCAATCCCCTGGTGGAGGAAGGGTATCCGTCCATCGGCTGCGCTCCGTGCACACGGAAGCCGGAGCCGGGATCCGATCCGCGAAGCGGCCGTTGGGCCGGCCTCGCCAAGACCGAATGCGGGTTGCACCAATCATGACCGAAACGATTCGTAGCGAACGTTCGCTCGGCATCACCGATTTCGACACCCTCGCCGCGCTGGAATCCGAGGCGATCCACATCTTCCGTGAGGTGGCGGGCGAGTTCGAGCGGCCGGTGATCCTGTTCTCCGGCGGCAAGGACTCCACCGTGCTGCTGCATCTGGCGCTCAAGGCGTTCTGGCCCGCGCCGCTGCCGTTCGCGCTGCTGCACGTCGACACCGGGCACAACCTGCCCGAGGTGCTCGAGTTCCGGGACAAGGTGGTCGAGCGCTACGGCCTGCGCCTGCATGTGGCGAAGGTGGAGGACTACCTGGCCGACGGCAGGCTCACCGAGCGCCCCGACGGCATCCGCAACCCGCTGCAGACCGTTCCGCTGCTGGACGCGATCAGCGAGCACCGGTTCGACGCCGTGTTCGGCGGCGGCCGCCGCGACGAGGAGCGCTCGCGCGCCAAGGAGCGGATCTTCTCGCTGCGCAATGCCTTCGGCCAGTGGGACCCGAAGCGGCAGCGCCCCGAGCTGTGGAACCTGTACAACGGCCGCCACGCGCCGGGTGAGCACGTGCGGGTGTTCCCGCTGAGCAACTGGACCGAGCTGGACATCTGGCGCTACATCGCCCGCGAGGACATCGACCTGGCGAGCATCTACTACGCGCACGAGCGTCCGGTGTTCCTGCGCGACGGCATGTGGATGACGCCCGGCGTGTGGGGCGGCCCGCGCGAAGGCGAGGTGCTGGAGACCAGATCGGTGCGCTACCGCACCGTCGGCGACGGCTCCTCCACCGGCGCCGTCCTTTCCGACGCGGCCGACAACGAGGCGATCCTCGCCGAGGTGGCCGCGTCCCGACTGACCGAACGTGGTGCGACCCGCGGCGACGACCGCGTCTCCGAAGCCGCGATGGAAGACCGCAAGCGAGAGGGTTATTTCTGACATGTCCGACCTATTGAGGCTGGCCACCGCCGGTTCTGTCGACGACGGCAAGTCCACTCTGGTCGGACGCCTGCTCTACGACACGAAATCCGTTCTGGCCGACCAGATCGACGCCGTCACCCGCGCGTCGGTGGACAAAGGTCTCGCCACCCCGGATCTCTCGCTGCTCGTGGACGGGTTGCGCGCGGAACGCGAACAGGGCATCACCATCGATGTCGCCTACCGCTACTTCGCCACTCCGCGCCGCTCTTTCGTGCTCGCGGACACCCCTGGGCACGTGCAGTACACCCGCAACACCGTGTCGGGCGCGTCCACCGCGCAGCTGGTGATCCTGCTCGTCGACGCGCGCAAGGGCGTCATCGAGCAGACCCGAAGGCACGCCGCCGTGCTGGCGCTGCTCGGGGTGCCGAAGCTGGTGCTCGCGGTGAACAAGATCGACCTGGTCGACGACGCCGCGGGCGTGTTCGCCGCCATCTCGGCGGAGTTCAACGAGCTCACCAGCACGCTGGGCTGGTCGAGCGAGGATGTGCTGGAAATCCCCGTCTCGGCGCTGCACGGCGACAACATCGCCACCCGGTCGGACAACACCCCGTACTACGACGGTCCGTCGCTGATCGAGCACCTGGAAGCGGTGCCGGTGGACGCCGACACCACCGGCGACCACGACCTGGGCCTGCGGTTCCCGGTGCAGTACGTGATCCGGCCGCGCACCGCCGAATACCCGGACTACCGCGGCTACGCCGGACAGATCGCGGCGGGGGCCGTCGCCCCCGGCGACGAGGTCGTGGTGCTGCCATCGGGCATCCGCACGACCGTGGAGCGGATCGACACCCCCGACGGCGAACTCGCGGTGGCACAGGCCGGACGCAGCGTCACCCTGATCCTGGCCGACGACGTCGACATCTCCCGCGGCGACATCATCGCCTCGGCCGCCGACGCTCCCGAGCCGATCGACACCTTCGACGCCACCGTGTGCTGGCTGGGCGACAAGCCGCTGCGTCCCGGCGCACGGCTGCTGCTCAAGCACGGCACCCGGACCACCCAGGCGATCGTCGGCACGCTGCTGGAGCGCTTCGACGAACAGCGCCTGGCGGCCGATCCGAACCCGGAATCGTTGGAACTCAACGACATCGGGCGCATCTCGGTGCGGGTCGCGGAGCCGATCGCGGCCGACGACTACCGGCTCAACCGGCACACCGGCAGCTTCCTGCTGATCGATCCGGCGGGCGGCAACACGCTGGCGGCCGGTCTGGTCGGCGACGTGCTGACCGCCGTCGAGGTCGGCACCGGAGCCTGACATGGCGGTGTCGCGAGTGCTGTTCGGCACGCCGGTCCCGGGCGCGACCGCCCCGGCGGGCCGTGCGGGCTGCGCGACTTCCCGCGGCGGCCATCCGTCCGCGCTCGACGGGAGCCCGGCGCGACCGCCCGCGCTGATCGCGGTGGCCCACGGCAGCCGCGATCCGCGATCGGCGGCCACTGTCGCGGCGGTGGTCGGCGCCGTCGCCGCCGCTCGGCCGGACCTCGACGTCCGGACGGCGTTCCTCGATCTCACCGCCCCGTCGGTCGAACAGGTCGTCGATGCCGTCGCCGCCGACGGGCACACGCATGCGGTGGTGACGCCGCTGCTGCTCGGCAGCGCCTTCCACGCCAGAGTCGATCTGCCCGGTCTGCTCGCCGCGGCAGGCGCCCGCCATCTCGGGTTGCGCCTGACCCAGGCCGACGTGCTCGGCGTGGACGCCGCACTGGTCGGCGCGCTGCGCGACCGCGTCCTCGCCGCCGCGCACAGCCTTCCGGATCGGCGTCCTGGCGTCGCGGTCGCGGCGGTCGGATCGTCGTCGGCGGCGGCCAACGCCAGGACCGCCGAGGTGGCTGCCCGCTTGGCCGCGCGCACCGGGTGGCGCACCGAAATCTGCTTCGCGACCACCGAACCTTCGGTCTCGGAGGCGATTTCGCGCCTGCGCGACCGCGGCGCCGACCATGTGCTGGTCGCTCCCTGGTTCCTCGCGCCGGGATTGCTGACCGATCGCCTGGTCCAGGCGGCGCCGGAGGCCGTCCACGCCGACGTGCTCGGCGCGCATCCGGCTCTCACCGAGGTCATCCTGGATCGCTATCACGCGGCGATCGCGGATACGCGGGCGCTCTCGGCCTGACCGGGCGTTCCCGCCGCGCTTCCGCGACGACGACGCGAGCGTCCCGGCGCCGCCGCCGCGTGCTAGGAACGGTGGCATGGCCGAGTCGTTCCGCACCACCTCCTGCGCCAGCCACGGGCACCCCGAGTTCACCATCCTCTGCACCGAGCCGCTGCTGCCAGGGATGGAGAACTGGCTGCTGTCGTATCTGGAATCCACCGTCGCGGCGGGCACGCGCTACCAGCCCGGCGAGACGATCCGGGTCGGCTGGAATCTGGTGCGGGTGCGCGGCCGCGCCGACGGCACACTGGGGCTCGCCGAACGCACCGATGCCCAGACCTGGGCCGAGCAGGTGGACCGCACGCTGCGCGATGTGTGGTACCAGCGCGAAGTCGCGGCCGGTGTCGGTTTGGCCGATCATCTGGATTTCCCCGGCGAGGACCAGCAGGCGATCGTCTCGTCGTGCGGGCTCGAATCACCGGTGCTCGTGCTGGCCCGCACCGCGACCGACGACCCGGAGTCCTCCGGCTGGTCGGTCGAGTGCTTCGAAGACCACGCGCACCGCGCGTCGTACTACACCACGCTGCTCGAGCTGGCCACCGCCATGCCCTTCGCGGTGCAGTTCTTCGCGCTTCCCGCCGCGACGACGGTGCTGATCGAAAGCCCCGAGATCACCCCCACCGGCACCATCCGGCCACACATCGTGGACGCCGAAGGCGTGGAAATGTACCCGATTCCCGGCTCCTACCTGGACTACTTGGTCCACGGCTCGCCGGGCGACTGATCCGTCCGGCCACGGCGGCAACCGCGCCGCAGGAGCGAATGCGCGGCCAGACAAGAGACCCATCGAGACCACTTCCCACGCCTGCCGGGTGACAGCGCCCCCGGTCCCTGTGGCGGCCACGGAATGCCGCACCGGCTCAGCCCAGCAGATCGTCGACGATGGCTCGGGCAGTGGTCACGCCCGGCTCGTCACCCATCTGCCGTGCGGTGTGCGCCGCGGCGATCACCGCGTCCAGTTGGAAGGCGACGGCCTCGGCGGATCTGCCGTCGAAATGTCCCTGCTCTTGGGCGCGGCGAATCTCCCCGACCAGGAACGCCAGCCAGTCCCGGCGGTCCTCGGCGATGGCGTCGCGCACCGGACCCGGCCTGCTGTCGAACTCGGCGAGGGTCGCGACGCGGAAGCACCCACCGGGGAACGCGGGGTCGCTCACCTGCCCGAACCAGCGCTCGACCAGGGCGCGCAGGCGCGGCAGTCCGGCGGGCTCGCGCAGGCTCGGCGTGATGACCGCGTCGATGAAGACCTGGCGCGCGCACTGCACCGCCGCCAGTTGCAGGCTCTCCTTGCTGCCGAAGAGGGTCGCGATGCCGCTCTTGCTGACCCCGAGATCCGCGGCCAAGCGGCCGATGCTGATGCCGTTGAGGCCCTCGACGGAAGCCACGTCGGCGGCGCGGCGCGCGATCGACGCTCGCGCACGAGCACCCTTGGCCAGACGCTGATCGGACGCGCGCGCCCGGCCAGCCGCGATCACGGACTCGGTCATGAGGTCATTCTTCCACTTCACAGTTGCACATACGAACGTATGGTCGTACTTTAAGTGAACGAACGATCGTGCGTTTTATTTCCCTCCCGCTAAGGATTTCCCATGACCGACGCGTCCGTGCGGCTCACCAGCCCACCGACCGCGACCGCGGCCACTCGCACTTTGTTGATCGCCTGCGGTGCGGCCTTCATCGCCTTCCTCGACCTCTCGGTCGTCAATATCGCCTTCCCGTCGATCGCGCGGGACTACCCCGGCACGCCCACCGCCACGCTGACCTGGGTCGTCAGCGGATACGCAGTCGCCTTCGCCGCATTGCTCACCCCGGCCGGACGCCTCGCCGACGCCCTCGGCCGCCGCAGGCTGTTCCTCGGCGCGCTGGCCGGTTTCGCCGTCACCTCGCTGCTGTGCGCTCTCGCGCCGACCGCGGGGTGGCTCATCGCGGGCCGGGTGCTGCAAGGCGGCACCGCGGCGCTGATGGTGCCCTCCGCCCTCGGCCTGGTGCTGGCCGCCACGCCGCGGGAGAAGATCGGGGCGGCCATCGGGGCCTGGTCGGCCGCGGGCGGGTTCGCCGCGGTGGTCGGTCCCGCGCTCGGCGGCGCGCTGGTCGAAGGATTCGACTGGCGGGCGGTTTTCGTCATCAACGTTCCGGTGGCCCTGCTGCTCATCGTGGCGGCGGCGCGTATTCCGGCCCAGGACGGCCGCCTTTCCGCCGGCGCGTTGCCGGATCCGCTCGGCACCGTGGCGGTGGCGCTGGGGCTCGGCGGGCTGGTCGCGGGCGTCACCGAAGGGCAGCGCTGGGGGTGGACATCGGCGGGGACGCTGACCGCGCTGATCGGCGGCGGGCTGCTGGTCGTCGCCGCGCTCGTCCGTTCGGCGCGGCACCACGAGCCCGCGATCGCCGTGGACCTGTGGCGCAGCAAGCCGTACGCGCTGGCCAACGCCACGTCGTTCGTTTTCGGCGCGGCCATGTTCGCCTGGCTGCTGTCGGGACCGCTGTTCCTGGACGCGATCTGGGACTACTCGGTGCTCGGCTCCGCGGGCGCGATGACCATAGGGGCGGTCGCGTCGATGGTGACGGCGACCGTCGCGGGCCGGGTCGGCTCGCCTACGGCCAGGCGGTGGCTCGGCGTACTCGGTGCGCTCATGTTCGTGGCGTGCACCGTGTGGATGAGCACGGACGCCTTCGGCGCCACCCCCGCCCTGTGGTCGGCGTGGGTTCCGGCCGGTGTGCTCGGCGGCGGCGGCATCGGGTTCGTCGTCACGGTATTGGGCACCGCGGCGGCCGGCGCCCTCCCGCCGCGGCAGTTCGCCGCGGGCACCGGCATGAATCTCACGGCGCGGCAGGTGGGTGGCGCGCTCGGCGTGGCCGTGCTCGCCGCCGTGTTCGCGGCACGTCCCGACGATCCGCTCGGCGCGTTCCACACCGTCTTCGCCGTGTGCGCAAGCATCGCCGCCGTGGCCGCCTGCCTCGCCGCCCTACCGGTCCGCACGCCGTCCCCTTCGCCCGACAACTAGGAAACGACATGAACGACAACGACATTCGCACCGAAGCGAACGATCCCCTGCTGTTACCGCCCGCGGAACAGCGACGTCTGCTCGCCGACGCCCCGTGGCGGCGCTACGCGGTGCTGGGCGATTCCATCGCGCAGGGCGTCGGCGATCCGAGCCCGGGATACGAACCCGTCGGCTGGGCCGACCGGGTCGCGGCGGTGCTCACGTCGGTTCACCCGGATCTGGCCTACCTGAACACCGGCCGGATCGGCGCCACCTCCGCCCAGGTCATCGCCGAACAGTTGCCGTCGGTGCTCGAATTCCAGCCCGACCTGGTGCATCTCAGCTGCGGCGGCAACGACCTGTTCCTGCCCGGCGGCGACCTCGACGGGCTGCGGACCAACCTGGACACCCTGTTCGGGACGCTGGCCCGCACCGGAGCGCAGATCGTGACCTTCACCCTCGCCGACGTCTGGGAAGTCGAGCGCATGGCGCCGATGCGTCCGATGCGCGACCGGATGGCCGCGCTCAACGACCTCGTCCGCGAATCGGCCGCCCGCTACGACGCGCTTCTCCTGGAACTCTGGGACCACCCGCTGCGCCTGCGGCCCGACCTGATGAGCGCCGACCTCATCCACTTCAGCATGAGCGGTCACGCCGTGCTCGCCTCCGACATGGTGCGCACCCTGGCCGGTCACGTGCTCGTCTCGCGCTGACCGAGCCGGATGTGGTGGAGGCGCCGCCGAGGGTTGCCTCCACCACGTTCGAACGGTGACTCACCGCGCTGGGCGTTCGTGCCCGAGACGCCGTATCCGAGCGCGATCGGCGTGCGCAGCCGAGCAATTCCCTTGCTACACGACCTATGGCGCCGCGCACGAGGCGGTCGTTTTCGGTATCGGCGCTCGACCGCCCCGGTGCGGTATGCCGAACTCGGACCGCCGGTCACGGCGGCCGCCACCGATCTTCCCGCTGGCCGAGCGTCGTAAGGGCAGCGCGCGGAACCCCGGGCTCTGCCTGCCTCGGCCGAGGCGTCGCGGGCGATGGGAGCAGATGCTGAAGCGGACGGTGTCTCTTGCTCGCAACCGCGTAGATCGACCCGATCACCGCGCCCCGGCCGCTCCGAGATGCCGGATGTCGGCGTCCCGGGATTCGTCACTCTGCCGGGGCGGGCGGACGACCCGGTCCGTATCGTTCGAGCAGTTCGGCACCGAGGCGGGCCAGCTCGGCGCGCACCTCGGGCGGATCGATGACCTCGATCGCGCCGCCCCAGCCTGCCAGCTGCTGGGCCAGCATCCAGGCGGTGGGAGCGGTGACGCGAACCCGGACGCGGCCGTCGGGAACCGGGCCGTCCACGAGACAGTTGCGGCCTTGCTGGTCACGCAGGATCGGCAGCAGGCGCTCGGAGATCAACACGACGGCGGCGGTGGTCGCGCGCCGCCGCTCCATCTCCTCGACCACCAGGCCCCAGGCGTCGGCGAGATCGAAATCCGCTGGCCGCTGTGCTGTTTCACCGGTGGGCGACGCTTCGGAGATGCGATCGACGCGAAAGGTCCGCTGCCCCCGTTCCGTTCCGGCGATCAGATACCAGACTCCGTCCTTGTCGGCCAGGCCCCAGGGATCGACCAGGCGCTCGGATCGTTCCCCGGTCCGGTTCGCATAGCGCAGCCGGACCTTCTCGCGCCGCACCACAGCGCGTTGCAGCAGCGCGACCGACGGTGGCAGCTCCCGATCGATCGCACCCCAGCGCGCCGGGTCGATCACCACCGCGTCGGCCGCCGCCTCCGCCTCGCCGCGAAAGGTGTGCGGCAGCGCACGGACCAGCTTGCGCAGCGCCGACTTGGCCTCCGGCACCGCGCCCGCGGAGGGACCGGCCAAGAGGAACAACGCCCGCGCCTCCCCCGCCGTCAGACCGCTCAGATCGGTGCGCGCACCGCCCACCAGCGACCAGCCACCGCCACGGCCCGGCTGCGGATAGACCGGCACCCCGGCGGCCGACAGCGCCTCGAGATCACGGCGGGCGGTCGCGACCGAAGTCTCCAGCTCCGCCGCGACCTGCGCGGCCGTGACCCGTCCTCGGGTCTGCATCATCAGCAGGATCGCCACCAACCTGTCCGCTCGCATGGGCACGATTCTGCCGGGGAAAGTGCTCATTCGGTGCGCACTTTTGCTCGGATGATGGGAGCAGAAACATCAACCGAGAACGAAGGAGAACCACCATGCTGCGCGGAATGGCGACGAGCACCTTCTACGCCGACGACCTCGAGGCCGCCAAGGACTGGTACGCCCGGCTCTTCGGCATCGAGCCCTACTTCCACGTGCCGAACGGCTACTACGAGTTCCGCATCGGCGACTATCAGCACGAATTCGGCATCGTGAACCGCGCCTACGCCCCCGCGGGAGCGCGCAACGCCCCCGGCGGCGCGATCGTCAACTGGCATGTCGACGACGTGGGGGCCGCGTTCGACCGGCTGCTGGAACTCGGCGCGACCGTCTACGACCCCATCACCCCGCGCGGCGACGGCTTCGTCACCGCCGCGGTGGTCGACCCGTTCGGCAATGTCCTCGGCATCATGTCCAACCCGCACTACCTCGAGGTGCTCGCCGCGACCGGACCCGCCTGATCGGTCAGGACGGCGCAATGCGACCGACCGTCCGACCGCACAGCTCGCCGGGCACTAGGGACGGAGCCGCGATGACCCGCCGTATCAGTGCGGGATCCGTCCGAGCCGCGACCGGCGCGCGGTCCTCGTAGCCGCCCACCGCGACCGCCTCGGCCGATTGCCCGCCGGACCCGGGGCATCGCCGAAGTGACGCCCACGAGTCGGCAGCGCGCCACTTTCCTGGCGGAAACGTGCGGCGGCTACTGCGCAGCTCCGCGGGCCGGGCAGTTCGCCCGCTCGGAGCGTGCCGAGGAAATGCGTCGCCCAGCCCGGTGACGGAGCGTCGTCGCCTGATGTTCACCGATCGAGCCCCTACGGCCGCCGCGGCCCGCCGGCACTGCTCGGCGCCGTCCGGGATCACGGCCGAGGCGGCGAGCGACGACCGTCGCATGGAGCGCGCCGCACGTCTGCTCGGGCCGATCCGGCCGGGTATCAAGGACGGAACCAGCGTTCCAGGACGGTGGCGACGCCGTCGTCCAGGACGTGGCCGGTGACTTCGTCGGCGAGGTCGCGAACGTCCGCGGGCGCGTTCGCCATCGCGATCGAATGCGCTGCCCAGCGCAGCATTTCCCGATCGTTGTAGCCGTCGCCGATGGCCAGCGTCGCTTCGTCCGGGACGCCAAGGGCGATGCGCAGCTGTTCCAGCGCCCAGCCCTTCGATACGCCTTGGCGGGCAACGGTGAGCCACGGTCCGAACTCGCCGTGCACCCAGCTCGCCCCCGGCACGTGCAGGGAGCGCAGCGCGAGCAGCATCTCTTCCAGCGAGCCGTCCGGCAGCCAGCCGTTCAGTCGCGGGGTCGGTTCGCTGCTCAACGCGTGGTGATCGACCAGAAGGTATTCGCCGAGCGAATATTCGCCCGGACTCGCTCCGGTGGCCCAGGTCCCGATGCCGACCTTCTCCACGGCGAAGATCATCGCCGGGAACAGCGCGCGTAACGCGGTGATCGCGGGCGCGGGATCGAACGACTGGATCGCCACCGGTTCGCCCCTGGCCACATCGATGTGCACGGCGCCGTTCGAGCACAAGGCATGTCCCTCGCGCAGACCCAGTTCGGTGAGCACCGGGCGTGTGGTCAGCAGCGTGCGCCCCGTGGTCACCACGACATGCGCACCCGCCGCCACGGCCGCGCGCACCGCCGCGACCACCCGCGCACTGATCGGTGTTCCCGTATCCAGCAGCGTCCCATCCACATCCAGCGCGATCAGCTGGGGACCCCCGGAGGCCATGGATCCATTGTGCCAAGGGGCCGCCGTGCCCGCCGTCGAATCCGCCGGGCCCGAATACGCACCGGCGCCGGGCGATCCGCCGACCGGGCCTGCGCCGTTATCGACCGCGACCGCCGCCACCGGCGCCACCCGCGCCGCCCCTGGACGACCCGCCCGCCGACGCCCCGCCGACCGAACCGGCCCGGCCCGGCGAGCCGCTGGACGACGAAGCGCCCGAGGAGTTTCCGCCCGCGTGACCGCCCGCCGACGACGCGCCCGGACGCCCATTCGATGCCGAGCCGCCGGTCGCGGAATTGCCCGCCGACCCACCCGGCGACGAACCATGAGCCGACGAATCGCCTGCCGCCCCAGCCGAAGACGAACCATGCGCGGAGGAACCACTCTCCGACGACGAGTTACCAGCCGACCCGCCCGAGGACGACCCGTGCGTGGTGGAGTTCCCGGACGCGCCTCCCGACGATCCACCGGCCGATCCGCCCGGCGATCCACCGGACGATCCGTGCGACGAGTCGGCAGACGATCCGTGCGCGGTGGAATCGTTCGCCGAACCACCGCTCGACGCGCTGCCCTCGGAAGATGTTCCGCCGGTTGACGTCCCCTCGCCACCTCCGGACGACGAGTCCCCGGTGCTCGCCGCTCCGGAAGCGGACGAACTCGACGCATTGTGCTCACCCGACGCCGCGCCCGGTGAGCCGGACGTTCCGGTCGACGGACTTCCCGCGGAACTGCCCGGCGCGGTCCCACCCGGCTCCGCGGGCTTCGAACCGTTCTGTGGCGCGGGAATGGTCGGCTCCGGCGCCCCCACCGGCGGCGCGCCCGAGCCGGGAGCCGGTACCTGTCCCGGCGCGGGCGGCTGGCCTGGCAGACCCGGCCCGGGACCCTGACCAGGGTTCGGGGGTTGCCCGGGAGTGGGCTGCTGCGCGATATCGCCTGGCCCGGGAAGAACGACCGGACCGAACGGCAGTGGATTCACGAAGTAGGCGGGATCGCCGTAGCCTCGATAACGCACTCCCCCCGGGGCGCAGCAGTTTCTCGGGTCACGGTGGCTGCCGATCCGGGATTCGGCCACCGACGGACCATAATCGGCGCTGCGCGGAGCCGGTGTGATGAATCGGGTATACGCGGAGGTCGGCTGGGACAGCAGCGAGGGCAGCGCCCGGCCGGATGCCCACAGGGCGGGCGCGGATATGCGCGACCAGGCCTCGGCGAGCTGCTCGCTTCCCACGTCGACCAGCAGACTGTCGGCCGGTGCGCCCAGTTCCGGAAGACGCTCGAGCATCGGCGCCAGCTCGGGCGCCGTGGGGCCGCCGAAGACCGTCACCGCCGACATGGCCACCGCGGAGACCACCGCGGCGCTGGAGAACACCGCGACACGCGGCGCGTTGGAGTGGCGGTCCGACGCGCCGAGCGCCATGGTGCGTGCCGCCATCAGGGCCGCGCCCGCGGCGATCGTCTGGCCCGGATCGGCCGAAATCAGCACGGGGCGACCGAGTTCGGCCAGCGTGCGCGCCACCTCCGCCGGTCGCGACGCACCGCCGACCACCAGCACGCGCCCGATGTCGGACAGGGTGATGCCCGCCTCCCGCACGCAGTCGCGGACCAGCTGGAGCGAGTCCTGCACATGCGCGGCGCGCAGCCCGTCGATGTCGACGATCGACGTCATCGGCAGTCCGGCGGACGCCACGTCCGGGGCGTACCTGGCGATCATCGACCCCAGCGGCCTGCCACCGAAATCGTGCGAGCGCACCGGCTTTCCGATCATCGGATGGTCGTCCCAGTCCGGGCCGACGCGCACGATGCTCACGTCGAGGCTGGTGCCGCCGAGGTCGTAGACCAAGACGAACTCGGTCTCCAGCGGGCCGTGCTCGTGCTCGAGCCACTCCGCCGCCGCGACGGGCTCGGGCACCAGCAGCACGTCACCCGCCCCGGATAGGTCCAGCGCCTGGCGCAGCAACGCGACCTGCTTGTCGGAATACACCGCCGGATAGGTGGTCACGACGCCTGCCTCGGCCGCGCCCGGCTCGGCCGCCCTGAGCTCCTTGACCACCGCGGCGACGAGATTGGCCGGTGACCAGATGCGGCCGCCGACGATCACCGCGTCCGGATCCCGGCTCAGATCCGCGAAATCCGTGACCGCCATGTCGAATCGGGCGATCCCGCCCAGGCGCAGCCCACCCGCGCTGTCGAAGGTCACCGCGGTGCGGCGAGACCGCACGGCCGGTCGTGGCCGATCCGCGCTGACCGAAGCCGTCACGGAATTCACCGCACCGATGCTGAAACCCAGACCTGTAGTCATTCGCTATCCCGTCAACGCACCGTGACCACGTCCATCACATGGCGTTCCCCTGTGGCCGCGGTCGTCTTCCAAACAGCCACCACAGGTTAGCTGTTCCGCGTCCGCATGGATGCGCAATTGATATGGAATGTTCGATCGACCGCAATAGTCGTCCGAATTGCCAGGTAGATACGAGTCGATCGGTGCGTCCAGTCCACTCGACATCGCCAATTCCCCTGCGGAAGATACTTTTCCGCTACCACACAGCGATCTCGATACCGAGGGCGAAATCCGACCGACCGCCGGTTTGCACCCTCAGGAACACACCGCCCGACAGACACCTACCGGTAGGTAACCAGATCCTTGCTCCCACCGGCCATCTCGGCACATCCGCACCCCGCGCCATTCAATTGACACATCAACTAGACGTCCGATTCTCGCCAGCATCGTCGTTCGGGCCCGGCTTGACTCGACGGCGGGTCGCATCACGGAGGTGTGATCGCGAGAGTGGAGAGGAAATCGAACGATGGCAACACGGTTCCCGGAGCAGGTCGTCTTGGTCACCGGCGCGACCTCGGGCGTGGGCAAGGCGGTCGCGCTGCGGGTCGCGAGCGAAGGCGCCGCGGTGGTGCTCGGCGCGCGCGGGAAGGATGCCGGTGCGCAGGTGGCCGACGACATCCGCGCGGCAGGCGGCCGCGCGCTGTTCGTGCCGACCGATGTCACGGTGGAGCAGGACGTGGCCCGGTTGACCGACGCCGCACTGTCCGAATTCGGCCGCTTGGACGCCGCGTTCAACAACGCGGGCGCGGTGCACGCCTTCGGCCCGGTCGCGGAGATCGACGAGGCGGGCTGGCGCGCCGATCTGGAGCTCAATCTCACCAGCGTGTTCTACGGTCTGCGGCATCAGGTTCCCGCGCTGGCGGCCTCCGGCGGCGGCGCGATCCTGAACAACGCGTCGAATCTCGGTGTGGTGGGGATGGGTTCGGTCGCGCCGTACGTGGCCGCCAAACACGGAGTGGTCGGCTTGACCCGCGCCGTGGCGCTGGAAGCCGCCGACCAGGGCGTACGAGTGAACGCTTTGGTGTCGGGCGCGGTCGACACCCCGGCGTTCCGCAACTCGATGGGCGCGACGCCCGAAGGAGAGGCCGCCATCGCGGCGCTGCACCCGCTCGGCCGCATCGCAGCGCCGGAGGAGATCGCCTCCTTCTGCGCCTATCTGCTCAGCAAGGAAGCGAGTTTCGTCACCGGCGCCGCGCTGGCCGTCGACGGCGGCTTCACCGCCCGCTGAGCCCGCAGACGGCACCGCCTCGGGATACGGTGCGGTATCCCGAGGCGGGGTCGGTCATGCGCGCGCCAGCAAGCGGCTGACCTTGCCGGGGCGGGCTCGCACCGCTCCCCCGGCACGGACCGCGGGCTGCCGCGACCGCACCAGCCGGTCGAATTCCGCTGAGCTGCGGGTCGGCTCGGGCAGACGGCCCGCGTTGAAGTCCGCGGCCAGCTGCCGCACCGTCTCCTGCGCGCAGGACTTGTTGGTCCCGATGAATCCGGTGGGTCCACGCTTGATCCAGCCGGTCACGTAGGTGCCGGTGACCACGGGACCACCCGGGCTCTCCAGCACCACCCGGCCGTCCTCGTTCGGAATCACCGCGGCCTGCTCGTCGAACGGCAGGCCCGGCACCGCGACGCCGCGGTAGCCGACCGAGGTGAGCACCAGGCCCGCGTCGAGCCGATCGGTCTGCCCGGTGGAGACGGCGCGGACGCGGCCGTCCGGATCGGTGACCAGCTCGGTGCGATCGATTTCGACTCCGGTCACCCGGTCGGTGCCGAGGATCTCGGTGGGCGCGGCCAGATAGCGGAACACGATGCGTTTGCGCTCCCCCACCGGCCGGGTGCGCACGCTGTGCAGCAGCCGCAACTTCTGTTCGACATGGAACGGCAGTTCCGCGCCGAGTTCGGGCAGCTCGCCCTCGATCACGATGTCCACGTCGCACCCGAGCAGGCCGACGAATTCCGGCACGGTGAAGGCGGATTCCAGCGGACCGCGCCTGCCGAGCACGACCACCTCGTCGACCTTGCTCTCGCGCAGCGCCCGCAACGCGTACGGCGCGATGTCGGTGCCGGTCAGCGTCGCGGGGTCGCTGGTGAGCACGCGGGCGACGTCGAGCGCGACATTGCCGTTGCCGACGATCACCGCGCGCCTACCGGAGAGATCGAAAGCGTGGTCGGCGTAGTCGGGATGGCCGTTGTACCAGGCGACGAAGTCGGTGGCCGACACGTTGCCGGACAAACCCTCGCCCGGAACGCCGAGCTTGCGATCCGACGACGCCCCGACCGCGTAGATCACGGCGTGGAAGTGGTCGAGCAGTTCGGCGTGCGAAACATGCGCGCCCACCTCGACGTTCAAGTACGAACCGAATCCAGGCTGCGCCGAGATGACGTCGAACAGCTCGGCGACCTTGCGGGTCTTGTCGTGGTCCGGCGCGACGCCGTGCCTGGCCAGCCCGTAGGGCACCGGCAGCCGGTCGAACACCGTCACCGACACCTCGGGCTGGGTCAGCAGTTCGTCGGCGGCGTACATCGCCGACGGACCCGATCCGACGATCGCCACCCGCAGCGGCGTGCGCTCGGTGTGGATCCGTGCCGCGGGCACCGGTCGCGCCAGCAGGGGGCGCGGACGCGCCTGCCGGTAGAAATCGGCGTTGATCTCGATGAACGGCTTCTGCTCAGCGGTCAGCTTCTTCGATGACACGATGGCGTCGACCGGGCACGCGGTGGCGCAGGCGCCGCAGTCCACGCACGCCTGCGGGTCGACGTACAGCATCTCCGCGGTCCGGAAGTCCGGTTCGTCGGGCGTGGGATGGATGCAGTTGACCGGGCAGGCGTAGACGCAGGACGCGTCGCTGCAACAGGATTGGGTGACGACGTACGGCATGCGACTCAGGCGACCTTGTTCGCGGCGCGCAGCGGCTCCGACCGGTAGCGCGTGCTCGGACCGTCGATGCCGAGCGCCTTCCACACCGCCTTGGCGACCGGGTTCATCAGCCCGATGTCCTTGGCCAGCGCGCGCACGTCGCAGAAGTAGTCGCTGAAGACCTGCTTGGCCTCCTTCGAGCCGTAGAAGAGCTCCTTGCGGACCTTCTCCGGAATGTCGAACTCGGCGAAGAACGAGCGCGGCGGGGTGACGATCGCGCGGCCGAGGATCCACATCACGATCGGCATGGCCAGCGAGAGGATGAACTTCTGCGCCGGCTTCGCCTCCGGCACATGGTTCTTCAGGAACTCGTGCGCGAAGGAGATGTGCCGTGCCTCTTCGGCGACGTGGATGGCCATCACGCCGCGCATGATCGGGTGCACCTCTTCGCCCGAGCGCAGGATCTGCTTCTGGATGTGGTCGATCGGCTCCTCACCGGCCAGCACGGCCATGAAGAACAGGTTCGGGAACCAGGCCGCCACGGGCGCGCCCAGGTACTTGAACTTGCTGACCAGCGGGCCCATGCCGGGTACGTCCAGCCCGATCCGGTTGACCATCTCCTGGAACATCAGGGTGTGGTTGTGCTCCTCGATCATCTCGTGGGAGCAGTACCGGAACTCCGGCGAACCGTTGGGCAGGCCGAAGTTGTGGATGACCATGCCGCTGATCAGGATCGACTCGAACTGCAGGCCGACCTTGGCGATGTTCGCCTGCCGGTACTTGCCGACCGCGATCTTCTGCTCGGTAGACAGCGCCTGATACCAGGGGTGGCGGGCCACGGTGTCGGCGGACACGGGCAGGATCCAGCGCTCCTCACCGGCGTCGGCGGCGAAGTCGGGATTGTCCCAGTCGATGTCCTCGAAGGGATCGAAATGCTTGTTCACCGATCCCTCGGAGAGCAGCAGCAGCTTCGCGGCGTACTCCTGCGCCTTCTCCAGATCGGTATCGACGGCTGGTGTCACGGCTGCGGACATCGTCGTCACTGCCTCTCCTCGATGGAACCGTTTAACTGTATCCCATAGTTACACCAACGGAGAGTCACGTCAACCCAGCAGTTGCTAGGGGCCGCCCGGCGATGCGCGCCCTCATCACGCGCATCGCCGGACGGCCCCTGTTCGTCGCGGCCCGTGCCGGGGTCTAACTCACCAGCACCCCGTCACCGACCGCCAGGATCGAGGTCCCGAAACCGAAGACCGCCGACATACTCGTCACGACCATCACCCGGCTCAGCCTGCGCCTGGTCCGGCGCGACAGCATCAGTGCCCGCGTAGCGGCACGACGACGGAGGCGGCGGCGCCTGACCCGGCGCAGTTCGGCCGTCGCCTCCGCCGCGGCCGCCGCTCGCCGTCCGAGGATCGCGGCGCCGTCCGCGGTGGTCCGCTCGGGATCGGCGGCGACGATCACCGGCCTGGCCAGCTCCGCGGCCAGGACCTCGGCCACCTCCGCCGGTCGCGCCGCCCCGCCGACCACGAGGACGCGGTCGACATCTGCCATGGTGACGTCCGCGACCCGCAGACAGCGGTAGACGAGTTCGAGCGACTCCCGGACATGCTTGACGCGCAGTTCGCCCGCGATCGTGTCGGCGACCGACTCGGCGACCGAGGACGCGGACAGGCCGCCTCCGGCGCGCTCGGCGATCAACGCGCCGAACGCGCGTCCGCCGAATTCGGTGGAACGCAGCGAGACGCCGACGATCGGATTGCGCGGACAACCCGCGCCGACCCGGACCAAGGTGACGTCGAGACCGGCGCCGCCGAGGTCGTAGACGAGCGCGAGACCCGGCATGAGCGGACCGCGGTCGGCTTCCAGCCAGGCCGCCGCCGCGACGGGCTCGGCCACCAACTCCGCCTTCGTGAGGTCGACGGCGTCCAGCGCGGCACGCAACGCGTCCACCTGCTCGTCGGCGTAGCGGGCCGGATAGGTGACCGCGATGCCGAGCCCGCTTCCACCGCAGGGACGGTCCTGCCGCGCCTCGTCGATCAGGCACTTCGCCACCGTGGCGACGAGATCCGCAGGCGCGAGCGCGCGGTTGCCCACCCGCGCCCACGTGCTGGAACGCTGCGTGAGGTCGGCGAATTCGGTGACCGCGCGGCCGTGCCGTGGGATCATGCCGACCCTGGCCACGCCGGTGCTGTCGAAGGTCAGCGTGGTGCGGCGCGTGATGGTCTGCGCCCGCTGCGTTTTGCGTCGCCCCGGCGGAGCCTTGGCCGAACCTTCCTCCGTGAGAACGGAAACCGTGTTCACCGTACCGATGCTCAACCCGAGACCAACCGCCATCGCAATCCACCCGATCGCCGTGCCGATTTGCTTCGAACGTCGTTTAGGCAACCACTCCGCGATCTTCGTGCCAAGCCCGGACAACCGATTGTCCGCAAGCCGCCTGTGCCACGCCGCACCGTTTCCCCGCGCCTCGAGGCCCTCACCTGGCCGACCAGCGTTACACATGCCGTCCAGTCGGATTTCCTTGCGACACGCGGGGATAGACCGTGCCCGGTGGATGTTTGCCGGATTCCGGCGACCTGTCCGCATTTCACCCTGCGACAGCACTCCATATGGGGAGACTCCCCTTGACGGCCCCGCACGGCTGGGTGCCGATGATTAGCCGAACGGCGAGGCCGCGGACCGGCGGCGAGCATGGACATCCGCACCGCCTGCCGGGTCCGCCTTCTGCCGTATCCACCGTCGCATCGTCGCGCGTGCGCCACGCCCGTCGGCAACCGGTCCGCAGTGCGGCGGGATGGCAGTAGCCACCGCCACGCGAGGGAGTGCGGCAAATTCTCAGCGCCGCACTGCGCGCGTCCATGGGGCAGGCGTTCGGCTCCCCGGATCCCCTACTGCGCAGGCAGTTCCGGGATCCGAGTGGCGCGCACGTAGACCGTCTCGCCGTCCGACAGCCGCAGCGCTTCGGCGTCACCGCGGGTGACCTGCGCGGAGAACAGGTCGCCGGTCGCGGCATTGCGCAGTTCCACGCGCACCTCGAAGCCGAGATGCACCACGCGCTCGACCGTCGCCCTGGTGACGCCCGCGGAGTCGGCGGTGCCCTCGTGCTCGGCGAGCGCCATGCTGGGGTCGCGGCCGACGCGAATGTCGTGTGGTCGCACCAGATGTCCGTTGAGCCGGGCCACCGCGCCGAGGAACGACATCACGAATTCGTTGGCAGGCCGGTCGTACACGTCCTCCGGAGTGCCGATCTGCTCGATGCGTCCCGAATTCATCACCGCGATCCGGTCGGCGACGTCGAGCGCCTCCTCCTGGTCGTGGGTGACCAGCACGGTGGTCACGTGGACCTCCTCGTGCAGCCTGCGCAGCCAGGTCCGCAGATCGGCGCGGACCTTGGCGTCCAGCGCGCCGAACGGCTCGTCCAGCAACAACACCTGCGGATCGACGGCGAGCGCGCGGGCCAGCGCCATGCGCTGGCGCTGGCCACCCGACAGCTGGGCCGGGTAGCGGTGCTGGAAGCCGTCCAAACCGACGATGCCGAGCAATTCGTCGACGCGCTTGCTGATCTCGTGCTTCGGGCGCTTGCGGATCTTCAGGCC
Source organism: Nocardia beijingensis NBRC 16342 (assembly GCF_001612785.1). Classification (GTDB taxonomy): domain Bacteria; phylum Actinomycetota; class Actinomycetes; order Mycobacteriales; family Mycobacteriaceae; genus Nocardia; species Nocardia beijingensis. The sequence continues at coordinate 300,411 of NZ_BDBC01000017.1, forward strand.
GAACGCCACGTTGTCGCGCACGGTCATGTGCTTGAACGCCGCGTAATGCTGGAAGACGAAGCCGATGTCGCGCTTCTGCGGCGGCACGCGGGTGACATCGCGGCCCGCGATGGTGACCACGCCGGAGTCCAGCGACTCCAGTCCGGCGATCGAGCGCAGCAGCGTCGACTTGCCCGAACCGGACGGGCCGAGCAACGCGGTGAGCTCGCCGGAGGGAATCTCCAGGCTGACGTCGTCGAGGGCCGCGAACGTGCCGTAGTTCTTGTTCGCGTTGGTCACGGTGATCACTTTGCGCCCCGCTTACGTTCGAGGAGGGTCATCAGCAGAAGGGTGACGAGGGCGATGCCCATCAGCAAGGTCGCGGCGGAGTACGCGCCGAAGGTGTTGTGGTCGTTGATGTACCGGCCGTGCACGAGCAACGTCAGCGTCTGCGACTTGCCCGGCAGCGCGGAGGACACCATGATGACGGCGCCGAACTCGCCGAGCGCGCGAGCCACGGTGAGGACCACGCCGTAGGTCAGGCCCCACCGGATCGCGGGAAGCGTGATCCGCCAGAACGTCTGCCACTTGGAGGCGCCCAGGGTGGCCGCGGCCTGTTCCTGGTCGTCGCCGATCTCGTGCAGCACCGGCTCGACCTCGCGCACCACGAACGGCAGCGTGACGAAGATGGTGGCGATCACCATGCCGGGCAGATTGAAGATGACCTTGAAACCGACGTCTTCCAGGCCGCCGAACCAGCCGCCCGCGCCCCAGAGCAGGATCAGCGAGACGCCGACCACCACGGGCGAGACCGCGAACGGCAGGTCGACGATGCCCTGGACCAGGTTGCGGCCGGGGAACTTCCCGCGCACCAGCGCGAGCGCCGTCACGATGCCGAAGACCACGTTCACCGGGACGGTGATCGCGACGATCAGAATGGACAGCTGGAACGCCGAGATCGCCGCCGGCGTGGTGATCGAGTCGACGAACGCGCCGATCCCCCGCTCGAACGTGCGCCACAAGATGATGATCAGCGGCAGGACCAGCAGCACGAACAAGTAGCCGAGCGCCACCGTCCGCAACGAGATGCGGGTGAGCGGATGCAGTTTCATCTATCCTGCTCCGTCCCGGAGGAAGGCCCGCGCCCCGGCGATCCGGGGAGCGCTGCGCGATTGGTTCTCATCGGGTCGCCTGCTCCTTGCGCGCGCTGCGTTCGGCGAGCAACCGCAGCACCAGCAGCGTCACGAACGAGATGGCCAGCAGCGCGACCGAAACGGCCGCCGCGTTCACCGGCCGATCGATCTCGATCTGCTTCTGGATGTATTGCGAGGCCATCTCGGTCTTGCGCGGGATCGCGCCGCCGATCAGCACCACCGAGCCGTATTCGCCGATCGCGCGGGCGAAGGCCAGTCCGCCGCCGCTGATGATCGCGGGCGTCAGTGCGGGCAGCACGATCCTGCGGAAGGTGGTCCAGTTGTTCGCGCCCAGCGAGAGGGCGGCCTGCTCCACCTCGCGGTCGGCCTCGATCAGCACCGGCTGCACCGAACGCACCACGAACGGCAGCGTGACGAACGCCAGCGCGACCACCAGGCCGGGCTGGGTGGCGTTGAGATGCACGTCGATCGGGCTCTGCGGACCGTACAGCGAGAGCAGCACGATGCTGGCGACGATGGTCGGCAGCGCGAACGGCAGGTCGATCAGCGCGTTGACCACGCCTTTGCCGGGAAACCGGTCGCGGACCAGCACCCAGGCGATCAGCGTGCCCATCACCACGTTGACCACCGCGACCACCACCGAGACCAGCACGGTGATGCGCAGCGAGTCCAGCGCGGCGGGCGCGGTGACGGCGTCCCAGAAACCGGACCATCCGTCCTCGAAGCTGGTGACGGTCAGCGCCGCCAGCGGCAGCAGCACGATGATGCTCAGCCACAACACCGCGGTGGCGATGCCGAGCGGGCCCACCGAGCCGGTGACGCGCAGCCACGACCAGTTCCAGCGGCGTTCCCGGCGCGCGGGTTCGGAGACGCCGGGACCAGCTGCCTGCGCGGTCCCGGCGTTACTGCTCGTAGTCACAGTCGTCCAGTATCCCGTGTAACGGGGGTCACCCGGTCACTTGGTCGCTTGGTCATAGATCACCGCTACCGAGCCGGTGTTCGGGGTGAACAGTTCCTTGTCCACGGCCTTCCAGCCGCCGAGGTCGGCGATCGTCCACAGCTTCTGCGGAGTCGGGAAGTCCTTGGCGTAGTCGGCGGCGACCTTCGGATCGACCGGGCGGAAACCGGCGGTGGCCCAGGCCTTCTGCCCCGCGGGGGTGAACAGGAAGTCGCGGAAGGCGACGGCCTTCTGCTGGTTCTTGCTGTTCTTCAGTACCGCGACCGGGTTCTCGATCTTGAACGTGACCGGCGGGACGAAGTGCTCGATCTGATCGCCGTTGCGCTCGGAGAAGATCGCCTCGTTCTCGTAGCTCAGCAGGACGTCACCGGTGCCCTGCAGGAAGGTCTCGGTCGCCTCACGGCCGGACTTCGGCTGCACCTTCACGTGCTCCTTGGACACCAGCTTGCTCAGGTAGTCCAGGCCGGCCTGCGGGTTCTTGCCGCCGTCGCTCTTGGCCGCGTACGGCGCGAGCAGGTTCCATTTGGCCGACCCGGAGCTGAACGGGTTCGGGGTGACCACCTCGACGCCCGGCTTCAGCAGGTCGTCCCAGTCCTTGATGCCCTTCGGGTTGCCCTTGCGCACGACGATCGCGACCACCGAGCCGAACGGGATGCCCTTGGTGGCGTCGGCGTTCCAGCTCGCGTCCACCAGGCCCGCGTCGACGAGGCGGGTGATGTCCGGCTCGACCGAGAAGTTCACGACGTCGGCCTCGGCGCCGTCCTTCACCTTGCGGGACTGGTCGCCCGAGGCGCCGTAGGACTGCTGGATCTGGACGTTCTTGCCCTGCTCGGTCTTGTTGAACTCGGGGATCACCTTGTCGAAACCGGGCTTCGGCACGGCGTAGGCGTAGAGGTTCAGGGTGCCGCCGCTGCCGTCGGAAGCGTTTCCCCCGACCGTGTCGCTGGCTCCACCGCCGCACGCGGTCAGCGCGACCGCCGCTAGGGCGGCTAGGGCAACGGCGCTGTAGCGTCGGCGCGGCGAAAGCCAGGATTTGCGAGCCATCGGGGTGGACCTTTCGTGCGGACCGCCAGTTCTCCGGTAACACATCGGTGGCGGCGACCATCTTTTCGAAGCAGCAGACCCGCCGATCGAGTGATACGGCAGCGGCGCGACTATCGGCCACAACGGGCCGTCGGGAAGCGAAAGCACATCTGCGGGAAGCGCGCCAGTCTGCTGACAAACGAGACGCGGACGTGCCCGGTCGCCGATCAGCGACAGTAGACGTCCGCGACCGCGAGGTCACCGACAGCAATCAACGCCAATTCATGGCGGACCTGCGGGACTGCGCTCGAAGACACGGGCAGACTGTAGCAGAGCACAAGGCGGAGTTCGAATCGAAGAGCCCAGCAAGAGGGGGGTTTCATCCTATGACCATCGGTGCGGATGGCCTCCGAACGGCATTCCCGGGCACCGGCACGCGCACGTGGGAGCACCTCGCCGACCGCACCACTCTGGTTACCTTGCGGTCACCGACGGGGTACGACGTGACGCTGCGCACATTGTCGGGTTTGCCGCAGGAATGCCAGCACGTCTGTCACGGGACGGTCGGCCCAGGCCGACGACTGCGAGCGGTCCAGCGAACTGCCCGACGGTATGTCGACACTGCGTCGGCGACACCGTCGCGGAGCGCGGCAAGCGGTTCGGCGAGCGGCGCGGCGGCGGAAACCGAGCGTCAGCGGGTGATCAACCAGGCGACGACGATCAGCACGAGCAGAGCGATAAGGGCGAGCTGCACCCGCGAACGAGGCATCAGCGCGCCCCGCTCTGCACGGGGGTGCGCACCTCGGCGGCCGGTTCGGGTTCCAGCACCGCCGCCGGGCCCGCCGGAGCGGGCCGCACCGGCGTGGGGCGGGCGCCGAAGCGGCGATCCAGGACGCGCAGCACCGCACGCAGCACGCGATCGAGCCCGTAGGCGATGGCGAAGCTGATCGGGACCATGCCGATGAGCACCACGAGGAACTGCGGAATGAACGGGAGTCCCGCCACCCACAGCTCGAAGCCGTCCCACCAACCTGCGATGCGATGCACGGCTCCAGCCTAGTCGGTACGCCGGCCGGTTCCACGCGACCGTCGGCCACATCGGCGGCACCGGGAAGGCGGGCGGTGGACGACGGACGCCCATCGGCCCGAAGATGGGGTATGGCGTCCACCGATGACCTCCCCCTCAACGACTCCGACGGCCTGCCGACCAACCTGGCCGAAACGCATCACCGCGGCGCCTACCCGCCGATCGATGACTACGCCTTCCTGTCCGACTGCGAGACGAGTTGCCTGATCGCCAGCAACGGCTCGGTGGAATGGATGTGCGTGCCGCGACCGGATTCGCCGAGCATCTTCGGGGCGCTGCTGGACCGCAGCGCGGGGCACTTCCGGGTCGGGCCGTACGGCGTCAACGTGCCCTCCGCCCGCCGCTACCTGCCCGGCGGGATGATCCTGGAGACCACCTGGCAGACCAGCACCGGCTGGCTGATCGTGCGCGACGCGCTGGTGCTCGGACCCTGGCACAACAACGATCAGCGCAGCAAGACCCACCGGCGCACCCCGATGGACTGGGATGCCGAGCACCTGCTGCTGCGCACGGTGAAATGCGTGAACGGCACCGTGGAGCTGGAGGTGAGCTGCGAGCCCGCGTTCGACTACCACCGGGCCAGCGCCCGCTGGGAGTACACCGGCAAGGTGTACGAGGAAGCGACCGCGGTGCGCGGCGACGACCCGAGCGCCGGGCCGACCCTGGTGCTCACCACCGATCTGCGTCTCGGGCTGGAGGGCCGCGAGGCGCGCGCCCGCACCAGGATGAAGGAGGGCGACCAAGTCTTCGTCGCGCTCACCTGGTCGGAACTGCCCGCGCCGCGCACCTTCGACGAGGCCGCCGAGAAGATGTGGCAGACCACCGAATGCTGGCGCCAGTGGATCACGCTCGGCAAGTTCCCCGATCACCCGTGGCGCAACTACTTGCAGCGCAGCGCGCTCACCCTCAAGGGCCTCACCTACGCCCCGACCGGCGCCCTGATGGCCGCCGCCACCACCTCGCTGCCGGAAACTCCTGGCGGAGAACGCAATTGGGATTACCGCTACAGCTGGGTGCGGGATGCCAGCTTCGCGCTGTGGGGCCTGTACACGCTGGGCCTGGACCGGGAGGCCGACGACTTCTTCGCTTTTCTCAACGACGCGACGACCGGCGAGGACGGCGAGCCCGTGCCGCTGCAGGTGCTCTACGGCATCGGCGGCGAACGGCAGCTCGACGAGATCATCCTCGATCACTTCGGCGGCTACGACCAGTCCCGTCCGGTGCGCATCGGCAACAATGCCTACATCCAAGATCAGCACGACATCTGGGGCACCATGCTCGACGCGGTGTACCTGCACGTGAAGTCTCGCCAGCAGGTGCCGGAGACGCTGTGGCCGCTACTTGTCCGCCAAGTGCACGCCGCCATCGAGCACTGGAAGGAGCCCGACCGGGGCATCTGGGAGGTGCGCGGCGAGCCGCAGCACTTCACCTCGTCCAAGGTGATGTGCTGGGTGGCGCTGGACCGCGGCGCGAAACTCGCCGAACTGCACGGTCAGTACGAGCACGCCGAGGAGTGGTACGCGATCGCGGAGGAGATCAAGGCCGACGTCCTGGCCAACGGTGTCACCTCCGAAGGCGTGTTCACCCAGGTCTACGGCGGCGACACGCTGGACGCCTCGCTGCTGCTGGTGGTGCTCACCCGCTTCCTGCCGCCCGAGGACGATCGGGTGCGCGCGACCGTGCTCGCCATCGCCGACCGGCTCACCGAGAACGGCTTGGTGCTGCGCTACCGGACCGAGACCACCGACGACGGCCTGAGCGGCACGGAAGGGGCCTTCACCATCTGCTCGTTCTGGCTGGTCTCCGCGCTGGTCGAGATCGGGGAGATCCAGCGGGCGCGGCACCTGTGCGAGCGCCTGCTCGGCTTCGCCAGCCCGCTGCGGCTCTACGCCGAGGAGATCGATCCGCGCAGTGGCCGCCACCTCGGCAACTTCCCGCAGGCGTTCACCCACCTGGCGCTGATCAACGCCGTGACCCACGTGATCCGCGCCGAGAACTCACAACACGCGGGCCGCTTCCAGCCCGCGCACACGCCGCAGGGTCATCCGGTCTGACCAGGCAACGACCTACGCGGGGACGAGGCCGTCGGCCTCCTCGCGCAGCTCGCGCACTTTGCCGAGCTGTGCCTCGAGGTCGGCGATCCGCTCCGGCCTGCGGTCGCCGAATTTCCCGTAGTTCTCCTCGGCCGAGCGCAGCGCGGCATCCGCGGTGCGGGAGACCTCGGTCGCGATGTCGGTGAAGTGGTCGCGAAGCACCCGCTGCACGGCGCGCAAGCGGTTGCGCGACTCCTTGCCGACCTGGAAGATCACGTCGTCCATCAGGCGGGCCACGGCCACCTTGGCCTCGGCCCTGCGGCGTTGCTTGCGGTTCTTGTGGTCGTCCCACAGCGCGTTCACGCCGAGCAGCACGCCCGCGCCCGCCGAATACCAGTTCACCAGCGACATGCCGAGCAGGCTCGTGGCCAGACCGACCATCAGGATGCCGCCGTAGGAACCGCGCAGACCGGTCAGGAACTGCTGGGTCACTCCGGCCTTCGCGCTCTCCAGCGGCTCCAGCGGCTGCACCGCTTCGAGCACCTCACCGGGGTCGGCCAAACGCAGGTCCGGTAGCGGTGGGGTCCGGTTGTCGGCCGGGAACTTGGCGGCCACCTGCTCGCACAGCTCCATCGAGCGGTAGTGCGCCACGGCGAAGTTCTCCTCGACCGCCTGGCAGATGCGCGCGTCCAGATCGGCGCCGAAATCTTTCCACCGGCGCGCGGGGTCGGTCTGCGCGATCTCGGCCTCGGCGTCGCGGATCAGGCTGCGCAGCCGGTGGCGCAGGTCGTGCTCGATGTCGGCCATCAGCTCCGTCGCGCCGTCGACCAGCGTGACCTGCCAGTTCGCGGTGCGCTGGCGGAGCTGGTCGGCTTCGTCGCGCGCGCGGGCGAGTTGGTCGGTGATCTCGGCGCGGCGCCGGGGATCGCGCAGCGCCTCGGCCTCGGTGCGCAGGGTCACCGCGAGGTGATCACTGACCAGGCGGATGTCCCCGACCGCGGCTTCCAGCGCCACCGCGTCCGCGCGGGCGACCACGTAGTCACGCAGATGATCGATCAGCTGCGGCACGCCTGATTCGATGTCGCGCTGGTAGTCGCCGGTCAATCCGGCCTGCCGGTGCAGTTCCGCGGAGACCGGGGCCACCGCGAAGCCGAGGCCCGCCGAGTCCAGCAGTTCCCGGTTGCGCTGCTGGGTGCGCGACCAGTGCGGGAACAGATCGATCTTGTTCAGCACGCAGATCACGGTGGGGCAGATCTGCTGGATGCGCTGCAACTCGGCGATCTGCTCCACGGTCAGCTCGGCGCCCGCCTCGCCGACGTAGAGCACGGCGTCGGCCGCGGCGATCATCGACCAGGTGGTGCGGTTGTCGCCCAGCGCACCCGGCGCGTCCATGACCACGACACCGTCGGCCAGCAACGGGCTGGGCTGGGTGAACTCGGCGCGGACGACGCCCTGGGTGGCCAGCGCAGGGCCGGGATCCAGCGGGTCGACCGACTGACGTTCGGTACGGCCGTACTCGGTCTGCCGCACCAGCGTCGCGGTCGGCTCCGGCCCGTACTCGACGATCACCGGGACGCTCAGATCGCTGTTCGTCGCGCTGACCGAGGCGCCGACCAGGCTGTTGACCAGCGTGCTCATGCCGTTCTTCGGAGGACCGACGACCACGAGCCGCACCCGGGGATCGCTCACCCTGGCACGGACCATGCCCAGCCGGCTGCCGAGGTCGTCGCGTCCGGCGGATCGGGCCGTCTCCCGCAGCTCGTCGAGGATCCGAATGAGCGGGGCCATCGCGTCCGGATGTTTCACGGTCGCAGCCTTCAGCCCGGCAGCGGCAGACAACCCTGCTCCTTACTTCTCGGTGACTTTTCGTTCCCCTGCGGCCACTCCGCGGTCGTCGGAACCTTCCGCGGCCCTGCTAGATCAGGGAGATGTCATCGGACGCGTAGTGGTGCGTTTCCACTATGCCCGAGTCCGGCAACAGGGCGCCCGAGAGGCTCCCTCCCGAGGACAACGCCAGCGCGGAATGGTCGTAGGTGTAGTCGGCGACCGGGTAGGCGGCGTCGACGGGGTGGTCGAGCGCCAGCGGCGCCGAGATGCCGTGCGGCTTCGGGTCGATCACCTGCGGCTTGACCGGCGCCTGCGTGGGCACAGGGGCGGTGTAGGTCGGCGCGGACGGGGCGTGCGGCTCGACGGTGGGCGCCTGCGCGGGGGCGCTGTAGGTGGGGTCCGGCGCGTCGTATGTCGGCTGCGCCGGCCTGCTCACCGTCGGAACGTCGGCGGTGGGCACCTCGTGGGTCGGTACGTCGTTGGTGGGATGCGTGCTGTTCGACGTGCCCCCGGTGCTCGGCCGACCGGCGCCGCCGGGCGTGGTCACGTCGTCGTCTGGGGTGGTCGGCGCGTGCGTCGGCGCCGGGGTCTGGGTGACCGTCGGAACCTTGGTGGTCGGCACGTCCGGCGCGGTGGTGACGCCGCCGTGCGGCACCGTGGTGGCGCCGGGGAGTTTCGTGACGTCCTGGTCCGGCGTCTTCGGCGCGGACGGGGTGGTCACGTCGCCGGGGACGCTCGGCGTCGGCGTGGTCTTGACGATCGTGGTCGGCGGGGTGACGGTCGACGCGGGCGACTGCGTCGGGTGCGACGGCTGCGGGTCGGTCACCGGGGCGGGTTTCACCGCCTGCGTCGGCCGCACCGCGTCGAACAGCGCGGGGACGGCTGCCGCGGGAGCGGTCAGCACGGACGGCCCTTCCGGCGCGGCGATCACATTCGCGATCGGCGTCGAGGCGGCGTCGGGCTGGATGGTGGTCTGCAACGGGGTGACCGCGACCACCGGCGCCGCGGCGACCG
>NZ_BDBC01000018.1 GCF_001612785.1 Nocardia beijingensis NBRC 16342
CCGCGGCCGCGTTGCGGGCCTGGTGGGACGAGCACCGCGCGATCTACACCCCGGTACGCACCGGCCTGCTGGAAGCGCTGAACTCGGCTCTGGCCGAGGCCGGTTCGGATGCGCCGACGGTCGCCGAGGTGCTGGCCGAACGCACCGAACCCCTGCTCGAGGAGATCCGCACCCGCCGCAGAGAGGCTCGCGCCGGCGTGGCCGCGGCCACGGCGCGCATCGAGGAGTTGACCGCCGAGCTCGAGCGGGTCGCGGCCCGGCGAGACGACGCGCCGCCCGCGTTCGCGGGCCGCTCCGGCCGGACCGGTGACCGGCCCGGCGCCGCGCTGTGGCGGCTGGTGCGCTTCGCCGACGACGTGCCGCCCGAGACCGCGGCGGGCATCGAGGCCGCGTTGCAGGCCGCGAACCTGCTGGACGCCTGGGTCTGCCCGGAAGGCGAGCTGCCGCCGGACTACGAATCCGATCAGTTCTTGGTGCCGCTGCCCGCATCGCAACGCCCGACCGGTCGCACGCTCGCCGACGTGCTGGTCGTGGAAGACGATTCGGACACGCTGGCGGTGCCGCGGCAGGTCGTGGCCGGTGTGCTCGCTTCCATCGCCCTGCACGATGGCGCGGGCGAACCGAGCGGGGCGGTGGCGATCGGAGTGAACGGCGCGTTCCGGCAGGGCGTGCAGATCGGCCGCCACCGCAAGACCGACGCCGAGTTCATCGGCGCCACCGCGCGCGCCAAGCGTCGCGAGGTCCGCTCGGCCGAGTTGACCGCGGCTGTCGCGGCCGCCGAGCAGGACCGAAGCGTCGCCGGACAGCGGGAGGCCGACGCCGACGCCGAACTCGCGCGAATCTCCGCCGCCGCGAAGGCGCTCCCGCGCCCGACCGCGGTGACCGCCGCTTTGCGCGCGATGTCGGAGGCCGCGGGCGTGCTGCGATCGCGCGCGGAGGCCGCCGCCCAGGCCGAGCGCGATCTCGATCAGGCGGTCGCCGAGGTGTCGGCCGCGGAGAAGAAACTGCGCGCCGCCGCCGCCGCACACCGCACACCGCGCACCGCCGGGGAGATCGATGCGCTGGCCGCGGCCATCCGGCATTTCGAGAACACCGGCACGGGATTGCTGCGGCTGCGCGGGGACCACGAGCGCGAACGAGAGCGCGCACGCGAAGCCGACGACCGCTTGACCGAGGCCGCCGACTTGGCCGAGGCGTTCGCGGAGGAGGCCGAGGCCGCGCGCACCGGATACGAGGAACAGCTGCGCAAGCTGGAGACCCTGCGCGAGGCGCTCGGCGCGGGCGCCGCCGACATCGACCGGGAGCTGGAGCAGGCCCGGCAGCGGATCGAAGCGACCAAGGCCGCGCAGAAGGCCGCGCGCAAGGCCGCCAACCAGGCCATCGAGGCGGTCGGCGACGCCGAGGCCGCCTACCGCACGGCGCACGAGTCGCTGGCCACCGCGCTGACCGAGGTGCTCGCCGAGGTGAAAAACCTCGCGCCGTACGCCCAGCCGGATCTGCTGAGGCTGCTGGGCGCCCCCGCCGACGCACGCTGGCCGAGCAGTGCGGCCGCGTGGTCGACGCCCGAGCAACTGCTGTACCGGATCGCGACGGCAGGGCCGGACGCAACACCGGGGGTGCTGCCCGACGAAGTCGCCGCGCTATTCGACAACCTCACCGCGGCCACCGCGGCGGTGCGCGCGAGCGAGGCGACGCGCAAGTCCACGCGCACGGCGGTGACCGCGGCGTTGCAGGAGTTCGACGCGGCGCTGGCCGGGTCGGGCCGTGATTACCGGCTGCAATGGGACGCCGCGGACGGGTTGACCGTCGTCCAGGTGCACGACGAGCACGGGGTCTCGGCACTGGCCGACTTCGCCGCCCGCGTCGACGCCGCGCGCCGGGATCAGGAACTGCTGCTCACCGACGCCGAGCGGCGCATCCTCGAAGACGCCCTGCTGACCGGCCTCGCCCAGCAGATCCACGAACGCACCAGCGACGCGCGGGATCTCATCGCCAGGATGGGCGCGGAGATGAAGCAGCGGCGGATGTCATCGGGCAACACCATCGGCGTGCACTGGGTGCTCGCCGACAGCCTGTCCGACGCGGCGCGGGCGATGTGCAAGCTGCTCGACCGGGATGCCTCGGCGCTGACGGCGGAGGATCTGGCGGCGATCCGGGCGCATTTCGCCGCCGAGATCAGGGCGGCGCGGGCCGCGCACCCGGAACGCTCCTACCCGGAGATCCTGGCCGCGACCCTGGACTACCGCACCTGGCGGGTGTTCTCGTTCACCTTGATCTCCGCCGACGGCAGCGAGGACAAGCTCACCGTGGCCAGGCACAGCGCGCTCTCCGGCGGGGAGCAGTCGGTGTCGCTGCACCTGCCGCTGTTCGCCGCCGCGCACGTCATGCTCGACTCGGCCGACCCGCAGGCCCCGCGCCTCCTGGCCCTGGACGAGGCATTCGCCGGTGTCGACGACAACGGCCGCAGCGAATTGCTCGGCCTGAGCGTGCAATTCGACCTCGACCTGTTCATGACCGGCTACGACCTGTGGATCACCTATCCGCATGTCCCCGCGTGCGCGCACTACGACCTGGCGCACGCCGCGGCCGAGAACACCGTCAGCGCGACCCTGCTGGTGTGGGACAGCGGCGACCTGCTCGCCGAACACGACGGCACCGATCTCACCACCGCCCTCGGCTCCCCCGATCGACGCAGGCTGCCCACCACGATCGAAGGCGCACTGGAACTCACGCCGGTGACCTAGCAGTTATCTGGGGCGGGTGGCTCACAGGCGCACTCCGGCACGTCGCGCCCGGGCCGGGCCGAGCCGAGCCGAGCCGAGCCGAGCCGAGCCGAGCCGAGCCGAGCCGAGCCGAGCCGAGCCGAGCCGAGCCGAGCCGAGCCGAGCCGAGCAAGGATTCCAGACGGCCCGGCGGTGCCCCCAGCCCGGCGCATAATTTCACCGCTTGCCGCCGCGCCCGGCCGCCACCGTGGCGCCGATCGTCATGGCGTCCTCATCGCCCCCATCGGCCCCGCGGGAGCAGCGGTCGGCGGCGCGCCCGCATCCGCACCGGGCTGCCGATTGCGTTCTACCGACCCGGCCCGGTCACCGCACGCTGGCGTCGGGCAGCATGAGCAGGCATGGTGTGCCCGGCACGTTCGTATTCGAAGATGTCACATCCCACAAACCGGCCCGGTCACCGCACGCTGGCGTCGGGCAGCATGGGCGGGCATGGTGTGCCCGGCACGGTTTGTAGCTCGAAGTGCCACCATTCGTTCTCGAACGATCGGCACAGCCCCCATCGGTAGCCGTTCGCTTCGAGCCAGCGCGCGCCCTGCTGCGGACCGACGTCGACGGCGTCGCCGGACACGTGCGTCGACTCCTCCGGCGGCAGCACCCAGCGGCGCGCGTTGTCCGGCCCGTAGGTCGCCACAGCGTCCTCCCACAGCGCCTGCTGCTCGGCGGGCGTCCGGTAGCCGGACGTGATGGACAGGGGCACCCCCTGCGCGTGCGCCTCGCGTTCGGCCAGGGTGTACGCCAGCGCCAGCGCGGGATCGAGCCCTTCGGTGCCGGTCGCCGAGCCGGCCGACTCGCGCCGCTCGATGGCGACGGCTGTGTCGGCTCGCGCCTCGCCCGCCGAAAAACCGGCTGTGACCAGCGCCGGAAGCGCTACCACCGATAGTCCCGCCGCGATCAGGCTCCGCCCAGCATTCCCAAGCACCATGCGCCGATGCTATCGCCTGCGATCACGTATGCCGGGTATGCCCCGATCCCATATGGGCGGCAGGGGTGTTCCCGCGGTGTCGGCGCATGACTTCACCGGTGACTCATACTGGTCGGGCAGGTGATTGCCGCACCTGTGCCCGGCTCGGAGACACGGACAACGTGAAGCTGTCGAGCGAATGCGGCGACCGTGCCCTACCCCAGTCCGCGGCAGTGCGAGCCAAGGTCCTTCGGTTCGCCCCCTGCTCCGATCACCTCCCCGCATCCGGCGTCGAACGCACCCCGTTGTCCACACCCGAATCGGCGAATACCGATGGGCAGCGACGACAACCGTGCCATGGCTCGCAGCGCGCGCAACGTCCGCACGACAATCGCCGCACCGATCGGCACCATGTGGACAACCGCGAGCGAATTCCACAGAAAACTCCACAACTTGGGATAATGCCGATCTGATATGTCCTTTATGCCCCCAATCTCCCTTGCACAGCAAACGTTTCGCTCCGCCTGGAACGAGTGATGTCCACAATCTGTGCACGTGCTGTGGATCACATCACCACTCGGTCTGTCGTCGATCTCGAATCATCCGTCGATAAGCGGCTTTTGAGTGATTTGCGCCGGATCGGGGCGTCCGACGCGATGAGATCGGATCTCCGCGAGGAACTTTCGCGTAGCGATGCGTCCCTTTCGGTCTGTATGTCGTACCCCTCCGGGGCATCGGCAAACGGACGCACTGCGCGAATCCCCCGCGCCCGCCGCACGGCGAACGATCCGAAGCCCCAGAACGCACTGCGGGCGGCCGGCGCTCGTGCCGCCGGCCGCCCGCAGTTCGGGTGGATAATCCACAGATGTCGGGAATTTCACATTCCCTCCCCAGCCATGTGAAGACCGGCCGCACCACACGGCACGGCCGGATCACATTCCGGGCGTACCTCTCAGCGCGCTCGGACGCGACCGGGACGAGGTCATCGGCACACCCGCTCGGCGAATCCACTCCGCCGCTTCCCTATTGCGCGCGATCCGTTCCAGGATCTCCCCGTCGTGCGCGCGGGCGTACGCGAGCGCCAGCCTGATCTTGCTCGCGTGCAGGTCCGACTTCGCGCTGAGCACGGCGATCCGGCGCTCCACCGGACCGTCCAATTCGCGCAGGCGCGCAACGACTTCCCAGACCTCGGGACCGGCCGTCAGCGCGGCGCGCCGGTCGTGCAGCGGACCGCGGAAGACGATGCCGGGGTGGTCGAGCTGGTCGACGCCTTCCTGGATCAGGCGATCGAGCAACGCGGTACAGCTGGTTCCCTCGCGGGCAGCGCGATCGGCCAACCGGGAGGCGGCCGACTCGGTGAGACACAACGCCGTCGGTACTGGTCTGGACGTGCTCATAGCTCTCCTCGACCTGCATCGGTGCCGGTTCAACGATGTTCTTCGCTAAGCGTGCCCGCTGCGACGGCACCACCGCCCCGGTGATCGGGGTGACATCGTCGTGTCCTGGCCCGCCGCTGCGGGCCGGGACGACGGCTCAGACGCGCTCTTTGGAGCGGGTGCGCACGCGCAGCGCGATCGGCTTCTGCGTTTCGGCGAAGAAGTCGTTGCCCTTGTCGTCGACGACGATGAAGGCGGGGAAGTCCTCGACCTCGATCTTCCAGACGGCTTCCATACCCAGTTCGGGGTACTCGAGCACCTCGACCGACTTGATGCAGTCCAGCGCCAGCCGGGCGGCGGGCCCGCCGATGGAGCCGAGGTAGAAGCCGCCGTGCTCCTTGCACGCCTTGGTCACCTGCGCGGAGCGGTTGCCCTTGGCGAGCATGACGAACGAACCGCCCGCCGCCTGGAACTGGTCGACATAGGAGTCCATCCGGCCCGCGGTGGTCGGCCCGAACGAGCCGGACGCGTAACCCTCCGGCGTCTTGGCCGGGCCCGCGTAGTAGACGGCCATGTCGCGCAGATAGTCCGGCATCGGCTCGCCCGCGTCCAGCCGCTCCTTGATCTTGGCGTGCGCGATGTCACGGGCGACGACCAGCGGACCGGTCAGCGAAAGCCTGGTCTTCACCGGGTATTTGGACAACTCGGCACGAATCTCGTCCATCGGACGGTTCAGGTCGACGCGCACCACGTCGCCGCCGAGGATGGCGTCGGTCTGCTCGGGCAGGTACTGCGCGGGCTCGCGCTCGAGCTGCTCGAGGAACACGCCCTCCGCGGTGATCTTGGCCAGCGCCTGCCGGTCCGCCGAGCAGGACACCGCGATGGCGACCGGGCAGCTGGCGCCGTGCCTGGGCAGGCGCACGACCCGCACGTCGTGGCAGAAGTACTTGCCGCCGAACTGCGCGCCGATACCGAAGGACTGGGTCAGCTTGAAGACCTCCTCCTCCAGTTCCAGATCGCGGAAGGCGTGCGCCGACAACGAGCCCTCGGTGGGCAGATTGTCCAGGTAGTGCGCGGAAGCGTATTTCGCCGTCTTCAAGGCGAACTCGGCGCTGGTGCCGCCGATCACGACCGCGAGGTGGTACGGCGGGCAGGCCGCGGTGCCGAGCGAGCGGATCTTCTCGTCCAGGAACTCCAGCATCCGGGTGGGGTTCAGGATGGCCTTGGTCTCCTGGTAGAGGAACGACTTGTTCGCCGACCCGCCGCCCTTGGCCATGAACAGGAACTTGTAGGCGGGGTTCGCCGGATCGCCCGCGGTGGAGTACAGCTCGACCTGCGCGGGGAGATTGGAGCCGGTGTTCTTCTCCTCCCACATGGTGATCGGCGCGAGCTGCGAGTACCGCAGATTCAGCTTGGTGTAGGCGTCGAACACACCCCTGCTGATCCATTCCGCGTCGTCGGCGCCGGTCAGCACGCCCTCGGACTTCTTGCCCATCACGATCGCGGTGCCGGTGTCCTGGCACATCGGCAGGATGCCGCCCGCGGAGATGTTGACGTTCTTGAGCAGGTCGAGCGCGACGAAGCGGTCGTTGCCGCTGGACTCGGGATCGTCGATGATCTTGCGCAGCTGGCCCAGATGCGCAGGACGCAGGAAGTGACTGATGTCGTGCATCGCCGTTTCGGTGAGCAGCCGCAGCGCCTCCGGTTCGACCTGCAGGAAGGTGCGCCCGTTGTGCTCGAACGTGCTGACGCCCTCGGTCGTGAGCAATCGGTAGGGGGTGTCGTCCGCGCCGATGGGCAGCAGGTCTGAATAACGGAACTCCGGCGCGGTCACCAGTCGCACTCCTTCGAACGGGCCCGAACACCGCGAACGGCCGGGCTGGTCACGAGCACAGCGAGCCTAGCCACCGGCGCGCACGCCCTGCTGGTTAGGCAACCCTATCTCGGACAGTTGGCCGGCAAAGGTTGCACGTTCAACCCCGGTGATGCTACCTCTCATTCCGGAGAAAGCGCCCGGACGTCCGAGTCCGGCCGCGCGCGGACCGTTCGCGCGCCGCACGCCGCGGCGCGTGACGTTCTCGGTACAAGTCGGAGTTTGGAGCGCTGTCGTGACCGATCCCCATTGGCTCGATGACGTCGAGATGCGCGCCTGGCTGGGCTTCGTGCGCACCCGCGATCTCATCGCCGCGGCGGTCGGGCGGGATTCCACCAGGGAGTCCAACCTCACCTACGTCGAATACTCGGTGCTGGCCTATCTGGCCGAGTCGCCGGACCACCGGCTCACCTTCGCCGACCTCGCGGCGAAGCTCGAATGGTCGCAGAGCAGGCTGTCCCACCAGATCACCCGGATGGAGAAACGCGAGCTGGTCGCACGCGAACCGATCCCCGACGACGCCCGCCGCACCGCGGCCAAGCTCACCCCGCGCGGCGCCGACGTGCTCACCGACGCCGCGCCCGCCCACGTGCGGAGCGTGCGCAGGCACATGATCGACATCCTCGATCGCCAGCAGCTGGCCGCCTTGGCCGACATCTACGACACCCTGCTGGCCCACCACCGGCGCGCGGCGGCCGAGCACTGACCGTTCAGGCGGGCGTGGCCGCGTGCTCGGCTGGATCACTTGCCGCGGAGGCGTTTTCGGGCAACCCGAGCGCTCGCTCGAAGCCCGACGGCACCACCACGTCCGAACGGTCCAGATCGGTGACGCGCGTTTTGCGCAGGCCGAGCAGCGCCGAATCGATGCCGCCGCGCAGGATGTCGAGCACGTTCTCCACGCCTGCCTGACCGTTCGCGGCCAGGCCCCACAGATAGGCGCGCCCGATCAGCACCGCGCGCGCACCCAGCGCCACGGCTTTCACCACGTCGCTGCCGCGCCGGACGCCGCCGTCGAGCAGCACCTCGATCTGCGCGCCCACCGCGTCGGCCAGCACCGGCAGCGCCCGGATCGCGGCCGGGGTGCCGTCGAGATTGTTGCCGCCGTGGTTGGACACCGAGATCGCCGCGACGCCCGCGTCCACCGCGCGCAGCGCGTCGTCGACCCGCATCACACCCTTGAGCAGGACCGGCCCTTCCCACTGCTCACAGATCCAGCGCACGTCCGCCCAATCCGGCGCGGGCGTGCCCATCCATTCGCCGTAGGCGCCGAAGAACCCCGGTGCGGGTGCGTCGCCGATGGCCATGTTGGGCGCGGTCAGATCCGGGATGCTGCCCGACCGCGCATAGGTCGCCAGCCATCGGGGACGCGCCAGGGTCTGCGGTGCGAACTTCAGCATCGTGCGCAGATCCAGCTTCTCCGGGATGACCGGACTGCCCCAGTCGCGCCCGTGCGAGAAGGACCAGTCCAGCGTCAGGATCAACCCGACCGCGCCCGCCCGCTTCGCGCGCTCCATCCGCAGCAGGATCTCGTCCTTGCCGCCGCACCAGTACAACTGGAAGAACGTCGCCGGGTTGGCCGCGATCACCTCCTCGATCGGCTTGCTGGCGAACGAGCTCAGGCCCATCGCGATGCCGCGCGCCGCGGCCGCCCTGGCGACGGCGACCTCGCCGTCGGGATGCACCGCCTGCACACCCGTCGGCGAGATCAGCACCGGCATCGAAACCCGCTGTCCCAGCACCGTCGTGGACTGGTCGCGCTCTCCGATCGGCCCCGCCACGTGCGGCGCGAAACCCAGTTCGGTGAACGCCCGCTGGTTGTCCTCGATGGTCTGGCCGCGCTCGGAGCCTGCGATCAGAGCGCCGTACACCGACTTCGGCAGGCGCTTCTTCGCCCGCCGCTGCGCTTCGGCGACGGTCTCGAACCACGGATTCATGTTCCGGTCCTTTCCGGGGAGTTCTCCGGCCACCACAGCCGGGTTCGGTCGAGCAGGTCGGCGCTCAGGTGCTCGAGCAGGGCCGCGCCCTCGGCGGCGGTCGCGCCGGCCGGGTCGCCGAGCACGCCGTTGGCGCTGACCGCGCGCACCCCGCCGCTGCGCAACAGCGGCAGCAGCTCGGCCAGCGGACGGGTGTCACCGGCCGCGGCGCGGTCACCGCGCACGCGCTCGGGCGCGAGCGCCAGTTGCAGCGCCGTCTCCGACCGGCCCGCGTGCGGGTCGCCCTCGAAGCGCGGCAGGTACAGGCGCACGTCGCGGGATTCGGTGCGCAGCAGTTCCGTCGCTCGCCGTAGCGGTTCGATGTTGCCGCCGTGCCAATTGACCAGCAGGATCCGTGCGAAAGTATCGGTCGCCGAGCGGCACAGCTCGACCACCAGCAGTTCCAGCGCCGCCTGCCCGATCGACAGCGTGCCGGGAAACCCCGCGTGCTCACCGCTGGCGCCGTACGGGATCGCCGGCGCGACGAGCACGTCCGCGCGCGCCGCCGCCAGCCGGGCACACAGCGCCACGGCGACGTCGGTGTCGGTGGACAGCGGCAGATGCGGGCCGTGCTGCTCGGTCGCGCCGACCGCGACGGCCAGGATCGCACCCGCGGCGGCGCCCGCGTCGGGCCAGGTGAGATCCGTCAACATGCGGCGACATTATCGTCAGTCACTGACAAAATCAAGGGTCGCCGCGGGCCGAGCACAATCGAACGATGCTGGAGAACCGGGCCACGCGCGGCCGCCCACGCGGCACGACGAAACGCGAACTCGAACTGATCGCCATGCGACTGTTCAGCGAGCAGGGTTTCGACGAGACCACCGTCGAGCAGATCGCCGCCGCGGCGGGCATCAGCGGACGCACCTTCTTCCGGTACTTCCCCACCAAGGCGGAGGTGCTCTGGTCGCAGTTCGACGACGAGGTCGCCGCGCTGCGCGCCGCCTTCGCGACCGTCCCCGACAATGTGCCGATGATGACCGCGGTACGCCGAGTCGTGGTGGAGGCCAACAAATATCGCGCCGAGGACGTTCCGGAACTGCGCACCCGCATGCAGCTGGTGGCGACCATACCCGCACTGGCCGCCACGGCGGGCGCGCACTACGACGCCTGGGAGCGCGCTGTGAGCGCGTTCGCGGCGAGCCGGCTCGGTGAACCGGAGGACGGGCTCATCCCGCTCGCGGTCGGCCGGACCACGCTGGCGGCGGCGCGCGCGGCGTTCGACGCCTGGCTGGCCCGCGCGGACGCGGACCTCACGGTGTATTTGGAGGAGGCGCTCGCAGCGCTGGAACGCGGGTTCGCTACGGTGCCGTGAGGTATTCCCGCACTCGGACTTCAGGCGAGCAACCGGCAGGTTTCGGCGGCGAGTCGGGTGGGGTATGACTAGGCTCGGAATCGGCAAGCGCCGAACGCACACAGATCCCGACTGAACCGTCGAAAGGGGCAGGAGTCCATGTCCGAGGTGTCCATGAGCCTTTCGGCGGATTCCCTGACCGCGGGACCGATCGACCAATTGCTTCCGCAGCTCGTTGAGCACCTGCGCCAGAACCGCACCGCGCTGCGTGAAGAGTGGGCGCGCCGCATCGCCGACGCCCAGCTGCTCACCGCGATGACCCCGGAGGAGATCTTCTCCGAGGCGACCTCGATCTACGACGGCTACGTCGACGTGCTCGAGACCGGTAGCGTCGAAGCGTTGCAGGCCTACGCGCGCGATCTGTCCGAACGCATCATCCCGAGAGGCGTCGAGACCGACGAGGTCATCGGCATCGTGCTGTTGCTGCGCGACGTGCTCGCACGCAGCCTCTTCGAGAAGTACCAGTCGGACTTCGAACTCCTCAACAAGGTGCTCGACGCCTACGAGCCGGCCGCCAACCGCATCGCCAACACCGTGACCGTGTCGTTCGTGCAGGAGCGCGAGCGCGTCATCCGCCAGCAGCAGGAAGCCATCCGCGAGCTGTCCACCCCGGTGCTGCAGGTGCGTGAGCAGCTGTTGATCCTGCCCATCATCGGCGTGCTGGACAGCCAGCGCGCCCGCCAGCTCACCGAACAGCTGCTGCGCGCCATCCGGGCCAACCGCGCGAAGGTCGTCGTCATCGACATCACCGGTGTGCCCCAGATCGACTCCACCGTGGCCAACCACCTGGTGCAGACCGTCGACGCCTCCGGGCTGATGGGCGCGAACGTGATCATCACCGGCTTGTCCTCGGAGATCGCGCTCACCCTGGTCACCATCGGCCTCGATCTGTCGAAGATGAACGCGGTCGGCGACCTGCAGGGCGGTATCGAGGAAGCGGAACGACTGTTGGGCTACGAGGTTTCCCGCGTCACCGAACGGGTTACCGAACGCGACGGCCGCTGATCAGGCGCGCCCATGCCGGTTCCGATTCTCAAACAAGGGACGTATCTCATCGCGTCGGTGCAGTCCGCGCTGACCGACGCCGATACCGAACGCCTGCAGGACGACCTGATGAAACAGGTCAGCAAATACCGGGCTCACGGCATCATCGTCGATGTCACCGCGATCGACGTGATGGATTCGTTCGCCGCGAGATCGTTGCGTACCATCGCGCACATGACGCAGCTGCGCGGCGCCGAAACGGTGATCGTCGGTCTGCAACCGGAAGTCGCGTTCGCCATGGTGCAGCTCGGTCTCACCTTCGAGGACATGCACACCGCCCTCGATCTGGAAGAGGGACTCGCCTGGTTGGACCGCAAGATCCCAGCCCGTCGCCAGCGAGACGGTCGTGACAGTGGCCGCTGAGAACGTGGTGATCGCGGTCAGGGTGTCCGGGGACATCGTGACCGCACGTCAAGCCGGACGCGAACTGGCAGCGAAACTCGGATTCACCCTGACCGACCGCACGATGATCTCCACGGCGATCTCCGAGATCGCCCGCAACATCACCAGTTACGCGGGCAGCGGCGAGATCCGACTGCTCGTCGACGACCGGGAGGGTCGTCAAGCCCTGGTGGTGCAGGCCGAGGATCAAGGGCCCGGCATCATCGATATCGCCAGGGCACTGGAGGACGGCTACTCCACCGGACGCGGGCTCGGGCTGGGTCTGCCCGGCGCCCGGCGGCTCATGGACCGGCTGACCGTGGATTCGGCGCCGGGTCGCGGCACGCTGGTGGAGATGTGGAAGTGGGTACCGAACGGTGCATGAGGACGGGTTCATCGGCCGGATCGAGTGGGCGGTGGCCGGACGCGCGCTGCCCGGTCAGCAGGTCTCCGGTGACCGCGGCGTCGTCCTCGACGCCGGTGGCGGCACCGTCCTGTTCGCGGTCCTCGACGGGCTCGGGCACGGCGCCGCCGCGGCGGACGCGGCCGATCGCGCCGCGCGGGTGCTGTCGGAGAACCGCGCCGAACCGCTGGACGTGCTGATGGTGCTGTGCCACCGGGCGATGGCCGACACGCGGGGGGCGGCGATCTCGCTGGCCCTGTTCGACGAAGGCGACACGGTGCGCTGGCTCGGCGTCGGCAATGTCGAATCCCAGGTGCTGACCGCGGGTCCGGCGGGCAGCCTGCGGGTGCACGCCACCGTCCTGCTGACCGCTGGCATCGTCGGCTACCGTCTTCCGGCCAACCTCCAGCCGCAGTCGGTCGCGGTCCGTCCCGGTGACCTGCTGCTGATGTCCACCGACGGCATCGTCACCGAGTCCGCTTCCGCCATCGATCTTTCCAAGTCCACCGCCGAGATCACCGCCGAGATGCTGGCCCGGCATGCCAAGGACACCGACGACGCACTGGTGCTCGCCGCGCGGCACCGCGGCGCGGGAGGGGCGGCCAGATGAGCGCCCTGCTGGCCGACTTCCTGGACGACTACGCCGACGCGCTACGGCGGCACATGGATTCGCCGACCCAGGCCGGTCTCGCCGAGGGATACGAGCTGGGCAGGCGCGCCCTGGTCGAAGGCATCAGCCTGCTCGACCTCACCGAGAACCACTTCCGCGTGGTCCAGGACGCGGAGGAACAGCGGCAGAAGCAGGCCGCCACCGAGGGCGGCGAACCCGCGGCACGCCTGCCGGAGACCGCGCTGGAATTCCTGTTGCAGACCCTGGTTCCGCTCGACATCGCCACCCGCGGCTATCTCGACGGCACCCGCCGCTACGAGCAGCAGCGTTCCCGCGCCGACGATCTCGCCGGACGCGACGCGTTCCGCACCGCGCTGGTGGAATCGCTGCAGGACGGCTTCTTCGTCGCCGACGCGCAGGGCACCATCATCGAGGTCAACACCGCTTTCGGCGCCCTGACCGGCTACGGCGCCGCGGGTGTCCCCTATCCGCTGCCGCATCCGTGGTCGAGCCCGGAGGGGCCGCGCTATCCCGATCTCGGTACCGAGGCACAGCGCTTCGTCATCCCCATCCGGCACCGCGACGGGCGCAACGTGTGGCTCGCGGTGAGCACCAGCGCCCTGATCAGGCCCGAGGGGAACGAGCGGATCTTCGTCGGCACCCTCCGCGACATCACCGCCGAGCACGACGCGCAGGCGCGCGACCAGGCGGCGTCCCGGCTCGCCACCGCCGTCGGCGCGGCCACCAGCGTGGTCGAGGTGCTCGCCGTCGGCCTCGACGAGCTGCGCCGCACGGTGGGCGCGGAAACCGCGGTGGTGGCCGTGTGGCCGAGCCGCAACGCGGTGCCGGAGGTGTACGTCTCCGGCACGGGCGCCGACAGCACGTCGCGCGACGGCGCCGCGTCCCTCGACGACGCCTCGCGTGCCCTGCTGGAGCGCGCCAGACGCAGGCCGCCCCGCAGCCTGCTCGCCCTTCCGGACGGAGCCGAGAGTTCCGAGGGCATCGTCGCTCCGCTCGGCGAGACCGGCGACGCGGCGGTGTGGTTGCGCTTCGCCGCGCCCCGGGCGATCAGCGCCGCGGACTGGACGCTGTTCTCCTTGCTGATCGGTCATCTCAGCCTCGCCGTGCAGCGGGCGCGCAACTTCGACCAGGCACGCGCCACCTCGCTGACCCTGCAGCGCGCCATGCTCGGCCCGATCGATCTGCCCCCGCGTTTCTCGGTGCACTACGAGCCCGCGCTCCCGCCGCTGGAGATCGGCGGCGACTGGTACGACGTGGTGCCGCTGCGCGACGGCACCATCGGCGTGGTGGTCGGCGACTGCGTCGGCCGTGGATTGTCGGCCGCGGTCGTGATGGGCCAGTTGCGGACCGCCGCCCGTGCGCTGCTGCTGCGCGGCGCGGGACCGGCGCAGCTGCTCGCCGAACTCGATACCGTCGCCGCGCGCATCCCCGGCGCCATGTGCACCACCGTCTGCGCCGCCGTGCTCGACCCGGTGCGCGGTCTGGTCCGCTACAGCAGCGCGGGGCATATGCCGCCGATCCTCGCCGACGTCGCCACGACCGGGCGGCTGCTGGAAGGCGGACGCTCGGTGCCGCTGGCGACCTTCGACACGCCCCGCCGACCGGAGGCCACCACGGCGCTGACCCCGGGCTCGACCTTGGTGCTGTTCACCGACGGTTTGGTCGAACAGCGCGGCGTCGACATCGACGACGGGTTCGCCAAGATCGCCGCGGTGCTCGCCGACACCTCGGGGCGGCTGCCGCGGGAAGTGGCCGACGCGGTGCTCTCGCGCCTGCGGCCGTCCGCCGGTTACGACGACGACGTCGCCATGGTGGTCTACCGCCAGCCGCCCGCGCCGCTGCGGCTGGAAGTGCCGGCGCGCGCGGACGAACTCGCGGTGCTGCGCCGCACGCTGAAGGGATGGCTGGCCGCCGCGGCGGTGCCGCACGACCTGGCCGCCGATCTGGTCGCCGCGGCCAACGAGGCGTGCAGCAACAGCATCGAGCACGCCTACCGCAACGACGACAACGGCCGGGTGCGGATGTCTGCCACCTGTGACATCGACACCGTCGTCATCGTGGTCACCGACACCGGCGACTGGAAGCCACGGGCATCCGATCCCGGATATCGCGGCCGCGGTATCGACATGATGCGCGCGCTGACCGAGGAACTCGACATCGACCACTCCGAAGCGGGCACGACCGTGCGGATGTCGGTGACGCTGCCCGCGATCACCTTCCCGGTCGCCAACCCGTTGCGCGGAACGAACCGCCGCGTCTGACCATTCGCCCCGTGGTGAGCGCAGCGGCGGGCCGGACTCCGTAGATCCGGTATTGCATGCCCCGATAGGGGTTCCCCGATTCCGCCCACTCGCTGACGATCATGCCGAACGCGCCGTCGAACCTGCTGTCGGGGTGGACATAACACCCATACAGGCGCGGCACGATATCCGGACCGCCCGGCGCCCAGAACGACCCCTTCACCGGACGATAGGTCCAGGCTGTGCGCCAGTTGTCGGTGATTCTCGCGGCCACCTTGACGAAGGCTCCGTAGGCACCGGCGTCGAACCCCGACATCACCCAATTCCCTTGGATGCGCCGCAATCCGATCTCGCCGAGCTTCGTGCCATCGGCCAGGATGCCGAAGCGCGGATCGCTGCCGGGATCGCGGCCCCAGCCCCAGTCCTGTCCGTTCCAGCCCCATCCTTGCCAGGCCGCCGGATCGATCAGCGCGGCATGGGTTTCGCGCACACGCCACAGCAGCATGTTCTTGTTCCTGGCCAGCCCGCCGGTGGAGATGACGTAGACGTAGCCGTCGCCACCGCGTTCCCAGGAGATCATCGTGCGTTTTCCGCCGTAGGCGCTGGTCGACCACCGGACGCCGGTATCGGTCCAGCTCTCGCCGTTGTCGTCGGACCAGCGGATCTCGCACCACCGCTCGTTCGCCAGTCCTTGGGTGACCATCACCCACAGATAGATCCGGCTGCCGATCGTGATGGCGTCGCACGGCAGCACCGTGGAGTACTGCGGATTGTCGTGCACGTAGTCCCAGAGCTGCCTGGCATCCCGCGCCGCCGACCGGAATTCGATCGGTCCGGACAGGTCGTGGGTGTCGCTGCGCAACAGCATCGGCGCACGCCAGTTGGGGCCGCCCACTGCGGGTTCGGTGCCGGAGAAGGTGTCACCGAGCAGGTATCCGATCTCACCGCTCGGCATGCGGAAGGGGATGAACAGATCCGAGCCGCCGATGTCGGCCATCGGGAGGGGGTTCAGGTTCTTGATCTTGGGCATCGCCGGATCCTGTCGATTCTGGAGCGTCTCCGATGGATCGGCTCGTAGGGATCGCCGCGAGGTGCGCACGGTTACCTCATCAGTATCGGCTGCCGATGGCTGTGACGTTGCTGAATCGGGCGGACGAAGGTGCCCGAGAATGCGGAAACCGACTGCGCAGCTTGTGTTTCGGCAGCTCGATTCGATATCGGGACGCGCGCCTGCGGTGACCGAGACCGGTTGCGGTCCCCGCTTCGGATGTGCGCGGTGTTCGCCAGTGCTCGGGAATGTGCGGGATCAGCCTCCGTTCGCACGAGTCGATCCACTGCGGAGCGGCTGCCGTCGACACCCCGGGTGACGTGCGTGCGCACCGGCGCCGCGGTGTGACTCCGGGCCGGCCCGGCCACCCGGTGGCCCCTGCCGGGTTTGGGCGGCCCACCAGCGGGTAAGCCGCGCACTGCCATACCGGACCAGCTCACCCAGCGATCGGACGGAACGCATGTCCGAAAAAGACACTGCCGACGCGCGACAGCCCGCCCGTGATCCCGGGGACGCCGGACACAGTGGCGACATCGCGCAACCCCACGGCACCGACGAAGCCGGTCCGATCGTCGCCGCCGAGGCCGAAGCCGCCCGCGCGCGCAGTGCGGAATTCCCGCTCGGCCGACCGGGGCGCCCCTTCGACCGGCGCTCGCCGTTCATGGTTGGGATGACCGGAGCCGCCGGCGTCGCGGTGACCTACGCCGCCATCCGCACCGTGCTCGCCGCAGGCCAGACACTGATCCTGATCGTGGTGGCGTTGTTCCTGGCCATCGGCATGGAGCCGTTGGTGTCCCGGCTGGTGCGACCACGGTTCCCGCGCTGGGCCGCGGTGACCACCGTCTACCTGGTCGGGGTCGGCCTGTTCGCCGGCTTCCTCGCCGCGGCGATACCACCGTTGCTCACGCAGGGCGAAGCGCTCGCGCACAACGCTCCCGATTACGTCACGCACCTCGCCGACCGCTATCCCTACATCGCCAGCCTCGACCAGCGCTTCCACCTGCAGGACCGGCTGCGGCACACGCTCGAATCGGACTCCTCCGGGCTGACCACCGGGGTGCTGGACGCCGGACGCGCGGTGTTCTCCATCGTCAGCAGCACGATCATCGTCGCGGTGCTGACCGCCTACTTCATGGCGAATTTCACCCGGGTGCGCGCTTCGGTCTACCGGCTCTTCCCCCGCTCCCGGCGCCCGCGCGCGATCCTGATCGGCGACGAGATCTTCGCCAAGGTGGGCGGCTACATCCTGGGCAACCTGGTCATCTCGCTGATCACCGCCGTCCTGACCGGCATCTGGCTGCTCTTCTTCGACGTCCCCTACCCGCTGCTGCTGGCGGTGCTGGTGGCGGTGCTCGACCTGATCCCGATCGTCGGTTCGACGCTCGCCGGGGTGATCGTCGCGCTGGTCGCGTTGACCGTCTCCTTGCCGGTCGCGGTGGCGACCGTCGTGTTCTTCATCGCGTTGCGCCTGGTCGAGGACTACGTGCTGGTGCCACGCATCATCGGCCGCGCGGTGCACGTGCCCGCGCTGGTGACCGTGGTGGCGGTGCTGCTCGGGGGCGCGCTGCTCGGGATCATCGGGGCCTTGCTGGCCATCCCCGTCGCCGCGGCCGTTCTGCTGATCATGCGCGAGACCGTGCTGCCCTCGCTCGACGAGCGATGAGGACCGGTTCGGCCGGTTCGTGTCCGCGACGCGCCGGTATCACCGTGTCCGGCGAAGCATGCGGATGACGGCGCTGTCGATGATCGCCCGCTCCGCGTCCGGGGATCCGGCCCGGCGCGCGCGCCGCAGCGCCGCGGCGACGGTCGTGCCGTTCTCGAAGGCGGTGACCACCCGTGGATCGACGTAGGACGCCTGGGCGACGGCAGGAGTGTTGCCGAGCGCGGCGGCGACCTCGTCCATGACCTCCCGCACCGCACGCCTGCGCGCGCGGTGGTTCGACGGCCGCTCGATCGCTCCGAACGCGGCCGCGGCGAGGACGGTCGCCTGCCAGGTGCGCAGGTCCTTGACGCTGCACTCACAGGCGGCCAGCTCCTGGAAGCGCGCGTTGATGTCGTCGGCGCGCAGTTCGCCGTAGCGGTCGCCGTCGCGGTACACCAAGAGCCGATCGGAGTCCGCCTTGCTGCGCAGCAGGGACCGAACGGCCTTGGCCAGCAAGGGGTCTCGCACGCTCACTCGGCGCCGGATACCGCCCTTGGCGACGTAGTCGAACCGCATCTGTTCCCCCGACACCCGGACCTGCTCGCGCAGCAACGTCGCGACGCCACGGGTGCCGTTCTCCTCGGCGTATTCCTCGCCCCCGACCCGGAACACCCCGCGATCCACCAGATCGATGGCCACCGCCTCCACTCGCCGCCGCGCCAGGCCACGCAGGGCGAGATCCTCCCCCACCTGCGCGCGGACCTGCGGCAGACGCCCGGCCAGCGCCAGGACCCGGTCGAACTTCTCCTCGTCTCGCTCCTTGCGCCACTGCTCGTGGTAGAGGTACTGGCGCCGGCCCGCGGCGTCGACGCCGACCGCTTGGATGTGACCGTTGTCGTGCTGGCAGATCCACACCTTCCGCCAGGCCGGCGGAATCGCCAACCCTCGAATGCGCTCCAGCGTCGCGTCGTCCACGGGTTCGCCGCCCACCGTGCGATAACCGAATCCGCGTCCGCGCCGGACGCGTTGCAGGCCGCCGTCATACGGTCGGCTACGGCGCAATCGCATGCTCACATCAGATAGCTGCCCTGTCCTGGACGGACGAAACAGTCCGCGGCGCCAGGTCCCGGCAGGACGACCTGGCGCGGCCCGTGTCCGCTGCCGATCCGTTCGGCCGGACCGGCTACGGGGCCGGTGGGACGAAAGGCTGATTGACCGTGGTGAAGTACTGCACCAAGGCGGCGACGGCGATCGGCGCGGTGACGAAGAGCTGACCGGCGAGCGTGCCCAGAGCGCCGACGGCCAGGATGCCGCCCAGACAGCCGACGGCGGCGGCCGGGATGAACGGGCCGAACATGCCGACGATCGTCGCGGCCGCGACGGTCGCGCCCGCGATGCCGCCGAGCACGCAGCCGACCAGGCCGCCGCCGAGACCGCCGACGACGGTGCCGATCGCCGCGCCCGTCGCGATGGTGTCCTTCAGCCGGGTGAACGCCGCGACCTCACGCTCGTACGGGGTTCGCCAGCGCGCCGAGTCCTCGAAGGGAAGGGCGACCGGGCGGTACTGGGCGTGCTCGACGTCGAACAACGGTGTCAGCGTCGCGGTCCGGTCACCGATGTCGGCCGCGATCGGGAAAACGAAGTCGTCGACGCGGAATTCCAGCGGCGTGCCCGCGAGGACGGTGCCGTCGTCCGCCGCGACCGCGAACACTCCGTTCTCGGCCCGCACCGAGCCGGAGTCGATCCGGACGACCACGCTCTCGGCGGAGGTGGTGGCGGTGTAGTTGACCACCTGCGCACCGGCTGTCCCCGGCGCTGCGACGGCGTTTCCGGCCGAGCCGCAGGCCAGAGCGACGGCGAGGGTGGATATCGTGGCGATCTCGCGCAGAACCATGTCCGTCAGTCCTGCTTCACCGTGCCCAGGACGGCCCCGCTGTTCGCGTCGACCGTCACCTCGTGCTCGATGCCGTCGGGTGTCCTGAGTTCGACCTCCCACACCGCCGTCGTCCCCTCCGCATCGAGTTCCGCGGAGACCACGGCGCCGCCGGGCACGGCTTCGCGCGCCTTGTCCACGGCTTGCTGCCTGCTGATCGCGGGAGCCGCGGTGAGCGCGAGGTCGTGGTCGGAGAGGTACGCGGCGACAGCGTTCCGGTCGGGCGAGTGCGGCCCGGTGGCGGCGTACAGCGCCACCGGTCCGCCGACGAGCAGCCCGGCGACAGCGGCCGCCGCGAGCAACCCGCGCCGACGGCGAAACGCACGGCCGACAGTGGACTTCATGGTGAAACCTCCTGCAAGAGTCGTGATCTCGAAGACGAGGATCACCTTCGCAGGACGTGGCTTAAGGCAGCCTGAAGCGACCTGAAAATCATTTCAGGAACACGTTTTCCCGTCATCGTCGGGCTCGCGGCGTTAAGGTCGGTCACGGGTCGGGGTTTCCGGGGGTTCTCGCATTCGTCTCCGTCGGTCAGTCCCGACGCTGCCCGCGCCGGCTGTGCCCGCTGCTCAGCCGTCGCCGAGGCGCGAGGGTGGGTGCGCTCGATCCCCTCCGAATGCACCCACCTTCCCGAACCGCCGCGCCGACCGGCCCGGTGCACTCATTCGGCGACGAATTCCGCCTCGCGTTCCACCGCCTCGATGGTTCGCCGCGGCACCTGGATGGGACCGGGAGTGTAGGTGATCGCACGCAGCGCGCCGGTGTAGCGGAACGTGCCGCGGCGTTCGCGCAGTTCCCACGCCACCGGGCCGCGGGCGTCCACGCCGACGGAGATCCCGGTCCACGGCGACATGCCGACCAACTGGACTCGATCGACCAGCCGCGCGACCTGGGCGCCGTCGACCTCGACGGCGAAATCCCACCGCAGCCGGGGCCGCACCGTGGCGCGCACGGTGATGTGCCGCGTGCCGACCGCGAGCGTGGGGGTGGGCGTGGTGACGCTGTCGTAACGGCCGTAGCTGTTGACCCCGAACGTCACCCGGCCGTCTTCGATGTAGAGCAGATAGCCGCCCAGCGGGTCACCGTGCGCGACGAGAACTCCTTCGTCGCCGGAGACGTACCCGGCGAGTTCGGCTTCGATCACGAAGTCCCGGTAGGCGATCAGCCGCTGTGAGCGGTACCGCTCCAGTGTCGGCGTGCCCGGCAGCAGGCGGACGGGTGCGGAGAATCTGTCCTCCTCCGGTCGCCGCCGCGCCAGATCCTCGCGCGTGACCAGCGGGAAGACGGTATTGGCCCAGGCGGATTCGTCCCATGCCGCGGCCAGTTCCGCGACCTTCTCCGGAAATCGCTCGGCGACGTCGTGCAGCTCCGTCGGATCGGTGCGAACGTCGAACAGCTGCCAGCGCGGCTGGTCGATGTCGGTCCCCGGCTCGTACAGCGACAGCAGTTTCCACCCGTCGCGATAGAAGCCGCGGTTGCCGACCATCTCCGAGTACTGCTCGGTGTGCTCGGACGCCGCCCGCGGGTCACGCAGCGTTCGCACGGCCGAGACCCCGTCGAACTCCTTGGCCCGCAGACCGTGGCGAACGGTCGGCCGCCGCAATCCGGCCAGCTCCAGCAACGTCGGCGCGAGATCGGTGACGTAGGTGTACTCGTGCCGGATGCCGTTGTCGCCCGCGCCGCGCGGCAGCCCCTTGGGCCAGGAGATCACGAACGGCACGCGGACGCCGCCCGCGAAGGTCTGGCCCTTGTAGAAGCGGAACGGCGTATTGGACGCCTGACCCCACCCGCGCGGATAGTGGACGCCCAGCTTCGCGGTGCCGATCAGTTTCTCGTCGTGCGGTACGTCGCCGATCCAGTCCGGATCGGTGATGTGGGCGAACTCCGCGAAGTAGGTGCGGGTGCCTTCCGGCCCGCCCTCGGCGGTGCCACCGTTGTCGGAGGTGAACACGATGATGGTGTTGTCGAGCTCGCCGAGTTGCTCGAGTGTGTCGACCAGGCGTCCCAGGCTCTGATCAATGCTGTCCACCATGCCCGCGTACACCTCCATGTAGCGGGCGAATCGCCGCTGCTGCGCGGGAGTCAGCGAATCCCATTCCGCCGCTTCGTAACCCGGCTCGGTATTGCGCGGTTTCTGCTGGGTGCCCGCCGGAAAGAGGCCCTGCGCCAGTTGCTGGGCGAACCGGCTCCTGCGCAGGTCGTCCCATCCCTTCGCGTAGCGGCCGTGGTATTTGGCCAGGTCCGCCGGCTTGGCCTGGAGGGGACCGTGCATGGCGACGTGCGCGAAGTACAGGAAGAACGGCTTGGCGGCGTCGTGCGCGCGCAGATCCTTGATGTAGGCGATGGCCTTGTCGGTCAGATCGTCGGTGAGGTAGTAGCCCTCCGGATACTCCTCGATATCGATGACCGAGGAGTCCGATACCAGCTGATTCGGGTAGTAGAAGGAGTTGAGGCCCTCCAGCGAACCGTAGTAGCGGTCGAAGCCGCGCTGGGTCGGCCAGGAATCCCGGTGGGCGGCCGGGTTCATCGTGGCGTCGCGCACCAGGTGCCATTTGCCGACCGCGTACGTGGCGTACCCGTTGCCGCGCAGCATCTCCGGCAACGTCAGCACGTCGTCCGCCAGTTCCAGCCGCAGACCCGGATACCCGGGATCGGCGTTGGCGACGAAGCCGAATCCGGCGCGGTGGGCGTTGATCCCGGTCAGCAGCGACGCACGCGACGGCGAGCACAGCGGGGTGGTGTGGTAGTTGGTCAGCCGGAGGCCGGTGGCGGCCAGACGGTCCAGCGTGGGTGTCTCGATCTCGGAGCCGAACGGGCCGATGTCGCTGTAGCCCATGTCATCGATCAGCACCACGACGATGTTCGGAGCGCCCTCGGGGGCGGTGGGCGGGTAGCGCCAATCCGGTGTCGAATCGGCCGTGGTGCGGCCGACCGAGCCGCCGAAGTCTTCGTAGCCGCGAGCATGGGGTGGAACAGGCATTGGTGCAGTCAAAGCCACGTTCGCGCCGGTCACCATTCTTTCGCGCAGCGTGCGCCCAACGGATGACCGGGTGATCCGGTGTTGCTACCTTCGCTGCCGGCTGTGGGCCGCGCCGGCCGGCGGACGCGCCTGGGCTGTGCTGCGATGCAACGCGGCGACCAAGTCGGCGACGTCCGCCGCATCCGGTGTATAGCCGGGGAAGTAGCAGCACACCTCCTCGATCCCCGTGCCGAAGCGGGCCCGGATCTGTGCCGCGCACTCTTCCGGTGTGCCCGCCACTCCGATCGTGCGCACCATCTCCTCGGTGACCGATGCGCGCATCTCGGCGAAACCGCCGGTCTTGGACAGGGCGTTGAGCCTGGGGTGCAGCGCCGCCCATCCCTCGACTTCGAGGACGGGACGATACGCGGGCGTGGACCCGTAGAAGGCGATCAACGAGCCCACTCCGCCCATCGCGGCGGCCAGCGCCTGCTCGGTGCGGCCCACCGCGATCATGACCTGAGCGATCACCGGGAACTCCGCCGCGCCGCGCCCGGCCCGGCGCAGGCCCTCGGCGACGGCGGGGAGTGTGCGCTCGGTGAAATGGCGCGCGCTGTTGAACGGCATCACCAGCAGCCCGTCGGCGACCTGCGCGGCCTTGCGGGTCATCACCGGTCCGAGCGCGCCCATCAGCACCGGCGGCGGCCCGAACGGGTTCGGTCCCGGATCGAAGGTGGGCGGCATCAGGGTGTGCGTGTAGTACTTGCCGCGAAAATTCAATGGGCCCTGCCCCTCCCACGCGGCGAGGATCGCCTTCACCGCCGCCACGCTCTCCGCGGTGCGCTCCGCGGGCGCGCCCCAACTGCTGCCGTAGCGCTTCTCGACATGGGCGCGGATCTGCGAGCCGAGGCCGAGCCGGAACCGCCCCTCGCTGTAGACCCGCAAGTCGTAGGCCGCGTGCGCCAGATGCATCGGGCTGCGCGGCCCGGCGATCGCCACGTTCGTCATCAGTTCCATGGCTGTCGCACCGGCCGCGACGACGAGCGGGAAGAACACGTCGTGCGGGCCCTCGAAAGTGAACAGGCCGTCGGCCCCGGTCTCCGCCAACGCGCGCGCCTCGGACGCGACCGCACGCGGCGCTCCCGTGACCTGCAAATGGACCTTCACTTCGACCTCCGCCGGTCATCGGTGCGCCACGTCTTCCGCGACACGACGACCCCATCGTATGGACAGCACTCCGTGCATGTGTCCAGTCCGCCGGAATCGCCTGGAGAGCGGTGCGCCGCAGGGTGTTTCACGACAGCACCGTCGGCGGCGGAGATCTCCACGGGGACGTCAGGTACCCGAGCGCGATTTCTCGCGCACGGTGATGACGACCACGAGGTCGCCATAGGGAGCCGCGCCCATGGCCAGCCGGTGGCTGAGGTGTGCCAAGCCGAGCCATCGTCCGTATTTGGTGTGCATGCCGGTTCGCACGTGGTCGATCAGCGGCCCCGTCCGGACCAATTCGGCGGTGCCCTGATGCTGCCGAGAACCCAGAGCCGGTTCCCCTCGCCAGTCTCCGGCCTGCACGATGACCCGCTGCTCGCGGGCCAGGTGCCGCGCCTCGCGCGAATGCGACGAGATCCGAATGGCCAGACGCCCGTGGTCGAGCGGTAACACCAAGTGCGGCACGGTGTTCCAGCGCCCCGTCGCCTCCGGCCGCGGGTAGGTCACCCGCACGGTTCTCGCATCCCACCACAGCATCCCCGGATGCCATTCGCTGGGCCGATCCGGCACGTCGATGACGTGATGCGCCGCGGCGAGCCTGCTGTGCCGTCGCGGGGTGTAGCCGTGGAGTCTTCGGCCGAGTGAGGAGCCGCCGTGCACGGGATATGCCATCGCGTGGGAACCTCCGGGACAGGGGGTGGATGCGGGATGTCGATCCGATCTGGCGTACTGCGATCGCGCCGGGACGCTGTCGCAGATTCCGTGTACCACCAGGCTCTACCCGGTGCAACGACATCCTCGTGTCGTCGCGCGATGGAAAGCGAATCGTCACGCGCCGCGCCGGGCCGGGAAGGCGCCGCGACCGTCGGCGGCGGACCGGCGCGCACGAATCGCGTTCACGACGGCGAACAGCACTCCGATGCCGAGGAGGACGCCACCCCGCAACCACACCTCCCCGTCGATCCGGGTGAACAGGAACAGACAGGAAGCCAGACCCAGCCACGGCACGACGAGGGGCACGCGGAAATGCTCGGCCCCGCCGGGCTCGCGCCGCAGGAGCAGCACCGAGATGTTGACCGCGGTGAAAACGCAAAGGAGCAACAACACCAACGTCTCGGCGAGGGAGGCCACCTCTCCGGTCAGTGCGAGCGCCAACGACACCGCAGCGGTCACGGCGATCGCCACCCATGGCGTTCTGCGGCCCGGCAGGATCCGGCCCAGCGCCCGCGGCAGCAGCCCCTCGCGCGCCATGCCGTAGGCCAGCCGCGAGGACATGATGCCGGTCAGCAGTGCCCCGTTCGCGACGGCCACCAGGGCGACCACGGCGAACAGCTCGTCCGGGACGCCACCGGCCACGCGCACCACCTCCAGCAGCGGGCCGCTGGAGTTCGCCAGCCGGTCGGTGGGGACCACCGCACCGGCCGCGAACCCGATCAGCAGGTACACGCCACCGGCGGTGAGGAGCGCACCGAAGAGGGCACGCGGATAGGACCTGCGCGGGTCGGCGACCTCCTCCGCCAGATTCACCGAGGTCTCGAAGCCGACGAAGGAATAGAAGGCCAGCACCGCGCCCGCGAGGGTCGCGCCGACGACGCCGTGCTCCGCGGTCCCCACCTCGGCGAGCCGGGCCGGTTCGGCGTCACCCCGGACGATCACCCACGCACCGAGCCCGATCACCAGGACCAGGCCGCCGAGTTCGACCAGGGTCGCGGCCACGTTGGCGCCGAGCGACTCCTTGATGCCGTACACGTTGAGCAACGCCAACGCGCCGAGGAACACGACCACCACCGGCGTGGTCGGCAGCGTCACCAAGGCGCGCAGGTAGTCCGAGGCGAACGCCCTGCTCAGCGCGGCCACCGACACGACGCCGGCCGCGAGCATGCAGAAGCCGACGAGCGATCCAGCGGCCGACCCGAGCGCGCGGCCCGCGTAGTGCGCCGAGCCGCCAGCTCTGGGGTACCTCGTCGCCAGCTCGGCGTAGGAACCGGCGGTGAGGCAGGCCAGAGCGAGGGCCACCAGCAGCGGCAACCAGATCGCACCGCCGGACTCCCGCGCGATGTTCCCGACCAGCACGTAGACACCCGCGCCCAGGATGTCGCCGAGGATGAAGAAGTACAGCAGGGGCGTGCTCACCGCCCGTCGCAAAGTATCCGCCACAGGGCGGCGGATACCCGCGTCGTCGGCGCTGAAGCCCGCGCCAGACCCCCGCGGCTGTGACACTCCTGCGTCGCGTCACTCCTGGTGAGGCGGTTCACGCCAGGTGGTGGCGCATACCGTCTACGCGGCGGGGAATGCCAGAACGAGTGATAGACAATGCTCCATCCGGGGCCGCACCCACGGTCCCGGTCACCAAGAGAACGGGGAGTTTCCAGTTCTGGTTCGCCGATCAACGCTGGGAATGGTCGGACGAGGTCGCGGCTCTGCACGGGTACGCGCCGGGTGAGGTGACACCCACCACGGAACTACTCCTGGCACACAAACATCCGGACGACCGGGCCGAGGTCGCCGACACCCTGGCGATGGCGGTGCGGACCGGACTGCCGTTCAGTGGCCGCCACCGC
This sequence comes from Nocardia beijingensis NBRC 16342, assembly GCF_001612785.1. Classification (GTDB taxonomy): domain Bacteria; phylum Actinomycetota; class Actinomycetes; order Mycobacteriales; family Mycobacteriaceae; genus Nocardia; species Nocardia beijingensis. The sequence continues at coordinate 26,312 of NZ_BDBC01000018.1, forward strand.
ATCATCGATGCCGCGGGCGTCATGCACCATGTGCTGGTGGTGGGAGATCAGATGCGGGACGCCACCGGCGCGGTGGTCGGCACGACGGGCTACTACATCGACGTCACCGACACCGTCGACGAGCAGCGCCAGGAGATCATCGACGCCACCCTGCCGGAAATGGTCGCCGCCCGCGACGTGATCGAGCAGGCGAAGGGCGCCTTGATGCTGGTGTACAGCATTTCGGCCGATCAGGCGTTCCGTGTGCTCACCTGGCGGTCGCAGGAGACGAACCGCAAGTTGCGCGTGCTGGCCGAGGAGCTGGTGGCCGCGCTGGCCGATTTCGGCGGCGCGGATGTGCAGACCCGCACCCGCTTCGACCACTTGCTGCTCACCGCGCACGAACGTCCCGCCTCCGGCCGCCGGTGACCCGAACGCGTCCGATCCGGTCGGCTCGGCCGGACCGGATGCCGTGGAAGCCTCGACGCCAGATGACCTCATCGAGGTGAATGCCGCGATCGCCGGTCATGGGCCCGCGGTCCTGCTGCCGCACGGGTTCCCGCACCTGGCGATTGTGCGGGCACATCATCCCGCTGCACGCGCCGACAGAACTGGTGTCGTTGCTCGGCGATTTTCTCGCCGACGACCACACGGCCGCGTGACGGAAAAGGGCGCACCAACCAACCGAGCCCCGAACCGGGCTACATCGGTTCGGGGCTCGCTCGGGGGTATTCGCGCCTATCCACCGATCGCTCGGTAGTTTGACCAGACGAATGTACCGGGGCGCCCCCGGTATCGCCAAACCCGGGTTCTCATATGAGGTTCTTCTGCTTGCGGATTCGCCGGCGCAGATCGGTCATCAGCGCGTGTGATCCGCCGTGCCGGACGAAGCGCGGAATGAACCGGTTGACGAAGGAAACGAAGACGAACAGGTTCTCGAAACGCCGCTGGTCGGCGGCGGTCCACTCCACCCGGAGCTGTTCCCGGAAAATCGGAGCCAAGAATCCGATGGTGAGGAATCGCAGCAGGTTGCGGAAAGGCAGCCGCAGATACCAGTGGATCATCCGCAGATTCAGCAGGCTCTCGAGATAGCCGCGGACGTAGTCGTCCAGCACGACCTGCTCGCACGCGGTGTTCCAATACTTGTCGAATTCCGCGCGGGTGGCGGGCCACATATCCTCCGTGACCTGCAGGGTGGTGCCGAGAGTCGAGGACGAGGTGTAGAAGGCTTCGGCCTGCTCGTCGTTCATTCTCCCGTGCAGCAGCTGGTAGGTGTCCTCGAAACCGATGTAAAGGCAGGCGGCGACCCACAGTTGGAGGTTGCGGTCGAAGGCGTTGTACTTCACGGCGGCTCCGGGAGCCGAATGCACCTGCCGGTGGGCCACATTCACCGCTTCGCGATATGCCGCGCGCTCTTCGTCGGTGCCGAGGATGGCGACCGCGAGATATTGCGTTGTCGTACGCGCCCGTTTCCACGGGTGCTTCATCAGCGATCCGGACTCCACCTTGCTTTCGGCCACGCCGTAGCCGACGCCGGGCCGGGCCATCTGCATGACGACGTTCGCCGCGGCGCCGGCGAAGGACCAGAAATCCAGCGCGTCGGTGAGTTTGATCGGCCGCTTGGTATACGGCCGATGCGTGACGCTGATACCGATGCGGGTGCGATCCTTCGTCAGCGGCACACTGTGGTCGCGCTCGGAGTGATGAGCGACTGCGGTCATCGGGATGTCCTTCCATCTGCGTTCACACGTCGCGTGACCAGGCGAACCAGTCGCGCCGACGTCAGCAGGACGCCGCCGAACACCAGCCCGGCGGCGGAGAGCACGACGAGGAACTCGAACACGGTCAGCTCCGCGCCGAGCACCCGGCTGACGATCGATGGGCCGGATCCGACCGTGTCGGGGCGTCCCACGGACGCCGAAGCCGAGGCGCGCCCGACTCCGGCGCGTTCCCACTTCGGCCGTTGCTCCGCGAGAACGTCGGCGCGCATCGGACTCTCCTGCGTTCGATGACCCGAACCGGCCATCTCCTATTTATGTTACTGATCATTCTAACTCTCACCGAGGCAGTTGCGCAATAAAACTGCACTTTGATATGCATCTTTACACTGCGCTTTGACTATATGTGTATCGTTGTTTCAGTCTTCTCACGCTGGGTTCCGCATCATTTCTGCACCCTCGGCGGCTGTGTCGCCGTATCGAACAGGGTGACCTGCATCAGTCGCGCCACGGCATCCTCCGGACAGCCGCGCCCGCCGTCCCCCAGCGCCCTGCCGAGGTCGACGACCAGACCGAAGGCGGCGTGCACGAGAATGCGCGCTTGCGCTTCCGACAGCTCGGGGCGGACGGCGACCAGCAGTCGCCCCCACTCCGCCACCGACAGACGCTGGATGTTGCGCAACACGACCCGGTCTTCGGCCGGGACGTGCGAGAACTCCGTGTAGTAGACGAACGTAAGCTCCCGCTCGGCGAAAGAGCCAGCGACGTAGAGCGTGATCAACTCGGTCAGCGCCTCGAAGGGAGTGGCCGCGGACGCGATGGCGGGACCGATGGCGTCGGCCACCCGGTCGGCGGCGCGCCGGAAGGCGGCGGTCAACAGGTCGCTCTTGCTGCGGTAGTAGCGGTAGACCGCGGACGCGGCGGTCAGATCCGCCGCGGCGGCGATGTCCTCGACGCTGACGTTCGGGTATCCGCGCTCATGGAACAGTTCCACGGCTCTCGCCAGCAACAATTGATGCTTGAAAGGCGTGGGCGGGTCCGGCGGCGGCGGAGCGGCGGAGGACTCGGCGCAGGCGGGCAGCGCGGCGTGCACGGCCGTCCAGCAGGCGGAGGCCAGCAGGGCCGCGAGGGATTTCGTCGGCAGGGCGGCGTGGTGATCACCGATGCTGCTGACGATGCTGAGTATCGCCACCGCCCGGACGAATTCGTCGCGCTTGCTCAACCCTGGGCGCACCGCACCGATCAGCCGGCGCAGCGCGGTGATCGAGGTCGCGAACTGATCGGTGAGAGTTTCACCGTCCTCGTCGTCCAGATAGCGGCCTTCCCAGCGCGCCAAGGTAACCGTCGGCCGATTGGTGACGGCCTGGGCGATCAGGGCGTCGATGACGGATCGCAATCGAGCGTCGGCACTCCAGCTCTCGGCTTGCGCGGGGAGCGTCACCGCGTCGACGGTCGCCTGACCCAAGCGCAGCAGCTCCGCGCGGAACAGCGAGTACTTGCTGGGGTAATGGCGATACAGCGCCGCGGAGCTGATCCCGACCTTGGCCGCGATCTCCTCCATGCTCACGCCGTGATACCCGAGGGCGCCGAACGCGGCCGCGGACGTGGCCGCGATCTGCGCGCGCCGGTTGCGCGGGCGTCGGCGCACCACCCGTTCCGGACCGGGCTCGGCCGATCCGGATCTGGCGCTCGTCACGACACCCGCGTCAAGGTTGCGTCGGTAACGCCAACGGCGAGTTGACCTTGTTCACCAACCACCGGTCCCCCACCTTCTCCAGACGCATCACCATCGACAACTGCCCCGGCGCGGGCTTGCCCTTGGTGCCCAGACTGGTGATGGTCTGGCCGATGATCACGATCGCTTCGGCGGAGTGCTCGTCACCGGCGCGAATCGCGCACTGCACGTCGCGCGTGGCCGACGTGACCTGGCCTTCACCGAGGACGGTACGCAGCTCCGTGCTGGTGGATTCGAACTGCTTCTTCCAGTCACCGGTGGCGCCGTCACTGACCGCGGCGAAGTAGGGGTCGAGATTCTTCGAGTCGTAGTTGGCCAGGATGGGCGCGTAGCGGCAGGCCGCCGCGCGCGCGTCCTCCTGCGCCGCCAGCAGATTCTCGCTGTCGCGGCTCTGGACGTACCAGTAACCGGCCGCGGCCACCGACACACCCACGAGGACGGCCGCCGCCGAACGCACGAGGATCGGACCGGGACGCCGGATGGGCAGACGGCGCAGCGTGCGCCACCGGCCACCGGAGGCCGCCGTGCCCGGCTCGCCGGGGACGGAGCCGCCGTCCGCGGCCGGCGTCGTTTCGCCGGAGGCCGCTTTCTCCGGCTCGACGACCTCGGCGTCCACTTTCTTTGGGGGCGATTCGGTTTCGGCGACCGGATCGACGTCTTCACTCTTCATCGGGAATCTCCTAGTTGCCGGGCACCGGGCGGGACAGTTCGTCGCCACGGACGCCCGGGGGCGGGGCGGCGCCGTTGTCCGGAACGGCGGGTCGTGGCGCGTTCGCCGAACCGCGCACCTGCAAGGCCGGATCGCTGGTGACGCAGTAGTTGTAGAGCCGGACCCTGGTGTCGGTCATCTTGTCGGTGGGCACCACGGGGATGGTGTCGTATTCGCAGGTGGGGCGCGGCCAGATGTCGACCAGCGTGTAGAAGGCGTTGTCGTGGGCGGGTATGCCCAGCGCCTCCGAACCGACCCGCAGCGCGGGGAACAGCGCCGCGATCGCCGGGGCGCGCAGCTTGGCCGCCTTGGTGATCGCGACGAAGTTCGTCACCAGATTCGTGATGGGGTCCTCGGTCCGCGACACGAAGCCGCCGAGGGTGCCGAGCTGAGCGGGCCCTTCGTCCAGGAGGTGGCGTACTTCCAGGTCCGCCGCGGTCAGCTGCTCGAACAGCACGCCGCCCGTGCGCGTGAGTGTCGCGAGATCCGGTTGCGCGTGCGAGGTGGTCTCGGCGATCACTTCCAGGTTCTCGATCAGCTGCCGGGTCTGCGGCAGCAGATCGGACAGCCCCGCCATGGCGCGGCTGATGCCCGACACCATGTTGCGCAACTGGTCGGGGCCACCGGCCAGTGCTTTGTCGAGTTCGTCGACGATGACGTTCAACCGGTCCGGGTTCAAACCGCCGATGAAGCCGCTGAGATTGGTCAGCACCGACTGCACGGTCACCGGGACCGTCGTCTGGGAGCGTTCCACCAGCGCGCCGTCGGTGAGGTACGGGCCGGTGTCGGAATCCGGGCGGAAGTCGAGGTACTGCTCGCCCGCCGCCGACAACCGGCCGACGGCGACGGTGCCGCCCACCGGTATCTCGGCCGCGCCGTCGATCTCGGCCACGGCCGCGACGCCGCTGCCCGAGACCTTCACCTCGCGGACCTTGCCGACCCTGGTGCCGCGGAAGGTGACATCGTTGCCCGCCGCCAAGCCGCCGGAGGACTGCAACTCCACGGTCACCGTGTAGTCGTCGCGCAGCGGATCCAACCGCAGGACCTCGGCGCCGAGATAGGCCGCGCCGAGAACGAGCACCACGATCAGACCGAAATTCGCGACCGCGACGCGGCGACGCACCAGCCATCGCCACAAGGGGGGATTCATCGCTCTCCTCCTTGCTGCTGGGGTTGCTGCGGCGGACTGGTGACCCGGCCGATCACCTTCTCGATCACCTGCGCCAAGCTGCCGATGAACGCGGGCACGTCGCCGATCTCGGGCAGCCTGCTGCCGCTGGGATCGGTCAGGGCGCCGACACTGAGGTAGGACACCGTCGCCGCGACGGCGAGGGCGGGTCCGTCCAGGGAGGCCATCAGCGAGGGATAGATGGTGTGCAGCCCGTCCAGGGTCCCGTCCAGGTCGTCGCCCATCTGGGTGAACCCGGCCATCAACCGCTGGATGCTGTCGAACAGGCTGACCGCCTGCGGACCGGTCGTCTCGGTGAAGTCGCCGAGCGCGGTCATCGTGGTCGAGACCTTGTCGAGCAGGTCCACGATCGACTGGTTGTTCTCGGTGAGCATGGCCAGCAGCCCGGGGAAGGTGTCCGCGGCGTCGCCCAATTCCGCTTTGCGCCTGGACAATTCCCCGGTCAGCACGTTGAGCCCGGTCAGGACGCTGTCGATGTCGCCGGTGCGCTGGTTGAGCGCGGCGATGACATTGGTCAGTTCGCTGAGCAGGTGCGCCAGTTGCGGCGCCCGGCCTGCGAACATCGAGTCCATCTCGGAGGTGATCTTCGCGGCTTGGTTGATGCCGCCGCCGTTGATCAGCATCGAAACCGACATCATCAGCTGCTCGACGGATGCGGCGGCGGAGGTGTGCTCGGTGCCGATGACGTCACCGGCGCGCAGGTTCTCGCCGCCAGAGGTGGCAGCGGGCAGGGTCATCGCCACGAAGATGTCGCCGAGCGGCGTCGCCTGGCGCAGCTCCGCTGTGGTGCCCCTCGGCAGCTGGATGTCCTCCCTGATCAGCATCTCCACCTCAGCGATGAAGTTGGTCGTGCTGATCGCGGTGACGACGCCGATATCGGTTCCGCCGATCTTCACGTGCGCGTGATCGGGCAGATTGAGCGCGTCGCGGAAGGCCGCGCGAATGGTGTAGCCGGGAGCGCCGATACCCGGTTTGGGCATCGGCAGATTCGCCACCGTCACGCCGCAGCCGGTCGCGGTGCTCAGTGCCGCGACCAGCGCGGCCGCCACCGCGGTGCGTCGAAGCGGGTTCGTTCCGATCATTTCGAAATCCCCAGAAGTGCCGCGGTCAGGCCGAAGTCGGGCCCGAAGTCCTGGATCTTTCCGGTGCGGCAGCCGTCGAGGCGCATCTGGACGCGTTCGCAGAACTGCGAGACCACCTCGTTGTCGAGCAGGACCTTGTCGGTCAGCGCGTGCAGGCGCAGCGCTTGGTGTTCCCGGCTGACGGCGTTGGACAGATTCTCGAACAGCAACGGCCCGACGTCTACGATCTCGGTCAGGCCGCGGGCGTTGGCCCGCATCTGCTCGGTGATGGTCGTGAACCGCTCCAGCGCACCCGCGAGCTGATCGGAGTTCGCACCCACCAGCGTGGCGGTGTTGGTGACGAACTGGTCCAGTTGCCGCAGCACCGCTTGCAGACCGGGGGCCTGGTCGCCCATCAGCTGCACCAGTTCGGTGAGGCGGCCGCTGAAATCACGCACCGTCTGGTCGTTCTGGGCGATGATCTGCGTGATCTCGTTGAGTTTGATGATCGTGTTCGAGATCTGGTCCTTGTTGGCGAAGGTGACCTCGAACGCCGAGGACAACGCGTCCAAGGTCGCGCGCAGTCGGTCGCCGTTGCCGTCCAGGAGTGGGAACAGGACGCGGCTGGCCATCGGCCCGTCGCGGTCGTCGCCTTTGAGCGCGGCGCCGAGCTGGTCGAAGTTCTGCAGGATGCGGTCGAGTTCGACCGGTGTCCGCGTCCTGGCCAGCGGGATGTGGGTCCCGTCGGTGAGCAGTGGCCCGTCGCCGCTGTAGGCGGGCGCGAGTTCGACATGGCGATTGGTGATCAGCTGCGGCGACACCAGAGCGGCGATGGCATCGGCCGGAACCTCGGTGCCCTTATCCAGGCTCATGGTGACCTGGACGTAGCTGCCCTTGGCCGTCACCGTGTCGACCCGGCCGACCGGAACGCCGAGCACCGCGACCTCGTTGCCCGCGTACAGCCCGGCGACGTTCTCGAAGTCGGCGCTGATGCGGATGCGCTCGCCGAGATACTCCCTCCGCAGCGAGGTCAGGCTGTCCGGCACCAGCCCGCAGCTCGCGGTGACCAGCGCGGCCACGACCAGCACGCCGAGCTGCGCGAATCGTCGTGTTCTCATCAATTGCACCCCTGTACGGCTCGAGCGAAGCACAGCCAGTTGTCCGGGAAGAACCACGGCGCCCAGACGTCGCCGTAGGGCCCGTTGCCGACGGCGTTGTTGAACTGCCGCAAGGCGATCGGCATGTTCTCGTAGAGCCGGTCCAGATTCTCGCGGTTCTTGACCAATCCCTCCGACATGGTGTTCAGGTCGTGGATCAGCGGCGCGAGCCGGCCGTTGTTCTCCAGACCCATTTCCTGCAGCAACCGCGACAGGGCCGCGACATTGTCGAGCAACTGTTTCAGCAACTCCTGTCGTTTCTGAACGGCGTTGCCGATCGCCTCGCCGCGGGTGAGCAACAGCAGCACGCTGTTCTGGTTGTCGGAAACGAGCTGGGACACCTGGTCCATGCTCTTCAGCAGCGCGTCCACTTCGTCGCGGCGATCGGTGACGACCTTGGCCAGCGCGCCGATGCTGTCGAGCGCCTGCACCGCCAGCTGCGGGGAATCCCCCATCTGCTGATCGACCAGGTCCAGGGCCTGGCGAAGTTTCTGCGGATCGAGACGTTCGATGCGTTCGAAGGAGTTCTTGTACTTCGGGTCCTGGATGACCTTGCTCAGGTTGTACGGCACCGACGTGTTCTCGATGCGGATGCGGTTGCCGGGCAAGCCCTTTCCGTCTCCCGGCACCAAGTCCACATGCAGTCGGCCGAGGATCGTCGACATCTTGATGGCCGCACGCGCGTCGGGACCGAGACGCAGATCGCGGCGCACCTTCAGATCCACCACGACCTTCGTGCCTTCGAGCCGCACCGCGCGCACCGCGCCCACTTCGATCCCCGACACGTCGACTGTCGCGCCGGGGCGCAAGCCGGCGGCCTGCGCGAATTCGGCGTGGATCGTCTTGTCGCCCAGCCGGGCCTGGGTCAGGACACTGGATCCGATCAGCAGAGCGGCCACCGTCGCGGCGGCGATCAGGCCGAGCCGCAGATACCGGTTGCGCAGGAAGCCCGGCCACGGAATGCGCTTGATCACCGGCACACCTCCGAATGCGAGTTGCCGCCCACCTGCGAGAACAGGCCCGGAGGCAACACGACGCCCCATAGGGACACGTCGAGGCCGCACAGGTAGGCGTTTCCGTAGGCGCCGTTGCTGGTGAAGCGCGCGACGCCGTTGAGGACGGCGGGCAGTTCGACCGCCGCCCGGTCCAGGGACGCGCCGTTGAGCAGCAGCAACGCGACACCGGTGGTGGCGTCGTTCTGTGCCTTCGCCAATCCCGGCTTGACCTGCATGATCAGCTGGGTCAGGGAGTCGGTCGTGTGCGCGACCGTGTCCACCGAACGCTTGAGGCTCTCGCCCTGCGAGTAGAGCGCCTCGACCAGAGCCCTCGCCTGGGTGAGCAGGGTCTCCAACTCCTCGCTGCGATTGGCCAGGCCGCTGATCACCGAGCTGAGATTGGTCAGCACCTCCCCCAGGATCTTGTCCCGCTGCCCGAAGGTGCCCGCCAGATCGGCGGCCTGGGTGATGAGGCTGCTGAGCGACACCTGATTGCCCTGCAGGGCCTGGATCAACGTCTCGGACAGCGAATTGACCTGATCGGGCTGCAACACGCTGAACAGCGGCTCGAACCCGGACAACAGCGCGGACACGTCGAACGACGGCTCGGTGCGCTCCAGCGGGATCCGCGCGCCCGCCGCGACGACGGTGCCCGCGTCCTTGCCCGGCGCCAGGGCGATATAGCGCTGTCCGATCAGATTCTGGTAGCGCACCAGCGCTTTCGTCGTCGTGGTCAGATGCTGACGCGCATCGATGCGGAACTCGACCTCGGCGCGGTAGCCATCGGTGAAATCGATCTTGTCCACGCGACCGACCCGCACGCCCGCCATGCGCACGTCGTCGCCGACGCGCAGCCCGAGCACATCGGAGAAGACCGCCGAATAACGCTGGGTGTCCCCCGCGACCGACCGCTGCAACGTGGACCAGATGGTGACGGTGAGCGCGATCGCCACCACCGCGAACAGGCTGAATCCCGCCAGCGCTTTGCCTGATCTCATCGGAGGGATCCTCCTCGGTCGGCCTCGTTCACGGTGACCGATCCGCCCGCGAGCACCGGGCTCAGCAGCAGATACTGGGCCACGGTCGGCCGCGCGCCGACGATCGCCGCGACCGCGTCCGGTCCGCGCAACGCGATCGGCCGCGCCGCGGCTCCCGGACTTTCCGGTCCCGGCTCGGCGGGCGCCGCGGGGCCGGGCGCAGGCGAAAGACCCGGGATGGACGGCAGGCCCGGAATGAACGGCAGACCCGGTATCGCGGGCAGGCCCGGCAGCACCAGCCCCATGGCGCCCAGCGGCGCCGGCGCGACCGTCGCGGGCGCGGGTCCCGCGGCGTCGAGCCACTTCGGCATCAGCTGCGGCGGATAGTTCTGCTCCGGCGCCACCTCCGGCACCGTGGCCCCGCCACAGCGGGGGCCGTACTGGTCGCCGTAGTGCGGGCAGTCCTTCGCGGTGTACTGCTGGAACGGCGTGAACGACACATCCATCTTCCACACCATCTGTTTGGACGGGCCGAAGTGGAACGTGGTCGCCAGCCGTCGCAGCGCCACGTTCAGATTCGCCGCGGTGTACGGGATGGCCTCGGGATCCTTGGCCAAGCCGCCGAACAGACCGTCCAAGCCCGAGACGAGGAACTTGCCCGCGTCGGGGTTACGGGCGAACAGCGCGTTGACCGAGTCGACCGTCGCGTTGCCGGTGGCCAGCAGGTCGACGAGCTTCGACCGTCGTTCGGCCAGCGTTCGGGCGGTGGTCACCGACTCCGAGAGGACCCCGACCAATTCGGGAGCCGACTGGCTCAACGCGATCGATGCCCGCCCGAGATCGCCGAGCAGTGCGTCGATGCCCGGCGTCGCCCGTATCTCGGTCAGCCAGTTGTCCAGGCGCTCCACCGTCGAGCCCGGCACGCGCGCCGCGGGATCCAGCGCCGCCGCGAGCGTGGCCAGTACCCGGCCCAGCTTCTCGGGCTGGATCTTCTCGAGCACGTCGCGCAGCACGTTCAAGGTCGTCTGCAACGCCACCGTCTCGCTGCTGGTGTCCTCCTGGATGGTGGCGCCAGCGCGCAACGTCCTCGGCTCCTGGCCGTTGTCGACGAATTCGATCGCCGTGACGCCGAACAGGTTGTTCGGGATGACCCTGGCGGTCACGTTCACCGGGATCGTCTCGGCGATACCGGGTTTCAGATCGACGCGCGCCCGCTGGCTGGCGCCTCTCGCCACCACGTCCACCGCGGCGACGCGGCCGACGACCATGCCGCGGAATTTGACGTCCGCCCGGCCGGGCAAGCCGTCGCCGGTGCTGGTGAGCACCACGGTCACCGGGACTTTGTCCTCGAAGTAGCCGGTGTAGCGCAGCGCGAGCAGATACAGCAGGACCGCGACCGTCGTCAGCACCGCCAACCCGGCGAGGGTCAACTGCTTCGCGGTCGGTCCGCGACCACTGGGGTCAAGAATCATCGTCGGCCTTACCCCGAGATCCGGAATCCGGGATCGATGCCCCAGATCGTCAACGTGAGAAAGAGATTGGCGAACACCATCACGACGATCACCATCTTGATGGCGCGCCCGGCCGCGACCCCGACGCCTTCCGGGCCACCGGTGGCGACGTAGCCGTAGTAGCACTGGATGAACGTCGACAGCAGCACGAACACCACTACCTTGAGCAGCGAGAAGAAGACGTCCGGGCCGATCAGGAACTGGAAGAAGTAGTGATCGTAGGTGCCTGCCGCCGTGCCGCCCAGGAACAGCACCGTGACCTTGGTGGCCAGGTAGGCGGTGGCCAGGCCGATGCTGTAGAGCGGAATGATGGTCAGGGTGGAGGCGATCATGCGGGTGCTGATCAGATACGGCAGCGGACGGATGGCGATGGACTCCAGCGCGTCGATCTCCTCGGAGATCCGCATCGAGCCCAGCTGCGCGGTGAACCGGCAGCCCGCCTGGATGGCGAAGGCCAAGGTCGCCAGGATCGGCGCGAGTTCGCGGGTGGTGGCGAACCCGGAGATCGCTCCGGTGAGCGGGGACATCGTCAGCAGGTTCAGAGCCGTGAACGACTCCATGCCGACGATGATGCCGCCGAACGCGCACAGGATGACGACCACGCCGATCGTGCCGCCGCCCACGATGAGCGAGCCGTTGCCCCAGCCGACATCGGCCGTCAGCCGCGCCACCTCACGGCGATAGTGCTTGAGCACGAAAGGAATGGCGATGAGCGCTTGGAAGAACGTGACGGCCTGGTGCCCCACCCGCTGATTCGCGTGCACGGGCGCCAGCGCGGCCTTCCCGACGGTCTGCAGTGGCCGCAGCGCCGGAGGTGTGTAACTGCTCGCCATGTTCACACCACTTTCGCCGGGAACAGCGTGTTGTACAGCTGAGTGAGAATGATGTTGGTGGCGAACAACATCAGCGCCGAGCTGACCACGGCCGAGTTCACCGCGTTCGCGACGCCGCCGGGGCCGCCGTGCGCGTGCAAGCCGATGTCACAGGCGATGACCGCGGTGAGCACCCCGAAGATCGCGGCCTTGACCAGGGCGATGATCAGGTCGTCGGCCACCGCGAAGGACGCGAACGAACTGATGAAGGAGCCCGGCGTGCCGGATTGGGCGTACACGTTGAACATGTAGGCGGTTGCGAATCCGACGAACACCACGAATCCGCACAGCAGGACGCTCACCAGCACCGCGGCCGCGAGCCGTGGCGCGACCAGGCGGCGGATCGGGTCGACGCCCATCACCATCATCGCGTCGATCTCCTCACGGATGGTCCGCGATCCCAGATCGGCGCAGATCGCCGAACCCACCGCACCGGCGACCATCAACGCCGACACCAGCGGCGCGCCCTGGCGGATGATGCCCAATCCCGCGACCGCGCCGATGAACGTCGTCGCGCCGACTTGATTCACGAGCGCGCCGACCTGGATGGAGACCACGACGGCGATCGGGATGGCCACGAACACGGTCGGCGCCGCCGACACATTGGCCATGAAGGCGCACTGTTTGATGAATTCCCGGTACGGGAATCGTCCCCGCACCAGTGACACGAACAGCTGGACAACCGCTTCCCGGCCGAGAGTGACCTGCCTGCCCAGTGTCTCCAGCGACCGCTGGGGGTGGCGCCGCCACAATCCCGAGGCGCTGTCGATCATCTTCCCGAGTTCGCCCGGGGGTTGCTTGTCGGCTGGCGTTCGCAGCGAGGCAGTCACCGGTCGCCGTTCCTTTCCGATTTCTCGTCCACCGCGCCCCGGCGGCCGCCCCTTCGATGGCGCGGAGCGGGTGAAGTGTTGCACACCTCACAGCGGACGGACAAGTTACAAGTGATTGAGGATTCCATCGTGCAGCATCCCTGTCGATGCAGGTAAGACGCCGACCGCTCCCTGGATACCCACATTGAACTGCACATACATACATAAAATGCGCGCAAGTCTTGCCACCGAAAGTCAAGCCTCGGCAGTAAGTAATCAGCTATTCTCCGCCTTCTTCGACCGGTCGCTCACCCGCGCGGCCACTAGGAGATGGCTTCCAGCCAGCGTTGCAACAGCACTACGAGCGCGACGAACACCGCGCACCCGGCGAGGAAGGAACTGAGCACGGCCACCCACAGCCCGAAACGGAGCACGGGATTGACCTTCATCCGCCCACCGAGGATCTTGACCACGATCACGAGAACGTCGATGAGCCACACCAAAGCCATCATCAGGTCATGCACACATTCGAGAAGGTCAGCACGGGCCAGCACACGATCGATCCCAGGAACGACATCAGCAGATCGATGCCGTGCATATCGCGCAGATGACCGGTGTGCGTAAGCGTCCAGATCACCCCCGCCAGACCATAGGGAACGCCGATGATGATGAGAGTGCCGAGGAACTCCGAGATCTTCATCTCGTAGCTGAGTATTCGGTCCAGCTTCTTGAGCATGCGTCGATGCGTCCTTTCGCTTCGATCCACGTCGCCGCGCGCGAACCGGGATACCGCCGGAAGGGAGGTGTCCGACCGCACGGGCCGACAGGACCCGCGCCGTATGTTAGTCGATATTCTCGGACATATGGAAGGGTTGCGGATAGATTGCAACGGAGATTTCCCGTATGACCAGGTCATAGGTCTGATCAGTCGGCGATCAGTGTCACTCATGTTGATGAATATTCGCGACCATGGGAAGCGGTGAGCGGCGGTGTCATGCGTGACGGCAGGTGTCACGGCGCTGGGTTCGCCCCGTACCGCGGGCCCGCTGTGCCGCCCCGCGAGCCGAACCATGGGCAGGACTCCGCCTGCCGGACTTGACCTTTCCCCAGGGGCAAGGTTGGACGGTGGTCGCATGAACGACAACGCACCGCACATCGTCGAAGCCACGATCCGCGAACAGGCCGCCGCCTGCTGCGCGTCCAACGGAGTGCCCGGATTCGTTGCCGGCGTCTACCACGCCGGCGAGCAGATCGTCGTCGCCCACGGCGTCGCGAACACCGCCACGGGGGCGCCGATGCGGGCGGACACCGGGTTCCTTTTCGGCTCGGTGACCAAGGTACTGACCACGACGCTGGTCCTCCAGCAGGTCGAGCGGGGACTCCTCGATCTCGACGCGCCGGTGACGCGGTACCTGCCCCGGTTCGCGCTGACCGCGCCGGGTTCGGCGGAGCAGATTCTCGTCCGGCACCTGATCTCGCATACCAACGGCATAGACGCGGACCTGTTCTTCCCCGACGCGAAAGGGCGTGACGCGCTGCGGATCTATGTCGACGGCCTGGCGAGCGATTGCGGTGTCCTGTTCGAGCCCGGCGAGCAGCTCAGCTACTCCAACGGCGGCATGATCGTCGCGGGCCGCCTGCTGGAGGTGGTGACCGGGCTGTCCTTCCCCGAGCTGCTGGAGCGCGACATCTACGCGACCGTCGGCATGACGAACTCCAGCACCTCGGCCGAGCGGGCCATCCTGCGCAGCACAGCTGTCGGGCACTTCCCCGACCCGGACACCATGGCGGTCAGGCCCACCGGCATGTTCACGTTGCCCGACACCTGGGGACCGGCCGGTGGCACGCCGATCGGCACCGTCGCCGACCTGCTCGCCTTCGGGCGCACCCACCTCGCCGGCGGTGTGTCGCCCTCCGGCACGCGGGTCCTCTCGAGCGGCTCGACCGCACTGATGCAGCAGGTTTGGCACGACATGGCCACCCCGAACGTCCCGCCGATGGGTCTGGGCTGGGTGCGCTACCCGTTCGGCGACACGACCGTCCTGGCGATGGCGGGCGCGTCACCCGGCGGCGTGTCCATCCTGTGTGTGGTGCCCGAGCACGATCTGGTGTTCACCGCCTACGGCAACACACCGGGGGCGATCGTGCTGCACGACCAGATCCTGCGATGGCTGCTGAGCGAACACCTCGGCGTGCGGATCCCCGCTCTGGTCACCGAATCGGCGAAGGACATCGACCTCACCCCTTATGCAGGCACCTACCGTTCCGATCAGCTGCGTGTCGAGGTCGGCATCGTCGACGGTCAACTCGAGGAGCGGGTGACCTACGAACCGGCGGACGCGGCGCAGGAGCGGATCTTCACCGAGTTCGCCGGAGGCAGGACCGCCGCCCCTCCGCAGCGCTATGTGCCGATCCGGCCGGGTCTCTTCGCGCCCGCCGGATACCCGTTCGAGACGTTCGACGGATACCTGCGCCTGCTGCTGGTCTCCTACCACGACATCCGGGACGGCCGAGCGCGTTTCCGCAATGCGGGCGGCCGCCTGGCCCGGCGGAACTGAACCGCTCGCGCAGCCATTCCCATTAGGCTGACGCCGTCGAAAGTGCCCGGACGGATTCGGTGTGGCGAGGTCGGCCGCAGCGGGCGGGCGCGAAAGAGCGAGGTGGGCAGGATGCGGGTCGGTCGGTGGCGGCGGGTGGTCGCATCCGTCGTGTGCGGAGTCGGGTTGCTGGCGGGATCATCGGCCGGCGCGGCGGCGGACCCGGCCGGTGACACCGTGTGGTTGTGCAGGCCGGATCGAGCCGACGATCCGTGCCGGGGCAGCTCGGCGACCACGGTGCGGCAGGCCGGGCAACCCGATGCGCGCGAGGACCCGGCGCCGTCCGCGGATTCCGGGGTGGACTGCTTCTACGTGTATCCGACGGTGTCCGCGGAGCCGACACCCAACGCCGATACCGCGGTGACTCCGGAGGTGCGGGCGGTCGCCGAACAGCAGGCGGCCCGGTTCTCCCAGGTCTGTCAGGTCTTCGCGCCGGTGTACCGGCAGCGCACCCTCGCCGCGCTGGCGCGCGAGCGGTCCTACTCCCCCGAGGAGCGCGCCGAGATGGCGCGCATCGCCTACGAGGACGTTTTGCTGGCATGGCGGCAGTTCCTCGCGGAGCGCGAAAAGAGCAGGCCCATCGTGCTTCTCGGGCATTCCCAGGGGGCGCGCATGCTGCGCCAGTTGCTCCGGGACGAGATCGAACCCCAGCAGGCGGTGCGTGACCGCATCCTGTCGGCGATCCTGCTTGGCGGCAATGTGGTGGTGCCGAAGAACAGTGATGTCGGCGGCGACTTCCAGTACCTGCCGCTGTGCCGCGGCGAGCAGCAGACCCGGTGCGTCCTGGCCTGGCAGACCTTCGGCGCGACGCCGCCCCCGGACAGCCGATTCGGCCGCAACCCCATGACGCCGGAGCCGCTGCCGCGTCCGTACGGCCCGGACTACGAGATCGCCTGCACCAACCCGGCATCGTTGCGCGACAATGATTCCCGCATCGCGTCCACCGTGCTCAGAACCGCGCCCGTACCCAGCCCACTCGGCGCCGAACTTGCGCTTCGGCACGGACCGTCCGCCGTCGCCGCGCCGACGCCGTGGCTGGTCCCCGCCGAGCGGTACCGGCTCCAGTGCGTACGCGACGGCGAGGCGACAGCGCTGCTGGCGACACCGGAGCCGGGCAGCTCCGAGCTGTACGCCGTCCCGGACGCGACCTGGGGGCTGCATCTCACGGACGTGGAGATCGCACTGGGCGACCTGGTCCGCATCGTCGCGGCCCAGATCAGTGCCGACCGCGCGGCGCACCGCTGAACGAAGTCGTCGGCCAGAGCTTTCCGCGTGCGGGGTCTGCCCGGCGACGCCGTGGCGCAGCGGATCTATCCGAGGCCGCGCGCCCGAAACCGCGTGGCTCGGGCCACGCGGGCGGCTATCCGGGGTGGATCGGGGTGATGGGTTTCCCGCCTGCGCCGGTGTGCAGGTAGAGGTCGCGCAGCAGGCAGACCTCCGACAGGTGGTGGATCAGTTCACGGTGGATGTGCAGCACCAGATCGGCCATGGGAGCCTCGGGGAAGGGTTCCTTCGGGCCGAGCGGGACCCGGAGGCCGTCCTCGCCGAGACCGCGCACTCCCGTCAGCCAGCGGTCGAGCTGGGCTTCGAGCTGGTCGAGCGCGGTGGCCGCGTCGCCCGCGTATTCCCAGGTCTCGTAGGAGGCCGCGGGCGCGCCGAAGTGGGCCGCGTTGCGCACGGCGAGCACGCCGACGATGACATGCCCGAGCCGCCAGGCGATGGTGGTGAACGGCGCGGGGACCGGGTGCGGGAAGGCGTAGTCGATCGTGAAGTCCCCGGCTCCCGCCTGCACGGGCGCCGTCGAACTGCCGCGCGGCCGCACGCTCCAAGCGTCCGGCACCGGCGACCAGAAGTACTCCTCGTCGGTGAGGCCGCGGAGCCGGTCGCGCAGTTGGTGGTTCCAGTGGACTTCCCATTGCTCGCGGAGCGTTCGGTTCCAATCGAGAGCGTCTGCATCCATGCCGCAACCCTGGCACCCCTAGCGGACAGAATCGGTCCGCTGTATCTGGCAGGCTGAGCGGCATGGAGGCGGCGAACGGTGCCGAGCGGGGCACGACCGAGCGCGTGCTCACGCTGCTCGGTCTGTTGCAGCAACGCCAGGTCTGGACCGGCCCCGAGCTCGCCGAGCGGCTCGGCGTCACGCCGCGCACGGTACGACGCGATGTCGGGCGCCTGCGCGCGCTGGGCTATCCGGTGCACGCCTGCCACGGGGTCGGCGGCGGCTACCGGCTCGGCCGGGGGCAGGAGTTGCCGCCGTTGCTCCTCGACGACGAGGAAGCGATCGTCACCGCGGTCTCGCTGCTCGGCGGCGCGGGCGCCACGGTCGCGGGCGCGGGCGACGCCGCGCTGCGGGCGCTGGCGAAGCTCGACCGGGTACTGCCCACCCGGTTGCGGCACGAAGTGCACGCGCTCTCCGGCTCGGTGGAGTCCTTCGGCGGCGGCCACGCTCCGGTGGATCCCGATGTGCTGATGACCCTGGCCAGAGCCTGCCGCGACGAGGTCGAGGCCGGTTTCGGCTACCCGGCGGGAGACCGGATGCGACGGCGGCGCGTGGAGCCCTACCGCTTGGTCGCCTCCGACCGGCGCTGGTACCTGCTGGCCTTCGACCTCGATCGCGCGGACTGGCGCAGCTTCCGCGTCGACCGGATGACCGACGTGGCCGCACGCACCTGGCGCTTCCGCCCGCGCGCGACGCCGGAGGCCGCGGCCTACGTGCAAGAAGGCGTGGCGAGCCGGGTCTACGCGCTACAGGCCCGTTTCCTGGTGCACGCCTCCGCCGACATCGTGCGCGCGCAGATACCGCCGTCGGCGGCAGTCGTGCTGCCGCGCGGCAGCGAGCGCTGCGAGGTCCGCAGCGGAGCCGACGACAGCCTCGACCTCGTACTCGTGCACATGCTGTTGCTCGGCCACGACTTCGAGATACTCGACCCGCCCGAACTCGCCCGCCGCAGCCGCGCGCTGGCCGAGAAGCTGCTGTCGGCCGGCGCGAGGGGCACCGGGGATCGCTGAGCCGGTCCCGGCTCGCTCGACTGTCCACGGCTCGGACACACCGGCGGCTGTCCGCGTGCGTTACTGACGAGCGAGCGCGGCGCCGGAGCCTGTCGATGTCCCGGCTCGCGCGGTCTCGCCGTCCACTCCCCCGCGCAGGGGCGACGCGGGCCGCGGGCGGTAGGCCAGACAGGCCGCCGACGCGCCGTCCACGGCCAGGAAGACCACTGTGCGTGCGGTGTCCAGCAGGCCCGTTCGCAGTGCGTGGAGGTAGGCGTGCACGGGACCGGCGGTGTAGGGATCTCCGATACCGGCGTCGAAACCGACGACCGACCGCACCGGGATGGCCAGCGACTCGGCCAGCCGGGTGCGGAAGCCCGCATCCTGGTCGGGAGCCAGCAGCAGCGCGTCTCCGTCGGCGAAGCGGTCGCGGGCGAGCCCTTCGCTGTCCAGGCAGGCGCGCACCACCGTGGCCGCCGAGTCCACCCGGTCCTCCGCACCGGTACGCACGCAGATGGCGCTGCGGCCGTCGGCGCCGACGTCGTTCAGCGGCACATAGGCGATCGGGCCGACCGGGCCGGTGGTGTCACGCGTGTGCAGCCGCCCGAATCCTTTTGCGGCGGGCGAGGTTCCCAGCAGCAGCGCGGCTCCGCTGGCGCTGTAGGGGAAATCGGCGACGTGGCGCTCGGTCGAGGGATGGGCGTCACCCGCGACGAGCAACGCGTACCGCACCGTGCCGGTGGCAAGGAAGGTGTCGGCGGTCGCGATGGCGTGCAGCAGGCCGCAGGCGCCGTGCATCAGGTCGAAGGACAGTACCGGGACACGCCCGGCCGCGTAGGTCAGGCCGAGGCCGATCCGCTTCTGGATGAGGGCCGACACCGCGGGCTCGGAGATGTTGCTGTCCCGGAAGACACCCGCGTTGACCAGCATCCCGATCTCGTGCAGGCCGACCTCCGAGCGCTGCACGCAGGCCAGCGCCGCGCGGGTGGCCAGTTCGAGGTAGCTGCCGGTGTCGAGGTCGCGGTTCGTCGCGGCCGAGACGATCGTCGTCGCCATGCTCATGCCGCCAGACGGGAGATCGTCGCGGCGAGATATCCGGAGACGATTCCGGAGGCCGCGGGGATCATGAGCACTTTGGATCCCTTCGGGATCTTCTGTCGCGCGAGATGCTCGTGCAGCACGAGGAAATGGGAGGTCGAAGCGGTGTTGCCGTAGTCGTGCAGCACGTTGAGGGCCTGCGGCATCGGCGTGCCGAAATGCCGTTCGGTCAGATCCGAGATGTACTCGATGGCAGGCGCGCTGAACTGGTGATGAATCCAGTAGTCGTATTTCTCGCTCTCCCAGGTGCGTCCGGTCTCGGCGAGGAAGTCGGCCATCCGGTCGATGCCCTGCCGGTAGCGGGCTTCGTTCTGCATGGCGCGGTTGTCGGTGTACATCGCGATGCCGCCGGTGCGGTCGCTGGGCATGCCGATGCAGTGCTCGGCGCCGTCTGCCGCGGTCATCAGCTCGACGTAGTGCAGTTCGTCGTCATCGTCGCCGCGGTCGTCGAGCACGACCGCGACCGCCGCGTCCCCGACCGTCAGCGCCGCGAATTGCGGGTCGTAGGGTTTGCTGATCTCGCGCAGCGCCGTCTCGGCGATCGGCGTGATCTGCTCCCCGCTGACCACCAGCCCGTTGCGCACCGCGCCGGCTTTGATCATGCGATCGAGCACCATCACCCCGGTGATCATCCCGGCGCACGCGTTGGACACATCGAAGTGCCTGGCCGCGTTCGCGCCGATGGCATTGCCGAGCATGAGCGCGAAAGATGGTGCGTAACAGAAGATCCCCGCGCCGCGGGTACGCGTGATGGAGGCCGAGATGACGACGTCCAGTTCGTCGGCCCGGTAGCCGGAATGCCACAGGCAGTCCTCGATCGCGTGCAATGCCAGCTCGAAGGACGATTCGTACCGGTCCGGATCCGAGTCGTAGACACGCCGGTTCTTGATCCCGGTGATGCGCTCCAGATCCAGCGATCTCGGCACGGCCAGCTGGGCGATCAGGTCTTCGGTGGAGCGGACGGTCGCCGGCGTGTACGCGCCGATCGACTCGAAACGAGTACGAAGCATGCTCCCCTGCTTTCCGCTTCAGTCGGCATCGATGGTCGTGTTGCTTCGCGACAACGGTGTCGCCGGTCGTGCGTGCGCCTACCCGGTGAGTCCGACCAGGGACGCGCTGACTTCACACAGTCGCTGCCCGAGCGCGTCGTCCTGCGCGAGACGCGACGGAGCCTTGACGCGGCTGTTCTGGAAGTAGCAGCCGCTCACGGCGGCGACTTCCGGATCGGTGGCCAGGTAGGTCAGCGCTCGTCCGCCCTCGGCGGCGGAGATCATGAACAATCGCTTGGCGAGCGCCACGAACGGTTGCCCGAACCATGGCATCGCGTCCCAGATTCCGGTCGCCACGGCGCCGGGGTGGAAGGCGTTGACCGTGACGCCGGTTCCGGCCAGCCGCCGCGCCAGCGCCCGGGTGTAGAGGACGTTCGCCAGCTTGGAGCGGCTGTATGCCTTCTCCCCCGAATATCCGTGCCGGAAGCCCAGATCCGCGAAATCCATCGTGGCGCCGAATTGCAGGACCGACGAGGTGAACACGATGCGTGACGGGGCGCTGCGCACCATCAGATCCGTCAGCAGTTCGGTGAGCAGGAAGCCACCGAGATGATTGACCGCGAACGTGGCCTCGATGCCGTCCACGGTCTCGGTGCGGGTCTTGTGGTAGCCGCCCGCGTTGTTGGCCAGCACATCCAGCCGGTCGTATCCGGCCAGAACCTGCTTCGCCAGCTGCCTGACCGACGCCTGCGACGCGAAATCGCACTCCAGTGTGTCGACTCCGGCCGCCCCCGCGCCCCGGACCAGCTCCGCCGCGGTGGCGAGCTTCTCCGGATTCCGCCCGACCAAGACGAGCCGATTCCCCTGCGCCGCCAGCTGCTGAGCCGACTCCAGCCCGATACCCGATGTCGCCCCCGTGATCAGGATTGTCCGCACAGCCGACACCATGCCACAGAAGTTGCCTCGAAGATTGCTGACACGAGCCATCGGACCGAGATTTCCCTCGGAAGGTCTCTGATCATCGCGGACCAGGAGCCGAAGCCGGTGCGCGATATTCGCCCATCGGGTCTCGACGGTAGCTGTCAGAGCCATTCGACGTGGCGGGCGCAAGGTTCCGCAGTGCGCCCTCGACGAGCCGGATGTCGGCGGGGCCGCTGCGGTCAGCAGGGTGCGCGCGCTGCCGTCCGCGGCCCCGGCTTCGCTTCGGCGCGTCGTCAGTGGGTGCAAACGCGTTCGATCAGGGCGACCACCTCCGCGGGGTTGTCGACCTGGAGGACCAGTCGCGCGTAGCGTTCGTCGGCCAGCTCGACGACCACGGCCTTGCCGGGGTCACGCACATCCCAGAACACGCGCTCGCCGTCGATGTGGAAAGTTCCAGCGGTGATCACACCGGGCAGGTAAGTGCCGGGCGCTCGAACGCCTTTGCGCTCTCCGCCGATTCCCGGATCGATCGTGGCGCCGCGGACATTCGTCAGCGGGATCACCAAACGGCTTTTCAAGGCCCAGAGTTTGTCCAGGCCTTTCAACCGGACCACCAGATCGGTACCCGCGATAGTGATCTCGGCCATGTCATTCTCCTTCTGTCGTCGCTACGGTCCGGCCGGTCGTTTCGGCCGCGAAGTCGGCGATCGCCTCGCCCGCCCGTGCCCGCACTCGAAGTCCCAGCAATGTCGCTGTCGGCACCGTCCCATCGCGCCCCGGCGCCGCGGTACAGCTGTCGAGTTCGGCGAACGCGCCTCTCACCTCGGCCGCGATCTCCGGATCGGCGCTGCCCTGCTCGATCGCCGCCATCAGCAGCAGGTCCAGGGCGCCGATCTCTTCGGAAGCCACTGCGGCGCAGAGGGTACGGAGCGAATCGTCGGCGGACAGCGCGTGCCGCAACTGCCCGCGCGCGGCCCGCAATGCCCGGAGATAGAGCCCTCGTTTGCTGCC
Source organism: Nocardia beijingensis NBRC 16342 (assembly GCF_001612785.1). Taxonomy (GTDB): domain Bacteria; phylum Actinomycetota; class Actinomycetes; order Mycobacteriales; family Mycobacteriaceae; genus Nocardia; species Nocardia beijingensis. The sequence goes on from NZ_BDBC01000018.1 coordinate 48,628, forward strand.
GAACGTGCGATACAAGCTGTGGCGGTGGATGCCCAGCTCACCGACGAGGTCGTCGATCGACACGGCGTCGAAGCCGCGGCGGGCGAACAGTCGCGCCGCCGACTCGACGACCGTCTCCTCATCGAACGCTCTCGGCCGTGGCATGGTGCCACGGTAGGACATATGGGAATGTTCAGTCAAGAACGACCGTTCCCATATGCTTATGCCAGTGACAAGTGGGGCTGAGGGCACGTCCCTCCGACGATCTTCGCCGGACGTCACGGCCGCCAGGCTCGGGAGGCCGGTCGGTGGAACCGGGTATGGTTAGCTCTATGAACACTCAAAGGTTGCGAATCTGCCGCGATTTGTGTGTTGTGATGTTGTGACCAATACTTCCGGAGACGCGTATCCCCTCGCGGACACGATGACCACCACGGTCGCGGCCCGCGACGGTGCGACGGTGCTGACGGTGGCCGGCGAGGTCGATCTGGCGACGGCGCCTGCGCTGGAGAACGCGATCGATGCCATCCTCAGCGGCAAACCCGCGGCCCTGATCATCGACCTGACCGAGGTCAGCTTCCTCGCCTCGGCGGGCATGGCCACGCTCGTGGCGGCCCATCAGCGCGCTGGCTCGACCACCGCGATCGCCGTCGTCGCCGAGGGGCCCGCCACCAGCAGACAGCTGAAGATGACCAGCCTGGATCAGGTGTTCGCGCTGCATTCGACGCTGGACGACGCGCTGGCGTCGCTGCGCCAGAGCTGACTCACGCCGCTGCCGCCGTCGCACCCGTCGACGGCGGCAGCGCCATTTCTCAGACCAGTTCGCGCAGCTGTTCGATGAGCTTGACGCGCTCGGCGGCGGTGGCCGCCATCGGGACAACGTTCAACACCGTGACGCCCGCTTCCTTGAAGGCGGCGACCCGCTCCTTGACGTATCCGGCCGAGCCGACCAGGGAGATGTCCCGCACCAGCTGATCCGGAACCGCCTTGGTGGCGGCCTCCTTCTCCCCCGCCAGGTACAGCTCCTGGATGCGGTCGGCCTCGGCGCCGTAGCCGTACTTGGTGGCCAGAGTGTGGTAGAAGTTCTTGCCCTTGGCGCCCATGCCGCCGATGTAGAGCGCCAGATGCGGCTTCACGAACTCCAGCAGCGGTTCGACGTTGTCCCCGATGGCCAGGGCCGGGCCGGCGTACACGTCCAGCTCGCCCAGGGCCGGGTCGCGCTTGGCGAGCCCCGCGGTGAGCGAATCGGCCCACACATCCTTCGCCTTCTCCGGCAGGAAGAAGATCGGCTGCCAGCCCTCGGCGATCTCGGCGGCCAGTTCCACGTTCTTCGGCCCGAGCGCGGCCAGCAGCACCGGGATGCGTTCGCGCACCGGGTGGTTGATCAGCTTGAGCGGCTTGCCGAGGCCGGTGCCCTGCCCCTCGGGCAACGGGATCTGGTAGTACTTGCCCTGGTATTCCAGGCGCTCGCGCCGCCACACCTTCCGGCAGATCTCCACCAGCTCCCTGGTGCGGCCGATCGGCGCGTCGTAGGGCACGCCGTGGAAGCCCTCGATCACCTGCGGACCCGATGCGCCGAGGCCGAGCACGTAGCGCCCGTCGGAGACGAAGTCCAGGCCCGCCGCGGTCATGGCGGTCAGGCTCGGGGTGCGCGTGTAGAGCTGCAGGATGCCGGAGGCCAGCTGCAGGCGCGTGGTCTTGGCGGCCAGGTAGCCGAGTGCGCTCACCGCGTCGAACGAGTACGCCTCGGGCACGAACACGATGTCCAGGCCCGCCCGCTCGAGGTCGGCGACTTCGGCCGCCGCCTCTGTGAAGCCCCCCGAGTAGTTGATGCTCAATCCGATCCGCATGGCACTCAACATAACGGCGGGTATGTCCCGGCCGCGCACCGGCCACGGGGGAAGGCCCGGCAAGGCGTGGTCACCACCGAGCGAACGGCGCCACGGGGTAGCGTCTACTCGTAGACCAACCTCGCCGTAAACGAAAGGCAACACCCTCGTGTCGCAGACCAGCTCGTCGTCCACGGAAACTGCGCCGTCCTTCGGCGGGGCCGCCCTGGCGCAGTATCTGAGCGATCTGGCCGCCAAGATTCCCGCACCGGGCGGCGGCGCGGTGGCCGCGCTGCACGCCGCCCAAGCCGCCGCGCTGGTCGCGATGGTCGCGCGCTACACCACGCGCGCCAAGGACGCCGAGAACCGGCCGGTGATCGATCGGATCATCGAGGCCGCCGACGCGGCCCGCGAGCGCGCGCTCGCGCTGGCCGACGCCGACGCCGCCGCGTTCACGGCCGTCGGCGCCGCCTACAAGCTGCCCAAGGACACCCCGGAGGAGCTCGCCGCCCGCACCGCGTCGATCAACGCCGCGCTGATCGAGGCCGCCCGGGTGCCCGCCGCCGTCGTCGACGAGGCGGACGAGGTGCTGTCGCTGGCGGCGGAGCTGTTGCCGATCGGGAACCCGAACGTCGTCACCGACATCGGCGCCGCCGCCGACGCCTGCCGCGCCGCCGCGACCTCCTCCCAGCTCAACATCGAGATCAACGTGGCATCGCTGCCCGCCGCCGAGGGCGACCGGTTCGCCGCGGTCCTGGTGCGCATCGATGAGCTCACCGCGCGGGCGGACGCGATGCACGCCGACGTCCTGCACGCCGTGCGGAGCTGACCCGCTCGCCGGGACGTCCGCGTCCCGGCGCCGTCAGGCGGGCGGGTCCCACGCGACCAGCACGATCTTTCCGCGCACCCGCCCCGACTCGCTGAGTTCGTGCGCCTTCGCGGCGTCCGCCAGCGGCAGCACCTGGTCGATGGTCGCGCGCAGATGACCGCGCTCGACCATCGTGGTGATCTCGCGCAGCGACACCCCGGACGGTTCGACATAGAACCGCTCGTAACGCGGGTCGCCTTCCGCATCCGAGCCCTGGGTGTCGATCAACCTGCCGTCGGGGCGGAGCACCGGAAGCGAGCGGGCGCCGTACGCGCCGCCGACCAGGTCGAGCACGATATCCACTTCGCGCACGGCGGCGGCGAAATCCACTGCGGTGTAGTCGATCACCTCGTCCGCGCCGAGCCCGCGCAGGTACTCGTGATTGGCCGCGCGCGCGGTGCCGATCACGTACGCGCCGCGATGGCGGGCTATCTGTACCGCCAGGTGCCCGACGCCGCCCGCGGCCGCGTGCACCAGCAGACGGTGCCCGGCGCCGAGCGCGGCCAGCGCCTGCCACGCGGTCAGCGCCGCCGTCGGCAGTGCGGCGGCGTGCACCAGGTCGACGTTCCCCGGCTTCGGCGCCAGCGTATCCGCCCGCGCCACCACGTATTCCGCGTTCGCGCCGCCGAACACCATGCCGTACACCGGATCACCGATCGCGAACCGGTCCACGCCGGGTCCGAGTTCGGCTACGACACCCGATACGTCCAGTCCCAGCGTCAGCGGGGGATCACCCAGCTTCCCGACCAGTCCGGCGCGCACTTTCCAGTCGGCGGCGTTCACGCTGGTCGCGGCGACCCGCACCAGCACCTCCCCTGGACCCGGCCGCGGCCGGTCCACCTCGACCACTTGCAGCACTTCCGGGCCACCGAACGCGTATTGCGTGATTGCGAGCATGCGCCGATTCTGGCGGCAGATGGTACCTTTCGGAAAGAAGGCACCTTTTCGATACCGAGGTACCCAATGGATACTGTCTGTGACCGGCTCGCGGCCGGCAACCTGGTCGACAACTACCTCCACCACTGCCCCGCACGCGAAGTGCTGACCGTGCTCGCCGACAAGTGGGTGATGCTGGTGCTCGGTGTGCTGCGCGGCCACGACGGGCCGATCCGCTTCAACGAATTGCGTCGCCGCTTGGACGGCATCACCCAGAAGATGCTCACCCGAACCTTGCGAGACCTGGAGCGCGAGGGCCTGGTGCGCCGTGCGGTCTATCCCACGGTGCCGCCGCGGGTGGAGTATTCGCTCACCGAGATGGGCGCGAGCATCGGTGCGATCACCCACGCCATGGGCGTGTGGGCCGTCGAGCATCAGGACCGGATACTCGCCGCCCGTGCGGATTTCGACGCGCGAGCGGCGGCTCCGCCGGAACCGGTGCCATCCGGCGGATCGCGCTGACCGGCGCCGGCTCGGAAAAGCACCCGTTTCGATTCGGCTCGGCCGGGTAAGCGGCCAATGATGGGCGTGCTCCCCGAGCACAACCGGACTGCGGACCGGTTCTATCCGTGGCCGAGTTGATCATGGGGGCTTAGACTGTTCCTTGCCTACCACACCAGCTCGAAGGGGTGGACGCCATGAGGAGCGCCATTCGGTACCTGTTCCTCGCGACCGTGATCGTGGCACTGGCCGCGTTAGGGTCGGGCGCGGCGGCAGCGACGATGATCGGAAAGCCGTCGACGCCTGCGGTGGCGGCGATCGGACCCTCGAACGGCCAGGTGGTGGGCGTCGCCCATCCGGTGACCATTCGTTTCGCCGCACCTGTCACGGACCGCGCACGAACGGAACAATCCATCGACATCAGAACCGCCCGGCCGCTGCCGGGCACCTTCGCGTGGACCGGCGATCGCGAAGTGACGTGGACGCCGACCGGGTTCCTGCCCGCCGACGCGAGCATCCTCGTCTCGGTCGGCGGTGTGCGCACGGACTTCCGCACCAACGCGGGCGTTTTCGGTGAAGCGGACATGTCGGCGCACACGTTCACGCTCACCGTCGGCGGCACGGTCGTCCGCACGATGCCGGCCTCGATGGGCAAGCCGGGATACGAAACACCCACCGGCACTTGGCCGGTGCTGGAGAAATTCCGGTCCGTCGTGTTCGACTCCCGCACCATCGGCATTCCGCTGAGTTCGCCGGAGGGCTACATCATCAACGGCGAATTCGCCGAACGACTCACCTGGGGTGGGGTTTTCATTCACTCGGCCCCGTGGTCGGTGAATCAGCAAGGGTACGCGAACGTCAGCCACGGCTGCATCAACCTCGCCCCCGACGACGCGGAATGGGTCTATCACACGATCGGAGTCGGCGACCCCGTCGTCACGCACTGGTGATCCGCGCCCCTCTCCGGGTAGCGTCGGATGACGCATCCGACGGGAGGGGCACCAGTGCGCGAGTTTCCGATTCCACCGCCGCGTGACGCGAAAGAAGCCGAGTTCCAGGATCTTTGGGGCCCTTGGGCATCCGTCACGCCCGGCGATGTCGGCGAGATCCTCGGCGACATCGACGCTCCGTGGTGGATCGCGGGCGGCTGGGCGATCGACGCCTGCACCGGCACCCGGCGGCAGCACAGTGACATCGACGTGGCGATGTTCCGCGCCGATCTGCCCGCCTTGCGCACCGCCGCACGGGGCCGCCTGCACATCTGGTCCGCGGGCCCGGACGGCATTCGCCCCGTCGACGAGCGCTTCCCCGAGGTGGCCGAGAACGCCGATCAGGTGTGGCTGCGCGCGAACGCCCGGTCGCCGTGGCTGATCGACCTCCTGCTGAATCCAGGACAGGACGGGGCGTGGGTCAACCGGCGCGATCGCGCCATGGTCGCACCGCTCGACGAGGTGACCTGGATCGCCGACGACGGCATCCGGTACCTCAACCCGGAACTGGTGCTGATCTTCAAAGCCAAGCAGGGCAGGCCGAAGGACCGCGCGGATCTAGAGCGGACCTGGCCGCACCTCACTTCGGCACAGCGCGCCGCGGTGCGAACGTACGTGACCGGCCACTTCCCCGAGCACGAATGGCTGGATCTCCTGGGGTGATGCCCGGAATCCCGAACCGCGCTTCGCCGTGGCAACGACGCTCGGCCGTCGGCACGGCGGACCCGTCGGCGCCATCCCGCGAGCCGGGCCCGATCGCGCGGCGCAGGTGCGCCGGATCGACGTACCGGGCGGTACCCTCCGAGGGGCGGGCGGCTCAAATGTGAACGCGGCGCGGCGTTCCCGGCTCGTGACGATGCGGTTAATCTGACGGGGACCTGATGAAGGGCGGGGCGATGGATCGACCGGAGATGAGCGCACGACCCGGTTACGACCGGGGGAATCCGTACGGTGCCGAACGGCCGCCGCAGGCGCCGTCCGGCGAGGACTACCGCGGCGAGTGGGCCGCGTGGGTGGATCGGCCGGCCGAGCAGCCGGCCGAACCCGCCCCGCCGCGGGAAGCCGAGCCGGACCTGTACGAGGATCAATTCTCGGGACTGATCGACCGCTCACCCGCGCCGCGTACCGCGTGGCGATGGGCGCTGCCGCTGTTCGCCACGCTCGGCATCGCCGCACTGGCCCTCGTGGCCTATCTGCTGGTCGGGGCCGGCGGGCCCGATACCCAGTCCGCCGCACCGGCTCCGTCCGCGCAGAACACCGCCCCCGCGGCGCCCGCCGCGCAATGCCCTGCCGAGCGAGTGGGCAACCGGATCCAGGGCAACGGCGTGGGCGGTTTCGACTCCGGTCCCGCGGTGATCTTCGCCTTCCAGCACGCCTATTACGTGGAACGGTCCGGCGAGCAGGTCCGCGCCACCACCACCGCGGACGCCGCCGTCCAGGCAGCCGACGCGATCCAGCGCGGCATCGACAGCATTCCCGCCGGCACCACCCACTGTGTCGCGATCAGTCCCGCCGCCTTCGCGGGCCAGTACATCGTGGTGGTGACCGAGTACCGCCCAGGGCAGCAGCCGGTCACCTACAACCCGCAGATCGTCACCACCACCAAGGACGGCGAGCGCACGCTCATCAGCGCCATCGCCCGCGGGTGAGGCGGCTCGTCGCGAGCACGCCCGAACGCGGTCGATCAGTCGGATTCGGCGGCGGTGACCACGTGGCGCATGAGCAGTGCCGTGGTGACCGGGCCGACGCCGCCGGGGACGGGGCTGAGCCCCCCGGCCTTGCCGCGCACCGAGTCGGCGTCGACGTCGCCGACGATCTTGCCGTCGGGGGCCTCGTTGGTGCCGACGTCGATGACCACCGCGCCCTCCCGGACATGCTTGCCGGAGATCAGGCCGATGCGGCCCGCCGCGGCGACGACGATGTCGGCGGTGGCGGTGACGGCGGCGAGGTCGGCGGTGCGGGAGTGGCACACCGTGACGGTCGCGTCCTTCGCCAGCAACAGCTGGGCCAGCGGCTTGCCGACGATGTTGGAGCGGCCGACGACGGCGACGTGGCGGCCCGCCAGCGGGATCCGATGGTGTTCGAGCAGTTCCACCACGGCCTCGGAGGTGGCGGGGACGAAGCCGTCGAGCCCGGCCGCCAGCAGGCCCAGCGACAGCGGGCTGACGCCGTCGACGTCCTTGGACGCGACGATCGCGGAACTCACATCGTCGAGGGTGACGCCCTTCGGCAAGGGGGTCTGCAGCATGATCGCGTCGGTCGCCGGATCCGCGCCCCGCGCTTCGAGTTCGGCCCGGATCGCCGCCACGTCGGCTTCCGCGCCGAGATCGACCGTGTCGCAGGCGATTCCGAGCCGTTCGGCCGCTTTGCGGAGCGAGTTCACATACCAGGCGCTCGCCGGGTCGTCGTTCGCCACGACCAGAGCAAGGCGCGGGGCGGCGCCGCCCTCGGTGCGTGCGGCGGCGCGGGCCTTGGTGTCGGCGTTGATGGCGGCGGCGAGTTCCTTGCCGGACAGCGAAACGGTATCCACGTTGACACAGCCTAACGGGCGCGGCCGGACGAATACCGCACCAGTCCACGCCGAGCCGCGCTGATACGAGGCAATCGCACGCTGAACGGGCGGCGCAGCGAACGCGACCGGACCCGGCGCCCTGAGGGCTCTCGTCCACCGTCCCGGTGGCACCGGCGGGCCCGCCTCGGACTTCCGTCCGCCCCGGCGCCCCTTCCGACCGGCTCGCCAGGCCGGGGCAGAGCGACACGGGCGGGAGTTACGGCGGCAGTTCGCCTGGCGCCGCTCCGAAGTTCTCCGCGGTACCGAAGAAAAGTGAGTCGGCGACCGGCACCGCTCCGGCAACCACCGACGGCGATTGCACGACCCGCGATTGCGCCGAGCGCGCGTCGCCGTGACGGCATCGCAGGACCCGTTCGCAATGTGCGGCATGGTCGGGAGGTTCGGCCGTATGGTAATCCGTGCTTGCCCCAGCTAACTGCTAGCACGTGCCATCCCGTTACAGAGCGGAAAGGTGACGACTGTAGTGATGATCTCGAGGCATTGGAAACTTCTCGTCGCGGCGTCGTTCGCCGCGTTCTCGCTCACCGGGCTCGCCGGGGTTCCCGCGCACGCCGCGCCGGAAACGGACGCGCTGTACAACTCCGCCCAGCGCCACTTCGCCAACGGCGACGACGCCGCGGGCCGCGCCGACCTGCGCAACCTGATCGGCGCCGACCCGGCCGACGCCGAAGCGCTCGCCCTGCAGGCGATTTGGTCGGACTACGCCGGTGACCTGCCCGCGCTGGTGGACGCCATGGCCCGGCTGCACGCGGTCGACCCCGGCTTGGCGCAGGGCACCGACAACGTGCTCGGCGCCATCCGCGCCGCGGTGGGCACCCTGCCGAACCCGCTGCCCGCGCTGGCGGGACCGCAGACCGGCATCGTCGTGCTCGGCTACGGCCTGCTCCCGGACGGGGCGCTGCGTCCGGAACTGGTGAACCGGCTCACCGCGGCCTGGTTGCAGTCGATCGCGGCGCCGCTGTCGCCGATCGTCGTCACCGGCGGTAATCCGCAGAACGGCGTCACCGAGGCCGAGGCCATGCGCGACTGGCTGGTCGGCCACGGCGTGCCGCCCACCCGAATCCACGTGGAGAGCCGCGCGGGCTCGACCGTGCAGAACGCCCTGTTCAGCACGAGGCTGCTGCGTGAGGTAGGTGCGACGAGCGCGATCGTGGTCACCTCGCCCAACCACATCCGCCGCGCCGTGGCCGATTTCATCGTCGCTGGCACCAGGGTCGTCGGGGCGACGACCTCGCTGGAACAGCTGGTCTCGCAGCTGCCGCCGCCGGGCCGAGCGGGCCAGCGCGGCATCTACCTCGACGCCACCCGAACCTTCCAACTCGATACGGCACGCTGACGCCGGGCCGATAGCGACCCGCGGCCGCGGCGCCGGTCCCCACCACCGGGGGAAATCCGTTGGCGCCATCGCCTGTGCGCGCGGCACGATGGCCCGGTGACGTCTGCGGGAAGTGTCGATGTGGTGGCCCGGCTCCGGGCGGCGGGCTGCGTGTTCGCCGAGGACGAGGCGCGGCTGCTCACCGCCGCCGCCGCGGAGACCGGTGCGGACCTCGAAGTGCTCGTCACCCAGCGCGTCACCGGCAGCCCGCTCGAGCATGTGCTCGGCTGGGCCGAATTCCACGGGCTGCGGGTCATGGTCTCGCCCGGCGTCTTCGTGCCGCGGCAGCGCACCGCGTTCCTGGTGGACCGAGCGGTCGAGTCGCTCCGCGACCGCAGCGGTCATCCGGTGGTGGTCGATCTGTGCTGCGGTTCCGGCGCGCTCGGCCTCGCGGTGGCGCGGACCGCCGCCGACGAGGGCCGTCCGGTCACCCTGGCGGCCGCCGACATCGATCCGGTCGCGGTCGAGTGCGCCCGCCGCAACCTCACCCCGCTTGGCGCGCCGGTCTACGAAGGGGACCTCTTCGAACCCTTGCCCGAAGAGTTGCGCGGCTGCATCGACATCCTGCTCTGCAACACCCCCTACGTCCCCTCGGCGATGATCGCGCGGATGCCACCGGAGGCCCGAGAGCACGAGCCGCGCACCGCTCTCGACGGCGGTCCGGACGGCTTGGACGTCTTCCGCCGGGTCGCGGCCGAGGCCGCCGAGTGGCTGTCGCCGGGCGGACAGCTGTTCGTGGAATCCAGCGAGCAGCAGGCGCCGCCGGCCCTGTCCATCCTGGCTCGATACGGCCTCGCGGGGCAGGTCTCCGAATCAGAGGAGAATTACGCGACGGTGGTCATCGGCACCCGTCCCCGCTGACGAGGGCGTCGGGTAGTCGCGATCACGGCTCGGGCAGGCCGTCCGTCCAGCGCGCGGCGCGTTCGGCGCCTGCACCTGCGGACAGCGCTGCGGTGCGCCGAGGTTCTGGCTCCGGCGAGGCGGCACACCTGAAGACGGCCACCGGAGCGGCTGTCGTGCCTGCGCACCGGCGAGTCGTGCCGCGCGCTACTTCGCGCGACCGGTGAACTCGTCCATCGAGTGGTAGACCCCGACCGTGTTCAGGAACAGGTCGCGCAGTCTGATCGGCAGCAGACCGGACAGCGCCTTGTTCAGGCGAGAAGTCCACGGCAGCACGACCAGCGGGGTGCCGTTCTTCATCTCGCGCCATGAGGTGTCGACCACCTTGTCCTGTTCCAGGATCGGCGTGAACAGGAATCCTTTGGCGCCTTCGAACATTCCGGTGTTGATGTAGGTCGGGCAGACCGTGGTGACCTTCACGTGGTCGTGGCCCGCCTGTTCCAACTCGATGCGCACCGAGTCCGACCAGCCGAGGGCGGCCCACTTGGACGCGGCGTAGACGCTCATGCGGGGGTTGGACACCAGGCCCGCGGAGGAGGCGATGGTCAGCACCCGCGCTTCGGTGGACCCGGCGACCATGGCGGGCAGGAATTCGAGCGTGACATACATCGGGCCGAGCGAGTTGATCGCCATCGTCTTGTCGATGTCGGCGCGGTTCTCGGTTTCCCAGAAATAGCGGTTGCCGCGCACGATGCCCGCGTTGTTGACCAGGATGTCGATGCCGCCGACCTGCTCGCGCACGCTCGCCGCCGCCTCGGTGATCGACTCGGCCGAGGCCACGTCGACCACGTGGTGGTGCACGGCGCTGCCGCGGCCGGTCAGTTCGGCGGCGGTGTCCTTCAGCGCGGCCTCGTTGATATCCCACAGCACGATCGCCGCGGCGCCCTCGCGCACCGCGCGCTCGGCGAACAGCTTGCCGAGGCCCATCGCGGCCCCCGTGACCAGGACCCTCTTGCCCGCCACCGTGTCCAGTTTCATCCGTACTGCTTCCTGATTCGTGAGTCGTGCGCGTTATTTCTGCCGGAGCGCCTTCATGACGCCGAAGTACAGCGTCATGGTCTTGGCCCAGAGCGCTTCGGACATGCCGGGCAGCGGCGCGATCGGCAGCACCCGCTGCACCGCGATGGTCTGGGTGTCGATGTACTTGAGCAGGCCTTCCGGACCGTGCCTGCGCCCGGTGCCGGAGATGCCGAGCCCGCCGGACGGGGCGTCGGCGCTGCCCCACGCGGCGATGAAGCCTTCGTTGACGTTCACCGAGCCCGCCTCGATCCGTGCCGCCACGGCGCGGCCGCGGGCGGTGTCCTTGGTCCAGACGCTGGCGTTGAGGCCGTAGGCGGTGTCGTTGGCCTGCGCCACGGCTTCGTCGTCGCTGCTCACCCGGTAGATCGAGACCACGGGGCCGAAGGTCTCCTCGCGGTGCACCGTCATGCCGGGCCGCACTCCCGCCAGGACGGTGGGCTCGTAGAAGTACGGGCCCAGGTCCGGCCGCGCGCGACCGCCCGCCAGCACTGTGGCGCCCTTGGCCACCGCGTCGTTCACGTGGTCAACCACCGTGTCCAGCTGGCGCTGGAAGGTCAGCGACCCCATGTCGCTGTCGTAGTCCAGCCCGCCGCCCAGCCGGATCGCCTCGACGTGCGCGACGAATTCGGTGACGAAGCGGTCGTAGACGCTGTCGTGCACGTAGATCCGTTCCATCGACTCGCACAGCTGCCCGGCCGAGGCGAAGCAGGCGCGGATGGCGATCTTGGCGGCGCGCGATACGTCCGCGTCGGCGAGCACCAGCAGCGGGTTCTTGCCGCCGAGTTCCAGCGAGTAGCCGATCAGCCGCTCGCCCGCCTGCCGGGCGATGGTCCTTCCGGTCGCGCTGGAGCCGGTGTAGTCGACGTAGTCGGCGCGGGCGATCACCTCGCCGCCGATCACCGAACCCCGGCCGAGCACGGCCTGCCAGAGCCCGCGCGGCAGCCCGGCGCGCACGGCGGCGTCGATGGCCCACAGCGCGGTGAGCGCGGTCTGGTTGTCCGGGCGCGCCACCACCGCGTTGCCCGCGACGAGGGCGGGCAGCGCGTCCGAGACGGCCAAGGCCAGCGGGTAGTTCCACGGCGAGATCACCGCGACCACTCCCTTGGGCCGGTGCCGCACGTCCACCTGGGTGAGCACGGGAAGCACCCCGCGGGGTTTGCGGGTGGCCAGCAGCCGTCCGGCCACCGAGGCGTAGTACCTGGCGTTCACCGCCACGTCGCCGACCTCGTCGAAGGCGTGCGCGCGCGCCTTGCCCGTCTCGGTCTGCACGATGTCGAGGATGGTGTCCTGCTCGGCGAGCACGATGTCGTGGAACCGGCGCAGCACCGCGACGCGTTCGCGCACCGGACGCCGCGCCCACTGGCGCTGCGCTTCGCGGGCCGTGGCGAACGCGGTCTCGATGTCGGCGGTAGAGGACTGCGGCAGGTCGGCGATCTTCGCGCCGGTGGCGGGCGCGAACACTTCGACCGCGGGCGCGCCGCCGGCGACGGCGTGCGCGAGCAACGGCCGCACCAGCGCGGAGGGCAGCGCGTCGGCGGTGGCCGGGTGGGAGGCGGTGGTCATGATCGGCCCTCTCGCGAGCGGTGGGCGGCGCCGCATGCGCGCCCTATTTAATGAACAGTGGTGTTAGATTAATGTCTATGTCACTGGTCGTGTCAAGCTGTTCGTCGTGGCGCACAGGTATCGAGGGGGCCGCGTTGTGAGGTGGCACCATGCCGGCTGAGTCGACGGCGGCCCGCCGCGGCCGGCCGCCGCAGACCCCGGAACAGGCCGAGGAGGTGCGCGCGCGGATCGTGCTGGCGACGGCGGAAGTGTTCACCCGCACCGGTTCCCGCGGGCTGAGCGTCGCGCAGATCATCGAGCAGGCCGGACTGGCGCGGCCGACCTTCTACCGCTACTTCGCCAACGCGAACGAGCCGCTGCTCGCGGTGCTCGACAGTTCCAACGACGGGTTGGTCGGCGGCATCCGCGCGGCGCTGACCGGCACCGACGAGCCGGTCGAGCTGGGCATCCGGCTGATCGACGCCTACCTGGACTGGGCGCGCGGGCACGGCCCCATGCTGCGGCCGCTGTTCGCCGAGCTGCACGACCCGGGCTCGCCGGTGTCGGCCTACCGGGAGCGCGCGCTCGACGACATCCGCGAGTTGGTGCGCGAGACGTTCGCCGGACTCGGCCGTCCGGTGCCGAGCCCGCTGGACCTGGACGCCGCGCTGCACCTGTGCGAGTACGTGGTCTACCGGATCTCCGCAGGCACCGCGCCGGGAGCCGAACCGGACGCCGACACCGTGGCGGCGGCACGGCTGACGATGATCCGTGTGCTGCTCACGACGCTCGGCACGCGGGCCGATCTGGAGTACGCGCTGACGCTGCCGACGATCTTCCCCGCCGAGCCGTAGCCCGGCCCGCGGGTCAGCGCGGAACCGGGGTGACGGGGCGGCTGTCGAGGACGCGCTGTTCGACCCGGTGGATCAGGTCGTGCACGCGCGGGTCCCGGGTCAGCCTGCTGTCCAGCACGACGTTGATCGCGCCGCGGAACAACGCGTAGGGCTCCCACTGCGGCGGTGTGATGGTGCGCGCCGCGCGGCGTGCGATGCCGTCGGCGATGGACTCCGCCGCGTCGCGCACGGTGATGCGCAGGTTGAGCGGCCACGGCAGCAACGCGCCCAGATCGGCGCCGAGTTCGTCCTCGTCGAGGGTGCCGTGGGTCATGGCGGTGTCGACGATGCCGAAGTACGCCACGCCCGCGGTCGCCCCGACCGCGGCCAGTTCCACCCGCAGCGCCCGCCCGAACTGCTCGACGGCGGCCTTGCTCACCATGTAGGGCGAACCGGCCATGCCCGGCGCGAACGCCGCGGCGGAGGAGACCACCACCACGTGTCCTTTCGCGGCCACGATGTCCTCCAGCGCCGGATGCACGGTGTTGAACACCCCGGTCACGTTGATGCCGATGACCCGATCGAAGTCGCCGGGGTTCATCGTCCTGATGGTCGCCGGCTCCGGCGCCACTCCGGCGTTCGCCACCACGACATCGATCCGGCCGAACCGCTCGCGCACCTGAGAGATGGCCTCGCGCATGCCGATTCGATCGGAGACGTCCGCGCGCACGACCAGCGCCCGCTCCCCCATAGAGCGGCCGACGGCCGCCGCCGCGGCCTGGTCGATATCGATCAGCGCCACCGAAGCGCCCGAGGCGTAGAGCTTCTCGGCCAGCGCACGGCCGATGCCGGTGCCTGCCCCGGTGATCACCACCACCCGGTCGCGGACGTCAAGGCGGTGCGCGGCGGGCGGCGACACCAGCCGACGCAGCAAGTCGACGATCACGGCGCTCACCCGGCCCGCAGCCGGTAGGACTCCGGATCGAATCGGCTTGTCCGCCTGCGATATTCGAAACTCCAGTTCGGGTAAAGGCCCGCGTTGCCGCCGTCGGCGGTCTGGTAGTAGCTGCGGCAACCGCCGGTCAGCCAGGCGGTGTCGCGGCTGCGCTCGTTCACCTCGTCGAGGAAGGCTCGCTGCACTTCCTCGCGCACATCGATCCGCTGGATGTTCCGCGCACGCATGGTGGTCACGGCATCGACGATATAGCGCACCTGGGCCTCGATCATATAGATCGCGGACTGATTGCCCGCGGCTCCGAACGGACCCAGCGTGCAGAAGAAATTCGGGAAGCCCGCCATGGTCGTGCCCAGGTAGCTGCTCGGCCGCTCCCGGTATCGCGCGCCGATGGACCGGCCGTCGATGCCGTGCACCCGTTCGAAAACCGCAGGGGGAACACCGAACCCGGTGCCCCAGATGATCGTGTCCACGGGGCGCTCGGCGCCGTCGGCGGTGACGATCGAACCGGCGCGGATCTCCCGGATGCCCTCGGTGACCACCTCGACGTTCGGCTGGGTCAGCGCCGGGTAGTAGGCGTCGGAGAAGATCGCCCGCTTGCACCCGATCACGTAGTCGGGGGTGAGTTTGCGGCGCAGTTCGGGATCGCGCACCTGCCGCAGCAACTGGAGCCTGCCCAGCGCCTCGTACGGATGCCGGAATCGCTTGTCCACGAAGCCGACCAGGCCGAATCCTTCGATGCCCGTGTAGTACAGGCCGCGCAGCGCTCGGCCGAGCGCGGGCACCCGCCGCAGCAGCGCGCGTTCGGCGGGCAGCGTGCGGCGATCCAGCCGTGAGACGATCCACGGCGCCGAACGCTGGAATACCGTCAGCTCGCCCACCGCCGGCTGGATCTCCGGGATGAACTGCACGGCCGACGCGCCCGTGCCGATCACCGCGACGCGCTCGCCGGTGAGATCGTGCGCGTGATCCCAGTGCAGCGAATGGAATTGCGTCCCCGCGAAGGTTTCCGCGCCCGGCAGCCGTGGGATCCGCGCCTCGCTGAACGGGCCGACGGCGGAGACCAGCACGTTCGCGGTCAGGTCGCCGCGATCGGTGCGCAGCCGCCAGAGCGCGGCCGCTTCGTCCCAGCGCGCCTCGAGCAGTTCGACGCCGAACCGCATGTGACGCACCACATCGTGGCGCGTCGCGACCGAGCGCAGGTAGGCGAGGATCTCCGGCTGCGTGCCGTAGGTGCGCGACCAGTCGGGGTTGGGCGCGAAAGAGTACGAGTACAGCTGCGAGGGCACGTCACAGGCGCAGCCCGGGTAGGTGTTCGCCCGCCAGGTGCCACCGAGATCGTCGGCGCGCTCGAGCAACACGAAATCGTCGATGCCCGCCGCGCGCAGCGAGACGGCCAGACCGATCCCGGCTATCCCCGCTCCGATCACCACGAGCGGGACATGCTCCGGTCGCGCAGCCACTGCCATGTCCTCCTCCCACCGCGGGCGACGTCGCCCGCCGGGCTCACAGATCCAGTTCGAGTTCGCCGCCGCACGCGCGGGAGACGCAGGTCAGCATCGCGTCCGCGCGCTCGGAGTCGAGCAGCGTCCGGTCCCGGTGCTCCACCGTCCCCGCCAGCACCCGGGTCTTGCAGGTGCCGCAGAAACCCTGCTGGCAGGAGTAGGCCACACCGGGCAGCACGCGGCGGATCGCGGTGAGCGCCGACTCGTCGGCGGCGACCTCCACGTCGAACCCGCTGCGACGCAGGCTGATCCGGAACGGCTCGCCGTCGCACACCGGCAGCGGCGAGAACCGCTCGGTGTGCAGCGATGCCGACGGATCGTGCAGCGCCAGCACCCCGCGCGCGGCCTCGGCCAGCGGCGGCGGACCGCAGACGTACACCGCGGCGCCGGGCGGCGTCTGCTCGAAGATCATCCGCGCGTCGGGTACGCCGAACTCGTCGTCCGGCCGCACCACCACGTCACCGCCGGTGTAGCGGGCCAAGTCGTACAGGAACGGCATGCGCGTCCTGGACCGGCCCAGGTACATCAACCGCCACGGCACTCCCGCGCGCTCGGCCGCGGCG
Organism: Nocardia beijingensis NBRC 16342; assembly: GCF_001612785.1. GTDB lineage: Bacteria > Actinomycetota > Actinomycetes > Mycobacteriales > Mycobacteriaceae > Nocardia > Nocardia beijingensis. The sequence goes on from NZ_BDBC01000018.1 coordinate 64,935, forward strand.
ACCATGGGCAGGATCGGGGTGATCCCGATGCCGCCCGCGACGAACAGATAGCACGGGGCCGCGACGAAGGGGAACGCGTTGCGGGGGCCGCGCACACCCAGCCGATCGCCCACCCGCAGATCACGGTGGATCTCCGCCGAACCACCCTCGCCGTCGGCGATGAGGCGCACCGCGATGCGGTAGAACCCGCGGTCGGCGGGGTCGTTGGTGAGTGAGTACTGCCGCTGACGACCGGACGGCAGGAAGACGTCCAAGTGCGCGCCCGGCGTCCACGCGGGCAGCGGACCGCCGTCGGGATGGCGCAGCCACAGGCTCACCACCCCGTCGGCCTCGGCGCCGATCCGGTCGACGACCACCTCGAATTCGTAGCCGCTGCGGCGAACCGGATCTGGGCGCGATAGCAATCGCGCGGCGTCGCTTTCGACGAACAATCGCTTGTAGGCGTCGGCCGCCGAGCCGATCAGGCGCAGCGCCGGTCCGGGCTGGAACCGCTCGACGGCGGTCACGCGCGCGCCGCCCGTGCCGCGGGCGACTGCGCGAGGTAACGCAGCGCGTTGTCCATCGGGCCGAGCTGCGACGGGTGGAAGCCAGGCCGCAGGTAGCGCGGGATCTCGGTGAAGAACGTCGTGAAGCTCGGCACCACCCCGCGCACCGAGGCGCTGGCCAATTGCAGTGGCCAGAACCGGCCCTTGTGCCTCGACGGGTCCTTGTGGAAGAGGTAGCCGCCGGAGACGACGAACAAGACGAGCAAGCCCGCACTCGCCAGCAGCGCTTGGCGCGCCTTGCGCGCGTAGCCGCCGTCGACGTGCATATACGCGTCGTAGACCACGCTGCGGTGCTCGACCTCCTCGGCACCGTGCCAGCGGATCAGATCCAGCATCGCCGGGTGCATGCCCTTGGCCTCGAGCTTGTCGTTGGTCAGCAGCCATTCGCCGATGACCGCGGTGTAGTGCTCCATGCCCGCGAACAGCGCCAGCCGCTCGCACAGCCACTCCCGCTTGGCCCGGCCGGACAGTCCGTGGTCGCCCAGTATCCGGTCGATCAGCCAGGTGACCCGCTCGACCATCGGGCCGACCTCGAGACCCAGCCGCTCGAGCTGTTCGCGCGCCTTCTCGTGCGAACTGGCATGCATGGATTCCTGGCCGATGAAGCCGCGGACTTCCTCGCGCAGCCGCTCGTCGTCGATCAGGGGTAACGCCTCGGCCAGCGCTTGCGCCATCGCGCGCTCGCCTTCGGGGAGCACCAGGTGCATCACGTTGATGATGTGGGTGGCCATCGCCTCGCCGGGGATGTAATGCATCGGCACCGTGGCGAAGTCGAACTCCACGGCCCGCGCGTTGATGGCGTGCGCCTGGTCGGCATATCCGGCAGAACCCATCTCGCACCCCTCGTGATCGATCGGTTCTTCGCAATGTATTGGTGACATCACATGCTGTCAACATCACATGATGTCAATTCGGACGCTATGAGAAGATGGCGGCCATGGACGAAGCCGACGGGTCGATTCCAGGCATGCGCCGCTGGCGCGGGCAATCCCCCGCCGATCGCGTCGCCGCACGCCGGGAACAGCTGATCGAGGCGTGCACGGAGTTGATGGCCACGGTCGGCGCGGCCGAGACGTCCATGCGCGGGGTGTGCAGACAGGCCGGCCTCACCGAGCGCTATTTCTACGAGAGCTTCCCGAACCTGGACGCGCTGCTGACCACCGTGCTGGACACCGTGGTGCTCGGCGCGCGCGACCGGCTGCTGGACGAACTGCCCAACGCACCGGTCGAACGCGACGCCATGTTCCGCCACATGGTCGCCGTCTTCACCGATTACCTCCTGGAGGACCGCCGCCGCGGCCGGATCATGTTCGTCGAGTCGCAGGCGACGCCAGTGCTGCTGCCGCGCGCCTACGAGCTCATCGGCCTCTTCACCGCGCCGATCGCGCTGGTCATCAGCGCGGGCGATTACACAGCGCCGATGCCGGACGAGCACGATCACGAGCTCAACGCCAGCGCCATCTTCGGCGCGCTCGCCTACCTGTACCGCCCCTGGCTCGACGGCGAGATCCTGGTGTCCCGAGAGCGTTTCGACGCGCACGCGTCCGATGTGCTGGAACGGATCGCCACCGCGCGCTCCTCGCTGAGCACCGAGGCCTAGGTCCGGACGCCGCACGGCCGGGCCAGCGCATCGACGGCGCGGCTCCGCCCGCGCTCACTCGCGATCGGCGGTCGAACGGAGTTCGACGCAGCATTCCCCCGCCGCGGGCGCGAGAAGCGCCGTCACGCTGTCGGTTTCCAGGCCGTCCAGGAAGCCGCGCAGGTAGGCGTGGTTGATTCCGCACACCAGGCCCGGAGCCTTGGCCGCCAGCGGATGGAACGGGCAGTTACGCAGCCGCAGGCAGCCCGAGCCTTCCCGGCTGGGCTCGAATCCCTGATCGGTCAGCGTCGAGTGCAGCAGCGTCAACGCGCGTTCGGCGCCGAGACGCCCCGGCCGAAGTTCTCGCCGTAGCGCCTGTCCGTGTTCGGCGCCGCGATCGCGGGCTACCCGGATCGCCGCCTCCCGCGAAGTCTCGCCGGGCGACTCGGCGAGGACCGCGTCGGTGAGTATCTCCGCCAGCACTTGATGACGCCGTTCGGGGATGCTCACCTGAACGTCGGTGTCGGCGGGCTCGTAGACCTTCGGGGCGCGTCCCACCCGCCGGACCCCGCCCACCTGCTCGTAGCGGGCCCGCAGCAGTCCGGCGTCGACGAGCTTGTCCAGATGGAACGCGGCCAGCTTGCGGGATATCCCGACCTGCTCGGCGGCCTCGTCCCTGGTCACCGGACGACGGGCGCCACGGATGTACCGGTACATCCCGCGCCGCAGTTCGTCGTCGAGGGCGGCCACGGCACCGATCGCCGCATCGCTGGTCACACGCTTCACGATAACACTCACGGTGATGGTATCAATGCACGATCTTGACTGTTCGCGGTATTTTTACCAATAATATTTGTCGTAATCCGGGCTACAGGAGATCGTCGTGACCAGTGACATGCAGCAGGCCGAGCGCTTGGTGAGCGCACTACTCCCCGAGCCCACCGGGCGTCCGTTACGGGTCGTCCACGACTCCGGCGCCACCATCGACCTGGACGCCGCCGAGCGCGCGGCCGGCGAGTTCCTCTCCGCCCTCGGCGTCGGCCTCGCGGACGAGCACCTCAGAGCAACCCCGGGCCGGATGGCGCGCGCCTACGCCGAACTGTTCACTCCCCGCCCGTTCGACCTGACCACCTTCCCGAACGAGGAAGGCTACGACGAACTCGTGCTCGCCCGCCGCATTCCGTTGCGGTCGGTGTGCGAGCACCACCTGCTGCCATTCGTCGGGGTAGCGCACGTCGGCTATCTGCCCGGCGATCGCATCCTCGGACTGTCCAAGCTCGCCCGCATCGTCGAGCACTTCTCCTGCCGCCCCCAGGTGCAGGAACGGCTGACCAAACAGATAGCCGACTGGCTGGCGACGAATCTGAGCCCGAAAGGCGTCGGGGTCGTCATCGAAGCCGAGCACACCTGCATGACCCTGCGCGGCGTGCAGGCCTCCGGCACGAGCACGGTCACTTCCACCATGCTCGGCACGCTGCGTGAGGATGCCCGCTCCCGTCAGGAGTTCTTCTCCCTCACCGGGATCACGCCCTGACCACTTCGGCCGGTGCGCCGCGGCCCCGTTCCGTCGTGATCGTCCGCACGGCGGGGCGGCTCGGTCCGGGCGATTCCTCTTGCGCCACAGCGGTCTTCGCCATATACCGCGCATCCGCTCGCCCCGCCGTCCGGCCTCGCATCGGACGCACGATTCGCAGTGAGGTCACTCACATCCGGCGAGAGAGACCTCCCTCCCGGTACGCACCCGTTGCCACCATCCGGTAATAGCCGATCGGTTGCCATTCCTGAAGCGGCGCATTCGGCCGCACCACACGCCGCGTACGGCTTTCGGCGCGAAACACCGCGAAAAACCGAAACGGCACCTCACATCGCAATACTGCGAACGCCATAGCCAGCCGGTCACCGGTTGGTGATACCTCACGAAACACATACCATCCGTAGTGATTTCCGTCTCAGACGGAGCGCTCCACGGCGATATAGCCATTCGTTGTTACTGTCGGGTAGTGTTCAATGCACCGACGATCAGAGTCGATCCGGAACCGTATTTCCCCACGATTTCAGGAGCGCTCGTGTCTCCCCATTCTCGTTTCGAATCCATCGGCGCCTATCTGCCTTCCAGAGTGGTCACCACCGCGGAACTCCTCGCCGGGCTGAAAGAACCGCCTTCATTCGATCTGGAGAAAATCACCGGCGTCCGTGAACGCCGGGTCCGCGATACCAGGCCGGAAAGTCACGAAGACTCGTTCACGCTTGCCACCAAGGCTGTCGAAGACTGTCTGTCCAGGTCACAGTATGCGCCGGAAGAGATCGACGTGATCATCTCCGCCTCGATCACGCGCAGCAAGCACGCGACCAGGATGTACATGGAGCCGTCGTTCGCCGGTTCGATAAGCCGTCTTATCGGTGCCAAGAACGCGATCACATTCGATGTCGCGAACGCCTGCGCCGGAATGCTCACCGGGACGTACATCCTGGACCGGATGATCCGGTCCGGCGCCGTTCGCAACGGCCTCGTGGTCAGCGGTGAAGCCATTACTCCGATCGCCGAGACCGCAGTCGCCGAGATTTCCCAGAAATACGATCCGCAATTCGCCTCGCTGTCCGTCGGCGATTCCGGGTGCGCGATCGTCTTGGATCAAGCGGTCGACGAAAACGACATGATCCACTACATCGAGATGATGACGGCCGCGGAATACGCGCAGCTGTGCCTCGGCATGCCCAGCGGCAAGACACAAGGCATCGCGATGTACACCGACAACCGCAGGATGCACAACGAGGATCGCTTCCTGCTCGGCACCAACACGCAGCGGAAATTCCTCGAGGCGCAGGGCAAGACCTTCGCCGACGAGAAATTCGACTACGTCATCCACCATCAGTTCGGCGCCACCGCCATTCCGTGGATGAACGCGATCGCCGAACGCGAGTTCGGCAGCCCGATGCCGCCGGACCTGCGAGTCATCGAGAAGTACGGAAACACTTCCACCACTTCGCATTTCATCGTGCTGCACGATCAGCTCGGCGAGCAGAACATTCCCGCGGGTTCGAAGCTGCTGCTGGTGCCGGCGGCCTCCGGCATCGTCACCGGGTTCCTGTCCACCACCATCTCGTCGCTGAAGGTCTGAGGTCCGGTCATGAGCGTGCGTATCAAAGCCACCGCGATCAGCCGCGGCGGCGACACCAACAGCATCGTCGAGCACAACGGGCGCGCGGCCAAGCGGTGCCTCGAGCGTGCCGGTATCCGTCCCGACCAGGTCGGGCTGCTGATCAACGCGGGCATCTTCCGGGATTCGAACACCGTCGAGCCCGCGGTGTCGGCGCTGATCCAGAAAGCGGCCGGAATCGGCCTGGAATACGCCAAGGACGACCCGCGGACGTTCTCGTTCGACCTGATGAACGGCGCGGTCGGTGTGCTGAACGCGGTGCAGGTCGCCACGTCGGTCCTGGAGACCGGCAGCGCCGAGCACGTGCTCGTCGTCTCCGGCGACACCCATCCGTCCCTGTTGCGTTCCGTCGGTGACGACCGGTTCCCGTACGCCACCTGCGGCGCGGCCCTGCTGCTCGAGCACACCGACGAGCCGACCGGCTTCGGCCGGGTGCACACCGTCGCCGGCGAGGGCACGCCCGCGATCGAGGCCTACGTCGACGTCACGACCATGGGCAACACCGGCCGCGGCGCCATGACGGTGGACCGCGAGCCCGGCTTCGAGGAGCGTCTGCTGGAGGTGGCGATCGACGCCGCGCGCCGGGCGCTCGCCGAGTCCGACCACGTCTCGCTCGACGAGATCGCGCTGATCGCCTCGACGCCGAGCCCGGCGTTCCCGAAGCAGCTGGCCGCCGCCCTCGGCATCGACGAAAGTTCGGTTCGCACACCGGATCTGCGCGACGGCGATCCGCACACGGCGGCGCTGACCGCGGCCTACGACCAAGCGGTGGCGGACGACGCCCTGGCCCGGCACCGCCAGGTGCTGTTCGTCGCGGCGGGCGCGGGCCCGTCGGCAGCGGCGGCGCTCTACCGGCTGCCCGTCCTCGCCGGGGCGCCCGCGTGACAACGGGAACCTACTGGCAGGCCATCGATCGGTTTCGTGCGGTCGTCCGCACCGACCCCACCCGCGTGGCCGTGCGCTACGCGGACGGGGTCGGCCCCGATGGCCTGCCGGCCTACCGGCACCTGACCTATCGCGAGCTGGACGCGTGGTCGGACACGATCGCCCAGCGGCTCGCCGCCTCGGGAGTCGGTACCGGGACGCGCACCATCGTGCTGGTGCTGCCGAGCCCGGAGCTGTACGCGATCATGTTCGGGTTGCTGAAGATCGGCGCGGTGGCCGTGGTGATCGACCCGGGCATGGGCGTGCGGAAGATGTTGCGCTGTTTGCGCGCCGTGGACGCCGAGGCGTTCATCGGTATCCCACAGGCCCACGCGCTGCGCGTGTTGTTCCGGCGCGGCTTCCGCACCGTCCGCACGACGGTGACGGTCGGCCGACGCTGGTTCTGGCGCGGCGAGACGCTGCGCGACTGGGGCCGCACACCCACCGGCCCGGTGGCCACCGGCCGCCCGGCCACCGAGGACGACCCGCTGGTGATCGCGTTCACCACCGGCAGCACCGGTCCGGCCAAGGCCGTGCAGCTGACGCACGGCAACCTGGCCGCGATGGTGGAGCAGGTGCACGTAGCGCGCGGTGAGGTGGCGCCGGAAGCGTCCTTGATCACCCTTCCGCTGGTCGGCGTGCTGGATCTGCTGCTCGGCTCACGGTGTGTGCTGCCGCCGCTGATCCCGAGCAAGGTGGGCGCGACCGACCCGGCACACGTGGCCGACGCGATCGAGAAGTTCGGGGTGCGTACGATGTTCGCCTCCCCCGCCCTCCTGATTCCGCTGCTCGAGTACCTGCGCGCCCACCCGACCCCGCTCGAGTCGCTGGAGAGCGTCTACTCCGGTGGCGCGCCGGTGCCGGACTGGTGCATCGCCGGGCTGCGCGCGGTGCTCGGCGAGGACGCGAAGGTGGTCGCGGGATACGGGTCCACCGAGGCGCTGCCGATGTCGACCATCGAGTCGCGGGAACTGCTGGCCGGTCTGGTCGAACGGGCGCACCGCGGCGCGGGCACCTGTATCGGCAGGCCCTCCTACCAGGTGCAGGCGCGCGTCGTCGCCATCACCGACGAGCCCATACCGACGTGGGACCGGGCCGAAGAACTCGCGGAGGGTCTTGCGGACACCCGCGGCATCGGCGAATTGGTGGTGAGCGGGCCGAACGTCAGCACCAGGTACTACTGGCCGGAGCAGGCGAACGCGCTGGGCAAGATCGTCGACGGCGACCGGATCTGGCACCGCACCGGCGACCTCGCGTGGATCGACGAAGAGGGGCGGATCTGGTTCTGCGGCCGCAAGAGCCAGCGTGTGGTCACGGCACGTGGACCGATGTTCACCGTCCAGGTGGAGCAGATCTTCAACACCGTCGCGGGCGTGGCCCGCACGGCGCTGGTCGGGATCGGCCCGCGCGGCGCGCAGCGACCGGTGCTGTGCGTCGAACTGCGGCCGGGCGCGGACCCTGCCGTCGTCGAGCCCGCGCTGCGGGCCCACGGCGCGGGATTCGAGCTCACCAGGACGATCGCCGACTTCCTCGTCCACCCGTCGTTCCCGGTGGACATCCGGCACAACGCCAAGATCGGGCGCGAACAGCTCACCGTGTGGGCGGCCGAGCGCCTGGGAACGGACGCCTGATCATGAAAACGACCGCATTGCGGATGGTTCCCGTCCTGGGATGGCTGTATCTGGCGGGCGGCGCGCTCGCCGCCGCGACCGGCCGGGTCCCCGGCAGCCGGATTCTGCGCACCGTCTGGTGGGTCGACGCGTTCCTCAGCGTCGTCGTCCACGCGGCCCAGATCCCCGCGGCCTTGCGCGCCGCCGACGGCTCCGGCTCCGGCAGGCTCCGGACGGCGGTCCTGACGCAGATCTTCGGCCTGACCTGGTGGCGAACCCAGCCCGGCAAGGAGAAAAGACAATGAGCAAAGTTCTGGTGACCGGCGCGTCCGGTTTTCTGGGTGGCGCGCTGGTGCGCAGGCTGGTGCGCGACGGCGAGCACCATGTGTCGATCCTGGTGCGCCGCACCAGCGATCTGTCCGATCTGAGCGCCGACCTCGACAAGATCCAGCTGGTCTACGGCGACCTGACCGATCCGGCGTCGCTCGAGCGAGCGACCCGCGGCGTCGACATCGTGTTCCACAGCGCGGCCAGGGTGGACGAGCGCGGCACCAGGGAACAGTTCTGGAACGAGAACGTCCGGGCCACCCAGCGGCTGCTGGAGGCGGCCCGGCGTGGCGGGGCCGCACGATTCGTGTTCATCTCCAGCCCGAGCGCGCTGATGGACTACTACGGCGGCGACCAGCTCGACGTCGACGAGTCGGTGCCGTACCCGCGGCGCTACCTGAACCTGTACTCGGAGACCAAGGCCGCGGCAGAGCGGGCGGTCCTGGCCGCCGACACCGACGGGTTCCGCACCTGCGCGCTGCGCCCACGCGCGATCTGGGGTGCGGGCGACCGGTCGGGCCCCATCGTGCGGATGCTCGGCCGGGCCGGCGCGGGAACGTTGCCCGACCTGTCGTTCGGCCGCACCGTGTACGCCTCGCTGTGCCACGTCGACAACATCGTCGAAGCCTGTGTGCTGGCGGCCGCGTCGGACGAGGTGGGCGGCAAAGCGTATTTCATCGCCGACGCCGAGAAGACCGACGTCTGGGGCTTTCTCGGCCAAGTGGCCACCCAGCTCGGCTACCGGCCGCCGACCAGGAAACCCCACCCCAAGGTGATCGGCGCCGCGGTGCGCGTCATCGAGACGATCTGGCGCATTCCCGCCGTCGCTACCCGCTGGTCGCCGCCGCTGTCGCGCTACGCCGTCGCCTTGCTGACCCGCAGCGCCACCTACGACACCGCCGCCGCCGCACGCGATTTCGGCTACCGGCCGGTCGTCGACCGCGACAGCGGGCTGACCGCCTTCCTCGACTGGCTGGAAAGCCAGGGCGGCGCGGTCGAGCTCACCCGCGATCTGCGCTGAGCACTTCATCCGCACCGGAGACCAGCATGAGCAACGCCCCCGTCTTCCGCAGGAAGATCACCCCCACCGAACGCCTCTATTTCTGCACGCGACAGGTGACTCCGCCGTTCGTGATGCACATCGCCGTCCACGGCGACGGCAGCCTGGACCCGGCCGCCTTGCAGGCCGCCGTCGACGTCGCCTCGGCGGCCGCGCCCGGCGCCCGCTTGGTCCGCGACGGCCGCGACTGGGTGGACAGCGGTCTGGCCGCCACCGTGCGCGTGGTGCCGGGATGGTCGCTGAACTACGACGCACTGGAGCACGACGCGGTGCTGAACAGCCCGATCGGTCCCACGCCGGACCGCACCACCGAAGTGCTCCTGCTCACGGGCGCGCAGACCACCGTGCTGTTCCGCGCCTTCCACGGCGTGATGGACGGCATGGGCCTGCGCCTGTGGGTGGACGACGTGTTCCGCGCCTTGCGCGGACAGCGGCCCGTCGGCGCGCCCGACCCGGTCGCCGACGCCGAACTGGTCGCGCGGACCGGCGCCCCCGGCCGGCCGACCCTGGTGCTGCCCACGTTCGAGGCGCCGTCGGGGCGCGGCCGCCAGGATCCGGCGGCCCCGCGCTGGCTGCTGCGCCACCGCACGATCGAGGCGACCGGCAAGGGCATCGTCGCGCGGGTGGCGGCGATCCTGGCCGGGGAGTCGGATACGAAGTCGCGCTTCATGATCCCGGTCGATCTGCGCAGGCACGATCCCGCCCTGCGCTCCACCGCGAATCTGGCGCTGCCCCTGTTTCTCGACGTGGCGCCCGGCGAAGACTGGGAGACGGTCAGGGAGCGGATGCGCGGCGGACTGCGGGACAGACGCGAACTGAACGAATTGGACAACGGCAAGCTGTCGAAGTTCCCGGACGCCGTCCTTCGCACGGTGCTGCGCGGCAGCAACTGGCTGGGGACTCGGCTGAATCGGAACATGGTGTCGGCCACCGTCTCCCACCTGGGCACGGTCGATCTCGACGAGATGGCGGTGCCCGGCTGGACACCGACGGCCATGCGGCTGCTACCGCAGCACAGCGGCGCGATGCCGCTGCTGTTCGCCATGGTGGAATCGCGCGGGAAGCTGGAGCTGACCGTCTCCTGCCGCAACGGCGCGGGCGTCGAGCCCCGGCTGGAGGCGCTGCTGGACACGATCACCGCGCGGCTCGAGACCGAGCTCGCGCCGCATGATGCGGCCGTGGCATGACCGCCGTCGCCCGGGTGGTCCTCGCCCGGCCACGGATGGTGCTCGCCCTCGTCGCCGGGGTGATGCTGCTGTCCGGCCTGCTCGGCATCGGAGCGTCGGACAAGGTCACCGCCGCCGGGTTCATCGATCCGGGCAGCGAGTCCGCGCACGTGGATCGGCTCGTGAGCGAGCACTTCGGACCGCAGAACCCCGACGTGGTCGTGCGCTACACCGCTCCGGAGGGACAGACGCTCGACGACATCGGCCCCCGGGTGCTGGAGGCGCTCGCCCGGATCGATCCGGCGATGCTGCAACGGCCGATCGAAACCTATTGGAACGCCGGATTCGCGCGCAAGCAGTTCCTGCGCTCGGCGGACGACCGGCACGCGCTGGCCGTGGTCTATCTCGCCGGTGACGCCAACCAGCGCGTCGCCGCGTATCCGGACATCGAACCGCTGCTGCGGGTTCCGGGCGTCCCGGCCGATCTGTCCGGCTACAGCGCGGTCTCCACGGAGATCAACGCGCAGTCCCAGCACGATCTGGTCCGGGCCGAGGCGCTCTCGTTGCCGCTGACGCTGCTCATCCTGGTGCTGGTGTTCGGCGGTCTGATCGCCGCGTCGTTCCCGGTGGTGGTCGGCGGCCTGACCGTGCTCGGCGCGAGCGGCGCCATCCGCGTGCTCGCCGAGCTCACCGAGGTCAGCACGTTCGCGATGAACATCGCCTCCTTGCTCGGCCTCGGCATGGCCATCGACTACGGACTGTTCCTGGTCACCCGGTTCCGCGAGGAGGTCGCCGACGGGCACGACGTGCGCTCCGCGATCACCCGCACGTACGCGACCGCGGGCCGCACCATCGCGTTCTCGGCGCTGCTGCTGGTCTGCGCGTTCGCGGGGACGTTCGTCTTCCCGCAGGCGGTGCTGCGTTCGCTCGGCATCGGCGCGATCACGGCGGTGGCGCTGGCCGCGGGGCTTTCGCTCACCGTGCTGCCCGCCTTGCTCGCCTTGTTCGGCGCGCGCATCGGCACCGCGCGCGCGATCGATCGCACCGACCGGTTCTGGGGCGGCCTGGTCGATCGCGTGCTGCGGCGGCCCGGTCTGGTGACGGTGGTCGTCGGCGCCGTCCTGCTGGTCTTCGCGGCGCCGCTGGCCGGGCTGCGGCTGGGCGACATCGACCACCACGCGCTGCCGCCGGGCAACCCCATGCGCGTCACCATCGAGGAACTCACCACGCAGTTTCCCGCGGCGGGCAGCGGGGCCACCGTCGTGCTGCGCGGCACGGACGGGCCGCCGCAGTCCGCCGCGGTGGACGCGGTCGCGGCGGCGCTCGGCGAGGTCGACGGCGTGCGGCAGGTCGTCCAGGTGGGCCGCGCCGAGGATTTCGTCGTCTTCCACGCGTTCCTGCGCGACACCGATCGCACCGAGGCGGCGAGCGACTCGGTGCGCGGCATGCGCGCTCTGACGCCCCCGGACGGCACCGTTCTGTTGATCGGAGGCGACACCGCGGCGACTGTGGACAGCGTGCGATCCATCGTCGCCGCGATGCCGTGGATGATCCTGGTGATGGTCGGCGCGACGATGGTGCTGCTGTCCACCGCGTTCCGCTCGATCGTGTTGCCGCTCAAAGCGGTCGCCCTCGCCTTCCTCAGCCTCGCCGCGACCTTCGGCGTGCTCGCCTGGATCTTCTGCGGCGGGCATCTGGCCGGCGCGCTCGGGGTGAGCACCGGCCCGATCGCCGCGGGCATGCTGGTGCTGATCATCGCGGTGGTCTTCGGTCTCTCCACCGACTACGAGGTGTTCCTGCTGTCACGCATGGTCGAAGCGCACGACGCGGGCGCCGACACCGCGGCGGCGGTGCGCCTCGGCACGGTCAGGACCGCACGGGTGATCACCGCCGCGGCGACCCTGCTGGTGATCGTCACCGGGGCGTTCACCCTTTCGCCGCTCACGCCCATGCGGTTCCTCGGCCTGGGCATGATCATCGCCCTCGTCGTGGACGCCACCCTGGTCCGCATGCTCCTGGTGCCCGCGCTGGTCCAACTGATGGGCCCGGCCAACTGGTGGTCGCCACGCCGCCGCCGCGTCGTCCCTGCCACCGTCGGCCGCATCCGGGACCGCACGCCGACCACGCGCTGACGGCCATCCGCACGGGTACCACGTCTGCCATGCGCCGGTCGGCGGCACCAGCAGGCGTGCGTCCCGGCCCGCTGGTGCTACCGCGCCGCGTCGTCACGGTCGCATTCCCCGACTTCGCGCCGGGTGTCCTACGGAGTGAGTGCCTTTCTCGTGGTTCTCCGGGTGAATCGTGCGCCGAGGCGCGGCCGTGGGGCAGAACCGTCTGGTATCTGCGCTGGCGGAGCCGTCGAGTGGCACCGTGGTGGCGCGTGAAGGAAATCGCGGATGGTCGCGCCGAAGGGACTGCCCGTCACCACGATTCGATCAAGGGGGCATCGTGCTCTTGCCGCTGCCATCCCGCGGTGAGGCGGCCGAGTCGGCCCGGGGCGGCGATGCCGCGCACGCCGGCGATCTTGTCGTCACGGATCTCCAGGATCAGGATGCCTACGACCCGGTCGCCGAGCGTGGCGAGCATGGCCGGGCAGCCGTTGACCACGGCGCTGTGGATCGAGGGTGCGCCACCGGCGAGTCTGCGCTTGGCCGGTGTCGGTTTGAAGCCGGCCCGCACCGCGGCGGCGATCCGCTCCGGGGTCGCGTACCGGATCAGCTTCCCGGCCAGCCCGAGCCCGGCGCCGTCGGAGATGCCGGTGGCGTCATCGGTCAGCAGCGCCACCAGCCGTTCGGTCCGGCCCGATGAGGCGGCATCGACGAATGCCTCGACGATCCGGCGCGCGGAAGCACGGTCGATGCCCGCGCCGTTGCCAGCGGCGGCGATCCGGCGCCGGGCTCGGTGGGTGTGTTGCTGACTCGCGGACTCGCTGATGCCGAGAATCCCGGCTATCTCGGCGTGGCTGTAGTCGAACGCCTCGCGCAGCACGTAGACGGCCCGTTCGACCGGCGACAGCCGCTCCATGAGCGTCAGCACCGCCAGGGTCACCGATTCGCGCTGTTCGACGGTGTCGGCCGGGCCCAGCATCGGGTCGCCGTCGAGCAGCGGTTCGGGCATCCACGCGCCGACCGCGCGTTCGCGCCGCAGTCGCGCCGATCGGAGCCGGTCGAGCGCCAAGTTGGTGACGATCTTGGTCAGCCATGCCTCCGGCACCTCGACGTACTCGCGGTCGGCGGCCTGCCACCGCAGGAACGCGTCCTGCACCGTGTCCTCGGCGTCGGCGGCCGAGCCGAGCAGCCGGTAGGCCAGCGAGGCCAGCCGATCGCGGCTGGCCTCGAAACGCGCCACGGTGGCAGTGTCCATGAGCGTGACTCTAGGCGGCGACCACGCCGAGGGAGCGCTCCCGGGCGGTGGCCGAGCGGTAACTGCGACTCGGCCTTCCGAAGGTCGGGTGGCTCACGCTCCAAGCGGCGGTCCCGACGATCGCCGACTTGACGCGAGCGGCCGCCCCGCCACGCAGGGCCCACGACTTCGATCGCGCCGCACCGTCGACCAGTTGGAAGATCCCGTCCTTACGGCCGAGGCTGATGTGGTTGCCGACATACGACAGCGCGGTCGTCGAGATCTCCCGCCCGGTCCGGTCCCCGATGATCGCCGCCGTCGCCTGCATGCTCGTGTACCCCGCCGACGCGCAGGACATCGGCAACGGCCGGCCGTTGTCGCCGATGACGAAGACGCTGTCACCGGCGACGTACACATCCGGGTGGGACACCGACCGCATCTGACGATCGACCCTGATCCGGCCGTCGGCGACTACCTCGAGGCCGCTGGCGGCCGCGATCGGATGGACGGCGAAGCCCGCCGCCCACACTGTCGCGTCGGAGGCGAGGGCGGTGCCGTCCGAAGCCACCGCCGCCGCATGCTCGACGCGCTCGATGGTGGTGTGCTCGTGCACCGTGATACCGAACCGGTCGAAGGCGCGCAGCAGGTGACGGCGGGCCTTCGTGCCCAGCCAGCCGCCCAGTTCGCCGCTGGTGGCGACGTCGACCCGAAGTCCGGGCCTGGATTCGGCGAGCTCGGTGGCTGCCTCGATCGCGGTCAGGTTGCCGCCGACCACCAGCACCTTCCCGTCTCGGCCCAGTTCGTCCAGGCGCGCGCGCAGGCGCAGCGCGGACGGCCGCGCCGCCACGTGGAAGGCGTGTTCGCCGACGCCGGGAACGCCATGGTCGGCGGCGGTGCTGCCGAGCGCGTAGAGGAGGGTGTCGTATCCGAGCCGGTCGACGCCATCGCCGTCGGCGACCGTGACAGTCCGGCGCTCGGCGTCGACGCTGGTCACCCGGGCCACCCGCAACCGGATGCCGGTGCCGGCGAACACCTCCGCCAGCGGCCGGTGGCGGAGATCCTGTCCTGCGGCGAGCTGATGCAGGCGCAGCCGTTCGACGAAATCGGGTTCGGCGTTGACCACGGTGATCTCGAAGTCGTCGGAGTGGAGCCGGCGCGCCAGGTATCCGGCGGAGAAGGCTCCGGCGTATCCGGCCCCGAGGACGACGATGCGGTGCTTCATGGTTCGCTCCTGTCTGGTTCGCGTGCTTGCTGAACGAGACAGCTGCCGGATTCCTGACAGCGTCAGGCAGTGATGTGGATCACCCCGGGGTTCACTCGACGGACAAGCCGGTGACCGTGGGACCGCGCCGCCGCAGCCGACCGATGCCGTCACCGCGACATGGCAGTCCGTCATTCGCACCACCTGCCTTTTGCGGCGAAAAGCCTTGCCGAACCGCCCCTTTGAGGACGCCGCCCGGCCCGTGTGCGGCGCGGGCCGGGCGGCTTGTTCATCGCGCCCCGCCGGACCTCGCGCATCGCCCGCCGTGTGCACCGCCTTCCTGGCACGGCGGTTCTACGCGACCAGTTCCATCAGACCGCGTGGATCCCACGGCATCGGCCCGGTCGGGAAGCTGAGCCGGACCATCCGGTGCGGCGGGGCCACGTCGAAGTGGGCCACCGCGGGTGGCAGGAACCCCCCGATCACCTTCTCCACCATCGTGTTCAGCCCGGACAGCCGCGGTCGCAACCGTACCTGCCAGCTGCTGATGCGCCCGGCCGGTACGTCGACCACGGTGCGCTGCTCCACTTTCGTCCCGAGCGGGACGTGCACCGAGAACGCCAGCCACAGATCGACGCACTCCTCCGCGCCCTCGGCGAAGTCGAGACCGCGCAGCAGCGTCAGGCCACCGGCGAGCGGCATCACATCGGCCGGGAAGGGCGCGATCCCGCCACCGAACTGAAGATGGGTGGTGCCGACGAAATTGGCCTCCTCCCGGCTGACCACCGCTGCCCCCGAGCGGGTTTCGGCGCGGTAGCGCTCGGCCGACAACCGATCTCCCGAGCGCTGGAACCGCTGCTCGATGGTCATCGCGAAGTTCGCGTGACCGAGGCCGACCTCGAGCAGCGAACGGTAGCCGTCGCCGTCGTGCGACACCACGCTGATCAGGTCGAGCTTCGGCGGCCGGTCGGCGACGGTGACGGTGTAGACGGACTTCTCTCCGTCGGGGATGCCCGGATCCCGGAATGCCGTGTGCACAGGTCCTCCTCACCGTGTCCGCTCGGCCGCCGCCGCGAACACCGCTCGCAACGTGGTCACGTACCGCTCGACGGAACCGTGCGCCACCGGCGTGTCCGGGTAGATGACGCTCAGCGTGGTCTCCGAAGCGAGCCGGTTGATCCAGATCAGCACCTGCTCGGACGCGGCACGATTGGCGTACAACCCGCACGACGCCAGGTCGAAGAACTCGTTGCCGAGCAGTTCCCTGGCGTCGACGTAGGAGATCATCGGCGTGGACCAGCCCGGTTCCAGGTGCAGATCGGAGTCGGCGGGCAACAGTTCCACCACGCGCTGGAACGAGGTGGGCGCCAGACGCAGGCCGTTCTCGTAGGCGTGCTGCGCGATGGCCGCGGTTCGGCCGAAGGTGGTGGCGGACCCGAGCGGGAAGGCCACCGGAAGCAGCGTCACATACCAGCCGACGGACGCGCGTTCGGCCGCCGAGCCGCGGGTGCTGACGGGCGTCATGCCGAAGTAGTAGTCGCTGTCGACGAGCTCGCGCTCGGCCAGCGCCGCCGCGGCGAAGATGCCGCCGACGAACTCCGCGCCGTTGTCGCGGCAGACCCGCTCGAACCGCAGCGCGGTGTGCTCGTCGAACAGCGTGACCGTGCGGTGCGCGCTGCGGTTGTAGACATCCGTACGCCTGCCCAGATCCAAAGGGAAGGAGGGCAGTTCGCCGTCGTTCCCGCGGAGCAACTCGAGCCACTTCTGCACGCCGGGCGAGGCGAGCGTCATCCGGCCGGTGTACTCCCGCTCCGCGGTGCAGTAGTCGAGGTAGCTGGCCGCGGGTTGCAGCATGCCGACGTCTTCCCACACCTCGCGCAGATACAGCAGCGCGAGGTCGAACCCGGACAGGTACTGGCCGAATCCGTCGGTGTGCAGATGATCGACCGCCAGGTAGACCGTCGTGGAGTCCTCGCGTTCGATCGCCCCGAAGGTGAAGCAGTCCCAGTCGAAGGGGCCCGGCGTGGTCTTCTGGACGTGGTCGCGGATCGCTCTGGCCTCGTCCACGTGGCCGTAGTCGACCGGCACGAAATCGACGTCCTCGGCGGGCACCAGGTGCCGCTCGATCGCGCCGGCGGCGTCGACCCGGAACCAGGTCCGGAAGGTGTCGTGGCGCAGCAGGAACGCGTTGACCGCGCGCGTCATCGCGGCCAGGTCGAGGCCGCCGGTCGGGATCTCCGCGGTCACCAGGCACAGGCCCGAATACCGGAAATCCGCGCCGGCGTGCCGATCGGCCAGCCGCAGATACTGCTCCTGCTGGTGTGAGGGCGGGGCCGGGTGCACCGGCGCCCGCCGGGCGCGCGCCACCGACTCCGGTGACGCCGCCCAGCTGACCAGCCGGCCCGGCCCCGGCTCCCATTCATCGATCAGCCCGAAACGGACCACGGGAACACCTCGTTTCGACGACGGCGGTCGGTCACTGCCTGGCCCCGGCCGCCACCAGCGCGGGAGCCCGTTCGGTCACGGCGCCGTTCGCAGCGGCCGGATCGGCGACGGGCTGCGCCTGACCGGAATCCGCGGCCAAGATCAGCTCCGCCACCTTCGGGCCCGCCTGCTCCAGGCTGAACGACCGGCCCATCTGTAACGACATCAGGTCGATGCCGAGCGTCTTGGTGACCCGCGCCCCCAGTTCCACCGCCATCAGCGAATCCAGCCCGAGTTCGGGCACCGGAACGGTCATGTCGATGGACTCGACCGGCACACCCATGACGACGGCGA
The DNA here is from genome assembly GCF_001612785.1 of Nocardia beijingensis NBRC 16342. Lineage (GTDB taxonomy): Bacteria > Actinomycetota > Actinomycetes > Mycobacteriales > Mycobacteriaceae > Nocardia > Nocardia beijingensis. The sequence continues at coordinate 82,625 of NZ_BDBC01000018.1, forward strand.
GTTCCTCGGCCATCTTGCGGGCGACGAAGGCCCCGCGCTTGCCCTCCTCGATCGCGGCCACCTCGGCCCGCAGCCGGGCCAGTTCGGAGGTGTCCTTCGCGGAGGCCTGCGCGAGCGCGGTCGTGCGGCCGGTGCGGGTCAGCTGCGGGAAGGTGCCGGTCAGCTTGGCCCAGTCGGTCGGGATGATCGCCGCGCGAGCCACGCCCAGGCGCAGCGTCTGTTCCAGATAGGCGGTGGCGTCGGCCATGTCGATCGGGTCGAAGCCGACCAGATCGAGGTACTTCAGGGCCGTCTCGTCGGCGGCCATGCCGCCCGTCGCGCCCGACAGGTGCCCCCAGCCGACGCACAGCGCCCGCTCGCCCGCCCTGGACCATTCCTCGGCCAGCGACTCCACCGCCACGTTGGCCGCGCAGTAGTTGTACTGACCGTAGATGCCGTACATCGAACCGCCCGAGGAGCACAGCACGAACATGTCCAACCGGATGCCCGCGTCGGCGACGGCCTGATGCAACACCCTCGCGCCGTGCACCTTCGGGCGATACACCCGCGCCAGCTCGTCGAATTGCATCGCCGCCAACCGATTGTCGGCCACCGCGCCCGCCGCGTGGAACACTCCGCGCAGCGGATGCCCTGCGCTGTGCGACCGCGCGACGATCGCGGCGACCGCCTCCGGATCGGTGACGTCGGCCCGCTCCTCGACCACCTCCATGCCTACGGTGCGCCACGCCTCCAGCTGGCGGCGGGCTTCCTCCGTGCCCGCGCCGCCGCGGCCGACGAGAACCAGCCGCCGTGCCCCGCGCAGCACCAGCCAGCGCCCGATGGCCATCCCGAACCCACCGAATCCGCCGGTGACGAGATAGGTCGCGGCACTGTCGATCTCGATCTCCGGCAGGTACGGCCGCACCGCCGGGGTGGGTGAATCCATGCGCAGCGCGATCCGGGCCAGGCCGGTGGAGCGGATGGTCTCCTCGAAGGCCCTGCCCACCTCGTCGGTCTCGAACAGCCGGTAGGGCAGCGGCTGGTAGGTGCCGGCGAGCACCTTCTCGTAGACCCGCTGCAACAGACGGGCCAGCCGCTGCGCGTCGACGGCGACCAGGCGGTCCAGATCCATCGAGAAGTACGCCAGGTTCTTGTCGAAGTTCGCCATCTCCAGCAGGCCGCCGGTGTAGATGTCGGCCTTGCCGACCTCGACGATGCGCCCGAATTCGGCGACGGCGTTGAAGTTCTGGCGCAGGATCTCCCCCGGCGCGCTGCTGAGCACCACCTCGACGCCCTTGCCGCCGGTCAGCTCCAGCACGTCGTCGACGAAGTTGAGCGAGCGCGAGTCGATCGCGTGGTCGGCGCCGAGGGCGAGCACGTGGGCGCGGCGCTCGTCGGTGCTCGCGGTGCCGATGATGCGCGCCCCGCGATCTTTCGCCACCTGGATGGCGGCCGTGCCGACACCGCCGGCCGCGCCGTGGATCAGCACCGTCTCGCCCGGTTCCAGCCGGGCCAGATCCAGCAGTGCGTACTCGGCGGTGCCGAAGGCGATGGTGCTGGTGCAGTACGCGGGATCGGCGTCGGCCGGCAGCGGGATGGCCAGTTGCCGGTCGACGACGACGTAGCGCCGCATCATGCCCTTGGCGGCGACGGCGACCAGATCGCCCACCGCCAGATCGGTGACCTCGGCGCCGACCCGCACCACCTCGCCGACACCCTCCATTCCGGGCACGGTGCCGAAATAGGTGGGGGCGAGTTCGCGCTCACCGAGCAGGCCGATGACCTTGAGCGGATCCTTGTAGTTGAGGCCGATGATCTTCATCCGCACCTCGATCTGTCCCGGTCCCGGCTCGGGCCGCGGGCACTGCCGCCACGCCAACGCCGACAGCAGGCGGGTCCGGGGCAGCTCCAGTGCGAAGTTGGCTTCCGGATCGGTCAGCGGCTCGGCGGTGTCGAGGGCGTCGAGGCGCTCCTGCAACGGCTTGGTCACCATCGGGACCCAGCGTTTGCCCGCGCGCAGCACCACCTCGTCGAGGTTGTCGTTCCAGAACGCGCCGGGCACCGCCAGCTCCCCGATCAGCTCGCCGATCTCGGTGCCGGGTTCCACGTCGATCAACCGCCAGCGCAGCGCCGACTGCTCGTTGAGCAGCACCCGGCGCGCACCGGCCAGCGCGGCGTGATTCGAGTTCGGCGGGACCGGGCTGTCCGGCAGCGCGAACGCCAGCTCGGTCACCAGGGTGACGTGGCACCACCCGTCCCCGAAGACGCTCTGGGGCCCTTGTTCGGTGGCCTCCGGGTGGACGAACTCGTCGAGGGCGACCGCGATCCGCTCCAGGGTCCACAGGTCGGCCACATCGTCCTCGACGGCGCCGGCGACCACGCAGACGTGCAGCCGGTCGGCGCCCTCCGCCTTGGCGGCCGACAGTGTCGCGGCCAGATCGGCGGCGAGTTCGCGGCCCGCCACCCCGGCCACGTAGAGCCGGGAGCCCGGGATCGCGGCGGCCAGTTGCCCCGCCCGCGTGCAGCTGCTGCCCAGCGCGATGATCACGGTGGACGCCGAATCCCGCGGCAGCGCGGCGGGATCGATGGCATCCCGCGGTTCCAGCGTCTCGGTGTAATAGAAGTCGACCATCCGGTGCAGCGGATCCTGGCCCGGCGCGAGCGCGCCGATCTGCAGGCCGCTCAATCGCATGACGAGGTTGTGTTCGTCGTCGAGCAGGTCCACGTCGGCGCGCAGCCTGGCCCGGGGATCGCGGCGCGCGACCACGGTGATCCGCTCGGGCAGCGGCGCGACCAGCCGCACCGCCGCGACGCCGACCGGCACCAGCGTGCCCTCATCGATCCTGGCGTCGGCGAACAGCAGGGCCGCGGACTGCATCGCGGCATCGACCACCGCGGGATGGGCCAGATGCCCGGAGTGCGCGGCGATGGCGCCGTCGACGGTGGCCACCACCGCGTCCGCGCCGACGCGCACGGAGGTGACGCGGCGGAAGGCCGGACCGTAGTGCAGCCCCGCCGCGGCCAGGCCGGTGTAGAACATCTGCGGGTCGACGTCGAGACCGACGTCCAGGGTCGGCACCGTGACCTTCGTCGGCTTGTGGCTGCCGGTCAGCGTGCGGCCGAACGCGTGCACCGTCCACGCCGTCCCGGTCGCCGAGCGCGACCGGATCAGGAATCGGCCGCTGGCCTCCTCGACGGTGAGCGCCACCAGCGGCACGTCCGGCGCGCCCATGATCAGCGGGGCCACGAACCGCACCTGTTCCAGCGCGACCCGTTCCACGCCGAGCCTGGCCGCCGTCGCGCTCAGCGCGGCATCCAGGTACGCCGCGCCCGGCATGATCTTGACGCCGTTGACCACGTGGTCGGCCAGCCACGGCAGCAGCTCGGTGCCGACCTGCAGCAGCCAATCCGGCCTGCCCTCCACGTCGGGATCGCCGAGCATGGCGTACGCGCCGGGTGTGCCGAGCCGGGCCTGCTCGAACAGCGGCAGCGCCGCGTGCAGCCGGGTCCGCTGCCACGGATAGCGCGGCAGCGGCACGTGCGGGGTGGCGGGATGCCGCGCCGGGAACAGCTCGTCCAGATCGAGCACGCCCGCGCCGTAGAGGCCGATGAGGGTGCGGCGGATGCTGACCGAATCCGGTTGCTTGCGATCCAGCGTCGGCACCGTCGTGCCGGTGACGTCCGCGCCGAGCAGCGCTTCGCGGATGTTGCCGGACAGCACCGGGTGCGGGCCGACCTCCAGGAAGACCCGGCTGTCCGCGCCGATCAGCTTCGCGACCGCGTCGGCGAACAAGACCGGCTGCCGCACGTTCGCACACCAGTACTCGGCGTCCCAGTCGGGGCCGAGGACCGGTTCGCCGGTGACCGAGGAATACAGCGGCACGGTCGGCGCCACCGGCGTCAGCCCGGCCAGCGCCGCGCGCAGCTCGTCCAGGATGGGGTCCATCAACCGGCTGTGGTACGGCACCTCCACGCGCAGCCTGCGCGCGAAAACACCGTCCTCGGTGAGCTTCTCGGCGATCTCGTCGAGCCGGTCGACATCACCCGACAAGGTCAGCGAGCTCGCGCTGTTGATCGCGGCGACATCCACCCGCTGGTCGTCGCCGACGAGCTCGCGGGCCTGCTCCGGCGACATCCCGACCGCGAGCATGCCACCGGAACCGGCGGTGCTCGCCTGCAACCGGGCCCGGTGATACGCCACCAGCACCGCGTCGCGCAGTGACAGCATGCCGCTGACGTAGGCCGCCGACACCTCGCCGACACTGTGCCCGACCACGGCCGCGGGCCGGATGCCGTATTCGGCCAGCTCCCGCACCAGCGCCACCTGTACGAGGAAGTTGGCGGGCTGCGCCACCTCGGTGCTGGTTACCCGTGATTCCTGCTCGGGCCGCAGCAGTTCCTCGATGATCGACCACCCGGCGATCGAGCGGAACTCCGCGTCGACCGTCTTCGCGGTATCGGCGAAAACGCCTTCCGCGCCGAGTAATTCGCGCGCCATTCCCCACCACTGCGGGCCCATGCCCGAGAACACGAACACCGGTTCGGCCGTCCGCGCCACGATCGTGCGCGCGGCGTCACGGCCCTCGCCCGAGGCGAACGCGCGCAGATCGCGCACCAGGTCGTCGGTGTCGCCGAGGAGCATGCCCGTGCGGTACTGGTGGTGCGCCATGCGGGTCCAGGCGGCCTCCGCCAGCCGTTCCGGATCGGCGCCCGCGGCGATCAGGTCGCCGAACCGGCCGGCCAGCGCACGCGCCGCGCCGGTGCTGCGCGCCGAGATCGGCAGGACGCCGAAATGCCTCGCCGGCGAAACACGGTCGGTGGGACCAGGCCGGAACTCTTGCAGGATGGCGTGAGCGTTGGTCCCCCCGTATCCGAAGCCGTTGACCGCGATGGTCATCGGCTCGGCGTCGTCCGGCAGCGCCTCCGCCTCGAGCTGGACGTGCAAGCCCAACTCGTCGAACGGGATGTCGGGGTTCGGCTTGTCCAGCCAACCCTGTGGCGGGATGGTGCGATGCCGGATGGCCAGCGCCGCCTTGATCACGCTCGCGATCCCGGCCGCGGCCTCGGTGTGCCCGAGGGTCGACTTCACGGAGCCGACGCCCAGCGAACGCGTGCGCCCCGCGGGCGCGCCGAACACCCTTCCGAGGGCGCGCAATTCGACCGGATCGCCGACCAGCGTGCCGGTGCCGTGCGCCTCGACGTAGGTGATCGCGTCCGGCGCGAGCCCGGCGCGGTGGCACACCGAACGGGCCAGCGCCTCTTGGGAATCAGCGTTGGGGACGGTGATCGCGGTGGTGCGGCCGTCCTGATTGGAGCCGGTCGCCTTCACCACCGCGTAGATCCGGTCGCCGTCGCGGACGGCGTCGTCGAGTTTCTTCAGCGCCACCATGCCCGCGCCCTCGCCGCGCCCGTAACCGTCGGCCGAGGCGTCGAAGGACTTGCAGCGGCCGTCCGCGGCCAGGAAGCCGCCCTTGCACATCAGGACGAAGGTTTCCGGTTGCAGCATCACGTTCACCCCGCCCGCGAGCGCCACCTCGCAGTCGCCGTTCGCCAGCGCCTGACAGGCGAGATGGAAGGCGACCAAAGACGACGAGCACGCGGTGTCGACCGTGAGCGCGGGGCCGACCAGGTTGAGCGCGTAGGCGATCCGGTTGGACAGCATCGTGTAGGACGCGCTCGCCGGAGTGTGCATGTCGGTGTGGAACAGGGCCGGGCCGACCACGCCGATCACGGACTGGTCCACCACGAATCCACCGACGTAGACGCCGACCGATCCGCCCGCCGCGCGCCGCGCGATCCCGGCGTCGTCGAGCGCCTCCCAGGTCACCTCTAGCATCAGCCGCTGCTGCGGATCCAGCACGGTCGCCTCGCGGGCGGAGATGCCGAAGAAATCCGGGTCGAATTCCCACGGGTCGATCGTCATGAACGCCGCGCGCTTGGTGTAGCTGCGCCCCGGCGTCCTCGGTTCCGGATCGTAGTAGCGGCGGTAGTCCCAGCGATCGGCCGGCATATCGACCACGCCGTCGCGTTTGTCCAGCACGAATTCCCAAAAGGTGTCGGGCGAGTCGATTCCTCCCGCAAACCTGCAGCCGATGCCGACAATTGCAATATCCGACATGCACATCCTCCGGGTCGGATCCAGTTCGACCGCCATTCTTTTCCGGCGATCGGCGAATTAGCTTGTGCGCAGCTGGCGTCCGGCTCAGCGTAACGGCCGCCACACCGGCCGTCGCTCGCTCAGGGAGACTTCACAACCGGCCGGCGAATCGGCTTGTGGCATCTCGAAATTCTCGATCGCCTCCCGGTGAAATGCGTTGATATTGCTAGGTTTCACCTGTTCCCGGCCCGCGCCGAAATACGATGTCATCGGTTAGGAGGCGGCATTGTTCGCCGAGTTCACGCACTGGACCGATATGCTCGTCCGGCGGCGATTCGCCGTGATCGGGTTCGTCGTCGCCGCACTGCTCGCGCTCGGCGGGTACGGCCTCGGGCTGGACGAGCACCTCAGCGTCAGCGGATGGAACGATCCGACCTCGGAATCGGCGCGGGCCGCAAGGCTGAAAGACGAGGCGTTCGGCCACGATCACATCGCGGATGTGCTCTTGTTGTACCGCGCCCCGGCAGGCAAGACCATCGACGATCCGGCCTTCGCCGCCACGGTCGTCGGTCACCTGAACAGTCTGCCGCAACGCTTCCCGGACCGGATCGCCAAGATCAACGCCACCTATTGGCCCACCGACACCGGGCTGCACCTGCCGGACATCTTCGGTTCCGAAGACCGCGAGTACGCCTTCGCCTCCGTCGCCATTCGCGGCAGCGATGACACGGAGATCATGCGCAACTATCGGAAGGTCGCCGATCAATTCCGGATACCTGGCGTCGAGATGGAGGTCGCGGGCGGCCAACCGGTCGCGGCCGCCCTCAACGACACCATGGCCCACGATCAGCGCCGCATGGAGCTGTTCGCCGTGCCCGCCGTGGCGGTGCTGCTGTTCTTCCTGTTCGGCGGCGTCGTCGCGGCCGCGCTGCCGCTGATCGTCGGCGGGCTCACCGTGCTGGGGGCCTGGGGCATCATTCGCGCCATGACCACCGTCATGGAGGTGAACTCCTTCGTCTCGCCGGTGGTCTCGATGGTCGGACTCGGCCTGGCCATCGACTACGGCCTGTTCATCGTGAGCAGGTTCCGCGAGGAGCTGGCCGACGGGCGCGAGGTACCGCAGGCGGTGCGTCGCACGGTCGCGACCGCCGGGCGCACCGTGGTGTTCTCCGCGACCATCGTGGTGGTCGCCGCAGGCGCCATTCTGCTGTTCCCGCAGGGTTTTCTGCGCTCGTTCGCGGTCGGCGCGATGGTGACGGTGGCGCTGGCCGCGCTGATCTCGATCACGGTGCTGCCCGCCATGCTGGCCGTGCTCGGCCCTCGCGTGGATCGCCTGGGTTTCAATCGGTTCCACGCGCGGCGGGCGAGCGACCGGGAGGCGGACAATCCGTGGGGCCGCGTCGCCGGATGGGTCATGCGGAGGCCGCTGGCGGTCGCGGTCCCGGTGGTGGCCATCCTGGTGCTGCTCATCGCGCCGGTGCGCGACGTCGCGTTCGGCGGCATCTCGGAGCGTTTCCTGCCGCCGCGGCATCCGGCCCGCACGGCGCAGCAGCACTTCGACGAGGTCTTCCCGCTGCGGCAGATCAATCCGGTCGACCTCGTGCTGATCACCCACAACACCGCCGATATCGACGCGGTGGTCGAGCGGGCCGGCCTGGCTCCCGGCCTCATCGCGCCGTTCCCGCGCGCGGTGCAGGGACCGGCGCATCCGAGTGTGTTCACCACCTCGACGGTGCTGCGGGACGCGCACGACGCGAACGCGACCATCGACTATCTGCGTTCCATGCCGGTGCCGAAGGGAACGACCGTGCTGGTCGGCGGGCAGCCCGCGGTCCAGCGCGACAGCGTCGACGCGCTGCTGCGCCGGATGCCGCTGATGATCGCGCTGGTCTTCCTCGTCACCACCGTGCTGATGGTGCTCGCCTTCGGTTCCCTGGTGCTGCCGCTCAAGGCCGCGCTGCTGAATCTGCTCGGGCTCGGCTCCACCCTCGGCATCCTGACCTGGATCTTCGTCCAGGGCCACGGCGCGCGGCTGCTGGAGTTCACCCCCCAGCCGATCATGGCGCTGGTGCTGGTACTGATCGTCGCCGTGATCTACGGACTGTCGACCGATTACGAGATATTCCTGCTCGCCCGCATCGTCGAGGCGCGGGCGGCGGGCGCGACGACCACCGAGGCCGTGCGCGCCGGCATCGCCCGCACCGGCTGGATCATCACCGCGGCCGCCCTGATCCTGCTGGTGGTCACCGGGGCGTTCGCCTGGTCGGATCTCGTCATGATGCAGTACATCGCCTACGGCATGGTCGCGGCGCTGTTCATCGACGCGACGATCCTGCGCATGCTGCTGGTGCCCGCCACCATGCGTCTGCTCGGCGACGCCTGCTGGTGGGCGCCCTCCTGGGTGCGGCGGCTCACCCGGCGCGGCGGGCCGAACGGGACCTCCGCCGAACCGGAGCATCGCACCGAAGCCGTCCACGGCTCCGAGCGCCCGTAGATCCGGAGCAGGTTCCACGAATGGGGCCGAATGGCTTCCGCCACTGGGTATGCCACCGCTCGCGCGCTCGACGCTCCGAGCCGATACGCCATTGCGAACGTCCTCGCACCCGACCTGTTGCCGCGGGGCAGCCAGCATCACCGGCGAAGTTGCCCGCGCGCGGTGTCCATGTCCTCGCCGCGCACCTTGTGGATCAAGCCGTCGTGGATCGAGCCGACGGGCGATTCCCAGTGCGGGGTGATCGCCAGTGTCGGCGCAACGGATTTCCATGGCGTCTATGCGGGCAGAGACTTGATGATCGGCAAGAATCGGTGAGCGCCACGCCGGCGAAGGGCAATGCCTACTGATTCGTCGCGAAGCCGCCTGATGGCCCGACCCTCGCTCGGAACGAGAACCTCACGATCAGGCCATGACCGCGCTGTGCGGGAAGCCGCGGTCAGCCCGTGATCGACCAGCTGAACGGACTCGTGGCCGCCCGCGCGCGGTCCGGCAGCGCCCGCGTGAGCGCGGCGAGGCCGAGGGCCGCGGCGGCGATGGCCGCGAGCATGATCATGCTGCCCGAGAGCGTGTGCGCGCGGAAGAACAGCGCGCTGAGCACCGCCAGTCCGACCGAATTGCCGATCTGTTCGATGGTGGGGAGCACGCCCGAGGCCTCGCCCATGGCTCGATCGTCCAACTCCGCCAGCATCAGCGGCTGCAGCGGCACACCGAACACGCCGACGCCGAACCCCGCGAGAAACGTCGGCCCCAGCACCAGTGGGAGGTCGACGGCCCCGTCACCCACGTACAGGTAGCCCACGCCCACCGCGACGCATCCGCCGAACAGCGCGATCCCCGCCGACAGCGCCAGAGTTCCCCAGCGCCGCACCAGCAATGGCGACAGCACCGCGCCCGCGCCCGCGCCGAGGGCGAACGGCGTCATGGCGACGCCGGTACGCAGCGCGGAGAACCGCAGCACGTCCTGCAACAGGATCGATACGGTGAACACGAATGCGGTGAACAGGCCGAAGAAGATCGCCACCAGGGCTGATCCGACGGCGAAGCCACGGTCGGCGAACAGGTCGAGCCGCACCAGCGCACGGCCGCCGCGGCGGCGCGTCGCCCGCTCGTGCGCCACGAACACAGCGCCCAGCGCCACCGCGACGGCGATGAACGCCCCGTGCAGTGGGCGCCAGCCCTCTCGCTGGCTGTCCGACAGCGCGAACAGCAGTCCGAACAGCGCCGCAGTGGCCACCACGGCCCCACGCAGATCCAGTGGTTCCCGATCCGTCGCCGGGCCCGACCGCAGGTAGCCCGCGGCCAGCGCGATCGCCATCACGCCCAGCGGCAGATTCATCAGGAAGATCGCGTGCCAGCCGAGCCCGAACGGATTCAGGGTGATCAGCGCGCCGCCCAGGATCGGGCCGAGCATCCCCGCGAAACCCGCTGTCGCGCCGTACACGGCGAAGACGTACTGATGGTGCTCGCGGCGGAAGCTCGCCGTGATGATGGCGATGGTCTGTGCCGCCATTCCCGCGCCCGCCACACCCTGGACGATCCGCGCGAGCACCAATTCCAGCGCGGTGGTGGACATCCCGCACCACACCGACGCCGCCGTGAAGGCCACCGCCGACCACAGGAACATCCGGCGGCGTCCCACGATCGCGCCGACGCGAGCGGCGGTGAGCAGCACGCAGGCGAAGGCCAGCGAGTATCCGGCGACCACCCACAGTTGCTCCGGCCGCGACGCCCCCAACTCGGCGGTGACGACCGGGAGGGCGGTATTGACGATCGTCACGTCGATCATCTGCATGAAGACCGAGATCAGGCACGCTCCGAACGATCCGAGCGCCACCGCCGCCTCTTTGCGGGTCATCGCAGCGCCGCTTCCATCATGGGCCACGAATTGCGCAGGTCCTGGTGCCAATAGCCCCAGGAGTGGGTGCCGTTCGGCCGGAAATCGAAGGTCGCCGCGACACCCAACTGGCGCAGCCGGTCCCGCAACTGGTGCGTGCACAGGTTCGCCACCGCCTCCAGCGGGGCCCCGATCACCAGTTGATACATCAGCTGCGTGAGGTCGCCGTGCGCGCCGTCGAGGTTGTCGATCGGCCCGGGCAGCCCGGTTCCCGTGGCGACGTAGATGGCGGTGCCGCGCAGCCGTTCCGCGTGCAGGTATGGATCGTTGGCGCGCCAGGCGGGATCGGTCGGCGGCCCCCACATATTCGACACCGTGCCGCGCTGCTGGGTGACCACCGCCTGAACCACCGCCTGACCGGCGGGGTCGCTGGTGCGCACGCAGCCGCTGTAGGAACCGATGGCCTGGTACAAACCCGGTGCGGCCATGGCCAACTGGAACACCGATGTGCCCGCCATCGAGATACCCGCGATGGCGTTCCTCCCGGTGCCGTTGAACGTGGCGTCGATGAGCGGCGGCAGCTCCTCGGTCAGGAAGGTGGACCAGCGCTGCCTGCCGAGCACGGGGTCGTCGCTGCGCCAGTCGGTGAAGTAGCTGCCCGCGCCGCCGAACGGGACGACCACGTTCACCTGCTTGTCACGGAAGAAATCGAGCAGATCGGTGCCGTCGAGCCAATTCCCCTCCGAACCGCCGTTGGCGCCGTTGAGGAGATAGAAGGTCGGCGCGGGCAGGTCCGGATCGGCCGCGCGCAGCACATGAATTCGCGTGGTGCTGTTCATCGCGGCCGAATACACCTCGATTTCGGATTGCCGGCCGGATTCGAACCGGGTTTCCACAATGCGCGAACCGTCCGCCGCCGCGACGGATTGCGGTGGATCGGCACGGACCGGCTGTGCGCCGATCAGCGTGCAGGACAAAGTGATGACCGCGGCGAGCGCCGCGCCTGTTCGATGCGAATATCCGGGCATGTCGACTCCTGGCCCCGGGTAGGAGGGCTCGAATTCGCAGTCAACAGCATCGAGTGGACAGACCGCCGGATTTTCCGTCGATTCTGTGTTCCATACCAATTCGCTTCGGCGGCCATTTGCCGGATTTCCCAAATCGAGCGTGCGGCCATTGCGGTCGCGGCGCGGCGAAACCTAGCGTCGAGCGCATGGCGTCCCGTCGACCGTGCCGCACTTCTCGCGGAACCGTCTGGCGCGCATGTCTATTGGCGTTATCGATGCTGATGTGCTCCGGTGGTCCCGCCGGCGCCGAGCCGCCTCCGATGCGTCCCGCGCACGGGCGCGCCGTCGAGCTGACCGTCTTCTCGCCCGCGATGGACGCGCCGGTCTCGGTGGTCGTGCTGCCACGCCACGACCCGTCCCGTCCGGCTCCGGTGCTGTATCTGCTCAACGGCATCGACGGCGGCACCGACGGCGACGGCTGGACCGACCGGACCGACGTCGACCGGTTCTTCGCCGACCAGCAGGTGACCGTGGTGGTGCCGGTCGGCGGCGCGGGCAGCTATTTCACCGACTGGCGCGCCGACGATCCCGTTCTGGGCCGCCCGCGCTGGACCACGTTCCTCACCCGCGAACTGCCCCCGATCATCGACGCCGCCTTCGGCGGAAGTGGCGCCAACGCCATCGCCGGGGTCTCGATGACGGGCACCTCGGTCTTCCAGTTGGCCATGGCGGCACCGGGTTTGTACCAGGCCATCGGTTCCTACAGCGGCTGCGTGCGCACCAGCGATCCCGCCGGACAGGCCATGGTCGCCACGATCGTCACCGCCGAGGGCGGCACGGTGTCGAACATGTGGGGACCGCCGGGTGATCCGGCCTGGGCGGCCAACGATCCCTACGTGCACGCGGATCGGCTGCGCGGCACGACGATCTACGTGGCCGCAGGCAACGGGCAGGCCGGCCCGCTGGACCAGCCGCACAGCACGGGGATCGACGGCAACGCCACGAAGCTGGTCGACCAGCTGGCCATCGGCGGCATGCTCGAAGCCGTCTCGGACCGCTGCACCCGCTCCCTGCGCGACCGCTTCCAGGAACTCGGCGTACCCGCCACCTTCGATCTGCGCCCCAGCGGCACCCACTCCTGGGGGTACTGGCAGCAGGACCTGCACAACAGCTGGCCCTTGTTCGAATCCGTTCTGCGCTAAGGCTTTCCGGGTGTTCGAGCGCGACTTATCCAGGCGGCGTATCGCTCGGGCATGCAGACCGCGCAGGGACGGTAGCCGGCGGAGATCGCGTCGGCTTCGGTCGCGAAGAAGACGCGGTGCGCGCGGTAGCCGCCCCGGCCGAGCGCACGCAGCGCGGACGGACAATCGAGACGGCCGTAGATCCGGCCACGACGGTGGCCGCCGTATCGCCCGGGGACCACGCTCCGATACGGTCGGCCGCCGCCATCGAGCAACGTGTACACGATGGCTAGGCCGCGTCGTGCAAGACGAGACCGAGGGTGTGTCGCCGTCCGCCGCGCACACGGCTGACACCGTGACGGATCGGGGCGCGCGACCAGCCACGGCTGGATGGCGTCGGCCGATCGCGTGTGGTGAAGACCAGCGCGTGACCTTGTTCGAGCACGGAAACGGTCGCTTTCGACTGGGCACGCGCGCGTTGCTCCACCAGCAGGAATTCGCCACCGAAGTAATCGGTTCCGGGCTTGTCCAACCCGATGACGACCTGCAGTGGGAAGACCAGTTCTCCGTACAGGTCGCGGTGCAGGGCGTTCCAGTCACCGGCGTGGTAGCGCAGCAGGATCGGCGTCGGCTTGCGCTGACCCGCGACGTGGCACAGGTCGAGCCAGTCGCCGAACTCCTCCGGCCACGGAGCCGGGTCGCCGAGGCGCTCGGCCCAGGATCGAGCCAGCGGCAACAGTTTTCGATAGAACGCCGCGCGCAGGTGGGTGATCGGCGCGGGCAGCGGATTCGCGAAGTAGCGGTAGGTGCCTTCGCCGAACCGGTGCCGCGCCATGTCAACGGTGGAGCGGAACCGCGTGCTGTCGTCCCACATGGCGGTGAACTCGGCGCACTCGGCTGGGGTGAGCAGCGGCCCGGTCGCCGCGCAGCCGGTGGCATCGATTTCCTCGAGCAGCGCCCGCCAGGGTTGGGCGTCGACGCGATCCGCCAGGGTGGCGGCTTCGCCCCTCCCCGGACCGGGCGCGTGCACCGCGTCCGGCTCGCTCATGCCGCCGCCTCCAGATCCAGCAGCGCGTGCTTGGCCGCGCTGCCGCCGACGTACTGTCCGATGGACCCGTCCCCGCGCACCACCCGGTGGCACGGGATCACCACCGGCAGCGGGTTGCGCGCGCACGCGGAGCCGACCGCGCGCACCGCGCGCGGGTTCCCCACGGCCGCCGCCACCGCGCCGTAACTCGCGCGCTGCCCGTAGCCGATGGCCGGCAGGTGCTCGATCACTTGGCGGCGGAACCCCGCGGCCAGCCGCAGATCCAGCGGCAGATCGAAACGTGTCCGGCCGCCCGCGAAGTATTCCTCGATCTGCCGCGCCGCCACGTCCAGCCGGGCGGGCGCTGCCAGGATCCGTGGACTGATCCGCGCGGCCAGTGCGGCCAGCACCGCGTCGTGGTCTTCGGTCGGGTAGGCGACGCGGACGAGTCCGGCGGGCGTCGCGGCCAGCAGCAACGTCCCCACCGGGGTCTCCAGCAGGCGGTAGGCGACATCGAGCAGGCCCGCGGCGTCGGCCTCGGCGGTCAGGCGCGCGTGCAGCGTGGCGAGCAGGTCGGCGTCCGGGGTCAGCGCGCGCGACAACCCGTCACCGTGATCGAGGGTGGCCATCATGATTCGTCCTTCGGGTAGAGCTTGCGCAGGGTCTTCAGGCCGTCCGCGGCGGCGCGGCGGGCGGCGTCGGGAGAATTGCCGAGCAATGCGGCGATCTCCGCGTGCGGAAGCCCGGCCAGATAGTGGTAGGCGACCGCCTGGCGCTGCTTGGTCGGTAGCGCCCGCAGGGCGGCCCACAGGTCGGGGTCGTAGTCGGCGGGTCCGGGAGCGGTGGCGGGATGGTCCGGCAAGGTCTCGGCGGGAACCGGAGCGCGCGTCAGCGCCCGGCCGACGTCGATCGCGCGGCGATGCGCGATGGTGACCAGCCATGCCTCGATGTTCGTGTCCGGGGACAAACTCGGAAACGCGCGCAGCGCGGAGAGAAACGTTTCCGACCAGGCGTCGGCCGCGTCCGACGGTCCGAGCACCGCCCGGCAGACGCGCAACACCATCGGGCCGTGTTCGGCCACTATTTCCTCGAACGGGGGCAGGCTCACACCAGGTAGACGCCGGGGACGCCGCGAATGTGAGATTTCGTCATCGCGGTCCTTCCCGGCGCGACAGCCCGCTGGCGCGCAGCACCCGCCGCGCGATACCGGCGCGGATGGACTCCTCGGTGCCGATGATCCGGACGTGGCGGCGGGCCCTTGTGATCGCGGTGTACAGCAATTCCCTGGTCAGCAGGGTCGATTCGGGCTCGGGCAGGACGACGGAGACGGTGTCGTACTGGCTGCCCTGGCTGCGGTGGATGGTCATGGCGAAGACGGTCACCACCGCGGGGAACTGCGTCGGATGCACCAGGTACGGTTCGCTGCCGCGTTGCAGCGCCGCGCGCAGCGAACCGTCGGGCATCCGCACGACGACGCCGGTGTCGCCGTTGTAGATCCGCGCCTCGTGATCGTTCGCGGTGACCAGCAGTGGCTGTCCCGGGTACCACGGCGCGTGGTGGGACTCGGGGCCCGCTCCCGCGGCGGCGGCCCATTCCGCGGCCATCCGGTCCCAGCGCTCGACGCCGAACGGCCCTTGGCGGTGCGCGCACAGCAAGCGATGCGATTCCAGCGCGCGCAACGCGCCCGCCGCGTCGCCGTCGAGCGCGGCGGCGGTGACCGCGGTCGCCGCGCGCACCACATCGGCGCGGACCGAGATCAGCTCGTCGGGCGCGCCCAGCGACAATTCGTCGCCGCCCGCGCGCAACAGCTCGAGCGCGGCGTCGGCGTCGCCCGCCCGCACCGCGACGGCCAGCTCGGCGATCCGCCCGCCGAATCTGCGGCCCCGCGTCAGCCGGACGATGCCGCCGCGCAGGCGGGTGCGCTCCAGCGCGGTCAATGCCCCGGCGTGCTCGCCGGTCGCCTCCGGGCCGAGGATCTCGTCGAGCACCGGATTCGGGGTGGCGGCGACGGGTCCGGCGACCAGGTCGGCGAGCACCGCGCCCGCGTCCACGGAGGCGAGCTGGTCCGGGTCGCCCACCAGCACCAGGCGGGTGTCCGGGCGCAGCGCCGCCAGCAGCCTGCTCATCATGGTCAAGGAGACCATCGATGTCTCGTCGACCACGATCACGTCGTAGGGCAGCCGGTTGAACTCGTGGTACTTGAACCGGGTGCTGCGACCGCGCTGCCAGCCGAGCAGCCGGTGCAGGGTGGCGGCGGTGAGTTCCGGCAATCCCAGCGGAACCGCTTGCTCGCGAACGGCCTCCTGCAGGCGCGCCGCCGCCTTCCCGGTGGGCGCGGCCAGCGCGATGCGCAGCGCGGGCAGCTTCGGCTCGGCCGCGCGATGCGCCGCCAGCAAGGCGATGATCCGCGCGATGGTGTGGGTCTTGCCGGTGCCGGGACCACCGGCGACCACGGTGGTCCAGTGCGTCGCGGCGAGCGCGGCGGCCAGACGCTGGCGATCCGGCGCCGTTCCCGACGGCCCGTCGAACAACCGGTCCAGTTCGCGGCGCACGATCGCGGGATCGACCACCGGGTGGTGCGCGGATCGCTCGGTGAGCACCCGCCGGATCGTCTGCTCCTGCCGGTAGTACCGATCGAGGTAGAGCAGCGGACCGGAATCGCCCGCCCCCTGGGATTCGACCAGGCGCAGCGGCCGCAACGGACCCGCCGGTCCGCCGCGCACCAGCGGGCTCACCCGCAGCGCGGCGACCACGGCGCGGATGTCCGGCCACGGCAGCGTCGCGGGATCGACTCCGGCGTCCCAGGTCTCGTCGGCGTCGACGCCGATCTCCCGCATCCGGTGCAGTTCCAGGCACACCGAGCCGGAGCGCACCGCGCGCACCGCCAGCGCCGCGGCGAACAACACCGGCTCCGACTCTTCCCGGCCGAGCCTGCCCAATCGCAGCGCCACGTGCACGTCCGCGGCCGACAGCACACCGGCCTCGTTGAACACGCGCAGCAGGCCGGTTCCCCGCTGCGCCACCTGGATCGAGGTCACCGCCCCGCCTCCCCCGCCAGCAGCGCCGACAGCGCGACGACCAGGTCGGCGGGCGGATGCCAGTCGAAGACGCCGCAGCCCGCGGGGGTCTGCGGTCCGATCATGCCGCGCACGAACAGGTACCGGACCCCGCCGAGATGCCGAGCCGGGTCGTACCCGGGCAATCGCCAGCGCAGATACCGGTGCAGCGCGACGGAATACAGCAGCGCTTGCAGCGGATAGTGGGAACGCAGCATCTCCGCCGCCATCCGGTCGCGGGTGTAGTGGGCGACGGTGAGATCGCCGGTGCCGAGCCGGTTGGTCTTGTAGTCCACGACGACGAAGCGCGGATGCCCGCCGTCGTCGACGCGGAGCACGGCGTCGATGCTGCCGGTCAGGTAGCCGCGCAGCGGCAGGTCCTCCAGCGCCGCAAGCTGATCGGCGTAGGGCACCATGTCGTCGTCCGCGGGGAGATGCTCGCGCAGCAACTCGGCGACGCGCCGCAGCGTCGCGGCGCGTGCGCCGACGCGATCGCCGCCCGCCAGCGGCAATTCGAACTCGAGTTCGCTGAGCCGGTCGCGCGGGGCGACGTCGGCCAGGCAGCCACCGTCGAGCGGAGTGCGCAGCACCGCCAGCAGCGCGGTGGCCAGGCACTCCGGATCCAGCTCGGCCATCAGCTCGTCCACCGCGTCGCGGCACCGGTCGCGCACCTCGGCGGCCAGATCCGGGCGACCGGTGTCGATCCGCTCCAGGACGCCGTGCACCAACGTGCCGAACTCCGCCCCGTAGGGCAACGCGTTCATCAGCGACGCCGCGCCCGCCGGCTCCGGCTCCGCCGCGCCGAGCGCGGAGGTGCCATCGGGCTCGTCGCCCTGGCCGCGCGCGTCCTCCGGCTCGCTGTCGGATTCGGGCGCGGCCGGACCGTGCGCGGAGGCGGTCAGCGCCGAATACGACGTGCGCCGCCACTGCTGGTCCAGCACCCGGTCGAAGCGGGCCGCGGCCAGTTCCCCGTGCGCGGGCGCGGTGCGCGCCCGCCGGATCGCCACACCGTCGGTCGCGGCAACCGCCGTCACCGAGATCGCCGCGCCCGCCTCGCGCGCCCAAGTCGAAAGGGATTGCGCGGCAACGGCGTCCGCGGGAACCGCGGCGCGGGCGGCGACGGCGGCGCCACGGTCGGAGCGCCCGAAGACCATGCGGTGCAGCGGCGAGGCCGCGGTGGTGATCGCGGGCGCCCACCAGGCGACGATCTGGCACATGGCGCGCGTCAGCGCGACGTACAGCAGCCGCAGTTCCTCACCCGCCTCCTCGGCTTCGCTGCGCGCCTTGCGTTCGGCGTATCCCGGTGCGTCCGGGCCGCCCACGTCCAGCACGCGCGCGCCGTCGTCGGCGTGGAACAGCAACGTCGCCGGATAGGGATTCTTCGCGCTGTCCCAGGCGAACGGCAGATACACCACCGGGAATTCGAGTCCCTTGCTCGCGTGCACGGTGGCGATCTGGACGGCGGCGGCGTCGCGATCGAGCCTGCGGCTGCGGTCGGCGACGGCGCCGGAGGCGGGGTCGCGCACCCGGTCGGCCAGCCACCGGGTCAGCGCGGTCAGCCCCAGTCCCTCGGTCAGCGCGACCTGGTCGAGCAACTGCGCGAGGTGCCGCAGGTCGGTGAGCTGCCGCTCCCCGTTCTCCACGGCGAGCAGACGTGGCGCCAAGCGGTTTTCGGCCGCGATCTTCTCGAACACGGCCGCGAATCCCGCGCGGCCGAACAGCCGCGCCGCCTCACGCAACTGGGCGCTGACCCGGCCGACCAGATCGGCTCCCCCGCTGTCGATCTCGGCCGCGGTCACGCCGAGCAGCGGTGTGCACGCGGCCAGCCGCACCCGGTCGCCGCGGTGCGGCTGTTCCAGCGCTCGCAGCACCCACAGCCAGTCGGTGGCGCTTTCGGTCGCGAAGACGCTGACCCCGCCCGCGAGCACGGAGGCGACGCCGACGCGATCCAGCGCGGCGCGCACCACGTCGATCTGCGAGCGGGTTCGCACCAGCACCGCGATGTCGCCCGGCCCGATCGGCCTGCGCGCCGGGTCGCCCGCCGCGTCACCGTCGGCAGCGAGTGTTTCCGCTTTGCCGTCCAGCAGCACACCGGATTCGAGCAGGCGCACGATGTCCGCCGCGAGATCATCGGCGACCTCGGCCCGCATGCGCCCGACGGCGGGAAAGCCGGATTTGTTCAGCGGACCGGCTCCGGTGCGCGGCAGGCACCGGATCCGCAACGGCGTGACGAGTTCGCCGGGTCCGGACAACCGCGACCACGGCCTGGTCGGGGCGACCGGATAGACGCGGATCTCCTCGTGCCCCAAGGCCGCCCCACCGTGCAGGTGGTCCAAGGCGGCGAGCAGTCCGGCGTCGCTGCGCCAGTTCGTGGTGAGTTCTTTGCGGACGTCGGCGTGCGCGACCGCGTCCAGGTAGCTGAGCACCTCCGCGCCGCGGAAGGCGTAGATCGCCTGTTTCGGATCGCCGACCAGAACCAAGGTGGCATGCCCGTGGAACGACCTGCGCAAGATGTCCCATTGCAGCGGGTCGGTGTCCTGGAACTCGTCGACCAAGGCGACGCGGTAGCGGGCCCGGATCCGGCGGCACGCGCGCGGGCCGTGTTCCGGATCGGCGAGCACGTCGTGCAGCAGCACCAGCAGGTCGTCGAAGTCGCGCAGCCCGGCCAGCCGTTTGCGGCGCTCGGTCTCCGCGCGGACGGCCTGCGCGAACGCCACGCGCTCGCCCGCCTCGCCGTCGGGCACGAGGGCCGCGTGCCGGTCGCGCACCGCGGCCAGCGCGAGCGTGCGGGCCTCCTTCACCGAGTACGGCGGTTCCGATCGGGCGTAGCGGTGCAGATACAGGTCGTCGACGACGGTGCCGACCAGGTCGTCGACGGTTTCCACCAGCCGGGTGCCTGGGTCGTGTTCGCCCGCGAGACCGAGTTCGTCGAGCATGCGCTGGCAGAAGCTGTGCGTGGTGGCGATGGTGCCCGCGTCGAAATCCGACAGGGCGGTCAGCAACCGTCGCCGCCGCGTCCTGACCTCGTCTTCGTCGGCCTGCGCGAGGTGCAGGACCAGTTCGTCGGCGTGTGCCAGGGCCGCGCCGGGATCGGCCAATCCGGCGGCCACGGCGACGAACCGGTCCCGGGTGCGTTCCCGCAGTTCCTGCGTCGCCGCGCGGCTGAACGTCACCAGCAGCAGCTGGGACACGTCGATCCCGGCCTCGGCGACGTAACGCACGGCGAGACCGACGATGGCGTGCGTCTTGCCGGTGCCCGCGCTGGCCTCCAGCACGGTCGTGCCGGTGGGCAGCGGTCCGTACGGTTCGAACGCGTCGGCGTCGAAAGCGCCCGCGGGGAAGGAGGTTTCCTGCACGGTCATGCGTGCCTCCCTCCTGCGCGGCCGGTGGTCCCGCGCTTCGCGGTCGCCCGGGTGTCCGGCCACGCCGGACGGTGCTCCGGAAGCGACTGCCCGAGCCGACATTCTGCCGCGCGCGTCGCCGTACCCCGGCGACCGACACGCGCCGCGGCGATGTGTTGCGCGGTTCGGTTCCGGAGCGCGCCGCGTTCCCATCGGGCCGCATGGTGATCGGTCACGGCTGGCCCTGGCTTTCCGCGGCCAGCAACGGGATCCACATGCGCCGGGCCAGCGCGCCGAAACGGGTGCTCTCCCCGGCTTCCCCCGCCGCGGCGGGCGCGGCCATGAGGTCGTCGAGCCGGGGCGCCGGACCCCAGATGTAGCGCAGATGGCGGTCGGTGTGATCGCCGAACGGCCCGGGGCCGTTGGGGCCGCCGTTGAATTCGCGTTCCGCCGCCGTGATCGCGTCGTCGGTGCTCGCGCCGCGGAAACGGCGTTCGGCGTAGACCGCGGTGGCGCTGGGCGCGATGGGAAGCGGTTCGGTGAGGCCCGCGTCGCGCAGCGCGACGAGCCCGCGCAGGATCTCCATGGCGGCGGGCGCGTCGGGTGGGGTGAGTTCGCAGCGCCAGGCGGGACGGCCGAACTGGCCGCGGCCGGTGCTCACCGCCCGCCAGGAGCGGTCCTCGGTGACGGTCAGCGCCAGCAGCGAGACCCACGCCGCGATCCGGTGTTTGGGAGCCAGCCGGGAGAAGGTGGTGCGGACCAGGGTGTCGCCGCGCACCTCCGGCACGGTGCCGGTGAGCCGCCGCCCGTTGCCCAAGTCGACCGCGATGTCCACCGCGCGCGCCGGGCCCGTGTAGTCCGCCTGCGCGGCGCGTACCAACCGGTCGACGGTGTGTTCGACCTCGTCGAGCACGGCGGCGCCGAAACCGAACGGCGGCAGCGTGCCGCGCCGCCACTCCGCGGCCCGCAGCCCGGCCGGATCCGCCCCCGTCAGGCGGGCCGCGAGCAGGCGTTCGCCCAGCTCCCACTTGGCCAGGCCGTCGAGTTCGATGGGCAGCCGGTCGGCGATGTCCTCGTCGTGCTCCGGGACCCGGAGACCGAGGCGCTGCCACAGGAACGCGCGCACCGGGTGCTCCGCGAACGAGATCAGATCGGCCAGAGCGACATCCGCCGTCCGCGCGGCGGGCAGTGGCGCGGCCAGGAACGGCGGCCGCGGCCGCACCGGCCCGTCGGCGGCGTGCGCACCGGCCAAGGCAACGGTGTCGAAGCTGAAAGGCTGTTCGGCCCGGAAGTTCCGGCGATCGAAGTTCTGCAGCGGATGCCGCGTGACCACCGACCGCATCGCCTCGGCGCCCACGTGGGCCCGCAGCGCGTCCAGCAACTCGGCCACCGGAATCGCGGGCGGCCGGTGCGCGCCGCTGACCGGATCGGCGCCGCTGTGGAACACCAAGAGCGTGTCGCGGGCCGCGAGCACGGCGTCCAGCAGCAGTTGCCGGTCCTCGCTGCGCGGATCGCGTTCGCCGAGCAGGGGTTCGCGGGCCAGCACATCGTCTCCGTCCGCGCCGGTGGCGCGCGGGAACATCTCGTCGTCGAGCCCGAGCAGCGCCACCACCCGGTGCGGCACCGACCGCATCGGCACCATCGTGCAGACGGTGAGCTCACCGGTGCGGAAGTTGGCCCGCGTCGGCCGCGCCGCCAGCCGCGAACGCAGCAGCACGCCGACGTCGGCCAGCCGCAACGGCACATCGCCCGCGTGGTCGGTGGCCGCGGCGAGTTCCTGCCTGGCCTCGGTGCGCACCCACGCCTGCGCGTCCGGCACGTCGGTCAGCAGATCCAGCGCCCGGCCGAGCACCGCGGCCCATTCGTGCGCGGGCCGGGGGCCGCGCAGGTCGCGCAGGCACACCGCGAGCCGATCGATGAACTCCGCGAAGCGGCCGGCCAGATCGACGTCGTTGCTGTCCACGTCGTCCAACGGCAGTGCGAGATCGAGCCAGTCCTCGGAGGTCTCCCCCGCGGTGACCCCGAGCAGGATCCGGTCCACCGCGCTGTTCAGCGTGTTCTGCGCGAAATCGGCGAGCCCGAACGCTTGGCGCTGACGCTGCCCGATGCCCCATCTCGCGCCGGATTCGGCCGCCCACTCGCGCAACCGCTCGATGTCGTCGTCGTCGAATCCGCAACGGCGCCGGACGGTTTCGGCGGCGGCCAGATCCAGCACCTGGGTCACCGTCACCCGTCCGTCGGCCAGCTCGAGCAGTACCGCGATGACCGCGAGCAGCGGATTGGTCACCCCGCGCCCCCGGTCGGCGAGGCGCACCCGCAGCAGGTGCGCCGGGTGCTCCGAATCGCTCTGCGCTTCGGGCGATCCCGGCGTGCGCTGCCCGAACGCCGCGCGCACCAGCGGTGCGTAGGCCTCCACCTCCGGGCACATGATCAGCACGTCACGCGGCTGCAGCGTCTCGTCGGCCGCGAACAGCCCGAGCAGGCATTCCCGCAGCACCTCCACCTGCCGCGCCGGGCCGTGACACGCGTGCACCTGCACGGTGCCGTCGGCAACAGCCGCTCCCGGCGCGGGCGGCCACCGGTCGTCCCGGATGCCTCGTTGCAGCGCACGCAGCAACGTCGTGGGCGAATCGTCCTCCGCCGCGCCGCGCGGATGATAGGTGTCGGAGCCGACGGCGGCGGACGCGGCCAACCGCTGCTGCAACTCCCGGACGTCGCGAGCCAGCCCCGCCGAGAGCGGGTGCTCGACCGCCGTGGCGCTGCGATCCTCGGCGCGCGACCGGGCGGGGGGCAGCTCGCTCAGCGTCGACCACAGGACCGGGCTCGGATGCACCAGCCATAGATGGACATCACGCCCCTCGGCCAGCGCCGACAGCACCGCGAGCTGGTCGCTGGGCAGCCGGGTCACCCCGAACAGCGACAGCCGCGGCGGCAGCGCGACCAGATCCGGCCGGGCGCGCAACCTGGCGCAGGCGGCGTCGAGCCGCTCGGCCGGGCTCGGCGTCCCGATCTCGGCGCGCAGCCTGCGCCACAGCATCGGCTGCCAGAGCAGGTCGTCGGGAAGCGGGGCGCCCGCGCCGTCGGTGTCCAGGCCCGCGGCCCACTCGGTGATCAGGGCGGGACGCTGGGCGGCGTAACTGTCGAACAGCGCGGCGACCTGGGCGGCGGTCGCGTAACGCCGTCCGGCGCGGTGCTCGCCACCCGCGCTGTTTCCCGCGCCGAGATGCCTGGCGGGCACCGCGCACCACGGCTCGGACAGCGAGGCGTCGATCACCCGCAGCAGCGTCCACACCGCCCGGTCCTGCGCCCACGGATCCTCCGCCTGCGCCACTCCGCTCGCCGCGGCCAGCGCCTCGGCGACCAGCGCCGCGGGGGAAGGGAAGGCGATGTTCGCGCACACCCCGTCGGCCGCGCCGCCCGCGCCGAGCACGCCCGACAGCGTCTGGGCCAGCCAGCGCTCCACGCCTTTCGCCGGCACCGCGACCACCTCGGCCGCGAACGGATCTTCCTGCGGCGACGCCAGCACCCCGGCGAGCGCGCGGGCAAGGACGTCGGCGCGCTCGGCACGGTGGATGTGCAGCGGCATCTGCGCCCTCTCGATCGGCGGTGTCCGGCAGCGCCTGCCTCGGACTTCGTGCACGTTTATACGCGCAGCGACCGACGCGCAACTGCACCGCCCCATCCGGGGGCCAGTGAAATAGACCACACGAGAACGGATTACTCCGCCGTGTCACGCCGGAACTGTCGCGGCGATGTGCGACAGTGCTGCACCGGGGAGGAGAGTTTGCACCGGGGCGGAACGAGAGAGCTGCACCGAAAGGCTGGTTCGCGTTCATGGATGCGATGGTGATTCCCCTGGTCCCGAGAGGCGGATTCACGGTCCGCCGGATCGGTGACCGCTGGGAGCTGATCAACTCGCGCCACTACGGTCGCACCGTCGTCCTGCATTCCTGGCCCAGGGAACGCCACACCGAGGCCTTCGAGCACTGCTACCGGCTCAACGGACGCACCGTCGAGGAACTGCGCGCCGCCTTCCGCTGACCCGCCCGGCCTGCGGCGACGAGCGAAATCCGCTGCGGCGCAAGGACGCGAAACGGGCATAGCACACCCCGGATGCGAGCTCAAGACGTGCGTCCGGACTCGCGATGTGCGATCGTGGTCCCTCGTGCGTTACCCGTCCCCCGCCACCCGGGCCGTTCCCCGCGTGGCCGCTTCCGCCTGTGTCCTCGCCGCCGCGGCGATCATCGCCCCGAGCCTGCCCGCCGCGCTCCCGATCGCGGGCGCGGTGCCGCTCGCGCACACCCAAGGCTGCCTGCCCGGTTTCGACTGCGATCTGAGCAGCCGCATCGCGAAGGCCGACGCCTACCTCAGCAGCCGTCCCGGTGTCACCGGCTACGTCCTGCGCGATC
This sequence comes from Nocardia beijingensis NBRC 16342, assembly GCF_001612785.1. GTDB lineage: Bacteria > Actinomycetota > Actinomycetes > Mycobacteriales > Mycobacteriaceae > Nocardia > Nocardia beijingensis. The sequence continues at coordinate 107,050 of NZ_BDBC01000018.1, forward strand.
GGGTCTCGGGCGGGGTCTACGCCAACGCCAACGCGGAGAACGCGGTCTGGACCGCCTCCACCATCAAGCTCGCGATCGCCGCGGATCTGCTCAATCGGGCGCGGGCCGGCGTCATCAACCTGACCCCGGAGGACCGCGGCTTGATGGAGGGAATGCTCGCGACCTCCAACGACGGCGCCGCCGACCTGCTGTGGACCAAGTACGCGGGCATCGACCGGATGGCGTTCAACAACGCCTTCCGCGCCAACGGGATGACCTCGCTGGTTCCGCAGCCGACCAACACCGCGCTGTTCCCGGACTGGTCGTTCCAGAAGTGCACCGCCGCCGACCTGGACCGCCTGATGGACCACGTCCTCAACCACATGCACCCCGACGACCGCAACTACCTCGTCGACCGGATGCGCGCGGTGGACTCCAACCAGCACTGGGGCGTGTGGGGCGCGGGCGCGAGCATGCGTCCCGGCCTGAAGAACGGCTGGTCGGCCGAACAGGGCGGCTGGGTGGTCAACTCGGTGGGTTTCGCGGGACCGGGCGAGCGCTACACCCTGTCCATCATGAGTTCGCTGGGTGACGCGGGCGGCTACACCGAAGGCGCCGAGACCGACACCAAGCTCGCGGAGATCCTGCTCGCGGGCCGCTGATCGCACGGCCGCTCAGGCGGCCGCCCGCCTGCGCAACGTCATCGGCGCACCGTCCCTGGGGAAGGGGATCGTGGTGAATCCCCAGGGCATGCGGTATTTCTCGGGGATCCGCCACTCGTATTCACGCACCAGGGCGGCGGTCACCGTCTTCACCTCGAACGTGCCGAAGTGCATTCCGATGCACTTGTGCGCCCCCGCCCCGAACGGCATCCAGGCGAGGCGGTGCGATTTGTCCTCGCGCCGCTGTTCGCCGAATCGCTCCGGATCGAAGCGCTCGGGGTGGGTCCACAGTTCGGGCAGCAGGTGGTTCACCTGGTAGGCCAGGTCCACCGGGGCGCCGGCCGGAATGTAGTGGCCCGCGATCTCGGTGTCGCGCACCGCGCGGCGCGACAGTCCGGGAACCGGCGGCATCAGCCGCAGGCTTTCCCGGACCACCAGGTCCAGGTCGCGCAGCGTCTCCAGGTCCGCGATGGCGGGCGCGGCGTCGCCGAGGCGCGCGTCCATGTCGAGCACTTCGGCGCGCACCCGCTGTTGCCAGTCCGGGTGCTTACCCAGGTAGTAGGCGACGGCCGTCGCGGTCGTCGTCGTGGTGTCGTGCGCCGCCATGATCAGGAAGATCATGTGGTTCACCACATCGGCGTCCCCGAAGACGCCGCCGTCCTCGCTGCGCGCGTGGCACAGCCCGGAGAAGAAGTCCGCCGTCTCGGCGCGGCGCTTGTCCGGCAGCATCGCGGTGAAGTAGTCCTCGAGCACTCTCCTGCCGCGCAGCCCGGCCCGCCAGTTGCCGCCGGGCACCGGATGCCGGATGATCGCCAGCCCCGCGTGCGTGCAGTCGACGAACGCGTCGATCAGTTGCCTGCGCCTGGGGCCGACGTCGGCGGCCATGAACGTCTCGCCCGCGATCTCGAGGGTCAACTCCTTGATCGCCGGATACAGCCGCACCGTGCGTTCGGCGTCGCGCTCGCGCGGCACCCACTGCGCGATGGTGTCGCGCACCACCGGTGTCAGCGCCGCGAGGTGGGCTTCCAGCCGGTCCCTGGTGAACGCCTGCTGCATGATCTTGCGGTGGAATTTGTGCTCGTCGAATTCGAGCAGCAGCAGGCCGCGCCGGAAGAAGGGGCCGATGAAGTAGTCCCAGCCCTGGCCGAAGTCGCGGCGCCGGTGCCCGAGCACTTCCTCCAGTGCCTCCGGTCCCGCGACCAGCACCCGGTCGACACCGAGCGAGGTGTTCAGGGAGACGGGTCCGTACCTGCGGTAGCGCTCCATCATCTCGGCCGGACCCCAGCGCATGTAGTGCAACGCCCGCCCCAGGTAGGGCAGCCCGGCATCGCCGCGCACCGGGACGGTGTCGCTGCCCTGCGGCGGAGTGGCCAGCACCTGGCGCCGTTCCGGCAGCAGTCCAAGCGCCCGGTCGATCAGATGGCCGTGCGGTACCTCGATCAGCGCGATGTTCTCCGATTCGGCCTGCACGCTGGGCGTCCGGCCGATCGCACGGTCCCCGGCGACCATGGCAATCCTCCCTGAGCGACAGTTACCATCGTAGGCTCCCGACCTCGGCGACCAGGCCGGTTCGCCTCGGGTCGATCCTCCTCTCCCCGATCCGGCGGCGGTGAGATATCGCACCGCAACACGCCAGGAACGGGGATCTCGCCGTGACGGTGCCCGGCTCGGCGGCTACGGTTTAGCTGTCAGGAACCGCCGCCGGGGACGACCCCCAAGGTCCATCGAGGAGCAGGACGATGAGCACTCAGACTGTCGAGAACGGCCGGCACCGGGTGGTGGTGATCGGCTCGGGCTTCGGCGGCCTGTTCGGCACCAAGCACCTCAAGCGCGCCGACGTCGACGTCACCCTGATCTCGAAGACCTCGACCCATCTGTTCCAGCCGCTGCTCTACCAGGTCGCCACCGGCATCCTGTCGGTCGGCGAGATCGCGCCTGCCACCCGGCTGGTGCTGCGCAAGCAGAAGAACGCGCAGGTGCTGCTCGGCGAGGTCACCGACATCGATCTGACCAACAACACGGTGACCTCGCGCCTGCTCGACCGGGACACGGTCACCCCGTTCGACAGCCTGATCGTCGCGACCGGCGCGCAGCAGTCCTATTTCGGCAACGACCGGTTCGCCACCTACGCGCCGGGCATGAAGACCATCGATGACGCGCTCGAGCTACGCGGCCGGATTCTCGGCGCGTTCGAGCAGGCCGAACTCGCGACCACCCAGGAGGAGCGCGACCGGCTGCTGACCTTCGTGATCGTCGGCGCCGGCCCGACCGGCGTCGAGCTGGCCGGTCAGATCGCCGAGCTGTCCGACCGCACGCTGGAGGGCACCTTCCACAACATCGATCCGCGCGACGCCAGGGTCGTGCTCATCGAAGGCGCGGGCGCGGTGCTCGGGCCCATGGGTCCGAAGCTGGGCGGCAAGGCCCAACGGCGCCTGGAGAAGATGGGCGTCGAGATCCAGCTCAACGCCATGGTGATCGATGTCGACGCGTTCGGCGTCACGGTGAAGGACTCCGACGGCACGGTCCGCCGCATCGAGTCGGCGTGCAAGGTGTGGTCGGCGGGCGTGCAGGCCAGCCCGCTGGGCAAGCTGATCGCCGACCAGTCCGACGGCACCGAGGTCGACCGCGCGGGCCGGGTCGTGGTCGAGCCGGACCTGACCGTCAAAGGCCACCCGAACGTCTTCGTGGTCGGCGACCTGATGTCGGTGCCGAACGTACCCGGGCAGGCGCAGGGCGCCATCCAGGGCGCGACCTACGCCGCCAAGCAGATCAAGGCCGGGCTGAAAGGCCAGACGCCGCAGGAACGCAAGCCGTTCAAGTACTTCAACAAGGGCAGCATGGCCACGATCTCGCGGTTCAGCGCCGTGTGCCAGGTGGGCAAGCTGGAGTTCGGCGGGTTCATCGCGTGGCTGGCCTGGCTGGCGCTGCACCTGTACTACCTGGTCGGCTACCGCAGCCGGATCATCACCGTCATCCAGTGGTTCGTCACCTTCCTCGGCCGCAGCCGAGGCCAGATGGCCGCCACCGAGCAGTGGGTGTTCGCCCGATTGGCGCTGGAGGCGATCAGCAACGGCGACGACGAAGACGCCGAGCAACTCGCCGCCGCCCTCGGCACGTCCACCAACAGCAGGGTCGCGGTGGACAAAGCGCATACCGACGCGAAAGCGGGCTGATCCGGCCGTCATAGCGCGTTCGACCAATCCGGGTCGCCCAGCGGATCCGAATGTGAGGCGTCGACGTCTCCTTCGGATGAAAGGTGATCTATGGGCACAGGCAAGCACCGAGCACCCACACCGCACCGGGCGAAACTGGGCTCCCTGGTCGCCGTGGGGACGGTTCCGCTCGTTCTCGCGCTGGTGGGAACCGGGACGGCGCACGCGGAACCGGATCAGCCCGTTCCGGTGACCAGTACGGAGGCCGAAGCGGCCCAGTGGCCCGCGGCCGAGGCGCCGAACGTGCGCCCGTACGAGGGTCTGCGGATCCCCGACGACGTCCTGAGTTCGCTGCAATGGGCACGTCCACTGCCCGATCACCAGTATCTGGCTCCCCTGGTAGGGCTGCACGCGCCGATTCCGGTGGCCCCCGTGCCGCCTATCGCGCCGCCCTCCGGCAAGTTGCGCTTCGGCGATGTGCAGGTCGACGCACCGGAGTGGCTGTACCGGGAGCAGGCGATCCAGATCAACGACACCGCCGCGATGGCCGAAGCGAATATGGCGACGTTCTTCGATTCGATCGGGATGGAGCGCACGAGATCCGACCGCGTCGCAAGCCAGACCATGGGCGCCGCCGCGATCGGCGCGGCGGCGGGCTTCGTGTTCGCCAGCCCGTTCGCGCTGTTCGGCGCGGCCGTCGGCGGCGGTCTCGCCCTCGCCATCGGTCTGCCGTTCGCGCCGATCGGTCTCGCCGCCGGCCCGATCGGGGCCGCCTACGGCGCGGCTCTGATGGCCGCTCCGCTGTCCGCCATCGGTGCGGGCATCGGCGCCGGACTCGGGGCGGTGCACGCGCTCAGCGCGCCTCCGCGGGCGCTCAGCGCGCCGGAACCGGTCGCCCCGGCTCCGGCCGAGACGGCTCCGGAGGCCGCCGACACGGCCAACGGCTGATCGGATGACAGCTCCGAGAGGCGAGCCGGAAGGGTGGGAACCCGACGACGCTGTCGAGCTCTCACCCTTTCTTTCTCCAGCTCTCGCTCGAATTACACCTCTACGGAACGAATCCCACATCCGGCACGCGACAGCTATCGACGGGCCGCCCGGCAGGGGATTCGAGTGGCACTGCCGATCCGCCGTTGCTCAGCTGTTCACCTCGGCGCGTTCCGCGCCGGACACGCGCAGCACCGGCCCGGTGCGGGTGAACAAACTGCCACCCGCCGCCAGCGGCAACCGGCTCTCCGTCCAACCGGTAGTCGTCGCCGCGCAGTCGTCCGGATAGACGAGTTCGCTCTCCAGCGCCCGTGGCGCGGAAAGCGCGTCATCGGCCGGAGTGCCCGCGCCCAGCGCCAGCCGGTGGCGCAGCAAGGGGGTGCCGTCGACGTCGGCGATCAGGTCTCCGCGCCACCCACCGTCGTCCTCGCCCGCGCGGCCGATCTGAACCCGTTCGCGCATCCGCAGCCGGGCGCCGGCATCCAGGCGGATCGTGGTGACCGTGTGGTGCCGGGCACCGCCCGCGACGATCATCGGCTCGGGATCGAAATCCAACACTCCCCCGCCGCCGACCTCGAGCTGCCAGTGCCCGCACGACAGCGGCGTCGCCGGGCCCGGGAGCGCGAGCGTGGCCGCGACCGAGCGCACCACCAGTTCGGCGTCCGGCTCGACCACGATCACGATGTCGAGTTCGTCGCCACCCAGCGGCGTCGCGGCGGTGCCGATCAGATGCACCGCGCGAGGGCCGGTGCGGCGGGCCGACAACCCGCCGCGCGCGTGGATCTCCGGAAGCATCCCTGGACGAGCGACGATGCGTAATTCGGTGCGCACCGGCGGAACTCAGTGCGCGGCGGCGGATTCGCCCGCGCCCGCCCGGTCCTGCTCGGCGACCTCGCGCAATCGCTCGCGCACCCACGCCAGCACGGGTGTCGCCGCGGGATCCTCGGTGAGCGAGACGAGCACCGTCGGCCGGTCCGCGCGCACCCGCGCCGCGTCGCGCTCCATCACGCCGAGGTCCGCGCCGACCAACGGAGCCAGATCGGTCTTGTTGACCACCAGCAGATCCGAGAACGTCACGCCGGGACCGCCTTTGCGTGGCACCTTGTCCCCGCCCGCCACGTCCACCACGAAGATCTGCACGTCGATCAGGCCGGAGGAGAAGGTCGCGGTCAGATTGTCGCCGCCGGATTCCACCAGGATCAGATCCAGCGGCGGATTGGCGGCGATCAGATCGTCGATGGCGTCGAGGTTGGCGGTGATGTCGTCCCGGATGGCGGTGTGCGGACAGCCGCCGGTCTGCACGGCGGCGATCCGCTCGTCCGGCAGGACGGCGTGCCTGCGCAAGAAGTCGGCGTCCTCGGTGGTGTAGATGTCGTTGGTCAGCACCGCCAGCGACAGCTCGTCGCGCAACTGCCTGCACAGCGCGGCCACCAGCGCGGTCTTGCCCGAACCGACCGGGCCGCCGATGCCGATGCGCAGCGCCTCCCCTGGCGTGCGGGCTCGTTTCGGCCGATCGTGACCGTGGTCGTGCGGCTCACCGTCGATCAGATGCGGGGGCATGGCGCGGTCTCCTTCTTCCGGGGCGTCAGCTCGCGAACAGGGGCATGTCCCGCTGCCGGTGGCGCTCGGCGAGCACGTCCTGCAACGGGTCGGACATCGCGGCCAGGCCGGTCACGGCCTCGGCGGCGACGCGGTCGCACAGGCAGGCCAACCGGACGGTGCACGCGGCGATCGCGGCGGGATCGAGGGCGAGCAGACGCTGGGCCGCGGTGGCGGCGCCGGTGAGAGTGGTGTAGACGACCACAGCGGCGATCTGCCCCGGCTGCACCGCTGCGGCGGCGCCCACCATTCCGAAGACCGTGGACAGATGCGGTGTCGTGCCGAGCGGTGACCAATCGTGTCCGGGCCACAGCTGTTTCGCAAGGCGCAGCAGACCGCGGCCCTGGGCGCGGGACGCCGCCCGTGCCGCGGGTGCGGGCGTGCGCGCGTCGGCTTCCGCCTCGGCCTGCGCCGGGTCGAGTTCGCCCGCGCACACCGCCGCCGCGAGCGACGCGGCCACCAGCGCCGAGGTCCGGACGCGGCGGCGCAGATACAGCTCCACCGTCGCGACGTCGCGGACCAGGCCGGAGGCGACGGCTTCTTCCACCCCGCCGGAGTGCACGTGCCCGCCGATCGGCAGCCGCGAGTCGGCGAGCGCGAGCACCGTCGTGAGACCGGTCGGACCGATCGCAGCGGATTCGCGCATCCGTCGATCCTATGTCCCGGTGTGTCGTGCGGAAGTCGTGGTCGTTTCCCGGAGATTCCGGTCAGCGACGGAAGGCGCGTTCCATGAGACGCTGGGCGCGGCCGCGGGTCAGGTCGGTCCACGCCTGCACCGGGGCCGACCACCACGGCGCGATCTCGCGCGGCTTCGCGGTCACCGCGTGGCAGACCAGGTCGGCGGCCTCGGCCACGGTCAGGCCCGGGACACGGCTGAAGTCGGTGGGCGCGCTCATCCTGGTGTGCACGAGCGGCAGGTAGATCGAGGTGGCGGTGACGCCGTCGCCGGCCACCTCGGCCGCGACACTGCGCAACCAGACGTCGAAAGCGGATTTGGACGCACCGTAGGCGGCCCAGCGCGGCGCGGGCGGCATGCGCACGCCCCAGGTGGACACGTTGACGAGGTGGCCTTGTCCGCGAGCGCGCATAGCGGGCAGCAGCGTGAGCAGCAAGCGCACCGGTCCGAGGTAGTTCACATCGATGGTGCGGGTGAAATCGTGGAAACGGTCGTAGGACTCGTCGATCGGACGGCGGATCGACTTGCCCGCGTTGTTGATCACCACATCCAGGTGGCCGTGCTCGCCGAGCAGGCGGCGGCCGAGCCGTTCGACCGCGTCCATGTCCGTGAGATCGGTCGGGTAGGTGTGCGCGACGCCACCCGCGGTGGTGATCTCCGCGGCCAGCCGTTCGAGTTCGTCGCCGGAGCGGGCGACGAGCGCGACGGTCGCGCCCGCCGCGGCCAGCTTGCGCGCACTGGCCTTGCCTATGCCGTGCGAGGCCCCGGTGACCAGCACGATCTTGCCGCCGACCGCGGCGCGCAACGCCTGTTCGCGCGGACGCGACGTGGGATACAGCAGCCGCGTCGCCACCCGTTCGGCGATCGGCCTGCCGTTGTTCGAAGCCGGGGCGTCGTTCACGACTTCGACTGTAGGCGTCGATCACCGTGCCCACCCCGAGTTCGCCGCATCAGTGCGCGCCGGAGCGGTCCCGCACGAGTCGCGGCAGGTCCCGGCGACTCGAGCATTTCTACTCACGCGCCCGGCGGCGACCGCGTGATCGAATGTAACCGGCACACAGACTTGTCCACCGTGGCTTCGCCCGGTGCGCCGGACGAGGGGGAACGAGGTGGCGACGCCGGACACGCGGGTCTCGATCGCACAGTGGATCGCGCGCGGGATCGCGATCGTGGTGCTGGTCCCGATCCGGCTGCTGTGGGAGGGTGTTGCCTTCCTGGGCCGCGCGATCGGAGCGGCGCTCGTCTTCGTCGCGCGCCACCTGCTGGTTCCGGCAGCCGAGTTCATCTGGCACTGGGTGCTGCGGCCGACGTGGATTTTCGCGAAGGACTTCCTGTGGGGCTGGGTGGTGCAGCATCTGCTGTGGGGCTTGGTGCTCACGCCGCTGCTGTCGCTGCTGCTGGAATACCTGCTGCGTCCGCTGCGGCGCGCGGTGGAAATCTTTCTGTGGCGCAAAGTGATTCGTCCCGCGGGCGCTTGGTTGCTGCGCTGGGTCGTGTATCCGATCGCTTATGCCGTCGCCTGGGTATGCCACCGCATCGTCAAGTGGCTGATCGTCTGGCCGCTGGCGCTGTTGTGGCGTTGGGTGCTGTGCCCGCTCTGGAACGCGGTGCGCGCGACCGCGCGCTACGGGTGGCGCGTGGCGACCCTCGTCGTCGGCGTCCTCGTGGTGCTGCCGTGCCGGGCGCTGTACCGCTGCTCCGTGTTGCGCCCGGTGTTGGGCGCTCTGGCCGTCGTCTGGCTCGCCCTGGTGGTGCGCCCGGCCCGCTGGGTGCACGGCACGGTCGTCCGGCCGATGAACCGCTGGGCGGCCGAGATCGTGACTTCCGTCTTCGGCCACTGATCCCGGCCGCCCGGCTCAGCTCCGGCTCGGAGCGGCGAAGCGCGCGATCAGCGCCATCGCCGTGAGCACCGTCGCACCGACGGCCACCGCGATGTGCATGCCGTCGACGAAGGATTGGCGCGCCGCCTCGATCAGCACCGCGTTTCCGCCCGCCCGCTGAATGGTCTCGCCGAGCGTCGCGGCGTAGTCGCCCCCGGACCGGAAGATCAGCGCCGCGAGCGAACCGAGCAGCGCCAGGCCCAGCGCGTTGCCGAGCTCGAAGCTGGTCTCCGAGATGCCCACCGCCGACCCGGCCCGCTCCGGCGGCACCGAGGACACCGAAACCTCGGACACCAGCGTGAAGGCGAGGCCGTAGCCGATTCCGGCGATCGTGGAACCGGCCAGGTACCAGCCGAGCCCGTCGTGCGCGCCGACGCCGAGCACCATCAGGTTGCCCGCGGCGGACGCGAGCAGGGCGAACACGAACGTGGCGCGGGCGCCGAAGCGATGTCCGACCCTGGCGCCGCCCATCGAGCAGACGAAGACCGCGATCGCCATCGGGATACCGAGCAGCGCCGCCGCCAGCGGCGTGCGCCCGGTCACCGACTGCAGATAGATGCTGGTGAGATAACTGAGCCCAGCCAGTGACATCATGCCGGTGAGACTGGCGCCGATGGCCACCGAGAACTGCGGCCTGGCGAACAACCGCAGATCGAGCAGGGGTTCGCGCAGCTGTCGCTGCCTGCGCACGAACACGGTCAGGATCACCGCGCCGGCCAGGGCGACGACGATCGCCTGCCCATCGACGCCCTCCGTTGCGGCGTGTTTGATCCCGTACACCACCGGCAGGATGCCGCCGATCGACAACGCCACACTCGGCAGATCCAGCGGTTCCCGCACCCCCGCCCGGTGTTCCGGCAGCACGAACGGGCCGAACGCGAGCAGGACCAGCAGCACCGGAAGGTTGATGAGGAACACCGAGCCCCACCAGAAGTGGTGCAGCAGCATGCCACCGATGATCGGCCCGACGGCCGAGCCGCCCGCGAAGAAGGCCGTCCAGATGCCGATCGCGGCGGCCCGCTGCCGCGCGTCCGGGAACAGGCTGGAGATCAGCGCCAGGCTGGACGGCAGCAAGGTCGCACCGCCGATGCCCATCAGCGCCCGCGCCGCGATCAGCACGCCCGCGCTGGGCGCGAAGGCGGCGAGCACCGACGCGAGGCCGAAGACCGCCGCGCCGGCGAGCAAGATGTTGCGCCGCCCGATCCGGTCACCCAGATTGCCCATGGTGATCAGCAGTCCCGCGATCAGGAAGCCGTAGATGTCCAGGATCCACAGTTGCTGGTCCGCGGAAGGGTCCAGATCGAGGGTCAGCGTCGGCAGCGCGAGGAACAGCACCGAGATGTCCATCGACACCAGCAGCACCGGCAGCAGCAGAACCGCGAGGCCGAGCCAGGCGCGTCGCGAGCCCGTCGTGGCCGGCTCGGTCCGGACCGGCCGCAGGTGTGTCATCACCGAACTTCCTCTCCATGGCGCGTACGTCGTACGCATGGTCCGGGTACAGTGTACGCATGTTGCACCGCACCGCCATCATCGATACCGCGATCGAGCTCGCCGACGCCGAGGGCTTGGACGCGCTGTCCATGCGGCGCATCGCCGACCGGCTCGGCGTCGGAGCCATGTCGCTGTATCGCCACGTCGCGAACAAAGACGAACTGCTCGCGCTGATGACCGACGAAGTGGCCCGGCGCAACCCGTACCCCGCCCCCGAGGGGCAGGGGTGGACTTGGCGCGACCGGGTCCGCATCGCCGCCGAAATCGATTGGGCGCTCTACCGGCAACATCCGTGGGTGCTGCTCACCTTCGCCACTCCGCGCTACAGCTTCGGGCCGCAGAGTCTGGCGTGCCTGGCCTGGCTGGTCGACGGATTCCTGGAACTCGGCGTGTCCACCCGCGAGGCGACCGGCATGTCCTTCGCCGTCTGGAACTACATCTCCGGCGCGACGCTGCCCGAGATCAGCGCCGAGCTGATGGCGCGCAAGGGCATGGATCCCGCGGGCGAGAACGGGTTGCGGACGCTGCTGGACGGCACGGCCCAGGGACCGGTTCCGTCCGCGTTGGCCGATCTCGCCGGCAGCGGCGTGCGGGACCTGACCCAGGAGGAACTGCTCTACGACGGCCTCGACGCGCTCTGCGACGGTTTCGAGGCCAGGGCGGCGCGGCGCGGCCGGTTGACCTCAACCTGACTTGATGTTGAAGGCTGACCGGGCGACACCGACGAAACAGGAGAAACCGTGCACGCCATCCGCCTTCATGCCTTCGGCCCGGCCGAGAACCTGCGCTACGAAACCGTTCCCGATCCGGTTCCGGGGCCCGGCGAGGTCCGCATCGCGGTGGCGGCGGCCGGAGTGCATCTCATCGATACCGTTCTGCGCAAGGGCGACCCCGGGCCGTTTCCCCTGCCGGAGCTGCCGACCGTTCCCGGCCGCGAAGTCGCGGGCACCGTCGAGCGTGTGGGCGCCGACGTGGCCACGAGCCTGCTCGGTACGCGGGTGGTCGCCCACCTCGGCGCGGTGCCCGGCGGTTACGCCGAGCTGGCCGTGACCGACGCGGCCCGGCTGCACGAGATTCCGGCGAACCTGGACGCGGCGCAGGCGGTGGCGATGATCGGCACCGGGCGAACGACCATGGGCATCGTGCAGTTCACCGAATTGCGGCCCGGCGACATCGTCGTGGTGACGGCCGCGGCGGGCGGCATCGGCACGCTGCTGGTGCAGTACGCGAAGAACGCGGGCGCCACGGTGATCGGCTTGGCCGGCGGCCCCGCGAAGGTCGATCAGGTGCGTGGCAACGGCGCGGACCTGGCGGTCGACTACCTGTCGCCGGATTGGCCGGACCGGGTGCGCACGTGGATCGGCGCACGGGGCGTCCGGGTGCTGTTCGACTCGGTGGGCGGTGCGGTCGCCCGCGCCGGAATCGATCTGCTCGCACCGGGCGGGCAGCATCTGGTCTACGGCTGGTCCGGCAAATCGAATGCCGAAGGGCCGGTCCGGCTCTCGGCCGCCGAACTGGTCGAACGCGGTATCACCTCCGAGACGGTGGTCGGCCCGCCGATGCTGGCGCGCGCGGGCGGCGACGTGCGCGTCCTCGAGAACCTCGCGATGGCCGAGGCGGCCGCCGGGCGGCTGCGCCCGGCGATCCATCGCTTCCCGCTCGCCGAAGCGGCCGCCGCCCACCGCGCGCTGGAAACGCGCGAGACGACCGGCAAGGTGGTGCTGGAGCCCTAGCCGAGCCGGTTCACCCGACGCTGTCGCCGTTCACGACGGCGTAGGCGAAGCCGTCCCAGCCTTTGCCGCCGACGGTCTGCACCACGGTGGCGTCCAGGCTGGGCTCGGCTTGGAGCAACTCGACGAGTTCGCGGCTGGCCTGCGCGTTCGGGTCGTCGGACCGCTCGTCGGCGATCTTGCCGCCGCGCACGACGTTGTCGACGATGATCACCGAGCCCGGCCGGGTCAGCCGCAGCGCCCACAGCACGTAGTTCGAGTTGTTCGGCTTGTCCGCGTCGATGAACACCAGGTCGAACGGCTCCGGGTCCTCTTCGGCGAGGACGGGCAGGCTGTCCAGCGCGGCGCCGACCCGGATCTCCACTCGGTCGCCGACGCCCGCCCGGTCCAGATTCGCCCGCGCCACCTCGGCGTGCCGGTCGGCGAACTCGAGCGTGATCACCCGCCCTTCTGGTCCGACCGCGCGGGCGAGCCAGATGGTGCTGTATCCGCCGAGCGTGCCGATCTCCAGCACCCGTCGCGCTCCCACCGTCCTGGCCAGCAGATGGAGGAACTTTCCCTGGGGCGGTGACACGTCGATCGCGGGCAGGCCCGCGTCCTTGTTCGCCGCCAGCGCCGCATCGGACTCGGGGTCCGCCACGAGGGTCTCCACTAGGTAGCGGTCCACTTCGGCCCATCCAGGTGTCGTCATATCTGGCAGTCTGCCACCCGATCCGGCCCGCGGACGCGCCTGTCCGAGTAGCGTTCGGCACGGAGAGACGTACATGTTTCGTGAGCGCGCCGACGCATCGACGGACAGGAACGACATGACGAATCTTGCGCGGGCCGTGGCGGTCACCGCCTGTCTGATCGCCATGGGCGCCACCGCCCCCGCCGGGGCCGAGCCCACCGGCGGAGCCGAATACGTCGCCCTGGGCGATTCCGGGGCCGCCACCACGGGCGTGCGGAACTTCGACATCTCGGCGCCGTTCCGATGCCTTCGCTCCACCGCGAACACACCGCAGCTGATCGCTCTGGATCTGGGCTTGCGGATCGACGACCGCACCTGCAACTCCGCGCGTATCGCGGACCTCGCCGCCCCGCAGCAACCGGGCATCCCGCCCCAGTTCGACGCACTCGGCCCCGCCACCAGGCTGGTCACGGTGCACATCGGCGCCAATGACGCGCTGATGGCCGAGCACATCGTCGCCTGCCATATCTACGGCCTCACCGGCGCGGGCGGGTGCGCCGGTCCGGATTGGGACGCCGACATCGATGCGATCGCGGCGTCCTACGCCGGGGCACTGCAACAGGTCTCGGCCCGCGCGCCGCGCGCGTTGATCGTCGTCGACGGCTGGCCGCGCTACGTGCGCGACGGCGGCTGTCCGGCGCTCGTCGGTCTCCGCCCGTCCGACGCCGCGCCCATCCAAGCCGCCTTCGACCATCTGAACTCCGTGGTGTCCCGAGAGGCCACCGCGCACGGCGCGATCTACGTGGACACCAGCGCCGCGTCGGAGGGCCGCGACGCGTGCGCGCCGGTCGGCGTCCGCTGGATGGAGCCCGTTCTCGCCACCGAGACGCTTCTGCCCTACCACCTCAACCCGCAGGGCATGCGCGGCATCGCCGACGTGGTCGTCCCGGCGATCCGCGCCGCCGGACTACCCGGCTGAGCGAACGCATCGACGCGACCGCCCCGGACTCGGAGGGAGTCCGGGGCGGCGCGGGCGGCGTTATTTCGAGAAGTTCTCCGGCGGCTGCCACGGCCGGCCGTGCGGATCGTCCTGGCGCTGGGCCGGAGGTTGCTGCGGCGGCTGCTGCTGGGCCGGGAAAGCCTCCTGCGGAGGGATGACCGGCTGGTGCGGCGAAGGCTCGAACCCTTGCGGGGGTGGTGTCGGGGTCAGCCCCTCCACCGGCGTCCGCGCCGTCGCCTCGGCGGCCCGCACGGCACGCTCGATGGTCGGGTCGGGCGCGGTGTCGAACCAGTCCGCGACATCCGAATCGTCCTCCGGTTTGGCTTCTGCGCCGTCGGCGGCGGGCGGCTCGTACCGGAACACGCCGTCCTCGCCCTGCGTGCCGAAGCTCTTCGCGAACCCCTCCAGCGCCTTGCCGAAGTCGCTCGGCACCAGCCACACCTTGTTGGCGTCGCCGCGCGCGACCATGGGCAACGTCTGCATGTACTGGTAGGCAAGCAATTCCGGTGTCGGCTTGCCGGATTTGATGGCGGCGAAGACCTTCTCGATCGCCTTGGCCTGGCCTTGCGCCTGCAAGTACGCGGCGGCGCGCTCACCCTGCGCCCGCAGGATGCGGCTCTGCCGTTCGCCTTCGGCGGCCAGGATCGCCGACTGCTTGGCGCCCTCGGCGGACAGGATCTGCGCCTGCTTGGAACCCTCGGCCGTCTTGATCGCCGATTCGCGCTGACCCTCCGCGGTGAGGATCATGGCGCGCTTCTCGCGGTCGGCCTTCATCTGCTTCTCCATCGACTCCTGGATCGACGGAGGCGGATCGATGCTCTTCAGCTCGACCCGCGCGACGCGCAGGCCCCAGCGCCCGGTCGCCTCGTCCAGCACGCCGCGCAGCTGGCCGTTGATCGCGTCGCGGGAGGTGAGCGTCTGCTCCAGCGTCATGCCGCCGACGACGTTGCGCAGCGTGGTGACGGTCAGCTGCTCCACGGCGGCGATGTAGTTGCTGATCTCGTACACCGCCGCCTGCGGGCTGGTCACCTGGAAATAGACCACCGTGTCGATGTGCAGGGTGAGGTTGTCCTCGGTGATCACCGGCTGCGGCGGGAACGACACCACCCGTTCCCGCAGGTCCACCTTGGCGCGGACGCGATCGGCGAACGGCACGAGGAACGTGAGCTGGCCGGAGACCGTCCGCGAATATCGGCCCAACCGCTCGATCACCGCGGCCTCGGCCTGCGGCACCAGCGCGATCGACTTGAAGACCACCACCACGACCAGCAAGATGAGGACGGCGGCAACGATCAGTACAGCCATCAAGGCCCCTTCCAGACGACGGCGGTCGCGCCGTCGATCTTCATGACGTATACGGTCGTACCCGGTTCATAGACTTCGGTCGTGTCCATCGGCCGCGCGGTCCACACCTCGCCGTTCAGTTTCACCTGACCGGAATGCGCCGCGACCTGCTCGAGCACCAGCGCGGTCTTCCCCGGCAAGGCGTCCACGTTCGTCGGCGTCGGCGGTGGAGTTCCGAAGCGACGCCGGATGATCGGGCGCACCCCGAGCAGCAGCACCGCCGAGATCACCGCGAAGACGACGGCGTCGGCGACGACGGACGTGTCCGCCGCCGCGCTGACACCGGCGGTGCCCAGCGCGGCGACACCGAGCATCAGCAAGGTGAAGTCGCCGGTGAGCATCTCCGCCGCCGCGAGCAGAATGCCCGCGACCAGCCAAAAAATTGCGGCCACACGACCACTGTAGTGCTCGGACCCTGATCTCGAGCGCGACCTTCGCTAGTACTGCCGAGGAATTCCGCGCGCGGACGCGCGGTGCCCCTGGTACACCGAAAGCCATAGCGGCGGTGCTAGCTTCAGGCAGGTGAGCGGGCGCGACAGGTACGGTGACATCTTCTCCGGACATCCTCGATCGAGGAGAAGGGCGGTGCCGACGGTCACCGCGGAACGCGACCTGGTCGTCGAGGACGCCGCCACCGGATTCTGCGGCGCCGTGGTCGGATTCGATCGCAGCTACGACGGCGAGTTCGTGAAACTGGAGGACGCCGGCGGCACGGTGCGCCTGTTCGCGCTGCGCGAGGCCGCGTTCCTCATCGACGGCGAGCCGGTGACGCTGGTGCGGCCGCGGGCCGCCCCGCCGAAGACGCCGAACCGCTCCGCCTCCGGCTCCACCCGGGTCGATGGCCTGCGCGCGCGGGTCGCGCGCGGCAGCCGGGTCTGGGTGGAGGGCGTGCACGACGCCGCGCTGGTCGAGCGGGTATGGGGCCACGACCTGCGGGTCGAGGGCGTGGTCGTCGAGCAGCTGGAAGGACTGGACAACCTCGCCGCTCGGCTCGCGGACTTCCGGCCCGGCCCCGGCAGGCGGGTCGGCGTGCTGGTCGACCACCTGGTCACCGGTTCGAAGGAGACCCAGCTGACCACCGGGCTGGGGCCGCACGTCCTGGTCACCGGGCACCCGTTCGTCGACATCTGGCAAGCGGTGCGCCCGGCCACCCTCGGCATCGCACGGTGGCCGCAGGTGCCGCGCGACGAGGACTGGAAGACCGGCGTCTGCTCGCGCCTGCGCTGGGGTTCCCCGCAGGACGGCTGGCGGAAGGTGTACGAGGCGGTGTCCTCCTTCCGCGATCTGGAGGCGCCCCTCATCGGCGCGGTCGAGCGACTCATAGATTTCGTCACCGAACCGGGCTAGCGGCCGCTCGCGGGAGCCGCACCGGCGACGCCGGACGGTATCCGCACGGGTCCGCTTGCCGCAGGCAGCGCGGCCCGCGCGGTTTCCGTGCTGCTCACCGATGCCGTCGCGGATGGATGCCCACCGGTAGCGCCCACCCTTTATGCTCGATAATTATGTGCTCTCCAAGTGCGACGCTGACGGTGTGGGCGAGCTCCTGGCTGGCCGGCTGCAGTGCGCCCGACGACGTTTTGGCCGCCTTGCACGCGTGGGCGCCGAAGCACACCATCGCGGCCGGTGATCCGCTCACCGGCGGTCGCACCGACCTACCCTGGTCCGCCCACGGCAACCTGCCGGGGAGCGGAGTCATGGCGCTGCTCAAAGTGTTTCGCGAGACGATGGCCCAGCCCGGGGCGCAAGTGCGGTTGGTGCTCCCCGTCCCCGGCGACGTCCGGGGCCTCCCCGGGGGCACGGCGTTCGCCGCCGACGCGATCGAGGCTGGCGAGGGCATGCTGATCGGTGTTCCCGGCGCCGATGGCACCGGTCTGATCCCGCGCTGGGCCGAGGACGACACGCTGCAGTGGACCGTCTACAGCGCGCCCATACCGGCGGCGCCCGGCCCTGACATGTCCCTCGGCGAAGCCGAATACGCGATGCGCGAAGCGGTCCGCGACGCCGCCGACGCGCTGATGAAACTGCACACCACCTCGCTCGGCGCGGCCGACGCCGATCCCCGCGAGCTCATCGAAGCCGAACTGGCCGACTACTCGCGGCACGACTATCCCGAGTCGATTCCGTTGCGCGCCAGGCGCATTCTCGACACCGCCGATCATGTCGCCGCCATCCTCACGGTCGCGCAGCGGGAGCCCGCGTCCGCGCCGACCTCCGCCAGCGCGATCGGCGCGCAGGAATCGCTCCTGCGGCCGCTGTGGGACGCGATCCGCGCCGCGCGCCTGGTCGCCGTGCACGCCTCCGCGCGCGGAAGTCGCTGATCTCATGTCCCGGGCGGTCTGACATGCGCTTTCCCCGTCGTCGCCGCACGGCCGCCCTCACCGTACTGACGGTGCTAGGTCTCACCCTGCACGCCCCCGCCTCGGCGATCGTCGGCGGCGCCGACGCCACCACAGCGCAGTACCCGTGGCTGGCGGCCATCGGCACGCCGTTGTTCCTCACCCGCGCTTCCGGGCAGTTCTGCGGCGGCGCGCTCATCGCGCCGGACCAGGTCATCACGACGGCGCACTGCGTGGCCCTGGCACAGACGCTGGCACAGACACTCACCGTCACCTTCGGCCGCGACGACCTGCGTGAAAACGACGGCAAAACCGTGCACGTCAAGAACATTCGCATTCATCCCGGCTTCCGGTCCACCGTTCTGGACATGACGACCGCCTATCACGACGACGTCGCGATCCTCACCCTGGACGAGCCGCAGGCCGGCCCGACCATCACCGTCGCCGCGCCCGCTTCGGGCACCGCGACCATCCTGGGCTGGGGCGCGACCTCCGAGACCGACGAAACCAACACTCGATTGCGCGCCGCGAAGGTCCCGCTGGCCGCCGACGGTGAGTGCGCCACCGCCTATGGTTCCGCCTTCGATCCGTCCACCATGCTCTGCGCAGGCACGCCCACCGCGGACACCGCTCAGTACGACAGCGGCGGGCCGATGCTCGTCGACGGGCGTCTCGCCGGTCTCACGTCCTGGGGAGTTGGCGCGGCACGCCCCGGCTTCCCCACTGTCTACACCCGCCTGACCAGCCCGGACTTCTGAGTCACCGGCGCGGCGCTGCTCACCGCTGGGGCGGGTACGGCGGCTGCTGCGGCGGGTACTGGTGCTGTGGTGGGTACTGCTGGTATTGCGGTTGCCCCTGCGGCGGGTAGGGCTGCTGATACTGCGGCGCGGGATACTGCGGTTGTCCCTGGATGTTCTGCTGCGGAAGATACTGCTGGGGGTACTGCTGCTGCGGATAATGCTGCTGGTTCTGATTCGACTTGTTCCGCTTACTCAGCCAGATCACGAGCCCGATCACCACGGCGACGACACCGATGCACAGCAGCAGACCGCCGATCGAGAAACCACCGCCGCCACTGCTGCGGCCGCGGCGCCTGGCCTCGGTGGCGTCGAGCGCCACGGTCCATACGTTCGCATCGGACCAGGTGTGCGGGTCGAGCGCGGCGGCGTTGGTCAGCACGTCGGCATAGGTCATCGAGAGTTACCCCCCAGAGAATCGGATTCGGTGATCGGTCGCAGGCGATGCTATCCGCGACCGATCGTCCTCAATTCCCAGCAGTGGGACGGCGCGTGATCGCGCAGCAGCCGACGGCACAGGGCGCGCCGTCGCGCGTGCAGCCGTAGCCGGGGACCGCACCGAGCCGCCGTGGTTCGGCTCCGCGCAGTTGCTCGCAGATCAACTCGACGACCAGCTTCGCGAAGCGCGGATCGCTTCCCGGCGTCGCGGCCCGCGCGAAACCCATGCCGAGTTCGGCGGCTTTCGCCGCGGCCTCGTTGTCCAGATCCCAGATGACTTCCAGATGATCGGAGACGAAGCCCACCGGACACACGATCACGGCCTCGACCCCCTTGGCCGCGAGATCGTCCAGGTGGTCGACGATGTCCGGTTCCAGCCACGGCACCTGCGGCGGACCCGAACGCGACTGCCAGACGAGGTCGTAATCGGTGAAACCTGTTGCCGCGGCGCACAATCGGGCCGCGTCGGCGACCTGACGGCTGTAGAGGCGGCCGCCGTCGGCGGGCGGCCCCGCGGCGGCATCGGCCGACACCGGAATGGAATGCGCGGTGAACACCAGTCGCGCCGAGGCACGCTGCCCGGCGGGAAGCCGATCGCGCGCCGAGCGGATGGCATCGGCGAACGTCTCGATCAGCAAAGGGTGATCGAAATACTGGCGCAGCTTCAGCAGCTCCGGCGCGCCCGCGCCGGAAGCGGCGCGGGCTCTGGCGATGTCCTCGTGGTATTGCAGGCAGCCGGAGTAGCCGCCCCACGCCGAAGTCGGGAAGACCAGCGCGGAGCCGACACCGTCGGCGGCCATCCGCGCGACGGTGTCCTCCACCATGGGATGCCAGTTCCGGTTGCCGAAGTACACCGGCAGATCCAGGCCCGCTGCGGCCAGTTCGGTCTCGACCGCCGCGATGATGTCGCGATTGAGCGCGTTGATCGGCGAGACACCGCCGAAGTGCAGGTAGTGCTCGGCGACCGCTTCGAGGCGTTCGCGCGGCACTCCCCTGCCCCGGGTGACGTTCTCCAGGAACGGCATCACGTCTTCGGGACGCTCCGGACCGCCGAAGGACAGCAGCAGCAGCGCGTCGGCGGTTGGAACCACGGTGTCTCCCATCCGATCGCTCAGCTCATCGCCATGTTCTCCGGGAACCAGGTGTTGTGGCTGGCTCCGCCGTCGACGTAGATGATCGAGCCGGTGGTGCCCGGCAGCCAGTCCGACAGCAGCGCCACGATCGACTTCGCCACCACCGTGGGGTCGTCGACGTCCCAGCCGATCGGCGACGCGCCGTCCCAGTAGACGTTGAGCTGGTTGAGCTTGGCGGCGTCGTCGGTCGCGGTGCCCGCGATCGCCTTGGCGGCCAGCGTCTTGATCGGACCCGCGGCGATGAGGTTGGACCGGATCTTCTTCGCCGCGCCCACCTCACGCGCGACGTACCGGTTCACCGACTCCAGCGCCGCCTTGGCCACGCCCATCCAGTTGTAGAACGGCATCGCGGTGCGCGGATCGAAGTCCATGCCGACGATCGAGCCGCCCTCGTTCATCACCGGCAACACCGCGCGCGACAGCGACGCGTAGCTCCACGCGGAGATCTCGAACGCCTTGGCGGCGTCAGGACCGGGGCCGTCCAGGAACGGCCGAGCCTCGGGACCCATCAGGGTGCGTGGCGCGAACGCGATCGAGTGCAGTACTCCGTCGATCCCCTGCGGAGCCAGCTCGCGCAGCTTGTCGGCCAGGCCGGCGAGATCCTCTTCGCTGGTCACGTCGAGCCCGATGGCCGGAGGAACCTCCTGCGGCAGGCGCTTGGCGATCCGGTCGATCAGCCGCAGCCGCTCCGGGATGCCGGTGATGATCACCTTCGCGCCCTGCTCCTGCGCGACGGCCGCGGCGTGGAACGCGATCGACGAATCGGTGATGATGCCCGTGACCAGGATGGTCTTGCCTTCGAGCAGTCCGCCCATGAGTTCTCGGTTCTCCTGAAATTCGATTGTGAGGTTGGCTGCGGGCGGCCTGGACCGGCCGCGCTACGCGTTCGGTGCGGTCAGTGGCCCATGCCCATGCCGCCGTCGACCGGGATGACGGCGCCGGAGACGTAAGCGGAATCCTCGGAGGCCAGGAAGCTGACCACGGCCGCGATGTCCTCCGGCTGGCCCAGGCGCTGCAGCGGGATGAACTTCTTGGCCATGTCGCGCATGTCCTCGGGCAGGTCCGCGGTCATGTCGGTCTCGATGAAACCCGGGGCGACGACATTCGCGGTGATCGAGCGCGAGCCCAGCTCGCGGGTGATCGAGCGGGCCAGGCCGATCACACCGGCCTTGGACGAGGCGTAGTTGATCTGACCCGCTTGGCCGCTCATGCCGACCACAGAGCCGAGGAAGATCATCCGGCCCCAGCGCCCGCGCAGCATGGCGCGGTTGGCCCGCTTGGCGCACCGGAACGCACCGGTCAGATTGGCGTCGAGCACCCTGGTGAACTGCTCCTCGCTCATCCGCATGAGCAGGGTGTCGTCGGTGATGCCCGCGTTGGCCACGAGCACCTCCACCGGACCCTGGTGCGCCTCCACCTCGGCGAAGGCTGCGTCCACCGACTCGCTGTCGGTCACATCGCATTTCACACCGAACAGGCCGTCCGGCACCCCCGACCCACGATGCGTGACGGCCACTTTGTGACCGTCGGCAAGCAGACGCTGCGCGACCGCGAGTCCGATGCCGCGGTTTCCGCCGGTCACCAGGACCGACCGGGATGTGATGTTCGACATGGGCTTCAACCTACCTGGTCGAACCGGCAGGCCACGATCGGGCCGCCACGTTCGTCCGACCGCCATCCGAGCCCGGCCGCGTTCGTGAAACGCCACAACGTCAGCGCCCGATCGGGGCCCGTTCACGCCGACCGGCCGGTGGTCGAGGAGACCACCGGCCGGTCGGCATTCGATCGATGCGCCGCCTTTCGCTCACCTTCGGCGAGCGACGCGAGAGGCACTGCTCAGCAGCTGGGGCACCAAGTCACCGACAGCGCGTCGAACCCCAGATCCGCCACCTGCTTACCCGGCCCCACGTAGCGGTACGGTTGCCCGCCGCCACAGTTGGGACCGGAGCTGAACAGCAGCTCGACGTTCGTGTTGTTGATCACCGATCTGGTGCTCGGATCTCCCGCGGGTCCGCAGTAGTTGCGGAAGTTCTTCGTGTTGAGCGTGACCACCTTCGCCGTACCGGAAAAGCCCGCGCCGGAGTACTGACACAGACTGCCGGACGGACAGCTCGCCGCCGAGGCTTCCGGAAGCGGAGCCGCGACCAAGGCCAGCGCGGCGAACGCGATTGCGGTGACGATAGCGGAAATTCGCATGATTCCTCCCCAAATGGAGGGCGGCACTCCCTTACCGCCCGTCCAGGGCACGGTAACACACTTCCACCGCTACGGCTCGCGGTATTCGCCTGCGCGCCTTGATATTCCCAGCGCTACGGCAACCGCTGGCGATACACCAGACCGATCACCACTCCCGCCGCGACGACCACCAGCCCGAGCAGCAACCACGGGCGACTGGCGTCGCCTCTGGTCAGCTCGTATCCGATCTGCTGTTCCAAGGTGTCGTAGACCTTGGTCAGCTCCTGCAGCGACGAGGCGGTGTAGAACTCCCCGCTGGACAGCCGCGCAATCTCGCGCATGGCGTCGTCGTCCACCTCGACGCGCACCTGGTCCTTGCTGCCGTCCTCCCGGGGGATCTCGACGACGCCCCAGCGGGTGCCGAAGGAGATGGTCGAGATCGGGATGTTCTTGCTCTTGGCGAGCCGGGCGGCGACGTACTCGTGGCGGGGGTTGTCGACGTCCTTGAAATCCGGGACGGTCTGCTTTCCGTCGGACATCAGCACGATCCGGGCTGGCGGTGGCTCCTGGGCGCCGCCGAGCACCGTGGCGAGCGTCTCGATCGCCTGCAGCGCCGTCAGAATGCCTTCCCCGGTGGCCGTGCGCTCGGCCAGCCGCACATTGTCGATCGCGGCTTTGACCGATTCGTGGTTCGTCGTCGGCGAGACCATCACCGAGGCGGTGCCCGCGAAGGTGACGAAGCCGATGTTCACGCCCTCGGGCAGTCCGTCGACGAACTCCTTGCCCGCCTTCTTGGCGACCTGGATGCGGCTCGGGGCCACGTCGGTCGCCTCCATCGACAGCGACACGTCCATCACCAGCATGACGGTCGCGCGGTTGCGCGGCACCTTCTTGACCGCGGTCGGGCCTGCGGCGGCGACGGTGAGGAACGCCAGGCCGACCAGCAGCAGCGCGACGGCCACGTGCCGGAACGGGCCCGGCCGCGACGGAGCGACCTTCTCCAGCAGCTCCATATTGGTGAACCGCAACATGTGCTTGCGCCGATTGCGCTGCACCAGGACATAGCCGAGCGCGATCAGCGCGATGACGACGAGGAATCCGAGCCAGATCTGCGCGGTGAAATGCGAAATACTCACTGACGTGGCACCCGCCCGGTCGGGGCGCCCAAGCTGTGGCGCCGGGTGGACACGAACCGGACCACGTCGGCGATCCAGTCCCGATCGGTTCGCAGGGTGAGCACCGGAGCGCCACAGCTGCGCAGGGCCTGTTCGACCTGCTCACGGTGGCGCTGCGCGGCAGCCGCGAAATCGGCGCGCAGAGTGGGGGTCACGCTGAACTCGCGGGTGCGCCCGGTCTCCGGGTCGTGCAGCACGACGTCACCGATGTCGGGCAGCGCCAGGTCGCGCGGGTCGAGCACCTCGACCGCGAGCAGATCGTGCCTGGCCGAGATCGCGCGCAACGAACGCTGCCAATCGATGTCACCCAGGAAATCGCTGATGATCACCGCGAGTCCGCGCTTGCGCTGCGGGCGGCGCAACGATTCGATGCCGCCGCGCAGATCGCCGCGCACACCGTCGCGGGCGTGCGGGGTGGTCGCGATGCTGCGCAGCAGCGACTGCGCGTGGACCCGCCCGCCGCGCGCCGGGATGCGGGTCAACCGTTCGCCGGTGGCGACGACCGCCCCGATCCGGTTGCCGCCGCCACTGGTCAGGTGGGTGATGGCGGCCGCGGCGGCGATGGCGAGATCACGCTTCTGGCACGCGGCGGTGCCGAAGTCGAGGCTGGCCGACAGATCGACCACCATCCAGGTCTCCAGCTCCCGGTCGGCGATCATCTGCCGCACGTGCGGATGGGTGGTGCGAGCGGTGACCGACCAATCCATCTGACGGACGTCGTCACCCGGTTGGTAGGCGCGCGCCTCACCCGGCTCGGAGCCGGGGCCGGGGATGAGCCCGAGGTGGTCGCCGTGCAGCACGCCGTCGAGCCTTCGGCGCACGGTGAGTTCGAGGGTCTTGAGCGCGACCGTGAGCCTGGGGTCGGTCAACTCCCCCGACTGGAAGGACGGCGGTGCGTGGGACGGCGACGTCGGCACTGGCGCGACCCGATCCGATGCCGAGGTCACTTCGGCGGAACGGTGCCCGCGGGCTGCGACTGCTGCCCGTTGGGCGGCTGGGGCACGGCCTGCTGCGGCGAGGGCGCCTGGAGCGCCTGTTGCGGGCCGCCCTGCGGCGGCGCGGCGGGCACGCCGGGCGCGACGGCCTGCGGGGCGACCTGCGGCAGGCCGACCGTCTGCAGCACGCGCTTGATGACGTCTTCCGGGCTGATCTCGTCGGCCAGCGCGTCGTAGGACAGCACCAGGCGATGGCGCAGCACGTCCGGGATCACTTCGACGACGTCCTGCGGCACCACGTAATCGCGGCCGCGGATCAGCGCGACCGCGCGGGCTGCGGCGATGATGCCGAGGCTGGCGCGCGGCGAGGCACCGTAGGAAATCCAGCTGGCCACGTCCTGCATGCCGAAATCGGCCGGTTTGCGGGTCGCCGCGATCACCCGGACCACGTAGTCGACCAAGGCGTGGTGCACGAAGGTGTTGGCCGCGACCTTCTGCAGGCGGATCAGGTCCTCCGGCTCCAGGATCCGGCTCGCCTCCGGCGGCGTGACGCCCATCCGGTAGATGATCTCGCGCTCCTCCTCCACGGAGGGGTAGTCGACGACGACCTTGAACAGGAAGCGGTCGCGCTGCGCCTCCGGCAGCGGGTACACGCCCTCGCTCTCGATCGGGTTCTGCGTCGCCATCACCAGGAACGGGTCGGGCATCGGGTAGGTCTTGCCGCCGATCGACACGTGCCGCTCGGCCATCACCTCGAGCAACGCCGACTGCACCTTCGCGGGCGCGCGGTTGATCTCGTCGGCGAGCACGAAGTTGGCGACGACCGGACCGAGTTCGGTGTCGAACTCCTCGCGGCCCTGCCGGTAGATACGGGTGCCGATGAGGTCGGTCGGCACCAGGTCGGGCGTGAACTGCACGCGGGCGAACGAGCCGCCGACCACCTTGGCGAAGGTCTCCACGGCGAGGGTCTTGGCGATGCCGGGCACGCCTTCGAGCAGGACGTGACCTCGTGCGAGCACGCCCACGAGCAGTCGCTCGACCAGGCGATCCTGGCCCACGATCACCCGCTTGACCTCGTAGATCGCCTTCTCCAGGGTCTGGACGTCACGCTCGAGGGTGCTGGGCGTCGAGACCGGCGCATCCTTCGCCGAGTTCGCTCCGCTCACACCGTCCGTCGAAGTCACCAACATCCCCGCTTTCGCCTTGGTCCTGTGCGTGCTGCCACAACTATTCCAGGTAATCACCGCCTGTGCCGCAACCGGACCCGACAGAATGGGAATTCCGCGGTTCCACGGCCGGGCCGAGCACCCGGAATGTCCGGATCAAGAGACGATGCGCACCGCGAACGGCATGATGCCGCCCTCGCGGACCGGGGACACCTTGACCACGTCGCCGGACTCCGGCGCCTCGACCATCTTCCCGTCGCCGAGATACAGCGCCACGTGCTGGCTGCCGTTCGGCCCCCAGAACAGCATGTCGCCGCGCTCGCGATCGCCGACCGGCACCCTGGTGCCCGCGTTGTACTGGTAACCGCTGTAGTGCGGCAGCGAGACCCCGACGCCCGCGAACGCGTAGACCATCAGCCCCGAGCAGTCGAAGCCGACCTTGTCGAAGTCCCCGTAGCTGTCGGCGACGCCACCGTCCCTGATACCGCGGGTCGGCCCGTCCTCGTCGCCGCCGCCCCAGGCGTAGGTGACGCCGAGCTGCGACATCGCGCGATCGACCACGATCTCGATCGCCGCGGAGCCTCCGACCGGTGGCGACTTCGGTCGCGGCGCGCTGCGCCGGGGTGGTGGCGCGTCCTCCAGCTGGGTATGCGGGCGTCTGCCCGCGCCGAGTTCGGCGGCGCGGTCACGGGCGGC
>NZ_BDBC01000019.1 GCF_001612785.1 Nocardia beijingensis NBRC 16342
GCGCATGGCGTCCCAGGCCAGGTACGCCTCGCGCTGGTCCTGCAGGCCCGCCACGTTCTGCCGCGCTTGATCCAAGCGGCCCTGCGCGTCCTGGCGCCGGCGCAGCAGGTCGTCGCGCTGGGCGGTCTGCCGGTCGAGTTCGGCCTTGGCCGCGGCGACCGCGTGCTCGGCATCGGCCTTGCGCGCGGCGGCGACGGCGGCGGCCGCGTCGGCGTCCGCTTTCGCCCGCCGCGCGGTCGAGTTCTGGTTGCCTTGGTCGATCTGCGCGCGCCGCAGGCCGTCCAGCACCTGCTGGCGGTTCTTGGAGACCAGCGCGAGGAGCTGGGCGCGGTCCAGTGCGACCGCGGGGGTGGCCGCGGCGAGGTAGGTGACCATCGAGTCGGAGCCCGGGTTGGTATAGGCCTGGGTGGCGAACTGGTCGAAGTTGCGCCGCGCCTGGCCCACCTTGGCCGCGGCATCGGACAGGGCCAGCTGGGTGTCCACCACCCCGACGGCGGCCGCGTCGGCGGCGTCGCGCGCGGTCTGCAGGTCCACCAGCGCTCTGTTGACGTCCTCCCGGCGCTGCGCCACGGCGTCGTCGAGCTGCCCCAGCTGCTGATCGACCACGGCCACCTGATTGATCAGGGTGCCGACCTCGGCGACACCGGCGTCGACCTGCGCGCCCGCCTGCGCGATCTGGCCGTCGCTGGGATTCGGCGGAGGAGGCGGCACAGCGACTACCGGCCCAGCTGTGACCACTACAGCGACCGAGATCAGCAAACCAACAGCGACCGATAGTCGGCGCCGAGCGATCAGCCCGCCGTCGTTGCGCATCGCACCTCCAAGGGACCGGATACCGGCAATCCTCAAGGCATCAGACGAACCATCTCGCACTTTGGTCGACAGATGGCCTCTGAAGACACATATTCCCCATCAGGGACGAATCGAACCGTATGCCACTTACGTCACTCTCGCGCGCATTTTCTTCATTGCCCGAAATTTGCCAAACCTTGAACTATCTTTTCGTGGCAGAAGCAGACCAACCGTCCGGAAAAGTAGCGCTATGGATGCTGCCGCCCCGGTAGAGCCCTAGGTGACCCATCGGGTGCCTTCGCATCCAGCGAAGGCCGCCGGGGCGCGCTCGGAACCGCCCGGCGATGAGCGACCGCCGCGAGACAACCCAGCCGAGGCAGGCCGGGTGAAGTTCGGCGCCGCAGCGCTCAGCGAGTACGGGCCTCCGGCGACCGCTGCTCGGCGGCATCCCGATCGACCGCCACCCGCTCCGGCTCCGTGTCGTTCGCCCCCCGCCGCGCCTTGACCCAGTACAGTCCGGCGATGACCGCCACCGTCCCGGCCAGCAGCACGCAGGTGATCGCGGTCCAGGACATCGACTCCGGGGTCTCCAGGCGACCGGCGAAGATGCTCGCGGCCTCCCCGCTCTTGCCCTGCGTGCCCTTGGCGGCATCCTCGGCCCACTCCAGCCGCACGCGGCTGATCGTGTCGCTGTAGGTGCCCACCCAGTCGTCACTGAAGACGACAACGGTGCCGTGCTGCGTCTTGCCCACTTCGGTGGCCAGGTCCCGTAGGCTCGAGTCGTGTCCTGGATTGCCGGGGACGACCACGATGCTCAGCGGGATTCCGTGCGATCGCGCCTCCGCGGCGATGGCGGCCAGTTCGGTCTTGTCCTTCCCCGTCAGCGTTGCCACGTGATCGTCGGCCAGATCGGCGTTGAGCGTGCGCACGGTATCGGCGGTGACATTGGGCGGCAATTCGGCGGCCATAGGGGTGAAAACCGAGTTGAGCGGGGCGGTCATCTTCCATCCGGTCTGTCGAGCCGCATCGGCAACCGAAGCGACGGGCATCCAACACTGCAGGGCGAGCAAGATCCCCCTTGCTGGCTCGAATGCACAGTACGCGACGGAGTGTCGCATCCCGCGCGCACGGCACGCCGAACCGCCCCCTGGTGTTTCACAGGACAAGCGTACTGTTAAGGTCGTAGCCGCGAGGAACCGGCGCCCGAGCGGCGCAGGAGCACCTCCGAAGACTCGGCCGCCGGCACAGCCCCGCCGGTGGCCGCCCTCACAGACGAGTGGAGCTGACGTGACGACAAGTATCGATACTTTCGGCGCCAAGGGCACCCTCGAGGTGGGAAGCAACTCCTACGAGATCTTCCGCCTCTCCGCCGTGCCCGGCACCGAGAAACTCCCCTACGCACTGAAGGTCCTCGCGGAGAACCTGCTCCGCACCGAGGACGGCGCCAACATCACCGCCGATCACATCCGCGCCATCGCGAACTGGGATCCGACGGCGCAGCCGAACACCGAGATCCAGTTCACGCCGGCCCGCGTCATCATGCAGGACTTCACCGGCGTGCCGTGCATCGTCGACCTCGCCACCATGCGCGAGGCCGTGGCCACCCTCGGCGGCGACCCGGACAAGGTGAACCCGCTCGCGCCCGCCGAGATGGTCATCGACCACTCCGTCATCATCGACGTCTTCGGCCGCGCCGACGCTTTCGAGCGCAACGTCGACATCGAATACCAGCGCAACGGTGAGCGCTACCAGTTCCTGCGCTGGGGCCAGACCGCGTTCGACGACTTCAAGGTCGTCCCGCCGAGCACCGGCATCGTGCACCAGGTCAACATCGAGCACCTGGCCCGCGTCGTCATGGTCCGCAACGGCCAGGCCTACCCCGACACCTGCGTCGGCACCGACTCGCACACCACCATGGTCAACGGCCTCGGCGTCCTCGGCTGGGGCGTCGGCGGCATCGAGGCCGAGGCGGCCATGCTCGGCCAGCCCGTCTCGATGCTGATCCCGCGCGTCGTCGGCTTCAAGCTGACCGGTGAGATCCAGCCGGGCGTGACCGCCACCGACGTGGTGCTCACCGTCACCGACATGCTGCGCAAGCACGGTGTGGTCGGCAAGTTCGTCGAGTTCTACGGCAAGGGCGTCGCCGAGGTGCCGCTGGCCAACCGCGCCACCCTGGGCAACATGAGCCCCGAATTCGGTTCCACCGCGGCGATCTTCCCGATCGACGACGTGACCGTCGACTACCTGCGCCTGACCGGCCGCTCCGACGAGCAGGTCGCGCTGGTCGAGGCGTACGCCAAGGAGCAGGGCCTCTGGCACGACCCCGACACCGAGCCCGCCTACTCCGAGTACCTCGAGCTGGATCTGAGCACCGTGGTGCCGTCCATCGCGGGCCCGAAGCGCCCGCAGGACCGAATCCTGTTGTCGGAGTCGAAGATCGCGTTCCGCAAGGACATCCACAACTACACCAACGACGCGGAGAGCGGCCCCGCCGCCGACACCCCGCACAGCAAGCTGGACGAGGCCGTCGAGGAGTCCTTCCCGGCCAGCGACCCGGCCGTGCTGTCCTTCGCCGACGACGGCGCCGAGTCGGTTGCGTCGGCCGCCAACGGCGCCGAGGGCCGTCCGTCCAAGCCGGTGCGGGTGCGCAGCGAGGAGTACGGCGACTTCGTGCTCGACCACGGCGCCGTCGTGGTCGCCTCGATCACCTCCTGCACCAACACCTCCAACCCGTCGGTCATGCTGGGCGCCGCCCTGCTGGCGCGCAACGCGGTGGAGAAGGGCCTCACCCGCAAGCCGTGGGTCAAGACCTCCATGGCCCCGGGCTCGCAGGTCGTCAACGGTTACTACGAGAAGGCCGGCCTGTGGCCGTACCTGGACAAGCTGGGCTTCAACCTGGTCGCGTTCGGTTGCGCCACCTGCATCGGCAACACCGGCCCGCTGCCGGAGGAGATCTCCAAAGCGGTCAACGACAACGACCTCACCGTCACCGCGGTGCTGTCGGGCAACCGTAACTTCGAAGGCCGCATCTCCCCCGACGTGAAGATGAACTACCTGGCCTCCCCGCCGCTGGTCATCGCGTACGCGCTCGCGGGAACCATGGACTTCGACTTCGAGAACGACCCGCTCGGCAAGGACACCGAGGGCAACGACGTCTTCCTGAAGGACATCTGGCCCTCGCCGCAGGAGATCCAGGACACCATCGACCGGGTCATCAGCCGCGACATGTTCCTCGAGGACTACAAGGACGTGTTCCGGGGCGACGAGCGCTGGCGCAGCCTGCCCACGCCGGAGGGCAAGACCTTCGAGTGGGACGCCGAGTCGACCTACGTGCGTAAGCCCCCGTACTTCGAGGGCATGCCGCAGACGCCGGAGCCGGTCACCGACATCAAGGGCGCCAGGGTGCTCGCGCTGCTGGGCGACTCGGTCACCACCGACCACATCTCCCCTGCGGGCAACATCAAGCCGGGCACCCCGGCCGCGCAGTACCTGGAGGCCAACGGCGTCGAGCGCAAGGACTACAACTCCTACGGCTCGCGTCGCGGCAACCACGAGGTGATGATCCGCGGCACCTTCGCCAACATCCGGCTGCGCAACCAGCTGCTCGACGACGTCTCCGGCGGTTACACCCGCGACTTCACCCAGCCCGGTGGTCCGCAGGCGTTCATCTACGACGCCTCGCAGAACTACCAGGCCGCGGGCATCCCGCTGGTCGTGCTCGGCGGCAAGGAGTACGGTTCGGGCTCTTCGCGCGACTGGGCCGCCAAGGGCACCAGCCTGCTGGGCGTGAAGGCGGTCATCACCGAGTCGTTCGAGCGCATCCACCGCTCCAACCTCATCGGTATGGGCGTCATCCCGCTGCAGTTCCCGGCCGGCGAGTCGGCCGCGTCGCTGAAGCTGGACGGCACCGAGACCTTCGACATCGAGGGCATCACCCAGCTGAACGAGGGTGTCACCCCGAAGACCCTGAAGGTCACCGCCACCAAGGAGAACGGTGACAAGATCACCTTCGACGCGGTGGTTCGCATCGACACCCCCGGTGAGGCCGACTACTACCGCAACGGCGGCATCCTGCAGTACGTGCTGCGCAACATGATCCGGGCCTGATAGCTCCGCTTCGACGGCGCGTGTTCGTAAGACTCGCTCCCGGCGAAGAGTTGCGATCGCGCAAGCGACGACGGCTCCATGAGCGCCAGTGCTCCGGATCCGTTGTCGCGTCGCTCGGATCACGCTCGCCTCGCTCGTACTGTGAGAACCCCCGCATCGGTGGACCGCCGATGCGGGGGTCCGTGTTTCCCCGCTGGAGGATTCCGTGCCCAAGGTCAGTGACGATCACCTCGCCGCCAGGCGCAGCCAGATCCTCGACGGAGCGCGCCGCTGCTTCGCCGAGTACGGCTACGACGGCGCCACCGTGCGCCGGCTCGAGGAGGAGATCGGGCTGTCCAGGGGCGCCATCTTCCACCACTTCCGGGACAAGGACGCGCTGTTCTTCGCCCTCGCCCAGGAGGACGCCGAGCGCATGGCCGACGTGGCGGCCAACCAGGGCATCGTGCAGGTGATGCGCGACATGCTCGCCCACCCCGAGCAGTTCAACTGGCTCGGAACGCGTTTGGAGATCGCGCGGCGGCTGCGCACCGATCCCGAGTTCCGGGCCGGATGGACCCAGCGTTCGGCCGAACTCACCGCGGCGACCCTGGCCCGCCTGGAACGGCGGAAGGCCGCGGGCGCGCTGCGCGACGACGTGCCCACCGACGTGCTGCTCGGTTACCTCGACCTCGTGCTCGACGGGTTGATCGCCCGCATCGCCTCCGGTCACACCAACGAGAACCTCTCCGCCGTCCTGGATCTGGTCGAAGCCTCCGTCCGCCGCAAGCAGTGACGACTGGTCCGGCTAGTACGTCGCGTTGAGGTACTCCGCGGCGTGGGTGGTCCACAGGACGTTCGTGCCCGGCATGTTGTGCCCGGAATAGAGCACGTGCTGTCCGTCGGGCCACGGCGTCAGATAGCCGACGACACCGCGCACGGCGGTCGTGTAGCGCCCGAGGTTCGCGATCGGGTCGCGCAGCAGGATCTCGAGCAGTTCGGCGAAGATCAGCGGCGCGACGTTGCCGATCCGGGCGCCTTCCACGAAGGAGAACGGCGAGATGCCCACGTCGATGATGCGCAACGGCGAATCCGCAGGCGACGCGGTGATGATGTCGCCGGGGTTGGCGTACTCGCGGACGTCGACCGAGGCGGGCCACGCTCCCCGCTGCCCGTGCAGGCCGAAGGTGTTCGGCGGGCAGAGGTTCGCGACCGACTGCCCGGCCCGGCGCAACGGATTGGCGATGTTCACCACGAAGGCGATCTCCAGCGGCGAGCCGTCGGTGTTCTTGTACTTTCCCGACCGGACGCCCTCCAGGATCCGGCTGGCGCAGATGCCGCCGAGCGAATAGCTCAGCAAGCCGCAGACATTCGGCGAGTCCTGGATCGCCCGCACTCCGGCGGCGACGCCGAGCCGCACCGAGGTCTCCAGCGAAGAACCCCAGACCTCGGGCACGGGGCCGACGGAAGCGGGCCAATCCGGTTCGAAGCAACTGAACTTGCCGGTGTCGAGTAGTTTCGCGACGTCGTGCAGCATGCCCGCGGGCGTTCCGTCGGAGTTGCGCGGCTCCCCGGTGCCGCGGAGAGTGATGATGTCGATCATCGTGGCCTCCTTGCCCACCGCACCGACCCCTTCGGCGCGGAATCTCAAGGTAGAGCAGGGACGCCGTCTCGGCACGAGTATCGGGCTACCTCATCGCGGCACGAGTTCTCGCATGTAGAGCGCGATTCGGCGACCCGAAGGGTGCGTGAGCTACCGCGGCTACGCGTCCGGCTCCATGCTGCTGAGCAGGATGCGCGCGAGCCGGTCCAGTTCCTGCCGTTCCCCCGCGGTGAGCACCGACAGCATCCGCGTCTCGTTGGCGGTGTGCTCGGTGACCACGGTGTCGACCAGTTCCCGCCCCGCGTCGGTGAGCCCGACGCGCACCGCCCTGCGGTCCCGCGCGTCCGCGACGCGCCGTACCAGCCCCGCGGACTCC
This sequence comes from Nocardia beijingensis NBRC 16342, assembly GCF_001612785.1. GTDB lineage: Bacteria > Actinomycetota > Actinomycetes > Mycobacteriales > Mycobacteriaceae > Nocardia > Nocardia beijingensis. Next base: position 6,855 of record NZ_BDBC01000019.1, read on the forward strand.
AGCCGGTCCAGCCGTCCGGTCATGCCCGCCCTCGACAACATCAGCGTGTCGGCGAGCACCGACGGATTCAGTTCGAACGGCGCGCCCGAACGCCGTAGCGCGGCAAGCACGTCGAACTCGCCGCGCTGCAAGCCGTGCTTGCCGAACACCGCCTCGATCTCCCGCTGGGCCACCAGCAACAGCCTGCCCAGCCGTCCGGCCACGGCCATCGCCTCGAGATCGAGGTCGGGTCGTTCCCGCTTCCACTGCGCCACGATCGCGTCTACGGCGTCCGTTTTCCGCTCGGTCATGGACAGGATCTTATTCGTCAGGATATAGTTTGGCAGCGAATTATCAATCACCGAATCAATTGGAGGCTCCGATGACCATCCCCGCAGCGCGTAAGGACGTCGCGATCCGTCAGCCACAGGACGCGGAGACGCTGCGCACCACCTCGGTCACCATGCGCCTGCTGATCGACGCCGAGGAGGCGGGCGGTGGGCTGAGCACGCTCGAGGTCGCGATGGATCGCGGAGCGGACGGCGCGGCGCCGCACTACCACACGCTGTCCGACGAGTTGTTCTATGTCGCGGAAGGCGAACTGCAACTGCTCGCGGGCGACCGCATCGTCACCGTCGGCGCGGGCGGTTCGATCGTGGTACCGAAATTCATGCCGCACGCCTTCGGCGCCGCACCCGACAGCACGGCGCGAATCCTCATCGCGCTCACCCCGGGCGTACAGCGCTTCGAGTACTTCCGGCTGCTGGAACGAATCGCCGCGGGCGAATCCCCGATGACCGATCTCGCCGCCGCGCAGGACGAGTTCGACAATCACTTCGTGGACGCCCCCGCGTGGTGGGCCGAGCGCAACGCGAACCGGAACTGAAGTCGGCGCGCGATTCGGATCCGGCTCGCCCGCAGGCGATTTCGCGCGAGCCGGGCACGACATCGGGCGGCCGGGCGCATGCGGCCACCCCACGCCGGGTGCGCCGAGCAGGACGAAAGCACAGATGCACAGCCGCCAATACCGGGCTATGAGCAGCGTCCACGCATTGCCGGAGATCAGCTTCGCGCTTGCTCCGTAAGTATTTCCAGGCTACCGGAAAACTTTCGACAGCTGGCCGGTATAGATCGGAATTCCGTTTGCCACGAGCCGCAAAATATCGCGATCCGAGCCGATCACACCACATATCGCGATATGATCGCTCACACGCTTGGGGGTCGTGGCAAATCGTGAGCAGATCGGAGAAACGGCTATGACCGACGCAATCCACCTTCCCGGGACGACGCCGAAAGCCGACCGCGTTCCTCCGCTCCAGGGCCTCCTGGTCGCGGAATCGGACCGGCAGATCAGCGTGCGCGTCGCCGAGGGAACGTGGACCTTCAGTCGGTCCGATGTGCTGCGCGTGGTCGATTCCGCCGCGCCGCACGCCGAGCAGGACGGGCGTCCGGTACTGGTGGACATTCGCGCGGGCGCCACCGCCGATTTCACTCGCAGGCTGCGGATCGACCTGGTCGATCGGCCGATGACCATTCCGGAGTCGCCGTCGGAGGCGCTCGGCGACGAGCAGTTGCGTCAGCTCACCGAAACCTGGGCCGACCGGCTGCAACTCGTCGACTGCCCGGGTGCGGGCGGAGCGACGTTCACCTACTGCCAGACCAAGTCGATGAACGGCAGCGACGACGGCACCAACTGCGACAGCCTCGACTGAGCGGCAGGCGGATGGCCGCACGCCTACGCGGTTCGGTCCTGATCGTGTCCGAATCCGATGATCTACACGCCACCGCGATGGCGGCGACGCTGCGAGAACACCACGGGCTCGCCCCGATCCACCTCGACCTGCGCGACTTCCCCCGGGAGTCCGGCAGCTTCCGGCTGGACCGGCTCGGCACCGCGCGTTCCCTGTCGCACCTGATCGGCCTCGACGACGTGCGGTCGGTCTGGTGGCGGCGCCCGCACCACGCGCAGGTGCCCGCGGGTGTCCGTGCCTCGGACAACGATTTTCGCCAGGCCGAGTGCGACGGATTCATCCAAGGAATGCTGTGGTCCATCCCCGCCTTCTGGGTCAACGACCCGGGCGCCGACCGCACCGCGGCACGCAAGATCGTCCAGCTGGAGACGGCGCTGCGCGCCGGGTTCGCGGTGCCGGAGACGTTGATCACCAACGATCCGGACGAGGCGCGCAGCTTCGTCGAATCCCGGCCGGGCCCGGTGGTTTACAAGCGCACCGGCACCAGCAGGGCGGAGTTCGCCGAGACCAGGATCATCTCCAGGGACGATTTCGGCAGGCTGGCCGCGATACGTTCGGCGCCGACCACCTTCCAGGATTACGTCGACGCCACCTGCGATCTGCGCGTGGTGTGGGTGGACGGCGTCGAATGGACCGTGCGCATCGACTCGCAGGCGGGCGTCGGCAAGGTCGACTCCCGCCTGGACACGTCGGTCGATTTCGTCCACGATCATCTGCCCGCCTCGGTGAGCAAGTCACTGGCCACGCTGATGGGCGCGCTCGGATTGTCCTTCGGCGTGCTCGACATTCGGCTCGGCCGCGACGGCGAGTACTACTTCCTCGAGGTCAACCCGCAGGGGCAGTTCGCCTACTTGGAGATCAAGACCGGGCTGCCGATCTTTCGCAGCTTGGCCAACCTGCTGGTGGACGGCGACGGCACGGTCGAGGGCTACTGAGCCCGGCCGCCGGAACGCCACGCCGCGGCGCACAGTGGTGGTCCGCGCACCCAGCCGCACCGGGACAGCAGCCGCCGAATCTCCGTCGGCGGAGGGGTTTCACCGCCTGCGAAGACCCACGAGTTCGCCGAGAGCATCGCGACCTCGGCGGGCAAGTGCGCGCCGATCCGTCCGGCCCGACAGCACCCGGTTCGGCGCGACGACCAGCGGAGCCAGGCGCCCGGATTGCCTTGCGGCGCGGCTCGATCGGCCGGTGGACGTGCGCCCGGCAAGCCGGGCATCGACGCCGCCGTGCGGCTCGGCGAGGTAGGTGTCCGGTTCACGGCGTCGACGTCGATCCGGTCGAGCGCTCGCCCGGGCGGCCGCGTAGCCGCCCGGCGTCGGGTCACGCCGTTACGGCGCTATTGGCTCTTGCGGCGATTGGCTCCGCCGCGGCTGCGGAGCTGCACATGCGACTCCACCAGCACGTTGTGGATGAAGCCGTAGGAGCGGCCGGTGGACCGCGCCAGTGACCGGATGCTCGCACCCGCCTCGTACTGCTTCTTCAGCTGGGTTTGTAGGCGATCGCGTGACTTCCCGGTGACGCGTGTGCCCTTACCCAATGGGGCCTTGCTCTGTGGCCTGTCGCTCATGGCTTCCTCCGAGTCGCCGAGCAGCGTCTTTCCAGGCTAAGCACTCAGCAGGCCGTGATCAACGGGTACCTGTGATGAATCTCACGCGAGCTGAATAAGTTCCAGGTATTCGGCCGACCAATGGTCTTCCGTCCCGTCCGGGAGCAGGATCACGCGTTCCGGAGACAACGCCTCCGCTGCGCCCGGATCGTGCGTCACCAGCACCACCGCGCCCGCATAGGTGCGCAAGGCGTCGAGCACCTGTTCCCGCGACACCGGGTCGAGATTGTTCGTCGGCTCGTCCAGCAGCAACACGTTCGCCGCCGAGGAGACCAGTCCGGCCAGCGCGAGCCGGGTCTTCTCACCGCCCGACAGCGTTCCCGCGGGCTGGTCGAGCTGCGGACCGGAGAACATGAACGCGCCGAGCAGGCCGCGCAGATCCTGCTCACCCGCGTCCGGCGCGGCGTGGCGGATGTTCTCCCACACGGTGGCGTTGTCGTCGAGAGTGTCGTGCTCCTGGGCGAAGTAACCGATCTTCAGACCGTGCCCTGGCACCAGACCGCCCGCCGTCGGCTGCTCGACTCCGGCCAGCAGCCGCAGCAGCGTCGTCTTGCCCGCGCCGTTGAGCCCGAGCACCACCACCCGGCTACCGCGGTCGATCGCGAGGTCGACGCCGGTGAAGATCTCCAGCGAGCCGTAGACCTTGGTCAGGTTCTCCGCCATCAGCGGCGTCTTACCGCAGGCCGCGGGCTCGGGGAACTTGATCCTGGCGACCTTGTCGGCGACGCGCACGTCATCGAGTTCGGCCAGCAGGCGATCGGCGCGCTTGGCCATGTTCTGTGCCGCAGTGGCTTTCGTGGCCTTGGCGCCGAGCTTGGCCGCCTGGGCGCGCAGCGCGCTCGCCTTCTTCTCGGCGTTCGCGCGTTCCCTTCGCCTGCGCTGCTCATCGGTGGCGCGCGCGTCCAGGTACTTCTTCCACCCCATGTTGTAGACGTCGGCCTCGCCACGCACCGCGTCCAGGAACCACACCTTGTTCACCACGTCGGCGAGCAGATCCACGTCGTGACTGATGACGATCAGGCCGCCGTCGTGGTTCTGCAGGAAACCACGCAGCCAGGTGATCGAGTCGGCGTCGAGGTGGTTGGTCGGTTCGTCGAGCAGCAAGATGGTGTCGGAGCGGCCGCCGCTTCCGTCGGAAGCGGCGAACAGGATGCGCGCCAATTCGATTCGGCGCCGCTGACCACCGGAGAGGGTGCGCAGCGGCTGGCCGAGCACCCGGTCGGGCAGACCGAGGCTGTGGCAGATGCGCGCGGCCTCGCTCTCGGCGACGTAGCCGCCCAGCGCGGAGAAACGTTCCTCGAGGCGGCCGTACTTGCGCACCGCCTTCTCGCGCTCCTTGTCGTCGGCGACCTCGGCCATCAGGGCCTGTTGCTTCTCCATCTCCCGGATCAGCGTGTCCAGGCCACGCGCGGACAACACCCGGTCGCGAGCCAGCACGTCCAGGTTGCCCTCGCGCGGGTCCTGCGGCAGATAGCCGATGTCGCTGGAGCGCAGAATCTTGCCCGCGTACGGCTCGCCCTCGCCGGCCAGGATGCGCAACGTGGTGGTCTTCCCCGCGCCGTTGCGCCCGACCAACCCGATCCGGTCGCCCGCCTGCACCCGCAGCGCCGGCCCGGGAGCGGACAGCAGGGTGCGGACTCCGGCCCGGACCTCCAGGTCGGTCGCGGTGATCACAAACTTCTCCTCGGGGGATCGTGGTGCTGGACGCGTGCTCGATTGTGCGAGCCGACGCGCACGAGAACCACCGATTTTACCCGGGACGGCGACAGCGCCCGCATATCAGCACCCGCATGTGACGGCGATAACGGCCGCCGCGATCGCCTACGTTACCGTGCGATGCCATGAGTACCGATCTATTGGGCAAGAGCGCACTGGTCACGGGGGCCAGCCGTGGCATCGGCAAGGCGGTCGCGGCGGAGTTGCTCGGCCGCGGCGCGAACGTGCTGATCACCGCGCGGAAGAAGGATCCGCTGGAGGAAGCCGCCGCGGAGCTGCGCGAGCTGGGCCACCAGGGGCAGGTCGTCGCCTTGGCGGGCAACTCGGGCGTCCCCGAGGATCGGGCCGCCGCCGTCCAGCGCGCGGTCGCGGAGTTCGGTTCGCTGGACGTGCTGATCAACAACACCGGCATCAACCCGGTCTTCGGTTCCCTGATGGAGGCCGACCTCGACGCCGTGCGCAAGATCTTCGACGTGAACGTGGTCGCGGCTCTCGGCTACATCCAGGAGGCGTACAAGGCGTGGATGCGCGACCACGGCGGCGCCGTGGTCAACGTGGCCAGCGTCGCAGGCATCCGCTCGACGGGCGTGATCGCCGCCTACGGCGCGTCCAAGTCCGCGCTGATCCATCTCACCGGTGAGCTCGCCTGGCAGCTCGGCCCGAAGATCAGGGTGAACGCGGTGGCGCCCGGCGTGATCAAGACGAAATTCGCTGACGCGCTGTACTCGGCCGACGAGGAGCGCGCCGCGAGCGTGTACCCGATGAAGCGGCTCGGCAGCCCGGAGGACGTGGCGCGCCTGATCGGATTCCTGGTCTCCGACGAGGCGGCGTGGATCACCGGCGAGACGGTCCGGGTGGACGGCGGGCTGCTCTCCACCGGCGGGATCTGAGCGCGCACGCCGGACGCCTGCGCTAGCGGAACGCCAGTGCCCCGAGCGTGTCGGCGTGCCGATAGCGCAGGTACTTCTCGACGGTCGCGGCATCGAGCGCTCCGGTGGCCGTCGCCAGCGTCACCACCACGAATTCCTTCTCGTCGCCGTCCTTCCACTTGCCGGTGGCGTAGCCCTTGATATAGCTACCGGGGCGCAGCCTCAGGTCCGCGTCGGTGAACCGGTCCTTCGCCGCGGCGGCCCGGCCCTCGTCGGCCATGCCGAGCACGAACTGGGTGAGCATGAGGGCGCCGCCCTCGGCGCGATACACCAGCTCCGCCGCGTAGACACAGCCGAGATCGGTGAGTTTGCCCGCCGCCTCGATGGGATGGCAGTCGGCGTGATCGCGGCCGTCGACCCACTCGGCGTGCAGTTCGACGCGATCGAACCGGAAGTCCCAGTCCTTGGCGTATTCGGTGTAACTCAGCCTGCCCGGCGAGGGGCGCGCACCACGCGACGAAGGGCTCGCGGGTCGCGTGCCGGTAGCGCCGCCGGCGCGAGTGGTCGCTTCGGCCGACGTGATCGCGGCTTGCGCGTGCCCCTGCTCGCGGGGCGACAGCGCCACGCCGATACCGACCGCGACCAGCACGGCGACGACGCCTGACACCAGCGCGACGATCACCCCGGCGCGGGACTTGGGCGACGGGGGCGGCAGCGGCGGCGCCTCCCACGCCTGGATCGGATACGCGCTCGGCGGGGACATCGTTCCCCAGTCCGGCGCGTACCGAGCCTCCTCCGGTTTCCCGTGATTCGATGGGCCACCGCCGAATCCGGAGCCGGACGGATAGGTCATCGCGATCGCCCTCCCACTCTGCCCGCGGCCGTCCCACCCGTGTGGGCCTCCCCGAAGCCGCCCGAGCGACCCTACCCGATCGGGCCTGTTCGGGCGCTCCGGAATCAGAGCCGGACCGGCTGAAGCCAGTCCTCGCGCCCGGCGGCCGTCGGGGCGGAAGGAGCCTCTTCGATCCCGAACCGCTCGTGCAGCCTGCGCAGCGGTCCGGGCGCGTACCAGTTCCAGTGACCGAGCAACTCCATCGCGGCGGGCAGCAGGAAGCCGCGCACCAGGGTCGCGTCCACCAGCACGGCGAGCGGAAGCCCGATGCCGAACGCCTTCATGAAGGTGATGTCGGAGGCGAGGAAGCCGAGGAAGACCAGTGAGATCAGGACCGCGGCGGCGGTGACGATCCGGCCGATCCGCTCCAGCCCGGAGGTGACGGCCAGCGCGTTCGACCTGGTGCGCCGGTACTCCTCGCGGATGCGGGCCAGCAGGAACACCTGGTAGTCCATGGCGAGACCGAACGCGACGCCGAACAGCATGACCGGGACGGTCGGCGGCAGGTCGCCGGTGACGGTGAAGCCGAGCAGCCCGGACAGGTGCCCGTCCTGGAAGATCCACACCAGCGCGCCGAAGGTCGCGGTGAGGCTCAGGAAGCTGAGCACGACGGCCAGCAGCGGCAGCACGACGCTCCCGGTGAGCAGGAACAGCACCACCACCATGATCAGCACGACGAAGGCCAGCGCGTAGGGCAGCGCCGAGACCACCGAGCCGATCGCGTCCGCGTTGGCCGCCGCAACGCCGCCGACCAGCACCGGCGAGGCGGCGGGCGCCGCACGCACGTCGGCGGCGATGCGGTCGAGCACGGTGGGATCGGTGCTGTCGGGGACGACCGTCAGGTAGGCGGCGTTCGCGGCGCGGAAGCGGTCATCGGCCGCGGTGGGCGGGGCGAGCAGGCCGCCGTGGCTGTAGCTGCCGGTGGCGGTGTCGACCCGGCGGACGTCATCGATCTCCGACAGTTCCCTGGCGTAGGCGTCCAATCCGGCCGCGCTGTAGGCGCTTTCGGGCAGCACCACGAACAGCCCGTTCTGTTCGGTGGCGGCGAAGTCGCGCTGGATGGTCTCGGTGACCTGCCGGTTGTTCATCGACTCCGGCAACGACCGCTCGTCGGGGAAGCCGAGTTTCACACCGAGGAACGGCGCGCCGAGCACGAGCAGCAGGACGGTCACCGCCAAGCCGATCGGCACCGGCCGCATCATCACGAACCGCGCCAAGCGGTGCCAAGCGCCCTCGCCCGGCGCGGGACGGGCCGCGCGCAGGAACCACCACAGCTGACCGTTGTCGATCTTGGTGCCGAGCAGGAACAGGATCGCGGGCAGCACGGTCAGCGACACCGTCGCGGCGATCACCGCGACGGCCAGACCGGCGTATCCCATCGACCGCACGGCCAACAGCGGGAAGAACAGCAGGCCGGACAGCGCGACAGCGACGGTGACGGCGGAGAACAGGACGGTCCGGCCGGCCGAGCGCATGGTCGCGGACACCGCGGCGGCGGGCTGCTGTCCGGCGACCAGTTCGTCACGGTAGCGGCTGATGATGAGCAGGCTGTAGTCGATCGCCAGGCCGAGGCCGAGCAGGGTGGCGACGTTGGTCGCGGTGGCCGCCAGGTCGGTGACGCTCGCGATCAGCCACAGCGCGCCCATGGTGATCATCACCGTGATCATGGCGACCACCAGCGGCAGGCTGGCCGCGACCAGACCGCCGAACACCAGCAGCAGCGCGATCAGCGTGATCGGGAACGCGATGGACTCGCCCAACACGACGTCCTTCTCGCTCTGCTGCACGGTTTCGTGCAGCAGCATCGCGTAGCCGCCGACCCGCACCTCCAGCGGGCCGTGGGCGCCGCCGAATCGGTCGGCCAGATCGCCGACCCGCTTGTCGACCTCCGCCTCCTCGCCGAGGATGCTCGCGACGATCAGGCCCTTGGTCCCGTCGGTGCTGCGCAGCGCGGGCGATTTGTCGGTCCAGTACGAGGTCACGCCCGCGACGCCGGATTCCGACTTCAGCTCGGTGACCAGATTCGTCGCCGCGGTGGCCGCGGCGTCGTCGTCCACCGACCGGCGGGTCTGCACCAGCAGCACGAAGTTCGGGGTGGCCTGGCCGAAGGTGTCGCGCAGCACCTCGGTCGCCCGGCTCGATTCGCTGTCGGGGTCGATGTACCCACCGCCCTGCACTTTGTCGAACAGCGTCGCGCTCAGTGTGCCCATCGCCAGCGCGAGCACCGCGAACACGGCCAGGATCCACCGGCTGCGCCGCCTGGTCAGTTCGAACACTGCGTCTACCCCTAACTCGTTCCGGTCGTACCGCTTTCGCGCTCTGCTCCAGCGGTCGCCGGTCGGCAACCTGCCCGGCGCGCCATCCGCGGCGCGCCGGTGCGCCGACACCTGACACTCGGCACCGGAGCCGGATGCGTGCGCCAGCGCCACGGCATCCTAGCAACGCGGGACAAACTCCGGTGAGCCCGAACACATTCCGTCGGTGCGCCGAGTCGGGTCACCGGCCTGCGAGCGACTCCGCTCCCCGGCGTGGGAAGGCGAGGAACCGGCCGGTCCTCCGAGCGGGAACGTAGTCGACGCCACGGCTGCGCGACGATCCAGCGAACGGATGAGAGGCTCGACCCATGCATCGCAACGCACTCCCGCGGCTCCGGACGAGCGCGGCGTGAAGCCGGACCTGGTCGTCTGCGGTCTCGGCCCGGCCGGACGCGCCCTCGCCCACCGCGCCGGGCTGCGCGGGCTCACGGTCACCGCGATCGATCCCGCGCCGGAGCGCCGGTGGACGGCCACCTACGGGATGTGGGCCGACGAACTGCCGGGTTGGCTGTCGCCTCAGGTCGTCGCGGCGACGGTGGCCCGGCCGATGGCCTGGGGAACGCGCGCCCACCGGGTGGACCGCCCGTACGTCGTGCTCGACACCGCAGGATTGCAGTCCGCGCTGCACCTGGGCGACGCGAACGTGGTGTCCGATCGCGTGGTCCGGGTCGGCCCCCGCCAGGTGACCTCGGCGTCCGGCGCGACGATCACAGCCGCCCGGGTGGTCGACGCGCGTGGACTCGCCCGCTCACCCGCCCGTGCCGAGCAGACCGCATACGGCCTCGTCGTGGACGTGGGCCGCTGCGCCGGGCTCGACCCGCTGTTCATGGACTGGCGTCCGGACAACGGCGCCGACCCCGGCGACCCGCCCTCGTTCCTCTACGCCGTTCCGCTGGACGACGAGCGGATGCTGCTCGAGGAGACCTGCTTGGCGGGCCGCCCAGCCCTGACGGGTGCGCAACTGCGCACCCGCTTGCTGGCACGGCTGCGCGCCAGAGACGTCCGGCTCACCGGAGACGAGCCCGTGGAGCACGTTCGTTTCCCGGTCCAGGGCGGCCGTCCCGGGTCGCGCAGGTTCGGTGCGGCGGGCGGGTTCCTGCATCCGGCGACCGGGTACAGCGTCGGCTCCGCGCTGGCCGCCGCCGACGCGGTCGCCGCGGGCCGGGACGTATGGCCCGCCACGGCACGCGTCGTCCACCGGTTGCGCGGCGCCGGGCTGCGCGCGCTGCTGGCGTTGCCGCCGGGCGATCTCCCGCTGTTCTTCGACACGTTCTTCGGGCTGTCCCCGGACGCGCAACGCGCGTATCTGTCCGGCCGCACCGACCTGGCGGGCACGGTGAGGGCGATGAGCGCACTGTTCGCCGCGCTGCCCGGACCGCTGCGCCGCCGTGTCGCGGCCGCGACACTCGGAGTCGCGGTTCCCTCGCGAGGTCGGCGGGCTTCGGCCATGATGGGAGCATGAGATCGATCTGGAAGGGCTCGATCGCATTCGGGCTGGTGAACGTTCCGGTGAAGGTGTACACCGCCACCGAGGACCACGACATCCGGTTCCATCAGGTGCACGCCAAGGATGGAGGACGGATCAAATACGACCGCGTCTGCACCGTGTGCGGCGAATCGGTCCAGTTCACCGAGATCGACAAAGCCTACGAGTCGCCCGACGGCGACAAGGTGATCCTCAGCGACGAGGACTTCGCGAAACTGCCCGTAGCGGAGAAACACGAGATCCCGGTGCTGCAGTTCGTGCCGTCGGAGCAGATCGATCCGATCCTGTTCGAGAAGAGCTACTACCTGGAGCCGGACTCCAGCACGCCGAAGGCCTACGTCCTGCTGGCCCGGACGCTGGAGAAGATCGAACGCACCGCCCTGGTGTACTTCACGCTGCGGCAGAAGACCCGGCTGGCCGCCCTGCGCGTGCGCGAGGGCATTCTGGTGGTCCAGACGCTGCTGTGGCCGGACGAAGTGCGCTCGGTGGACTTCGAATCCCTCGACGGTGTCGCCGAGCCCCGGCCGCAGGAGATCAAGATGGCCGAGACGCTCGTCGAGGCCATGTCCGACGACTTCGATCCGGAGCAGTTCACCGACGAGTACCAGATCGAATTGAAACGCGTGCTCGACGAGGCGATCGCCAGCGGCACCGGCAAAGTGCCCGAGCAGCCGGAACTCGCCCCGAGCGGGATGGATGCCGAGGTGGTCGATCTGGTCGCCGCACTGCAACGCAGCCTGGAGGCCAGTGGTCGCAGGACGGCGGGCGGCGACGGGGGCGAGCCGAAGAAGACCGCGAAGAAGGCCGCCGCCAAGAGCGCAGGCGGCAAGAGCGGCGCCGCCAAGAGCAGCGCGGCGAAGTCCGGCGCGTCCAAGAGCGCGGCGAAGAAGACACCGGCGAAGAAGGCGGCCAAGAAGGCTCCGGCTCGCAAGGGCGCCTGATCGTCCTCTACGCGAGCCGACGACGTCAGTCCCGCGCCGCGCGCCGCCTGCCCTCTTCGAAGAACTCCAGCAGGGCCGCGACGGTGTGCACGGCGGTGCGGGGCCGGAGCGCGCCGAACGGCGCGTTCCAGAAGTCGCCGCCGCGCGGACGCCACGGCCCGATGTAGGCGTAGGGCCCGGGGTGGGCGTCGTCCCCGGGCGAGACCCCGTAGTTCACCTCATCGACGGTGCTCGCCAGATCGAAATGTTCCGGCCACAGCACGGGCGTCGTATCGGACGCCAGGCAGCGTAACGCCTTGTCCCCGAGAGCGAACCAGTCTTCGATCAACCCGGCCGCCGACGGGTCCACTTCGATCGCCGCGTCGGGATCCACGCCGGTGGTGGCGGAGTAGACGCCCTCCGGCGCCACCGGTTCGAAGCCTGCGGCCGCGGCGAGCTCCCGATAGGTCCCCGCCAGCCGGGCCCGCCCTGCCGGCCAGACCAGCTCGTCCCCGGCAACCGACACCGGCCACCGCACGCCGCCGAAACCTCGCGGCACGACTCCCAACCGAATGGTGCCGAACTCCCGGTACTGCGGCCCGGCGATCAACAACTCGGCGACCGCGTGCAATCCGACTCGTGAGCGCCGATACGTCATCTCGTCCACCCACGCATCATCTCCGCTGCCGCTACCCCTGCGCACAGGTTCGGCGGGAGAGCTGCCGTCTCGCTGCCACGAGGGCTCGTCCGGCGCGGGTGCTCCGCTCACCCCGGCTGCGCGGGAATGCCCTCGCTGGAGCCGAAGCTGGCTTCCTCGCCGCTGACGAGTCCGAGTAGCGCGAGCGGCCGTGGCGTCACCGCGATGGTCAGGTAGGAGACCGTGATCGCCCAGCGGTTCACCGCCCTCGGCACGGCGAAGGTGTGATAGGCGCGCGTCACCGCCTTGGCCGGCAGGCCGGACAGGCGGATGCCCATCGGGTTGGCGACCGCGAAGCGCGGCCCGAGGTCGACGACCAGCCCCAGGTCGCGGTGCTTGTAGTCGGCGGCCGTGCCGATGCCGAGGCTGGCCGCGACGTTCCTGGCGAGCGTCTTGCCCTGCCGCCCGGCGTGCTGCGCCGTCGGCGGGGTGATCCGGCCCGGCTTGGTGAGGTCGGGCACCGCGGCCGCGTCACCGCCCGCGAAGACGTCCGGATGGCCGGGCACGGTCAGTTTCGCGTCGACGACCAGGCGGCCCTTCTCCAGCGGCAGGCCGAGCGTGCCGAGCACCGGTGCGCCGGTCACACCGGTGACCCACGCGACGGTGTGGGTCGGCACCACCGTGCCGTCGGTGAGCACGACCGAGTTCTCGTCGAGTTTCGTCAGCGAGGTCTCCAGCCGGATCTCGATGCCGCGTTTGCGCAGCACCTTCAGCACCTTGTCGCTGAGCCGCTCCCCGACCTCCGGCATCACCCTCGGGGCCATGTCGAGCAGGAGGAAACGCACTTCCGCGGGGTCGAATCCGCGACGTGCGGCGTAGGCGTCGGCGAGGGCGCGCAATTGCGCGACGAGTTCGGTCCCCGCGTAGGAGGCCCCCACGACCACCACCGTGCGGCGTGCCCGGCGTACTTCGGGGTCCTGCTCGTCGTCGGCGAGTTCGAGCTGCCGCAACAACTGCTCGCGCAGGTAGAGCGCCTCAGCGACGGTCTTGAGCCCCCGAGCGTGCTCGGCCAGACCCGGTATGTCGAACAGCCGGGTGACCGATCCGGGGGTGAGCACCAGGCGATCCCAGGACAGCTCCCGTGGCGGGTAATGCTCGCCGGAAACGGTGATCGTCTTGTTCCGCAGATCGACCGACCGGGCGTTGGCGACCACCAACCGGACCCGCGGCAGCGAATCGGCCAGCGAGATGGCGACGAACCGAGGGTCGATCAGGCCGCCGGCCACGTCCGGCAGCAGCGGCGTGTAGAGCATGTAGTCGTTGGGCGTGACGAGCACGATCTCGATGTCCCGATTCGCCTTGGCCACGATGCGGCAGAGTTTCTGGGCGCAGGTGAATCCCGCGAACCCGCTACCGACGATCACGACCCTTTCCGGGCGCGCGGTGTTCCCATCCGGCACGGATACCTCCTCGGCGTCGACTCCCCGACGCGATTCCCGCCCAGGGACATCTGAAACCGCCCCTGCCGCGCCGGGACCGGCCGTGGTTTGGCCTGCCGAGGGGGTGGTAGTGCGTCGGTGTCCGCTGACCGGACCTACGACGGTCCCAACGCGCTCGGCCCGGTGACGCTGGAGGTGGTCGGCACCACGATCGGCACCGACGCGGCGGCGTTCGTGATGATCGTCGCGGCGTCGTTCGGCATCGCGCGCATCGTCGAACAGAATCTGGTCACCGTCGATCCCGGCGTGATCGAGGCGGCCCGCGCGGTGGGCGCGGGACCGCTGCGCATCATCCTGACGCTGCTGATCCCCGAGGCGCTCGGACCGCTGATCCTCGGCTACACCTTCGTGGTGATCGCGATCGTGGACATGTCCGCGATGGCGGGCACCGTCGGCGGCGGCGGTCTCGGCGATTTCGCCCTCGTCTACGGCTACCAGCGCTTCGACTGGCAGGTCACGCTCGTCGCGACGCTGATCATCATCGCGGGTGTGCAGGGCATCCAGTTCTTCGGCAACTGGCTGGCCCGGAAAGTACTGCGGCGCTGAGCTACCCGGCGCCCGACGTGCAGGCGGTCAACCGGACCTGCCCCGGCCGGGGGATGGCGCTGCCGAGATCGGGGAACGGCGGGGCGCTCGGGCCCAGGGTTTCGATGGCCCGGCGTTCGGCTTCGGCACGAGTGGCGCCCCACGCCGATCCGTGCTTGCCATCCGCGCCGCGCGCGACCGACCCGCAGGCGTTCCAGAACTGCACGACCGTCCGGCAGTCGGGAGCGCCGCAGTGGGCGCGAGCCGCGGAGTCGGCGGCGGCCGCGCTCGTGTAGTCCACCGCCGAAGTGACAACGCCCGTGCTGGACGAAAGCGCCAGGGCGCCATAGTAGGTTGCCGCCCGCGCTTCACCCGCGGGAGCGCCGACAATCGCGCAAGCGGCGGCCGAGACCGCCGCAAGCCCGATGGCAGCCTTGTGCGGCACCGACATCTGAGGATCCTCCCCGTTCCGACCGATTCGAAGCTCAGATCATCGTCCGGCCGTGCCGCTTTGTCGAAGTGCGGACTTCCCACTATCGGCGGGTGCGCCACATCGACATCCGGCGCGCCGGTTCGCTGTCGAGCATCCGTCCTCGCCGAGCGCGGAGCATGGGCCGTGCGCGCCAGGGCTGGACCAGAGCGGTGCAGAAGCGTCATCGACCGTCGCCCGACCGCACTGCCGGGAATGTCCGCGGCGGAAACGAATCAGCCGCCGGGCACCTTGTTCCAGGCGCTACCGGCGGCTGCTCTCCGTTTCGGCGATCACACCGTGAAGCCGAGTGCGCGCAGCTGCTCGCGGCCGTCCTCGGTGATCTTGTCCGGACCCCACGGCGGCATCCAGACCCAGTTGATCTTCAGGTCCTCCACCAGGCCGCTGCGCACCAGCGCGTTGCGGGACTGGTCCTCGATGACGTCGGTCAGCGGGCAGGCCGCCGAGGTCAGCGTCATGTCGAGGACCGCGATATTGTCCTCCTCGACGCGCAACCCGTAGACCAAGCCGAGATCGACGACGTTGATGCCGAGTTCCGGGTCGACGACGTCACGCATCGCCTCTTCGATGTCCTCGAGCAGTTTGATGTCCTCGGCGGACAGCTCGGGCACGTCGGCGGCCGGTTCGGCCTGCTCGGTGGTCGGTGTGTCAGTCATGACGCTTTCCCGTTTCCCTCGGACGGTTCAGTTCTCTTCCGCGGCGGGCGCGGGCTGCTCGGGGCCGATCCGCAGGACCGCGTCCTTGAACGCCATCCACCCGAGCAGCGCGCACTTCACTCGCGCTGGGTACTTCGACACTCCCGCCAGAGCGATGCCGTCGCCGATCACGTCCTCGTCGCCCTCGATGGTGCCGCGGCTGGAGATCATCTCGCTGTAGGAGTCGACCACCTTCAGCGCCTGCTGCACCGGGAGCCCGATCACCTGGTCGGTGAGGATCGAGGTGGCGGCCTGGCTGATCGAGCAGCCCTGCCCGTCGTAGGAGACGTCGGTGACGTCACCCTTGCCGTCGAGCTGCACGCGCAGGGTCACCTCGTCGCCGCAGGTCGGGTTCACGTGGTGCACCTCGGCCCCGAACGGCTCGCGCAGGCCCCGATTGTGCGGGTGCTTGTAGTGGTCCAGGATCACTTCCTGGTACATCTGCTCCATGCGCATGACTTATGCAACTCCGAAGAAGCTCTGAGCCTTCCGCACCGCGGCGACCAGCGCGTCCACCTCGGCGAGAGTGTTGTAGACCGCGAACGACGCGCGCGCGGTGGCGGCGACGCCGAAACGCCGGTGCAGCGGCCACGCGCAGTGGTGGCCCACCCGGATGGCGACGCCCTCGTCGTCCAGGATCTGCCCGACGTCGTGGGCGTGGATGCCGTCCACCACGAACGCCACCGCGCCGCCGCGATCGATGTTCTCGGTGGGCCCGATGACGCGCACGCCGTCGATCCCGGCCAGCCCTTCCAGCGCCGCGCCGACCAGCGTGTGCTCGTGCGCCGCGACCGCGTCCATGCCGATCTGCTCGAGATACCGCACGGCCGCGCCCAATCCGATCACCTGGGAGGTCATCGGCACACCGGCCTCGAAGCGCTGCGGCGGCGGGGCGTAGGTGCTGTGGTCCATGAAGACCGTCTCGATCATCGACCCGCCGGTGATGAACGGCGGCAGCTCCTCCAGCAGCGAGCGGCGGCCGAAGAGCACGCCGACGCCGGAGGGTCCGAGCATCTTGTGCCCGGAGAACGCGGCGAAATCGACGCCGAGCGCGCGGAAGTCGACCGGCATGTGCGGCACCGACTGGCAGGCGTCGAGCACGACCAGCGCGCCCACCGCCTTCGCCCGGCGGACCAGTTCCTCGACGGGAGCGACGGCGCCGGTGACGTTGGACTGGTGGGTGAACGCGACCACCTTCGTGGCAGGCGACAGTTCCAGCGAGTCCAGGTCGATCCGGCCGTCGTCGGTCACGCCGTACCACTTCAGGGTGGCGCCGGTGCGGCGCGCCAGTTCCTGCCATGGCACCAGGTTCGCGTGGTGTTCCAGCTCGGTGATGACGATCTCGTCGCCGGGGCGGAGGTGGTGCGGGAACCGGTCGTCGGCGAACGCGTAGGTCACCAGGTTCAGCGACTCGGTGGCGTTCTTGGTGAAGACGATCTCGCCCGCGTCGACGCCGACGAACCGCGCGATGTCGGCCCGCGCGCCCTCGTAGGCGTCGGTCGCCTCCTCGGCCAGCTGGTGCGCGCCGCGGTGCACCGCGGAGTTGCTGGTGATCAGGAAGTCGCGCTCGGCTTCGAGCACCTCGATCGGCCGCTGCGCGGTCGCGCCGGAGTCCAGGTACACCAACGGTTTCCCGTCCCGGACCGTGCGGTTCAGGATCGGGAAGTCGGCCCGGATACGGGCGACGTCGAGGGTGCGGACCGTAGCGGTCATGTCAGGCTCCAGCGATAGCGGTCTGAGTGAAGCGGACGTAGCCGTTGGCGTCGAGTTCCTCGGCGAGTTCCGGGCCGCCCTCGGCGACGATCCGTCCGCCGACGAAGACGTGCACGAACTCCGGCTGGATGTAGCGCAGGATGCGGGTGTAGTGCGTGATCAGCAGCACGCCGCCGTTCTCGCGGTCCTTGTAGCGGTTGACGCCCTCGGAGACGATGCGCAACGCGTCCACGTCCAGGCCCGAGTCGGTCTCGTCGAGGATGGCGATCTTCGGCTTGAGCAGGCCGAGCTGGAGGATCTCGTGGCGCTTCTTCTCACCGCCGGAGAAGCCCTCGTTCACGCTGCGCTCGGCGAAGGCGGCGTCGATCTCCAGCTCGCTCATCGACTCCTTCACCTCCTTGACCCAGTGCCGCAGCTTGGGGGCCTCGCCGCGCACGGCGGTGGCGGCGGTGCGCAGGAAGTTCGACATCGAGACGCCGGGAACCTCGACCGGGTACTGCATGGCGAGGAACAGGCCCGCCCGGGCGCGCTCGTCCACCGACATCGCCAGCACGTCCTCGCCGTCGAGCGTGATCGAGCCGGAGGTCACCGTGTACTTGGGGTGACCGGCGATCGCGTAGGACAGCGTGGACTTGCCGGAGCCGTTCGGGCCCATGATGGCGTGCGTCTCACCGGATTTCACCGTGAGGTTCACGCCCTTGAGGATCTTGATGGGCTCGCCGGACTCGTCGGGGTTGGCGACCTCGACGTGCAGGTCCTTGATTTCCAGGGTGGTCATCGAATTCGAATTCCTTTGCCAGGTATGGGGTCGTTGATCAGGCGCCGATGGCGGCGAGTTCGGCCTCGATGGCCGCCTCCAGCCGCTCCCGGACCTCGGGCACCGCGATCTTCTGGATGATCTCGTGGAAGAAGCCGCGCACCACCAGGCGACGGGCGGCGTCCTCCGGGATGCCGCGGGCGCGCAGGTAGAACAGTTGCTCGTCGTCGAAGCGGCCGGTCGCGGACGCGTGCCCGGCGCCGACGATCTCGCCGGTCTCGATCTCCAGGTTCGGCACCGAGTCCGCCCGCGCGCCGTCGGTGAGCACCAGGTTGCGGTTCACCTCGAAGGTGTCGGTGCCCTCGGCGGCGGCGCGGATGAGCACGTCGCCCACCCACACGGTGCGGGCGTCGCCCTTGGGCGAATGCGGGTCGCCTTGCAGCGCTCCCTTGTACAGGACGTTCGACTTGCAGTTGGGCACCGCGTGGTCGACCAGCAGGCGCTGCTCGAAATGCTGGCCCGCGTCGGCGAAGTAGAGGCCGAGCAGTTCGGCATCGCCGCCGGGGCCGTCGTAGCGGACGTTTCCGGTCAGGCGCACCAAGTCGCCGCCGAGGGTGACCGAGGTGTGCCGCAGGGTCGCGTCGCGGCCGAGCTTCGCGTGGTGCGCGGTGGCGTGCACCGCGTCGTCGGCCCAGTCCTGCACGGCGACGACGGTGAGCTTGGCCGAATCGCCGAGCACGAATTCCACGTTCTCCGCGTAGGTTCCGCTGCCGCGCTGGTCGATGACCACGGTCGCCTTGGCGAAGGCTTCCAGGCGGATCTGCAGGTGGCCGTAGGCGGTCTTGCCCTCGCCGGGGCCGGTGATCGTGACGGTCACCGGCTCGGCGACCTCGACCTCCTTGCCCACCGAAACGACGGTGGCCTGCTCGAAACCCGAATACGCCTGCGCGGCGACGCGATCGGACGGCACGCCGCCCTGGCCGAGCCGCGCGTCGGAACGGTCGACCGTCTCGACGGTGACGCCATCGGCCGCGTCGACCTCGACCCTCGCGCGGCCGTCGCGCACCGCGGTGCCGTCCTGCAACCCGCGCAGGCGGCGCAGCGGGGTGAACCGCCACGCCTCGTCCTTGGCGGAGGGCACCTCGAAGGCGTTCACGTCGAACGACGTGAAGACCTCGCCTTTGTTGATCGCTGGGGTACGAGCCTCGGCGGCTTCGGCGATGTTCTCCACGGCCATCAGCCGACGGCTCCTTCCATCTGCAGTTCGATCAGGCGGTTGAGTTCGAGCGCGTATTCCATCGGCAGTTCCTTGGCGATCGGCTCGACGAAGCCGCGCACCACCATGGCCATCGCCTCGTCCTCGGTGAGGCCGCGGCTCATCAGGTAGAACAGCTGGTCCTCGGAGACCTTCGATACGGTCGCCTCGTGCCCCATGGTCACGTCGTCCTCGCGGATGTCGACGTAGGGGTAGGTGTCGGAGCGGCTGATCGTGTCGACCAGCAGCGCGTCGCACTTCACCGTCGACTTCGAGCCGTGCGCGCCCTTGTTCACCTGCACCAGGCCGCGGTAGGAGGCCCGGCCGCCGCCGCGCGCCACCGACTTCGACACGATGGTCGAGGAGGTGTGCGGCGCGAGGTGCAGCATCTTCGCGCCGGTGTCCTGGTGCTGGCCCTCGCCGGCGAACGCCACCGACAGCACCTCGCCCTTGGCGTACTCGCCGGTCATCCAGACCGCCGGGTACTTCATGGTGACCTTGGAACCGATGTTGCCGTCGATCCACTCCATGGTCGCGCCCGCCTCGGCCTTGGCCCGCTTGGTGACCAGGTTGTAGACGTTGTTCGACCAGTTCTGGATGGTGGTGTAGCGGCAGCGGCCGCCCTTCTTCACGATGATCTCCACCACCGCGGAGTGCAGCGAGTCCGACTTGTAGATCGGCGCGGTGCAGCCCTCGACGTAGTGCACGTAGGCGCCCTCGTCGACGATGATCAGGGTCCGCTCGAACTGGCCCATGTTCTCGGTGTTGATCCGGAAGTAGGCCTGCAGCGGAATGTCGACGTGCACGCCCGGCGGCACGTAGATGAACGAGCCGCCCGACCACACGGCGGTGTTCAGCGCGGAGAACTTGTTGTCGCCCGCGGGGATCACCGAGCCGAAGTACTGCTGGAAGATCTCCGGGTGCTCCTTGAGGCCGGTGTCGGTGTCGAGGAAGATCACGCCCTGGGCCTCCAGGTCCTCACGGATCTGGTGGTAGACGACCTCGGACTCGTACTGCGCGGCGACGCCGGCGACCAGCCGCTGCTTCTCCGCCTCGGGGATGCCCAGCTTGTCGTAGGTGTTCTTGATGTCCTCGGGCAGCTCGTCCCAGGACGCGGCCTGCTTCTCGGTCGAGCGCACGAAGTACTTGATGTTGTCGAAGTCGATGCCGTCGAGGTTGGAGCCCCAGATCGGCATGGGCTTGCGATCGAAGATCCGCAGGGCCTTCAGCCGCTGTTCGAGCATCCATTCCGGCTCGTTCTTCTTCGCCGAGATGTCGCGGACAACCGCCTCGGACAGACCTCGTTGCGCGCTGGCGCCGGCCACATCCGAATCGGCCCAGCCGTAACCGTATTTACCCAGCGAGGCGATGGCCTCTTCCTGGGTGAGCGGTTGCACCTGGTCGGTGGTCGTCGTCATTCGGCACTCCTTCCGGAGTCGTTCGTTCGTACCGCTGCGGGCTGTGCAGCGGTTGGTGTTGAAGTTCCGGTCCGTTCGGCGGGCAGGACGAGCAGCGGCACGTGCGTGGTGCACGCGCAGTCGCCGTTGGCGATCGTGGCCAGCCGCTGCACGTGGGTGCCCAGCAGCTCCCGGAACGCCTCGAGCTCCGCCGCGCACAGCTGCGGGAACTCCTCGGCGACGTGCGCCACGGGGCAGTGGTGCTGGCAGATCTGCACGCCCGCGCCCACCTTGCGGGTGGTGGCGGCGAACCCGGCGTCGGTGAACGCCTCGGCGATCTCCTCGGCCTTGGCCGTGGTCTGTTCGGTGGTGTGCTCGCCGACCGGTTCGATCCCGGCCACGATAGTGCGTGCTCGTTTGCGGGCGAACTCGGTGATGGCTTGTTCGCCGCCGATCTCCCCGAGCTGCCGGATGGCGGCTCCGGCCAGATCGTCGTAGGCGTGGCCGAGTTTGCCGCGTCCGGCCGCGGTGAGCTGGTATTGCTTGGCCGGGCGGCCCCGGCCCTTCTGCTGCCAGGGCGCCGATCGGCTGGCGCGCGCCTGACCGGAGTCGATCAGGGCGTCCAAATGCCTGCGCACGCCCGCCGGGGCCAGGCCGAGCCGGTTCCCGATGGCGGTGGCGGTGATCGGTCCTTCCTCCAGCAGCAGCTGGACGATGGCCGCGCGGGTGTGCCCTTCGCCGCCGACCGTGGCGGGCGCAGCGACCGACCCGGCGTCGGCCCTGCGACCGGCTCCTTCGTCGTTCCTCCGCAAACCCACGGTTTTCACAACATCAGTGTGGCGGAATTCGTTCCCGAAATCTAATAAGGGTGCCCTGAGTCAGCGGGCCGGTCGAGCTGCGTGGATACGGGCGCAGCGGGGCGCCGCCCGCCGGCGTTCCGGACAGGTGTCCACCCGGCGCGACGCCCGGTCGCGGCGCCACTCCACCGCTTGACCTGCGCAGAGGAAACGCCGATCGGAGCCGGTAGAGCCGAGTACGCGCGGCCGGGAGGGCGGAGCGGCCCGCGCACCGCACCCGGTGTCCGGTGCGGCGAATACGCGCAGTGCGATTCGTCACAGGCGCTTCAGCGCACGGCGACCAGCTTCATCGGCGTCTCCAGCAGCGCGTCCACCGCCTCGTCCCACGCGGCCGTCGCCGTGGTGACCAGGGACGGATCGAAACGGCCCGCCGCGACCAGATCGAGCACCTCGGGAATGACGGGGCGGACGTGCGCGCGGCCGGTGTGGAAGGTGCAGCAGCGGGTGTACATGTCCAGGATCGGCAGGGCGACGTCCTGTGCTTGCACGCTGACGCTCGTGCACCAGCCGTCGTACGCCGCCGCATCGATGGCCGCGCGCAGCGCTTTCGCCCCGCCCGCCGCCTCCACCACGATCGGGAACCGTCCGACCCGCGCGTCACGCGGGCCTTCGATCGCCTCCGCGCCGAGCGATCGCGCGATCTCGAGCCGCTGGACCGAGTCGTCGAGATAGACCACACGGGCTGAGCCGAGGGCGGCCGCGAGCCCGGCGGCGTACAGGCCGATCGACGGCGCGGCGGGGCCGCCGATCACCAGCACCTCGGCGGCCGGATCAGCGGCCAGCTGCGGGCCGATCGATCGATAGGCGTCGGGAATGTTGTCGCTGGCGCTGGCCACCGCGACCGGGTCGACACCGGACGGCAGACGCACCAGCATGGCGTCGGCATGGGGCACGAGCGCGAGGTCGGCCCACAATCCGCCCCAGTCCAGCCCGCCCATGGCGCCGAGCCCGAAGGTCGACAGCCGCGGATGGCTCGTGCAGTTCCCGGTCCGCCCGCGCGCACAGGCCCGGCAGGCGCCGCACGAGATCTGGAAGGGCACCACCACCAGGTCGCCCACCGCGACCTCGCGTACCTCCGGCCCCACCTCGACCACTTCCGCGACGCCCTCGTGCCCGAACGGATACGGCCCCGGCAGCGGGAACGCGCCGCGCAGGACGGCCGGATCGATGTCGCAGGTAGCCAGCGCTACCGGCCGCACGAGCGCCTGGCCGGGTCCGCTCAGGACTGGGTCGGGGTGTTCTTCCCAGCGCATCGCACCGGGGCCGGTCAGCATCAGACGCTTCATCGTCCGAGTGTCGCTAGAACGTTCTTTCTAGTCAACGGTTTCCCCCGCCTCGTCCTGCTGCGGGGGCATTTCCGGAAAAAATCCGGACGAGGTCGCCCCGCCGGGCTCGGCACCGGACGAACCGTCCTGCGCTGCGACGCCGCCGCCGCTCCCCGCCGCCGCGAAACTCGCCCGGATCAGCCGCTCCATGGACTTCGCCACCGTGCGCAGTGGTGCGTCCGACTGGCGGATCCGGGCCAGGATGGTGGCGCCCTCGTAGGCGGCGACCACCGTGGCGGCCAGTTCGGCCGCGTCCTCCCCGCCGAGGCCGAGTTCGGCGAGCAGACCGGCGAACGCCTGCTCCATCGTGTCGAAGGCGCGCACACAGGCCGAGCGCACCGCCGCCACGTCGCTGCCGCCGTCCAGCGCGGGCGTGCCGATCGGACACCCGTCGGTCCATTCCGAGTCCGCGAGCTTGCCTGCCATGAATTCGAACAGCGTGGCCAAGGTGGCGAACACGTCGGTCGGCGCCTGCCGGATCATCCGGCCGGTCAGCACGCCGGTCCCGGTGATCGCCGCGACCGCGATCTCCTCCTTGCCGCCGGGAAAATGGTGGTAGATCGAGCCGTACGGCAGTTCGGCCGCCTCGCTCAACGCCTTCAGACCGAACCCGTGATACCCGTGCCGCGCCAGCAGCCCGGAGGCGGCCACCTCGATCCGCCGCCTGGACTCCGAAACCATGCGTCGATTGTGCCGCCTGAGCCGGGCGGGTCCGGGCGGAACGGACCGGGTCCGTTCGCGGTGGGCGATCGCGGTTCGAACTAGGCTTCGTTGCGTGGCGGTACTGGACGGCGCGCGGCGCAGGACACTGGCGTTCGGGCGCCGGGCACTCGGACTCGACGTGCCCGCGGCCGATCACACGATCGCGGTGCTGCACCGCGACGAGTCCGAGGTGCCCGGTCTCGATCGCAAGGAGCTGGCGCAGCTCGACCGCATCCGCCTGATGGGCGCGACCGGCACGGTGCTGATGGCGATCAGCGCGCTGGGCATCGGGGCGCAGCCGGTGCACCAGAACCCCACGTCCGGCGTGCGTGTGCTCGGCATCTTCGCCCGTGCCCACACCGGCTCGCTGGCCATGTGCATGACCGGCACCGTCGTGGTCGTCCTGGCCTGGCTGCTGCTGGGCCGGTTCGCGGTGGGTGGCATCGGCGGCTCCCCCGTCCACCGGCTGACCCGCTCGCAGATGGATCGCACACTGCTGCTGTGGCTCATCCCGCTCAGCGTCGCTCCCCCGCTGTTCAGCAACGACGTCTATTCCTATCTGGCGCAGAGCGAGATCGCCGCGCGCGGCATCGATCCCTACGAGGAAGGGCCGGTCGCGGGCCTGGGCATCGACAACGTGCTCACCAACAACGTCCCGACCATCTGGCGCGATACCCCCGCGCCCTACGGTCCGCTGTTCCTCTGGATCGGCCGGGGCATCGCGGAACTGACCGGGGACAACATCATCGCGGGCGTCTGGGTGCACCGGGTGCTCGCGCTGGGCGGCGTCGCGCTGATCGTCTGGGCGCTGCCCCGGCTGTCGGCGCGCTGCGGCGTCGCATCGGTGAGTGCGCTGTGGCTCGGCGCGGCGAACCCCTTGGTGCTGTTCCATCTCGTGGGCGGCGTGCACAACGACGCGCTCATGCTCGGCCTGATGCTGGCCGGACTGGAGTTCTGCCTGCGCGCCATCGAGGACACCCATCCGTTCGACGGCCGCGCCTACGCGTGGCTGATCGGCGGCGCGATCATCATCACCCTGTCGTCGTCGATCAAATTCACCTCCATCATCGTGCTCGGGTTCGTCGGGATGGCGCTGGCGCGGCGGTGGGGGGCTTCACTGCGCACGGTCGCCATCGCGGCCGCCATGCTCGGCGCGATCGCCATCGGCACCACGCTGTTCATCAGTTCGGTGAGCGGACTCGGCTTCGGCTGGATCTACACGCTGAACACCGCCAACGCGGTGCGCAGCTGGATGTCGCTGCCGACCGCGCTGGGCATCATCACCGGATTCGGCGGCGTGCTGCTGGGGCTGGGCGATCACACCACCGCGCTGCTGAGCATCACCCGCCCGATCGCGGCGGTGGTCGCGGGCTTCTTCACGGTGCGCATGCTGGTAGCCACCGGCACCGGTCGCCTGCATCCGGTCGGCGCGCTGGGCGTGGCGCTGGGCGCGATCGTGCTGTTGTTCCCGGTGGTGCAGCCCTGGTATCTGCTCTGGGCGATCGTGCCGATGGCGGCCTGGGCGACCCGGCCGGTGTTCCGGGTGCCCGCGGTGGCGTTCTCCGGGATCGTCAGCGTGATCCTCATGCCGCGCGGCGCCGATCTCGAGGTGTTCCAGATCGTGGGCGCCGCGATCGCCACCGTGATCGTCGGGGTGCTGTTCATCGTGATCACGCGCAACTCCCTGCCGTGGCGCGGGCAGCCGGGGGTGTCGGCTCCGTCACAGGTGCCCACCTCCTACGGTGTGACATCGTGAACGCACCCTCCGGACCCGCCGTCAGCGTGGACGGCGTCGTCAAGCGTTACGGCGACACCACGGCCGTGGACGGCCTGACGTTCGAGGTGGAACCGGCGCGGGTGCTCGCGCTGCTCGGCCCGAACGGCGCGGGCAAGACCACGACGGTGGAGATGTGCGAGGGATTCGCCGCG
Source organism: Nocardia beijingensis NBRC 16342 (assembly GCF_001612785.1). Lineage (GTDB taxonomy): Bacteria > Actinomycetota > Actinomycetes > Mycobacteriales > Mycobacteriaceae > Nocardia > Nocardia beijingensis. Next base: position 32,170 of record NZ_BDBC01000019.1, read on the forward strand.
CCGGACGCGGGCACGGTGCGCGTACTCGGCCTGGACCCGGTCGCCGATTCCGAACGGCTGCGGCCACGCATCGGCGTCATGCTGCAAGGCGGCGGCGCTTATCCCGGCGCGCGGGCGGGCGAGATGCTCGACCTGGTCGCCGCCTACTCCGCGGACCCGCTCGACCCCGACTGGTTGCTGCGCACCCTCGGCCTCCAGGACAACCGCCGCACTCCCTACCGCCGCCTCTCCGGCGGCCAGCAACAGCGGCTCGCCCTCGCCTGCGCGCTGGTGGGCAAGCCGGAGATCGTGTTCCTCGACGAGCCGACCGCGGGCCTGGACGCCCAGGCCCGGCTGATCGTCTGGGAGCTGATCGACGCCCTGCGCCGCGACGGGGTGACCGTGGTGCTGACCACGCACATGATGGACGAGGCCGAGCAGCTCGCCGACCAGCTCGTGATCATCGATCACGGCCGCATCGTCGCCTCCGGCACTCCGGCCGAGGTCACCGCGCACGGCGCGGCCGGCCAGCTGCGCTTCTGCGCGCCGCCCAAACTGAACTTGGAATTGCTGGCCAACGCCCTGCCCGAGGGGTTCGCGCCCAGGGAGACCACGCCGGGCACCTATCTGGTGGAAGGCGAGATCAATCCGCAAGTGCTCGCGACCGTCACCGCGTGGTGCGCGCGCATGAACGTGCTGGCCACCGACATCCGGATCGACCAGCGCCGCCTCGAGGACGTCTTCCTCGAACTGACCGGACGGGACCTGCGCGGATGAGCGAGCACGACCGGACCGCCAACCGCTTCGCGCCGGGCACCTTCGCCCCCGCCCCGCGCCCGAGCAGCCGCGCCGCGATGCTGTTCGCGCAGACCAGGCTGGAGCTGATCCTGTTGCTGCGCAACGGCGAACAGCTCCTGCTGACGATGTTCATCCCGATCACCCTGCTGGTCGGCCTGAGCCTGCTGCCGTTCGGCGACCTCGGCACGCACCGGGTGGACAAGATCGTGCCCGCCGTGATGATGGTCGCGGTCATGTCCACCGCGTTCACCGGTCAGGCCATCGCGGTCGGTTTCGACCGGCGCTACGGCGCGCTCAAGCGCCTGGGCGCGACGGCGTTGCCGCGCTGGGGCGTCATCGCGGGCAAGAGCGCGGCAGTGCTCATCGTGGTCGTGCTGCAAGCCGTTTTGCTCGGTCTCATCGGTTTCGCGCTGGGCTGGCGGCCCGAACCGCTCGGCCTGCTGCTGGGCGCGGCGGTGATCGCGCTCGGCACCGCGACATTCGCGGCCATGGGCCTGCTGCTGGGCGGCACCCTCAAGGCCGAAGTGGTGCTCGCGCTGGCGAACATCCTGTGGTTCGTCATGCTCGGCGTCGCCAGCATCGTGTTCGCCGCCGACGACCTGCCCGCGGCGGTGAGCGTGCCGGCCCGGCTGGTGCCGTCGGGGGCGTTGGCCGAAGCGCTGGAAAGCGCGATGCACACCAGCGTCGACTGGTTCGGGATCATCGTGCTGGCGGTGTGGGGCGGGGTGGCGGGCGTCGCGGCCACCCGACTGTTCCGCTTCCACTGAGCCTCAACGACGAAATGTAGTAGACCGGGTGCGGCCGCCGGATCGGGCCCGGCTACCATTTTCGACGTGCTGTATCGCGCGTTCTTGCGACTCGTCGACAAGCTGCCGCTGCCCTCGTCGCGGGTGCAGCGCTTGATCGCGCTCGCGGTCATCCTCTCCCAGGCGGGCATCTCGGTGACCGGCGCCGTCGTGCGGGTCACCGCGTCGGGTCTCGGCTGCCCGACCTGGCCGCAGTGCTTCCCCGGTAGCTTCACGCCGGTCGCGGTGTCGGAGGTCCCTGCGCTCCATCAGGCGGTCGAGTTCTCCAACCGGCTGCTCACCTTCGTGGTGACGCTGTGCGCGGCCGCGATCGTGCTGGCCGTGACCCGCGCGCGCCGCCGCCGTGAAGTGCTGGTGTACGCGTGGCTGATGCCGGGCGGCACCGTCGTGCAGGCGATCATCGGCGGCATCACGGTGCGCACCGGGCTGCTCTGGTGGACCGTCTCCACGCACCTGCTCGCCTCCATGGTGATGGTGTGGCTGGCGGTGGTGCTGTACGCGAAGATCGGCGAACCCGACGACGGCATCGACACCGTGCAGGCTCCCGCGCCGCTGCGCTGGCTCACCGCGCTGGCCGGAGTCGCGCTCGCCGCGGTCCTGATCGCGGGCACTTTGGTGACCGCCGCGGGCCCGCACGCGGGCGACAAGAGCATCGAACGTCCCGTGGAACGGTTGCAGGTCGAGATCGTCACCTTGGTGCATCTGCACTCGCAGCTGCTGGTGGGCTACCTCGCACTGCTGATCGGCCTGGCGTTCGGCCTGTTCGCGGTCGGCATCACACCCGCAGTGCGCACCCGCTTGTTCGTGCTGCTCGGCCTGGTGTGCGCGCAAGGGCTGGTCGGCGTCGTGCAGTACTTCACCGACGTCCCCGCGGCGCTGGTCGTCGTGCATGTCGGCGGGGCCGCGGCGTGCACTGCCGCCACCGCCGCGCTGTGGGCATCCCTGCGCACCCGAGAACGAGTGGCCGCGCCGAAGCCCGACCCGGCGGCACAGGCCGCCTGACGAACACTGCGCGAACGGTGATCATCCAGTGGGGAGCGAGCCGGGTGATTGGGGGGTGACCTCGGACGTCGCCCACTCCGCGGACCGTCCGGCGAGACCGGCCGCGCGCTGGACGCCGCACCACAACCGCGACTGCGAGCGGTGAGTTCGACGAGTTCGCTGGCGGGCCTGACGGTTCAGTGAACTGCGTCACCTACTGTTATTTCTCGGTGGTCGGCAGCGTCTCGTAGGCATGACGGAGCACAACAACACCAGCTTCAAGGTCGTGGTCATCGGCGGCGGCTATGCCGGCACCGTGGCGGCCAATCGCCTGCGGCAGCGCGACGACGTCGAGATCACCGTGGTCAACCCTCGCCCGAGGTTCGTCGAACGACTGCGGCTGCATCAATTCGTGGCCGGTACCGGACAGGCCGAGGCGGACTACGGCCCGCTGCTCGGCGACGGTGTGCACCTGGCCGTGGATGAGGCCACACGTATCGATACCGCCGCACGGACCGTGGAGCTGGCATCGGGCCGCACACTGGACTACGACTATGTCGTCTACGCGGTCGGCAGCACCGCGGCACCACCCACAGCAGTGCCGGGAGCGATCGAATTCGCCTACCCCATAGCCGAACTGGAGCACGCTCACCGCCTGCGGGCCGCCATCGAAGAACTGCCGCCGCAGGCCCCGATCACCGTTGTCGGTGGCGGGCTCACCGGGATCGAAACAGCGGCTGAACTGGCCGAACAGGGGCACGCCGTCACACTGATATGCGGCGATCGATTGGCTCCGAGTTTCTCGCAGCGGGCGCGACGGGTGGTGGCTCGGTGGATGGCCCGCAACAGCGTCGAGGTGCTCGAGAATGTGCGGGTTTCCGAGGTCCTGCAGGAATCGATCGTCTTATCCGACGGCCGCGTGGTGCCGAGCGCGGTCACCATCTGGACCGCCGGGTTCGGTGTGCCCGAGCTGGCCGCGCGCAGCGGCCTGCACACCGACGCTCTCGGTCGACTCCTGACCGACGAAACCCTGACCAGCGTCGACGACAACCGTATCGTCGCGGCCGGGGACGCCGCCGCCCCGTCGAACCAGCCGCTGCGCATGAGCTGCCAAGCCGCCGGGCCGCTCGGCGCTCACGCCGCCGACACGCTGCTGGCCCGCGTCGCGGGCGCCGCGCCCGCGGTGCTGGACATGGCGTTCCTCGGATCCAACGTCAGCCTCGGTCGTCGCGCAGGCATCGTGCAGCTCGCGCACAAGGACGACACACCCATGAACGCCCACATCTCCGGCCGCATCGGCGCGCCGATCAAAGAGACGGCTACCAAGTGGACACTGTGGGGAATCCGGTGGGAAGCCCGTAACCCCGGCTCGCTGTTCTGGGTCAAGGGCGGCAGGCGGCTCGTGTCCGATCCGGCGACGGTGGCCGGCTCGTGAGCAGCACCGACGAGCATGCCGAGCGGTTCATCCTCTTGCGCCCGCTGCTGTTCACGATCGCCTACGAAATCCTCGGCTCGGCGACCGAATCCGACGACGTGCTGCAGGACAGCTACCTGCGGTGGGCCCAGGTGGACCTGGCGACAGTGCGGGACACCAAGTCGTATCTCGCGCAAGTGGTGACCCGGCAGGCGCTCAGCGCGATGCGGCTGCGTGCCCGCCGCCGCGAGGAATACATCGGACCGTGGTTGCCCGAGCCGCTGCTGCTCACCGAGCACGATGCCGCGGCCGATCTCGTTCTCGCCGAGTCGGTTTCGATGGGAATGCTGGTGCTGCTGGAATCGCTCACCCCGGATGAACGCGCGGTGTTCGTGCTGCGCGAAGTATTCGCCTTCGGTTACGACGACATCGCCGCATCCGTCGGCAAGTCCGCGGCGGCGGTGCGTCAAATGGCCTACCGCGCCCGCGAATACGTCCGGTCGCGACGCCACCGGTTCGGACCCTACGACAGCGCCCGCATCGCCGAACTCACCGAGAAATTCATGACGGCGGCGACCACCGGTGACCTGGCGGGCCTGCTGTCGATGCTCGCGCCGAATGTCACTTGGACCACCGACAGCGGCGGCAAAACCACCGCGGTGCGCCAGTTGGTGATGACCGGCGCCGAACAGGTGGCCACGATTCTGCTGAACCTGCTGCGAGCGGTGAACCGCAGGCCCGGCATGCGAATCGAGCCGGTGAACTGCAACAGCGCACCCGCGGTCGCCATCTACACCGGCGACCACCTCGAGGCCGTGCTCGTCCTGGACATGGTCGACGACGTGATCGTCAACGGCTACGGCATCCGTAACCCCGACAAACTCGCCGCCCTCGCCATCGCGCGCACCATCACCCGCGATCCCGACCGCGCGTGAGATCCGCACTACCGCACGCTTCGAGCGGCCGGCTCCTCGTCTCGCCCGACACCCCACCCTCGCCAGGAGTGACCACCATGTCCACCACCATCGAATTCAATGACCTGACCGGCGACTTCGTCATCGATACCGCCCGCACACGGATCGGCTTCATCGCCCGCCACACCATGGCCACCCGGGTGCGCGGGAATTTCCGGGAAATCGGAGGCAGCGCGCAGCTGCGTCTCGACGAACCATCGAAGTCCAGCGGCCTGCTGCGGATCCAGGCCACGAGCATCGACACCCGCAACCGGCGGCGCGACGATCTGCTGGCCAGGAAGTTCCTCGGCGCCGATGCCCACCCGACCATCACCTTCGCCCTGACCGGGGCTGCGCGGGTCGACGAGACCACAGTCGAGGTCACCGGCGACCTGACCATCCGCGGTGTCACCAGGCCGGTGACCGTCGGCTTCGAACTGACCAGCGTGCAGAACGACCCGAACGGCGCCCTCCGAGTCGGCTTCACCGGAGCCACCACGATCAACCGCAAGGACTGGGGAGTGCACTGGAAGGCGGCCGCGGGCATGGTCGCTCCGAGGGTGACGCTGGAGTTCGACCTCGCGGCGATCCGGCAGTCCTGACTCGGCAATATTCTGAAAGCCGAGCCCGTCGCTCTCGGGTGTTCGACGCCCGAGGGCAACGGGCTCTGATCTTTCGCGAGAACGGCAAGGACATCATGACCGATTACACGCTGCGCCCGATCGGGCACGTCGAATCCGTGCTGACCGACCCCGCCACCGCTCCCCGACAACCCGATGAAGGAGCCCCGCCGGCCTGGCTGGTCATCGATGACCGATATGCCCGCGCCCTCGACGGACTCACCGCAGGCATGGACATCCTGGTACTGACCTGGCTCGATCGTGCCGACCGCGAAACTCTCACCATCCGACCGCGTGGTGACGCGGCTCGCGCGATCACCGGCGTCTTCGCCACCCGCGCCCCGCACCGGCCCAATCCGATCGGTCTGCACAGCGTCCACGTTCTTGCCGTCACCGGTACTCGCATCCACGTCCGCAACCTCGAAGCTGTGCACGGCACGCCCATCCTCGATCTCAAACCTGTTCTCACCCAGGACCGTTGACCGCTGCGGACGAGCAGTGCCGGGCCGCGGCCGGCCCGGCACTGGTGCGAGCTAGCGCGGTCCGAGGAATCCGGTCAGTTCGAGCGCGACCGCGGCGGGATCGTCCTCATGGACATTGTGTCCGGCGCCCGGAATCATCCGCAGTGTCGAGTGGGGGATCAGCTGGGCGAGCGGCCGAGCCTGTGACGGGTCGACGACGTGGTCGTTCTCGCCCCACAGGATCAGCGTGTCGGCTTCGATCGCGCTCGATTCTCGCTGTACTGCTGCCAGATCGAGATCGCGTGGCTGCTTCCACATCGCGGTCCGGTTCTCCGCGCGACTGAGCGGAGTCCAATACGTGTCCGCCAGTTCATCGGTGAGAATCTCGGGGTGCGCGTAGGCCCCGCGCAGGCCCGCCACATAGATCTCCTCGGTCAGGACGGAGGCGGCGAGCTCGCCCGCACCGGGTTGGCGCATCAGCCGCAGGTTCATGTTTGCGGCGGTTCATGTCCGCGGTCGGCATCGCCCGCGCGTCCGTCGTCGCACACTCGCTGAACGGTTCGGTCGCGGTGGATTTCGCCGCACGGCACCCGCTTTCCGGTAATGGAAACGTGCCGTCGCGGTCTCGACGTACTGCCCCTCCGCGAGAAACGTCGAATCGGGCGCTCGGGCTCCGCTCGGTTCGGCCCCGGCCGGTGCCGCCACGTTCACCAGCAGCAGAGCTGGCACGATTACGAGCATCCGCCACCGTCGAAACCGCTGACGCGGGGTCGAGCAGCGCCCGGCCCGCGGCGGACGGGTCGCCGGAATCCAGGCTCTGCGCGTAGGCGGCGAACGCCGCGCGGAGGCCGTCATAGCGCGGATCGGCCTCGGCGTGGACCGCTCCGGCGGCGCCGTCGGTCGCGTAGGAGCCGGGTTCGACCAAGGTCACCTTGACCCCGAAGCCGGCGACCTCCTGAGCGAGGGATTCACTCAGGCCTTCCAGTGCCCACTTGGAAGCGTGGTACGCACCACCGAGCGGCCAGGCGGCGAGACCACCCACCGAGGAGATCTGGATGATGTGCCCTCCCCCTTGCTCGCGCAGATACGGCAGCGCGGCCTGGACGACCCATACCGTGCCGAAGAAGTTGGTCTCCAACTGATCTCGCAGTTGCTGCTCGGTCAGTTCCTCGACCGCGCCGAGCAGCCCGTAACCCGCGTTGTTCACGATGACGTCCAACCGGCCGAAATGCGCGTGGGCATGCTTCACGCTCTCGAAGACGCCTGCCCTGTCGGTCACATCCAGCGCGAGCGGGAGCACCGCGTCGCCGTAGGCGGTGACCAATTCCGCGAGATGTTCGGTACTGCGAGCGGTCGCGGCCACCTTGTCGCCGCGAGACAGCGCGGCCGCGACGAAGTTTCGGCCCAGACCGCGAGAGGAGCCGGTGACGAACCAGACCTTGCTCATGATGTCCTTCCGTTCTTTCCGCAGTGGCGAGCGCAGCGAGGAGGCCCCCTCACTGCCGATGTCCCGTGCTGCGGCACTGGACGAACACAAGATGTCGCCGACCCGCTCTTCGTAACGAAACCGCGGGGTGACGTGCGTCACCGCTGCCTGTTGCGGGCCGGACCGAAAGGCGGCCTCGCTCACCGATTCAGCGAACCGCAGGGCCGTGGATCGTCCGGCCGGGTCCGACACGATTCCGCACTACTTCGCCAACGCGGCCTGGCTGGAGGACGGCCAGTTGCTGCGCGATGCGCACCGGCTGACGGGCATTCCGGGCGTGCTCATCCACGGCAGACTCGATCTGAGCGCCCCGCTGTATACCGCCCGGCAGCTGGCCCAGGCGTGGCCCGACGCGGAACTACAGGTGATCGACGATTCCGGGCACACCGGCAGCCCGGCCATGGGCGCGGCGGTCCTGCGGGCGATCGCTCGGTAGCCCCGCTCCGGCTTCGACCGGAGCCCACCCGGTGAAGGTCTTAGGTCCCCATCATCGAGGGCAACCGGCTCCGGTGCGGCCGGTGGCGGCGCTGCGAAGGTGAAAGCCGACCCTGTCGCAGCCGCCATCGGAGACGAAATGACCACACCAGCCGACCGTCGGTCCATCATCGTCGGAATCGACGGCAGCCCGACCGCTGTGGGGGCAGCGCGCTGGGCCGGGGCCATCGCGAACCGGCAGCACGCCACCTTGGTGTTGCTGAGTGTCGTTCCCGCGTCGGATTACCATCTGACCGCCTACTCCCGCGCCGAGGTCAATCTGCTACCCGAACTCCGAGCGGTGGCGAAGCAGAAGATCGAGCAGGCGTGCGCTGCCGTGCGCGACGAGCAGCCGGAGCTGGAGATCCGCAAAATCGTGGAGGACGGCAAGCCCGCGCGCGAGCTGATCGCGCACAGCACGGACGCGCGCATGGTCGTCGTCGCGGCCAAATCCCGCGACCGGCTCGCCACGCTGCTGCTGGGTTCCACCGCGCTCACGGTCGCGAAGAAGGCGGCCTGCCCGGTGACGGTCTGGCGCGGCAGGCTCGACCGGCCCCAGCCGGACGCGCGACCGGTGCTCGTCGGCGTCGACGGCAGTCCGGGCGGGTCCGCCGCCGTCGGCGAGGCGTTCGAGCTGGCGTCCGCGCTGGGCGTCGAAGTGACCGCCTTGCACGCGTGGAACGACCCGGACCTGCTGCAATGGACTCCGGTGCCCGACACCTGGAGCGCACTGGCCCAGCAAGAGGAGCAGCTGCTGTCCGAGCGGCTGGCCGGATGGTGCGAGAAGTACCCGGACGTCACGGTCACCAAAGTGGTCGAGAAGGCCACGCCCGCGCAGGCACTGCTCGAACACGCCGAGAAGGCGCAGCTGGTGGTGACCGGCAGTCGTGGACAGAACCGCCTCACCGGGCTCCTGCTCGGATCGACGAGCCAGAATCTGCTACATCATGCGTCGAGCCCGGTGGTGATCTGCCGTGAACGGTAGGTGGCTATTTCTCTGAGGTCACTCGGGCCGTGGGCGTGCGCGCGGATCAGTCCACATCCGCCGCTGACGCCTGGACCACCCGCTGGAGCGCGCGCAGGTCCGCGTCCAGCGTGCGGTACAGCCAGTACACGGCGACGAACGCGAGTCCGCCCACCGCGCACAAGCCCAGCACCGAATCGCGCACCAGCGGAAGTTCCTCGGGTTCGAGCAAGCTGAATCCGGCCAGCACGCCGACCAGCGGCACCGACGCCGTGACCGCGAGATAGATCGTGGTTCTGCGGCGCAGCGTGCGGATGACGCCGGAGTCGTGCGCCGTCGTGCGGCTGTAGCGCAGATAGATCGGATAGACACACCGGACGATGTAGAAGGTCGATAGGAAGAACGTGTAGGCGACGGAGATGACAGCCGCCATCAGAACGGTCGTCGCCGCGTGGATCACCAGCCGCGCCGGGAGGTCGGTGAGCCACAGGCACAGGAACACCCCGGTCACCGTGGCCGTGATCCCGGTCTGGAAGGTGTTCAGCGCACACATGTCTCCCCAGAACAAGGTTCGCGACCGCACCCGCGCGAGCAGCGCGTCGTCGTAGCGTCTGCCCTCACGTAAACCGCGAGGAACCGCCAGCAGATCACGCGACATGAACGCGTAGATGACGATGGACAGCGGCGCCGCGATGAGGACGAAGACGAACACGCCCATATTGAGCTGCCAATTCGTGTGATCGGACAGCCGCTCTCTGATCAAGTCCTGCACGTGCACCGCCATGTAGATCGTCGCCAGGCCGACGCCGACCAGCGAGGACAACCACAGGATGGGAGTGGGCCTGCGCGCGAGCCGGGCGCGCCAGCTGCCGGGGGGCGGATAGACGAGATCGCGGGCGCGCTGCTCCAGGCACAGGTCCAGCTGTTGCGCCAACTCCGAACCGGACGAGTAGCGGTCCGCGCGGTCGGGCGACAGACACTTCAGCAGCACGCGGCGCAGCGCCATCGGGCAATCGGGGGGCAGCTGCGACAGGAATGCCGGATCGACGGGTTTGCGGCGCAGTTCGATCATGCGGGCCAGCGACGTCTGCGAATCGCCCGCCGAGGTCTCGTCCGCGAAGGGGCGTCGTCCGGTGAGCAACTCCCACAGCATGACGGCCAGCGCGAAGATGTCGCTTCGCGTATCCAGGTCCGCGGCGGTCGCGGGCAGGCCGGGATGGCAGGCTTCGAGTTGCTCGGGCGACATGTACGCCAGCGATCCGCCGAAGTACGCCAGGGGGCTGGTGCCACGGACGCGTTTGCTGAAGCTGACGTTGAAGTCGGCCAGCTTCGGGATTCCCTCGGCGCTCAGCAGCACGTTCGCGGGTTTGATGTCGCGATGCAGCACCCCGCGCTCGGACGCGTGCTGCAGCGCGTCCGCGAGCCTGCGCCCCAGCCACACCACGGTCTCCGGCCAGGTCAGGCCGGCGATCCGGAGCCGGACCGCCGATTCCGTCGGCCGCACCTCGCCCTTGTCGGCGAGTACCTGGTCGATGGCGTCGAGCAACAGTTGCCCGCCGCGTCGCTCCTGCGGCGCGGCGCGCGACAAACGCAGCACGTCGAGCAGCGTTCCGCCGGGCAGGTACTGCATGTAGAGCAGCTTCAGCTCGCCGTCGGCGATGAGTCGCTGGTCGAAGATGCGCACGATGTATTCGTGGTCGAGCTGGGCGAGCGTCTGCGGCTCGTTGCCGTGGTTGTGCGAGATCTTGACCGCGACCAGTCGCTGCATCGACTGCTGCCGCGCCAGGTACACCTGGGCGAAGGCGCCGACCCCGATGCGCATCAGGAGGTCGAAATCGTCGACTCGATCGCCGACGTCGATGGCGTCGAGCGCGACCTGGGCGCTGGGACGAGCGATCATCGTGCTGCGGTAGTCGCTGGTGATCCGGTCGAGCTCCGGATCGGCCGCCGTCGCGGTGGCGGTGCCGTCCGAATCGGCGGCGTCGCGGCGGCCGCTGCGGCGCATGGCGTGGAATTCCTCGTAGACCAGATCGGCCGGGAACGGAGCGCTGCGCAGCTCGGGGAATTCCGCGCGGTAGTCGATCAGCCGTTTGGGGAAGTGGTAGCGAAGCCAGCGGAACTCGAGGTCCACCTTGATCAATTCGATCAGCATCGTGTGCCGATCGGCCGGTTCGCGGGGCAGATAGGAGGACAGATCGGGCGGGAATCCCGACGCCCAGGCCTCGGAGAATCGCGCCACGGCGGCGGCGAGCGCCGCACGGGTCCGTTCCGCCGAATCGGCGAGATCGATCGGTTCGCGCATCGGTAGCTCGGAGTCAGCCGTTGCGGGTCAGACGGCGGCTACACACGATGCGCCCTTGCCTCGCAGGTGTTCCACATCAGCTCCTTGACGTCGAATTACCCTGCTCAAGGGTATCGCTCCGCGCGTGGGTGTCGCGGCATCCGCGCAAACGCCGCCGATGGATTGCTCAGCGGGCACTCGGGCCCCGCGCTCGACTCGGTTCGGTCGCCGTCCGATCGTCCGAACTGCCGGGAATGGCATCGCCGGGGTGGTGCTCGAGACCACTGGTATCCGCTCATCCGGCCGGAACGGGCGACGAAAACCTCCCACGAGTAGAACGCGCGCCGCGACACCTGGGACACCGCCCCGCACATCTGCACGGCGGCCGATATGCCCGGCAAACCTCGACTTCCTAGGTGCGGCGGGGCCAGCGCTCGACCTGGACACCACGATCCGTCTCCGAGTACACCGGGGCGGTCGACGGAAGACCGGCCGACAGATCGGACGCCGGGCAGCGCCGAGAACACCGGAAGCACCGCGAGCATGCCCACCCCTGTCGACCCGGTGAACGTAGCGCTGAGGAGCAGCTAACCGGGACCTCCCAGAGCGGACAAGGTGACGCGACGAGTTGGGCCAGGACGGGAACCGGACCGCAGGACCTGCGTCAGCGCCTTCGCATCCTGGCCCAGCCGAGCGGGCACGACGATGCGGCCGGGTTCCGGTTGCACGGGCAGCGCGACTTCCCGTCGAGCCCGTCTCGGCGCTCGGACACGCGGCCGCGTCCACTCCCCGGCCGACCCACTGCTCACGGGTCGAGGAACAACCGCTCGTTCGGCAGGCGGGGCAGGCCCGTCGGATCGCCGGGGAGCACCGTGGCCGCGTCCTCGTAGTGGCGGGCGCGCCACTCCTGGACGAACAGCGCGGCAGCGCTCGCACAGGCCACGAAGTTCAGACGCACGTCGTGGAATTGGACCGACACATGGACATCGGGCTCTTCCGGGCGCGGCGACCGCTGCTGCGGCCCGGTCACCACCGGCGTCCCGCGCGTACCCGGATCGCCGCGACGACGACCGAACCCGACGGCCGGAACGTATCGCGCGGCGGTTCCACCCACACGCGGAAGCACGGTGACCGGTCGGCGGGCGACGGCAGGGCGATCTGCGCGCCGCAGCGTGCGACCGACACGTCCAGCCGGAACAGCTCGGCGAACAAGCCGACTTCGTCGGGCAGGTCCGGCCGCACCAGATAGGTCCAGCGCTTCGAGCGTGGATGCGAGATGATCGGCCCGAGCGCGGACCGCCGGACCTGCAGCAGCGCCTTCACCTCCTGGCCGAGCCGAGCGGGCATGGTGATCGCGCCGACTCGGCCCGCAGGCACGACGATGCGGCCGAGTTCCGGTTGCACGGCCGCCGGGAGCCCGCACTGCCGGTAGAAACGGCACCGGCTGGCCGGGGTGTCGGCCGCCGGATCGCACAGGTCGCTCACCGCGTGCCCTCCCGCCCCGCCGCGCCGGGATCACCGACGCGGTGCGAGGCCGTCGCGCGCCGATCGTGTCCGCGCAGCGGTCGCGACGGCATCACGTCGAGGCGCGGTCGGTTGCTATCGGTGCGTCGCGGGCGGCGACGGTGGAGTCGATGTGCGTGGCACTGGACGGGTCGCGCCCGGAAACCGTTGCGACCCAGGTGTTCCGCTAGGGATAGCGTGGAGCCGGGCGTAAACGACGACACTGCGCGAATCGCACCGAATTCGTTTCGATCACCGGTCGCCATCGTCGCGATCGCGTCACCATGCCGCTTCACGAACGCGTTCCACGCGAAATCGACTGCCACTCCCCGCATCACGTTTGCCTTCCCCTGCTCATCGTGTTGTGAGCACCCGCGCCTGGAGCGCAACCGTTGTCGCGCGCACCGACGTGCCCGTCCCGAGGGCGAGTGCTCGCGACAGCTTGGCGGGCTGCCGGATCGGCGTTGTCCCGGTGCGGGACACCTGGCGGCGCGTCTAGCATGAGGTTTCGATCAGCATCCGGCGAGGGAGAGCCGATGAGCGAGGGTCAGGGGAACGACGAGGGCCGGTACATCGGCCGACAGGTGCGTGCCATTCGCGCGCGCCGTGGAATCTCGCAGCAAGTGCTGGCCGATCGGGTCGGCGTCAGCCGGGGCGCGATCGCCAAATACGAGAACGGCGAGCGCCCCATCGATTCGCGGCGGACCCTGCACGCCCTCGCCCAAGCGCTCGGCGTCGCGGTCGGTGATCTGACCGGCGATCAGAACGATCGGTTCGACCCGTCGTCGGCCGGGTTCCACGCCGCGGTGCCCGCCATCGAAACCGCGTTGTGGACCCGGGGCGACACCACTCCGACTGCACCACCCCGCAGCCTTACCGAACTCGCGGCGGCAGCACGTCATGCTGCCCATCTGCGACGCGCGTGCGACTACGCGGCACTCGGTCCGATGTTGCCTGCTCTACTCACCGACTGCTATCGACACGCTCGTGATTCGGCCGGAGCCGATCGCGACCTTGCCTGGGATGTGCTTGCGGCGGCGGCATACACGACAGCCGCGTCCTTGAAGGCCAGAGGGTACTCAGCGTTGGCTTGGACAGCAGCACAAGAGATCGAGCACGCCACCGCGAACATCGGTGGCACCTCCGGTTCGGCTACCGCAACCTTCACTCGAAGCCAGATCCTGCTGTCGCGCCCCGGCTCATTGACTGCCGCGCTCGACGGCGCGACGAACGCTGCCGAGCGCCTCGGCCCGGAGGTGCGAAGCCGCGGCGAGATCGAAACCTACGGCATGCTGCACTTGCAGGCCGCGCTCGTTACCGCAGCGCTCGGCGGCGACCCTGGCGGCCATCTGGACGAAGCGAGCGAGCAAGTCACCAGGCTCGACCAGGCTCCCCCCGAAACCGCGACTCTCCGCAACCCGACATTCGATGCCGCGAACGTGATCCTCTGGCGCATGTCAGCGGCGATGGAGAAACGCGAACCAGGCCAAGTCCTCGAACTCGCCCCCACCCTCGACCCGCAAACCATCCCCGCCGAAGGCCGCAGAGCCCAATACTTCGTCGAGATCGGCCGAGCCCACGCCCTGCGCCGCGACTACCACAACTCCCTGCACGCCCTCCTGCGCGCCGAACACATCGCCCCCCAGCAAGTGCGCGGCATGACCCACGTCCGCGAACTCGTCGGTCACATGATGCGCACCGCCCACCGCAACCTCACCACCGGCGACCCCGGCCGCCTCGCCAAACGCATCGGCGCGGTCCCCTCCTGACCCATACCCCGGGCAACATATGCATCGGCCACAACAGGTTTCAGGTACCACGCGTCCGGCCTCGGCGGACCGGAGATGGGCGACATCCGAACGCAGGTCCGGCGGCATCCGATGCCGCAACCGTTGGCTGGCGGACGTCTAGGTCTCGAGTCCTGCCAGGATTATGCGCATCCCCGCCCGGAATTCGGCTGTCGGGTCGCTCGATGCGGCGGCGTACGCGATCTCGATGAGCTTGGGGAACTGCTCGGGCGGCAAGGCCGCGATCCGGTCGGTGATCGTCGTGAGGTCCTCGTCGCGCGCCACGGATAGCGGGCCGACGAGTTCGGCTTGCGCGTATCCGGTGATGAAGCCGGACACCGCGCGGAACGCCACCAGCAACGCGGTTCCTGATCTGCCGCTACGCGCGAGCGCCTGCAACAGGGCTTCGGTCGGCCGCAGGGTCGCCAGGTCGAGGCTGCGCCGAGTGAGAATCAGTGGGATCGCATGGGGATGTGCGCGCACGGCGCGCCACATTCCCTCGGCGACGGCGAGTACCTCGTCCTCCCAGTCCATGGACGGCGTGGCGTCCCAGTGCGCTTCGGCCATGACGGCCTCGGTGACGAGCTGCTCCAAACCTTCCCGTCCATCGACGTAGTTGTAGATCGTCATCGCACCGGTGCCCAGCGCCGACGCGAGACTGCGCATGGTCAACCCGGCCAGGCCATGGTCGTCGACCAAGGCCAGTGCCGCGGCTTGCAGCTGCTCGCGCGCGAATTTCCTGGGGGCGGGCATACTTCTCCTTGTTTAAGTACAACGTACGTGTTTAACTGAGCATGTTCACGTACAACGTACCTATATCGAGGTGTCATGACCATTCGCACCACCTTCCCTTCCGGCCGCGACGAATGCGCGGTGTGGCTGACGCTTCCGGACGGCCCAGGTCCGCATCCGGCCGTGGTGCTCGTCCACGGCGGTGGCGCAACGCACGACATGATGCTGACCCAGTACGAGAAGTGGTTCTCCGACGCGGGTCTTGCCGTGGTGGCCTTCGACTTCCGCCACCTCGGAGAATCAGGCGGCATGCCGCGCCAGCTGGTGAGTCAGCGCCGTTACGCCGAGGATGTCGACGCCGCGGTGGCTTTCGCCCGCTCCCGCCCCGAACTGGACGCTCACCGGATCGCGTTGTGGGGCACGTCGTTCGGCGCCAGCCACGTGCTGGCCGCAGCCGCACGCCACGACGACCTTCGTGCCGCGGTGGTTCAGTGTCCGGTCTTCAGTGGGCGTGCCGTGGTGTCACGGGCGGGGGTGCGGCATCTGTTGCGGTTCACGGTTCCGATCGCGTCCGACCTGGTGCGTGCCGTACTCGGTCGGTCGCGCCGTTACGTCCCCTTGGTCGGAAAGCCTGGGGACCTGGCGTTCGTGAACCAGCCCGGCGCTCTCGAGGGGTGGCAGTCGGTGACGCCACCGGGTTACGACTTCGACAACCGGATCACGGCGGCCTCGGGACTGGGCATGTTGTTCTACAACGCCGCGTCCGCCGCGCCGCGCGTGCGCTGCCCGCTGTTGGTGTGCGCCTGCGATCGAGAAAATCTCATCGACCCCGCCATCGCGGGGCGGGTGGCCGCCACCGCACCACGGGCAACCCTGAAGCATTACGACGCCGACCACTTCACCGTCTACCATCCGCCGGCTGTCGATCGGATCGTTGCCGATCAGATCGAGTTTCTCACCACGCATCTCGCGTCGAACGCGTAACGAGAGGAGTACACCGGTGCAGCGTATTCACGACGTCCTCCATGGGGCGGCCACTACTGCCGCAGATGCTGTCGGCTGGATCGCAGACGACCGGAAGATCCGGTTCGCTGAGATGGACGCATGGTCGGACCGGGTCGCCGGCGGATTGCTGCGGCTGGGCATCCGGCGGGGTGATCGCGTCGCCGTCAACGGGCCCAACACACCCGAGTGGCTAGCGGTGTACTTCGCAGCGGCCAAAATCGGTGCGGTGGTGGTCGGGCTCAGCGTCCGATACCGGGAGACCGAGTTCGCGCGCATCCTCGGCGATTCCGGGTCCCGAGCGGTGGTCACCGTGCCGTCCAGTGAGGGAATCGACTTTCTGCAGATGCTGGCCGGCCTGCGAAATCGTCTTCCGCGGCTGGAAGCCGTAGTGACCTTCGGCGCCGACGGCGACCACCCGCTCGATGAGCTCTGGTCGGCATCGGCGGACACCGTGGCGCTCGCTGAAGCCAAGGACGCGGTCCGCGAGGACGATCCGGTCATGATCATCTATACGTCCGGGACAACCGGCCGGCCCAAAGGCGCGGTGCAGACGCATCGCGGCCAACTCGCAGCCGCTACCGCACAAGCGGAGCACATGCGGCTCGGACCTGGCGACACGCTACCGGTCGCCGTGCCGCTCAACCATGTCAGCGGCATCACCTGTTGCGTACTCGCCGCGCTGGTCACCTGCGCCCGCACCGTGCTGCTGCCGACGTTCCAGCCCGCGGCCGTCGCCGACCTGTTCCACTCAGCGGACCTCACGATCTGGGTCGGGGTACCGACCATGCACATTCTGCTACTCGACCGGTCTCGGTTCACCACGGTGGACACAGCCGCGGTTCGGCTCGTGGTCACCGGCGGCGCCAACGCCGAACCAGCCTTGCTGGAACGTTTGACCAGATTCTTTCCGAACGCCACCGTGATGAACCTCTACGGGCTCAGTGAGTCCTCGGGTGCGGTTGTGATGACCCCGTGGGGCAGTGACATGGAGTCGACCGTGCGCGCGATCGGCCGACCGCTTCCGAACGTGCAGATCAAGATCGCCGATGCCGACGGGACCGAAGTCGCCATCGGCGAAACCGGCGAACTCCTGCTCCGAACCCCTTCTATCATGGCGGGCTACCACAACATGCCCGCGGAAACGGCCGACGCGATCGGTAGCGACGGCTGGCTGCGCACGGGCGACATAGCCTGGACCGACAACGACGGCTTGATCACCCTGCACGGCCGGGCCAAGGACATGTTCGTCCAAGGCGGATACAACATCTACCCGATCGAAGTCGAGAACATACTGGCGGAGCACCCCCAGGTCCTCATGGCGGCCGGTATCGGTGTACCCGATCCGGTGCTCGGCGAGATCGGCCGCTACTACGTTGTCCTCACGCCGGACGCTCGGCTCGCCGAAGGCGACCTCGAACGATTCTGCGCGGACAGAATCGCGGATTACAAGGTCCCCAAGGAAATCATCATCAGGCCCAACCTTCCCTTGACTCCATCCGGCAAGGTGCACAAGGCCATACTTCGCAACGAATCAGCGCAACCGGGCGCCGCGAGCTGACCGGTCCACCGGCGATGGAGTGATGCTTCCCGTGCCATCCAACCGCTCCCGTCGGCATGGCACCATGAAAGTCGTGGACGCCAACGGAAATCCCGTGCTGTACGCCCTCGTCACCGGTTCGCCCCCCGCCCGCGATGTCGGCAAGTTGATCGCCCTGGCCCAGGCCGACGGCTGGGAGGTGTGCGTCATCGCCTCCCCGTCGGGCACCGGGTTCATCGACGTCGACGCGCTGCGCGCGCAGACCGGTTATCCCGTGCGCAGCCAGTACAAGGAACCCGGCACGCCGGATGTGCTGCCACCCGCCGACGGCATCATCGCCGCACCGCTCACCGGCAATTCGATCGCGAAATGGGCTGCGGGGATCTCGGATACGCTCCTGCTCGGTCTGCTGGTCGAAGGGCTCGGCAAGGGCCTGCCCATCGTCGGCGTGCCGTACTCGAACCGAGCGCAGATCAGCTTTCCCGCGATCCAGGAGGGGATGCGCAAACTGTCCGAGTGGGGCGTCACCATCGTGATCGGCGAGGGCGAGCCGCACGAGCGGGGCACCGGGGAGGCGCGCCTGCCCCTCTTCCCCTGGCAGGCGGCCTGGAAAGCGCTCCTCGAGCACCCACGCCGGGACGGGGCCGCACCGAACCGGCCGTAGACAGCGACCCTACTCAGCCCACCGGGGCGTTCGGCCCGATCCACTGGTCGAACAACCGATCCACCGCGCCGGTCGCGAGCTGGGTGGTCAAGTACGCGTCCAGCAAGGCCGCCAGAACGGGGTCGTCCTTGCGCACCAGCAGCACTTTCCCGAACGAGTCGAACGGCGCTTCGGGATGCAGCACTTGCAGATCCGGATGCTGACGAACGCGGTAGCGGCCCTCGACCGAATCGGTGACGAACACGTCGGCGCGGCCCTGCTCGATCTCACCGAAGATCGTCAGATTGTCCGGCCACAAGGTGAGTTGCGCGTCGGGGAAATTCTTGCGCGCGAAATCCTCGTTCGTCCCACCCCGATTGGCGATCACGCGAACACCGGGACGGTTGATCTCCGCGACGGTCGAGTACGCCGCGCCGTTCGCGCGGTGGGTGATCGGGGCCTTGCCGTCGGTGCCGTAGGTGATCGAGAAGTCCGCGAACGCGCGCCGCGACGGCAGGTCGGAGATACCTCCGACCGCGAGGTCGCAATTCCGTTCGGCGAAGTCGGTTTTCAGCGTCGCCCAGGTGACGGGCACGAACTCGATCGGACGGCCGAGCAGCGCGGCGAAACCCCGCGCGAGATCGACGTCCACCCCGCGGTGCTCGCCCGCCTCGTCCCTGATCGAGTACGGCGGATAGTCGCCGGGCGTGCAGGCGCGCACCGCGTTCGGGGCCTGCGCGGCCGCCGGAGTCGCCACGGCGGCGAGCACCGTCCACCCGGCGATCAGCACCGCGCCGATCCGGCCGGGCAGCGTCGGACTACGCAACGATCACTTCTCGTTGCGCGCCTTGGGGAAGCGGGCCTGCTTGGCGACCCAGCCCGCCATCTTGGCCCAGTGGCCCTTGCGCGGGGTGACGACCGAGGTGAGCTCACGATCCCATTCGTCGGCCTCGGTGAGACCGTCGATCGTGGCGACCAGGTCCTTGGCCGTCTCCAAGTCCGGGACCACCCGGTCACCGAGCACACCGTCGGCGCCGACCAGGGTGACTCGCACACCCGCGCGACCGATCGGCTGGAGCACGGCCGTGGCGGAACGTCCGTGATCGGCGACGAACCCCTTGACGGACTCGACGAGGGCACCCGACAGCTTCTGCGGCGCCGTGGCGGTTTCAGCACTCATGGCACGCAGTTTACCGACCGGTAGGCACCGCGCCCGCCGCTCGGGTGTAGAACTGGATCTCATGCACGCCATTCAGGTTTCCGAACACGGTGGTCCCGAGGTCCTGAAGTACGTGGAGGTGCCCGATCCGCGGATCGCGCCGGATCAGCTCCTGGTGGACACCCAGGCGATCGGCATCAACTTCATCGACACCTACATCCGCACCGGGCGCTATCCGCAGGCGGTCCCCTACATCCCCGGCTCGGAGGGCACCGGCGTCGTCACCGACGTCGGCTCGGAGGTCACCGAGTTCGCGGTCGGCGACCGGGTGGCCTGGGCCGCCGCGCCGGGCAGCTACGCCCCGAAGGTGGCGGTCCCCGCCGCCGTCGCCATCCGGGTGCCGGACGGCGTCGAGCCTCCCGTCGCCGCGTCGGCCCTCTTGCAGGGCATGACCGCGCACTATCTGATCGAGTCCATCTACCGCCCGGAGCCAGGGGAGGCGGTGCTCGTGCACGCGGGCGCGGGCGGCGTGGGGCTGATCCTGACCCAGCTGCTCACCGCCCGCGGCGTCCGGGTGATCACGACGGTGTCCTCCGACGAGAAGGAGACGCTGTCGCGCGCGGCGGGAGCCGACGAGGTGCTGCGCTACGGCGACGGACTCGCCGACCAGGTGCGCGAACTCACCGACGGCGTCGGCGTGGCGGCGGTCTACGACGGCGTCGGCGCGGCGACCTTCGAGTCCAGCCTCGCCGCGCTGCGCGTGCGCGGCATGCTCGCCCTCTTCGGGGGCGCGAGCGGTCCGGTGCCGCCGTTCGACCTGCAACGCCTCAGCGCGGGCGGGTCGTTGTTCGTCACCCGCCCGACGCTGGCGCACTACACCAGGGACCGCGCCGAGCTCACCTGGCGCGCGGGCGACGTGCTCGACGCCATCGCCAAGGGCACGCTGAACATCAGAATCGGCGCCACCTATCCACTCGCCGACGCCGAGCGGGCCCACCGCGACCTGGAAGGCCGCAAGACCACGGGTTCCATCGTCCTGCTGCCGTGAGCCGACGGCGGTGGGCGATCCGGCGGATCGTCCACCGCCGGATCAGTAGTCGCGGCCGGTGAGACCGCGATAGACGAAACGGGTCAGGCCATCCACGGCCTGCTCGTCGGTCAGTTCGACGTTCCCTTCCTCCACCGCAGCGAGCAGGCTCTGCGTGAGCAGGAACATCATCGCGAGGCTGGCATCCGGCGTGCTCGGCAGCCGCAGTCCCCGGTCGGCGAATCCCTCCACGTGATCGGCGATGTCCGCGCGCTGCTGGACGCCGAACCGCGCGACCATCCGCGCGAATTCCTCGTTGACCAGCGCCGCCTGATTCACCGCTCGCAGCACGGGCGCGTGCTCTCGCGCGAAGGTCCAGTACCCGGCGATGTGATAGCGCACCGCGTCGGGGTCGCTGAAATCCGGATTGTGGCCGGGACCTTCCGCGCGCTCGTCTCCCGCCGCCGCCAGATCGTTCAGCAGCGCCTGCAGCAGTTCTTCCTTGCTCGCGAAGTGGTTGTAGAACGACCCGGCCGCCCGTCCGGCGGCGCTCGTGATGTCGGTGATCTTGGTGTTCAGGTAGCCGCGCTCGGCGAACAACCGCAACGCCGCGGCCTTCAACGCCTGCTCGGTTTCGGCCGACTTCTCCTTGCGACTCATCGACACCCGCCTCACCTCCTTGACAACGCAACGTACCAAGCATGACACTGAACCTGCATTCACTGAATTTTAATTCATCAGGAGTACGCCATGACACAGCTCGTCCTCGTCGCGGGCGCAGGACCCACCGGCCTCACCCTCGCCCTCGATCTCGCGCGCCGGGACATCCCGGTCCGGATCGTGGACAAGGCGGCCATGTTCTTCGCGGGCTCGCGCGGCGACGGCATCCAGCCGCGCACCCTCGAAGTGTTCGACGACCTGGGAGTACTGGACGCGGTCCTGGCGGAAGGAATGCCGACGCCGGTGATGCGCGTGCATCTGGGCGGCGAGTTCGTCACCGAACGGCGGATGAGCGAGCCCGTCGAGCCGACGCCCGCGGTCCCCTACCCGAACCTGTGGGTGCTCGGCCAGTCCCGCACCGAGGCCGTCCTGCGCGAGCGGCTGGCCGAGTTCGGCGTGCGAGTGGAACTCGGCACCGCGCTCACCGGCTTCACCCAGGACCACGACGGCGTCACCGCGACGCTGGAACGCGACGGCACGCGGGAGACCGTGCGCGCCGCCTACCTGATCGGCGCGGACGGCGGCAAGAGCACCGTCCGCAGGACACTCGGCATCCCGTTCGAGGGCAGCACCGACGAATCGCTGCGCATGCTGCTCGGCGACGTGCGCGCCGACGCGCTCGACCACGAGTTCGGCTACTGGTTCGCCGACGCCGAGGAGCCGATGCAGGGCATCGCGTTGTCCCCGCTGCCGGGTGGACGCCAGTTCCAATTCGCCGCGCCGTTGACCGGCGACGCCGAGCCGAGCCTCGAGTTGCTACAGGAGTACGTGGACCGCTACTGCGGGCGCGACGACGTCACCCTCACCGACCTGACCTGGGTGACCGTGTGGCGCCCGAACATCCGCCTCGCGCGGCGTTTCCGCGACGGCCGGGTGTTCCTGGCGGGCGACGCCGCGCACGCGCATCCGCCCACCGGCGGCCAGGGCATGAACACCGGCATCCAGGACGCCTACAACCTCGGCTGGAAGCTGGCCGCAGCGCTCGCCGGTGACGACACGCTGCTGGACAGCTACGAAGCCGAGCGCAGGACCGTGGCCGCCGATGTGCTCGGGCTCAGCTCCGAACTGCTGGACAAACTGGTCGAGGGCGAGGAGGACGCGATGGAGCGCGGACCGGAGACCCAGCAGTTGAACATCAGCTACCGCGACCCGTCCGAGCGCGCCCCGCTGGCAGTCGGCGATCGCGCCCCGGACGCACCGGTGAAGGACGAGACCGGGCGGCCCGTCCGGTTGTTCGACCTGTTCCGGGGGCCACACGCGACGGTGCTGTCATTCGGCGCGCGAGCGGAGGCAGGGCCGCACGCGTACGCGGTGGTGCGCCCTGGGCAGCAGGTGGCGGGACCGCACGTGGTGGACGTCGACGGGCACGCCCACGCGGCCTACGCCGCGACCGAGGGCACCCGGGTGCTCGTGCGGCCGGACGGCTACCTCGGCGCGCTCAGCTGAAGAAGCTGCCGACGGTGTCCCAGCCGAGCACCGAGTCCACGGCGAGGCCGCAGAACACCACGGCCAGGTAGTTGTTCGACTGGAGGAACAGCCGCAGCGGCTTCACCGACTCGCCGCGCCGCACGCCCGCGTACAGCTGGTGCGCCATGAGCAGGAACCACGCTCCGGCCACCAGCGCCACGGCCGCGTAGATCACGCCGGTGGCGGGGACCAGGGCGAGCGTGGTGAGCACGGTCAGCCAGGTGTAGACGACGATCTGCTTGGTGACGGTGCGCTCGGTGGCCACCACCGGCAGCATCGGCACGCCCGCCGCGCGGTAGTCCTCCTTGTAGCGCATCGCCAGCGCCCAGGTGTGCGGCGGGGTCCAGAAGAAGATGAC
Source organism: Nocardia beijingensis NBRC 16342 (assembly GCF_001612785.1). GTDB lineage: Bacteria > Actinomycetota > Actinomycetes > Mycobacteriales > Mycobacteriaceae > Nocardia > Nocardia beijingensis. The sequence goes on from NZ_BDBC01000019.1 coordinate 55,325, forward strand.
GCCGAACAGCGCGATCGCGGGCCAGCCGATGCCGCCGGTCACCGCCGACCAGCCAACCAGCGCGGGCATGCAGCCGGCCGCGCCGCCCCACACCACGTTCTGCGAGGTGCGGCGCTTGAGGCCCAGCGTGTAGACGAAGACGTAGAACAGGATCGTTGCGACGACGAGCACGCCGCTGAGCAGGTTGGCCTGCCACCACAGCCAGGCGAACGAGCCCGCGCCGAGCGCGACGCCGAACACGAAGGCGTTGCGGGTGGGCACCGCCTCCCGGGCCAGCGGCCGCTTGGCGGTGCGCTTCATGACCTTGTCGATATCGGCGTCGGCGACGCAGTTGAGCGTGTTCGCGCTCGCCGCGCCCATCCATCCGCCGAACAGGGTCGCGAGGATCAGCCGGATGTCCACGGTGCCGCGGTCGGCCAGCAGCATGGTCGGGATGGTGGCGACGAGCAGCAGCTCGATGACCCTGGGCTTGGTGAGCGCGATGTAGGCCAGCACCCGCCGCATCAGCCGGGACGGTAGGCCGGGACCAGTGAACCGGTCGGCCAGCGCCGTCGCGGAGGAGCCGTGCGCACCATCGCCACCCGGCTGTTGCCCAATCCGCACTGTCTCTCCTCGCACGCTGTGCATCGCATCCGGCATCGACCAGCAGTGCACTCCTCCCGATGGTTACGGGTGTGCCCGCGCCGGACTTCCGTCCGCCCCGGCGCCCCCTCCGACCGGTGCGGCGCGACTACTACTACAAAGGATGGTAGACCCCCGCCGCGCTCCCCCCTCCCGTCGCCCCCGCGCTACAACCCCGAAATGCGACGGCCCCACAGCTCCTCCCACACCGCCGCGACGGCTTCGCTCGGGCGGCCCGCCCACGCCGCCACCGTCCCGGCGCTCGGACAGATCACTCCCCGCCCTCGCCCCGCATCGGACTCACGAGTGGCACACGACGGAGGCGAATCGCGAGTAGGCGCTCGATCATGTGCCTCTCACGCACGCACGCCCCGCAGCGGGAGCCGGTGGAAATTTTATTGGGACGCACGGGCCGGGCGAATTCGCCGCGCGCTGAGGGCGGCGTTTTCCAGCAACTCTTGCCACCGCACCGGTGGAGGTTCGAAGCAGTCGCTTGCTCAGGGGCCTCCTTCCCTGTCGAACGCGCTTTCTACCAGGGTGTTCGCGGCGCGGCCAAGGCTGCGCGCAGCTGCCGCGCATAGCGTCGTCGGGACCGGTTCCGCTCGCCCGACCGCCCGTCGCGCAAGGCCGCCAACACGCCGCCGCGGCGATCGCGGGCTGCCGAATCCCACCTGCGAACATGCAGCGCAATGGGCATCGCCGAACCAACACAGGGTTAATGGTGTGCCGGTCAGTGGGCACATCTAGGGTAGGTGGGTATACCCGGTTAGCACGCCGTAGCTGCCGCGCGATCCTCGCCGTCAGAAACCCACCCGCCGTCGACGAACCAATGTCAGGAGAACCTCGGTCGTGTCGATCACAGACGACATCCGCGCCCTCACTCAGCCGAACCACCCGGACGACTGGACGGATCTGGACACCAAGGCTGTCGACACCATCCGGGTCCTGGCCGCCGAGGCGGTGCAGAACGCCGGAAACGGCCATCCCGGCACCGCGATGAGCCTGGCGCCGCTGGCGTACACCCTCTACCAGCGCACCATGCGCATCGATCCGAGCGATCCGAGCTGGGTCGGCCGCGACCGGTTCGTGCTGTCGGCCGGTCACTCCAGCCTGACCCAGTACATCCAGCTGTACCTGGCGGGTTACGGCCTGGAACTGGACGACCTGAAGAACCTGCGCAAGTGGGGCTCGCTCACCCCGGGCCACCCCGAGTTCCGGCACACCGACGGCGTCGAGATCACCACCGGCCCGCTCGGCCAGGGCCTGGCCTCGTCGGTCGGCATGGCGATGGCGGCGCGTCGCGAGCGCGGCCTGTTCGATCCCGCCGCCGCGCCGGGCACCAGCCCGTTCGACCACTTCATCTACGTCATCGCCTCCGACGGCGACCTCGAGGAGGGCGTCACCTCCGAGGCGTCGTCGCTCGCGGGCACCCAGCAGCTGGGCAACCTCGTCGTGATCTACGACGACAACAAGATCTCCATCGAGGACGACACCACCATCGCGTTCACCGAGGACGTCGCCAAGCGCTACGAGGCCTACGGCTGGCACGTGCAGGTGGTCGAGGGCGGCGAAGACGTCGTCGCCATCGAGGCCGCGCTGGAAGCGGCCAAGGCCGAGACCGGCAAGCCCTCGATCATCGTGCTGCGCACCATCATCGGCTACCCCGCCCCCAGCAAGATGAACACCGGCACCGCCCACGGCGCGGCGCTGGGCGCCGACGAGGTGGCCGCCACCAAGAAGATCCTCGGCTTCGACCCGGACAAGAGCTTCGACGTCGACCCGGCCGTCATCGAGCACACCCGCAAGGCCATCGAGCGCGGCCGCGCGGCGCACGAGCAGTGGCAGCAGTCCTTCGACGCGTGGGCCGCGGCCAACCCGGAGAACAAGGCGCTGTTCGACCGCCTCTTCGCGCGGCGGCTGCCGGAGAACTGGACCGCGAATCTGCCCAGCTACGAACCGGATCCGAAGGGCATGGCCACGCGCAAGGCGTCCGGCAAGGTGCTCGCCGCGCTGGCGCCGGTGCTGCCGGAGCTGTGGGGCGGTTCGGCCGACCTGGCCGAGTCCAACAACACCACCATGCCCGACCAGCGCAGCTTCGGGCCGGAGTCGATCTCCACCGGCATGTGGAAGGCCGACCCGTACGGCCGCACCCTGCACTTCGGCGTCCGCGAGCACGCCATGGCCGCGATCCTCAACGGCATCGCGCTGCACGGCCCGACCCGTCCGTACGGCGGCACCTTCCTGGTGTTCAGCGACTACATGCGCCCCTCGGTGCGCCTGGCCGCGCTGATGCGGGTGCCCGCGATCTACGTCTGGACCCACGACTCCATCGGTCTCGGCGAGGACGGCCCCACCCACCAGCCGATCGAGCACCTGGCCGCGCTGCGCGCCATCCCGGGCCTGAACGTGGTCCGTCCCGGCGACGCCAACGAGACCACCTACGCCTGGCGCACCATTCTGGAGCGCGACAGCAGCGAGCACAGCTCGCACTTCTCCGTGTCCGAGCCGCCGCACCAGGACGGCCCGTCCGGCCTCGCGCTGACCCGCCAGGATCTGCCGATCCTCGAGGGCACCAACTACGAAGGCGTCAAGAAGGGCGGCTACATCCTGGCCGAGGCGTCCACGGGCACACCGCAAGTGATCCTGATCGCCACCGGGTCGGAGCTCCACCTCGCGGTCGCCGCCCGCACTACGCTGGAGGAGCAGGGCATCGCCACCCGCGTGGTGTCGATGCCGTGCGTGGAGTGGTTCGACGCGCAGGACAAGGCTTACCGGGACGAAGTGCTTCCCCCCGCGATCGCCGCGCGCGTCATCGTCGAAGCCGGTATCGCGATGCCGTGGTACCGGTTCGCCGGTGACGCGGGCGAGATCGTGTCGATCGAGCACTTCGGCGCCTCCGCCGACTACAAGACCCTGTTCCGCGAATTCGGCTTCACTCCGGAAGCCGTCGTTGCCGCCGCGCAGCGCACGCTCGAGAACGTGAAGGGATAAGCGCTCATGGCTCAGAACGAGAATCTCGCCGCCCTCTCGGCGGCGGGGGTGTCCGTATGGCTCGACGATCTGTCCAGGGACCGGATCGGCTCGGGCAACCTGCTCGAGCTGATCGAGACCAGGTCGGTCGTCGGTGTCACCACCAACCCGACGATCTTCCAGGGTGCGCTCAGCCAGGGCCACGCCTACGACGGCCAGCTGAAAGACCTTGCCGCGCAAGGCGCCGACGCCGACGCCGCCATCCGCACCATCACCACCGATGACGTCCGCGCGGCCTGCGACGTGTTCGCCCCGGTCTTCGAGGCGACCGGCGGCGTGGACGGCCGGGTCTCCATCGAGGTCGACCCCCGCCTGGCGTTCGACACCGGCAAGACCGTCGCGCAGGCGGTCGAACTGTGGAAGATCGTCGACCGGCCCAACCTGTTCATCAAGATCCCGGCCACCGAGGAGGGCCTGCCCGCCATCACGGCCGTGCTCGCGGAGGGCATCAGCGTGAACGTCACGCTGATCTTCTCGGTGCAGCGCTACCGCGCGGTCATGGGCGCCTACCTGGAAGGCGTGAACAAGGCCAAGGTCGCCGGGCACGACCCGGCCAAGATCCACTCCGTCGCCTCGTTCTTCGTCTCCCGCGTGGACACCGAGATCGACAAGCGGCTCGAGGCGATCGGCACCGAGGAGGCGCTCGCGCTGCGCGGCAAGGCAGGCATCGCCAACGCCCGTCTGGCCTACGCCGAGTACCAGGACGTATTCGACGGCGGCAAGCACACCTCCACGTTCCTGACCCTGGCCGCTTCGGGCGCGAACCGGCAGCGGCCGCTGTGGGCATCGACCGGCGTGAAGAACCCGGAGTACCCGGACACGATGTACGTCACCGAGCTGGTCGCCGGGAACACGGTGAACACGCTGCCGGAGAAGACGCTGCAGGCCGTCGCCGATCACGGCGTGATCAGTGGCGACACGATCAGCGGCAAGGCGGAGGAGGCCCAAGAGGTCTTCGACCGGCTCGCCGCGGTGGGCGTCGACCTCGACGACGTGTTCGCGGTGCTCGAGCGCGAGGGCGTGGACAAGTTCGAGAAGTCCTGGGAGGAGCTGCTTTCCGCCACCGCCGACGAGCTGAAGTCGGCGTCGACCGGGAACGGCTGATCGATGGCCGGGACAGCGGCCGAGGATCGGCCCGACGCGGCCGAATGGCACAACCCGCTGCGGGACAAACGGGACAAACGGCTTCCGCGCATCGCCGGACCGTGCAGCATGGTCATCTTCGGCGTGACGGGTGACCTGTCGCGGAAGAAGCTGATGCCGGCCATCTACGACCTGGCGAACCGGGGGCTGCTGCCCCCGGCCTTCGGCCTGGTCGGCTTCGCGCGCCGCGACTACGCGGACGAGGACTTCGCTCAAGTGGTGCTGGAGGCGGTCAAGGCGCACGCGCGCACCCCGTTCCGCCAGGAGGTCTGGGATCAGCTTCTGGAGGGCATCCGGTTCGTCCAGGGCACCTTCGACGACAACGCGGCCTTCGACCGGCTCGCCGACACCCTGACCACGCTGGACAAGGAGCGCGGCACCGGCGGCAATCACGCGTTCTATCTGTCCATCCCGCCGAACATGTTCCCGGTCGTGCTCGATCAGCTCTGCGCGCACGGCCTGGCCCAGACCACCGGGCCGGACGCGGCGCGCAAGCCGTGGCGGCGGGTGGTGATCGAGAAGCCGTTCGGGCACGACCTGAAGAGCGCGCAGGAACTCAACGCGCTGGTCAACGGCGTGTTTCCGGAGGAGCGGGTCTTCCGCATCGACCACTATCTCGGCAAGGAGACGGTGCAGAACATCCTCGCGCTGCGCTTCGCCAACCAGCAGTACGAGCCGATCTGGAATGCCAACTTCGTCGACCACGTGCAGATCACCATGGCCGAGGACATCGGCCTCGGCGGACGCGCAGGCTATTACGACGGCATCGGCGCCGCGCGCGACGTGATCCAGAACCACCTGCTGCAACTGCTGGCCCTCACCGCCATGGAGGAGCCGATCAGCTTCGAGCCCAAGCAATTGCAGACCGAGAAGATCAAGGTGCTCTCGGCGACCAGGCTCATCGAACCGCTGGACGAGACCACCGCGCGCGGCCAGTACACCGAGGGCTGGCAGGGCAGCGAGCACGTGGTCGGGCTGTTGGAAGAAGAGGGCTTCGACCCGAACTCCAGGACCGAGACCTATGCCGCGATCCGCCTGGAGATCGACACCCGCCGCTGGGCGGGTGTGCCGTTCTTCCTGCGCACCGGCAAACGGCTCGGACGCAGGGTCACCGAGATCGCGGTGATCTTCAAGCGGGCGCCGCACCTGCCGTTCGACCAGACCATGACCGAGGAACTCGGCCAGAACGCGCTGGTCATCCGGGTGCAGCCGGACGAGGGCATCACCACGCGGTTCGGCTCGAAGGTGCCCGGCTCCAGCATGGAGGTACGCGACGTCAACATGGACTTCAGCTACGGCGAGGCGTTCACCGAGTCCTCGCCGGAGGCCTACGAACGCCTGATCCTCGACGTGCTGCTCGGGGAGCCGTCGTTGTTCCCGGTGAACGCGGAGGTCGAATTGTCCTGGCGCATCCTCGATCCGGTGCTCGACCACTGGGCCGCGGGGGGAAGGCCGGAGCCGTACGAGGCGGGCACCTGGGGTCCGTCGTCCGCGGACGAGATGATCGCCCGCACCGGGCGGGAATGGCGGCGCCCGTGATCGTCGACATGCCCGACACCAAGACCGGCGAGGTCACCAAGCGCATCGTGCAGTTACGCGAGAGCAACGGCGTGATCACCATGGGCCGCGTGCTCACGCTGGTGGTGTGCACGCTCGACAGCTCCGAGGCCGAGCACGCGATCGAGGCGGCGAACGAGGCCAGTCGCGAGCACCCCTGTCGCGTGGTGGTGCTCGCGCGCGGCGACCGGGAGGCGCCCACCCGGCTGGACGCGCAGATCCGGGTCGGCGGCGACGCGGGCGCGGCCGAGGTCATCGTGCTGCGGCTGCAAGGCCAACTGGTCAATCACGAGAGCAGCGTCGTCACCCCGTTCCTGCTGCCGGACACTCCGGTGGTCGCCTGGTGGCCGCGCGGAGCGCCGGAGTTCCCGTCCAAGGATTCGGTCGGCCGTCTCGCGGGCCGCCGCATCACCGACGCCACGTTCGCCGCCGATCCCCAGGCGGCGATCAAGAAGCGGCTGCGGTCCTATGCCAGCGGCGACACCGATCTGGCGTGGAGCCGGATCACCTACTGGCGGGCTCTGCTGGCGTCGGCCATGGACGAGCCGCCGTTCGAGCCGGTGGATTCGGTGACGGTCTCCGGGCTGCGCGACGAGCCCGCCCTGGACATGCTGGCCGGCTGGCTGGCCGCCCGGCTGGATTGTCCCGTGCGCAGGCGCACCGGCCCGCTGCGGGTGGAGCTGCATCGGCCCACCGTCTCCATCGCGATCGAACGACCGCAGACCGGGCGCACCGCCACGCTGACCCGCACCGGCGAACCGGTGCAGCGCATCGCGCTGGCGCGCAGGGAGACTCGGGACTGCCTCGCCGAGGATCTGCGCAGGTTGGACGCGGACGAGATCTACGCCGAGGCGCTGGCCGGAATCGAAAGGGTGATCTATGAGTGAGCACACCGATTCGCCGTTCCCCAGCGACACCGTCGAGGTGCATCTCGACACCGAGTCGCTGGTGGCCGCCGCGGCGGCCCGCTTCGTCTCGGTCGTCGTGGCCGCTCAGGCCGAGCGCGGTTCGGCGTCGGTGGTGCTGACCGGCGGCGGCACCGGCATCGCCCTGCTCGAGCAGGTGCGCAAGGCGCCTGGTGACATCGACTGGTCCCGGGTCGAGGTGTTCTGGGGCGACGAGCGTTTCGTGCCCGCGAACGATCCCGAGCGCAACGACCTGCAAGCCAGGCAGGCGCTGCTCGACCACGTGCCGGTGGATCCGGCGCGCGTGCACCCGGTGGCCGTGTCCGACGGCGAGTACCCCGATCCGGTGGAGGCCGCCGCCGAGTACTCCGCCGCGGTGCACGCCCACCTCACCGAACACGGCGCGTTCGATCTGCACCTGCTCGGCATGGGCGGCGAGGGTCACGTGAATTCGCTGTTCCCGGATACCGACGCGGTGCGGGAAGCGCACGAACTCGTCGTCGCCGTGACGAATTCGCCGAAGCCGCCGCCGGTGCGGGTGACGTTGACCCTGCCCGCGGTGCGCCGCAGCAGGCACGTCGTGCTGGTGGTCGGCGGCGCGGCGAAGGCCGAGGCGGTCGCCGCGGCCATCGGCGGCGCGGACCCGGTGGACGTGCCCGCGGCGGGCGCGACGGGCATCGACTCCACCACCTGGCTGCTCGATCAGGAGGCCGCGTCCGCCCTGCGCTGAGCGACTGTCCGCCACCTCGTAAATCCACCTGTCAGCAACCCCGGTTTTCGTAAGAACACCGTCGGATATCCCCGCCGAGCGGCGGAGTTTACGAGATGATCGGTCGGTGACCGATCAGGCAGTCGAGCTGGACGAGCGGTTCCGTGCCGCCGTCGCCGCACTCGCGCCGTACCCCGGCCGCGCGGCGGATCAGCCGATCGCACCGGGCGCGGCGATCACCGGCGCGGCATGCCTCGAGTTGTTCGAAGCACAGGCGACGAGCAGGCATCTCGATTTCGCGGCCCGCCGCCTCGGTGCTGCCCGGCAGGGCTACTACAGCATCGGATCGTCCGGCCACGAGGGCAATGCCGCTCTGGCGGCCGCACTGCGGGTCACCGATCCCGCCCTGTTGCATTACCGGTCGGGAGCGTTCTTCGTGCACCGGGCCCGGCGCGTGCCGGGGCTCGATCCCATCCGGGACGTCCTGCTCGGGGTGGTGGCCGCGGCGGCGGACCCGATCTCCGGTGGGCGGCACAAGGTGTTCGGCAGCGCCGCCGCCGACGTCATCCCGCAGACCTCGACCATCGCCTCACACCTCCCACGCGCCGTCGGGCTGGCGTTCGCGATCGATCGCGCGGCCCGGCTCGATGTCCCCTGTCCCTGGCCCGCCGACTCGGTCGTGGTGTGCAGTTTCGGCGACGCGTCGGCCAATCACTCCACCGCGGCCGGGGCGATCAACGCCGCGATCCACACCGCCCGGCAGGGCGTCGCCATGCCGATCCTGTTCGTCTGCGAGGACAACGGCATCGGGATCAGCGTTCCCACCCCAGCGGAGTGGATTCGGCAGGCGTACGGCAGCCGCCCCGGCCTGGCCTGGTTCTCCGCGGACGGTTGCGCCGCCGTCGACGCGCTGACCACCGCGAACACCGCGGCGCGGTGGGTGCGGGAGCGCCGTGCGCCCGCGTTCTTGCACCTGCGGACCGTGCGTCTGCTCGGTCACGCGGGATCCGACGTCGAGACCGCCTACCGCCGCCCCGCCGAGATCGCCGCCGACCTCGCCCGCGATCCGGTCCTGGCCACCGCACGGCTGCTGATCGAGTCCGGCGTGGCCACGCCCGCCGACGTGCTCGACCGCTATGCCGCCATCGGCCGCCGGGTCGCCACCGTCGCCGAACTCGTCTCGACGGAACCGAAACTCGCCTCGGCGGCGGCCGTGCTGGCCCCGATCGCCCGCGCCCGCCCGGCGCTCGTGCGCGCCGACGCGCTCCGACCCGGCCCGTTCCCCCGCGACCAGCGCGAACACGCGGACACACCGGAGGCGATCATCGGCGTCGGCGCGTCACGCCGGAACGGCGCGGCCCGCACCGAGCCGATGACCATGGCGCAGGCGATCAACGACACCCTCGCGAGTCTGCTGGCACGCGATCGCGACGTGCTCGTCTTCGGGGAAGACGTCGGCCGCAAGGGCGGCGTGTACGGCGTGACCAAAGGTTTGCAGAAGGCGTTCGGCGCGCGCCGGGTGTTCGACACCCTGCTGGACGAACAGAGCGTCCTCGGCACCGCGTTGGGCACGGCACTCGCCGGGTTCGTGCCGATTCCGGAGATCCAGTACCTCGCCTACCTGCACAACGCCGCCGACCAGATCCGCGGCGAGGCGGCCACGCTGTCGTTCTTCTCCGACGGCCGCTACCGCAATCCGATGGTGGTGCGGATCGCCGGATACGCCTACCAGAAGGGTTTCGGCGGCCACTTCCACAACGACAACTCGGTGGCCGCGCTGCGTGACATCCCCGGCATCGTGCTCGCCTCGCCCGCCCGCGCCGACGACGCAGCGGCGATGCTGCGCACGTGCGTGTCGGCGGCCCGCGTGGACGGCAGGGTCTGCCTGTACCTCGAGCCGATCGCGCTGTATCACACCCGCGACCTGCATCGTCCCGGCGACGACGAATGGCTGGCGTGCCCGTCCGCGGCCGGGGACGCCGCGATCGGCCGCGCCCGCGTCTACGGTGACGGCGCCGATCTGACCTTGGTCGGCTTCGCCAACGGGGTGCCGATGAGCCTGCGCGCGGCGCGGCGTCTGGCCCGGCACGGCATCGACGCGCGCGTGCTCGACCTACGCTGGCTCGCTCCCCTGCCGGTGGACGATCTGCTGCGCCACGCGCGCGCGACCGGGCGGGTCCTCGTGGCGGACGAGACCCGCCGCAGCGGGGGTGTGTCGGAGGCCGTGTGCGCCGCGCTGGTGGATGCCGGTTTCACCGGCCGCCTGGCGCGTGTGACCAGCGAGGACAGTTTCGTGCCTCTGGGTCCGGCCGCCGCGACGGTGCTGCTCGACGAGGACCGGATCGAAGCCGCGGCGCTGCGCCTGCTGAGCGAGGCGACCGGCGCACGACCGCGGCGCGCCGAAGCCCCGCATTCCGCGGAACTCGATTCGGCCGGGGAATAGTGGAAATACAGTGAGCACGACGGTGACCAGCAGCGGAAAGGACTCGCGATGACCACGATGTCCATGCTCGGCGAGGTGCGACCGGAGCACGAGCACACGGCCGACGGCGACCTGGTGCTTCTGCACTACCTGCGGTCGTTCCACAAGCCCGTGCTGGAGGTGTGGTCGGCGGCCACCGAACGCGGCCAGCTCGCCCGCTGGCTCGGCGCGGTCTCCGGCGGCAACGGCAACCTGACCATCGATCTGTTCGACGGTCCCGTGTCCGGTCCGGTCGCGGTGCGCGTCGACCACTGCCAGGCGCCGCACGAATTGGTCGTGCACGTCGACGGCTGCCTGCTGGAAGTCCGGATGACCCAGGTCGGCGTGGTCACCACCGTGGAGCTGACCCGCCGTCATGTCTCCCCCGCCGACGCGGGCGTCATCGGCCCGCGCTGGCAGTACCTGCTCGACCGCCTCACCGCCTACCTCGACTATCAACCGCTGCCGCGCTGGTCGGACTATCCGAAGCTGGCCGGGGAATACCGCTAGGCCCGCGGTCAGTAGAAGAATCCGGCGACACCCCAGCCGGGACGCGCCTGCGCCTCCCGGATCCACGCCACGCAGGACTCGATGGCGGCGAGCACCTCGTGATCCACCTCCTCGCGTTGCGGTGGCGTGGTCGACTCCCATTGCACCAGCGCTTCCGCGCACTGCTCCGGCGTCCACTCGCCGTAGCCGGGCAATTCGTCCGGCTGCGGCAGCGACGGCGGCAGCGAGTGGTACATGAACGACCGGACACTGACCGCTTTGATGCCGAGCGTGGCCAGCCCGTCGTCGACGTGGTCGAGCCAGCGGCCCCGGAACGCCGAGAAGTAGCGATTGTCCACGAACCGGCCGTAGAACTGGCAGATCGTCTGGAAGGCGTAGCCGTACTGGAAACCGTAGGCGGGGTCGAACGGGCCGCCGTCGATGACGGCGCGCACCGCCTCGTAGCGGGTGGGCGCGCCGGCCGCGATCTCCTCGGCGAACCAGTCGTCGTCATGGGTGAGCTGGGCTTTGAACCGGCCGCCGATCATCCGCCGGAGCTTGTCGTCCCCTGACCCGATGGCGCCCTTGATCCGGTCCAGCTCGACGACGTAGATGCTCAGGCCATAACTCATTCACCGAACAGTAGCGGTGCCCACCGACATCGAACGCGCCTGAGCCCGACGATGATTCGGTTCAGGCCGGATGCGCGGCCAGATGGGCCAGATGAGCGGTGAGCAACGCGTTCACCTGCTCGGTCCGTTCCAACTGGACGAGGTGGCCCGCGTCGGCGATCTCGGTCACCGCGCGCAGGTCGGCGACGTGCGCGCGCATCGTGGCGAGCGGATCGCGGCCGCTGAAACCTTCCATGTCGGGATCTCGGTCGCCGTACAGGAAGTAGGCGGGCACAGTGACTTTCGCGTCCGCGTAGTCGGCGGTGAGTTCCCAGTTGCGATCGAGGTTGCGGTACCAGTTCAATCCGCCGGTGAACCCGGTTCGCTCGAAATCCTCGGCCAGCACGTCCAATTCGTCCGCGCCGAGCCAGCGCCACGGCAGCGCGGGGGCCTGCGGCAGCACGTCGAGGTAGCCGGTGCCCTCGGCGGGGAAACGCCAGGTGTCGAGGTAGTGATAGTCGGCGCTGAGCGCGTGGTACACGCGGGCGAGGAACTCCCGTGGCCGCGCGCCGAGTTCCGCGTCCGCCACGCCGGGAGTCTGGAAGTAGTGCAAGTGCAGGAAGTGCCGAGCCGCCGCCTTGGCCCACAGCTGCGACGGAGCGCGCGGCGGACGCGGCGCGAACGGATTGTTCAGGACGACCACCCCGCGCACCCGCTCCGGCGCGCGCAACGCCAGTTCCCATACCAGGGCCGCACCGAAGTCCAAGCCGACGAACACCGCCTGCTGCGCGCCGATGTCGTCGAGCAGGGCGAGCAGATCACCGCAGACCGCGCGATTGGTGTACGCCTCCGGGTCGGCCGGGATATCGGTGCGCCCGTAACCCCGCAGGTCCGGCGCGATGGCACGGTATCCGGCCGCCGCGACCGCGGGAAGCTGACGGTGCCAGATGTACCAGGTGTGCGGGAAGCCGTGGCAGAAGACCACCGGCTGCCCGGCTCCCTGCTCGGCGACGTGCATTCGCACGCCGCCGGTCGTCACGAACCGATGCGTCAGCTCCACTCGGACCTCCCAGCGATACACTAGAACACGTTATCGTTTCACGGTAATGTTCCGGTTTCGTGAGCGGAATACCCGAAAGGCTCGAAGGCAAGGTCGCGGTGGTCACCGGCGCCAGCCGCGGCATCGGCAAGGGCATCGCGCTGGAACTCGGCGCGGCGGGCGCCACGGTGTTCGTCACCGGCCGCTCGACGGCGCAGGGACGACTACCAGGCACCGTACACGCCACGGCCGCCGAAATCGATGCCGCGGGCGGGACCGGCATCCCGTTCGTGTGCGACCACCGCGACGACGACGCGGTGGAGCGGCTGTTCGAGCTGATCCGCACCGAGCACGGCAGACTGGACGTGCTGGTGAACAACGTCTACAACTCCCCCGCCGCGGCCCGCTGGCTGGGCAAGCCGTTCTGGGAGGTCCCGCCGGAGGCATGGGACGAATCGTTCGACGTGGGCGTGCGATCCCATTATGTGGCAAGCTATTTCGCCGCTGGGCTGCTGATCGAGTCCGGCGGGCTGATCGTCAACATCTCGTCGCCGGGCGCGCGCCGGTACATGCACAACGCGGTGTACGGAGTCGCGAAATCCGCCGTCGACCGGCTCACCGCCGACCTGGCGCAGAATCTCGCCGGCACCGAGGTCACCGTGGTCTCGCTTTGGCCGGGCATCGTGAACACCGAACTGCTGCAACTGGTTCCGGCCGATGCCGAGGGCAGGCGGCTGGTCACCCTCCCCGGCGAGGGCACCTTCGACCTCGGCGACGCGCAGACGCCGCGCTTCACCGGCCGCGCCGTCGTCGCGCTCGCCACCGACGCGGGGCGGCGCGCGCGCACCGGACTTCCCTGGCCGGTCGCCGATCTCGCCGAGTACTACGGGTTCACCGACGTCGACGGCCGCGTTCATCGCCTCGACTGACGCCGGTCAGAGCACACCGAGAAAGCGCTGCACCGAACGCGGCGGGACCGGCTTCGAGCGTCAGCGCCGCGGCCGCGCCGCTGACCGCCGGTTACGGCGCGGGACAGATCCTGGGTCCGCTGGTGGTGGCCCCGGTGATCGGGACGAGCTATTCCGCCGCGTTCGTCATCGCCGCGATCGTGCTCGGCGCGGCGGCGCTCACGGCGGGCGCGGTGACCGCGGGGATCAGGCGAACTTGATCTCCAGGCCGATGCCGAGGATGGCGATCAGCCAGATGACGCCGGTGAAGATGGTGACGCGGTCGAGGTTCTTCTCCACGACGGTGGACCCGGACAGGCTGGACTGCACGCCGCCGCCGAACAAGCTGGACAGACCTCCACCCTTGGCGCGGTGCAGCAGCACCAGCAGCACCAGCAGCACGCTGGTGATGATCAGGAGGATATCCAGGAACATCCGCATGCCGGACAGTGTATGCGGTCGGTGCGACGGCACCGAATCAGGCACTCGGCGGGGCCTACCGCCGGTCGACCGCGACCAGGTGGGTGACCTGTTCCCCTTCGGCGGCGCCGAACTTCGCGACGGCCTCTTCCCGCAGCTGATCCTGGGCGGTGAGCCGAACCTGGTGCTGGTGCATGTGCTCGGCCCAGGAGCGCACGACGAACGCCTCGACATAGCGATCGATCACCCCGACGTCGCGATACAGGCGCCATTCCATCGCTCCGGTGCGCTGCCTGGAGCGCCCGACGAAGGCCATGGCGGCGAGGAATTCCTCCACGCATTCCTCCGGCACGTCGTAGTTGCGCAGGATCAGCACCGGACCGTCGTCGGGATCGGGTTCGACCACCAGCTCCGGTTCCGGCCAGAACGCCGATGGTGTGAGATCGAGCAGCTCGGGATCGTTGCGGATGGGCAGCCACACCGTGCTCACCGCGCAGAACGCCAGCAGCGCCGCGGCCCACAGCAGCGCGGGCACCGTACCGATCGCGTCGGCGACCACGCCCCAGACCAGCGAGCCGATCGCCTGTCCGCCCATGAAGACCAGCAGGTACACCGACAGTCCTCGGGCGCGCACCCAGGACGGCAACAGCAGTTGCATGGTCGAGTTCATCGTGGACATGGCCAGCAGCCAGGCCAGCCCCGCGAACACCAGCAGCACGAGCACCACCGGCACGACGCTCAGCAGCGCGCTGCCCGCCGTCGCCAGTCCGAACAGGATCGCGGCGGCGGTCAACCGCTGAGTGGGGGTCAGCCACGCGCGCAACCGCGACAGCCCCGCGGCGCCGAGCACCGCGCCGATGCCGAGCGCGCCGAGCATCAGGCCGTACCCGGACGAGGACAATCCGAGCTGATCACGCGCGACCACCGGCAGCAACGCCCACACCGCGCTGGCGGGCGCGATGAACAGGATCGAGCGCAACAGCACCCGGCGGATGGCGGGTGCCGCGCGGATGAACCGGGTGCCCGCCTGCAAGGCCGCCAGCGGGCGCTCGGTGGGCAGACGCCGATCGGTCGCGGGGCGGCGCCACACCGTCAGCACCGCGACGATGCCGACGAACGACACCGCGTTCAGCGCGAACACCAGCGTCGGCCCGGACAGCGACACCAGGACCCCGGCCAGCGCCGGACCCACCGCCCTTCCGATGTTGATGTTCATGCTGCCCAGCGCCGACGCCGCCGGGATCTGCTCGCGCGGGACGAGTTCGGGCTGGATGGCCTGCCAGGCGGGCGCGGTCAGCGCTTGGCCGCAGCCGAGCAGGAACAACAGGGTGAGCAGCACCGCGGGCGTGGTGTGCCCGGTCGCGGTCGAGACCGCCAGGACCATGGCCAGCACCGCCATCGTGGACTGCGCGCCGAGCAGCAGCCTGCGCCGATCCAGCAGGTCGGCGATCACGCCGGACGGGATGGACAGCAACATCACCGGAAGCGTGATCGCGGTCTGCACGAATGACACCAGCGCCGCCGCGTTGGGCTGATCGACCATGATCCACTGCGCGCCGACGGTCTGCATCCAGGTGCCCAGGTTCGACACCAATTGCGCCACCCACAGCGCCCGGTAGACCGGAGAACGCAGCGGCGCCCAGGTGGAAATCGGCGTCGTCGCGGCGGTGGTCACTCGCCGGAGTCTAGTCGCGGGACGAACACCTTCCCGCCGCCGTGTCCTGCGCAGGCGCCGCCGGTCGCGCCGGTCTCGCCGCGAGCAGCACCGCCAGGACGAGCAAGGCGGCGCCGGCCAGCCCCGGCGCGGTGAGGCGTTCGCCCAGGAACACCGCCGCCAGCACCGCTCCCGTGAGCGGTTCGAGCAGGGCGAGCACCGCGGCGAGCCCGGGACCGGCCGTCGCGAGCCCCCGGAAGTACAGGGTGTAGGCCACGGCGGTGGGCGCCAGCCCCAGCAGGAGCACCAGCGCGACGCTGTTCGGCGTCGGATCGAACGCGACACCGCCCGCCGCCGCGAGCGGAGCCAGCAGCACAGCGCCACCGGTGAACCCGAGGCCCGTGGTGGTCATCGCGTCGAGCCCGGGAACGGGCGTCGCGTTGATCACGGTGACCGTCGCGAACGCCGCCGCGGCCGTCGACGCGAGCACCGCACCCGCCAGCAACCCGCCTGCCCCCGCGTCGCCGGTCGGGACGCCGACCAGCAGAGCCAGTCCGCAGAGGGCGATGCCGATGGTCACCGCACGGAGCCGGTCCACCGCGCGCCTTCCGGTGGAATGCTCCAGCGCGGCGACGAGCACCGGCGACATGCCGATCGTGATCAACGTGGCGAGGCTCACCGACGACGTCGTCACGGCGGCGAAATAGGCCGCCTGGAACACCGCCGCGAGCACGGCCACCGCGCCGATCCGCCGCCACGCCAGCGGGTCGCGCGGCCACGGCCGCCGCGTACTCACCAGCAGCGCCACCAACAGCAGCCCGCCGACGGCGAGCCGGCAGGTCGCCACCGCGACAGGTGACAACCCGGTGGCCCGGTGCAACAAGGTGCCGAGCAGACCTCCGGTACCCCAGAGGATTCCGGCGCCGACGAGGTGGACCAGCCCCGAACGGCCGGTCGAGGACACAGATGAGGACATCGAGAATCGCGCTCCTGCGACGAGAGGGATAAGGGGTCGCGGAAGCGAGGTGCACAGCAATGCCGAAAGGGCGCGCTCACCGCTCGGTGGCGCGCTGGAGACCTACACCTCGCTCAGGAGGCGGGCGGCGGGGTGATGGGGAAGCACCGGTGCACGGCACAGATCCTAGTACGAGGCGCGGCGAGTCATCCCATGAGTTCCGGTTTCCGCCCGGCCACGGTTGCCCCGCGCAGCCGCCGCGACCGCCGAAATCCTGGTGGAACTGGACGACATCGGTAGCATCGCCGCATGGTGGCACACTCGGCGCGACTGGGACCCGTCGTCCTGCTCGCCCTCTGCGCGATCACCGGGTGCTCGAGCGGCGAACCGAAGCGGGGCGCCGACGAACCGACTCCGGTGGACCGCACCTTCATCTCGACCGATGTGCAGGGCACTCCGATTCCCGGCGGCGGACCGCTGACGCTCGGCTTCACCGACAGCCGCGTCGCCGCAGACGCCGGCTGCAACAAGTTCACCGGCGCGGTCTCCTTCGACGACCACGTCCTGCACGTCTCCGGTCTGGCCACCACCCTCATGGCCTGCGAGGACGATCGGCGCGGAGCCGACGAATGGCTCAGCGAGCTGCTGAATTCCGAGCCGAGCTGGCGGCTCGACGACGCGCGGCTGATGCTGCACAGCCCCGACCGCACCGTCACCTTGCTCGACAAGAAGGTCGCCCGGCCGGACAAACCGGTCAAGGGCACGCCGTGGCTGGCCACCGCGCTCATCACCGACAACAGCCAGGTCCGCTCCCGCGCCCTCGACGAGGCCCAGCCCACGCTCGTCATCGCCGAGGACGGCGGTGTCTCCGGCAACGCCGGGTGCAACCGCATGACCGGCAGCGCCGAGGTGTCCGGTACCGGGATCACGTTCCGGATCGCCACCACGAAGATGATGTGCTCGCCGGAGGTGATGGAAGTCGAGCAGGCCGTGCTGAAAGCCCTGGACGGCAAGACCACCGCCGCGGTGGACGCCGACACGCTGACCCTGCGCAACGACAACGGCGCGGGACTGGTCCTGCACGCGCAGTGAGCGCGCCCGCTACTTCTTCCGCGTGAGCACCACGCGATCGGCGACCCGCTCCGCCTCGCCGGGCGGCGCGAAGTAGATCTCCATGACCACCCGATCGGCCGATTCCGGGCGGATCACCGTGCGCATCGGAATGGTCTTGCCCACGAACTGCGGGCCGAGCACACCGGGATCGGTGAATTCCCCGGCCATGACGATGTCGGGGTCGCCGCCACTGTTCTTGGCGCCCTTGTAGCTCATCGTCATCGGCGTGACACTGTCGACGGTCGTCCACTCGTAGCGGTTGTCCGTCGGCGCGAATCCGAGCAGACCGAGCCGGTAGTACGGTTTGTCGCCGAAGGCGCCCTCCGCTTGCTCCCGCAGGAAGTTGCCGCCGGTCTCGGCGATCCAGTCCCACCGCGAGACGATCTCGCTCCTGATCGGATTCTCCGCCGTGCCACCGGCGATGTAGGTCGATTTCTCGCCCTTCCACTCCCCCACGAGCTGGTTCAGCCTGCGGTGCCCGGCGTCCTGCTGCTGCGGCTGCGCCGCCGTCGCGGTGGCGGAGGTCGCGTCGTGGTGGGTGTGCTCGTCGTGCGAGGTGTCTCCGGAACAACCGGCGAGGGCGGCCAGCGCGACGAGCGCGACCGGGAGTGCGGCGTACAGCTTGCGTGGCATCACGGAAATCCTTGTCCGACCGGCGATTCGAGCCGCGTCATCATCGCACGGACCGACCGCGCCGGTCGTTCACCGCTGGGAAACGCACGACAGCCCGGTATCGCGGGAGCGGCGATACCGGGCTGTCGCGGGTAGTGCCAGGGGTCAGGGCAGCGGGCCGCCCGCGGCGATGGCGGAAAGAGTGGCGAATTCGTCACCCTTGAGCGAAGCGCCGCCGACCAGCGCGCCGTCGATGTCGCTCTGCGCGACCAGTTCTCCGACGTTCTTGGCGTTCACCGACCCGCCGTAGAGCACGCGGACACCCGCCGCGACCTCCGGCGAGGCGAGCTTCTCCAGTTCCCCGCGGATCGCGCCGCACACCTCTTGCGCGTCGGCGGGAGTGGCGACCTTGCCGGTGCCGATCGCCCACACCGGCTCGTAGGCGATGACGATCTTCGAGATCTCCTCCGCCGTCAGGCCTTTCAGCGAGCCACGCAGTTGCTCGAGGTTGTACTCGACGTGCGTGCCCGCCTCGCGGATGTTCAAGCCTTCGCCGATGCACACGATCGGGGTGATCCCGTGCTTGAGCGCCTGCTTGGCCTTCGCCAGCACGGTCGCGTCGTCCTCGTTGTGGTACTGCCGCCGCTCGGAGTGCCCGACCACGACGAAGGTGCAGCCCAGCTTGGCGAGCATGCTCGCGCTGATCTCGCCGGTGTAGGCGCCCGACTCGTGCACCGAGACGTCCTGGCCGCCGTAGGTGAGCAGCAGCTTGTCGCCTTCGACCAGCGTCTGCACGCTGCGGATGTCGACGAACGGCGGGATCACCGCC
This sequence comes from Nocardia beijingensis NBRC 16342, assembly GCF_001612785.1. Classification (GTDB taxonomy): domain Bacteria; phylum Actinomycetota; class Actinomycetes; order Mycobacteriales; family Mycobacteriaceae; genus Nocardia; species Nocardia beijingensis. The sequence continues at coordinate 74,420 of NZ_BDBC01000019.1, forward strand.
ACGTCCACCTTGTCGAAGTACTTCTCCGGCAGCGCGAACGCGATCTTCTGCACCAGAGCGATGGCCTCGAGATGATTGAGGTTCATCTTCCAGTTGCCCGCGATGAGCGGTTTGCGTGCCATGCTCAGTCCTCCAACACCGCGATGCCGGGCAGTTCCTTGCCCTCCAGGTACTCCAGCGACGCGCCGCCGCCCGTGGAGATGTGCGAGAAGCCGTCCTCTGGCAGGCCGAGCGCGCGCACGGCCGCCGCCGAGTCGCCGCCGCCGACCACGGTGAACGCGCCCTTGCCGGTGGCCGTCACGATCGCCTCGGCCACCCCGCGGGTGCCCGCGGCGAACTTCTCGAACTCGAACACGCCCATCGGCCCGTTCCAGAACACGGTCCGCGCCTCGGTCAGCAGGGCCGCGAAGCGGTCCACCGAATCCGGGCCGATGTCCAGGCCCAGCCAGTCGTCCGGGATCTCGTGCGCCGCAACCACCTTCGACTCCGCGTCGGCGGCGAACTTGTCGGCAACCACGATGTCGCGCGGCAGATGGATGACGTCGGCGTACTGCTCGAGCAGCCGCTTGCAGGTGTCGACCATCTCCTCCTGCAACAGCGAGGCGCCCACCGAAAGGCCCTGTGCCGCAAGGAAGGTGAAGCACATGCCGCCGCCGATCACCAGCGTGTCGACCTTCGGCGCGAGCGCCTCGATGACCGCGAGCTTGTCGGAGACCTTGGAACCGCCGAGCACGACCGCGTACGGCCGGTCCGGGTTCTCGGTGAGCTTGGCCAGCACGTCCACCTCGGCCGCGACCAGCGTGCCCGCGTAGTGCGGCAGCGCCTGCGCGACGTCGTACACCGACGCCTGCTTGCGGTGCACCACGCCGAACCCGTCGGAGACGAACGCGCCGTCGTCGCCGACCAGCTCGACCAGCGCCGCGGCCAGCTTGGCCCGGTCGGCGTCGTCCTTGCTGGTCTCGCGCGGGTCGAAGCGGATGTTCTCCAGCAGCAGCACGTCACCGTCGGTGAGGCCCTCCGACCGCGCCAGCGCGTCCTGGCCCACCACGTCACCGGCGAGCTGCACATTGCGGCCCAGCTCCTCGGCGAGCCTGGCGGCCACCGGCGCCAGCGACAGCTTCGGGTCCGGTCCGCCCTTCGGCCTGCCGAGGTGCGCGGTGACGACGACCTTGGCGCCCGCCTCGGCGAGCGCCTTGATGGTCGGCGCGGAGGCGATGATGCGGCCGGGATCGGTGATCTGTCCCTGGTCGTCGAGGGGCACGTTCAGGTCGGAGCGCACCAGCACGCCCCGGCCCTCGACGCCCTCGCCGAGCAGGTCCGCGAGTGTCTTGACAGCCATGCGCGTCAGAGCGACTTGCCGACGAGGCCGATGAGATCGGCGAGGCGGTTGGAGTAGCCCCACTCGTTGTCGTACCAGGACACGACCTTGACCTGGTCGTCGATCACCTTGGTCAGCGGCGCGTCGTAGATCGACGAGGCCGGGTCGGTGACGATGTCGCTGGAGACGATCGGGTCGGTGTTGTACTTCAGGATGCCCTTCAGCGGACCCTCGGCGGCGGCCTTGTAGGCGGCGTTGATCTCCTCGATCGAGGCCGACTTGCGCAGGGTGGCGGTCAGGTCGGTGACCGAGCCCGTCGGGACCGGGACGCGCAGCGCGTAGCCGTCCAGCTTGCCCTGCAACTCGGGCAGCACCAGGCCGATGGCCTTGGCGGCGCCGGTGCCGGTGGGCACGATGTTCAGCGCGGCGGCGCGGGCGCGGCGCAGGTCGCTGTGCGGGCCGTCCTGCAGGTTCTGGTCCTGGGTGTAGGCGTGGATGGTGGTCATCAGGCCGCGCTCGATGCCGAACTCGTCGTTGAGCACCTTGGCCAGCGGGCCGAGGCAGTTGGTGGTGCACGAGGCGTTGGAGATGATGTTCTGGCTGCCGTCGTACTTGTCGTCGTTGACACCCATGACGATGGTGATGTCCTCGCCCTTGGCCGGCGCGGAGATGATCACCTTCTTGGCGCCCGCAGCCAGGTGGCCCTTGGCCTTGGTGGCGTCGGTGAAGATGCCGGTGGACTCGACGACCACGTCGACGCCCAGGTCGCCCCAGGGCAGCGCGGCGGGGCCCTCCTTGATGGCCAGCGCCTTGATCCGCTGGTCGCCCACCACGATGGTGTCGTCGCCGTCGAGGGAGACGTCCTGGGGCAGCCTGCCCAGGATCGAGTCGTACTTGAGCAGGGTCGCGAGGGTCGCGTTGTCGGTGAGGTCGTTGACCGCGACGATCTCGATGTCGGTGGTGCCGAGCGCCTTCTGCGCCTCCACCGCCCGGAAGAAGTTACGTCCGATACGACCGAAGCCGTTGATGCCTACCCGGACAGTCACGTTATCGCTCCTCAACTTTCCAGCGGATCATTCCGATGTCCACTCACACTAACGTCCTGCCGTGGCCTCGCCGACACGCACCTGGCTTTCGCGCGAGCCGCGATGCCTGGTCAGACGCCCGACCAGCAGGAGTCGCAGCGGGCCGGAAACACGCGATCCCCGCGACCGGGGACGGCGCGGGGATCGTGGAAAACGCGTGCTCAGGCTTCGTCGAGCAGTTCGGCCGTGACGGCCGATTCGGTGTCGGGCACGCCCAGCTCCTTGGCGCGCCGGTCGGCCATCGACAGCAGCCGCCGGATACGGCCAGCGACAGCGTCTTTCGTCATCGGCGGGTCGGCGAGCTGGCCGAGTTCCTCCAGCGACGCCTGCCGGTGCTGCACCCGCAGCCGGCCCGCCGCGGCGAGATGATCGGGCACGTCGTCGCTGAGGATCTCCAGCGCGCGTTCCACCCGCGCCGCCGCCGCGACCGCCGCCCGCGCCGAGCGGCGCAGGTTGGCGTCGTCGAAGTTGGCCAGCCGATTCGCGGTCGCGCGCACCTCGCGGCGCAGCCTGCGTTCCTCCCACACCATCCTGGTGCCGTGCGCGCCCATCCTGGTCAGCAGCGCGCCGATCGCCTCACCGTCGCGCACCACCACGCGATCGGTGCCGCGCACCTCCCGCGCCTTGGCCGTGATGCCGAGCCGCCGGGCCGCGCCGACCAGCGCCAGCGCCGCCTCGGGACCGGGGCAGCTGACCTCGAGCGCCGAGGAGCGGCCCGGTTCGGTGAGCGAGCCGTGGGCGAGAAACGCACCGCGCCAAGCGGCTTCGGCGTCGGCGATGCTGCCGCCGACCACCTGCGCGGGCAGGCCGCGCACCGGACGGCCGCGGACGTCGAGCAGACCGGTCTGCCGGGCCAGCGCCTCGCCCTCCTTGGAGACGCGCACCACGTACCGCGAGGTCTTGCGCAGTCCGCCCGCGCCGAGCACGTGCACGTCGGAGCCGTAGCCGTAGAGCTCGAAGATCTCCCGGCGCAGCCTGCGCGCGATGGACCCCATGTCCACCTCGGCCTCGACGATCACCCGGCCGCCGACGATGTGCAGGCCGCCCGCGAAACGCAGCAGAGCGGACAGTTCCGCCTTGCGGGAACTCACCTGCGACACCGTGAGCCTGCTCAGCTCGTCTTTCACATCGGCTGTCATCGCCACGGGACGCGCTCCTTTCCACCCAACCCGGAACGCACATCCTGACCCATGTGCCGTCCCTCGACTCGAAGCCCTGCCATTTGCGGCCGAGGTTGCCGGATCAGTTGATCCAGTGCGGCGGCAAGTTTTCCGGGGTGATGCCGGTCCGTTCCCGCTTCGGCGACATCGGAGAAGGTTACTCGCGCCCGCAACTGCTCGGCAGCCCTGGCCACATGTTCCCGCTCGCGGCCCTCCGGCACGCAGCCGGAGTCGACCAGCACCTCATCGACGACGAATTCCGGTGCGTGCTGGGACAATACATGCAAATGCCGTTCGGCGGAGAACCCCGCGGTCTCCCCCGGCTCCGCGGCGAGATTGAGCACGAGGACTTTCCGCGCCCTGGTGTACACCAGGGCCTCCCGTAGCTCGGGGACGAGGACGTGCGGAATCACGCTGGTGAACCACGATCCCGGGCCGAGCACCACGACGTCGGCGTGTTCGATCGCCGAGGTCGCCTCCGGGCTGGCCGGTGGATCGGACGGAATCAGCCGCACCCGCCGCACCTTACCCGGCGTCGTGGCGATGGCAACTTGACCGCGAATGCAGCGGCTCACCCGAGGATCGGCTTCGAGCCCGGACACATCCGCCTCGATGTCCAGCGCGATCGGCGACATGGGGAGGACGCGGCCGGTGATGCGCAACATGCGGGCGACTTCGTCGAGCGCGGCCACCGGGTCGCCGAGCACCTCGGTGAGCCCCGCCAGGATCAGATTGCCCACGGAGTGCCCGGCCAGCGCGCCGGTACCGCCGAAGCGATGCTGCACGGTGCGCGTCCAGACGCCGTCGGCGTCCTCGGCCAACGCGGCCAGCGCCATCCGCAGATCACCCGGCGGCAGCACCCCCAGCTCGGCGCGCAGCCGCCCCGAGGAGCCGCCGTCGTCGGCGACGGTGACCACCGCGCAGATCTTCCTGGTCAGCCGCCGAACCGCGGTCAGCGTCGCGTACAGCCCGTGTCCGCCACCCAGCGCGACGATGCTGGGATTGGATTCCCAACCGGTCATTCTCGCCCCAGATCTCGATGCACGACCCGCACCACGTCGGCGGACTCCTCCGCCTCGCCGGTGACCTCGCTCATCAACTCGCCCAGTGCCTCGGCAATCGCGACGCTCCGGTGCTTGCCTCCGGTGCAGCCCACTGCGACCGTCATGTATCGCTTCCCCTCTTGGCGGTAACCGTTGGTGGTCAGCTCGACCAGGTGGTGGCAGGTGCGCAGGTAATCCTCCGCACCGGGACGCGACAGCACGTACTCGCTGACCACCGTCTCCTGACCGGTATGTTCCCGCAACTCCGGTATCCAATGCGGATTGGGTAGAAAACGGACATCCAACACCATGTCGGCGTCCAGCGGAACCCCGTACTTGAAGCCGAACGACTGCACGGTGAGCTGCAACGCGGTGGGCGCGCCGCCGCCGTAGGCCTCCTCCATCTTGCGGTGCAGCTGATGGATGGACAGCTCGGTGGTGTCGATCACCAGGTCGGCGGCGGCCTTCACGGCCGAAAGGCGCACCCGCTCGGCGGCGATGCCCGCCGACAGCGTGCCGTCCTTGCTCTCGCTCTGCAGCGGATGCCTGCGCCGCGCGAAACCGAAACGTCGGATCAGCACGTCGTCGGACGCCTCGAGGAAAAGGACTCTGGTGCGCACGCCGAGAGTCCGCAACTGCTCGGTGACCACCGAGAGGTCGCCGGTGAAGAACCGGCTGCGCACGTCCATGACCAGCGCGAGACGGCGGATCGGCGGCTTCGCCGAAGCGCCCAGCTCCACCATCCGCCCGAACAGCTCGGGCGGCAGGTTGTCGGCCACATACCAGCCGAGGTCTTCGAGCACGCGGGCGGCGGTGCCTCGGCCCGCGCCCGAGAGCCCGGTCACGATCACGACCTCGACCGGCGGATTCGCCCCGCCGACGGCGCTGGACGAGACCGCTCGTCCCGCGCTCGTCGGCGGGTTGCCCGCACTGCTGTTCGATTCGACGCGTGTCATGTCCTACCGGATCCGTCTCTGGGGTGCCTTCCGATCATCGCGCACCGGCTTCGGTATCGGCCGCAGACACAACGTACGCGAAACCGAAACTTCCGGTGCACTGTCGACTGACTATTCGGACTCGAGCGCCGCAAGGACCGCTTTCGCGGTCGCCAACCCGATGCCGGGCACCTCGGTGATCTCCTCGACCGTGGCCTGCTTCAGCTTGGCCACCGACCCGAAATGGGTGACCAGCGCGGTCCGGCGCGCCGCGCCGAGCCCGGGGACCGAGTCCAGCGCCGAGGCGGTCATCCGGCGGGAGCGTTTGCTGCGATGGAACGTGATGGCGAAGCGGTGCGCCTCGTCCCGGACCCGTTGCAGCAGATACAACGCCTCACTGGTGCGCGGCAGGATCACCGGGTCGCTCTCGCCGGGCACCCAGACCTCCTCCAGGCGTTTGGCCAGCCCGATCACCGCGACATCGGTGATGCCCAGCTCGTCGAGCACCTCGGCGGCCGCCGCGACCTGGGGCGCGCCGCCGTCGACGACGAACAGGTTGGGCGGGTAGGAGAACTTGCGCGGACGCCCGGTGCGGGGATCGATGCCCGGGCGGGAGGTGAGGTCGAGCGCGTCCTCGTCGCCTCCGGTCGCGGCGAGCTCCTCGTGCTCCATCAGGTCGCGCTCGCGGCGCAGCTTGAGGAAGCGGCGGCGGGTCACCTCGGCGATGCTGCCGACGTCGTCGGAGCGGCCTTCGCCCGCCGCTTCCCGGATCGTGTAGTGGCGGTATTCGGACTTGCGGGCCAGACCGTCCTCGAAGACCACCAGCGAGGCGACCACATCGGTCCCCTGCACGTGGCTCACGTCGACGCACTCGATGCGCAGCGGCGCGGTGTCCAGCTCCAAGGCGTCCTGGATCTCCTGCAGCGCTTGCGATCTCGACGTGAGATCGCCCGCTCGCTTGAGCTTGTGCTGGGCCAGCGCCTCCATCGCGTTGCGCTGCACGGTCTCGGCCAGCGCCTTTTTGTCCCCGCGCTGGGGCACGCGCAGCTTCACCGCCGAACCGCGCAGGTCCGACAGCCACTGCTGGACCTGCTCGACGTCGGCGGGCAGCTCGGGCACGAGCACCTCGCGGGGCACCACGGCGGCGGGCTGCTCGTCGGCGGACTGCTCGGCCACCGCCACCTGCTCGCCGTAGAACTGGGTGAGGAACTGCTCGACCAACGCGGCGAGTTCCCCGCCCGCCTCGGGGACGTCGACAGCGTCACCCGACTTGTCGACCACCCAGCCGCGCTGGCCGCGCACCCGGCCGTCGCGCACGTGGAAGACTTGCACCGCGACTTCCAGCTCGTCGGCGGCGAAGGCGATGACGTCGGCGTCGGTGCCCGTGCCGAGCACCACCGCCTGCTTCTCCAGCGCGCGGCGCAGCGCTTGGACGTCGTCGCGCAGCCGGGCCGCGGTCTCGAAGTCCAGGTCTTCGGCGGCATCGTGCATCCGGCGCTCCAGTTCCCGGACCAGGCGATCGGTGCGGCCCGCGAGGAAATCGCAGAAGTCCTCGACGATCGCGCGATGCTCCTCGGCGCTCACCCGCCCGACGCACGGGGCCGAGCACTTGTCGATGTAGCCGAGCAGGCACGGACGCCCGATCTGACTGTGCCGCCGGAAGACTCCGTTGGAGCAGGTGCGCGCGGGAAACACCCGCAGCAGCAGATCCAGCGTCTCGCGGATGGCCCACGCGTGCGCGAAGGGGCCGAAATAACGGACGCCTTTGCGCCGCGCGCCGCGGTAGACGAACAGTCGCGGGTATTCCTCGTTCAGGGTGACCGCGAGCACCGGATAGGACTTGTCGTCGCGGTAGCGGACGTTGAAGCGGGGATCGAATTCCTTGATCCAGTTGTATTCCAGCTGCAACGCCTCCACCTCGGTGGAGACGACCGTCCACTCGACACTCGCGGCCGTGGTGACCATCTGCCGCGTGCGTGGATGCAGCCCGGCGACGTCGGCGAAATACGAATTGAGCCTGCTGCGCAGGCTCTTGGCCTTGCCGACGTAGATGACCTGCCGATGGGCGTCCCGGAATTTGTAGACACCTGGTTCGACGGGGATCGTGCCCGGCGCGGGCCGGTACGTCGCTGGATCTGCCACCCATCCAGGGTATAGACCGGGACCGACAGCCCGGCCGACGGTGGCTCCCGGCGGAGGTCAGCGCACGGGGACCCCGAACCACGCCTTGGCTTCCTGGCGGCACAGCAGGTGCACGACGGCTGCCGACGTGGCGAGCGAGTACCCGGCGGCGACGAGGCCGACGACGGGCGGGACCGTCGCGAGGTCCCTGATCGCCCAGCACCCGACAACCGCCTGCAACAGTGCCAGCGCGAGCGTCAGCCTGCGCACGGCGGGCGCGCCCTCGGCGAATCCCAGCACGAGCAAGCCCAGCGCCCACGCGACGCAGAACTGGGTGGATGCCGTCGCGGCCGCGTCGCCGCCGCGGGTCACATTCATCAGCACGGGATAGGCGAGTCCGAATCCCGCCATCCCGGCGACGGCTTCCCGCACGTCCCTAACCGCGTCCGGCATGGCCGTTTCCACGCCGACGGAGGGCTCCTCACCGGAGAACGCCAAGCTCACAGCCGTACCCCCGTTGGTAGGCGAACCGTCCGGCGCACCTGCGAACACGCCGGAACCGCACCGTAACACGGTGACATGCGGCACAACTCGGACTTCGGGAAATGAACCCGAGCGATCCCGTCGGATCGACCGGCCGGGCTACGCCACGAGACCGTGCCGCCGCAGCGCGGCCAGCAGCGCGTCCGGCCGCTCGGCGGTGGGCAGCGCCTCGACCAGAGCGAACCGGCTGCCCAGCGCCTCGGCGCCGCCGTCGGCCTCGGCGCTGTCGCCGATCATCAGAGCGGCTTCGGCGGGCACACCCAGTTCACCCAGGGCGGAACGGAAGATCTCCGGATCGGGCTTCATGGCGCCGACCTCGTAGGAGAGGGTGAACGCGCCGACCAGCCGATCCCAGCCGCGCGACGCGAACGACGGACGGATGTCGAACGGGATATTGCTGACCACCGCGACCGGAACACCCTGTGCCGCGAGCAGATCGAGAACGGCCGCGCTGTCGGGGTACGGCGTCCACTCCAGCGGGTCGAGCAGCCGGGCATACAGTCGTTCGGCGTCCTCGTCGGTGGGCACTCCCGAGGCGCGCAGCACCTTCATCATCACCTTGCGATGCAGCGCGGGGTCCAGGTCGCGATGATCCCAGGCGTACTGCGTCTCTTCGTCGAACTCGACGACGTGATGGATCGGCGCCGTCATCCGCCGCATGATCTCGGCCTTCTCGTCCACGTCGAACGCCTGCCCGTCCGGGCGGGTCAGGTCCGCGTACCAGGATTCGTCGGCCTCCAAGCGGAACAAGGTCCCGGAGAAGTCGAACAGCACCGCCTCGATCGCCACTCGGCCAGCCTACCGGCCGCGCGCGCGGCGGCTCGGGGCCCGCACCCGCCGTTCCCGGTCGCTCTCGCTTCGACACACGCTGCGGCCAGGGCGATTTCGCCGGTGGGAAGGAAACCGGCGCGGCCTTCGGTACCGGGGGTTAGAGTCCCCGGCATGGGGCGCAAGCGAGGAACTCGGGTCGCCGTAATGGCGGCGTTCGTACTCACCGTCGGCATGGCCACCGCCTGTTCGTCCGGAGAAGACCAGGCGGGCGGTGTCTGCGAGACGGTGCCGAACGGTACGCCGGTGACGGCCGCCGCGACGGGGCCCGCGGGCAGTGGCACCAAGGATCTCAGCACCAACCCGGAAATAGCGTCCGGCTATCGCGCGAACATGACGCCGGTGCGCACGCACACGTTCGCGGTGTCCACGGCGAACCCGGTGTCGACCAAGGCCGCGTGCGAGGTCCTCCGCGACGGCGGCACCGCGGCCGACGCGCTGGTCGCGGCCCAGACGGTGCTCGGGCTGGTCGAGCCGCAGGCCTCCGGTATCGGCGGCGGCGCGTTCCTGGTCTACTACGACGCGAACACCAAGACCGTGGACGCCTACGACGGCCGCGAGACGGCCCCTGCCGCCGCCACCGAGAACTATCTGCGCTGGATCAGCGATACCGATCGCACCGAACCCAAGCCGAACACCCGGGCCAGCGGCCGCTCCATCGGCGTGCCAGGCGTGCTGCGGATGCTCGAACTGGCGCACCACGATCACGGCAAGACCGCGTGGCGCGAACTGTTCGACCCCGCCATCGGACTGGCCGATCAGGGCTTCCGGATCAGCCCCCGCCTCGCGGGACAGATCGCGGAGTCGGCCAAGGACCTCGCCGCGGACGACGACGCCAAGGCGTATTTCCTCAACCCGGACGGTAGCCCGAAGACCGCCGACACCGTCCTGACCAACCCGGCCATGGCGAAGACGCTCGGCGCCGTCGCCACCGACGGCGCGCAGGCCTTCTACACCGGCGCCATCGCCCAGGACATCGTCGCGGCCGCGGGCCGGTCCTCCGGCGGGCGCACTCCCGGCCTGATCACCACCCAGGACTTGGCCGGCTACCAGGCGAAGAAGCGCACCGCCCTGTGCACCGGCTACCGCGAGCACGAACTCTGCGGCATGCCCAGCCCCTCGTCGGGCGGCATCACCGTCGCCGCCACCTTGGGCATCCTGGAGAACTTCGACATGGCCGCCCTGCGGCCCGACGAGATCGACCGCAACGGCGGCAAGCCCGATGCCGAGGCGGTGCATCTGATCTCGGAGGCCGAGCGCCTCGCCTACGCCGATCGCAACAAGTATGTGGCCGACCCGGATTTCGTGCCGCTGCCGGGCAATTCGGCGCAGACCCTGCTGAATCGCGACTATCTGCGTCAGCGCGCCGGGCTGATCGACCGGAACCGCAGCATGGGCACCGCGCAGCCGGGCGACTTCGGCCCCGCGCCGCTCGGCGTCGGCCCGCAACCGCCCGAGCACGGCACCAGCCACATCTCGGTGGTCGACAAGTACGGCAACGCCGCGGCGATGACCACCACCGTGGAGTCGGCGTTCGGTTCGTTCCACCTGGTGGACGGCTTCGTGCTGAACAATCAGCTCACCGACTTCAGCGCCGATCCGCTGGGCGCCGACGGCCTGCCGGTGGCCAACCGGGTGCAGCCGGGCAAGCGCCCGCGCAGCTCCATGAGCCCGACGCTGATCTTCGGCAAGGCGCCCGACGGCTCGCGCGGCGAGCTCACGCATGTCGCGGGCTCGCCAGGCGGTTCGGTGATCATCCAGTTCGTGGTGAAGACGCTGGTCAATATGTTCGACTGGGGCCTGGATCCGCAACAAGCGGTGTCCGCGGTCGCGTTCGGCGCCGGTAACACTCCGTCCACCGGCATCGGCGGTGAGCATCCCGCGATCGACGCCACCGACAACGGCGACCACGATCCGCTGGTGTTGCGGCTGCGCCAGCTCGGCCATCAGGTCTCGGTGGCGCCGCAGTCCAGCGGTCTCAGCGCCCTGAAACGCGACGGCGCCGACGGCTGGATCGGTGGCGCGGATCCACGCCGCGAAGGCGCGGTCCTCGGCGATACGCGGTGATCGAACCGGTGGGCTCGGCCGGACCGCCCGAGCCCACCGGGGCTATCTCCTCCTGAGCATCGGATACACGACCGGACCCCGGCCGATCGGCAGCTCGGCTTGCGGCTGGAAACCGAATCGCGTGTAGAACGGCACCGTGCCGCTGGTGTTCGAGATGAGGAAGCAGTCCTGCTCGGCCGCCGCCAATCGCCGTTCGAGCAGCTCCGTCGCCAGTCCCCGGCCCTGCGCACCGGGCCGCGTCCCGATGGCGGCCAGGTACAGATGCGGCGTCCGCGGCCGTGCGTGCTCCATTAGCCGCCCGGCGGCCAGCGCCCGCGCCGCGCTCGGCCCCAGGGCTCGCAGCAAGGTCAACGGCTTCGCCGTCGGCGACAGCACGTGCGCCGGTTCCCACAGCGCCACACACGCGAGGTTGCCCTCCGCATCGTGCGCGAGATCGACCAGGCCGTTCTTTCGGCGCGACGCGATGCGCGATTCCCAGAACCAGGGCAATGCTTTTCGCCGCCGCGGCTGCCTCGGCCAGAAGTAGGTCATCAGTGGATCGTCGGCGAAAGCCGCCGCGAGAACGGACGCACCTGGCTCCATGACCGCGAGGCTAGACGACCACGCGGACCCGCGCGAGCCGGGCAGCGCCCGCTTACTTCCTCCCGGAATACTTCGCGCCGAGTTCGCGCAGCCGAGCCATCGCCCGCGCCGCGTGCTCCTTGTCGTTCGAGCGGATCGCCAGCAGCGGGACGTAATCGTCGTCGACCAACTCCAGGCGCGCCCACGACTTCCGATCCGGGAACGACACGCCGCGGATGTAGTCCCACGGGAACTCGTTGTCGCCCAAGATATTTCGCACCGACACGCCGCGCGGACCGACGCGGAGGCGCGGCCTGGTCAGCAGCAGCACGGCCGCGGCGCCGAGCAGGCCGATCCCGATCATCGCGATCTGATCGGCCACCCGGAAGTTCACGCCGGTAGACCCACTGCGCAACCAGATACCGCCCACCGTGAACGCGGCCGCCACCAGCACCGCCGCGATCCAGGCCGTCCGCACCGCGCGCCGGGGCCGCACCTCGAAGTCCCACTCGGACGCGTCGTCGGCCGCGACCACGTTCCTCCGGAAGATACGGACGACCGGCATCGCTACGCGGACTGCCGCAGGGCGCGCAGCGTCAGCGCGGCGTCCAGCGCCGCGGCGGCCGCCTGCTCGCCCTTGTTCTCATGGGAGTCCGGCAACCCGGCCCGATCCAGGGCCTGCCGCTCGTTGTTGGTGGTGAGCACTCCGTTCGCGACCGGCGTGCCTTCGTCCAGCGAAACCCGGGTGAGCCCCGCGGTCACCGCGTCGCAGACGTACTCGAAATGCGGCGTGTCACCGCGGATCACCACACCGAGGGCTACCACCGCATCGTGCGACTTGGCCAGCTCCTGAGCCACCACCGGCAATTCCATCGCGCCCGCGCAGCGCACCACCGTGATCTGCTGGACGCCCGCGTCCTTGGCCACCCGCTCGGCGTTCGCCAGCAAGGTGTCGCAGATCTGGGTGTGCCAGCGCGAGGCGACGATGCCCAAGGAGAGTTCCTTGGCGTCCGCCAGCGCGAAAGTCGGTACCCCGGTACCGCTCATCGATGTCCGCCTTTCGGAGTCGGTTCGCAGTTCAGTGCGCGGTCTCGCCGAGGTCGAGCTCGTCGAGTCCGATCAGGTCATGACCCATGCGGTCGCGCTTGGTGCGCAGGTAGCGCAGGTTCTCCGCGTTCGCGCGCAGCGGCATCGGCACCCGCTCGGTGATCCGCAAGCCGTAGCCGTCCAAGCCGACCCGCTTGGCCGGGTTGTTGGTGAGCAACCGCATCGACCGGATGCCGAGATCCACCAGGATCTGCGCGCCGGTGCCGTAATCGCGGGCATCCGCGGGCAGGCCGAGTTCCAGATTCGCGTCCACCGTGTCGTGGCCGGAGTCCTGTAGCTGGTAGGCCTGCAACTTGTGCATCAGGCCGATCCCGCGGCCTTCGTGACCGCGCATGTACAGCACCACGCCGCGCCCCTCGGCCGCGACCATCTCCAGCGCGGCATCCAGCTGCGGACCGCAGTCGCAGCGCAACGACCCGAACACGTCACCGGTCAGGCACTCCGAGTGCACGCGCACCAGGATGTCATCACCGTCGCTGATGTCGCCACGCACCAGCGCGACGTGCTCGACCTCGTCGTAAATGCTCTGATAGCCGACGGCCATGAACTCGCCGTGCGCGGTGGGGATACGCGCCTCCGCCACCCGCACCACATGCTTCTCGTGCCTGCGCCGCCACGCGATCATGTCCGCGATCGAGATCAGCGCGAGCTCGTGCTCGTCGGCGAAGACGCGCAACTCCTCGGTGCGGGCCATGTGACCCTCGTCCTTCTGGCTGACGATCTCGCAGATCACGCCCGCCGGGCGCAACCCAGCCATGCGCGCCAGATCCACGGCGGCCTCGGTGTGACCGGGCCTGCGCAGCACGCCACCGTCCTTGGCGCGCAACGGCACCACGTGACCGGGCCGAGTGAAGTCGTCGGCCTTCGCGTCGGCGTCGGCCAGCAGCCGCATCGTGGTGGCGCGGTCGGCGCCGGAGATGCCGGTCGTGACACCCTCGCGCGCGTCCACCGAGACGGTGTAGGCGGTGCCGTGCTTGTCCTGGTTCATCGCGTACATCGGCGGCAGGCCGAGCCGATCGCAGTCGTCGCCGGTGAGCGGCACACAGATGTAACCGGAGGTGTAGCGGATCATGAAGGCGACCAGTTCGGGGGTGGCCTTCTCCGCCGCGAAGATGAGGTCGCCCTCGTTCTCGCGGTCCTCGTCGTCGACGACGACGACCGCCTTACCGGCGGCGATGTCGGCGACTGCGCGCTCGATGCTGTCGAACCTGGTCACGTCTGCTGTGCTCCATCTCGAAATAGGTGCCTCACCACAGTACTGGGTTGCATTTGCAGCGCCTGCGGCGCTGCGTGTTCGCGGCCCCTTTGTGGCTCGCGTCCGAGTGACCGCCGCTGGCGACTTCGTCGCGGACGCGGCGGCCACTCGGACGCGAGCCGGGCCGCGAACGGCACATGCTCGGTCTCGCTTCGCTCGAAAGACGGGGTGAGGTTCGTCCGGTCGCGCAAGATCGGCGGCACCGGATCCGCATGTCGGCCAGTTCCCGACCGGCTATCGGTCGGCGGCCGACCGCAGCCGCTGTGGCTTGACGCGCACCCCTCGTCCCGCGTGGGCGGGAACAAGCGGGCGGCCACTGTCAGCCGCGCTGCTGGAGGCGTTCGACGTACTTGGCGATGACGTCGACTTCCAGGTTGACGGTGGTGCCGACGGTGGCGAAGCCGAGGTTGGTCAGCGAGAGGGTGGTGGGGATGAGGGAGACCTCGAACCAGTCGGTGCTGCCGGTCTCGGCGGGCTCGTCGGAGACGCCGAGGCCGGAGACGGTGAGCGAGATGCCGTCCACCGTGATCGAACCCTTCTCCACGACGTAGCGGGCGATGTTCTCCGGCAGCGAGATCCGCACCACGTCCCAGTTGTCCGACGGTGTGCGCGAGAGCACGGTGCCGGTGCCGTCGACGTGGCCTTGGACCAAGTGGCCGCCGAGCCTGCTGTTCAGTGCGGCGGCGCGCTCGAGATTCACCTTGGCGCCGACGTCCAGCTTGCCGATGCTGGAGCGGTTGAGCGTCTCCGCCATGACATCGACGGTGAACGAGTCGCCGCCGACCACCTCGACGACGGTCAGGCACACGCCGTTCACGGCGATCGAATCACCGTGCCCGGCATCGGAGGTCACCAGCTCGCCCTTGATCGTCAGTCGCGCGGCGTCGGTCAGCTGCTCGCTGGCGACGATCTCGCCGAGTTCCTCGACGATGCCTGTGAACATGTGCTGTGACTCCTGTCGCGTCGTTGTCTTCCGTTGCGGAAACAGCGCCGGACCCGGCCGCTATTCCCCGCGCCTCCTCAGCCTAGTGACGCGGGACGGTCGTAGACAGCCGCGTCACGGGCTCGCCCGGCCACCCTGCCCTGATCCGGGAACAGACCGCGGGGCGGGCCGCGACCGGCGGAACCGGCCGGTCCCATCGAAAATGGAACGAAAGATGTCCACACACGCAGCGATAGACGGGCTCGACGGGTATCGATTTCTCTTCCGCGCCATTCGGCATACCGCACGAATTAATTTACCCCGCGGGGAGATTGCCGATTCGTACTCGATACTTGAACGAAACACGGTTATAACGCAGATTCCGCGCTCGTATGGCACAGGAGGCGATATCGTTACGCGGCCGACTTCTCGCGTTCCACTTTCCCGGCCACGCGGTCCGATGAGACGTTCTACCAGGGAACATGCCGGACGAACGGGGAAGCCTGCCACACGATGTTCACTCCTCGAGAAAACCGGAGAACACAGTGGAAGAAAGCAGGTCGAGCACAGCTGGAGGCGCGGTGTGACCACATTTCTCGATTCGACGCCGGAAATTCGCTGCTCACGGTATCGGCGCGAATTCCAGCTGCCCGCATCGATGGATCCTGGTTCGCACCGCATTCTCCTGCACATCGGCGTCGACTACGGCGCGGTGACCATGCCCGCCGAACTGGGCGAGCAGGTGCTGCGGCAACTCGTCCAGGACGGCATCGCCGGGCCGGTCGTCGACCACCCGCGGGCCAAGCACTGGACCTTCCTCACCGGCCCCGCCGGACGCGACGACCTCAGCCCGGCGGTCTCGGCCGAATTGTTCCGCCTCTACGCGGCCGTGGCCTGCGCCGGCAGCCAAGTGGTGCTGCCCTCACCGGACGACGAGCGCACCGGGTATCGGGTGTGGATCCGGTCGCCCGAGGCCGGGGCCCGCCGCCCGCCGATCAACGCGGTGATCGAGACGATCCGCGCGGTCACCGCCCGCGGGACGCGGACCGGCTGACACCGTTCAGCGAGCCCACGCCGAGGCCGCCTGGCTGCGCAGCTTCTGCACGGTGGCCCCGGGGTCGGCGGTGCTGTAGACCGCGGACCCCGCGACGAAGCAGTCCACCCCCGCTTCCGCGGCCGCCTCGATGGTGTCGGCGTTGATGCCACCGTCGATCTCAACCAGCAGGCGCAGCTCACCGGAATCGACCAGGTTCCGCACGATGCGCGCCTTCTGCAGCACCTCGGGGATGAACGACTGCCCGCCGAAGCCCGGCTCGACGCTCATCACCAGCAGCGTGTCGAATTCGCGCAGGATCTCCAGGTACGGCTCGATCGGCGTGCCCGGTTTCACCGAGAGCCCCGCCTTGGCGCCCGCGGCACGGATGTCGCGGGCCACCGCGATCGGATCGTCGGTCGCCTCCGCGTGGAAGGTCACGTTGTGCGCGCCCGCCTCGGCGTACGGCGGCGCCCAGCGGCCGGGATCCTCGATCATCAGGTGGCAGTCCAGGGGGATCTCGGTGGCCTTCAGCAGGCTTTCCACCACCGGGAGACCGAGCGTGAGATTCGGCACGAAGTGCGCGTCCATCACGTCCACGTGCAGCCAGTCGGCGCCTGCGACGGCCTGCGCTTCGTCCGCGAGGTGCGCGAAGTCGGCGGACAGGATGGAGGGGGCGATCATCGGAGCGGCCGGACGCGGGTGAATCGGGTTGGACACAACGCCGGAGTCTAACGGTACCCAGGGTTGTCCAGCGCGGGAGTGGGTAGCCTGCATAGGGTGATCAATATTTCGGCGGAACAGGGGCTCTACAGCACCCCGGTGGAGATTCGGGTGGCGGCGTCGGTGACACAACTGCCCATCGTGCGTGGGCTCGCCGAAACTCTCGTCCTACTCAGCGATTTCACGCTGGACGAGGTGGCCGACATCCGGCTCGCCGTCGACGAGGTCTGCTCGACCCTGATCGCGGTCGCGGCCCCGGATACGAGCCTGAACTGCCGTTTCACCGTCGGCGACACCGAGTTGCTGGTCCGGGTCGAAGGCCTCGCGGAGAAGCCGGGCCTGCCCGACCAGCGCAGTTTCGGCTGGCATGTGCTGCGCACCCTCACCGACGCCGTGGAGGCGACCCAGGATTCGTTCGACACGACGGTCTCCGGATATCCGACGACGGTCGAGTTCCGTCGGGTCCGGGGGAAGGCGTAGTGGCGGACGAAGAAACCGTGTACGACTCCCAGCGCGACGACGACGCAGACACGCTGACCACCGAGGACGACATCGAAGCCAGGGAAACCCTGGACGAGGCGGGCACGGTTCCCGGGTACGACGACGTCGGATTGCTCTTCGAACAGCTCGCGACCAGCGAGGCGGGCACGGCGCGGCACAGCGCGCTGCGCGCGGAGCTGATCAGCCGGTGCATTCCGCTCGCCGACCACATCGCCCGCAAGTTCAGCGGGCGCGGTGAGCCCTTCGACGACCTCACGCAGGTCGCGCGGGTCGGGCTGGTGCACGCGGTGGATCGTTTCGACGTCGAGCGCGGCTCCAACTTCCTATCCTTCGCGGTGCCCACCATCATGGGCGAGGTCCGCCGGTATTTCCGCGACAACACCTGGGCGATGCGGGTGCCGCGACGGGTCAAGGAGACGCACCTACGCATCGGCGCGGCCATCGACAGTCTCTCCCAGACGCTCGGCCGCTCGCCGACGGCGAAGGAGATCGCCGCGGAACTGGACGTCGACCCCGACGAGGTGACCCAGGCGGTCATCGCGGGCAACGCCTACCAGCCGAGTTCGATCGACGCGGCCACGCTCGGCCGCGACACCGACGCCTCGCTCCTGGACACCCTCGGCGAGGAGGAGTCCCAGTTCGATCGGGTCGAGGAGTACGTCGCGATCCGCCCGCTGCTGGCGGGGTTGCCGGAGCGGGAGCGGCGCATCCTCACCATGCGGTTCTTCGAATCGATGACCCAGACCCAGATCGCGCAGCAGATGGGCATCTCCCAGATGCACGTCTCGCGCATTCTCGCCAAAACCCTTGCCCGCTTGCGGGAGCAGTCCAGCCGGGAATGACCGTCCTCAGCGGGCGGCGCGCTCCCGCGGCTCGCGCATCTTCGCCGCAGCGGTGAGCCACCACGCGTCGCCGAGCAGGTCGCGCAGATGCTCGGGCTCGACGCGCTCCAGGTCGATCAGGATGTAAGCGTGCCCGTCGTATTTCAGCGCCCGGCTGCGCCACCAGTGGACTCGGCCACTCCGCCGAGGGCGATCGCCATCGCGACCACGTCGTGCCAGGTCATCGTCATACGTCCGAGTGTGCGCCGGAGCAGGCGCACGACTCGGACGAAGGGAACAGCGCCGACCGCTCAGCGCGGCTTGCGCAGCGCGGCGAGAAACATGGCGTCGGTACCGTGCCTGTGCGGCCACAGCTGTGCCCCCGGCCCGTCCCCGACGTCGGTGACGCCGGGCAACAGCTCGCGGGTGTCGAGTTCCTCGGCCCCGAGGCGACGCACGGCGTCGGCGACGATCGACACCGTCTCGGGCAGGTGCGGCGAGCACGTCGAATACAACACCACTCCACCCGGGCGCACCAGTTCCCATGCGGCGGTGAGCAATTCCCGCTGCAACACCACGAGCTCGCGAACGTCCGCCGGAGTGCGCCGCCACCGCGCCTCGGGTCTGCGGCGCAGCGCCCCGAGGCCGGTGCACGGGGCGTCGACGAGGATGCGGTCGTAGCCGGGGGTCAGTCCGCTGGCACGGCCGTCGGCGACATGGACGTCCACCGGCAGGTCGTGCACGGCCTTGCATACCAGTTCGGCGCGGTGGGCGGCGGGTTCGACGGCGTCCACCCGGAACCCGTCGATCGCGGCGATCGCCCCCAGCAGCGCGGCCTTACCGCCCGGTCCGGCGCACAGATCGAGCCAGCGACCGGTATCCGGCCCGTCGAGCGCGGCGTTGAGCAGCGCAAGCGCCACCAGCTGGCTGCCTTCGTCCTGCACCGCCGCCATGCCCGCACGCACCGGCTCCAGCTTGCCCGGGTCGCCGCCCTCCAGGTAGACCGCGTACGGCGACCAGCGACCTTCCTCGCCGCCGGTCACCAGCGCGAGTTCCTCGGCGCTGATGTCGCCGGGGCGGGCAACCAGGTGCACCAGCGGGCGAGCGTCGTCGGCGGCGAGCACGTCGCGCAGTTCCGTCGCTCGCGCGCCGAGCGCGTCGGCGAAGGCCTGCGCGATCCAGACCGGATGGGCGTACTCGAACGCCAACCGGCCGACGGGATCGGCGGGCGCGAGCGCGTCGACCCACTGCTCGGGCGTCTTCTCCCCCGCACGCCGCAGCACGGCGTTGACGAAACCGGCCTTGCCCGCGCCGAATTCGGCGCGGGTCAGCGCGACGGAGGTGTCCACGGCGGCGTGCGCACCGATCCGGGTGCGCAACAACTGGTAGACGCCCAGCCGCAGCACGTCCAGCAGCGGTCCGTCGATCTCCTCGATCGGCCTGCCCGCGCCTGCGGCGATCACCGCGTCCAGCAGTCCCAGCGACCGGCACGCGCCGTAGGCGAGTTCGGTGGCCAGCGCGGCGTCTCGACCCGACAATCCCCGTTCGCGCAGCAACGCGGGCAGCACGAGGTTGGCGTAGGCGTCGCGCTCCCGGACCGCCCGCAGCACATCCCTGGCGACCGCCCGCGGCGGATCGGCGGACTCGCCACGGTGCGGTCGCCCAGCGGACTTGGCCCCTTGGCGCGGCGCGGTTCGCCCGCCGCTGGAGCGGTCCGATCGGCCCGCCGCGGAGCGGCGTCCGGTGGAGCCGCGCCGCTCGTCACGATCACGACCGCCCGCCTCGGCGCGCCCGCCGGCGGAACGCCGGCCTGCCGCCTGTGACCGGCCCGCACCGTCGCGATCCTGCTGCCTGCCGCCCTGCGCTCGCGCGCGGCCCGCCTCGCCGGAACCCTTCGGCGCGGACTGTCGTTCGTCGCGCCGCCGGTCGCGTGCGTTGCCGTCGCCGCGTGTCATTCGACCACCGCGCCGGGCTGCAGGCGGGCGCCGCGCGCCCAGTCCAGCGCGGCCATCACGCGCTTGCCCTGCGGTTGCACTTGGTCGAGCCGCACCGCGGTGGTCGCGGTGCCGACGAACACGCCGGACTTACGGACCTCGATCACCCGCTCAGGCAACTCCTCCTCCACCAACTCGACCGGCCCCAGCTTCAACCGCGTACCAGCGACCTCGGTCCACGCCCCCGGCGCGGGGGTGACCGCGCGGATGCGCCTGCTGATGGCCAACGCGGGTTGATCCCAGCGCACGTGTCCGGCCTCGACGCCGACCTTGGGCGCGTACGAGACGCCGTCGGTGGACTGCGGAATCGCCTGCAAGGTTCCGTCCTCCACTCCGTCGAGGGTCGCTTCCAGCAGCCGGGAGCCGCTGTCGGCCAACCGCTGCAGGAGGCTGCCCGCCGTGTCGGTGACGGCGATCTTCTCGGTCACCATGCCGAAGACGGGACCGGTGTCCAGTCCGGCCTCGATCTGGAAGGTCGAGGCGCCGGTGATCTCGTCGCCCGCATCGATCGCCGCCTGCACCGGCGCCGCGCCGCGCCACGCGGGCAGCAGCGAGAAATGCAGGTTGATCCAGCCGAAGCGCGGGATGTCGAGCACCTGCTGGGGCAGCAGCGCGCCGTAGGCGACGACGGGACAGCAGTCCGGCGCCAATTCGGCGAGCCGCGTGACGAATTCCGGCTCCGACGGCCGCTGCGGGGTGAGGACCGGGATGCCGTGCTCGTCGGCCAACCGGCCGACCGGCGACCTGGTCACTTTCCGGCCGCGCCCTGCGACGGCGTCCGGGCGCGTCACCACGGCGATCACCTCGTGCCGAGCCGATTCCAGCAGCCGCAGCAGCGACGGAACCGCCGGTTCCGGGGTTCCCGCGAAAACGACGCGCATCAGCGGCCCGCTCCGAACGGGTTGGGCCGGCCCGCGCCGCTCATGGAGCGAGACGGGCGCACCGTCACTCCCGCGGCGAACCAATCGGATTCGCGAATCACCCGCATCGCCTCCTTGCGCTGGGCCGGGTCGAGACGGTCGATGAACAGCACCCCGTCGAGATGATCGGTCTCGTGCTGAACGCACCGCGCCAGCAACCCTTCGGCCTCGAAGGCGACCGGTGCGCCGTCGAGGTCCACACCGGAGGCCCGCACCCGCAGCGCACGCCGCGTGTCGTAGCGCACGCCGGGAATCGACAGGCAGCCCTCCGGCCCGACCTGCTCCTCGTCGCCGACGACCTCCCACTGCGGGTTGACCAGATGCCCGGCGGCGTCGCCCGTGTCGTAGACGAACACGCGCAGCCCGACCCCGATCTGCGGCGCGGCCATCCCCACACCGCCGTCGTCGTGCATCGTGTCGGTCAGGTCGGTCACCAGCTGCCGCAGGTCGCGGTCGAACGCGGTGACCTCCGCGGCGCGGGCACGCAGGATGGGGTCGCCGAACAGGCGAACGGGCTGGATGGTCACGACTGGCTCCCGGAAGCGGACGAATACGGTCGCCCCATTCTAGTGAGACGACCGGAAATCCCCGATTCACCAGCCGGAAGCTGGTACAACTCCTATGCGGTCCGGGCGGGGTGTCGATCCCTCCGCCCGGCCGCCCGGAAAAGCCCTGGTCAGCGACTTGTCGATGACACCTGACCTGCGGGCTCACCACACGCATCGCCGCATGTCACGACAGAGGAGGCATCGACGGGACCGGCTCACACTTCGCATGCGCGGGTTGCGGATGCGCCACCGCCACGTCGTGGACCCGGGTTCGTAGGCTCGGCGGTCATGACCGTGTTGCGTTCGATCCTGTTGTTCGTCCTCGCCGCCGTCGCGGAGATCGGGGGCGCGTGGCTGGTGTGGCAAGGGGTGCGCGAGCACCGCGGGTGGGCCTGGATCGGCGCCGGCGTCATCGCACTGGGCCTGTACGGGTTCGTCGCCACCTTTCAACCCGACGCCCACTTCGGGCGCATCCTCGCCGCATATGGCGGGGTTTTCGTCGCGGGCTCGCTGGCCTGGGGCATGGCCCTGGACGGATTCCGGCCCGACCGCTGGGATGTGACCGGTGCGGCGATCTGCCTGCTCGGCGTGGCGGTCATCATGTACGCCCCTCGCAGCGCATGAGCTGAGCCGACGGCCCGAAGCAAGCGGAATGTGGGCTGGACCGACTGGACAGCACACCCGGCGCATCGCCGGTGTCTGCCCAGTCGCTGGTGCGGATCACATCATCGGCACTACGAAGCTGCACGCAGGCTTCGAGTAGGACGGCCCAGTGGTTGGATTCTCAGCACCGGCACCCGGCTCTACAAAGGGATCGGCCTCGAATCCGAGACGGCTCGGGTATACCCGTCCGCCGGTTCCCGCAACCGAGGGCGCCCGACTTGCTCGACCGGGACTTCACCGCGATCGCTCCGGACCGGAAGGTGGTAGAAGATCGGGCGCTCACCCGCATCGAGCAATCGGGATGTCGAGCTGGCCGACGCGCCCCTGCGGGAAGACCGGATTCAGGACTAGCCTTCGACTTCTCGGCGCTCTATCTGATACTGATCAAGGTTCGAGATAGAGCTGCTCGTTCGGCAGTCGGCGCAGCGCAGTGGTGTCTGCCAGCGCCACGGTTACCTGGTCCACACAGCGGTGGGCTTGGTTGTCTTGAACGAATACCAGCGCGGCGGTCAGACAGGCGGCGAAGTCGAAGCGTATGCCGCGTAATGACAGTGACAATTGCACATCTGGCTCATTCGGGTGCGGAGACCGGGATCCAATAGGCCCGCAGCTGATGGCTTCCTGTGTTATCGCGATACGGCGGTCATCGATGGCGGCCGTATCCGACATCCTGAGTGCCACACCAGCGAGCCAGTACATCACAAGCTGGCAGCAGAGCTGTTGGTGACCCTTTCATCTCCTGTCCAGTCGGTGTTGAAGCCGGACAGGTGAGGGTGGTACATCTCGTCACCCGAGTGTTGAGTGAATTCGACCTTGATCCACAGTGCCTCCAGTCCGAACATGTCCGCGCAAGCGTCGATCAACGACTGCGCGAGCCGAGCCCGGGTCTGCACAGGCCGCCCACTCCGGACATCGCACATGATCAGAGCCGATGGCGTCGGGACTCCGCCCTCGTGGCACCGCCACACGCCGCCCGCTCCGAGATCGTGTATCGACACGGTGAGAAGGTCCATGCCGACCTGCATTATTTCCCCATAGATTTCACCGACACGGTGCGCCAGCTTCTGCTTGGCCGCGGCCGAGGTCGTCAGCGGCAGGTCGATCTGTATGGATGGCATCGGGTTTCCTTCTGCTGGTGGCGAAATAGATATGCCGAAGAGCCGGCGCCGCACGGCCTGCCTCTAGCGCCGGTACAGCGGCGAACAGGAGGTCTTCACCGCCACTGCGTAGCGTTCGGGTTCTCCACACCCGGACCCGTCTGTCACGGCCCCTCCTCGGTCACTCCATGAGGGTCTGGTTTCTTTTTAAAACCAGCGGTGGCAACATTAGGGCAATGGGTTTAAACTTGCAACCACTTCGGTGAGTTATTTCGGGCAGTCGTCCGGACAGGGGTAGCGATGCGAGCACGGGGTGTGAGTCATCGACGGGCGGAGTGCCCGGTCGCCAGGACGGTCGACATAGTCGGGGATCGCTGGTCGTTGCTCATCATCCGGGACGCGTTCGACGGGATCCGCCGGTTCGGTGAACTGCAGCGCAACCTGGGTCTGGCCAAAAACATCCTGGCAACCCGCCTGCGTGAACTCGTTGCTCAAGGCATCTTGGAGGTAGTCCCCGCGGCCGACGGGTCCGCCTACCACGAGTACGTACTGACAACCAAGGGCAGTGAACTGTTCAGTGTCATCGTGGCACTTCGCAAGTGGGGCGAAGCGTACCTCTTCGACGAGGATGAGCCACGCTCGGTGCTTCTGGACACCGAGAACAAGCTTCCCGTCACGCTCCAGATCACGAACGCCGCGGGCGATCCGATCAGTGCCGCCGACGCGTTCGTGCGCAAGGTGCCGGCCGGTCCGGCTTGAACTCGACGACACATGCCGCGGCCCGGCGAAGGATCCGACAACAGACGCGCGAAGCCGGTCCCGGAATCATCGGAGCGACAACAGCCCCTGAGCGAAGACGGCCATCCCTCGCTCAGTATCCCGGCTTCGTCGAATCCCTGACGACAAGCCGAGGCTCGGTGTATCGACTGGAGACGCGCTCGCCCGCGAGCATGCTCACAAGCATCTCCAACGCGGCGTGTCCCATCTCGGCTGGAGCGGAGTCGATGGAACTGAGCGGGACATGTAGCTCGGATGCGAGGTCGATGTTGTTGAAGCCGATAACGCCGATATCGTGACCCACCCGCAGGCCGCGTTGCTGGATGGCGCCGGCGGCGCCGATGGCGGCGAAGTCGTTGACGGCGAACAGCGCGGTGGGCCGGGGATCGAGGTCGAGCAGCCGATCGGCGGCACAGTGACCACCGGCGCTGTCGAGACCGGAGTAGACGAGATAGGCGGGGGGGATCTCGATTCCCGCTTCCCGATAGCGGTCGATGAAGCCGGCCGGCCGGTCGATGCCGGTACTGGCGTGGGCGAGGCCGCCGATGATGCCGACGCACGTGTGGCCCAAATCCAGCAGGTGCTCAGCGGCGATGCGTCCGCCTCGGTAGTTGTCGCACGTGGATGCCGGATGATCCCCCACTCCGCGATTGACCAGGACGAAGGGGATCTCTTTACGCACCAGGTCCTCCAGCACAGCCGGGTCGTCGGAGCGCACATCGCCCAGAATCAGCCCGTCTACCCGGCGATCGAGCATCGTCTCGATGCGCGCGCGTTGAATCTGCTGGACGTCGGAGGTGTTGGCCACGAACGCAGTCAATCCATGTCGGCCCGCCCCGGCTTCGATGCCTGCGTAGATCGTCGCCAGCACGATATCGGTGAGATTGGGCACGAGAACGCCGACAAGACCGCTGCGTTGCGTACGAAGGCTCGCGGCATGCGGATTGGGACGGTAGCCGACTTCAGCAGCTCGACGCCGGATCCGTTCGGCGGTCGCGCCGGATGCCGCGCGAGTTCCCTCCCGCTTGTCATTCAGCACTCGAGCGACCGTGGATACGTGTAATCCCAGGTCGTCGGCTATGGCCCGCAGTGTCGCTGGTCGGCGTTGGTGCGCCACTGTTCTCCTCACCTTCGCGTCTCGGACGCCTCTTCCCGAGCGCGTTCCGCTGTTGCCTCTCAGATGTTAAGAGTTCAAGTTCACGGTTTCCTCTTGACATACCCGCGGCTCCACAGCAAGCTTATACCCGAACGTTCGGCCCGAACGTTCGGGTACCTCTGAGCAGGGCTTTTCCAGCCTTCTGACGCGTAATCACGCGTGCTGAGCCTTGCCGTGAACGAAGGATTGTGCGATGAGTGAGACAGCGGCGTCCGAGAACACCACCGACCAGCGGCACAGTCCGCTCCGCGTCGCCGTGGTGCAATTCGATCCGCAGGTCGGCGTGGAAAACCTGAAAGCCAACGCCGCCGCCGTCCAGGAACGACTGCTGCGCGCGGTCGAGGAGGGGGCGAACCTGGTCGTGCTACCGGAGTTGGCGACGACCGGTTACACCTTCGCCACCCGGGAAGAGGCCTACGCACACGCCGAGGTCGTGCCGGACGGAGCCACAGTGGCAGGGTGGGTCTCGTTCGCGGCCGAGCACGAGGTGTACCTGGTCGGGTGCCTCCCGGAGTTGGACGGCGCGCGTCTCTACGACACGGCGGTGCTCGTCGGGCCGGAGGGATTCATCGGCAAGTATCGCAAGACTCATCTGTGGAATGAGGAAAAGCTGTTCTTCACCCCCGGCGACCTGGGCTATCCGGTGTTCGACACCAAGGTCGGCCGCATCGGTCTGCTGGTGTGCTGGGACATCTGGTTTCCCGAGACCGCGCGCATCGTCGCGCAACAGGGTGCAGACATCATCTGCATCCCGACCGGCTGGGTGTGGACCCCGCCCCCGCTGTACGACGCCAGTGGCACCTGCATGGCCGCATATCTGACCATGACCGCTGCTCATGTCAACAACGTGTTCATCGCCACCGCCGACCGGATCGGCACCGAGCGCACATCTGGTTTCATGGGCAACTCGCTTATCGCAGGCACCAACGGTTGGCCCATCGGACGCATCGCCGGCCCCGATGAGGACACCATCCTCTATGCCGATATCGACGTCGTCCAAGCGCGGACCGCGCCGATCTGGAATCAGCTCAACGATCTGCATCGTGATCGCCGGACCGACCTGTACGACCAACTGCTCGGCTATCGCGGTGGCCCGGCGCTGCCCCGGTAGGGAGTGGGTCATGGCTATGGCGATCACAACGTGGTGGACGCGACGTGGACCACTTGCCCTGTCCGCCTTCGTCGGCGAACTTGCCGTCGTAGGTTCGGCGGTCGCGGTGCTCTTGCTCACCGCCCGCGACCACCTGCCCGTCCTGATCGGCGGTTACACCGCCTGGAACGGCTCCTTTCGTCCAGCTCACGCGGTGGTGGCGTGGATCATCTCCGCGGGCAGCGAACCGACCTTCTATTCTTGTGCGCTCTCGGGCATCGGGCTGATGGCCGGGGGTGCGTTCGCACACTGGTTGATGGTGCGTAGCGCCCGCGGGCAGGGCTTCACCCAAGCGTGCGGCACCACCGCCTGGCCATGGGTGGTCTCAGCCGCTCTGCTCGGAGTGGTGCTGAGCAACTTGCTGTGGGGTTGGACGCTGGCCGCCAGCCACACATGGCAGCCATTGTTCGTCCCGTTCGTGTCGGTGTCCCCGACGATCGTGCTCATGTACGGCCCCAGCCTGCGTACCGTCTTGACCGGGGCCGGACTGGGGGCGCTCACGACCCCACCGTTCGCACTGCTCGGCACGAACTATCTCTGTCCCTGGCTGGCCCTGCCTCCGGTGGTCGGCGTCACCGGCGGTATGGCCATCGGGGCGCTGATCGCCTTCGGTATCTGCCGAGTGCTGCCGTGGCTACCGCTGCCACTGCACCTGCGTCAACAGGAACCACCGAAACCGGTTCCTTCGCAAGCAGAGCACAGCATCGGGTGGTCGATGCGGCGCGTACTGGCCGATTTCTCCGAGGCACAGTTCTTCGGCAGCGAGTGGGCAAGCCTGGGACTCATCGCGGGCGCGGTGGCGGCCTATCTCCTCAACCCCGCGCTGCCGTCCTACGGTTCGGGGCTACTACCGCACATCCTCGTCGGACAGGTGCTCACAGCTGCCATCGGAGTGGCATTGTGGCATCGACAGTGGTCAGCGCGGCCCTTCTTCCCAACCTTCGTCCCCATCGTGTCAGTGGCCCCTGCCACGGTCCTGACCTACGGCGGCACGGTCGCCTCCATCATCGCTGGAGCGCTGCTGGGAGCCCTGATCGCCCCGCCATTGGCTGCCGCTGTATCTCACCGGCTTCCTACCGATTTTCATCCCTTCATAGGCAATGTCGCCTCGATGGCATTCAGCACCGCGCTCATCGTTCCGGCATTGGGGCTGCTGCCCGGGTTCTCCGCATGACAGGCTTCATCACCGATTCGCTGCTCGACGGCTATTTCAGCGGCCGATCACTGACCACACTGGGACGAGATCTGCGATCGGGCCGCACGTCCTCGGCCGCCTTGGTCGAGCACGCCTTGGAATCGATCGCCCGCCTCGATCCGATCGTGAACGCGTTCGTGTCCGTCAGCGCCGACACGGCACGCGCCGCTGCTCGCGCGGCCGACGCCGAGCTCGGCAGCGGCCTCGATAGAGGCCCGCTGCACGGCATCCCTGTCGCCATCAAAGACATCGTCGACATCGTCGGCCAAGTCACCGGTTGCGGCTCGAACGCCCGTCCAGCGCAACCCGCAACGGCGGACGCTGACTGCACCGCGGTGGTGCGGGCCGCAGGTGCGGTCATCATCGGAAAGACCGTGCTACACGAATTCGCCTACGGTGCGACAGGCGATCGCTCCGCCCAAGGTCCGTCCCGCAACCCGCACGATCCGGGGCGGATCAGCGGGGGCTCGAGCGGCGGCAGCGCCGTGGCGGTAGCGGCGGGAATGGTTCCGCTGGCCATCGGCACCGACACTGCCGGATCAGTCCGGGTACCGGCTGCGCTGTGCGGGGTCGTCGGTTTCAAACCGGCCTTCGACGCCATCTCCACTCGTGGCGTGTTTCCGCTCGCACCGACGCTCGATCACGTCGGATTGTTCGCGCGATCGGTCGAGGATACTGCCACGGCATACCGAATCCTTGCGCGCGCCGATGTCGTTGCCGTCCAGGCGCCGCTGCGGCAGCTGGCCTGGATCGAACCGGAAGCCCTGGGACCCGTGGACCCACGCGTCGCCGACTGTGCCATAGCTGCCGTGCGGGCCGCGGGGATCTCGGCCACATCGATCGATCTGGGCCACGGCCCGGGCGACCTGTTCGAGTTGTTCACCACGCTGCAGGCCAGCGAGGTCTACGCGGTGCACGCCGAAGCCCGTGAAACTTACACCCGCACAGTTGATCCGAGTGTGCTCGCGCGAATCGACCGCGGAGCGGAGATTCCCGCGTGGCGCTACATCCACGCCGGCATCGAGCGAACACGGTTCAGCCATGAGATCGGCGCGCTGCTCGAGCGTTTCGATGCGCTCGTGCTGCCCACCGCTGGGACTATCGCCACCCGCCTGGGTGAATCCCATCCCGATATCGGTGGCGCTACCTACGAAGTCCGAGCGGCCCTGCTCGCACTGACCAGCCCGTGGAACTTGACCGGCTCGCCCGCATTGACCATCCCGGTCGGCACAGTCGAGGGTCTACCGACCGGCTTGCAGATCGTCTGCGCGCCCGGCCGGGAGTCCGTGCTGTGGCAACTGGCCGGGCAGATCGAGGCAGCCATCGTGGGCAAGTCCCATCTCACGCACGTGACCTGCGACAACTGAATCGAACTGCGGCGCACCGGTCGATGAGGGGCGGTGCGCCGTAGTTCACATCCATCACATCGCTACCGAACTCATCCCTACCGAAACCGCGGTGCCATGCCTGATTTCCGCTACACCCCGATGCTGCCACAACAACGCGCGGACACCACAAGCTATCGTCGCCTCCAGATCGAAGGCATCGAACCACTAGTTGTCGACAGTCATGATGCGCTACGGATCCCGCCGCATGCGTTGACCACCTTGGCCTTCGAAGCCTTCAAAGATATCTCGCATCTGCTCCGCACTACTCACGTCGAACAGGTCGCGGCCATTCTCGATGATCCACAGGCATCGGCCAATGACCGTTTCGTCGCGACGGAATTGCTGCGCAACGCTCATATCTCCGCCGCAGGCGTCCTACCGATGTGCCAGGACACCGGGACCGCGATCGTCCACGCTGATCGCGGCAGATTCGCGATCACCGACGGTCATGACGCCGAGCACCTGTCGCGTGGTATCTACGAT
This sequence comes from Nocardia beijingensis NBRC 16342, assembly GCF_001612785.1. Taxonomy (GTDB): domain Bacteria; phylum Actinomycetota; class Actinomycetes; order Mycobacteriales; family Mycobacteriaceae; genus Nocardia; species Nocardia beijingensis. The sequence goes on from NZ_BDBC01000019.1 coordinate 103,814, forward strand.
GCTTACACGACGCTCGATCTCCGCTACTCGCAGATGGCCCCAACCGGCATTGTCGACGAATACAACACAGGCACGAATCTTCCGGCTCAGATCGAGATCGCCGCAGAGGGCGAGGACAGCTACGAATTCCTGTTCATGGCCAAAGGCTGTGGCAGCGCCAACAAGAGTTTGCTGTTCCAACAGACGGCAGCCCTGCTGTCGAGCCGCGACCGGCTGCTCGAGTTCATCGTCGAGCAAGCCGCCGCAATCGGCACCTCGGCCTGCCCGCCTTACCATCTGGCTGTGGTCATCGGCGGCACCACGGCCGAATACGCGGTCAAAACAGCCAAACTCGCGTCCGCGCACTATCTCGACGACACCGTCACGACACCGTCCGGCGCCGGCTATCGTGACATCGAACTCGAGACCGAACTGCTCACCCGCATGCACCTGCTCGGCATCGGAGCCCAATTCGGGGGCAAGTACTTCTGCCACGATGTACGGGTCATCCGGCTACCCCGGCACGGCGGGTCGCTACCCATCGCGCTCGCCGTGTCCTGTGCGGCCGATCGTCAAGCACGCGCGCGTATCACCCGTGACGGGGTCTATCTCGAACAACTCGAACGAGACCCCGGACGTCTGCTTCCCGACACGCTCCCCGACGAGTTGTCCAGCGACACGATCCACATTGATCTCGACCAGCCCATGGATGCCATCCGCGCCCAGTTGTCGGGTCACCCGGTCGGCACACGCCTCGCACTCACCGGATCCATGGTCGTCGCGCGCGATCTGGCCCACGCCAGGATCAAAGCCAGGCTCGACGCCGGGGAACCGATGCCGGCCTACCTGCGGGACCACCCCGTCTACTACGCCGGCCCGGCAAAGAAACCCGAAGGTCTTCCCTCCGGCTCATTCGGCCCGACCACCGCCGGGCGGATGGACAGCTACGTGGACCAGTTCCAGGCGGCGGGCGGCTCGATGATCATGCTCGCCAAAGGGAATCGCGCCCCGGCCGTCGCAGACGCCTGCCGCCGATATGGTGGCTTTTATCTCGGCAGCATCGGCGGGCCGGCCGCCCGCCTCGCGCACGATTGCATCACCGACATCGAATGCCTGGAGTACCCCGAGCTCGGGATGGAAGCCGTACTGCGCATCCAGGTCGAAAACTTCCCCGCGTTCATCGTCATCGACGACCAGGGCAATGACTTCTACCGAAAAACCAGACTATTGACGCTGGCACCACCACGCCGGACCTAGTTGCCCCCGCCCCAGGCGGCACTCAACTGATCGGCAGTGCGCTCAGGATCGGGTTGTAGGCCCAGTTCAACATGCGTTCGGCGTCGTCTTTCGCGGCCCGATCGCTGTGGGGTGAGCTGTGCAGGACCACACCGATCAGCGGGATTCCTGCCCTGACCGTCTCGAAGAGCAGGCACGTTCCGGCGGCGTCGGTGTATCCGGTCTTGATGCCGATCGCGCCGGGATAGTCGCGCAGCAGCGAGTTCGTGGTCTGCCAGAGGTGAGCGCGGTTGTCCGGGCCGGCTGGCACGTGATGGCTCTGCGCGCTGACGATCTCCCGGAACACCGGAAGGCTCATCGCGCGCAGGCCGAGGGTTATCAGGTCCGCCGGCGTGGAATAGGTGGAGTGGTCGGTGGGGGCGGGCAGCCCGCTGGGGTCGGTGAAATGCGTTCCCGTCAAACCCATCTGACGCGCGGTGTCGTTCATTTTGGCGATGAAGCCGTCTTGGCCGGGTCCATAGGCTTCGGCAAGGGTGTAGGCGGCGTCGCAGCCCGACGGCAGCATCATCGCGTACAGGAGCTGTCGCGCGGTGAGCACTTCGCCGGGGGCCAGGCCCGCGGTGCTTCCGTCGTACTCGGCGTCGTAGGCGATGATCTCCTGCGGCACGGTGATGGCCCGGTCCAGGTCGCCGGCCTCGATCACGACCAGCGCCGTCATCACCTTCGTGATGCTGGCCATCGGGACCGGGGTATTCGGCTGTCGCGACCACAACACCGTGCCGGTGATTCCGTCTGCCAGCGCCGCTCCCGACGCCTGCACCGCCTCCGGCCCGGACGTCAGCCAAGGCAACTGAATATGGACCTCGCTCGCCGCCGGGGCAACCGCGACAGCCTGACCGGCTACCACGACCAGCGCCGCGATGACAGCTATCCGCAACAGTTCAGCAACTTTCCGCATCGCCATATTGTGCCTGGCAACACGGAGATCACCGGGATTTCGCCGACCGAATACCGCACCATTCCGATGAAGGCATCCGATTGGCTACTCCAGGCTGTGCTGAGCTGAACACTTCCCGCGGGCGTTCACCCCGGCTGTTCGCCGACCGGGATCAGCGTCGCGGTCAGCACACCGAACGGTTCGTGGCCGTCGAGTTCGGGTTCGGCCGCGACGAGGGCGAACGCACCGACGACTTCGAGCACGCGGAACACCCACCTACTGCCGGGAACCAGCCGCACCCGGTCACCGACATGCACGCCCATACCGAGCAGACTATTCTCCTCACCAACCCGGGGAATAGGCATACCCGGTCACCTTTTCCGGGACGTCCTGTTCGCCGCGTCGGTGTAGCGGCGGGCCAGGTGCGCGAAAGCGGCCGTGAGCTCGGGCGGCCCGATGACTTCGATGTCCGCGTCGAACCTGCCGAGACCGCTTGCGAGCGCGGGCCATGACCACGAGCCGAGGACGACCCGGCAACGGTCGGGACCGAGGGACTCGACCACCCCATCCTGCAGGAAGGGAGCGACCTCGGTGGCGGGGCGGTACAGGATCACCGCCCCGCGGCACGGCCAGTCGCCGGTCCCGTCCGAACCGCGGAATCTACTGGTCACGAAGGTCGCCACATCATCGGCGGGCAGTTCACGGGGAGTGAAGCGGGGACCGGTGGGAGTGCGCGGAGCGATCCGGTCGGCGCGGAACGTCCGCCAGTCGTCCCGGTCGAGGTCCCAGGCCACGAGATACCAGCGCCCCGCCCAGGTGACGAGGTGATGGGGCTGCACTCGACGCGGCGGGCGCTCGACGGCATCCGGTGGGGAGGCGTAGTCGAAACGCAGCACTTCGCGGGCGGCGACGGCGGCCGCGATCACGGTGAGAACCTCCGTGCCGACCTCGGCTTCGGACCGGTCCGAAGCCGGTGCGACGGCGGTGATGCGCAGGGTGTCCATGCGATGGCGCAGTCGCGCGGGCATGACCTGACGGACCGTGTGCAACGCGCGCGCCGCGGCCTCTTCCAGACCGGCGCCTGCGGTGGTGGCGATCTGTAGCGCGACGGCGAGGGCGACCGCCTGCTCGTCGTCGAACAACAGCGGCGGCAGGCGGGTACCCGTGCCGAGTCGGTATCCCCCGTCCGGGCCCTTGGTGGTGACGATGGCATAGCCGAGTTCACGCAGCCGGTCGACATCACGGCGCACCGTCCGCGGGCTGACCTCCAGTCGTTGCGCCAACAGCGTTCCCGGCCAGTCCCGGCGCGCTTGCAGCAGGGACAGCAGCGCCAGCAGTCGAGCGGATGTCTTCGGCATGATCGCATCGTGCCCGAAGTAGCGGACACAACCTGGCCACTACTCTTGCGAGGGTTGCTCACGTCAGCCGATCAGCAGAATCAGGAGCAACCATGTCCCTCACGACCACCACCCACCTGAACTTCCGCGGTGACGCCCGCGCGGCGCTGGAGTTCTATCGCTCCGTTTTCGGCGGCCACCTCGCCGTCGTCACCTACAGCGACGCCGGGAATGTCCAGGACGCGCCCGAGGCGCACCAGATCATGTGGGGAGAAGTCCGCGCGGACAACGGTTTCCACGTCATGGCCTACGACGTGCCCGCGGCGATGGGCTACGACCAGGGCGAGAACGCGTTCTTCGTCTCGGTGCGCGGCGCGACCGTCGAAGAGGTATCCGGCTATTGGAAGGAACTCACCGCGGGGGCGACCATCGTGGTCCCGATGGGCCCGGCGAACTGGGCGCCCGCCTACGGGATGCTGCGTGACCGTTTCGGTGTCGTGTGGGTCCTCGACGTCGTCAGCGAATACAACGGGTAACCCGGTGCGTCGCCGGGGGCGGCGGGCGCTGCCGCCCCCGTGGCACGCATCCGCGCTGGTTTCCTGTCGTGTCGGATGTCGTCGTTAATCTGCCGGGCATGGTCAACCCCGATACGGCACTGCGCCGCCTGCTGCGCGAAACAGGAAAACTGCTTCAGCCGTATGGGTTCCACGGCGCCGAGCCCACTTGGACCCGAGTCGAGGCGCGCGGTGTCGCCTCCGTCGGCCGCACCCGCGTCACCCGCACGTGGATCGATGGACAACAGGTCCTCGGCTTCGGATTGACCTTGCATGCCACCCCCATCGCGTGGTGGGAGTTCTGCAACTGGCGCGACACCCGGCGGGGCCTGCCCCACGTGCCGCTGGAATCGGCCACCGGCCCGGACCTGATCGACAACCGGTCCCTGGCCGACGAACTGACCGCGCCGTGGACCCTGCGGGTCGACCCGGATCAGCCCGGCAGCCACGCGCTGCAATCCGATATCGACACCATTCGCAGCCAGCTTCCCCGCCGCGTCCACGCCTACGCCCGCAGAGCGCTACGACTGCTGGAAACCGATCACTACCTGGACGAACTGTCCGAGCGATCCGATCAGGGAGTCCGGACCCAGGAAGCGATCATCGTCCTGCTCGCCGACCGAGGAGCGGGGCCGCGCCTCGACGAGGCCGTACACCGCTTCCGACAGTGCATCGCGGGATCGGCGTACCCGGAAGACGCCATCACTTACGCCCGCACCCGAACAGCGGTCGGCGAAATCCTCCGCGAGCATTGACGTTCCGGTCCCGCACCGGTGCACGATCATTCCCGCGATCCGCATGGGCCGAGTGGCCTCGCGGCGCGCCTGTGAGTCGACGGAGGTTGTCGATCAGCGGCGTGCCGATCGGTTGTCCGGTCACGGCCTCCCCACCCGCACCATCCGGGCGGAACCGGAACGTGTGGAACATGCGTCGCACCCCGCGCGTGAAAACGACGACGGTGGGTAGGCCGGGAACGTGACCGAACCCGGAAACAAGAACGCACCCGAACTGGGCGACCCGACCGATACCACCCACCCTGACGACCTGGATCTCGAAACCGGCGAAACCCCGGAGAACGAGGACGTCGACGAGGCGGCGGGCGCCGTCGAACCGCCCGACTGAACACCGTTTCGCCCACCGCGGCCGGGGAATTCCGGCCGCATGGGTATCACTGTCGCCGTCACCGGGCCGACCGGCGAGATCGGCATCTCCGCCGTCACCGCATTGGAAAACGATCCGGCCGTGGACCGGATCGTCGGCATGGCCCGCCGCCCCTTCGACCCCGCCGCGCACGGCTGGACCAAGACCGAGTACCGGCGCGGCGACATCCTCGACCGAGCCGCCGTGGACGCCCTGGTCGCCGACGCCGACGTGGTGATCCACCTGGCCTTCGTGATCATGGGCTCGCGCCAGGAGAGCGCGCAGGTGAATCTCACGGGCACCCGCAACGTCTTCGCGGCCACGGTAGCCGCCGAGCGACCCCGCAGGCTGGTCTATACCTCCTCGGTCGCCGCCTACGGCTACCATCCGGAAAATCCCTCGCCCCTCACCGAGGACGTGCCGGCCGAGGGCTCGACCGAGCACTACTACTCCCAGCAGAAAGCAGCCTGTGAGGCCGCGCTCACCGAGATCACCGCGGGCGCCGACCTCGAAGTGTTCGTGCTGCGGCCCTGCATAGTGGCAGGCCCGAAGGCCCCCGCCTTGCACGACCTGCCGTGGGAGAAGGTCCCCGGCCCGCTGCGCGCGCTGGCCCGATCCAATCCGCTGTTCAAGCCGCTGATTCCGGATCCGGGCCACCCCCTGCAACTCGTCCACCACGACGACGTGGCCGCGGCCATCGCGCTGGCCGCCACCGCGGACGCGCCGCCCGGCGCGTACAACATCGCCGGTGACGGCACGCTCACCCTGTCCGAGGTGGCGACCGCGCTCGGCGGCAGGCCGGTGCGCGTCCCCGCCTTCGCCGCGACGGCTACCTCGGCGGCCCTCACCTATCTCCCTTTCGTGCCCGCGACCCTCGAGTGGCTGCACATCGTCCGCACTCCCGTCGTCATGGACACCACCCGTGCGAAACAGCTTCTCGGCTGGAAACCGGCGCACACCTCCGCCGAAACCCTCGCGGCCCTCGCCGCCACCCGCTGAGCCCCGCCTACCATCCGTTCGGCGCGAAGGTCACACGGCTGGGCTTCCCTACCGATGGCGTGCGAGCAGGCGTGCTGCGGCACGATCGTCAACATACAATCGAACAATGGCGCTCCTGCATCCCAGCCGTGATCAGCTTCGGATCGACAGCGTGTTGTCGGCGCTGGGAAATCCGACTCGTCTCGCGGTGGTGCGCGTGCTGGATTCCGGCGGCGAGTACAACTGCACCGGTGTGCTGAATGTCCTCGGCATCACCGCGAAATCGACGATGACCCATCATTGGCGGGTGCTGCGGGAGAGCGGCGTCATCCGGCAGACTCCCTCGGGCCGGGAGTTCCTCCTCGAACTCCGCCGTTTCGATCTGGACGCCCGCTATCCCGGACTGCTGGACACCGTCCTCGCCGGCGCGCGTGCCGACGAGGACGCCGAGGCGGGCGAGCGGGTGTAGCGCATACCTCCGCGCGCCCGCGAGTCGCGGTCAGGAGGCGGGGTAGAACGTGTCGATCTCGGCCACGACCCGGTCGGGCTGTTGATCCACCAACCAATGTCCCGCGCCATCGATTTCGCCACCGGACACCGCGGGAGCCGCGTCCCGGACGGCGGGGACCATGACATCGCTCAGCCCGTCCTGGGTCAGCATCCGGACCGGAATGGTGAGCGGTGTCTGTTGCAGCCGCTTGTTCTCGGCTTCGTCGGCGCTCCAGGTCCGATACAGCTCGAACCCCGCGTGCAGCACCTGCGGCCGCGAGTACACCCGCACGTACTCCGCCAACGCGCGCGGCGTCACGGGCAATTCGTGCGCGGAACTCGCGCGGGCTTGTTCGGAGACTTCGCTGTGGCGGAGGAAGTAGTCCAGGAACGTCTCGACCCGGCCGGTGACGAGATTCTCGGCCAGCGGGTTCTGCACATTGAAGGAGAAGTGCCACGACAGCGGTTGCACTGCCGCGAAGCCGAGGTTCTTGCCGACCAGCGGGAAGTCCATCAGCAGCAGTCCGGCGATCTGCTCTCGATGTTCGGCGGCGAGAGCGTAGGCCACGCCGACACCGAAGTCGTGCGCGACCACCCGTACGTCGTGCCCGACGCCGATCTTCGTCAGCAGCGCCGAGACATACCGAGCCAACGTCGTTTTCGTGTACGACGGGGGTTCACCGGTGGTGTCGCCGAGCCCTGGGAGGTCGATCGCGATCACGGTGCGGCCGGCGAGCAGTCGCGGCATCACCGCGTGGTATTCGTACCAGCTTTCCGGCCAACCGTGCAGCAACACCAGCGGCTGCGGGCCGGACCCACCGATGACGTAGTGCATCTGCACGCCGTCGACGGTCGTGAAGCAGTGCCGGAACGATTCCGCGAGGAGGGGATCATCCTTGGTCGCCGTGTCGTAGCCCCGGCTGCGGGGTTCCTCACCGGCCACACATGCGGGAGCGGTCGAGGAAGCCGGCGCCGAATGCTGCTCCGCTCTCGAAACGAGCACTGCCACAACGACTATGAGTACGACGGCCAGACCGGCGGGCCACCGCAGGCGGCGTACCCACCGGCGGGCTGGCGCTGAGTTGGGCATGACAGATCCTCCCAATTGTACGTATATAGTCGTATAAACGTACCATTGCGATGAGCGGGCCCACCAGCACGCTCCGGCCCGCCCGGACTCGATCAGACCTCGGCCGTGTGCGAATCCTCAGGTCCGCGACTCACGTGGGCGCGCACGGCATCGAGGTATCCCGCGATGGCCTCCCGGTTGCGCGTGAGGCAGTCGATGCGGCGGGACATGCGGGTCAGCTCGTCCTCCAGCAGGGTGAGCATCTCCGGCGTCGCCTCGTCGAACATGATGGAGCAGGGTCGGTCGAGACAGGGCAGGATCTGTTTGATGATGCGGGTCGGCAGGCCGGCATCGAGCAGGCCGCGAATCTGGCGAACGCGGTCCACCAGCCGCTCGTCGTAGGTGCGATAGCCGTTGCCACAGCGCTGCGCGACGATCAGGCCCTGCTCTTCGTAGTAACGCAGCAGCCGACGAGACGTGCCGGTTCGCTCGGACAGCTCTCCGATGCGCATATGTGTTCCACCTCATACCGGGTTGACCATCACATACATGTGAGGGTTCGAGCATAGGGCTCATGAAGATAGGCATCACCACCTTCGTCACCGACGAGGGCATCAGCGGTCCGAAACTCGGTGTGGCACTGGAAGAGCGAGGCTTCGAGTCGTTGTTCTTGGCCGAACACTCGCATATTCCCGCGAGCCGGAAGTCCCCCGCCCCGGGCGGAGGCGAACTGCCGCGGCCGTACTACCGGGCGGTGGATCCGTTCGTCGCCCTCGCCGCCGTCGCGGCCGTCACCGAACGGCTGATCCTCGGGACCGGCGTGACCCTGCTGATCCAGCGCGACGTCATCCACACCGCCAAGGAGGTCGCGACGCTCGACCTGATCTCCGGCGGGCGTGTCGTCTTCGGCGTCGGCATGGGCTGGAATCGAGAGGAGATGGCCGATCACGGCACCGACCCGCGCACCCGCGGGGCGCTGCTGGACGAGCAACTCGACGCCATCCGGGCGATCTGGACCGATGACCTGGCCGAATTCCATGGACGCTTCATCGATTTCGAGCCGATGTACGCCTGGCCGAAGCCGGTGCAGCAACCGCATCCGCCGATCCTCCTCGGCGGCGCGGAGGCGGCGGCCGAACGCGCGATCCGCCACGGTGTCGGCTGGATTCCCGCGGCGGTGACCGATCCCGCCGACATCCCGGCGCAGCTGTCCCGGCTCCACGGGCGCGACCTCCCCGTCACGGTCGCATTCGCCGCGCCGGATCCCGCCTTGATCGACGGCTATGCCGAGGCCGGAGCGCAGCGATTGCTCTTCGGCCTGGCGACCCAGCCGGAGCCGGAGACACTGCGTGCGCTCGACGAACTGGCGAAGGTCGCCGACCAGTACCTGGTCTGAAGCCGGATAGCGCCGGGGATCGTTCGCGACCGACCGCGAACACCACGGCCCGCGGGCCCACGTTTCGGATTTGCCTTGACGTCGGCGACAAGGTTTACCGTTTGCGATGCCGGTGTGCCGAGAAGGTCGCGGGTACGGCGACACCGAATCACACACCGGCTCCGCTCGGCATCCGAGCTGCTCCCCCGCTGGGTCCGCAGAGACGCGCATACGAAGGAATATCCGTGAAATTCGCGATCAGCTACAGCACGTCGTTCAACGGGACCGATCCCGATCGGCTCATCAGGTTCGCCCAGCATGCCGAGGAGTGTGGGTTCGAGGCCCTGTACGTGCAGGACCATATCGCGCTGTACCCGGGCGCGTCCTACGGCGCCGGAGAACTGCCCGCGACACTGCCCTACTTCGACCCGCTCGACTGTCTGAGTTTCGTCGCCGCGTCCACGCGACGGCTGTTGCTGGGTACCGGGGTCCTGTTGCTGCCGTACCGCCACCCCGTGGTGCTCGCCAAACGACTGGCCACCATCGATGTCCTGTCCAAGGGGCGGATGCGGCTGCTCACCGTCGGAATCGGCGCCCTGCCGGGCGAGGCGCGGGCGGTGGGGGTGGACTTCCGCACCCGCGGTCGTCGCGCCGACGAGGCGATCGACGTGCTGCGACTGCTGTGGTCGGGCGGCCCCGACGGCGTCGGCTATCACGGCGAGTTCTACGACTTCGACGATCTCTGCAGTTACCCGAAACCGCTGGGCGAGACCGAGCTTCCGATCCATGTGGGCGGATCGAGCCACGCCGCCGCGCGCCGCGCCGGACTGCGCGGCAACGGCTACTTCGCGGGCGGAATGCTGGCGGAGGCCGAGCGCGATCTGCAGATGGAATCGGCACGCAAGGCGGCCGCCGAAGCGGGCCGCGACCCGGCCGCCTTGGAGTACACGCGCTGGGGCTCGGCCGATCTGTCGGTCGAGGAGGTCCGGCAACTCGAAGAGCACGGTGTGACCCGGATCGTGGTCAACCCCACCGCGGCAAGCGCCGGGGAGCAGCACGACAAGATGTCGGCATTCGCCGAGCGATTCGGTCTCGCGACGACGTAGTGGGCATGTGGCGACCGTCGCGGCCGCCCGGGATCGAGACGACCTCGGCCCGACGGTCCCGCCCAGGCGATTCGAGTCGCCCGCCGAGTCGCAGTGCCCGGATCGGGAAGGCTCACACCTTACGGAAGATCCATTTCTCCCGATCGCTTTCCCGGTTGATCAACAGCTGAGGTCGATTGTTCAAGACCACCCCGATAACGAATTCGTCGTCACTGGTCGCGATCGGTGTTATTTCGGGGAAATCCGGCATGTCCCAGCCGTAATGCTCGTCGCTGCACACCAGGTGCCCATTCGCGCGGATCGCCGCGAGGTGGCCGCCGGTTTTCGTGTTGACGATATCGAAATCGCCCTCTTCGGGATTGGCCGGGCACGTCCACAGCTGGGCGTTGTCGTCCGCGGCACGCTGACGCATGGTCACGCTGTCCGCATCACCGTCGACCGCCAATGCCTGACCGGTCTCGTAGTTGATGATCTGGTATGTGGTGGCAGTCTTTTCGGCCATGGTCTCGTCCTCACTGTGTGAGCGCACCGCTACCGGGCTCGACACCGCCCGTGACGCTGCGCTGATCTCGTAGTCGTCGTCCAAGGCGAATCGCAGACAGCAAGTACAGCAGAACCGGAGCCGCAACGGAGCGGATTCCCTCAGCTGTATCCCGATTGCCGTCCGCGGTGCTCGGTGCGGAAGTAATTCATCCGAAAGAGGTGAGGGAAGCCCCGGTCGCGAATTCATATGCTGCACCGCGAAAGAGGTTCACGCCAGCGATTCCTGCCGAGCGCACGACCTGAAGGAGACGACCGATGACCGATACCGGCATGGGTGCCAAGCGAAAGATCGTGCCTTTGTCCTCGCTGACCGAGCAACCGGCCCCCCAGAAGAGCTCGCCCGGCTGGTACAAGCTGTACAACGACACGGACGTCTACGTCTCGGTCTACCGGCAGGAATGGGACAAGCCCAAATCGCTGTTCATCCTCGCCCCCGGCCAGACCAGCTCGGAGTACGAGGCCGGGCACGAGATCTACATCCTGTGGATCACGAATGTCGGCACCGAGTCGACGCCGATCACCTGGGATGATTCCGGCGGTTTCAGCTGCGAGTACGTGTGGAGCGGGTACACGCAAGCCAACCAGGTGAACAACGTGAGTTCTTTCGGGTAGGTCGCGGACGGCGATTTGGCCGAAAGTATGGATTTTCTGACCTCAGGTGTTTGGCATCGGTCTTTGTCCAGGTCATAGCGTTGTCGCCATGAGCACACCTTCGATCGTCATCATCGGCACCGGTTTCGGGGGGCTGGGCATGGCGATGGAACTCCAGCGCGCGGGACTGCACGACGTCACGATCCTGGAGCGGGCCGAGGACGTCGGCGGCGTCTGGCGGGAGAACACCTACCCCGGCGCGGGCTGCGACATCCCCTCGCCGCTGTACTCCTACTCCTACGCGCCGCGCACCGACTGGCCCAAGCGGTTCTCCCGGCAGCCCGACATCCTCGCCTACCTGCGTGGCATCGCGCGCGATCACGACCTGCTGCCGAAGATCCGCTTCCGCACCGAGGTCACCGAGGCGGAGTTCGACGACGCCACCGGACGGTGGACTGTGCGCACCGCCGACGGCGGCGAGCTGACCTGCGATGTGCTGATCTCCGCGGTCGGGCAGCTGTCGCGCCCCGCGCTGCCGAACATCCCGGGTGTGGAGAGTTTCCGAGGCACGGCCTTCCACTCCGCCGAGTGGGATCACGACACCGACCTGACCGGCAAGCGGGTGGCGGTCATCGGCACCGGAGCGAGCGCGGTGCAGTTCGTGCCCGCGATCGCGCCTTCGGTGGCGCATCTGACGCTGTTCCAGCGTTCGGCCGCGTGGATCATGCCGAAACCGGACGTCGAGTACAAAGCCTGGCATCATCGCGCCTTCCGGCTGCTGCCGGTCACCCGCCTCACCGAGCGCTTCGCGTTCTGGCTGTTCTGCGAGTTCCTCGCGCTGGGCATCGTCGACGTGCCGGTCATCCGCAAACTGGTGACGCGGATCGGCCTGCGACATCTGAAGCGGCAGGTGCCCGACCCGCGATTGCGGGCCGAGCTCACCCCGGACTACCCGGCCGGCTGCAAGCGGGCGCTGTTCTCCAACGACTACCTGCCCGCGCTCACCCGGCCCAACGTGACGGTGGAGACCACCGCGATCACCGAGATCACCCCCGATGGCGTGCGCACCGCCGACGGCGTGCTGCACGAGGTGGACGCGATCGTCTACGGCACGGGCTTCAAAGGCACCGAATTCCTCTGGCCGATGCGGATCTCCGGGCGAGGCGGGCGCAAGCTGGCCGACGAGTGGTCGCAGGGCGCCCGCGCGTACCAGGGCATCACGGTGCCCGGCTACCCGAACCTGTTCCTCGTCTACGGTCCGAACACCAACCTCGGCGTCGGTTCGATCGTCTACATGATCGAATCGCAGGCCCGCTACATCCGGCAGGCCGTCCAGCGCATCGCGGAGCAGCCCGGCCACGTGCTGGAAGTGCGACCCGATGTCGAGGCAGGCTTCGATCGCAGGCTGCAACAGCGCCTCGACCGCACACCGTGGAACTTCTGCTCGAGCTGGTACCGCAACGCGGCCGGGCGGATCACCAACAACTGGCCCGGCACCGTCACCAGTTACCGGTGGCAGACGCGCAAGGTGGACTTCGCGGACTACGACTCGAGGCGCGTCTGTTGACGCTCGCCTCCCCTGCGGCAACAACTTCGACAAGTGGTGGAGATCAGATGACGTTCGACTACGACGTGGTGGTCGTCGGTTCCGGCTTCGGCGGCAGTGTGACCGCGCTGCGGCTCACCGAGAAGGGTTACCGGGTCGGCGTGCTCGAGGCGGGACGGCGTTTCGCCGACGACGAGTTCGCGAAGACCTCGTGGGACGCGCGTAAGTACCTGTGGGCCCCGGCCCTGGGTTGCTTCGGCATCCAGCGGCTGACGCTGCTGAAGGACACCTTCATCATGGCGGGCGCCGGCGTCGGCGGCGGCTCGCTGGTCTACGCGAACACGCTTTACGAACCGCCGGACAAGTTCTACCGGGACCGCCAGTGGGCCCACATCACCGACTGGAAGGACGAACTCGCCCCGCACTACGACCAGGCCAAGCGGATGCTCGGTGTGACGGCCAACCCTGCGACCACGCCGTCGGATCGCGTGCTGGCCGAGGTGGCGGAAGAGATGGGCGTCGGAGCCAGCTACCGCAGCACTCCCGTCGGTGTGCTGTTCGGCGGCAACAGCGCGCGGCCGGGTCAGGATGTGCCCGACCCGTTCTTCGGCGGCGTCGGCCCCGCCCGCAACACCTGCACGCACTGCGGCGAATGCATGACCGGCTGTCGCCACAACGCCAAGAACACCTTGGTCAAGAACTACCTCTACCTGGCGGAGCGGGCCGGAGCGACGGTTCATCCGCTCACCACGGTGACCGATGTGCGCCCGCTGCCCGGCGGGGGCTACGAGATCTCCACCGTCCGCACCGGACGCTGGGTCCGCAAGGCCCGCAAGAAGTTCACCGCTGAGCAGGTCGTCTTCGCCGCGGCAGCCCTCGGCACCCAGAGACTGTTGCACCGGCTGCGCGACCGCGGGTCCCTGCCGGACATATCCCCGCGTCTGGGTGAACTCTCGCGCACCAACTCCGAGGAACTGCTCTCGATACGAAGCCGCCGCAAGGACTCCGACTTCACCAAAGGGGTGGCGATCACCTCCTCGATCCACCCGGATGACGACACCCATATCGAGCCCGTGCGCTACGGCAAGGGCAGCAACGCCATCGGTTTGATCGGCACCGCTATGATCGATCCCGACGGGCGCACATCGAAGCTGCGGCTGTGGGCGCGAACCATGCGCAAGCTCGGACGCGACGCCTTCCACCTGCAGAATCCGCGCGGCTGGTCGGAGCAGATGATCGGGCTGCTGGTGATGCAGTCGGTCGACAACTCCATCACCACCTACACCAAACGCGGTCTGTTCGGTCGCAAGATGACCACCAGACAGGGTGTGGGCGAACCGAATCCGACCTGGCTCCCGGCCGGGCACGAGGTGGCCCACCGGGTGGCCGAGAAGATCGACGGCATCCCGGGCGCAGGCTGGAGCGCCCTGTTCGACATCCCCATGACCGGGCACTTCATCGGCGGCTGCGTCATCGGCGATTCCCCGGACGCCGGGGTCGTCGATCCCTACCATCGGATGCACGGCTACCCGGGATTGCACGTCATCGATGGATCGACCATCTCGGCCAATCTCGGGGTGAACCCTTCGCTCACGATCACCGCGCAGGCCGAGCGGGCCACCGCGCTCTGGCCGAACAAGGGTGAGCCGGATCCGCGTCCGGAACTCGGCGCGCCCTACCGGCGCATCACCCCGGTGCCGCCGCGCAAGCCGGTGGTCCCGGCCGACGCCCCTGCCGCGCTCCGGTTGCCGATCGTCGAGATCAAAGGCCCGGCCGATCGAGCGGAACCGACCGCGGACACACGCGGCTGACCAGGTCGAACGCGCCGGTTACGTCGATCGGGTCCCCGATCCGGCCGATCGCCGCGCCCGCTTGGTGTGCCTGACCGACCGCGGCAGGCAGGTGGCGGAGTTCGCGAACTCGGTCGCCGAAAGCGTCGAGCAGGAATGGGCGGCCCATCTGGGCGCCAAGGGGATGCGGGCACCTGCGGCAAGCGCTGAATCGCATGCGGGAGATCACGATCCGTATGCGGAGAATTCCGGGCCGGTCGACCGACCGTGCGCGGACTACCCGCGCCGCCGGGAGACGGGTGGCTGCTCACCCGGCTCCTCGGCGCACGTTGTGATGTCCTACTTCGCGCGGATGATCGCGACGCAAAGAAGGTCGCAGGAGTCAGACCGGGACGCCGCCATAGGTGCGCCGGTATCGTGCTTGGAGGAACGACAGGATCCCGAACGCCGTCAGGCCGAGGGATACCGCGATGAGCAGCCACGGCCCCAGCACGCTGCCGGCGAAATCGTGCAGCACGGCATCGACCCCTTTGGCGTTCGCGGGCTCGTAGTTCGCGGCGGCCACCACCGCGGCGATTCCGATGCCGACGACGATCGCCCCGCGCGCCAGATAACCGATCCGGCCCAGCCAGATCACGCTCTCCCGCGAAGCATGCGTCATCCAACCCATGCGCAGATCGTCGACGAAGGCGAGACGAATCCCACGCAGGGTGATCAGGACACCCGCTGCCACAACAGCCAGGCCGAGGAGCAAGACGACCACCTGACCGCCGTCCCAGCCGAGAATCCGGGCCGTCACGTCGCGCGCGAGAGCGTCGCTCGGCGGCGGCGTCCGGCCGTCGACGACGAACCGGAGAACGACGAAAGATGCGATGGCGTAGAGGATTCCGAGTGCCAGTGCGCGCAACCGCGGTCCGTTCGAACGCGCCGCGGACGCGGCGGCGGCCTGCGTCAGCCGCCAAGCGGCAAGGGCGGCGAACCCGAGGGCCAGAATCCACAGCAGAAGATATCCCAATGGCTTGCCCGCGAGCGTGGCGAGCGCTCCACCCGCGGTCGGCTCGTGTTCTGCGGCGCCGACGGCCAGCATGAACGCGAGAATGCCGATGACGATGTACGCGATCCCGCGTGCGATGAAGCCGAATCGCGCGGCCCCCGACAAACCACCGGATCGCACATGCCCGCCGCCGCCCCGGCGCTCGCGCCGTCGCCACCGGCCGCCATACCTACTGCGCCAACCGCTTCGGCTTCCGTAACCGGTCCGCCACCGACTGCGCCGCACTCCGCCGTTGCGGCGCCACCGATATCTGTCAGCACTTCCTATCAAGCTCATGGTTCTCACCTCTCCATGGACCGTATTGCCCACTTCGGCTGGAATAACCACGAACTCACCGCTGGAGAGACAAATAGTCCTGGACGGCGCCGACGGCTCGCCGGGCGCTCTCCGCCGCGGATTCCATCGTGGACGGCAGCTCGATGCGGGTCCAGTCGCCTGCGAGGGAGGGCCCGCCGATGGGCGTCTGCGGCTCAGCCGCCGGGACTCGAATCCGGGGTGGGCGGAGAACCTGGCCTGCGGCTGGTGAAACACTCTGGCGCGCACAACTTCCGCCGCACGCGCCTCCGAATAGTGCTGGTACAGCTATTCGATCGCCCTGCGGACGAACTCGTCGTTGCACCGATGCACGACGTTCCCAGGACGCGCCGACCGCGAGCGAATAGCCGACGATCACCGTCGTGCATGCCGGTGGTGTCATCACCCACTCGATGGTGGTGTCCCGGAGGTTCCCGGCCAGCCACATCATGTGTAGCGGACGGTCGAGCCAGACGTACACGCTGGAGATCGGCGCCGGCTCGATCCTGCGGACGGAAAGGAACCGTTCGGCCGGTGCGAGAACAGTTCGTGCCAGCTCACCCACGGCCATCCCGCGTCACCCGCGCGACGATCGCCGTCCGTCCGGCCGGATGCCGCCGATCGGATCGCCGGTCACGATGTTCGCGAATGAACCAGAATCGCCGTTTACTTTCAGCTATCGTCGGTGACAGAGCAACCGCTCTGCGGGACGCCGTGGATCCGTGCGGCCCGCGCAGGCCCTGCGGTCGGGTGCCGACCGCTCCGTTCCACCGAGGAGCCGCATGTACCCCGGCGCGCACGTCGACCGAATCCCAGACAAACCGGCTGTCATCGTCGCCGAGAGCGGCGAAGCGCTGACCTATCGGGAGCTCGAGGAGAACTCGGTTCGACTGGCCAGGCACCTGCACGACGCGGGGCTGCGCAGAGGCGATCACGTCGCGCTGCTGTCCGGGAACGACCCGAAGATCTACGAGGTCTACTGGGCGGCATTGCGAACCGGGCTTTACATCACCGCGGTCAACCGGCATCTGTCGCCGAGCGAGATCAGCTACATCGTCAACGACTGCGGAGCCAGGGCGCTGATCGTATCGGCAGGTCTCGCCGACGCCGCCGAGCAGATCGTCCCGGAGACGCCCGCGGTCGAGATCCGCCTCGCCTTCGGCGGTCACGTCCCGGGGTACAAGTCCTACGAGGAGGCCACGGCGGCGGCGTCGCCCCAGCCCTTGCCGGATCAGCCGCGCGGCGCGGACATGCTCTATTCCTCCGGCACCACCGGACGGCCGAAGGGCATCAAACAGCCACTGCCGGACCGTCAGGTCGGCGATGCGCCCGGTGACACCTACACCGCGATCTTCGGCCCGCTCTACGGGTTCGACACCGAGACCGTCTACCTCTCCCCCGCTCCGCTCTATCACGCCGCGCCGCTGCGCTTCGGTGGCGTGGTCCACGCACTCGGCGGAACGCTCGTGATCATGAAGAAATTCGACGCCGAACAAGCGTTGGCCGCGATCGAGCGCTACCGCGTGACCCACAGCCAATGGGTGCCGACCATGTTCGTCCGGATGCTGAAACTCGACGAGGCCGTCCGCGCCCGCTACGACGTGTCCAGCCTGCGGGTCGCCGTGCACGCGGCCGCCCCGTGCCCCGTGGACGTGAAGCGGGCGATGATCGACTGGTGGGGCCCGATCCTGTACGAGTACTACGCCTCGACGGAGGCCAACGGCGCCACTTTCATCGACAGCGAGCAATGGTTGCGCAAGCCCGGCTCGGTCGGCACGGCTGGTCTCGGCACCATCCGGGTGTGCGGCGACGACGGCGCGGAACTTCCCATCGGAGAGATCGGCACCATCTACTTCGAACGCGAAGCGGCCCCGTTCGCCTATCACAACGACCCGGCGAAAACGGCCGACGCGGTCCACCCGGACCACCCCAACTGGACCACCACCGGGGACATCGGCTACGTCGACGAGGACGGCTACCTCTTCCTCACCGACCGCAAAGCCTTCATGATCATCTCCGGCGGGGTGAACATCTACCCGCAGGAGGTCGAGGACGCCCTCGCGCTGCATCCCAAGGTGTTCGACGTGGCGGTGATCGGCGTGCCCGACGAGGAGATGGGCGAATCGGTCAAGGCCGTCGTCCAGCCCGCTCCCGGCGCCGAGCCCGGCCCGGAGCTGGCCGCGGAGCTGCGCGATTATCTGCGCGACCGCATCGCCCACTACAAGGTGCCGCGCAGTTTCGACTTCGCCGACGATCTGCCCCGCACACCCACCGGGAAGCTGGTGAAGGGCAAACTCCGCCAGCGGTATGTGTGAGATTTCCCCGCGCTACGCGGCGTAGGCCACGTCTGCGTCCGCGCCTACGCGCGTCATCAGGCGCGCGACAGCCTCCGCCACCAGGCCGGGCCGTTCCAGGATCACGGAGTGACCGGCGCTCTCGACGATCACGAAGTCGGAGTACTCGACGGCGGCGGCCATCGCGACCGAATGCGACGGCGGTGTCATCAGGTCCGCGGCGCCGCACAGCACCAATGTCGGGATCCTGGACAGCAGCGCGAGCGCGTCGGTCCGGTCGTAGACCATGAACTCGCTCAAGTAGCTCGCCATCGTGACGATCGGCGTCTCGTTGCGCATCGCGTTGGCGAGAGCGAGCACCCGCGGACTCACCTTGCGATCACCGAATTCGGCGGTGCGGATGAGGGGGGCGAACAGGCGGCACACCAGCAGCTTCGCGTGGTGCATCGCCCCAGGAGCCCGGCGGACGGCCGCCTGGAACGCGGACACCACCGGGTTGCGCAGCAGACGGCCGAAGCCGGCGTCGGCGAGTCCGCCCGCGGCGGTCGCCAACAGCGCCACGCCGACGACGCGGGTGCCGATCTCGTGCGGATTCTGCGCCGCATAGGTCAGCACGGTCATGCCGCCCATGGAGTGACCCGCGAGGACGACCGGCCCGGTGGGGGCAACGGCGTCCAGCACCGCGCGCAGGTCCCGGCCGAGCTGGTCGAGATGGTAGGTCCGCCGGGACGCCGCGGCGGACTCGCCGTGGCCGCGATGGTCGTAGCAGACGATCCTTGCGCCCGCGTACCGGCGCAGCAGTTCGTCGCGGACGTAGGTCCAGGACTCGCTGCGCAGGCAATGCCCGTGCAACAGGACGACGGTGAGGTCCGCGTCTCGCGGGCCGTATTCGCGAACCGCGAGCGCCACCCCGTCTTCGGTCCAGACCGTGGCACGCCGTTCCGCCGTCGCGGGGATCGAGTTGAGAATCGACATGGGATGCTCCGGTTCACTGGCGTTGACTCGTCCTACTTTCCGCCGTCCGCGCCGCCGCCAGCAGGCCCCCGAGTGCTGAGCTCCGATCCCCAAGGGGTATGCCGATCGCCACCAAGGTGGAGGTGGCCACCGCGGCGCGCTCCTCCCGCGGGCGATGACCGCAGGCCGAGCCACGAACGCGCTGCTACCGCACCGGATCGATCCCGAGCACGCCCAAGGCGAAATCGCCGTACTGCGCGGCCACTTCCTCCGGCGTCGCCGGGCCGGACTCGCGGAACCACTGCGGGATCGCGGTGCACATGGTGGCAATCGCCCGCCCCGCCGCCCGGACCTGGGGAACGGCGATGCGGCCCTCGGCGGCGGCCGCGGCGATCGCGTCGTCCAGGATGGCTTGGATGTCGCGGCGGGAGCGGGCGATGCGCGCGCGTTCGCCCGGGGAAAGGCTGCGCATCTCGCTGGCGCCGATGAATCCGAGGTCGCGGCGGTGCGTGTGGAACAGGGCCAGCGCTTCGACGATCAGGCGCACCTGGTGAACGCTGTCGAGGCCTTCGGCACGGGCGGCGCGCACCCGCCAGTGCAGTTCGTCCATGGTCAGATCGAGGATGCGCACCAGCAGGTCGTGCTTGTCGCGATAGTGGTGGTAGAGGCCGGGAACGCTGGTGCCGGCCCGCCGGGCGATGGCGCGCACTGTCGTGCCGTGGTAGCCGATCTCGACGAATGACGCGAGGGCGGCGGCCAGCACCGGGTCGACGTCCAGCGGGGCGAATTCGCGCCAGGTCCCCCGCGCACCCGGCGCGGGATCGACCCGGCCGTAGCTGGGCCGCGGCGCGAACGGAGCATCCCCGAGCAGGTGCGCGACCGGCACACCGAGCACCTCCGCCAAGCGTGTGAGCCGCGCGATCGAGATCCCGGTCTTACCCGTCTCCACGGCGCTGAGCGTCGCCGGGCTCACCTCCAGCCTGCGGGCCACTTCGCGCAGCGACAGGCCCGCGGCGCGGCGCGCGCGGCGGATCGCCTCGTGCGGCGCCGTGACCTTGTTTCGCATAATGTTCAGAATAGCTGAACAGCAGAATTCGACCGCCAATGTCTCGATCTCTACGCCACCAGCGCACTTTGACACCGCGGGCCAGCCGGTGGGACAGTGTTCGAACGGAGCGATCGTTCGGTCGAAGACCGGGGCTCTGATGGCGAGGAGGAATGCGCGATGCCGATCGATCTGACCTGTTCCGACGAAGTGCGGGCGCTGACCGACCGCACCCGTGAGTTCGTGCGGGAGACGGTGCTGCCGATCGAGGACGAACACCACGGCGACATCACCGCGGCAGGCGGCGACGGACTGCGCGTCACGCTGAACAAGCTGGCGCGCGAGGCCGGGGTCTTCGCGCCGCACGCGCCCGTCGAGTACGGCGGGCACGGGCTGTCGATGTCGGATCGCGCGCCGGTGTTCGAGGAAGCGGGCTACTCGCTGTTCGGCCCGACGGCGCTCAATATCGCCGCGCCGGACGAGGGCAACGTGCACATGCTCGCTCACATCGCCGACCCGGAGCAGAAGCAGCGCTACCTGGAACCGCTCGCCCGCGGCGAGGTGCGCTCGGCGTTCGCGATGACCGAGCCCGCGCCCGGCGCGGGTTCGGACCCGGCGGCGCTGGCCACCCGGGCCGTTCGCGCCGACGGCGGCTGGCGGATCAACGGCCACAAGCACTTCATCACCGGCGCCGATGGGGCCGGTTTCTTCATCGTGATGGCCCGCACCTCCGGCGAACCGGGACAGCGCGGCGGGGCGACGATGTTCCTGACGCCTGCCGACACCCCGGGTCTGCGCGTCGGCAGGCATATCACCACGCTGGACCGCGCCATGATCGGCGGCCACTGCGAGGTCTTCTTCGAGGACATGCTCGTCCCCGACGAAGCGGTGCTCGGCGCCGTCGACCGCGGCTTCGAATACGCCCAGGTGCGGCTGGGCCCGGCCCGCATGACGCACGTGATGCGCTGGCTGGGAGCGGCGCGCAGAGGCCACGACATCGCCGTCGAGCGTGTCGCCCAGCGGGAAGGCTTCGGTTCCCGGCTCGGCGATCTGGGCATGGCGCAGAAGATGATCGCCGACAACGAGATCGACATCGCCGCCACCCGCGCGCTGCTGGTACGGGCCTGCTGGGAACTGGACAACGGCGAGCACGCTGGCAACGCCACGTCGATCGCGAAGACCTTCGCCGCCGAGGCGATCTTCCGCATCGTCGACCGCAGCATGCAGTTGTGCGGCGGCCTCGGCGTCTCCGACGACCTGCCGCTGGCGCGGCTGTCCCGCGAAGTGCGGCCGTTCCGCATCTACGACGGGCCTTCGGAAGTGCACCGCTGGGCCATCGCCAAGCGTGCGGTGAGCGCCGCCCGCCGGGCGGCGGCCGACGAGTCTTCGCGCTGATCCGCCGCGCCGATCTTCCGCAGGACGGGCCGCTCGTCGTCGACGAGCAGCGCGCCCGGCGCGCCTGCCCGATCGGCGCGCGTACGATCGCGGCAAGACGGCTGCGCGTAACATGCGTATTCCCGACTCCGCCCTGAAGGCGCAGTTCAGCGGGTGAGAGTGGCGAACCCCGATCCGATCGAATCCCCGGGATGATCGAAAGGACAGCCGTATGCCAGCGCACGACCGCCGATACCTCGTCCTCCTGAATCCCGGCGATCCCGGCGACGACATCGCTCTGACCGCGATCCGTGCGAAGTTCTTCGACTGGCTCCGGGCGTCCGGCGCGGAAGTCGTCGAGGACGGCGGCGCCAACCGAGTGGTCATCACGTCATCGCCGGAAACCGCGCAGCGCCTCACCAGGCTCGAGGACGTGCGCATCGTCGAGCCATACGCCTAGACGCCTCCCCGCCGGATCACGCGGACCGCCGCCGCCAGCTCTGCTGACGGCGGCGGATGCCTGCGGTGGGGCGAACCGGCGTGGTTACCGCCCGTGCTGATGCGCCGACTGACGGGCCTCGTCGACGTCCGCTTCGGCCCGCGCCTTCTCGGCCGCGGCTTCCTTGCCCGCCGCCTCGCGCTGGGAATCCGCCTTGTCCTGCTGCGCGCGACCTTCGTCCTTCAGGTCTTCGTGCCCGGTGACGGTACCGGCGGCTTCCTTCACCTTGCCCTTGACGTCTTCGACGACGCCCTCGACGCCCTCACGAGCACCGCTTCCATGTTCAGCCACAACAACCTCCCGGATATCGGAACAAGCTGACATCTGGCGCATACCCGTATGACCGGCCTCGAATCCGGAGCGACGAAGTTCGGTTCGCGCGTCGCGCCCTCCCGCAGGTAGGCCGGGTCAGCGCAGCTGGGTGCTCGCCGACGCGGCGGTCCGCTCCGTGCACGACCGGTACCGGGTCGACGAGCTCGACGGCGTCCGGCGCTTCGCGGAGTCTCGACGGTGACCAACCCCCCGCGGTGACCGAGGGCAGCACCCTCGAACCGGTGCTACGGGCCCAGACGGGTGCGACTGGGGTTGCGACGGCTGATCCCCCGCCGCACCTACCGCGTCCCCGGCGCGATCGCGCCGACCGTGGTCGCCGAGGAGTCCGGCGAGCGCATCATCGAAGCCGGCCGCGAGATCTGCCGTACCCGGCGATCGGCTGTTCGGCGCCATGACGACACACTCCGAGGCGTCGGAACGGCGAGGTTCCCGCGCTCAACGCGGATCGCCGATAGAAAGATCCGATCGCACGCTCGATCCAGCGGTTCCCGGCTGGCACGGGTGCCCGCGCGCGTGCCAACGTGGGCGCGCGGCCGACTGACGCTCACGCGAATCGCCTGCACTGCAAGCGCTTTCGGCAACAACCGCACTATCCCGAGCCCCGACGGTCACGACACCAGAGGACGATGAACCAGCACACGAAGAGCCCGACCGCCGCGGCCCGCGACTATGTGGCCGCCTGCGCGACGCTGACCAGCCTGATCGACCTCGCCGCGCACCCCGCGACGTCGCCGCGCTTGCGGGTGGCGCTCGCCGAGTACTGCCGCCGTCACGGCACCGCCGATCCCGGATTGGCGGCGAGTTTGTCCTTCTGGAAGCAGCGCCGTGCCTCCTTGACACCCGCCGACTACGAGGCGATCCGCGCCGTCCTCTCCCGCGACGGCGCGATCCTCTACGCATTCCACGACTGATCATCGCCGCAAGGAAGTGGCGTTCCGCCCCTGCTGACCACTTACCATTCGGTCACGTACACGCTCCTTCGTCGCCTGCTGGCACGGCGATGCCATCCGGTCAACGGCCCGCGTTCGACCGCCCCTCGCCGACACGGCGCCGGTCGATCAGTGACCGCTTATTGCTGCGTGCCGGCGCCACGGATGCCCGACAGGGTCAGCTCGACGGGTTCGCGCGGCTGACCGGGGCGGAACACGCAGCGGGTGCAGGTGTAGATCGTGGGCATGCACTCGTTGCAGTGCACGCATGCCGACCGCGTCGAGGCGTCCGACTGGATGCGGCGCAACAGATTCGGTTCCCGCAGCAGCGCACGGCCCATGGCGACGAACTCGAAGCCTTCCGCCCTCGCCAGCCGCATGGTGTCCAGGTTCGTGATGCCGCCCAGCAGAATCAGCGGCATCGACAATTCCCGCCGGAAGTGCCGCGCACGCTCGAGCAGATACGCCTCCCGGTACGGATACTCCTTCAGGAAGGCCTTGCCGACCATACGGAAGCCCCACCGGGCCGGCACCGGGAGAACGCCGGCGAAGGATTTGCGCGGAGCGTCACCGTGGAACAGCAGCATCGGGTTGAGCAGTGAGCTGCCCGCCGTCAGTTCCAGCGCGTCCAGAGTGCCGTCGGCTTCCAGCCAGGCGGCGACCTGCAGCGACTCGGGCACGGTGAGCCCGCCCCGCACTCCGTCCTCCATGTTCAGCTTCGCGGTCACCGCGAGCCTGCCGCCCACGGCTTGCCGAACCGCTGCGGCGATCTCACGGGCCAACCGCGCGCGGTTGGCCAAGCTGCCGCCATACCGGTCCGCGCGGCGGTTCAGCTTCGGGCTCAGGAACGAACTCACCAGGTAGTTGTGCCCGAAATGGATCTCAACCGCGTCGAAACCGGCCTCCTCGGCCAGCTTCGCCGCATCGGCATGCGCGGCCACGAGCGCACGGATCCCGTCCTCGTCCGGGCTCCGCATCATGCGCATCGACAGCGGACTGAGCATCCGGCTCGGCGCCAGGGCGGGAGCCCGGTTGGACGCCGCGTTGGCCACCGGACCGGCGTGGCCGATCTGCGCGCTCGCCGCCGCCCCCTCGCCGTGGACGGCGTCGGTGAGCCTGCGCAGCCCCGGCACCGCTTCCGGGCGCAACCAGATCTGATGCCGATCGGTCCTGCCCCCAGGAGCGACCGCGCAATACGCCACGGTCGTCATCCCGACCCCACCGGCGGCGACCTCGCGATGGAACTCGATCAAGTCGTCGGTCACCAGGGCGTCCGGCGTGCGGCCCTCGAATGTCGCGGCCTTGATCACCCTGTTGCGCAAGGTGATCGGCCCGAGCCGGGCCGGTGTGAATACGTCGTTCATCGTTTCTCTCCTGTCGGCGCGGTCAATCCGGCCACCACGAATTCCCGGAGGGTGGCCACCGCCTCCTGCGACATCTCTCGGTGCTCCGCACTGCCGAATCGCATGATGAGCAGGTCGAACGCCAACATCCACCGGCGCATGCTCTCGCGCTCGCTCACCCCCGGCAACAGGCGCACCCACGCATCGAGGCGGAACCACGGCTGCCGCCACTCGGTCACCTGCCTGCCGAGGACGAACTGCGCCAGCAGTCTCAGGTGCAACCGGCCCACCGGATCGGCGGCCAACTCGACGAACGGCTCGATCACGGCGTCCACCACCTCGGCGATGGATCCGTGCCCGCCGGTGACAGCGGCCAAACGGTCCTCCCACACCGGGCCGAGCCGCTCCTCGAGCAGCGCGGCGACCAGGGCGTCCTTCGACCCGAAGTGGTAGTGCACCGCCGCCGGATTCGCTCCGGCCTGCGCGCAGATGCCCCGCACGGACACCTCGTCGTACCGGCCTTCGAGCAGCAGACGCTCGGCGGCGGTCAGCAGACGATCGCGGGTGGCGGCTGCGGCTTCGGAGACCGGCTTCGGCATGCGCTCAGTGAAGCACGTTTCCATCGTTGATTCAATCAGTGATTGAAAACGCGGTGCGCAGGGCTCAGCAACAGTGGCCCGAAATGGGCTCGGCACCCGAGATCGGCGACGAAGCCAACGGACGACAGGGGGTCGTGCGGTGTCGGCCTCAGCCGATCGCGCCCGCCGGCACCGACCGGCCGGACCACGTGACCCGGTGAACCGGTTCAGCGACGTTCAGGAATGGCCCGCGATGATCACCTCGGGGATACCGGTGCCGAGCGGAACCGGCCGGCACACCGGCGCCGGGCTGCCCGGATCCAGCTGCGTGAGCAGCAACTGCTGCACGAACGGGTCATAGACCATGTGGAAGTGCCCCGTGAGATCGGCCGGGCACAGGTCTTGCAGGGCGATGTTCCGCGCGCCAGGCCCGCGCAGCGCGATGTTCTCGAACGGCTGGATCATCTCGTCGACGCGACTGCCGACGGTCACATACCGAACGCCGGGCACTGTGTCGCCGCCCGCGTTGAGATCGAGCATGATCGGCGACCCCTCGGCCTGCTGCACGGCGGCGAGCGAGGTGACCTCGGCGAATGCCTGCAGAGCGCCGGGGATCGCCTCGGCGACCGGCACCAGCCCGTACATCACACCGCCGTAGGTGGGCGACGCCAGGCCGATCCATTGTTCGACCTTGGACGCGCCGCCCAGCTTGTTGACGTAGTAGCGAGTCACGTTGGCGCCCTGCGAGAATCCGACCAGATCGACCTTGCCCGCATGGGTCGCCGCCAGCACCTGATCGACGAACGCGCCGACCTGGTAGGCGCTGAGCACCAGATCCTCGGTACCGTAGCTGTGCGCGCCCGGCTTGCCGCCGTAGTTCAATGCGAACACGCAGAAACCGGCCGCCGTCAGCTGCGGCGCGATCCCCGACCAGTCGGAATACGCCGAGGAGTCGGTCCCGTGCGCGAGCACCACCGGACGGGGATGCCGGGCGCTCGGCACGCAGCCGAAATCGTTGGTGCCGCTAGGAACCGCGTCCGGATGGCTCTTCTGATACCAGGCGGCGGCCAGGTGATCCGCTTGCGGCGGAGCGGCGTCGGTGGGCACCTCGGGCGGGCGGAAGCCGAGCGGCTCGCCCGCCGCCACGCCCGGACCGAGCGCGGCCGCACCGGCCAGCGCGAAGGCCAGCACGGCGGCACGCAAGTGTGAAACGCCCCAAGTTCCAACTCTGCTCCACTGTCGCATCTCACAATGATCCCTCTGATCGAGTCGAAATGCGCGCCGTATCGGGGCGTTTCGCCTCCCCTACTTCTCGGGGGTCTCGTCCTCGGCGAGGATCCGGTAGAGGGACTTGCGGGTTTCGGTGAGCAGCTCCGCCGCCCGCGCCGCCTGCTGCGGGGTGCCGGCCGCCGCGACCTGGGCCACCGCCCCCATCAGCTGGCCGACGAGCGCGCGCAGGTCCATCGCCTGCGCGCCGACGTCCTGCTGCACGTCCGCCCACGGATCGCCCAGCTCGTCGCGGTGCGCGGCAACGTACTCGGCGCCGGACTCGGTGAGCTTCGCGGTCTTGCGCCCGGCGACCTTCTCGATGAGGACCAGACCTTCGTCCTCCAGTTGCGCCAGCGCGGGGTAGATCGATCCCGGGCTCGGCCGCCAGATGTCGTTGCTGCGCTCGCGGATCTGCTGGATGAGTTCGTAGCCGTGCATGGGCTGCTCGGTGAGCAGCAACAACACGGCGGCGCGCACGTCACCACGCCTGCCACGACCGCCACGACCGCGTCCGCGGCCGAAATGCGGGCCGAAGCCAGGCCCGAAGCCGGGCCCGAATCCCGGCCCGAACTCGGGTCCGAAGCCGTGGCGCCCGCCGCGACGGAAGCGCCGCCCGTGTTCGAAGCCCTCCGGGCCGGGCAGTGGACCCCGGCCGCGCCTGCCGAATTCTCGATGTTCTCGGTGTTCCATGTCAGCCTCCCAAGGCTCTCGTGTTCGAATCATGCTATCGACGATATATCGGCAATGCATCGAGCGCAAGGCCCGGTGTCGATTTCCGGGCCCCGTCCGCGGTCAGCTCGCCAGCGAATCAATCCAGCGCGACAGCCGCGCCCCCTCGGTAACCATCAGTCCGGGATCGCGAAAAGTATTGGTGAGCAGCGCGATTCCTTGATATGCCGCGACGTAGGCGATGGCGAGTTCCCTCGCGTCCGCACGCCCCATCGCGGCGAACTGCCGTTCGGCCCAGTCCACGAGCACGCGCATCACCTCGGCTGCCGCGGTGTCCAACCCGTCTGCCCGTTTGTCCAATTCCGAGGACAAAGTGCCGAACGGGCAGCCATACCGCACGGTCTGCTCACGCTCGGCGACCCACCCCGCGATCAAGGCCTTCAATCGCTCCGCGGGCGTCTCGTGCCGATCGCTCGCGGCGATCACGGCGTCGAGGATGCGGGCGTGCGAGCCGATCGCCGCCTCGATGAGCTGGTCTTTCGTCTTGAAGTAGTAGTAGACGTTGCCGACCGGAACGTCCGCGGCGCGCGCGATGTCGGCGATCGTCGTCTTCTCCACGCCCTGCTGGTAGAACACCCGGGCCGCGGCATCGACCAGCCGCTCCCGCTTCCCCGATCCGGCTTTCGCCTGTGAGTCAGTCACACAACTAACTGTAGACAGCACCTCGACGATCGGCTACGGTCCTATTTAGTCAGTGAACTAACTAAGGAGTAAACGATGATCGTTGTCACCGGAGCAACCGGAAATATCGGCGCGCCGCTCGTGCGCTTGCTGGCCGAGGCCGGCGAGGAGGTGACAGCCGTCGCCCGGCACGCGGACCTCTCGCTGCCCGCCGGCGTCCGGTCGGTCCGCGCCGATCTGGGCGAACCCGAGAGCCTCTCCCCCGCCGTCACGGGATCCGACACCCTCTTCCTTCTGATCACCGGTGCGCAGTTGGTGGCGGGTCCGGAACCCGAACAGGTGCTGAAAGTCGCCGCGGCGGGAGGCGTGCGGCGCGTCGTCTTCGTGTCCTCGCAGGGCGCTGCGACCCGTCCGGGCGCGGCGGGCTACGCCCGGCTCGTCGCCTACGAAGAAGCGATCAGGGCATCCGGGCTGGCCTGGACCCTCCTTCGGCCGTCCGGATTCTTCTCCAACACCTATGCGTGGGCGGACGCGGTACGCACGCAACGTATGGTCGCCGCGCCGTTCGGCGACGTCGGTCTCCCCTTGATCGATCCGGCCGACATCGCCGCGGTCGCGGCGGCGGCGTTGCGTGACGCCCGGCACGACGGACAGGTCTACACCCTGACCGGGCCCGAACTCGCCACGCCGCGGGCGCAGGCCGAGGCGATCGGCACGGCGATCGGCGAGCCGCTGCGCTTCGTGGAATTGACTCGTACGCAAGCTCGTTCGGCGATGCTCGAGTTCATGCCCGAGCCGGTGGCCGAGCACACGCTGACCATCCTCGGCGAGCCGACGCCCGCCGAGCAGCGGATCAGCCCCGACGTGCCGCGGGTGCTCGGGCGCCCGGCCACGACATACGCCGACTGGGCCGCCCGCAACCGAGCGGCCTTCGCCTGAGGCTCGGCAGCTCGCCGCGCCCGCACGGATGAGGCCCACTCCCGACGTCCGCGCAACATGGCCCCGAAACGATGACGATCGTGCCCCACGACGGGTCGCGCGAGAGCGGGTGGTCCGCACCCGTGCGGCAAAGACCTCGCTACCCGGGCGTGCGCGGCGATCGGGGGTCGCCGCGATGGCTCGCGGGTCCGGTGGTCGTCAGCCGATGTCGACCGGATCGATCTGTACCCGGAGCGGTGCGTCGGAGCGGTGCGTGCTGCGAACCGCCTGAGCCGCGCGCAGGGCACGCGCGAGCGCGGCCCCGGATCGACGGTCGACCCGCAACAGCAGGCGTTCCACTTCGGCGGGCGCGTCGCCGGAGGAGAACGGTTTGCGGGCGCCGTCCGGCAGCGGCACCGGTCCGAGGCGGTCGACCGTGCCGGGCAGATCCGCCGCCGAGAGCAGTTCGGCGATGGTGTCGGCGGTGCCGTCGATCGCGGCGAGACGGACGGCGGGCGGGAAGCCGACCTCGGCCCGCGCCGCGACCTCCGCACGCGCCGCGCCCACCGGATCCCACCGGACCAGCGCCTGCACGGTCGGGATGGACGGCTCGGCCACGACGATGACCTGGCCGTGCGCGCGGACCAGCGCCGCGGCGGCCATCCAGCGGCGCAGCGCGTCCTCGGCGGCTCGCAGGTCGGCACGGCCGAGCAGCGCCCAACCGTCGAGCAACAGCGCGACGCCGTACCCGCCGGGGACCACGGGTTCGGCGCCGACCGTCGCGACCACGACCTGCGGGCCCGACTCGACGGTGTCGAGCACGGCGCCGCCGCCGGACCCGCGGATCGGCACGCCGGGAAAGGCGCGGCCGAGCTCCTCCGCCGTGCGCGCCGCCCCGATCACCACGGCGCGCAGGGCGCGCGAACCGCAGGTGGCACAACGGAACGCGGCCTCGGTGATCCCGCACCAGCGGCACGCGGGACTCTGCGCGGCCGCGCCGGGATCCGCTGTCGCCCGGCCGGTTTCCGGCAGCGCGAGCGGCCCGTTGCAGTGCCTGCACCGGGCCGGAGTGCGGCATTTCCGGCAGGCCAGCGCGGGGATGTACCCGCGGCGGGGCACCTGCACCAACACGGGTGCGCCCTCCTTCAACGCCGCGCGGGCAGCCGCGAAGGCGACGCCGGGAATCCGGACGGCCTTCGCCACCGGGTCGCGTTCCAGGGCGATGTCACTGTCGCCGGGGGCGCTGATCCGCGGAGCGGCCTTGCGGAGCACGGCGCGATCGGCGATCAGGTCATGCGCCCAGCCGGAGTCGACCACCGCCTGGATCTCCGCGGTCCGCGCGAAACCCGCCGCGACGAACGCCGCGCCGGTGTCGTGCGCCCGCAACATCGCCACCTCTCGCGCGTGCGGATACGGTGCGCGGGGTTCGGCGTAGGTGCTGTCACCGTCGTCCCACAACGCGATCAGCCCGAGGTCCGCCGCCGGTGCGAACACCGCGCTGCGGGTGCCGACCACCACCCGCGCCGAACCGCGCAGCACCGCGAGCCACCGCCGGTACCGCGCGGCGGGACCGAGACCAGCGGACAGCCCGACCGCCGAGTCACCCACCAGCCGAACGCATTCCGTCAGTACCCGGTCGAGATCGCGTTGGTCGGGAACCATGAGGATGGCGCTGCGGCCCTGCCGTGCCACCACGGCGGCGAGTTCCGCCAGCCGCCGGGGCCAGTCCTCACCGGGCAGTGCCTGCCAGGCCGCGCGTGCCCCTTTTCCTTGCGCGAGGGCGCCGACGAAAGCCGAGCCGTGCACGTAACGCGCCCAGGCAGCGAGTTCTACGTCCTCGATCGGCGGGACCTCGGGGGCCGACTTCGCGCCGTCGCTGCCGGTCGTCGCACGATGTACTTCGCCTTCGGAGCGTGGTCGCGGTGGCGGATCGCCCTCGGATTCAGCAGTTCCCGCCGGAGACGAGCGAACTTCTCGCGTGGCGTCCTGGCTCGCCGGGCTCCGATCGTCCGTCTCGGGCACCCAGCCGGTTTCGGCGCACGCTCGCGTGGCTCCCTGACCGCCGCCTGCCAACTCGGCTTGCGGCACAGACGGATTCGCGGGTCGTGGCGAGCGACGCGTCGCGGCGAGCGCGGAGTCCGCGTCGACGGACTGCACGAAAGAGGTTGAGATACAAGTCTTTTCGTCTTCAGCAGCGGATTTCTCCGCGCCCACCGGGGAAGGCACAACCGTGGAGTCGACGGATTCTGGGCGTGCCGCGGCGGACTTCTTCTTGCCGCCGGTTTCCGTGCGGGCGTGGCGCGGTGGAACAGCCAGCCGCAGGACGTCGGCGCGCGTCCCCGCGTAGCGGGCCGCGACCTTCCCCGCCAGGTCCAGGATTTCCGGCGTCAGCACGCGTTCACCGGAGACGACGCGTTCCAGCGCGACCAGCTTGCCGCCGTGGTCGCTGTGCGGCAATCGCGCCAGCAGGTAGCCGTCCACCAGCCGTCCGGCGAATCGCACCCGCACCCTGACCCCCGGCTGGGCGAGTTCGTCCAGCTCGGGGGGCACGACGTAGTCGAAGTCGCGGTCGAGATGCGCGGGCGAGAGCAGCGGAAGCACCCGGGCGATCGGCAACTCGACGCCCGCGGGACCCGCGGCCGGACGGTCCGCCTCGGAGGCGGGAGCGCCCGCCGCGGGTTCGTTCACTCGGACCTGATCGTGATCAGAGGCCGACGGCGGCGCGCAACTTGTCCGCGCGGTCGGTGTGCTCCCACGGCAGGTCGACGTCGGTGCGGCCGAAGTGGCCGTACGCGGCGGTCGGCGCGTAGATCGGGCGCAGCAGGTCCAGGTCGCGGATGATGGCGCCGGGACGCAGGTCGAAGACCTCGGTGATCGCGGTGCTGATGCGCGCCGGGTCGACCTTCTCGGTGCCGAAGGTCTCGACGAACAGGCCGACCGGAGCCGCCTTGCCGATCGCGTAGGCCACCTGGACCTCGACGCGGTCGGCCAGATCGGCCGCGACGACGTTCTTCGCGACCCAGCGCATGGCGTAGGCGGCCGAGCGGTCCACCTTCGACGGGTCCTTGCCGGAGAAGGCGCCGCCGCCGTGGCGGGCCATGCCGCCGTAGGTGTCGACGATGATCTTGCGGCCGGTCAGGCCCGCGTCGCCCATCGGGCCGCCGAGCACGAACTTGCCGGTGGGGTTGACCAGCAGGCGGATGTCCGAGATGTCCAGGCTCGGCACGTCGAGGTCGGCCAGCACCGCCTCGAGAACCTTCTCCCTGATGTCGGGCGCGAGCAGGTTGTCCAGGTCGATGTCGGCGGCGTGCTGGGTGGAGACGACCACCGTGTCCAAGCGGACCGGGCGATCGCCGTCGTACTCGATGGTGACCTGCGTCTTGCCGTCCGGGCGCAGGTAGGGCAGCACGCCGGTCTTGCGCACCTCGGTCAGGCGGCGCGACAACCGGTGCGCGAGCGCGATCGGCAACGGCATCAACTCGGGCGTGTCCTTGGTGGCGTAGCCGAACATCAAGCCCTGATCGCCCGCGCCCTGCCGCTCGATCTCGTCGTCCGAGCCGCCGACGCGAGCCTCGTGCGAGGTGTCCACACCCTGCGCGATATCCGGCGACTGCGCGCCGATCGCGATATTCACACCGCAGGAATTTCCGTCGAATCCCTTTGCCGACGAGTCATATCCGATTTCCAACACCTTTTCCCGGACAATTCGGGGAATATCGGCGTACGCCGACGTGGTGACCTCACCCGCGACATGGACCTGGCCGGTCGTCACGAGGGTTTCCACCGCGACCCGGCTGCGCGGATCCTCCGCGAGCAACGCGTCGAGAATGGAATCGCTGATGGCATCACAGATTTTGTCCGGATGACCTTCGGTCACGGACTCACTGGTGAAAAGCCGGCTCCCGGACGTGCGCACAGTTCTTCCCTCTCCCTCAACGGGTTACTCGTATCGGCTTGCGACAGTAACGCGATGTCGTGACTGCGCAACCCTTATATCTCAGCCTATTCCAAATCACCGACAAGGCGGACCGCAACAAACGACGCGGCCGTCCCGGACAGCTGAACTCCCGGTGCCCATACGGTGGCGATTCGATGACGACGTCGCGGACTGCGCACCGGATGGCGATCCCGGCCGGTTCAGCGCAGCAATCCACCCAGCGCGTCGAGCACACGGCTGGCCAGCAACGCCTTGGAGCCGTGATCGAGCGCCTGTTCGGTGCCGTCCGCGCCGAGCAGCCAGCCGTCGTTGGTGTCCACCTCGAACGCCTTGCCCTCACCGACCGCGTTGACCACGAGCAGGTCGCAGCCCTTGCGGGCGAGTTTGGCCCGCGCGTGGGTGAGGACGTCGCCGTGCTCGTCACCGGTCTCGGCGGCGAAGCCGACGATCGCGGTGCCGGGCAGCTGCCCGTCGCGGCGCGCCTGCACCAATCCGGCGAGGATGTCGTCGGTCTTGGTCAGCGGAATGACGTCGGGTTCGCCGGCGCCCTTCTTGATCTTGGCGGCGGCGACGTTGGTCGGCCGGAAATCGGCGACCGCGGCGGCCATGATCACCGCGTCGGCGCCGACGGCGTGCTTGTCGACGGCGGTCTTCAGCTGTTCGGCGGTGGTGATGTGCACCAGGTCGACGGCGGCGGGCGCCGCCATCTCGATCGTGTTGCCCGCGATCAACGTCACGTGGGCGCCCCGCTGGGCCGCGACCCGCGCGAGCGCGTAGCCCTGCTTGCCGGAGCTGCGGTTGCCGAGGAAGCGCACCGGATCCAGCGGCTCCCTGGTGCCGCCCGCCGTGATGACGACCCGGCGGCCCTCCAGATCCCGCGGGATCGCGTCGGCACGTTCCATGAGCAGCGACGCGAGGCCGAAGATCTCCTCGGGCTCCGGCAGGCGTCCCGGGCCGGTGTCGGCGCCGGTGAGCCTGCCCGCGGCCGGCTCCATGACGATCGCACCGCGGGCGCGCAAAGTCGCGACGTTGGCGACGGTCGCCGGATGCTCCCACATCTCGGTGTGCATCGCGGGCGCGAACAGGATCGGACATCGGGCCGTCAGCAACGTGGCGGTGAGCAGGTCGTCGGCGCGGCCGGACGCGGCGCGGGCCATGAGGTCGGCGGTCGCCGGGGCGATGACCACGAGGTCCGCCTCCTGGCCCAGCCGAACATGCGGGACCTCGGGCACGTCGGAGAACACACCGGTGTGCACCGGGTTCCCGGACAGTGCCTCGAAGGTCGCCTTGCCGACGAACTCCAGCGCCGAGGTGGTGGGGATCACCCGGACGTCATGTCCGGTTTCGGTGAATCGCCGGACCAGAGAGCACGCCTTGTAGGCGGCGATCCCTCCGGCCACACCGACGACGATCCTTGTGGTCACTACGCCTCCGGCCTAGTCGTGGTCACTGGCGAACCGGGTTCGCCTCACTCGCCTTCGGAGTGCTCGAGCAGGTCGGCGTGGATCTCGCGCAGCGCGACCGACAGCGGCTTCTCCTGCAGACCCGGCTCGACCAGCGGGCCGACGTATTCGAGGATGCCGTCGCCGAGCTGGTTGTAGTAGTCGTTGATCTGCCTGGCCCGCTTGGCCGCATAGATGACCAGGGCGTACTTGGACGACGTGCGCTCCAGCAACTCGTCGATCGGCGGGTTGGTGAGGCCGACCGGCGTGTCGTATGCGGGCGCGGTCTTGGTGTCCGTACTGCTCACTAGGGAGACTCCTGCTGTGTGGTCTGGCGGATGAACGAGGGGCCCTGCGAGTGCGGCGGCCTGCCGCTTCCGGGCCCTGGTCACTCATGCCGAAGTGGATTGCGCATGCGCGAAGGGCCCTACGTGGTTACGCAGGCTACCTCCTCCGGGCCTGATCGCTCATGCGCAGGTGGGGGTCACGAACTCGAATTTGTGCTAACGAACAACGATACCAACTGCTCACAGGCGCTGGTCACCTCGTCGTTGACGATAACCATGTCGAACTCGTCACAGGCCGCCAGCTCGATCCTGGCCGTCTCCAAGCGGCGCTCGATCACCTCGGGCGACTCGGTGCCGCGCGAGGTCAGGCGCGCCACCAGCTCTTCCCAGCTCGGCGGGGCCAGGAAGACCAGGATCGCGTCCGGGATCGCCCGGCGCACCGATCGCGCGCCTTCCAGATCCACTTCCACCAATACCGGAAGGCCTTCGGCCAGCGCGGCGCGCACCGGCCCGGCGGGGGTGCCCGAACGCTGCAGCCCGCCGTGGATGTCCGCCCATTCGAGCAGCTCACCCGCCTCGATCATCGCGTCGAACTCCGCACGGGAGACGAAGTGGTAGTCGAGGCCGTCGACCTCCCCGGGCCGCGGGGCCCGGGTCGTTGCCGACACGCTGAAGACCAGGTCGGGCAGCCGTTCGCGGACACAGCGGACCACGGTGGACTTGCCCACGGCCGAGGGGCCGACCAGTACGACCAGTCGACCCTTCCGCGTGTGTTCGATCACCCTCGTCGTCAGGCGTCGAAGTCGAACCGGGCCAGCAGCGCCTTGCGCTGCCGGTCGCCGAGTCCGCGCAGCCGCCGGGTGGGGGCGATCTCCAGCTCGCTCATGATTTCCGCCGCCTTGACCTTGCCCACCTTCGGCAGGGCCTCCAGCAGCGCCGACACCTTCATCTTGCCGAGGATCTCGTCGGTCTCGGCATCGGTGAGGACCTGCTTCAGGTTGGTGCCGCCACGCTTCAAGCGCTCCTTGAGCTCCGCCCGAGCGCGGCGAGCGGCAGCCGCCTTCTCCAAAGCAGCGGCGCGCTGCTCGTCAGTCAGCTGGGGAAGGGCCACGGTTCCTCCGTCTCATCGTTCATTGCATCAACTCCTGCCGGTAACCCGGCAGTCTCAGCGACCGTACCCACGACGTCCGCCGATTGCGAACCCACCCCCCAGGTCAGCGCATGATTCCGGGTACGGACCGCACCCGGGCGGCCCGGTGCCGGCCCCGCCCGCGCCACCGAGCGCATCCCGCTGCTCGATCAGCGAAATACGCCGTCAGCAGGGTGTTTTCGACAAACCGAATGGTTTGCGGAAGGGTTGCGACACGGCAGCGCATCTCTCCAGCAACCCCTCACGCGCCCTACCAGGAACTTTCTGGAAATTCTCCGCGTGTCGCGAGTTTTTTGTGCGTGTCGGGCGACACATTCGGCCTGTCGCGGCCGCCACGGCCCGGCATCCGGTGCCGATCCTGGCCCTGTACGCCGGTCCAGGGGCGATGCGCCCACCCGGTGACACCGATGGGCCCCGAAATCAGCGCAGCAGCGCACACAGGCCCCGCTAAGGGGCACGTGTGTGCGAACAGCTGCACGCACAAGAGGCGGAAACGCGAAAGGCCGGCGCGGATGCGCCGGCCTTTCGCGGTCATTTCTGGAGGAAAGCGAACGCGTCCTGGAACTCGCGCACTTTGGCACGCAGTGCCGGAACGGTCGGTCCGTCCTTCAGCACCTCGCGCGAGACGTTCGGCACGACCGCCGCGAGCATCGGCTCACCGACCAGTCCCCGGATGGTTTCCGGGCCACCGCCCTGGGCGCCGACCCCCGGCATGAGGATGGGGCCGTTGAGCGCGGACAGATCGGGCGCGGCGCTGAGCGTCGCGCCGACCACCACGCCGACCGAGCCGAACTCCGCGCCCGCGTTGCGAGCCGCCGCCTCGTCGACCATGATCTGCGCGACCGTGCGGCCGTCCGCGGCGACCGCGCGCTGCACCTGGGCGCCCTCGGGATTCGAGGTCGCCGCCAGCACGAAGACGCCGCGGTGGCCCACTTCGGCGAGGGTCAGCGCCGGTGCCAGCGAACCGAATCCCAGGTACGGCGACACCGTCACCGCGTCGGACCCGAGCGGGCCGTCGGCCAGCCAGGTCCGCGCGTAGGCGTCCATGGTCGACCCGATGTCGCCGCGTTTGGCGTCGGCGAGCACCAAGGTTCCCGAGGCCCGCAACACCTCGATGGTGCGTTCCAGCACCGCGATGCCCCGGGAACCGTAGGCCTCGAAGAACGCCACCTGCGGCTTGACCAGCGCCACCAGGCCGTCGAACGCTTCCACGCAGATCTCGGCGAAGCGTTCGAGTCCCTCGGCGTCCTCGGGAAGACCCCAGGACCGCAGCAGCTCCGGATGCGGGTCGATCCCGACGCACACGGGCCCGAACTCCCGCATCGCGTGCCGCAGGCGGCCACCGAAGGTCTTCATCTCGCCCGTTCCGTCCGATCGCGGCTCACCCACGCAGCACCGCGTGCAGCTCCTGCAGCGACCGCACGCCGATGCCGCCGTTGATGCTCGCCTCGATGCCCTGCACCGCGGCCGCCGCACCCTGCACGGTGGTGATGCACGGGATGTTCACCCCGACCGCCGCGCTGCGGATCTCGTAGCCGTCGACGCGGGGGCCGGAGTTGCCGTAGGGCGTGTTGAACACCATGTCCACCTCGCCGTCGCGGATCTGCTCCACGATCGTCGGCTCGTCGTCCGGCCGCACCTCGGAGTGCTTGCGCACCTGCTCGCACGGAATCCCGTTGCGGCGCAGCATTTCCGCGGTGCCCTCGGTGGCGAGGATGCGGAAGCCGAGGTCGTGCAGGCGCTTCACCGGGAAGACCATCGCGCGCTTGTCCCGGTTGGCGATCGAGACGAACACGGTGCCCTCGGTGGGCAGCGAGCCGTAGGCGGCGGTCTGGCTCTTGGCGAAGGCCGTGCCGAAATCGGCGTCGATGCCCATCACCTCGCCGGTCGACTTCATCTCCGGCGACAGCAGCGAGTCGATACCGCTGCCGTCGGCGCGCCGGAAGCGGTGGAACGGCAGCACGGCCTCCTTGACCGCGACCGGAGCGTCCAGCGCGACGTGCCCGCCGTCGCCCTCGCTCGGCAGCATGCCCTCCTTGCGCAGTTCGGCGATGGTGGCGCCGAGCATGATCCGCGCGGCGGCCTTGGCCAGCGGCACCGCGGTGGCCTTGGACACGAACGGAACCGTCCGGCTCGCGCGCGGATTGGCCTCCAGGACGTAGAGCACGTCGTCCTTGAGCGCGTACTGCACGTTGAGCAGGCCGCGCACGCCGATGCCCTTGGCCAGCGCGACGGTCGAGCGGCGCACCGCCTCGATGTCGCTGCGGCCCAACGTGATCGGGGGCAGCGCGCAGGCGGAGTCGCCGGAATGGATGCCCGCCTCCTCGATGTGCTCCATCACGCCGCCGAGGTAGACCTCCTCGCCGTCGCACAGCGCGTCGACGTCGATCTCGATCGCGTCCTCCAGGAACCGGTCGACCAGCACCGGATGCTCCGGGCTGAGTTCGGTCGCGCGGGAGATGTAGCCCTCCAGGGAGTTCTCGTCGTAGACGATCTCCATGCCGCGGCCGCCGAGCACGTAGGACGGGCGCACCAGCACCGGGTAGCCGATATCGTTGGCGATCTTGCGCGCCTGCGCGAAGGTGGTCGCGGTGCCGTACTTCGGTGCGGGCAGCCCGGCCGCGACCAGCACGTCACCGAACTCGCCGCGGTCTTCGGCCAGGTCGATGGCGGCCGCGCTGGTGCCGACCACCGGCACGCCCGCCGCGGTGAGCCGCTGCGCGAGGCCGAGCGGGGTCTGCCCGCCCAGCTGCACGATGACCCCGACGACGGTGCCGGACTCGCACTCGGAGTGGTAGACCTCGAGCACGTCTTCGAAGGTCAGCGGCTCGAAGTAGAGGCGGTCGGCGGTGTCGTAGTCGGTGGAGACGGTCTCGGGGTTGCAGTTGACCATCACCGTCTCGTAACCGGCCTGCGACAGCGTCTGCGCCGCGTGCACGCACGAGTAGTCGAACTCGATGCCCTGGCCGATGCGGTTGGGCCCGGACCCGAGGATGATCACCTTCTCGCGTTCGCGCTGCGGCGCCACCTCGGACTCGGCCGCGGGATCGAGCTCGTAGGCCGAGTAGTGGTACGGGGTCTTGGCCTCGAACTCGGCGGCGCAGGTGTCGACCGTCTTGAAGACCGGGCGGATGCCGAGCCGGTGACGCAGGGCGCGCACGCCGGTCTCCCCCGCCAGCTCCGGCCGGAGTGCGGCCAGCTGACGATCCGACAGGCCGTAGTGCTTGGCCCGGCGCAGCAGCGGTTCGTCCAGCACGGGCGCGTCGAGGATCTCCTGGCGCAGCTCGACCAGACCGGCCACTTCGGCCACGAACCACGGGTCGATGCCGGAGGCCGCGGCGACGTCATCGATGCTCGCGCCCAGCCGCAGCGCGCGTTCCACCTGGTAGATGCGGCCCTCGGTGGGCGTACGCAGATCCTCGAGGATCGCCTCGACGTCGGTCCACGCGCCGTCGTCCTGGGTCCAGAAGCCCGCGGCCTTGGTCTCCAGCGAACGCAGCACCTTGCCGAGCGCCTCGGAGAAGTTGCGGCCGAGCGACATGGCCTCGCCGACGGACTTCATGGTGGTGGTCAGCGTGCCGTCGGCGCCGGGGAACTTCTCGAACGCGAACCGCGGCGCCTTCACGACCACGTAGTCCAGGGTCGGCTCGAAGCAGGCCGGGGTTTCCTTGGTGATGTCGTTGACGATCTCGTCGAGCGTGTATCCGATGGCCAGCTTGGCGGCGATCTTCGCGATCGGGAAGCCGGTCGCCTTCGACGCCAGCGCGGACGAACGCGACACCCGCGGGTTCATCTCGATGACGATCAGGCGGCCGTCGAGCGGGTTCACCGCGAACTGGATGTTGCAGCCGCCGGTGTCGACGCCGACCTCGCGCAGGATGGCGATGCCGAGATCGCGCAGCTTCTGGTACTCGCGGTCGGTGAGCGTCATCGCGGGGGCGACGGTCATCGAGTCGCCGGTGTGCACGCCCATCGGGTCGACGTTCTCGATCGAGCAGACCACCACGACGTTGTCGCGGCCGTCGCGCATCAGCTCGAGCTCGTATTCCTTCCAGCCGAGGATGGACTCCTCGATCAGGACGTTCGCGGTGGGCGATGCGGCCAGGCCGCCGCCCGCGATGCGATCGAGGTCCTCTTCGTTGTAGGCCATGCCGGAACCGAGGCCGCCCATGGTGAACGACGGGCGCACCACCACGGGGTAGCCGAGTTCGGCGACCGTCTCGCGGACCTCGTCCATGGTGAAGCAGACCCGCGAGCGGGCGCTCTCGCCGCCCACCTTGGCCACGATGTCCTTGAACTTCTGCCGGTCCTCACCGCGCTGGATGGCGTCGAAGTCGGCGCCGATCAGCTCCACGCCGTACTTCTCCAGCACCCCGCGCTCGTGCAGCGCGACCGCGGTGTTCAGCGCGGTCTGGCCGCCGAGGGTGGCCAGGATGGCGTCCGGGCGCTCCTTCTCGATGACCTTCTCGACGAACTCCGGCGTGATCGGCTCCACGTAGGTGGAGTCGGCGAACTCCGGATCGGTCATGATCGTCGCCGGGTTCGAGTTGACCAGCGACACCCGCAGGCCCTCGGCCCGCAACACCCGGCACGCCTGCGTGCCGGAGTAGTCGAATTCGCACGCCTGGCCGATGACGATCGGGCCAGAGCCGATCACCAGGATGTGCTCGAGATCCTCGCGGCGAGGCATCAGGCTCCTTCCATGAGACCGGCGAAACGGTCGAACAGATACGCGGCGTCGTGGGGTCCGGCGGCGGCTTCCGGGTGGTATTGCACGGAGAAGGCGCGGCCGTCGACCAGCCGGACGCCCTCGACGGTGCCGTCGTTGGCGCAGACATGACTGACCTCGGCCGTGCCGAAGGGCGTGTCGAAGCGCTCGCCCCGCTCGCCCTCCAGCGCGAACCCGTGGTTCTGCGCGGTGATCGAGATGCGGCCGGTCTCGTGCTCCACCACCGGGATGTTGATGCCGCGGTGGCCGAACTTCATCTTGTAGGTGCCACGGCCGAGCGCGCGGCCGAGGATCTGGTTGCCGAAGCAGATGCCGAACAGCGGCAGGCCCTGGCCGAGCACGCCCCGGGTCAGCTCGACCGCCGCGTCGGCGGTGGCCGGGTCGCCCGGACCGTTGGACAGGAAGACCCCGTCGGGCTTCAGTTCGAGGATCTGATCCAGCGTGGTGGCCGAGGACACCACGTGCACCCGGGTGCCGCGCTGCGCGAACATGCGCGGGGTGTTGGTCTTGATCCCGAGATCGACCGCGACGACGGTGTGCCGGTGGTCGCCGTCCGGCTCGATCGTGTAGAGCGCGTCCGTGCTGACCTCGCCCGCCAGGTCGGCGCCGAGCATGGACGGCTGCCCGTTCACCCTGGCCACCAGTTCCTCGGTGGCGGCGAGCGCGTCGCCGGAGAAGATGCCCGCCTTCATCGAGCCGCGGGTGCGCAGATGACGCACCAGCGCGCGGGTGTCGATGCCGGCGATGCCGACGACCCGCTGCCGTTCCAGCTCGTCCGGCAGGGTCCTGCTGGCGCGCCAGTTGGACGCGCGCCGCGCCGGGTCGCGCACCGCGTACCCGGCGACCCAGATCTTCGTGGATTCGTCGTCCTCGTCGTTCCAGCCGGTGTTGCCGATCTGCGGCGCGGCGGCCACCACGATCTGGCGGTGATAGGACGGGTCGGTGAGGGTCTCCTGGTACCCGGTCATCGCGGTGCAGAACACCGCCTCACCGAGCGTCTGGCCCACGGCGCCGTAGGCCTGGCCGCGGAATACCCGGCCGTCCTCCAGCACGAGTGCTGCTTCTCCTGTCATCCCTCGTCATCTCCCGTCGTCGTCCCGCTCTGATCCGCCGCGGGAAGCCTGCGCCAAGCCGGATAGACCGACTTGTCGTCGCCGCGGAAACCCGTATCGATCTCGGTTCCGGTCGGCAGCTTCCAGCGAATGACCAGCACACCATCTTCTGTCATCACTTTGCCCGCATGGCCGCGTTCGGTGCGCACCGCAGTGACGGATTCCTCCGGAATCCAGATCACCGCCGCACCGTCGCGTTCGAGCAGAATTCCCTTTTCGAACCGGGTGAGTTCGGCGGTGGCCCGGAAACCCAGGTCGCCGACCGTGATCCGGTCCTGCCAGCTCGGCGCGATGGTGCTGCCCAGGTACAGGCCGGTGGTCGGCTCCAGTACCTGCGCGCCCAGTTCGGCGGGCACGGCGGGCAGCGCGCCGATGCGCTCGGCCTGCCGTTCCGCGCGGTTGCGCCAACCCCGGTACATCAGCAAGAGGCAGACCCCGAACAGGATCAGCAGCCCCACCACCCAGAGCGTTCTTTCCACTACGAACCTCCTCGAACGGCTGCGCCTCGGTCGCTCATCTACGCCTCCGCCCGGTTGCCGAGCGCCTTGCCGTCCCTGGCGGTGACCCGGCCGCGCAGCAGCGTCGCCGTGACCCGCGCCGGGAAGGTCATCGCCTCGAACGGCGTGTTGTTCGAGATGCTGGCCAGGTCCTTTCCGCGCACCGTCCAGCTCGCCTCCGGGTCGACCAGCGTCAGGTTGGCCGGCT
This sequence comes from Nocardia beijingensis NBRC 16342, assembly GCF_001612785.1. GTDB lineage: Bacteria > Actinomycetota > Actinomycetes > Mycobacteriales > Mycobacteriaceae > Nocardia > Nocardia beijingensis. Next base: position 146,080 of record NZ_BDBC01000019.1, read on the forward strand.
CGCCGACCTCGAGCGGTCTGCCGTGCTCGTCCAAGCCGACGATCGCGGCGGGGCGCTCGCTCATCACGCGGGCGACGCCGCGCCAGTCCAGCAACCCCGGCTCGACCATGGTCCGCACGATGATCGACAGCGCCGTCTCCAGCCCGAGCATGCCGGGCCGGGCCGCGGCGAACTCGCAGCACTTGTCCTGCTCGGCGTGCGGCGCGTGGTCGGTGGCGACGCAATCGATGATGCCCTCGGCCAGCGCCTGCCGCAGCGCGGCGGCGTCGGAGGCCTCGCGCAGCGGCGGGTTGACCTTGTTGACCGCGTCGTAGGTCTCCAACCGGGAGTCGTCCAGCAGCAGGTGGTGCGGGGTGACCTCGGCGGTGATCGAGATGCCCTGCGCTTTCGCCCACTTCACCAGTTCCACGGTGCCCGCGGTGGAGGCGTGGCAGATGTGCACGCGGGCGCCCGCGTCGCGCGCCAGCAGGGCGTCGCGCGCCACGATCGACTCCTCGGCCGCGCGCGGCCAGCCGGCCAATCCCAGCCGGGCCGCGGTCGGTCCCTCGTGCGCGACGGCGCCCTTGGTCAGCCTCGGCTCCTCCGCGTGCTGGGCGATCAGCACCCCGAGCGAATTCGCGTACTCCAAGGCCCGGCGCATGATCAACGGGTCGTGGACGCAGTGACCGTCGTCGGAGAACATGCGCACCGCCCCGACGCCCGCGGCCATGGTCCCCATCTCGGCGAGCTGCTTGCCCTCCAGCCCCACGGTGACCGCGCCGACCGGATACACGTCGACCAGGCCGACCTCCCGCCCCCGCCGCCACACATGGTCGGTGACGACCACCGAGTCGGCGACCGGGTTGGTGTTGGCCATCGCGAACACCGCGGTGTAGCCGCCGAGCGCGGCGGCGGCCGAACCGGTCTCGATGGTCTCGGTGTCCTCGCGGCCCGGTTCCCGCAGGTGGGTGTGCAGGTCGACGAAGCCGGGCAGCAGGATCTGGCCCCGCGCGTCGATGACCTCGGCGTCGACCACGCCCAGATCGGTGCCGATCTGCCGGATCTCCCCGTCGGCGACGAGCACGTCGACCGGCTCGCCCTCTCCGTACAGCAGCGCACCTTTGATCAGTACGTTCACGCTCGAGCCACCGCCTCCTGTGTTCCGACGAGCAGGCGGAACAGCACCGCCATCCGCATGTGCACCCCGTTGGTGACCTGTTGCAGCACCGCGGCTTTCGGAGAGTCCGCCACCGAGGACGCGATCTCCATGCCGCGCAGCATCGGGCCGGGGTGCAGCACCACGGCGTGGTCTTCGAGCAGGGCCAGCCTGCGCTCGGAGAGGCCGTAGGTGATCGAGTACTCGCGGGCCGACGGGAAGAATCCGCCGTTCATCCGTTCGGCCTGCACGCGCAGCATCAGCACCGCGTCGGCGCCGATCAGCTCGGCGTCCAGGTGGTGTGAGACGCGAGCGGGCCAGGACTCCACCCCCACCGGCAGCAGCGTGCGCGGGGCGACCAGCACGACCTCCGCGCCGAGCGTGGCGAGCAGGAAGACGTTCGAGCGCGCGACCCGGCTGTGCAGGATGTCGCCGACGATGACCACCCGCTTGCCCTCGATGTCGCCGAGCCGTTGCCGCAGCGTCAGCGCGTCCAGCAGCGCCTGGGTCGGGTGCTCGTGGGTTCCGTCGCCCGCGTTGACCACCGCGGGGCCGGAGCCGCGCCCCGCCGAGACCGCCCACTCGTCCATCCAGCGGGCGATCTGGTGTGCGGCTCCGGACGCCGGATGCCGCACGATCAGCGCGTCGGCTCCCGCGGCGTGCAAGGTCAGCGCGGTGTCGCGCAGCGACTCACCCTTCGAGACGGAGGAACTGCTCGCGCTCACGTTGATCACGTCCGCGCTCATCCACTTGCCCGCCACCTCGAACGACACCCTGGTGCGGGTGGAGTTCTCGTAGAAGACGGTCATCACGGTGCGTCCGCGCAGCGTGGGCAGTTTGTGCACCTCGCGGCCGAGCAGCGCCTGTTCGAACCGTTCGGCCTCGTCGAGCAGCTCGGTCGCGGCGGCGCGATCGAGCGCGGCGACCGACAGCAGATGCCTCATGCGCCCGCCTCCTGCCGTGAGCCGGCGTGTGGCGGTGTCATCACGCCTCCTCCTGGTGCAGGTAGACGCCGTCGCGGCCGTCGTGCTCGGTGAGCAGCACCGAGATGTCCTCGGAGCGGTTGGTCGGCACGTTCTTGCCCACGTAATCGGCGCGGATCGGCAGTTCCCGGTGACCGCGGTCGATGAGCACCGCCAGCTGCACCGCGCGCGGGCGGCCGAGGTCACGCAGGCCGTCGAGCGCGGAGCGGACGGTGCGACCGGAGAACAGGACGTCGTCGACCAGGACCACCAGCGCGTCCTCGATACCGCCTTCCGGAACCGACGTGCGCTCCAGCGGCCGGTGCGGACGGCTACGCAGATCGTCCCGGTAGAGGGTGATGTCGAGCGAGCCCAGCGCCGGGCGGACGCCGGAGAATTCCTCGATCTTGCCGGTGAGCCGCGCCGCCAGGGTGGTGCCCCTGGTGGGGATGCCGATCAGCACCACGCGTGGCGCGCCCGGCTCGCCCGCGTCCAGCGCGGTCTTCTCGATGATCTGGTGCGCGATGCGCGCGATCGTCCGTCCGACATCCGAAGCCGACAACAGCTCTCGCCCCGCCGCCACCCATTCCGGGGTATGTCGCTGCGATGTCTCGGCAGCGCCGGACCTGGCGGCCCGTTCTTCGGGCACAGCCATGCCGACCTCCTTCCCCGCCTCACCGGACGGTCCGTTAAAGGATGTCTTACGGCAAGCAGCGTAGCAGCGGCTCGAACCCCGCTTTCACCAGGCATATGCCGCTGTGAGCGGGGCCACTGGCCGCGGCGGCCCCGCTACCGGCGGACGGCGAGAACCAGTCCGAGATCCCGGTTGCCGAAGGCGGCCGGGCGTTCGAGCGGCGCCACCAGGTCGTCCCAGGCCCGGAACTCGATCCGCCATCCGTGCTCGGCGAGCCACTGTTCCGCGTCGGGTCCCAGCCCACTGGGCTCCCTCGGTCCGGCCGCGCCTGCCCGCACCAGCCGCCGCAGTTCGGTGTACCGGTCGCTGTGCTGATCGGTGTCGAACTTGCCGAGTCCGAACCGGCTCTCCGGCGCGGACAGCTCCGTCAGCGTGGCCGCCACCCGCATGGCTTCCGCGCGCCGCAGGTAGCCGAGGACTCCTTCGTCGATCCAGTGGGTCGGGACGTCGGCGCGGAAGCCACGCGCGCGCAGCGCGGCCGCCCAATCGCCCCGCAGATCGGCCGCCACGACGTGGCGCGCGCATACCGGACGGGCGCCCGCCGCCTCCAGCACCGGTTCTTTGAACTGGAACAACTCGGGCAGGTCGATCTCGAAGACCTCGACCTCGCGCGGCAGCGGCAACCGGTAGGCCCTGGTGTCCAAGCCCGCGCCGAGGATGACAACCTGCCCGCAACCCGCCGCGACGGCCGCTCGGGCGCTGTCGTCCACCAGGCGCACGGAGACGCTGCGGCCCTCGTAGAACTTCTCGGCCAGCGCCTCCAACCGCGCCCAGCGCTCTTCACCCCCCGGCTCGGCGCCGAAAGCGCGACGCGCGGCGTCGGCGAACAGGTGCGCCCACGGGTCGTCGTAGAGGCGGTCCGGCCTGCGCGATTCCCATGCGCGGATCACCGCCACTCCGAGCGCTGTCATCGCTACGCCCGCCGTCGGCGCTTGCGGTGTGGTTTCGGTCATCGACGACTCCCCTCGTCCGAGTGACATCCCGCTCGGCAAGGTACTCGGCCTACCGGCAACGCGAGACGAAGATCCGAGAAGGGTGACCGAAAACCGCTAGCACATACGTTCGAACGGCGGTAGGCTCGGCCGCATGTCCACACCACTGCAGGGATCGCTGCTCGACGGGTTCGGCGACACCGAACTCGGGCCGCTGCGCGACGCGCGCCGCACGGTGCTCGACCACGGCGCCTGGGTGGATCTGCTGCCCGGCTGGCTTTCCGGCGCCGACGCGCTGTTCGACCGGCTGGTCGACCGCGTGCCGTGGAAAGCCGAGCGCAGGCCGATGTACGACCGCATGGTGGACGTGCCAAGGCTGCTGCGGTTCTACGCGGAGCACGAACCGTTGCCCGATCCGGCACTGGACGACGCGCGCGCGGCACTGAGCGAGCACTATCGGCACGAACTCGGCGAACCGTTCCGCACCGCGGGCCTGTGCTACTACCGGGACGGGCGCGACAGCGTCGCCTGGCACGGCGACGACATCGGCCGCGGCGCCACCCACGACACCATGGTCGCGATCGTGTCGATCGGGGCGCCGAGGGCATTGCTGCTGCGGCCCCGCGGCGGTGGCGCGAGCATCAGATACCTGGTCGGACACGGCGATCTCCTCGTGATGGGCGGCTCCTGCCAGCGCACCTGGGAGCACGCGGTGCCCAAGACGCGCAAATCCACCGGCCCCCGGATCAGCATCCAGTACCGGCCGCGCGGCGTTCGCTGACCCGGCCGGGGGTTTGACCTGAACCCAAGTTGAGGTCGGAAGCTCGTCGCATGAGTACGACAACATCCACACCACCCTCGGTCGAGGACACGACGGTCGACCACTCCGCCGACATCGCCGCGATCCGGCAGATCGTCGCCAACGCGGAGACCGGTTTCAACACCAATGACGCCGAGCTGCTGTCGGCGGATTTCACCGCCAACGCGGCCGTCGTCAACGCGATGGGCACGCTGATCACCGGATTCGACGCGCTGCTCGACGCCAGCCGCCGAGGTCTGGCCGGATTCCTCGCCGACCAGTACGCCCGCTATGAGATCGCCGACATCACCTTCCTGCGTCCCGACGTCGCGATCGCGCACAAGCGCGCGTGGGCGACCACGCCGGACGGCGAGCCCATCGAGCTCGATCACGCCATGATCGCGCTGTACGTCTTCGTCAAGGAAGGCGAGCGCTGGTACGTCGCCGCGCGGCAGAACACCTTGGTGCCCAAGGCCGAGTGATCGTCGCCCGTCACGTGTCCCCCGCTCCGGTTAGCCTGGCATCATGAGCAATCCAGGGGCGGGGGTCTTGGCCGTGATGCCGCTGCACACGATCAGCGAGGTCTACGGCGCGGCCGGGCTGCGCGAACGACTACTGCTGGAAATCGCCGAGCTGCCGGACGCGCAGCGCCTGACCGCCGCGCTCGAACTCGCGGCCGACCTGCATCGCGACGATCGCTACGGCCGGGAGCCGTACCTGAGTCATCTTCTGCGCGTGTCGATTCGGATCATCAGCCACTACGAGGTCCGCGATCCCGACGTGGTCGCGGCGGGGCTGCTGCACGACTCGGTCGAGGACCATGCCGCCGAGTTGGCCGCCGATCGACCCGGCCCTGCCGTCGACGCCGCGCTGGACGCGATCACCGATCGGTTCGGCGCGCGAGTGGCCGATCTCGTCGCCGCGGTGACCAATCCCGAGCCGGATCCGGCGCGCGACCGGCAGGCGCAGTACCGCGAGCACGTCGCGACGAATCTGGACCGCGACCCGTGGGCCCGCGTCATCAAGCTCTCGGATTTCACCGACAACGGCGTCGGCATCCTCTACGCGACCGGCCCCGCGATGGCGAAACTCGCCGCCAAATACCGCCCGCTCACCGATGTGTACCGCGACCTGGTCACCCGGCCCGACACACCACTGGCCGAACACGTCCGGCAGCACATCCTCGATCAGCTGGACCGGGCCGACGAACGGTTCGAGGCCATCCTGTCGCGGGACTGACCAGCACCCGACGCGAACGGATCGAAACCGCCTCCGGCACAAGACCATTCAGCAGCAGGATGCGTCACGGCGCGCGCAGCACCGACTCGACCAGCTCGCGCACCGCGGCCAGTAGCCGTTCCGTCTCACCCGCCCGCACCATGGCCGGTACCAATTCGGCGCTCAGCGCGCCGAGCAGCAACCGCCCGACCACTTCGGCGTCCAGATCAGGACGCGCTTCGCGCAGCAACGTGGTGATGTGGTTGTCCCAGAAGGCGTGGAACTCGGCCGTTCGCGGATGCGGCGGCTCCGTGCGATAGGCGGCCATGAGCTCGGCATTGTCGATCACCAGCCGCGCCATGGCGTCGAAGTAGGCGATCAGGCGGGCGCCGGCGGGCGCGCCGGGGCCGAGAGGTGGCGGGCCGCTGGTGATCGCCTCCATCAGCGCGACCGCGCTCTGCGCGACCATCTCGTGCAAGAGCCCCGCGCGGCTGCCGAAGCGGTGGAAGATCGTGCCCTTGCCGACTCCGGCGGCGGCCGCGACGCGGTCCATGGTGATCGCCTCGGCGCCGTGCTCGGCCAGGAGGGCGAAGGTGGCGTCCACTATCGCCCGCCGGTTGCGCGCCGCGTCCGCCCGTTCCCTGGGTCGTCCGTCACCCATCGCACCCGCTTTCCTAGACAAGTTGACCGGCGGTCCATATCATCGGCAGGGTCAATTGGACCGTCAGTCAACTTATGGAGTTCATGATGCAGGCAATCGTAATGACGGCGACCGGCAGCCCCGATGTGCTGGTCGTCGCGGATGTCCCGGCGCCGAGGGCGGGCGCGGACGAGGTTGTGGTCCGCGCCGAGGCGATCCCCGTGCTGTTTCCCGAAACCAAGCTGCGCTCCGGCGAGTTCCCGCTCGGCGCGCCGCTGCCGCTGGTTTTCGGCTTCCAGGCCGCGGGGGTCGTCACCGAGGTCGGCGAGCGAGCCGATCCGGCGTTGATCGGACAGCGGGTGGTCGTGTCGACCCAGGGTTCCGGCGCCTACGCCGAATTCGTCGCCGCGTCCGCGGATTCCGTAGTGCCCATTCCGGACGACCTGTCCTTCGTCGACGCCGCCGCGGTGCTGATGAACGGATCGGTGGCGATTCCACTGCTGGAAACCGCCGCGCTCACCGGCGTCGAAACCGTCTTGATCGAAGCCGCGGCCACGGGCATCGGCAGCACGCTGACCCAATGGGCCAGAGAGTTCGGGGCGGCGCGCGTCATCGGGACCGCGGGCGGCCCCGGCAAAACCGCCCACGCCCGCAAACTGGGCGCCGACGAGGTGATCGACCACAACGATCCGGAATGGACCACCCGGCTGCGCGAAACCCTCGACGGCGCAACGGTGGACGTGGTGTTCGATTCGATCGGCGGCGCGAGCGCTTCCGGCCTGCTCGATCTCATGACGCCCCTGCGCGGCCGGATGCTCGGCTACGGATGGTTGTCCGGAGCACCCGCGCAGGTGTCCGCGAGCGACCTGCTCGTGCGCGGGCTCACTTTCACCGGCTGCGCGGGACCGGACTGGCTGGAACGAGTCGCCCTGGCGCGCAGTACCGTTCTGGCCCGCGCGGCGGCGGGCGGGCTCGATCCGCTGGTCGAGGCGGTGCTGCCGCTGGACCAGGCGAGCCACGCGCATCGGCTGCTGGAGGAAAGGACGGTGCTGGGCAAGATCGTGCTGCGTCCGGGCTCCGCCGTGTCCGGATAGCGGCGCGCGGCCGCGGGGCGTGACTAGGGTGGACGCGTGCGGACTTCGCTGGAATCCCATGTCGGCGCCGCCAACGCGCTCACCGCGCGGTGGTGCGCGGCGGCGGGTGATCGAGACTTCGTGGTGTCCGGCGCCGGGGTGTGGCCGCTGCTCGCCCTGCTCGCCTCCGCGGCGGACGGCCCGGCGCGGGACGAACTGACGACCGCGACCGGCGTGCCCACGGCGGACGCGCGAGCCGGGGCGCTGCGGCTGCTGCGGGATCTCGAGCGCGCGGAGGCGGTGTCGGCCGCACTCGGCGTGTGGGTGCGCCGCGATCTTCCCGTGCACGAGGCGTGGTCGCAAGCGCTCCCCGATGGCGTGCTCGCCCGGTTGGCCGGGCAGTCGGAACTCGACAGCTGGGCGGCCCGGCACACCGATGGGCTCATCGACCGCTTCCCTCTGACGGTCGATCCCGAGACGCTGCTGGTGCTGGCCACCGCTCTGGTCGCGAAAACTCGGTGGCGGGTGCCTTTCGACGTCGGGACGCTGGCACCCGAGAACGGTCCGTGGCATGGGCACCGCGGACCCGGGTTGTCCCGGGCGAGCCGCGACCTGGCGAACGCCGCGATCCTGGACGCGGCGGAACCGGTCACGCGTGTTGTCGTCGAAGGCGTCGCCGACCTCGACGTCCACCTTCTGCTCGGCGCCGGGGCACCCGGCGCCGTGCTCGGTACGGGTCTGGCCGCGCTGTCCGGCGATGCGCCGATCCGTTCCGATCTGCCGCTCGGCACAACGGGACCGGGGCTGACCGTGCGTACCGAACCGGTGATGCCCAACGCCGGTCGACTGCGAATCCACTTGCCGCCTTTCGAGGTTCGCTCCACCCACGATCTGCTCGCCGCCCCCGGCCTGTTCGGCATGACCGCCGCCACCGACTGCACCCGTGGTCACTTTCCGGCGATCTCCCCGCAGCCGCTGTGCGTCGGCCGAGGAGCGCAGGAGGTGCTCGCGCGGTTCAGCCACGAAGGTTTCGAGGCGGCCGCCGTGACAGCCTTCGCGTTACGCGCGGCAGCGGCGGTGCTGCGGCACGACTACGCGCCCGTCGTGTCGGTGGTCTTCGACCGCCCCTTCGGCTTCCTCGCGGTGCACCGCCCGACGGGTCTCGCGGTCGTCGCGGGATGGGTCGCGACCGCGCCGACGTCGTCCCCCGACGCTCCGGCCTGAGCGCTACCGCCGGGCGAAGGCCGGGGCGTGCTCGGGCCGGACACCGCGAGCGAGCAAGAAAGTCGGCACGCTGCGAAGCACGGGGATGCGCCGCAGCAGACGGATCGGCAGCGGCGCGCGAGCGGAACTCGCGATGTCCATGCGCCCGTCGAGGGCGGGGGCGATGGCGAAGGCGTGCAGGAGTCGTTGCATGCCCTGCGTCACCACGGTCGGGAATCGGCGCCGTCGCTGCACCTTCGCCAGCTGCCTGGTGCCGAGCGTGCCCGAGAGCAGGGGCGGGGCGAGGATGCCGGCCGCGGCCACGGCGTCCTGGACGGCCAGGTTGATGCCGACGCCGCCGGCCGGTGACATGGCGTGGGCGGCGTCGCCGAGGCAGAGCAGGCCGTTGGTGTACCACTTGGTCAGCCGATCGAGCCGCACCTCGAGCAACTGGACCTGATCCCAGCTGGTCAAGGCGTCGATCCGGTCGTAGAGCCAGGGCGCGGCCGCGGCCAGGGCGCGCATGATGTCCTGCACCGGCCCGCGGCGGGCGGATTCGTCGGCGCCCTTGGCGATCAGCGTGGCGCACTGCCAGTAGTCGCCGCGGTCGAGCAGCACCGCGACCCGCCGGGCGCTGACGATCGGCAACGCGCCGACGGGATCGATATCGGTGCGCGGCAGACGGAACCACCAGACGTCCATGGGCGTCGGCCATGTGCGGCTCGGCAAACCGGCGGCCGACCGCAGCAGCGATCCGCGGCCGTCGCAGGCCACCGTGAGGTCGGCTTCGATCGCGCCGGTGGCGCCGTCGGCGGTCCGGTAGGCGACACCACCCACCCTGCCGTCGATCCAGACGGGATCGGTGGCCTCGGTGTTCATCCGCAGCCGGAAGGTGGGTTCGGCGGCCGCGGCGCGCGCGAGCAGATCCAGCAGATCCCACTGCGGCACCATGGCGATGTACTTGTGCTTGCCCGGCAGGTGCGTCAGGGTGGCGAGCGTCTGCAGACCGCCGGCGATGGGCAGTTGCACGCGATCCACTTTGCGCGCGGGCAGTTTCGCGAACTCGGCGCCGAGACCCAGTTCATCCAGCAGGTCGAGGGTGGTGGGATGCACGGTGTCGCCACGGAAGTCGCGGAGGAAATCCTTGTGCTTCTCCAGCACCGTCACCTCGACACCGGCCCTGGCGAGCAGCAGCCCGAGGATCATTCCGGCGGGTCCCCCACCGACCACCAGGCATGTCGTGCGTTCCATCGACTGTGCCTCCTCGGTCACCACATCGCCGCAAGGTCTCGCCTGTTCGCGCAAATCCTAGTGTGGCGTGCGCGGCGCCGGACCCGGATCGGCGACGGCCGACCGTCAGCCGATATCCCGGTGCAGCAGGAAGAAGTACGGTTCGGCCATACCGCGCAAATCCATCACGCCGAGCAGGGTGTGCTCGTCGGCGCGCCGGAAGTGATCGATGATCGGCAGATGGTCGTAGACCATCGCGGCACTTGTGACGCCGCGGTATTCGACCGCACGCAGTCGCGCGGTGTATTTCCGCGTGCGCAGCGCGGGCCGCAGGATCGGCAGCACCTTGCGCACGGCGCGCACACCGGGCAGCGGCACCCGTCCGGCCAACGCGACCGGGACGCGGCGCGGATCGACGGCGAATACCGCGCCGCCCGAGGCGAACAGCAACGGATGCACGCTGTCGGGTCCGTCGAACTGCTTGCCGTACCAGCCCGAGGCGACCAGCACGCCGTCCATCGGATGGCCGGTGTCCAGCTCCTCGCCCCGCCAGCGCCCCGTCGTGATGTCCTCGACCGGCGCCGCGGGGAGGCTGTCGAACAGCGCCCACGCCTCCTGGGCAGAACGGATGTCGGTCAGCTCGCTCGCGGCCATGTCTCCCACTTCCCTCACCGAGGCAACGTTGCGATAAGCACTCTATCTGTCTCTCAGAGTCCGGCCGTCGACCAGGTCCTGAGGCGCCTCGGCGCGGCTGTTCAGTAGGACGCCATGAGATAGATCCCGGCGATGATCATGACGCAGGCCACGACGCGTTTGGAGCTGACCGTACGGCGCGGGAACCCCATGAGCCCGAAGTGGTCGATCGCGAGCGCGCCGAACATCTGCCCCGCGATGATCAAGGCGTTGAAGGTGCCCGCGCCCACGTCGGAGGCCACGGAGATCATCGCCAGGATCGCGGCGCCGCCGAGCAGACCGCCGAACGGCGCCCACCGGGGCATGGTCCGGATATCGGCCTTCGTCGGCCACGGCCGGTTCCGGGAAACCAGCAACGCCACCGTCAGGAAGATCGCGAAGCCGGTGAAGGCCACGGCGTAGGAGATCACGCCGCACAGCCAGACGTTCTTCAACGCGAGCTTCAGCGAGTTCTGGCAACCGGCTTCTACGGAGCGCAGCGCGCCGCCGACCAGGATGAACGCGAAGATGAGTGCCATCGTGGCGCGGGGCAGCGCGGCACGGGTCTTCTCGGCGGTCTGAACCGTCATCGAATGTCCTCGGGAGGGTGCGAGAGTGGATGGCTTGACCGGCAGCGGTGAGTGGGTGTCCTGCTGTCAGGTGACGCTGACCCTGGGCTCGTCACCCGCGGGTTCGTCGGCCATCAGGTAGATCGCGAGCGTGATCAGCCCGCAGGCCACCAGACGCGGAATGCTGGCGGATCGCTCTTCGAATCCCATGAGGCCGAAGTGATCCATGATCACGGCGACCACCATCTCGCCGACGATCACCAGCGCGCTGAACGTGGCCACGCCGACATGCCGGGCGACGGCGATCATCCCCATCACCGCCGCGCCGCCGAGCAGACCGCCGAACGGCGCCCACCACGGCATGTTCCGCACGTCGTCCAGCGTCGGCCACGGCGACTTCGACGAGAGGGCCAGGAAGATCGAAAAGCCGGTCAGCGCAACGGCATACGAGATCACGGCGCAGAGCCACATGTTCTTCATGTGGTTCATCAACGTGTTCTGACAGCCCGCTTCGGCCGACCGTAGGCTGCCTCCGACCAGGATGAACAGAAAGACCAGTCCGATGACGATGCTCATGGGCAATACATCCTTGGCTTCGGTGGCGGACGAACACCGAGAGTGCGTCGGGCGCACCGTCCCCACCCCAACGGTGGAAAGCGGTGGCGCCGGAGCCGTCGTCCGACCTGTGTGACGCGAATAACGTACCATTGCATAACGGTACGTTCAATGGGTAATCGGAAACCGCTCCGGCCCGCCCCCGCCGGGAAGGGCCCGTTGAGAAGGGCTGCCATGATGGCACCCGTGCCCGAACTGGTCGATTCCTCCGCACGCAGCCCGTCCGCGACGAGGTCCGAGCGGCGGCTGAGCATCCTGGACCGGGTCCGGCTCGCCCTGCTCGCGGCCGGTCTGCTGTGCGTGCTAACCGGCCTGCTGCCCCGCGCCGAGGCCGCCGCGAACATGCGTCGCATCGGCCCGCTGCTACTGTTTCTCGCCGCCGTGATCGTGCTGGCCGAACTCACCAGGCAAGCCAAGGTCTTCGACGCCATCGCCCATCGCCTCGCGATTCTCGGGCGCGGCCACTACCCGGCGCTGTTCGGCCTGTGCGTGCTGTTCGCCTCCGCCACGACGATCCTGTTGAACCTCGACACCACGGCCGTGCTCATCGCCCCGGTCATGCTGGCACTCGCCGCACCCGCTCGGATTCCACCGTTGCCGCTGGCCATGACCACCCTGTGGCTGGCGAACACCGCGAGCCTGCTGTTACCGGTCTCCAATCTGACGAATCTGCTCGCCGCCGACCGGGTGGCGCTGACCGCGACCGGCTTCGCGGGGAGAATGTGGGCGCCGCAACTGGTTTCGATCGCCGCGACGACGGTGTGCCTGTGGGTGTGGTACTGGCGGCGCGGCCGCAGGGAAACCGACCGCTACGTTCCGCCCGAGCCGATCCGCCCCGCGAACTCCCGGGAGCGCGCGCTGTTCTTCGCGACCGCGGGGGCCTGCGTGCTGTTCATCGTCGCGATCCCCGTCGTCGGCGACCGGATCGGTGTCGCGGCGGCGGTCGCGGCGCTCATCGCGTCGGCGGCGTTCGCCGTGTTCGATCGGGGCGCGTTGCGGCTGTCGCTCATCCCGTGGCAACTGCTTGTCTTCGTGGTCGGGTTGTTCCTGGTGGTGCCTACTCTGAGCCGGTTCGGCCTCGGTGACGCGATGCGGGCCTTGATCGGCTCGGACCCCGGTGCACCGGGCGCGTTCCGTGCCGCCGCGGCGGGCGCCGGGCTGTCCAACGTCGCGAACAACTTGCCCGCCTACACCGCGGGCGAGGCGGTGATCCCCGCACAGAACGGCGATCAGCTCCTCGCGTTGCTGATCGGCACCAATGTCGGCCCGATCGTCACACCGTGGGGCTCGCTCGCCACGCTGCTGTGCTTGGAGTTCTGCCGCACGCACGGCGTACGGGTGCCCATGCGGCGTTTCGTCCTGACCGGCGTCGCGCTCGCCACGATCGCCACCGCGGGCGCGGTCGCGGCGCTGCTGGTGACTGGTTAGTCGCCGAAAACCCCGCCTTCCCTTGACCTCGAGTGCGGTCGAGGTACGAGGATGCCGTCGAGGCCGGACGAAACGCGAGTCGGGTTCGGTCTCCGCGCGGGACCACCGGTTCCGGTGCTCCCGCTGGTTCATCCGTACACCCACCAGCGGGAGCATGCGCGCGGTCTCGCGGACCGCCCCGCGCTGCCACCACCCGGGCCAGAGCCGCCAGGAGCGCGGGCCCGGAGCCGCAGAAGGTCAGTTCGGATCCGTGACTTCCCACTCGTAGATCGTGAGTTCCGAGGAGCCGGTGGTGTGCACCGGATCGGTGAACGCGATCTCCCTTGCCGCGGCGAGGCTTTCGGCGTAGATGACATACGCGCCCCCGGTGCCGTCGGTGAAGCGGCCGCTCTCCTGCAACTGCCCTCGGTCGAGCAGTGCTCGCAGGAACTGGCGATGCGGCTCGATCACGGCGGTGTCGAAGCGTGGGGTGCGCATCGCCAGGACGAGGTACTTGTTCACGCCTCGGACTCCGGGCGAGGGGCCCTGGTCGCGGCCGCGGCGGCACGGACCTGCGGCGCCACCAGGACCACCTGCCCCAGCACGCCGTTGAGGAAGGACGGGGAGTCGTCGGTGGACAACTCTTTGGCCAGTTCCACCGCCTCGTCCACGGCGACGACCGGGGGGACGTCACTCGCGTGGAACAACTCCCACACCGCGATGCGCAGGATCGCGCGATCCACGGCCGGAAGGCGGGGCAGGGTCCAGTCCTGCAAGTAGGACTCGATGGTCCCGTCCACCCGGTCGAGATCGTCGGCGACGCCTTCGACCAAGGTGCGGGTGTAGGGGTGCACCGGCGCTACCGACTGGTCGCGGGCGGCCAGCTCGGCGCGCTCGTCGAGCAGGTCGGCGGCGTCGACGTCCCTGGCCTCCGCCTCGAACAGCAGGTCGACCGCACGGCGGCGGGCCTTGTGCCGCGCGCCGAGCTTCTTGAACGTGGACTTCTTGTCCACGGGCTGTTCAGCCACGGTCACATCATTCCGGATCGGCCGGCCCGGCGCTCAGGCGTTGACCCGGCCGAGGTAGCTGCCGTCGCGCGAGTCGATGCGCAGCTTGTCGCCGGTGTTGATGAACAGCGGGACCTGCACCTCGGCGCCGGTCTCCAGGGTGGCGGGCTTGGTGCCGCCGGTGGAGCGGTCACCCTGCAGGCCGATGTCGGTGTGCTGGACCACCAGCTCGATCGACACCGGGAGCTCGACGTACAGCGGCGCGCCCTCGTGCATCGAGACCTGCACGGTCATGTTCTCCAGCAGGAAGCGGGCGCCGTCGCCGATGGTGGCCTCGGAGATGGAGATCTGGTCGAAGGTCTCGCCGTCCATGAAGACGTAGTCCGAGCCGTCGTGGTACAGGTAGGTCATGTCGCGGCGGTCGACGGTGGCGGTCTCCACCTTCACGCCGGCGTTGAAGGTCTTGTCGACCACCTTGCCGGACACGACGTTCTTCAGCTTGGTCCGCACGAACGCGGGGCCCTTGCCCGGCTTGACGTGCTGGAACTCGATGATCTGCTGGAGCTGACCGTCGATCTTCAGCACAAGGCCGTTCTTGAAGTCGCTGGTGTCCGCCACTGTCTTCGGATCTCCTCGTTCTACCGCTTGGTCTCGGGCAGACCGGCGTCAGTCGACGACGGTCAGGTCTGTGCTGGTGTGGGTGAGCAACTCGGGGCCCCCTTCGCGCACCACGAGCGTGTCCTCGATCCGGACCCCGCCGCGGCCGGGAAAGTACACACCTGGTTCGACGGTCACCGCCACGCCAGACAGAAGTGTACCGGTTCCGGTTTTCGCGATTCCGGGCGCTTCGTCGATCCGCAGACCGACCCCGTGGCCGAGGCCGTGCACGAACGACTTGCCGTGCCCGGCCGCCTCGATCACCGCCCGCGCCGCGGCGTCGACGGCGGACACCGCGACCCCGGGGCGCAGCGCCGCGCGACCGGCCTCCCGCGCGGCGGCGACCAGCGCGTACGCCTCGCGCTGCCACTCCTCGGCCCGGCCGAGGACGAAGGTGCGAGTGAGCACGGCGTGATAGTCCCCGACGACCGCGCCGCAACGGACCGCGACCAGATCTCCCGTACCGAGCGGGGTGTCGGCGGGACGATGCCGTGGAACGGCGGAATTCTTCCCGGTGGCGACCGTGGCCGCGGCGACCCACTCCGCGCCGTGCTCGAACATCGCCCATGCCAGATCGCGAGCCACCTGCCGCTCGGTCCGTCCCGGCCGCAATCCCCCGGCTTCGAGTAATGCGCGCAGGCCCGAGTCGCACGCGTCCGCGGCGGTGCGAATACGCGCGGCCTCGTGCGCGTCCTTCACCATGCGCAACTGCTCGACCAACCCGACGGTGGCCGCGAACTCCAGGCCGGTGCGCCGCTCGACCAAGCCGCGATGCTGCTCGACCGTGACCACATGGCTCTCGTACCCGACTCGCCCCACGTGCCACTCTCCGGCCAGCTCCACGATCCGGCGCGTCGCCGCGCTCGCGATCTCGGCGCGCAGATCGGGCGCCTGGACGGCGACCAGATCGCGGTGGCAGCCGTCGGTGCCGATCACGGTGCGTTCCTCGTCGTTGCCGGTATCCCAGGAATGCACCAGCAGGGCGGAGTCCTTTCCGCAGAACCCGGTCAGATATCTGATATTCACCGGATCGGTGACCATCAGAGCGTCGACCTCGTTCTCCATCAGCAGACCGCGCAACGCGCTGCGGCGCGCAGCATAGTCCGGGCCCCGACCTGCGTGATCAGCAGACATGCGTCCAAGCTACCGCCGAAACGCGGTCGTGGGCGCGCAACACGGAGACCAGCCGGGAAGCGCCCCCGGCCTGCGCGCACGCCCGGCACGACGATCGGACGGCGGAGACGCATTCTGATACACGGGATCTTCACTTGTGCTGGAGTTGTGCACATTTCACCGGCGCCACGTCCAACTCGGGCTGCGGGCAACGAGCCTGGAGGCATGTCGTCGATCTATTTCACCGCGCTCACGGTGTGGTGCATCGCCGCGAGCTGCGTCGATCTCCGAACCCTGCGGCTCCCGAACGCCCTCACCGGCTCGGGCGCCGCCCTGATCCTCGGATTCGCCTTGTGCACAGGGCGATTCACGATCGCGCTCTGCGGCGCCGCACTGCTCGCATCGCCCTATCTGCTCGTGCACCTGGCCGCACCGGCCGCATTGGGCGCGGGCGATGCGAAGCTCGCCGTGGGTCTCGGCGCGGCCGCCGCGCTTGGCGGCGCGCAGTGCTGGGTGTCGGCCGCGCTCGCCGCGCCGGTGCTGACGGCGCTCGCCGCCGTCGTACAGCTGGTGCACCGAGCGGCACGTGCGGGCCCTCGGGCGGACCGCGCTGTGCTGCCCCATGGACCCTCGATGTGCTCGGCGACCTTGCTCGCCCTCGCCGTCTGGGCGCCGGGAGCACACTGAGCGCGACGGCTTTTCCTAGTCAGCAAATATTCCGCTATTGATCGGTAGCATCAATCGCGGGCATCGACTTCCCGAGCAGTCGCTGGAATGGGCTCGACGGCGGCCCCTCGGCCCGTTGCCCCCGTGCATGCGCCTGCAGGCGACGCAGCGTCCAGAAGGAGCCGCCCAGTGAATCCGAGGCACCCGTCGCGAAGACCGATCGTCGCGGGAACCGACGGTTCCGAGCAATCGATCGTCGCGGTCCGCTGGGCGGCGCAGACCGCGGCGCTGCGCGACGCGCCCTTGCACATCGCGCTCGTCATGGAGTCGTCGCTCGGCTCGGCCGACGACGATCCGCCGCGGCCCGCGGCGTTGCTGCGGGTGCGCGAGGCGGACGAGGCGATCGAGCGTGCCGCGGACGCCGCGGTGGCGGCCGCCCATTCCGTGCGCGACATCGCCATCGGCACCGAGATCCGCACCGCGCACATCGCCACCGCACTCGTCGAGCGCTCCCGCAACGCGGCGATGCTCGTGGTCGGCACCCGCGGGATCGGCCGCGTGCAGCGTGTTCTGCTCGGCTCGGTCAGCAGCGCCGTCGCCAGGGGCGCCGACTGCCCGGTGGCGGTGGTGCCCGCCGAGACGCCGCTGTGGGACCGGGCGAACACCGCTCCGGTGATCGTCGGCGTGGACGGCTCCACCGCCGAGCAGGCCGCCATCGGACTGGCGGCGGCGGAGGCGTCGCTGCGCGGAGTCGACCTGGTGGCCGTGCACACCTGGGGCGAGGTCGAACCGCTGGCCGCGATCGGCACCGATTTGGCCGCGGCACGCCGGACCGAGGAAGCGTTGCTCGCCACCGCCCTCGCGGGCTGGCAGGAGCGGTACCCGGAGCTGACCATCCGGCGCGAGGTCGTCCGCGACCGGCCGGAGCGGCGCTTGCTGGAACGCTCCAGAGAGGGACAGCTGCTCGTGGTGGGCAACCGTGGCCGGGGGACCTTGGGCAGGCTGCTGTTCGGCTCGGTCGGTGACGCGCTGCTGCGCGCGGTGGATCGCCCCATCGTCATAGCCCGCTGAGCGTCATAGCCCGCTGAGCGGCGGGGCCCGGACCGCCCGGCGTGCGCGCCGTCACGGCGGGCCGCGTTCCGGAGCACCCGCGTCGACATGGGAAGATGAACGATGTGCTGCGTTGGATAACTGCCGGAGAATCCCATGGTCCCGCTCTCGTCGCCATCCTCGAGGGGATGGTGGCAGGCGTCGAGGTGACGTCGGACGAGATCTCCGCGCAGCTGGCGCGCCGCAGGCTCGGCTACGGTCGCGGCGCGCGGATGAAGTTCGAGGCCGACAAGGTCACCGTGGTGGGTGGCGTTCGGCACGGGCGCACGATGGGCGGCCCGGTGGCCATCGAGGTGGCCAACAGCGAGTGGCCGAAGTGGACCACCGTCATGTCGGCCGACCCGGTCGACCCGGCCGAACTCGCCGACTTGGCCCGCAACGCACCCCTGACCCGGCCACGGCCCGGACACGCCGACTACTCCGGCATGCTCAAGTACAACTTCGACGACGCCCGCAATGTGCTCGAGCGCGCCAGCGCCAGGGAGACCGCCGCGCGCGTCGCGGCGGGCACCGTCGCACGCAATTTCCTGCGCCAGGCGTTCGGCGCGGAGGTCGTCTCGCATGTCGTGTCGATCGGCGCCGCGCAGAACACCTCCGGCATCGTGCCGACCGCCGCCGATCTCGCCGCGGTGGACGAGAGCCCCGTGCGCGCGTTCGACAAGGACGCCGAAGCCGCGATGATCGCGGAGATCGAGGCGGCCAAGAAGGACGGCGACACCCTCGGTGGCGTTGTCGAGGTGGTCGTGGCGGGACTTCCGGTCGGCCTCGGCTCGTTCACCAGCGGCGAGAACCGGCTGGACGCACGCCTGGCGGCCGCGCTGATGGGCATCCAGGCCATCAAAGGCGTCGAGGTGGGCGACGGTTTCGAGACCGCGCGCCGCCGCGGCAGCCAGGCGCACGACGAGATGCGGCCCGGCCCCGACGGCGTGCTGCGTTCGACCAACCGTGCCGGCGGCCTGGAAGGCGGCATGACCAACGGCGAGGCGCTGCGCGTGCGCGCGGCCATGAAGCCGATCTCCACGGTGCCGCGCGCGCTGTCCACCGTCGACATGACCACCGGCGACGAGGCCGTCGCCATCCATCAGCGTTCGGACGTGTGCGCCGTGCCCGCCGCGGGCGTGGTGGCCGAATCCATGGTGGCGCTGGTCGTCGCGCAGGCCGCGCTGGAGAAGTTCGGCGGCGACTCGCTCACCGAGACCGTCGATAACATCACCAGCTACATCAAGCGCATCAGCACTCGCCCCCACGTGCATGCGGACAGTCGGTCGCAATGATCGTGCAGACCGATCCGCGCGCCCCGCGCGTGGTGCTGGTCGGACCGCCGGGGGCGGGGAAATCCACGATCGGCCGCAAGCTCGCCAGGGAACTGGGGGTCGAGCTCTACGACACCGATGCCGGCATCGAGAAGGAGACCGGCCGCACGATCCCGGAGATCTTCGCCGAAGACGGTGAGCCCGAATTCCGCAAGATCGAGGAGCGGGTGGTGCGCCGCGCGGTCCTCGCCGAACGCGGCGTCGTCTCGCTCGGCGGCGGCGCGGTGCTGTCCGCGAACACCAGGGACCTCCTGCGTGGCCGCACCGTCGTCTACCTGGAGATCAGTGTCGCCGAGGGGCTTCGGCGCACCGGCGCGAGCACACAGCGGCCACTGCTCAACGGCGCCGACCCCGGCGCGAAGTACCGGGAGCTGATGCGTACCCGCAGGCCGCTGTATCGGGAAGTGGCCACCGTCCGGGTCCGCACCGATGGCCGCAGCCCGGGCCGGGTGGTGCGGATGATCATGACCAAGCTCGGGATGGAGCCGGTCGAACCGGCCGACGCGAACCTGCGGCCACCGCCGAGCGGAATCCCGCAGGGCAGCAGCCGATCCCGAGCCCGCAGGCGCGCCAGGGCCAGAGCGGCCGCCCGGCGCAAGGACGCCGATCAGAGCGAGACCACCGACACCGCGACCGGCGCCGCGGCCGAATCGACGGTGACCGCCGCCGTGCGATCCCGGCGCTCCCGCAGGAGCGTCACCAGCGAACCCGACGCCGCGAACGGAACCGGCAACGGTGAGACGGCGGCGGGCAGCCGGTCCCGGCGCTCCCGCGCGCGCCGTGCTCGTTCCCGGGCGCGGCAGCAGTCGACCACAGCAACAACAGAATCGGAGCAAGCCACGTGACAGAGCCGAGTCGTCTCGAAGTCCGGACCGCCGACCCGTACCAGGTGATCATCGGCCGCGGGTTGCTCGGCGAACTCGTCGAGTCGGTCAACAACGCGACCAAAGGCGTGCGCACGGTCGCGATCTTCCATCAGCCGCCGCTGACCGAGACCGCGGAAGTGGTGCGCAAGGCGCTGGCCGACACCGGCTTGGACGCGCACCGCATCGAGATCCCCGACGCCGAGGCGGGCAAGGACCTGGCCGTCGCCGGATTCTGCTGGGAGGTGCTCGGGCGCATCGGCTTGACCCGCAACGACGTCGTGGTCAGCCTCGGCGGCGGCGCGGCGACCGACCTCGCCGGTTTCGTCGCGGCCACCTGGATGCGGGGCGTGCGCATCGTGCACGTGCCGACCACGCTGCTGGCGATGGTCGACGCGGCGGTCGGCGGCAAGACCGGCATCAACACCGAAGCGGGCAAGAATCTGGTCGGCTGTTTCCACGAACCCGCCGCGGTGCTCGTCGATCTGGCGACTTTGGAGACGGTGCCGCGCAATGAGATCGTCGCGGGCATGGCCGAGATCATCAAGGCCGGTTTCATCGCCGACCCGGTGATCCTCGAGCTGGTGGAACGCGACCCGGAAGCCGCCCTCGACCCGTCCGGCGAGGTGCTGCCGGAGCTGATCCGCCGCGCGATCCAGGTGAAGGCCGATGTCGTCGCCGCCGATCTGAAGGAATCCAGTCTTCGCGAGATCCTGAACTACGGTCACACCCTCGGCCACGCGATCGAGCGGCGCGAGCGCTACCGGTGGCGGCACGGCGCCGCGGTCTCCGTCGGACTGGTGTTCGCCGCCGAACTCGGCCGGCTCGCGGGACGTCTCGATGACGCCACCGCCGACCGGCATCGTGCGATCCTGTCCGCCGTCGGGCTGCCGACCAGCTACGACGCCGACGCGCTTCCCCAGCTGCTGGACGCCATGCAGACGGACAAGAAGACCCGCTCCGGCGTGCTGCGCTTCGTCGTGCTCGACGGTCTGGCCAAGCCGGGACGGCTGGAAGGACCCGATCCCGCGTTGCTGGCCGCCGCCTATTCGGCGATCGCCCGGGAGGACAGTCCCAGCGGCGGTGCGGTGCTGCTGTAGTCGCACCGGCCACACGAAAACGGCGCGCCCGGTTCGGGCGCGCCGTTTCGTCGAATCAGATCGCGCTGCCCGCGGCGGAGTACAGCGACGGCGGAGTGGAGCGCCCCTTGCCGTTCTGCCGTTCGGCCAGCATCCGGCCGACACCGACGCCGACCAGCGCGGGCACGAAGATCAGCAGGATGATGAACGCCGCGCCCGCCGTGACTTCGAACAGCAAGCCGTTGTCGCCGAGATCGAACCGGGGAACCAAGTCCAGGATCCAGGAGGCCAGCCCGCTGCCGACACCACCGACGACAGCGGCCTTCAGCCACATCATGGTCAGATCGGCGCCGCGTTCGGCGTCTCCACTCGCGATGCGGTCCCTGCGACCGTCCAGCACACCCCAGGCCACGATGACCGCGACCAGCACGATCAGGCACAGCAGGCGCATCAGCGCCCCGTGCGTCGGCCAGTCAACCATCGCGAACCCGAGCCCGGCGCGCAACGCCACCACCAGCGCCCCGAGCACGACGGCCCGCAACAACCAAGCATTCATGCGAAACACCATAACGCCCATTCGGCCGTAAACGAACGAAACCGGCGCGGCGAGATTCGCGCTGCCCACCGGACGCCCTGCCGTATTCTGGCCGGACCCGCACTCGTCCGAGGTAGCCATGCGCGTCACGAAAATGACCACCCACGTCGGGGCCGAAGTCACCGATATCGATCTGTCTCGCGCACTTCCCGATTCGGAAATCGCCTCCCTCCGTGCCGCGCTGCTGGAACACAAGGTTTTGTTCTTCTCCGATCAGGACCTCGACCATGCGAGCCATATCGAGTTCGCCCGCCGGTTCGGTCCCGTCACTGCGGCGCACCCGCTGATCGACACCTCGTCGTCCGCTTTTCCTGAGATCTTGACCGTCGACAATCTCGCGAACGAACGGAAATACGGCAAGAGCGCCGCCGAGCGGCGCCGAACGCAGACCTCGCCGCTGTCGTCCTGGCACAGCGATCTCACGCCCGTGGTGAATCCGCCGTCCATCGGCATCCTCCGCGCGCAGACGGTCCCGGCTTTCGGCGGTGATACCCAGTGGTGCAATCTGGTCGCCGCTTACCAGGGCATCTCACCGGCGGTGCGGGCGATGCTCGAAACGCTGGCGGCCGAACATCGCTATCTCGCCGGCTACCAGAGCGCCGAACCCGACGACCGGTACCACCGCACGGTCGCCGCCCGCCCGCTGGCCGCGGTACATCCGGTGGTGCGCGGGCACCCGGAGACCGGCGAGTCGGCGTTGTTCGTGAATCCACTGTTCACCCACCGCATTCTGGGCCTGACCGGCGCGGAGAGCAGGCACGTTCTGGCGATGCTGTTCGAACAGCTCACCGATCCTGCCTTCACCGTGCGGTACCGGTGGCGTGCGGGCAGCGTCGCGATGTGGGACAACCGGGCGACGGCGCACACGCCGCCGGCCGATCTCGCCGGACCGGTGGAGCGAGTGCTGCACCGCGTGTCCGTCGTCGGCGAGGTCCCCGTCGGCGTCGGCGGCCAGCGCTCGTACGCGTTGGACGGCGACCCGTGGCCGGCACACCGTCACGGGGACGCGGCGGGTTGACCGTTCGCTTGCCGGGCGGGCAGTAGGAACCGGTGCCGCTCGTCGACGGTGAGTTCGCGCAACCCCATCGCGTTCGCCACGGCGGGCACCGAGTCGAGATCCCTGCCGAAGTTCCAGATCCGGATCTCGCCGTCGTCGCTGCTGGTGGCCAGCTGTTCGCCGTCCCTGCGCCAATGCAGACCCCAGACCGGCTGCTTGTGACCGCGCACCACGGCCAGCGACCGCTGGTCGTCGACCGACCAGAGCCGGATCGTCCCGCTCCGGGTGGCCCCCGCGATCCAGCCCGGCTCCCGGGGCGACCAGGCGACCGCCTGGACCGCGTCGTCGCCGATGCTGAAGCTCGCCTGCAGCTCCCCCGTGGCGGCGTCCCAGATCCGCAAGTAACCGTCGAAGCATCCGGTCGCGATCCGGGTACCGTCGGTCGACCACGCCGCGGTCCAGACTTCGTCGTGGTGCCCGTCCAGCATCAGGATCTCCCGCTGTCCCGCCACGTCGAGGACGCGGACCGTCCGGTCCAGCAGCGCTACGACCAAGCGGCCGCCGTCGCGGGACCAATCCGTGGCGGTGACTCCGTCGGCGAAGGTCAGCACCGTCGGTGCGGATTCGACGGCCGACATGTCCCACAGCCGCACCGTGCGGTCCCGTGAGGCGGTAGCGAGCCGGTCGCCTCCGGGACTCCACGAAACCCAGGTCCCCACCCCGGAGTGACCGCGCAAGACGGAACGGCAACCGCCGGTCGCAGAGTCCCAGATCCGGATGGTCTGGTCACGGCTGGTGCTGGCCAGCAGTCCCCCGGATGGCGACCAGTGCAGATGGACGGCCTCGGATTCGTGGCCGAGGAACGTGGTCAACTCGCGTCCGGTGCGAACGTCCCAGAGCTTCACCGAACCGTCGAACGCCGCGGAAGCCAGTCGCCGTCCGTCCGCGGCCCACGCGACGGCGCGCGTCAATCGGTCGTGCTGCAGCTGCGTCACCGCGCTGCTCCAGACCCGCAGGGTTCCGTCGGCCGATCCGGTCACCACTTGGCTGTCGTCGGGCGCCCAGGAGACCGATGTGGTCGCCTCGTCCTGGCTGCGCTGCGTGATCACCGCGCGGTAGGGCCGCACCGACCAGATCTTCAGGGTCCGGTCCTCGCTACAGGTCGCCAGCCGGTCGCCGTCGTGCGACCAGGCGACGGCCACCGTCGCGGCGTCGTGGGCGACGAACAGCTCGTCGAGCGCGCGCTCCCGCGGCGCCCAGATCCGCACGATCCAGTCGCTGGAGCCCGAGGCGAGCCGATCTCCGCTCGGATTCCAGTCCAGGTCGAGCACGGCCGCTTCGTGCCCGTACAGGACATCGGTGGCGGTCGCGCCCGCGACGTCCCAGAGGCGGACGGTGCGGTCGGCGCCACCGCTGGCCAGCCGCGCGCCGTCGGGCGACCACGCCACCGCGTGCACCGCACCGGCATGCTCGCTCCAGCACGCCACCTCCGACCCCGCCGCCACATCCCACACCCGCACCACCCCGTCCGCGCCACCGCTGGCCAGCCACGCGCCGTCGGGCGACCACGCCACCGCGTGCACCGCACCGGCATGCTCGCTCCAGCACGCCACCTCCGACCCCGCCGCCACATCCCACACCCGCACCACCCCATCCGCGCCACCGCTGGCCAACCACGCGCCATCCGCCGACCACGCCACCGAGCAGGCGCCGCTCCCACCCACCGGCCAGGACACCGTCTCCTGGCTGCCCGCGCGGTCGTACAGCATCACGGCGCCGTCGGCCAAGGCGGCGGCGATGAGCTGGCTGCCGGGCGCCCAGGCCACCTGACGGACGGCGGCCGAGGCCAGACGGGTCACCCGATGCAACCTCGTCGCGCACAGAGCGGCGACCAGGACCTGCCGGGTTTCCGGGGTGGGCGCGTACTCCCGTTCGGCGGCGAGCGCCACCATGATGGCGGTATCGGGTTCGCGCATGATCCACTCCGAGGCCACCACGGCGCTGGCATCGGCGAGCCGTTCCGCGGTCACCCGGTCCGCACGGGTCGAGCGCTGCAGGAACTCCTCGACCGTCGGCACCGCCTGCGCGTCCGCTCCCGCATCCGCCCACCATCCCAGAGCGGCTTCCAATCGCGCTCCGGCGAGCAGGAATTCGTCCGCGCGCTCGGACTCCGCCCAGTCCCTTGCCCACCGTTCCAGCCGGGAAAGCTGTTCCAGGCCGGCGCGTCTGGTTTCGGCGAGCTGCCGCAGTGGCGCCCAGTGCCGGATCAACGCCTCGTGGGTGACCTGGTAGAAGACCCCGTCCGATTGCGGGCCCGAGTCCGCCGAGAGCAGCCGCGCCTGCACGAAAGCCGCCACGATGCGGCGATCGTCCGGCGACAGAGTGGCGTCGTTGACCTGCCTGCGGGTGAAGCTGGACCCTTCCAGGTGGAAGAAACGCAGCAGCGTGTCCAGGATGCGGTCCTCGACGGCCCCGCGGCGCACGAGGTCCTCGGTGACGCTGTTCGCGCGCGCGGACAGCGCGCCGAGCACGCCGCCGGAGGCCTGGTAATCCGCCTCGGTGATCACCGTGCGGGCCCCTTTGCGTTCCCACAGTTCCATCAGCGTCCAGGCCAGCAGCGGCAGCGCCTCCCCGCTGCCGGTCTCACCGACCATCTGACGCACCAGATCGGGTGGATCGAAACGCACACCGGCGGCGTCCGCCGGACGCTCGATGACCTCGTGCAGCGCCGAGGTCGGCAGCACCGCGACCGGGACGGGGTGCTCGAACAGCTCGGCATGCGGCCCGGACAGGAAGTGGGTCAGGAATTCCGAGCGGAACACCAGGATCACGCACGCCCACGGACACGTGCGCAGCACACGCTCGATCATGGTCAAGTAGCGGCGCTCCTCGTCCTCCGATCGCGCGGTCACCAATTCCTCGGCCTGGTCGACGACGAGCAGCAGCTGCGGCGAGCGATGCGCCGCCTTCGCTCGCAACCGCTCCAGACAGTCGCGGAGATGATCGGTGTCGCGACTCAGCTCGCGCTCCACCGCGCCGACCGACCCGTCCAAGCCGCCCTCGACCAGCGCGCGGGCGAGCGAGCGCAGGGGTTCCGGGCCGGGCACCACCCGGGGCAGCACCACCCACCTCCCCCGGCGAGCCGTCAGGCGGGGCACCAGTCCGGCCTGCACCAGCGACGATTTCCCCGAGCCGCTAGGTCCGACGATCGCGATGCAGCGCAGCAGATCCGCCTGCTCGACCTGGACCCGATCGAGCAGCCTGCGGATGTCGCGATCGCGGCCGAAGAACACGCCCGCCTCGCTCTCGGAGAACGCGTCGAGCCCGGGATACGGGCTCTCACCCGCCTTCAAACGCACCCGCTCCCAGCGGGATTCGGAGAGATGCCGCCACACGCGTACCCCGATCAACAGCAGAGCGGAGGCGAGCAGCGCGCCGAAAGCCCAGAGCGGAGCCGCTTCATGGACGAAGGTGGGCAGGTTGTCGTCACTGGTGGCGAGGTTCGTCGCCAAACCGAGCAGCGTTCCGACGAGGATGGAGAACAGATCGGGTACCAGATCCGACCGCGATTTCATTTATTCCACCTTATGGACACACGCGGGCTCGAGTTGTTAACTTTAAGACCTTCGCCATGCGCGGAAGCATGGAAAGTTCTGTATGCCAGCCGGTTCAGATTACCCAGAGCGGGGGACGGGCCATGATCGTTTCCGAAATGCGAGCAGCAGCCGCCACAGCAGCGCGGTCGGCGGCGCCGGATACCGTACCGGGCACCGCGGGCTGGCTCGCCGAGCCCGTCGCGCGATCGGCGGCGCCCGACGCGCTGCCCGGCGCCGCGAGCTGGCTCGCCGAATCCGGTGTTCAGCACCCGGTTACCGCTGGGCGACCACAGTCCGTGATGGACGTCATCGACGACATCGTCGGCGACATGCGCCCTTGATCGGCGGCGCCGAGAACGTGCCGGCGGCCGAGGACGCCGATCTCTATTTGGTCGGTCTCGGATTGAAGCCGTCCCATGTGACAGCGGAAACCCGAACAGTTCTGGGCGGTGTCAATCGAATTCTCTACGCCAGCTATGTTCCCGGCACGGCGGAATTTCTCCGTGAACTCTGCCCGGACATAGTCGACACTTCGGAATTCTATGTGCACGGTTCCGATCGGCTGCGCACCTATAAAACGATGGCCGCGCGTGCGCTGGAGGCAGCGCTCGAGATGCCTCCGGTAGCGCTGGCCTTATACGGACATCCCTTGCTGTTGTCGCTGCCGTCGGCGATCTGCCTGCGCGCCGGTCCGCGCCTGGGTGTGCGGGTACGCACGCTGCCGGGCATCTCCGCGTTGGACTGTCTGACGGCGGATTTAGGCATCGACATCGTCGGCACGGGCGTCCAGATGCACGAGGCCACCGACATCCTGCTGTATCGACGCACGCTGCAGCCGGAGCTGGCGGCGGTCATCTGGCAGGTCGGCTTGCTGGGCACACGGCTGCACAGCGCCGACACCGGCAACACCCCGGACCGCATCCGGGAGCTGGGCGAGTATCTGTCTCGCTGCTACGCGGCGGACCACCCCGCCACCTTGGTCGTCTCGGCGATCACCGATGAGCCCTCGCGCCTCTACCACTCGACGGTGGGGCAGCTCGGTGAGGTCGGTGAACTACTGACCCCGGCGACAACGCTGTATCTGCCACCGATACCGGCGCCCGAACGAGTGGACCGCGACATCGCCGCCCGGTTGACGAACCCGGACTACCTCGACGCCGTCACCCTGCCCACAGGAAATCCGTGATCCAGGTCCGGATCGCCTCGGAATAGTCCAGCAACGCCGGGAATTCGCGCGGCACGTGGCCGATGTCGGGGTAGTCCACCAGCCGAGCGGGCGCGCGACCGCAGGCCCGCAACGCGTCGTGCAACTGGCGCCCCTCCCCGGGCGGAGTGCAGCGGTCGCGCCCGCCGACGATCACCAGCGTCGGAGTGGTGATCTCGCTCGCCCGGCGCAGCGGATTGCGGCCGAGCGCGGCCCCCGTGGCGAAGGTCTCGGCGAACCGCCGGATGTTCGACGTCTGCTGGAAGCTCGTCCAGTCGGTGATCGGCGAACTCACCACGGCGGCCTTGAACCGGGTGGTCTCCGTGAGCAGCCACGCGGTCAGATATCCCCCGTAACTCTCGCCACCCACGGCGGTCGGCAATGCGCCGAGCACCTCCGAACACAACCAATCCAGCCCCGACAGCACGTCTTCGGTGTCGACACCGCCGAGGTCGCCGACCAGCCGCGCCACCGATTCGCGGCCGTCGCCCACACTGCCTCGCGGATTCGGGCGGAAGATGGCGATGCCTTCGGCGAGCAGATAGCTCATCGACGCGGGACGCCCTTTCCATTGATCCGCCGACACGCTGACCGGCCCGCCGTGCACCCACAGCAGCAACCCGCGCGGCACACCGGAGGGCAGCGTGAGCAGGCCATGGACTTCCGTGCCGTCCGAGGACTTCCAGCTCACCCAGCGCGAGGTGACCCCGCGCAAGCCGGTGTCGTCGGCGGTGTCGGCGACCGACCAGATCCGCCTGCGGCGGCCGAGGGTCAGCTCGACTAGTCCGGTGGGCGTGTCGAGATTCTCGGCGATGGCGAAGATACGGTCGCCGCCGACAACCACTTTCGGGAAGCGGCGGGCACCGCCGAGGAAATCGCTACCCTCCCACAAAGTTTGGATGCGCTGCGTCGTGGCGTCGATGGTCGCGACGACATTGCACGGTCCCCGCAAGCCTGCCGCTACGAATCGGCCGTGGTCCGACCGAGCCAGCGAGGTCGCGTCGAAACCCGCTGGGAACGACGCGCTGGCACCGGTAACGAGATCGAGTACCCGCACATCGCCCGCGACCAGCCCGCGATCACTGCAGACCCCCTCGATCAGGCCGACCCATCTCCCGTCGAGCGATGCGGTGAGCCAACCGAGTTGCGGCGACGAACCGAACTCGGGCACCGGCCGATACAGCAGTTCGGTCGCACGGGATTCCAGCGCCAGCCGGATGACACGGCTGCTGTACCACGAATCCTCGGAGGCGTCGTCGGACACCAGCAGGACGAGCGCGTCGGGGCCGCACCAGCCGGCCTCCCAGACGTTGAGACCGGGCGAGTTGACCCGCTCCCACGCCCCGGTGACCGGGTCGAGCAGCGCTAACCATCGCGTAGTGGTCGGCACGGCGTCCGAATCCGGGGCCGTCTTTCCGACCCGGTCGGACCCCAGCGCACCCGCTCGATCGACGCCGTCGGGTGCGACGCCGATCAAAATCCTTCGGCCGTCGGGGGACCACTCCACATATTCGGCCCACCCGGGCAGCGGCAATGCTCTGCCTTCCCGGCTCGCGTCCGGCTCGATGATCCACAACTGGTGGGCGTCCGAGGCATCCGACTCCCGAATCGCCGCCAACCGGCCGCTGTCGGGAGACCATGTCGCCGCCCCGTGGACCTGCCGATCACCGGGCAACTCGCGCAGCGACCGCCGCTCCGGATCGATCAGGTACAAGCGCTTCTCGGGCG
Organism: Nocardia beijingensis NBRC 16342; assembly: GCF_001612785.1. GTDB lineage: Bacteria > Actinomycetota > Actinomycetes > Mycobacteriales > Mycobacteriaceae > Nocardia > Nocardia beijingensis. Next base: position 175,157 of record NZ_BDBC01000019.1, read on the forward strand.
GGCACCCCAGCCCGCGCTGCACCACTCCGGTACAAGCGATGTGGCGCCCATCCGGCGCCGGGGACGGGTCGGCGAGATCGCCGACCACGCCGAGCAGGGGCGCGAGCGTTCGGGAAAACCAGTCGGCAAGGCTGTACCGATCCGGCATGATCGCCCCCGTTCGTCAATTCCGGTCGTATCCGGTCAGCGCGGTGAGTGGCAGGGAGCCGCGGTCCAACAGGGCCGTATGGGCCGCGGCGAGCGTCGCGCCCGAACCGGCCATCTCGCGGATGTGGTTCGCGATCGCGCGCGCACCGACCGCGTAGCCCAGCGCCTGACCGGGCCAGGCCAGATATCGCACGACTTCTTTGCGGACTTGGCCGACGTCCTGGAGAGTGTGCCGCGCCATGAATTCCACGGCCTGCTCCACGCTCCAGCCCCGCACATGCAGACCCACATCGGTCACCAGTCGCGCGGCCCGCCAGCGCTGATGCATCAGCAGGCCGAGCCGGTCGAGCTCGCTGAGCTCGAGACCCATTTCGGTGTGGAGGGTTTCGGCGTAGACCGCCCATCCCTCGGTGAAGGCGTTGACCGGAAGCAGCCGAAGCACCTCGGGCACCGCATCGTTCTCGTCGAGAAGCGCGATCTGCAGGTGATGGCCGGGAACGCCTTCGTGCATCGCGAGCGGTAGCACTTCCGACAACCTCGTCGAGGTCGGCAGCATGGCATTGACGAACAGCGAGCCGGGTCGTCCGTTGCGATAGGACGACGGGCCGTAGAACGCGGGCGGACCCGTCGACGCGTTGGTCTCCGGCATCGGTTCGACCTGGCATTGCGCCATCGGCCACCGCTCGACCAGCACCCGGCTGGCCGAGGTCAACAGCTCGTGCGCGTCGGCGAAGCGCCGCATGATCTCGTCGCCGGGAATGAGCTCTCGCGCGAAATCCCGGCCGGCGAGCGCGGTGAACTCGGTCTCGGTGGCGCGCAACAGCTCCAGGCCGATGGCTTCGAGGCGCTCGGGCGACAGCGGCACGCTGGTGCCACGAAAGATCGCCTCGCGGTAGCGGTCCTGACCCGATGGCGCGAACGCCCACGGCGCGGCGGGCACGGCCGTCACGAGTTCCGCGACGGCCACCGAACGCAGCTCCGCCAACGCCTGATAGACCCGCTCGACGACCTCCGGCGACATCCCGGCGACCGAATTCCCCTGCTCGCGAGCGGCGGTCATGCCGTGCAGCAGCGGGTCGGGACCAGAGGCGCGGGTCGCGAAAAGGGTGTCGACCTGGCTGACGAACGCGTGCAGCACCGGCGCCGAACCCCGAACGGTCTCGCTCGCGGCCCTGATCTCCCGGACCAGATCGGACACATAGGCGGGGAAAGCCCGCAGCCGCTCGACATACGAGTCGAACCGCGGGTCCTCGCGCTGCGGCCAAGAGCGCGACGCCCAGCTGAGCCGAGCGACCGGGCCGGTCATGTGGTTGAGTTCGGAGATGTCGCGCGAGGTCACGAGCGAGGCGGCGGACAGGAGATGGAATCGCATCGCGGCGCGCAGATCCGCGGAGGCGCTGTCGCTATCGAATTGATCGAGGTCCTTCAGCAACAGCTCGATACGATCCCGCACAGCCTCGCGACCACCCTGCGTCGGGTCCTCCCACAGGACCGGAGGTAGCCTTCCCGCCTCGATCGCGGCGTCGGGGGTGACCGACCACACCGATTCGAGAATGTTTCTCGAGTAGGCCGCAACATCCCGCTCGCGCATCATGCCATGGTATCCCCGGTCCACGTTTTCGTCGCTCGAATCACCTTCTACCAGGTATTTCAGCAACCGAGCGAACGTCGCAGGAAGTCGAGCTGATGGAGCAACAGGTTGGCCACGACTCGTTCGTCCGTCGGCTTGTGCGTCGCGCCCGACAGCGGAAGCACCTCGTGCGGACGGCCCGCGGCGAGCAGCGCCGCCGACAGTCGCAAGGTGTGCGCGGCGACGACATTGTCGTCCGCCAGCCCGTGGATCAGCAGCAGCGGCCGGGTGGGCTCGGCGGACGCCGCGAGACCGGACGCCGTGACCAAGGAGTTAGCGGCGTAGACCTCCGGCCGCTGATCCGGGTGGCCCAGATACCGTTCGGTGTAATGCGTGTCGTACAGGCTCCAGTCGGTGACCGGCGCACCCGCGATCGCCGCGTGGAACACATCGGGCCGCCGCAGCACGGCCAGCGCCGCGAGATAGCCGCCGAAGGACCACCCGCGGATCGCGACCCTGCTCAGATCCAGCGGGTAGCGCGCGGCGAGCGCACCGAGCGCGTCGACCTGGTCATCGAGAGTTCCGGCCAGGTCAGCGGCCACGAGCCGCTGCCGCCGCGGGTTCTGACAGGCCATGCCGCGACCGTCGACCACGATCACCGCGAATCCCTTGTCGGCCAGCCATTGCGCTTCCAGATAGGCGCGCTGGTCGCACAGCACCCGTTGCCCGTGCGGGCCGCCGTACGGATCGAGGAGCACCGGAAGTGGATCTTCGCCGGAATACCCGGTCGGCAGCAGCACCGCGGCGGGATTGTGCTGTGCTCCGGCCAACTGCAACTGTGGCCGGGCGGTCAGCACCGGCGCTGCGGCGAAAGCCTGGATTTCACCGAGGACGGTGTCACCGCGCAGGATTCGCGTCCGAGTGTCTGTGCCGGCGAGCGTGTTGGAGCGCACGACGATGACATCACCACCGCGGGTGGCGGAGTGGACCCCTGGCTCGCTCGTCAGCCGGATCGTTCCGTCGCGACCCCAGCGGTACACGTGGATTTCCCCGATCTCGCTGTGCCGGGGGGATGCGGTCTCGCAGGCGGTGAACAAGATGTCGTCGTCGCGCACGTCGAGCACCGCCCGCACGTGCAGGTCCGGCGCGGTCACCTGCTCGTCGTCGACGAACAGCGCCCGCGTCGTCGCGTCGTCGCGAACGCGGACCAGCCGCCCCGCCGGTGTGCGGGCGGGCACACCGGCGATCAGTTCGAGCCAGACGTCATCGGTTTCGGCGGCGACGAGGTCGGTCCGGCCGGTCTCGACATCGACCGTCAGATGACGCTGCGTCCGTTGATCACGGCTCTGGACCAGCAGTAGCGGCGGCTGACCTGCGGTCCAGTCCACCCGCGCCAGATACGGGTAGGCGTCCCGATCCCAGTCGATGTCGACTCGATCGCCGTTCAGATCGACCAGGTGCGCGGTGACATCCGCATTCGCCGTCCCGGCGGCCGGGTAGGCGAGTTCGGTGGGTGGCTGCTCCGGATTGCGGCTATCGGCGATCCACCAACGGCCCACCGGCGCCTCATCGATACCGGCGATCAGCAGGCGCCCGGAATCGGGGGACCACCAGAAGCCGCGATCCCGGCCCATCTCCTCGGCCGCGATGAACTCCGCCAGACCGTACTGCCTGGTGTCGTCGCCACCGCCGATCACGACGTGATCGGTGGCGCCGTCGATGTCGAACACCCGCACCGTCGGCCCCGACACGTAGGCGACCAAGCGTCCGTCCGGCGACAGCCGGGGATCGAAAATCGGTCCCTCGAGCTTGTACTCATCGACCGCACCGGTATCGACACCGGCCACATAGAGCGTGTCCGCCAGGACGAAGACCACTTTCGACACCGCGGCGTCGGTGGCGTACCGGACGATTCCGGTGGCGGCCTCGCGCGCCCGCTCGCGCAACGCCCGTTCGCGCGCCGAACTGGTATGCGTTCGCGCACCCAGCAGTTCGGCCGAATCCGCGACCAGCCGCTCCACGCCGGTCTCGACGTCGCGTACCCACAGCGACGTGACGGAGTCGGTGCCCGACCCCGAACGCAGGAAGACCACATGACGCCCGTCCGGAGCGACCGCGCAGTTACGCGGCACGCCCAGCGTGAAGCGCTGCGTGCGCGCGGATTGGACGGGAAACTCGGTCACGTCGCTCATGAGACGATGCTAAGCGCCGCGGCACCACCGCCCGTGGCAGCGGGTTCCGGTGCCGCGGGTTATCGCGGCCCCTCGTCCAGCGCCGCCGCCATCTCCGCGCGCGGCGCAGGCTGCCCCGTGAACAGCTCGACCTGCCCGTACGCCTGATTCAGCAGCATCTGCAGACCGCTGACCACCGTGTGCCCGGCCCGAGCCACCGCCTCGGCCAGCGGGGTCGGCCAGGGGTTGTAGATCGCGTCGAGCACCACCGGCGCCTCGGCCACCGCGGGGGCGACGACCGCGGCCGCCGTGGCGGGAATGGTGCTCACCACGGCTCCTGCCGCCGCGCAGATCCCGTGCAGCGCCGCGGCGTCGAATCCGGCCAGCGACGCGACCATGCCCAGCCGCTCGGCGAGTTCCAGCGCGCCGCGCGCCCGTCCGGCGTCGCGGGCGACCACGGTCACCGACTTCGCGCCCAGCTCCGACAACGCCAGCAGGGCCGGCCGCGCGGTGCCGCCCGCGCCCAGCACCACGCCATCGGTCAGGTCGGTGACACCGCCGCCGCGCAGCGCGCCGAGCACGCCGTCCACATCGGTGCAGTCGGCCAGCCAGCCCGCCTCGCTACGGACCAGGGTGTTGGCCGATCCGACCAGCACGGCCCGGTCGGTGCGCTCGTCCGCGTAGGCCAGCGCGGCTTCCTTGCCCGGCATGGTCACCGAAAGCCCGACCCATTCCGGCCCCAGTCCGTCGACGAGCCCCGGCAGCTGCTCTGCGGAGCATTCGATGCGCTCGTAACTCCAGTCCAGTCCGAGCGCGCGATACGCGGCCAGATGCAGCTGTGGCGATCGCGAGTGCGCGATCGGCTTGCCGAGCACCGCCGCCTTGCGATCAGCGCCCACCGCTGTCCTTGGAACTGTCGAGGATGCCGCTGCGCTGCGCCCGCGCGATCAGGCGCAGATGCTCCTGATAGTCGTCGGTGAACAGGGTGGTGCCCTGCTTGTCGACGGTGACGAAGTACAGCCACGGCCCCGCCTCCGGATTCTCCATGGCACGCAAGGCGTTCAACGACGGCGCGGCGATCGGAGTCTTGGGCAGACCGCGCATCGCGTAGGTGTTCCAGGCGGTTTCCTGCGCGCGGTCGGCGTCGGTGGTCGCCACCTCGGTGCGATCCAAGGCGTAGTTCACCGTCGAGTCGAACTGCAGCATCTGATCGGCCCGCAGCCGGTTCACGATCACCCGCGCCACTTTGCCCATGTCTTGGGGTTGCGCCTCCCGTTCCACCAGCGAGGCGGCCACCAGCGTCTGATACGGCGTCAGTTTCGTGTCGGCGCCGGATTGCAGCAGTCCGGTGGATTCGTAGCTCTTCGCGCTCGCGGTCACCAACTGCCGCAGGATCTCCTGCGGTGTGGCGCTGGGATCGAAATCCCAAGTACCCGCGGCGATGAGGCCTTCCAGCTGCCTCGTCCGGTCCGGGCAGTCCTTGACACCCTGCATCGCCCACGCGGGCACCCCGAGCGCGGCCAGGTCCAGGCTCGCGCCCGCGGCATCGAGCTGTTCGTAGGTCACGCACTTCTGGTTGGCGCCGGTGCCGATGCAGCTGGCTTCCGCGATCTTGCGGTAGATCCCGTCATAGCGCCCGCCGGTGTTCATGTCGTGCTGGTCGTGCAGCAGCCGCCCCTCGGAGACGACCAGATTGCCGACCCTGGACTGCTTGCTGACCAGCGTCGCCACCGCCTCAGCGGCGGGGCTCTGGCTGGGGATCGCGTAGAAGCCGGGCTGCACCGAGTTCATGTTCGAATTGCGCACGGCCGCTTGGAAGAACGCACCCGTGCTGGCCACGACACCGCGCTCCACCATGGTGGCGGCGATCTGCTGCGAGGTGTCGCCGGGATGCACCTGCACCACCACCAGCGGTCCCCCCGGCCCGGCGAAGTCTTTCGGCGGAGCCAGACTGCCGATCAGCTTCATCCCGGCGAAGACGACGGCGCCGGCGAAGAGCAGGACGAAGACGCCCGCGACGACCCAGAGGGTGCGGCGGCGCTTCTTGCGCTCGGCGGCCTTACGCGAGGCGACCCGGGAGCGCTTGCCGCGCTGTGAGCGGCCGGAGCGTTCGGGCTCGGCGCGTGTCGACTCCGCGCGGTCGGAGTCAGCGCGCTTCGAGCGGCGCGGCGCTTCCGCCCGCGCGGCCCTCGGGCGCTGTCCGCCACGCCGCGGGGGCGGTGGTGGCGGTGCGGGCTCGGGCTCCTCCTCGTCGTCGACGTAGCGGGGGATGACGGTCGTGTCGTCGTCGTAGTCGTCGTATCGGTCACCGTCGTACTCGCCCCAGGCCCGGTCGTCTCTCCGGTAACGCCGATCAGCTTCGCGCTGTCGGAACAGTTCCTCGGCCCGCGCCCACCGATCCGTCATGCATCGTCCCCGGGCGACGCAGCACGTCCCGCTTCCACCGACCTCAACACCGCACTCCGTTCGTCCAACCATCCTTGCAGGATCGACACGGCCGCCGCCTGATCGATCACCTGCCGCTGGCCACGCGCGCGAACTCCACTGTCCCGCAATGCACGTGCAGCTGACACCGTAGTCAAACGTTCGTCGGAAAGCCGGACCGGCACCGACCCGACAGCAGCCCGCAATCGCTCAGCGAATGCGCTGGCCAGCGTAGCGGCAGTGCCTTTCTCCCCGCGTAATGTTCGCGGCAATCCCACGATTACCTCGACTGCCTCGTACTCCCGCACAATTTCGGCAATTCTTTCGATATCGGGTGCGGGAGCCGATCGCCGAGACTGTTTCGCGCGCGGCACGGTCTCCACCGGGGTCGCGAGAATCCCGTCGGGATCGCTCGCGGCGACCCCGATCCGGACACTGCCGACGTCGACGCCGATCCGCCTGCCCCGACCGGGGTCGGTGGCCGGATGCGGCCGGTCGGCGCCGCGCTGCGCCGACCGCTCCGGTTCCGCTGGGTCGCCCATCACCCGGCGAGTTCGGCCACCCGCGCGCGGACCGCGGCCAGGCCGGCCGGAATGCCGGACGGGTCCGAGCCCGCGCCCTGCGCCATCTCCGGCTTGCCGCCGCCGCGTCCCGCGATGCTCGGGCCGAAGCTGCCGACCAGATCGCCCGCCTTGATGCCGAGCTCCTGAGCGGGCTTGTTCACCGCCACCACGAACGGCACCTTGCCGTCGGCGTTGCCGAGCAGCACCACCACGGCGGGCTCGCTACCGAACCGGCCGCGGATGTCGGTGGCCAGCGTGCGCAGGTCGCCCGCGGCGACGCCCTCCGGCGCGGCCACGGCGACCAGCAGCAGCCGGCCGATCCGCTCGGCCTCGTCGACGAATCTGCCCGCCGCGGACAGCACGGCGGCCATCTTCGTGCGCTCGAGCTCTTTCTCGGCCACCTTGAGCCGCTCCACCAGCTGCTCTACGCGCGCGGGCACCTCTTCGGAGGGAACCTTCAGCGCGGAGGCGACACCGGCCAGCAGCGCGCGCTCCTTGGCCAGGTACTGGTAGGAATCCAAGCCGACGAAGGCTTCCACGCGACGCACGCCGGAGCCGACCGACGACTCGCCGAGCACCGTGATCGGACCGATCTGCGAGGAATGCTGCACGTGCGTGCCACCGCACAGCTCCATCGAGAACGGGCCGCCGATCTCCACCACGCGCACCTCGTTGCCGTAGTTCTCGCCGAACAGCGCCAGCGCGCCCATCTGCTTGGCCTTGGGCAGATCGGTGACGAAGGTGTTCACCGGGAAGTCGGCGCCCACCGCGTCGTTGGAGACGGCCTCGATGTCGGCTTTCTGCTGCTCGGACAGCTGGCCCTGCCAGTTGAAGTCGAAACGCAGATAGCCCGGCTTGTTCAGCGAACCGGCCTGCACGGCGTTCGGGCCGAGCACCTGCCGGAGGGCGGCATGCACCATGTGCGTGCCGGAATGCCCCTGTGTGGCGCCGCGCCGCCAGGCCGGGTCGGTCTGGGCGAGCACGACGTCGCCCTCGGTGATCTGGCCGTGCTCCACCGTGGTCTTGTGCACCCACAGCTTCTTCGCGATCTTCTGCACGTCGTTGACGCGCAGCTTCAGGCCCGAGGAGGCGGTGATGGAGCCGCGGTCGGCGATCTGGCCGCCGGACTCGGCGTAGAGCGGGCTGCGGTCCAGGATGACTTCGACGTCCTGGCCCGCGGTCGCCGCGGGCACCCGGACGCCGTCGGCGATCAGGGCGAGCACGGTGGCCTCCGAGGTCAGCTCGTCGAAGCCGGTGAACTCGGTGGCGCCACGGTCGACGAGTTCCTTGTAGATCGTCAGATCGGCGTGGGCGTGCTTGCGCGCCTGGGCGTCCTCCTTGGCCCGCTGGCGCTGCTCGGCCATCAGCGCGCGGAAGCCGTCCTCGTCGACCGACAACCCGGCCTCGGCGGCCATTTCCAGCGTCAGATCGATCGGGAAGCCGTAGGTGTCGTGCAGGGTGAACGCGTCCGATCCCGCGATCGTGCTGCCGCCCTGCGCCTTCACCGCGGCGGCGGTGTTGTCGAACAGGGTGGAGCCGGTGTTCAGCGTCTTCAGGAACGCCGTCTCCTCGCCGACCGCGACGGTCTCGATGCGGCGGAAATCGGTGGCCAGCTCGGGGTATGACGGGGCCATCAGGTCGCTGACGACCTTCATGAACTCGCTCATCACCGGCTTCTCGGCGCCGAGCAGGCGGGCCGAGCGCACGATGCGGCGCAGCAGGCGGCGCAGCACGTATCCGCGGCCGTCGTTGCCCGGGTTCACGCCGTCGGCGATCAGCATGGCGGCGGTGCGGGCATGGTCGGCGATCACGCGGAAGCGCACGTCGTCCTCGTGCTGCACGCCGTAGGAGCGTCCCGTCAGCTCCTCGGCCTTGTCGATGATCGGGCGCAACAGGTCGGTCTCGTAGACGTTGTCCACGCCCTGCAGCAGCAGCGCGATGCGCTCGACCCCCATACCGGTGTCGATGTTCTTCTTCGGCAGCGATCCGACCGGCGGGTGCCCGAGCTTCGGGCTCAGCTCACCGCGGACGTCCTGCATGAACACCAGGTTCCAGATCTCCAGGTAACGGTCCTCGTCGGCCACCGGCCCGCCGTCGCGGCCGTACTCGGGACCGCGGTCGTAGTAGATCTCCGAGCAGGGGCCGCCGGGGCCGGGCACGCCCATGTCCCAGTAGTTGTCCTTGCCGTCGCGGAACTGGATGCGCTCCTCGGGGATGCCGGCGACCCGCTTCCAGATCTCGGCGGCCTCCGGATCGTCCTGGTACACGGTGACCCAGATACGCTCGGGATCGAACCCGTAACCACCCTCGTCCTGCGGCTTGGAGATCAGCTCCCAGGCGAGGGTGATCGCCCCCTCCTTGAAGTAGTCACCGAAGGAGAAGTTCCCCGCCATCTGGAAGAACGTGTTGTGCCGCGTGGTGACGCCGACCTCTTCGATGTCGCCCGTCCGCACGCATTTCTGCACGCTGGTCGCCCGCGGGTACGGCGGCGCCTCCTGACCCAGGAAGTACGGCTTGAACTGGACCATGCCCGCGTTGACGAACAGCAGGTTCGGGTCGGCCAGGATCAGCGAGGCGCTGGGCACCTCGGTATGGCCGGCACGGAGGAAATGGTCCAGGAAACGCCGTCGAATCTCGTGGGTCTGCACGAATACCCAGCCTACCGGTGCCGCGCACGCGAATATTCATCGACCAGGGAGCTCGGCGTGGCCCGGAGAGCGGTCAGCCGCGGACGATGCGGCGCAGTTTGTCGACCCTGGGGCCGATCTCACGTTCGTGGCCGTGGTCGGTGGGGTGGTAGTAGTCGACGCCGACCAGTTCGTCGGGCGGGTACTGCTGGGCGAGCACGCCGTCCTTGTCGTCGTGCGGGTACTTGTAGCCCTGCGCGTTGCCCAGCGCCGCCGCGCCGGGGTAGTGGCCGTCGCGCAGGTGGGGCGGGACCGGACCCGCCTTGCCCCCCGCGACGTCGGCCATGGCGGCGCCGATCGCGGCCACCACGGCGCCCGACTTCGGGGCCGTGGCCAGGTGGATCGTGGCCTGCGCGAGCGCGAGGCGGGCTTCGGGCAGGCCGACCAGCTGCACCACCTGCGCGGCGGCGGTCGCGGTCTGCAACGCCATCGGGTCGGCCATGCCGACGTCCTCGCTCGCGTGGATCATCAGCCGCCGCGCGATGAAGCGCGGGTCCTCCCCCGCGCTCAGCATGCGGGCCAGGTAGTGCAGCGCGGCGTCGACGTCCGATCCGCGGATGGACTTGATGAACGCGCTGATCACGTCGTAGTGCTGATCGCCCGCGCGGTCGTAGCGAACCGCGGCCTTGTCCACGCTGGCCTCCACCAGGTCCACGTCGACGGTGCCGTCGAGCGAGGATTCCGCCGACGCTTCCAGGGCGGTCAGCGCGCGGCGGGCGTCGCCGCCCGCGATCCGGACGATGTGGTCGAGCGCGGCCTCGGTCACGGTGTACTCGCCGCCGAGCCCGCGTGGATCGCTGATCGCGCGGCCGAGCACCTCCTTGATGTCGGCGTCGGTCAGCGACCGCAGCTGCAGCACCAGCGAGCGCGACAGCAGCGGCGACACCACCGAGAACGACGGGTTCTCTGTAGTCGCGCCGACCAGCAGGACGATGCGGTTCTCCACCGCGGCGAGCAGGGCGTCCTGCTGGGTCTTGGAGAAGCGGTGCACCTCGTCGATGAACAGCACGGTCTGCTCGCCCGCCGACAGTCTGCGCCGCGCCATGTCGATGACCGCGCGCACCTCTTTGACCCCGGCCGAGAGTGCCGAGAGCGCTTCGAACCGGCGGCCGGTGGCCTGGGAGATGAGCGAGGCGAGCGTGGTCTTCCCGGTGCCGGGCGGGCCGTACAGCAGCACCGACGCGGCGCCAGAACCCTCGATCAACCTGCGCAGCGGCGAGCCGGGTCCGAGCAGATGCTGCTGGCCGACCACTTCCTCCAGCGCGGCAGGGCGCATCCGCACGGCCAGCGGCGCGCCCGCGTCCCTGCGCACAACAGTGTCGATCGAATGCTCCGGGGGCACCGCGGCTCCGGGCACGTCGAACAAACCATCGCTCACGGAGGGAAACGTTACCCAGGCGCACCGACAGCGCGGACATGCCGTTGCGCGCCCTCGCTGTCGCCACCGCGATCGGCCCGCGGAGTTGCGTGTCGCCGGTACTTCGGATGGGATCGGTACCCGTGACTGAAAACGCATCCGTTTCAGATCCCTCGTCCACCTCGCGCTTCGCCCGCCGCGCGCTGCTCCAGGGCAGCGCCGCCGCCACCGCCGCCGTGGTGCTGGCCACCGGGCGCGCGGAAGCCGCCACACCGGTGTTCCGGCACGGCGTCGCCTCGGGAGACCCGCTGCCCGACGGCGTGATCATCTGGACCCGCGTCACCGTTTCCGACGACGCGGCGCCCGGCTCGGGCCTGGGTGACCCGGCGACGGTGCGGTGGGAGATCGCCGCGGACGAGCGGTTCGTCTCGATCGCCGCGTCCGGCGCCGTGACGACCTCGGCGGACGCCGACCACACGGTCAAGGTCGACGTTTCCGGCCTGGCTTCCGGCGTCGAGTACTTCTATCGGTTCAGCGCCCTCGGCCAGACCTCGCCGGTGGGCCGCACCAGGACCGCGCCCGCCGCCACCGACACGCCGGACCGCCTTCGATTCGGCGTGGTGTCGTGCGCGAATTGGGAGGCGGGCTACTTCGGCGCCTACCGCCATCTGGCCGCTCGGACCGACCTGGACGCGATCGTGCACCTGGGCGACTACATCTACGAGTACGGCCGCGGCAAGTACGGCGGCCGCACCGGCAGCGTGCGCCCGCACGATCCGGCCAACGAGGTCGTCAGCCTGGCGGACTATCGCATCCGCCACGCCCAGTACAAGACCGACCCTGATCTGCTCGGCCTGCACGCCGCAATGCCGTTCATCTGCACCTGGGACGACCACGAATCCGCGGACAACTCCTGGTCCGGCGGCGCGAACAACCACGATCCCGCCACCGAGGGCAACTGGGCCGACCGGCGCGCCGCCTCCGCGCGGGCCTACCTGGAGTGGATGCCGGTCCGCGCGTCCGGCTCCGGCGCCGATGTGCGGATCTATCGCAGGTTGCGCTTCGGCACCCTGGCCGAACTCGCCATGCTCGATCTGCGCAGCTACCGCGACCAGGAGGCGAAGCCGGGGGCGAACTGGCGCGAGGCCGACAACCCGGCGCGCACCATCACCGGCAAGGCGCAGATGGAATGGCTGACCGCGGGCTTGGCCTCCGCCCCGGTGCGGTGGAAGCTGGTGGGCAACTCGGTCATGATCGCCCCGCTGGTGTTCCCGCCGCTCGAGCCCGCCACCACGGCGGCGATCACCAGCACCATGGGCCTCCCGCAGTCCGGCCCCTCGTTGAACGGCGACCAGTGGGACGGCTACACCGCCGACCGCACCCGGCTGTTCCGCGCGATCGTCGACCAGCAGATCTCCGACGTGCTGTTCCTGACCGGGGACATCCACTCCTCCTGGGCCGCCGATCTACCCCTGGACGCGGCGGGCTACCCGGGCGGCGCGACGGCCGGCGCCGAGTTCGTGGTGCCGTCGGTGACCTCGACCAGCATCGGCGACATGCTCCGGGCGAACTCCGCTCCGATCGCCGAATCGATCAAGACGGTCAACCACCACCTGCGTTACGTCGAGCTGGACGCGCACGGCTACGGCGTCCTGGAGGTCACCGCGGACCAGGCGCAGATGGACTGGTACTACCTGCTGGACGTGGCGGACCCGAACTCAGGGGTTCGCTATGGCGCGTCGTTCGCCGTCCGCTCCGGGGGCCGGATCGAGCCGAGGCAGGTCCCGCTCGCCTGAGCGCCGTGGGCGATCACTCTCCGCCCGTGCATCGCGCGCCGTCCGCTGGTAGCGGCTACGCGCGCGATGCACGGGCGGAACTCGGCGCGCCCGCTGCGCGCAACGACCTCGACAATCGAGTGGAGACCGGCGCAGAGCCGGGCGTGTCACCGGCGGCCGAGCCGGGTGCAGCGGCTGCCCGGCGCGGGCCTACTCGCCCCAGCGTTCTTCGAGCCGCGCCGAGACGTCCTCGGCGAAATCCCCCACGATGTCGTCTCCCGTGCACCGCGCGTCTTCGGCGAGCGCGGCCCAGCGGTTGATCAGCGCCGCCGAGCGCGGCACCGAGAGCCCGTGCTCCCTCGCCGCGGCGATGCGCGTGTGGTCGGCGGGCAGGAACCAATAGGTGGACAGCCAGACCCAGATCAGCCGGGCTTCCAGGATGCGTTCGTCCAGCTGGTCGTCGTCGGCCAGCGCCGGCCACACGCCGACGACCTCCGCCCGCCATGCCTCCACCATCTGCCGGGCGCGCTCGCGCGAGAGCTCGAGATCGCACAGGCAGCCGGGGAAGGACACCAGCGCGTAGGCGATGTCCAGGGTGGCGTCGCGGAACCCGCCCCACTCGTAGTCGAGGAAGCGAGCGCCCTCCTCGTTCAAGATCACATTGTCCGGGCAGAGATCCGACGGGCTGAACGCGCGGAAGCGGCCCGCCGAGTACAGGCGGTTGCCGCGCACGATGCGCTCGGCGATCTCGCCGGGCACTTCGATGCCGAGCTCGCGTTGGAGCAGGCCGGGCACCTCGGCGATCGCCGACTCGGCCTGCTGGGCGATGCCGTCGACCCGGTGCACCACGTCGACCCGGCGCAGCAACGCGACGAAGTCGGCTTCGCGCCCGACCGTGGCGGCATGCATCCGGCCCAACGCCTGGGCGAACGCCATCAAGGCGTTGCGGGTGGCGGGCTCGGCGCCGGAGCGGAGCACGGCGGTCAGCAGGGAGTTCTCACCGAGATCGCTGAGGATCAGCAGACGGTCGGGAAGGCTGTGAGCGATCAGGTACGCGCCCGGCCGGTGCTCCCGGCTCAGCGCGGTGGTGAACTGATAGGACACCGTCTCACGCAGGAACGCCGAGTCGATGCTGGCCACCCCGGGCGCCAAGCCGCTGGTCCGGCGTTCCTGGGCGGCGCCGCGAACCTGCTTGATGATCAGGGTTCGCGGCAACGAGAAGGCGTTCTCCGCTACACGCACACGTAGGACCGTCGTCCTACCACTACCGCTGAGTTCGATCGGATCGCTCAGCTTTACCGGAGCACCCATTCGCTTTGTGAGCAACTGTTGCGCTGCGGACACGACTTCGGCGGCGCGTTCGGCCAATAGTGCGGTCATCGCCTCTCAAAGTACTCGCTCGTGGTCACTTCTAGCGAGCGGTTACACAACCTTTCCGCGTCGCTCGGCGTGTCCGCGGCGCGGCCGGACGGCCTCCGCCGGTCGCTTGACACCTCCGCACACGTCCGGTTTTCTCATCGTCAACTGCCCTGCGCCACACCGCAAACCAGTTGAGTGGAAAGGTCTACGCATGACCGAAACCCCGCCTCCCGCACCCAAACAATCAGCTGGCGGCGCTCCCTCCCAGAACGACGACGCACGCTTCGCGGCGCGGCCGGGGCAGCACGAGAGCCCGGGTCCGCAGGCTTCCGGCCCCGGGACGGGGCATGCCCCCCACGAGATGGCAGGCCCGGCCGGATACCCGCAGCACGAGGGCCACGGCGCGGCGCACTACGGCAACGAACCGCCGCAGCAGATCCCACCTGGCGGCATCGGCCACCCCGGGTACGGCCCGCAAGGCACCGGGCCGGGCTGGGCGCCCTCCGGTCCGGCGCCCGCCCAGGAGCCGGTCTACGGCTACCAGCAGGTGCCCACCGGTCCGGCCACGCTCGATGTGGGCCGGGCGCTCAGTTACGGCTGGGCGCGATTCCGGTCCAATCCGGGGCCGTGGCTCGGGGTGACCGCGGTGGGCCTGGTGATCTACCTGGCGTTCGTGCTCGTCGTGCAGGTCGCCGACCCCACGACGATGCTGCCGCTGCTGCTCGTCTTCCTGGCGGTCATGGCCGCGATATGGCTGCTGCAAGCCGCGATGGTGCGTGGCGCGCTGTACGAAACCGATGGCACCCCACCGCCTTTCGGCGCCTACTTCCGATTCGTCAACGCAGGCAACGTGCTGCTCACCGCGCTGCTGGCGTTCACGCTGACCTTCCTCGGGTCGGCGCTGTGCTTGCTGCCCGGGTTGATCGCGGGGGTGCTGTGCGTGTTCTCGCTGCACTTCGTCGTCGATCAGGACCAAGGTCCCTTCGAAGCGCTGAAGTCCAGCTTCACGCTGGTGGTCACCAACGCGTGGCAGGTGCTCCTGCTCACGCTGGCGGTGGTGGTGATCACCTTCCTCGGGCTGCTGCTGTGCGGTCTCGGCCTGCTGATCGCGGGCCCCGTCGCCGTGATCGCGGTGACCTACGCCTACCGAGTGCTCACCGGAGGCGTCGTCGCCGCGGCGTGACGGATGCTCGCTTCTCGATCGGTGAGCGCATACCGATCCAGTGCTTGAACCGTTCCACCGGACCGGCCTCGCTGCCCGCGCGCGGCCGGAGCTGGAGCACGATGATCCCGGCCACGACGATGCCCGCCATGTTCACCGCCAGCTGACCCGCCGACAGGAACGCCACCCGCCACTCCCCCAAGGTCGCCGCGACCACGGCGAAGCCGGCCGCGGGCACGGTGGTCACCGAGATGAACACCCCGACCAGCGCGGCCGACTTCGCCGTCACCAGCGAGAGCATGCCTGCCGCGCCCGCGAGCAGCGCGACGACCAGGGAGAACGGGCCAACCTGATAGATGAAGTCGACCTGCTCGACGCTGCTCACGCCGTCCATGGTGATCCAGCCGACCTGCTCCCACGCCAGCGTCGCGAGCAAGGTGACCACCATCGCCACCGGGAACCCGACCGCGAGCGCGACGGCCGAGCGGCGAGCGAGCCCGAAATCCCGGCGCGCGGCTGCCACCGCGAACGCGGCCAGCGGACCGAACTCCGGACCGACCACCATCGCGCCGACGATGGTCACCGGTGAATCGGTCGCGACACCCACGGCCGCGAGCAGGCAGGCGATCGTCAAGAACGCCAGGAACGTCGCGTTGAGGCTCGACTCCTCGTGCGTCTGCGCGAGCAGTTCCTCCCACACCACGGCGTCGCTCGGATCACCGGGCGCCTCGTGCACCGCGCGCTCGCCCGCCTCCGACAGGATCGTCTCGACCGGCGTGAGCGTCATCCCGCCGGTCCGGCAGACGCCGAGGGCGGTCAGGTCGTCGAGCACATCGTTGGCGGCCTCACGAGCGACGTCCGCTTGCACCAGATCACCCTTCGGCTCCAGCGCGGCGCCGCGGGCCAGGGTCACGTGGGTGACCCCGGGATCGGCGGCCAGCACCGCGAGCACCGCGTCGGTGAGCTCCGGCGGGCTGATCAAGCGCAAGTGCAGCAACGGTTTTCCTCGCGGTCGGGCAGACGTGGCTGACCAGAAGGTACCGTCCGGGTGAGCGCCCCGCTACGACGCAGTCTCGGCGTGCTCGCCCTTCTTCTGCTCCGGCTTCACGTCCAGACCCGCCTCTTTGCGCTGCAGCTCGCTGATCGGCGCGGGCGCGTCGGTCAGCGGATCGACGCCGCCGCCGGTCTTCGGGAACGCGATGACCTCGCGGATCGAGTCCTCGCCCGCCAGCAGCGCGGTGACCCGGTCCCAGCCGAAGGCGATGCCGCCGTGCGGCGGCGCGCCGAAGGCGAAGGCGTCCAGCAGGAAGCCGAACTGCTCCTGCGCCTCCTCGGGAGTGATTCCCATCACGTCGAAGACGCGTTCCTGCACGTCACGGCGGTGGATACGGATCGAGCCGCCACCGATCTCGTTGCCGTTGCAGACGATGTCGTAGGCGTAGGCCAGCGCCGACCCCGGATCGGTGTCGAAGGTGTCCAGCGACTCCGGCTTCGGCGAGGTGAACGCGTGGTGCACCGCGGTCCAGGCGGAGTGGCCCACCGCCACGTCGCCGCTGGCGGTCGCCTCGACGGTCGGCTCGAACAAGGGCGCATCGACGATCCAGACGAACGACCAGGCGTCCTCATCGATGAGACCCACCTTGCGGGCGATCTCGACCCGCGCCGCGCCGAGCAGCGCGCGCTGCGCCTTGGCCGCGCCCGCCGCGAAGAACACGCAGTCACCCGGCACCGCGCCGACGTGCTTGGCCAAGCCGTCGCGCTCGGCCTCGCTGAGGTTCTTGGCGACCGGGCCGCCCAGGGTGCCGTCCTCGTTCACCAGCACGTACGCCAAGCCCTTGGCGCCGCGCTGCTTGGCCCATTCCTGCCAGGCGTCGAGCTGGCGACGCGGCTGGCTCGCGCCGCCCGGCATCACCACCGCGCCCACGTAGGGCGCCTGGAACACCCGGAACGGGGTGTCCTTGAAGTAATCGGTGCACTCGGTGATCTCCACACCGAAACGCAAGTCGGGCTTGTCGCTGCCGAAACGGCGCATGGCCTCGGCGTAGGTCATGTGCGGAATCGGGGTCCGGATTTCGTAGCCGATCAGCTTCCACAGCGCGACCAGGATCTCCTCGGCCAGCAGGATCACGTCCTCCTGGCGCACGAAGCTCATCTCGATGTCGAGCTGGGTGAACTCCGGTTGCCGGTCGGCGCGGAAGTCCTCGTCGCGGTAGCAGCGCGCGATCTGGAAGTAGCGCTCGATGCCGCCGACCATGAGCAGCTGCTTGAACAGCTGCGGGCTCTGTGGAAGGGCGTAGAAGCTCCCCGGCTGCAGGCGCGCGGGCACCACGAAGTCGCGCGCGCCCTCGGGGGTGGACCTGGTCAGAGTCGGGGTCTCCACCTCGACGAATTCGTGGCGGGCGAGCACCTCGCGGGCGGCCGCGTTGACCTTGGACCGCAGCCGGATGGCATGCGCGGGGCCTTCGCGGCGCAGATCCAGGTAGCGGTGCTTCAGGCGCGCTTCCTCGCCGGGCTGCTCGTCCAGCTGGAAGGGCAGCGGCGCGCTCTCGTTCAGCACCTCGAGTTCGGTGACGTTCACTTCGATGGCGCCGGTGGGTAGTTCCGGGTTCTCGTTACCGCTCGGCCGCGGTTCGACGGTGCCGGTGACGCGCACGCAGTACTCCGCGCGCAGCCGGTGCGCCTGCGCGGCGGGTTCGCCCTCGCGGAACACCGCTTGGGCCACGCCGGACGCGTCACGCAGATCGATGAAGATCACCCCACCGTGGTCACGCCGCCGCGCCACCCAGCCGGTGAGAGTGACGGTCTGACCGGCATGCTCGCTTCGCAGCGAACCAGCCAAGTGGGTGCGCAGCACGGGGTTCCTTTCGACGACTCTGGCACCGGCGCGGTGTGACCAGGTGCGAGTCCATCGTAGTGAGACACATTCGGTGAGACGAAACCGATATCGACCCGCCCGTGCCAAGCTGTATCCGAGGGAGTGTGAACCGGGGGCCCGGACCACCGAGGGTTGGGTGACCCCGGGGGACGAGCGAGAAAGCGACGACGATGACCTTCAACGAGGGCATGCAGATCGACCCCGACCGGGTTTCGTCCGGCGGTCCCGGCATGGGCGGCAAGCTCGCGCTGGGCGGCGGCGCGGGCGGGCTCATCGTGCTGGTGCTGGCGCTGCTGCTGGGCGGAGACCCCGGATCCATCCTCGGCAACTTCACCGGCACGCAGGATCAGAGCCAGACCCAGCCGGGCACGGCTGGCACGCCGAGCCACTGCAAGACCGGCGCGGACGCCAACAGATACGTCGACTGCCGGGTGGCGCTCACCGCGCAGAGCCTGGACGCCGTGTGGTCGGCCGAGCTGCCGAAGCAGGCGGGCAAACGCTATGCGCAGCCGAAAGTGGTGCTCTTCTCCGGAGCCACCTCGACCGGCTGCGGCAACGCCACCAGTGACGTGGGACCGTTCTACTGCCCCGCCGACCGGACCGCCTACTTCGACACCAGCTTCTTCCAGGAACTGGTGGATCGCTTCGGTTCCAGCGGCGGCCCGCTCGCGCAGGAATACGTCGTGGCGCACGAGATCGGCCATCACATCCAGAACCTGCTCGGTGACATCGGCCGCGCGCAGCGCGATCCACGCGGGGCGAACTCCGACGCGGTGCGCACCGAATTGCAGGCCGACTGCTACGCGGGCATCTGGGCGCATTTCGCGGACAAGCAGCCTGCGCCGGGCAGCGATCAGCCGTTCCTGAAACCGTTGTCGGACAAGGACGTCGACGACGCGCTGTCGGCGGCCGCCGCGGTCGGTGACGACCGCATCCAGCGCGCCGCGCGGGGCCGGGTGAATCCCGAAGCGTGGACCCACGGTTCGTCCGAGCAGCGACAGAAGTGGTTCCTCACCGGCTACCGGACCGGTCAGGTCCGGGCCTGTGACACGTACTCGGCGCCGGACCTGAACAACCCGTCCGGCCTGCGCTAGCTCCGGATCCGATCGATACAGCGCGCCGACTCCCGCCGGGGGCCGGCGCGCTGTCATGATCTACGGCAGTTCGTCTGCGCCGCAGGCGGACACGGACAGCACCGGAAGATGGGATCGATGCGAGTAACGAAAGCCGTTCTGCTGGTTGTGACGCTGATCGTCGCGGTGGGCTCGGGCGCCGCGACGGCCGACCCGGCACTGGATCGCCCCAGTGCGCTACCGCCGATCGCCGCGCCGCTGGCGCTGTTGACGCTGACCACCATTCCGGACGGTTGGCAGGCGCGGACGGATCTGCGCCCGCAGCTGGAGGTCTTCGCCGACGGCCGCGCGGTGAGCAGCCCCGACGCGGTGGCCCCCGAGCGTCGCCCGGAGACTCCGCCGAAGCGGATCGACGGCCATATCCCGTCCGACGTGCTCAGCGCGGCGCTGGCGGAGACCAAAGCGCTGGCCACGGTGGACCTCGGCGTGCCGAAGGCCACGGACCAGAGCAGCCGGATCATCGACCTCATGCCGCAGTCGCCATCCGACGACGTGCATCTGGTGGTGTACTCGCCGGACACCACGGAGGGGCTCGGCGCGGAGCAGCAGGCCGCGCGCAAACGTTTCGCCGACCTCTACCGGAAGCTGATCGACTCGTTCGTGCAGGACAACTGAGACTCTCGCCGTCACCCGGCCCGGAGGAGGTGATCCGTCCGGGCCGGGTGCGGCGTCCGATCTCCCCGGCGTCGCGTCAGAACTGGTCTTGCTCGTAGTCGGAGCTGATGATCTCGTCCGAGTGCGTCGCGCCGATGACATCCGGCGTCGACTCGCCCAGCGGGCCGGTGAGATCGTCGTTGCCGGTCGGGCTCGAGTAAGGCTGCACCGTGCGCGAGTGTTCCTCGTCGTTGCCGCGCTGCCCCGCCGCGCCGGCCGGACCGCCCATGAAGCTGCTCGATCCGGCGGGGGTCGTCCCGGCCGGTGTGCCGGTACCGAACGACGTGCCCGGCACCCCGGAGACCGACCGGATCGGCGGGACCGTGGTACCGGGTAGACCGCTGGCTTTGGGAACCGAGGACGTGCTCGGGCTGCCGGGACGGCCCGGGCTGCTGCCGAGCAGACTGCTGGGCGTGCCGTGGCTGGTGCTGGGACTGTGCGAGGTGCTGTGCACCGACGACGGCGTGGTCGTCGGCGACGTCGTCCCCGGCGCGGCGGAGTCCAGGCCTGCCGCCTTGGTCGCGGTGTCCGAAACGGTCGACTGCGCCTGCTCCAGGATCGGTTGCCCGACGTTCTCCGCCAGCGCCTGCGCGACCTCCTGTGGCGCGGGCCCACCTCCCGGCGCGACCAGCTGCTGCACCATGCCACTGAGTTCGGCGGTCTTACCCGCCAGGTCGCCGCGGGTGGCGTTGACCACGCCGACGGCCTGACCGAGGTGTTCGGTGGCCGAGGCCATCAGCGTCGCCTGGGCGGGCGGGGTGAGAATCACCGGCGCGAGCGCGGTCGCCTGGGTGGCGAACGACGACGCGATGCCGAGCAGTTGGGCGTTGCCCTGCTGCACCACGGTGGCCGCCCGCTGCGTGAGCTCGGAGATGTCGATGCCCCGCTGACTGGTCTCCTGTCCCTGCACGTTCGCCTGCTGACTCGCGGCCTGGGCGTTGCGGGCGGCCTGGCTCTGCCACAGCTGCTCGACCGTGCTCATGCTGCCCTTGCCCACCTGCATGGCCATCTCGATGACCTTGGAGGACTGACTCAGAATCGCGGTCGGGTCGAACGCGCCGATGACGCCGGTGCCGAAACTGCTCAGCAGGTCAAGGATCGGCTTCATCAACACGTCGACGCCGGGCAGCGCGGGCACCGCGACGCCCTGGAGCAGGGCGGCCACCGGGTCGGCGGGCAAGGCGGGCAGCGATCCTGCCGCGGCCGCCGCCTGGTTCACCGTGCTGGCGATCGCGCTCGGCGCGGCGGAGAGCGCGCCGCTCAGCACGCCGGTCGCCTGATCGAGCGCGGTCTCGATCGCCGGGGCCGCGACCTGGTCGAACGCGGTGTTCGGGTCCCCGAGCAGCGCCGAGGCGTGATGCGCGACACCGTGCGCGTCCTCGGCGCTCGGCGCGCCGTTCAGTCCGGGCAGACCGGCGGGCACGGTGGCCGACTGCTGATCCTCGGAGATCTTGCGCGACAGCACGAACGCGGGCGGCTCGATGGGGGGAAGGTCTTCGGGCAGTTGCGGCAGCGGCAGGTCGAGCACCGCCTGGGCCGGTGTCTGCTGCAGCGCGTCCAGCACGGCCTGCTGGCCGATGGCGACGTTCTGCTCGGCCGCGTGCGCGACCGCCTCGTCCTGCGGCGCGATGAGGCCGCTGTCCAGTGGTCTCATACCGCGTCTCCGATCCGGCCCGCGATCGACCCGAGCGCACCGGCGTTCGACCAGTCCACGGCGTCGTACGCGGCGGCGGCGCTGAACGCCGATTCGGACAGCTTGGCGTACTTGGCGGACAGATCGTTGATGTCCTTGGCCTGCAACACTTGCGCCGCGGCGAACATCGCCAGGTAGTCGGCCCCGATCAAGCCGAAGACCGGGACGAGCGCCGAAACGTTCTTCACCGCGTCGAAATTGCCCGCCCCCGCGAGATCACCGGCGATACCGGCGTTCGTGGCGGCGAACGCCCGGACCGCTTCGGTCTCTACCGAGAGATCACTCATCGAGTTGCCCCCCAAATCGTCGTACAGATCCGCGTCATGCAGTTTTCGTGAGCCGCCTGCTCCCTGCCGAATCGGCAAGGGCCGCTACGGTTGCGCTCAATATAGCGGACCGGACCGGCATGTTTCGAGCCCGAACGCGCCGCACGACCGGGCGGACCGGACCGAACTGGAACGTGTTGCAAATTAGAACAAGTTCTATATTCTCTGTCCCATGAAGGTCGCAGTGACCGGCGCAGCCGGCTACCTTGGCACGAATCTGCTCCGCCTCCTCACCGAGCGCGGTCACCAGGTCACGGCCGTCGATCGGGCCGTTCCCGCCGAGCCGGCGGCGCCCGGGGTCACCTGGGTGCGCGGCGACGTGCTCGATCCGGCGTCGATGCGCGCCGCACTGGACGGCGCCGAGGTGGTCTACCACCTGGTCGCGGTGATCACCCTGGCCGAAAAGAACGATCTGGCCTGGCGGGTGAACACCGAGGGCGTGCGCGTGGTCGCCGAAGCGGCGCTGGCGGTAGGCGCGCGCCGGATGGTGCACGCCAGCTCGATCCACGCGTTCGACCAGTACAGCTGCGGCGGCCGGATCGACGAGAACGCGCCACGCTCGACCGACCCGGCGCTTCCGGTCTACGACCGCTCGAAATGGGCGGGCGAGGTGGCGCTGCGCAAGGTGATCGACCAGGGACTCGACGCCGTGCTGTGCAATCCCACCGGCGTCTTCGGCCCGCTGGATTACAGCAAGCCGCTCTCGCGCATCAACCGGACGCTCAAGGACGCGGCCCTCGGGCGGGTGCCAGCCATGATCGGCGGCGGATTCGACCTCGTCGACGTGCGCGATGTCGCCGCGGGCCTGGCACTGGCCTGCGAGCACGGCCGCACGGGCGAGAACTATCTGCTCGGCGGGTCGATGATCTCGATGCTCGAGCTGTGCCGCGTCGCCGCGACCCACGGCGGCAAACGCGGCCCCAGGTTCGCCATCTCCCCGAAACTCGTGTCCGGCGTCATCCCCGTGCTCGCGCCGATCGGCAAGCTGTTCAACTCCGACATCGTCTCCAGGGCGGCACTCGGCGCGCTGATCTCCGCCCCGGTCGTCGACCACGGCAAGGCCGAACGCGAGCTCGGTTACCGGCCGCGCCCGCTCGACGACACGGTGCGCGACCTGGTCACCTTCTTCGCCGACCCGTCCGCGCTCACGCCGCCGGGCGCCAAGCAGATCGCTTGACACCTCGCTAGAACACATGTTCGACTGAGGGGGTGCGGTGGCAAAGCCAGACCTTGGACGCCGAGGACGGCGCCTTGCCCGGGTTGTCCCGGGCCGGTCTGGTGCGCACCGTGCAAACGCCGGAGTTCGAGGGCATCACCTTCCACGAGGTGCTGTGCAAGAGCGCGCTGAACCGCGTGCCCGAGGGCGCGAACGTGCCGTTCCAGTGGACCGTCAATCCCATGCGCGGCTGTTCGCACGCCTGCCGCTATTGCTTCGCGCGCGGCACGCACGAATATCTGGATCTGGACGCCGGCCGGGACTTCGACTCGCAGATCGTCGTCAAGACCAATGTCGCCGCGGTGCTGCGCAAGGAACTCGGCAGGAGGTCCTGGCTCCGGGAACCGGTCGCGCTGGGCACCAACACCGACCCCTACCAGCGCGCCGAGGGGCGGTATCGATTGATGCCAGGCATCATTCGCGCGCTGACCGAATCCGGCACCCCCTTCTCCATCCTCACCAAGGGGCCTTTGCTGCGCCGGGATCTGCCCTTGCTCACCGCGGCGGCCGAGCAGGTGCGGGTGAGCCTGGCGGTGTCGATCGCGATCCTCGACGAGGATCTGCACCGGAGCCTGGAACCCGGCACGCCGTCGCCCCGGGCCCGGCTGGAGTTGGTGCGCGCGCTCACCGACGCGGGCTTCGCGGTGAACGTCCTGGTCGCACCGGTCATCCCCGGCCTCACCGACGGCCGCGCCCACTTGGACGCGATCTTCGGCGCGATCGCCGCGGCGGGGGCGGAATCGGCGGTCGCGTTCCCCATGCACCTGCGCGGCAGCACCAGGGGATGGTTCCTGTCCTGGCTGGCCGAGCACCATCCTGCGCTGCTGCGCCGCTACCGCCAGCTGTACCGGCGTGGCGCCTACGTCACACCGGAGTACTCCGCCTGGCTGCGCTCGCGGGTCGCTCCGCTGCTGGCCGAACACGGTTTGACGGCCCGCGGGCGAGCCGAACCGGAGACACGAACCGAAACCGCACCCACGAGCGACGCCCAGCTGGCATTGTTCGCCTGAAGCGGGCAACCGCCGATCTCGCCGGTCCGCGCGCTTCACGGGCGCGCACCGCGTTCGACGGAGTAGTTTGGCGATGGCACCTCTCAGCGACGAGGAAGTGAAGCAGGCACATGGTTTCACACCAAAACGATGTCGGCACAGCCAAATTGGAAAAGGTCGTCATTCGGTTCGCCGGGGACTCCGGCGACGGAATGCAGCTGACCGGCGATCGCTTCACGCACGAGGCCGCCGCCTTCGGCAACGACCTGGCCACCCAGCCCAACTTCCCCGCCGAGATCCGCGCACCCCAGGGCACGCTGCCCGGCGTCTCGTCGTTCCAGATCCAGATCGCCGACTACGACATCCTCACCGCGGGTGACCAGCCCGACGTGCTGGTCGCGATGAACCCCGCCGCGCTCAAGGCGAACCTGGAGGACCTTCCGCGCGGCGCCACCGTCATCGTCAACACCGACGAGTTCACCAAGCGGGCGCTCGCCAAGGTGGGTTACGCCGCCGATCCGCTGGCCGACGAGACGCTGTCGGACTTCGTGGTCCACCGCGTCCCGATGACCTCGCTCACCCTCGGCGCCACCGAGTCCACCGGGGTCGGCAAGAAGGACGCCCAGCGCGCGAAGAACATGTTCGCCCTCGGTCTGCTGTCCTGGATGTACGGGCGCCCGATCGGCGGCACCGAGCAGTTCATGCGGGAGAAGTTCGCGACCAAGCCCGACATCGCCGAAGCCAACATCCTGGCCTTCCGCGCGGGCTGGAACTACGGCGAGACCACCGAGAGCTTCGCCACCACCTATGAGATCGCTCCCGCCAAGCTCCCCCCTGGCACCTATCGCCAGATCACCGGCAACACCGCGCTCGCCTACGGCCTGATCACCGCGGGTCAGCTCGCCGGGCTGCCGGTCTTCCTCGGCACCTACCCCATCACGCCGGCCTCGGACATCCTGCACGAGCTGAGCAAGCACAAGAATTTCGGCGTCACCACCTTCCAGGCCGAGGACGAGATCGCGGGCATCGGCGCTGCGCTGGGCGCGGCGCTCGGCGGCTCGCTCGGCGTCACCAGCACCTCCGGCCCAGGGCTCGCGCTCAAGAGCGAGACCATCGGCCTCGCCGTGATGACAGAGCTGCCGTTGGTGGTGATCGATGTGCAGCGCGGCGGCCCGTCGACCGGACTGCCGACCAAGACCGAGCAGGCCGACCTGTTGCAGGCGCTGTACGGCCGCAACGGCGAGTCACCGGTGGCGGT
Organism: Nocardia beijingensis NBRC 16342; assembly: GCF_001612785.1. Taxonomy (GTDB): domain Bacteria; phylum Actinomycetota; class Actinomycetes; order Mycobacteriales; family Mycobacteriaceae; genus Nocardia; species Nocardia beijingensis. The sequence goes on from NZ_BDBC01000019.1 coordinate 200,516, forward strand.
GCTCGCGCCGCGCTCCCCCGCCGACTGCTTCGCCACCGCGGTCGAGGCCGCGCGGATCGCCCTCACCTACCGCACTCCGGTGCTGCTGCTGTCCGACGGCGCGATCGCGAACGGGTCCGAGCCGTGGTCCATCCCGCGGGTGGCCGAGCTCGACCCCATCGATCCGGCGTTCGAGCCGGAAGGCGACGACAGCGACCCGTTCCAGCCGTACGCACGCGACCCCGACACGCTCGCTCGCCCGCTCGCCGTCCCCGGCACGAAGGGCCGCGCGCACCGCATCGGCGGTCTGGAGAAGGCGGACGGCAGCGGCAACATCTCCTACGACCCGGCCAACCACGAACTCATGGTCCGTCTGCGCCAAGCCAAGATCGACGGCATCGAGGTGCCCGATCTCGTGGTGGACGATCCGGACGGCACCGCCGAGCTGCTGCTGATCGGCTGGGGCAGTTCCTACGGCCCGATCGGCGAGGCGTGCCGTCGCGCGCGGCGGCGCGGTGTGCCGGTCGCCCAAGCGCATCTACGGCATCTGAATCCGTTGCCCGCCAACCTCGGTGACGTGCTGCGCCGCTATCGCGTCGTGGTCGCGCCGGAGATGAACGGCGGCCAGCTGGCCACGCTGCTGCGAGCGAAGTACCTGGTCGACGTGCGGCCGTGGACGAAGATCGCGGGCACCGCGTTCTCCGCCCAGGAACTCGTCGGGGTCATCGACGCGGCGCTGGACGGGTCGATCGAGGAGCTGGAGCAGAACAAGGTCTTCGCCGCGAAGGCGGGGGCCACATATCGAACGCTGCCGGACGAAGTCCGTCCACAGCCCTGTGCCGGGCCGAGCGCAGGCGAGGCAGCCACATACCGGATGGCTGGGGGTAACGCATGACCATCGTGGAAACCTCACTGGTCGGCACCGACCTGGGACTGACCGGAGTGTCCGGGGTGCCGTCGGCGGACGGACCGCAGAAGGTGAAGGACTTCACCTCCGACCAGGAAGTGCGCTGGTGCCCCGGCTGCGGCGACTATGTGATCCTGGCGACGGTGCGCGGCTTCCTCGCCGAACTCGGATTGCGCCGCGAGAATCTGATGTTCGTGTCCGGGATCGGGTGCTCGAGCCGCTTCCCGTACTACTTGGAGGCCTACGGCCTGCACTCCATCCACGGTCGTGCGCCCGCGATCGCGACCGGCTTGGCGGTCAGCAGGCCCGACCTGTCGGTGTGGGTGGTGACCGGCGACGGCGACGCGCTGTCCATCGGCGGCAACCACCTCATCCACGCGCTGCGCCGCAACGTGAACATGACCATCCTGCTGTTCAACAACCGCATCTACGGCTTGACCAAGGGCCAGTACTCCCCCACCTCGGAGCAGGGCAAGATCACCAAGTCCACCCCGATGGGCTCGGTGGACCACCCGTTCAACACCCTGTCGGTGGCGCTGGGCGCGGAAGCCACCTTCGCCGCACGCGCCCTGGACTCCGATCGCGCGGGACTCACCGAAGTGCTGCGCGCCGCCGCCGAGCACCGCGGCACGTCGTTCGTGGAGATCCTCCAGGACTGCCCGATCTTCAACGACGGCTCGTTCGACGTGCTGCGCCGGGACAACGCCGCGGACCATCTCATCCCGCTGCGGCACGGCGAGCCGATCCGCTTCGGCGCCGAGGGCGAATTCGCCGTCGTGCGCCGTGGTTTCGGGCTCGCGGTGGCACGCGCCGACAGCGTGGCGGAGGCCGACATCGTGGTGCACGACGCCTACGCCGACGACCCGGAGTACGCCTACGCGCTGTCGCGGCTGTCCGATCAAGGACTCGAGCACGTCGTCACGGGCATCTTCCGCAGCGTCAGCCGTCCGACCTACGACGACGCGGTGCGCTACCAGACCGAAACGGCGCGGGAACGGAAACCGGTCGGTCCGGACTCGCTGCAGTCGCTGCTCACCGGACCGGAGACCTGGACGGTCGGATAGCCCGCCGCGCCTAGCCGGCCCCGGGGGACCGGTCAGGCGCGCTTGGCGAAACCGAGGTCGATGACGGCGTCGCGCTCCTGCTCCAACTCGGCGACCGAGGCGTCGATCCGGGCGCGCGCCTGCGCATCGATCGTCAGCTCGGGCACGATGGTGTACTCGCCGTTCGCGCAGGTGACCGGGAACGAGCTGATCAGCCCTTCGGGTACGCCGTAGGAGCCGTCCGACGGCACGGCCATGGACACCCAGTCGCCGTCCCTGGTGCCGTGCACCCAGTCGTGGATGTGATCGATCGCGGCGCTGGCCGCACTCGCCGCCGAGGACGCGCCGCGGGCCTGGATGATGGCGGTGCCGCGCTGCTGCACGGTGGGCACGAACTCCTCGGTCAGCCACGCCGGATCACCGATCAGGTCGAGGGCGGGACGTCCCGCGATGGTGGCGTGCGCGATGTCGGGGTACTGCGTCGCCGAGTGATTGCCCCAGATCGCGACCCGCGCGATGTCGGCGGCGGGCGCACCGGTCCGCTTGGCCAGTTGCGCGATGGCGCGATTGTGGTCCAGCCGCGTCATGGCGGTGAAACGCTCGGCGGGCACGTCCGGTGCGTTGCTCATGGCGATGAAGGCGTTGGTGTTGGCCGGATTGCCGATCACGAGCACCTTCACGTCGTCGGCGGCGCTGGCGTTGATCGCGGCGCCCTGCTCGGTGAAGATCGCGCCGTTCGCGGCCAGCAGGTCCGCCCGTTCCATCCCCGCGGTGCGCGGCCGCGCGCCGACCAGCAAGGCGACATCGGCGCCCGCGAAACCGATCCACGGATCGTCGCTGATGTCGATGGACTCCAGCAACCCGAACGCGCCGTCTTCCAGTTCCATCGCCACGCCCTCCAGCGACGCCACCGCGGCGGGGACTTCCAGCAACCGCAGACGCACGCGCGTGTCCTGGCCGAGCATCGCGCCGGACGCGATCCGGAACAGCATGCCGTAGGCGATCTGGCCCGCCGCTCCGGTCACGGTGACGGTCACGGTCCCAGCGGCGGTGCTCACGACGAACTCCTTGCGGTCGGCGGACTTCTGCTGCCCACCCTAACCACTTTCACCGCCGCCGAACGCCCACGGTGAGCTACGCGACAGTGACGCGCGCGGTCGCGCAGGACGCCCGCCCGGTCAGCCGAGCGTGGCGACCTCGCTGTCGGTGAGCACGATCGGCGAAACCGCGTCCTTTGCGCGCGCCAGTCGCACGGCGCGATACAGCGGCCGTTCCTCCAGCCCGGCGTCACGCGCCTCGGCCCGCAATTGCTGCACCAGCAGCTCCGAAACCGCTACCGCCGCGGCCAATTGACTGGCGGCGAGCGCGTCCGCGAGCTTGCGCAAGCCGAGCAGATGCATTTCGCGGCCGCTTCCCGCGTCGGTGTACATGGCCAGCGGAACCACCTGCGACACCTCCCCCGCCGTGACCCGCAGCGCGATCCGGCTCAATCGGGCCGGGAACACGAGGACTTCGACCCCGGTGGCCGCCGACATCTCCACCCGCCGTTCACCGAACAGCCTGCGGGCGTGGATCATCGTGCCGGTCACCCACATTCGCCGCCGGCGCAGCGCGACGGCGTACAGGACGGTCGGCGCGCCGACGACGACGCCGACGGCGGCCGCGATCGGCCAGCTCACCACGGTCGCGGCCAGCAATGCCGCGCCCAGCCCGATGCCCGACGCGGCCAGCGCGAGGCGGCGCAACATCGGCGCGTACAACTCGGGCGCGACCAGATCGAGGCCCACCGGCGCGATCGCCTGCTGGTCATCAGAATTCGTGGACACTGCTCCGCCCTCTCGCGACTCCGGCGGCGGTGGGGCGCGCGCCGGTCACGCTACCGCTCCCGCCGCCCGGCCGGCCACGGGTTCGACGCACAGTACCGTGCGGGCGGCGGTGGCGCCGCGAAACCCGACGCGCACCACGCGCACCCGTCACCGCGCTACCCGGCCAGCGACTCCCGGATCACGCCGACCACCTCGGGCAGCGGAATCTGCCGTTGGTCACCGGTCGCCATGTCCTTGAGCCCGACGGTGTTCTCCGCGAGATCACGATCGCCGAGCACCAGGGTGAATTTCGCCCCGGAGCGGTCGGCGGCCTTCATCGCGCCCTTCACGCCGCGCCCGCCGTAGGCCAGATCGACCCGGACGCCCGCCGCGCGCAACTGGGCGGCCACCACCACCAGCCGTTGCTTGGCCGCGTCGCCCAGGGGCACGCCGAACACCTCGCAGCGTGCCGGGTTGCCGGCCGACTTGCCCTCGGCCGTCAGCGCCAGCATGGTCCGGTCGACGCCGAGGCCGAATCCGATACCCGACAGCGGCTGCCCGCCGAGCTCGGCCATGAGCCCGTCGTAGCGGCCACCGCCGCCGATGCCGGACTGCGCTCCGAGACCGTCGTGCACGAACTCGAACGTGGTCTTGGTGTAGTAGTCCAGGCCGCGCACCATGCGTGGGTTCACCACGTACGGCACACCCAGCGCTTCCAGATGGCCGAGCACCTGCTCGAAGTGCGCCTTGGCCGACTCCGACAGGTGATCGATCATCAGCGGCGCGTTCGCGGTCATCTCCCGCACCTCTGGCCGCTTGTCGTCCAGCACGCGCAGCGGGTTCAGCTGGGCCCGCCGCTTCGTCTCCTCGTCCAGCGGCAGCCCCAACAGGAAATCCTGCAGCAGTTCGCGGTACTGCGGGCGGCAGGTCTCGTCACCGAGCGAGGTGACCTCGAGCCGGAACCCGTCCAGCCCGAGACCACGGAACCCGGCGTCGGCGATGGCGATGACCTCCGCGTCCAGCGCCGGATCGTCGACGCCGATCGCCTCGATGCCCACCTGCTGCAACTGCCGGTACCGGCCCGCTTGCGGCCGCTCGTAGCGGAAGAACGGACCGGCGTAACACACCTTCACCGGGAGCTGGCCACGGTCGAGACCGTGTTCGATCACCGCGCGCATCACGCCCGCGGTGCCCTCGGGACGCAGCGTGACGCTGCGGTCGCCGCGGTCGGGGAAGGTGTACATCTCCTTGGTGACCACGTCGGTGGACTCGCCGACACCGCGGGCGAACAGGCCCGTGTCCTCGAAGACCGGCAGCTCGATATGCCCGTACCCGGCCAGTCGTGCGGCGCGGAGCAGGCCGTCGCGCACCGCGACGAACTCGGCCGAGCCGGGTGGCACGTAGTCCGGTATCCCCTTCGGGGCGGAAAAGCTGCTGGTCTTGGTCACGATGCTCCAGTTTCCACCACTACGGCCCCGCAAGTCCAACCGGTTGTCCGAACCGCCTCTCGAGGAAGGTTGCGGAACAGTCTCAGGGAGAAATGGCACACTCTTATCCCGATGTAACCGGATACGGGAGGAACGTGGTAGTGCCGAGCAACGAACAGCGACGAGCAGCGGCGAAACGCAAGCTGGAACGTCAGCTCGCCAACCGGGCCGAGCGGGCGCGCAAGCGCAAGCAACTCACCATCGCCGGATCGGTACTCGGTGTCGTCGTCGTGGTCGCCGCCGTGACCGGGGTGTACTTCCTGACCCGCGGTGACGACAGCAGCAGCTCCGATGCCGCCGACGCCTCGCTGTCCAGCACTCCCGTCGCGGCCGCGCCGCCCTCCGCGAAGGCCAAGCCCGCGACGGTCGACTGCACCTATCGCGACAGCGCCAAGCCCGCGGACAAGCCGGTCGGCAAGCCGAAGGCAGGCGGCATCCCCACCACCGGCGTCGACGCCAAGATCAGCGTCAGCGTGGAGACCAGCCAGGGGCCGATCGGGCTGACCCTGGACAACGCCGATTCGCCGTGCACGGTGAACAGCTTCGTCAGCCTGGCGGCGCAGAATTACTTCGACGGCACCAGCTGTCACCGCATGACCGCGGGCGAGGGCCTGAAGGTCTTGCAGTGCGGCGACCCGACGGGTACCGGAATGGGCGGGCCGGGTTACGAGTTCGACAACGAATACCCGACCGATCAGTACGCTCCGAACGATCCCGCGGCGACCTCGGAACCGATCGCCTACAAACGTGGCGTGCTGGCTATGGCCAACGCGGGACCTGGCACCAACGGCAGCCAGTTCTTCATCGTGTACGCCGATTCCCAGCTTCCGCCGCAGTACACGATCTTCGGCACCGTGGACGACAACAGCCTCGGCACGCTCGACAAGATCGCCGCGCTGGGCCAGGACGACTCCAACGGCCCCGGCGACGGCAAGCCCAAGCAGCCGGTCACGATCCAGTCGGTGCGGATCGACCGCTGAGCACGCACCCGTCGGGCCCGCCGCCGTGCTCCGGCAGCGGGCCCGAGTGGTATCCGGCCTCGGCCGGAGCGAGGAAGTCGAGCCATTCTTCGGTTAGGATGCCCTCAGCTCGAAGATCGTCCGGCGCGCCCGAAGACACGCCGGAAATGTGCGATATATGCCGCTGAAGCGGCGCACTCGTTCGTTTGTGCCGACCTTTGTCAGGTAACCTCGAAACAAGAAGTTCTTGCAGCGTAGCGCGGCCTCGGCCGGGCTATCCCCGGGCAGGAAGTGCCACGCCACAAGTTCTTCGGGTGTCCACGTTTGCAGGCGGGACCCGCTGCACGGGACTACAGTTCGCGTGGCGGCGTCCGTAACGAAGCACCACAATCATCCATAGTGATCACTGCAGCATCGGGGAGCAGCCATGTCCGAGGAACTGGACGACATCGGCCGGGAAACCGCGGCCATGATGAGGACAATGTTGCAGCTTGCGACGCTCGTCGCCTTGCGGACCCGCGAGCGTGGCCAGAAGGAAGCCGAAGCGCGCGTCAAGCTCACCGAGGCCAGGATCAAAGAGGCCAAGGAACTGCAGCTCCGGGAGGCACGCGACGCGAAGGCCAAGGATCCGCGCAACGCCGAGCTGGCCCGGCTGATCGAGAAGCCCATCCCGGAAAAGGGTGTGTCACTGGAGAAGGACCGCTTCTCCGCGCAAGCGGAGGCATCCCGGATGGCGGCCACCGCCGCGGGCAAGCCGGCTATGCGGTACGACTCGCCAGAACGTCGCATGGCGATCGCGGCCCATCTCGCCAAAATGGGTGTCGCGCCGGAGCTCGCCGCGGTACGGATGCTGATCGAAGTGGGACAGGCACAGCCGCCCGGTGAAGCCGTGCGCACCCGGCCGGGCGAGGCCCCCACGGTCACCAGGGCGGGACGGGAACAGGAATCTCGCGGTCTGGAACGAAGTCGATAGCCGGAAGACGAACGAGTGCCCGCTGGATGTTCCAGCGGGCACTCGGCTTTTCGGACCTTCTTCGGCGAGAGTCGCCGTTACGGCGGGAAGTTGCCCATCGTCGGATCACTGAACATGCCGTTCTGCGGCGCTTTCGTCGGCAGCGGGCTGAGCATGTCCTTGTGACCGTTGCGCACACTGCAGTACTTGAACGGCCCCTTGGGATCGAACAGTTTCGCCATATGCGGATCGGCATGATCCAGGAACCAGACGCTCAGTCCGGTCGCCCCGTCCAGGCGGTAGTGCTCCCAGGCGCGCCAGAGCGCGTCCAGCCGGGCGATCGCCTCCGCGTGTTGCCACCACTCCGGGCACCACACGGTGTCACTGAGATCGGTGACCTGCCGACGGTAGATCACGCTGAGATAGTTCTCGACGAAATCGACTACGTTCGCGTACTGCATGTTCTGCTGCTGTTCGTTCACAGCGGCCGGACCTCCTCGACTTGACCGTACTCCGGCGGTGGCGTCGACTTGCTCAGCGACGGCGAGCCGATGACGTCCGCGATCTGCGTCTTCTTCTGCGGATCATGGTGCGAGATGGACTGTTTCACGTCCGCAGCGTACTCACCCTCCCACCACGGCACAGTGCGGATGAGCACCGGTGGCGCACCGGAGGGGAACAGGATGGCCCGTCCGCGCGGCAGCGTCGCCAAGCCGTTGACCGAAAACGTCTTGGACGAACTCAGTGAGCGCGAGTAGCTCTTGCCGCCCTTGGATTCCGACACCGACTGCGAGATCGCGTCGTACTCGCCGAGCACGTCCGAACGCTCTTGCAGGAATTTCGTGTCGTCCACGCCGCTGCCGAGCACTTTGATGTTCGCCGCCGACCACAGCGCGTTCATACCGCTCTCGCCCCAGCAGCGGACGCCCTGCGCCCAGGACTGCAGCACGGTCATCACCACGATGCCCCGCGAACCGAAGTGGCTGTACTGCTTGGGCAGATCCTTCCAGCGCACCACGTTGGCCGCCTCGTCCAGCACCGCGAGCAGCGGGATCGCCAGGCGCCCACCGGCCGACTGCGACGCCTTGCGCATCGCCACGTCGATCACCGCCTCGGTGAGCGCGCTCACCAGCGGCGCGGCCGAACCGCGGCCCTCCAGCGACAGACTGTAGAGCGTTCCGTTGTTCTCCAGGAACTCCAGCTCGTCGAATTCCCTGCGGTCGCCGCCACGGGAGATCCACGGGTGCACGTTCGACAGTTTCAGGCAGCGGATCATCTTCTTCGCCGTGCCGAAGATGCCGCTGCGCGTGCGCGGATCGGTGTTGTACTGCGAGGACAGACCCGAGGCCGTGTAGTGATGACGGGCGGCGCGCAGCAGCTCGATCGGCTCGGTGTCCTGCGGATTGGTCACCCACTCCCACACCTGCACGATCGGCCTGCTGCCGTTGCGGTCGCCGACGGCGGCGGCGAGGAACAATCCGGCCAGCAGGTCCTCGGCCTCGGGATCGAAGAACGCGTCGGTCTTGGTGTCGCGGCCGTCGTCACCGTCGGCGAAGTGCCCCGCCAGCCGCGCCGCGCGCATCTCACAGCCTTCGCGCTTGGCGTCCACCCAGGACAGCGGATCCCAGAACCAGGTCGGCTCCTCACCGGCGACGCCCTGCGGATCGAAGACGAAGGTGGGGCTGCCCTTGGCCTCGCGCACGTCCCGGGTCGCGTCGACCACGTCGCGCTTGTTCGAGGTCGCCAGCACCGGACCGATCGCGGTGAGGATCGCCGGGATCACTCGCGAAGTCGACTTGCCCTGGCGCGGCCCCCAGATGTCCAGATGCAGGTCCTCATACGAGCCGTAGAGCATCACCCCGTCGGCCACACCGACGCCGATCGGCACGCCCGGAGCGTCGTTGTAGCCGAGCCTCACCCCCAGCTGCTGGGCCTTCTCCCGGACACCCGCCTCGGTGAGCATCGAGATCGCGCCGCCGTTGCCCATCACGTCGGCCTTGTCGTCCACCGGCAGCCTGCCTTTGGACCTGCGCTTCTCCAACTCCTTGCGGATCACCAGATACGCGACGACGCTGAGGATCACCAACAGGACGATCGCCGTGGCCGCGGCGGGCCAGCGCAGCCTGCCCCGGGCCAGATCCGCCAGGATGGCGATCGGGTTGAAGGGCACCTTCTGCGGGCTGCCCTCCAGCATGTTGCCCAGATGCAAGGCCAGCCAGAGGGTTCCGAAGATCGCGAAGCCGGCGTAGGTCAGTAGCAGGCTGACATCGGGTCCGGGGATGGCCGGATCCGTCACCTTTTTCTTCTTCGCCATGTGTCCCTCCTGGGTCGGCCGTCCGGTGCGGAAAGCGGGTGGTCAGCGGAATGCGTCGAGCCGCCAGCCGTCGGGTGTGCGCACGACGGTGGCGATCACCGTCGCGGGCGGCAGCGGCTCCTTGCGTCCGTTCGGATAGACGACGGTCTGCTCGATCCCGATCTTGAACTGCTGAATGTTCGGGTCGCTCAGGGCCGGCGCCTTCTCCCCGGACGCGAACGTGAACGCCTCCACGTGCGCCCCTTCCCTCGCCCAATCCGCCCATTGCAGCGTCGACTTCGGCGTCTCCACCGCGGTAGGCGTCGCATCAAGCATACGAATCAGGCTGGGACCGAGAAACTTCCGCGCCCGGCCGAGGGACGCGCCCTGGGCCTCGGTGGCGGGCTGCCAGCTGTAGATCTCCCGCAATGCCGCCACCGCGACGCCGTCCGGCGTGACCGGATCGGGGGCCGGCACGCCCTCCAGCAACCGGGGTGTGGACGTAGCGGGGTGCGCCGCATCGGATCCCGGGTCCGCGCGGTCGGTCCGGCCACAGGCCGCGCCCAGCACCGCGACGCTCACCACCAGCATCACCACCAGTTTCGCGCGTGCATTCGCTCTGTCCATCCAGGCTAGCCGCACACCGGGGCGTCGCGGCAGTACCGCCATCGTGTGTTCGCGCGCGTCGACGCTCACAGCACCCTCCTCGCCCGTCCGTCTCCCGGCACCGCGACTTCCGAAACACCACCGCCGGATCGGACGTCGGCGCCGGGCACCGACTGGATCATCCGCCCGTTGCCCGCGTAGACGCCGACCTGCGCGGGTCCGCGCGGACCGAAGGAGCTGAACACCAGATCCCCCGGTTGCGCCTTGGCGATGGGCACTTCCGCGCCCGCCTCCCACTGCTGTTCGGCCGTGCGCGGCAACGTCACCGTGCCGGAGGACGCCGCGAACACGGCCGCCGCGGTCAGGCCGGGTCCATCCAGTCCTCCGCCGCTCGGTCCCTGCGGCCCGCCGCCGCCCCAGACGTAGGGCGTGCCGAGCCACTCGTGCGCTGCCTGGACGATCTGGTCACCGGGCGAACCCTCCCCGGGGGTGAACCGGCCGAGCGAACCCGGCGCTCGGTACTGCGCTTCCATCGTCAGGATGTTGCGCACGTACGGCTGCGTCTCGGCGTAGTGCGCCGCGAGCTGGTTCGGCATGCCGCCCGAGGCCAGCACCGCGCCCTCGCCCGCGTTGTACGCCGCCAGCGTCAGCGCGACGATATCGCCCTGCACCCTGCCCTCGGCCTGCCACCGCTGGATCTGGTGCGCGATCGCGCACATGTAGCGCCCTTGACCGATGATCGCGTCTCCGTCGTCCCATACGCTGGCGACACCGTTACCGTCGGCGTCGATCACATAGGGCTGACCGTCGTCGGGATTGACGCTCACCGCGGTGGTGGGCAGGAACTGGGCCAGGCCCTGCGCGCCGGCGGGTGAGGTCGCGCCGCGCCGGAAACCGGACTCCTGCCTGCCCTGCGCGGCCAGCAGCGAGGGTGTGATCTGCGGGCAGATCGAACCCGCTCGGCGATACCAGATCTCCAGCTCCTGCGGCACCTTGCCCGCGGCGAGCGCGCCACCGGCGGTGCCGAAGCCGAGACTGCAGCGGGGATCGCTGGAATAGGCGCGCGCACCGCCGACATCGGGGGTCGGCGCACCGTCCAGCCAGGGCAGCGGGTCGATCTGCCGTCCGCCCGTGAACCGGCCGCCGGGGACGATCTCGAAATGCAGATGCGGGCCGCTGGATTCACCCGCCGACCCCACCGCGCCGATGTGCTGCCCCGCGGTCACCGTGTCGCCCGCGCGGACCAGGACGCCCGAATCCCACATGTGGCCGTACACCGCCGAGTACGACCGGCCGTTGGTGTCCACCGAGTCGACCACGATCCAGTTGCCGAATCCGGACGCCGGACCGGCGGCGACGACACGGCCGTCGGAGACCGAGAAGATGGGGGTGCCGTCCGGGGCGGCCAGGTCGACTCCCTTGTGCGCGCCACCACGCGAGCCGAACGTGTCCGACACGGTGAAGGTTCCGGTGGCCATCGGCAGCGTGCGGCGCAGGGGGCCCGCTCCCGCGGCGAGCGATGGCGTCGCGGTCGCGGCCGGATTGGTCCGGCTCGCGCCGGGAGCGGTGGTCGCGGCGGCGCGCCGATCCCCCGGCGGGTAGCCGCCAAGGGGCGGCAGCGCCGACTGCGAGCCGAGCACGGAGCCGCCCTCACAGGCGTCGTCCACGGCGGGCATGACGATGACCAGCACGATGGTCATCAGGCCGAGCACCGCGCCGAGCGCCGTCCACAACGCCGTCTTGCCGCTCACCGCCGCACTCCGGCATCCTGCCGCGCGCGAGCGGGGTTCACGTGCGGCGCCGAGTCTCGTTGAGGGTGTCGGCCAGCGTGCGGTTCATCTCGGCGGCGGCCGCCAACTGCTGTTGCAGCAGCGCGACCTTGCGCCGCAGCGCGGTCGCGTCCATCCGCTCCAAGCTGGGGCCTTCGGCCGCGCGCACCCAATTGCGCACCGAGTTCGTGTGCACACCGATCTGTTCGGCGACCACCCGGCAGGCCTCCGATTCACTGCGCAGTTTGCCGGTCAGCGCGATGACCTGCTCCACCGCCGCTTGGCGCACCTCCGGCGAAACGCGTCGATAGGACCGGTGCGGCATCATGCTGCGCTCCCGGGTGAATCCGTCCCTCGGGAGATCGATTCGGTGAACTCGCTGAACCGCTGGTTGGTGTCGTGGATCCCGCTTTCCTTCTCCGACAGCGTGAATTCCATGTGGAACGGGATGCCGGGACGGCGATCCTCGCCGATCTTCAACAGGAACTTGCCGGTGCCGGGCGGAGACGGCCGCTGCTGTCCCGGTTTGAGCGCCTCACCGGTCAGCGCTTGCGGCGCGGACCATCCGGTCACCATCTCCTCCTCGGCCGAGGTGAACGGCACCGTGCTGTCCAGCCGTTTGATCTCCTCGGCCGGGAGCGCGCCGAAGATCTTGGCGCGCGCCCGCTCGAGGAAGCCGAGCGCCTTCGCGATGGCGGCTTCCGAACCGAGCGCCTGCAGGTCCTTGATGGTGTGGCTGATCATGATCAGCGCGGTGGCGATGCCGCGCTGCAATCGGGTGAGCTCGTCGACGCGGTCGACCATGAAGTCACCGAGGCCGAGCACCTGCCACAGCTCGTCCATCACCACTTGGAAATAGCGCTGCGGGCCGAGTTTCGCGTCGGCGAGCACGTGCGCGGCCTCCACCGAGGCAAACCCGTCGGCCCAGCAGGCCAGCATGACCGCGGCCTTGAGCTTCTTGTCGCCGGTCGGGATGTGCGAGACATCCATGCACACCGCGACCGCGCTGGTGTCGATCGGCACGGTGGTCTGCCCGTTGAAGACCGCGCCGAACGGTCCCTGGGTGAGCGCGCGGAGCGAGCGGCGCAGACCCTTGATCGCCTCCTGGTACTCCGCGACATCGTCGGCGCCCGCGTCGAGCATCAATTCCTCGCCGCCGCCGACGATCACCTCGAGCAGGTTCTCCATGATCGGCGGCTGGTCGGGCGTGTACCCGCTGCCCGGCCGGTACAGGATGCGCAGCGCGGTGGAGATCAGCGTCTCCTCGTAGTCGCGGACCCGGTCGCCGCGTACCAGCTCCACCAGGCCCGCGATCAACGTCACCTGCCTGGCTCGCAGGTCCTGCAGCACCTGCAGTTGCAGCGCGGGGAATTCCTCCAGCCGCGGGACGACCGCGCCGAGCACGCCCGCCGCGAGCGGGTTGAGCTTGCCGTGCCCGTAACCCAGATCGATCACCTGACCGCCGACGAGCTCGACCATCTTCCGGTAGTCCGGCTTGACGTCGGCGAGGATCAACGGCGTGATCCCCTGCGCGATGCCGCCGAGCACGATCCGGCGGACCAGCGAGGACTTGCCGAAGCCGTTGAGGCCGAGCACGAAAAGGCTGGGCGCGGTGATGAAGCTGCCGCGCATGAACCAGTTCATCGGGTCGAAGCAGACCGGCGCGCCGGTGTGCAGATGCGATCCGAGCGGCGTGCCGATCAGCGGAGCGCCCGCGCCGACCGACCAGGGCCACAGACCGGCGACCTGGGCCGTGGTGGCGCGGTACTCGACCGGGCGGCCGACCACGTTCATCCGGCCGCCGCCGGGGCCCGCGTAGCCGCGGTCGGTGAGTTGCGCGGTGCTGCGGTCGAATCCGTCCTCGATCGTCTGCTCCGCGCGGGCCGCGTAGTTGCGGCGGCGGATGTCGTCGGTACGGACCCGGAACTGCGCCCATGCCGCCCGCAGGCCGTTGCCCTCGCGGGCGATCATCTCCAGCTTGGCCCGGGTGGCGTCGTCGAGCAGCGGCGGCCCGGACTGCTTGCGCCGATCGGCTTTCGCCTTCGCGCGGCGGGCCGCCTTGTCCGTGTACGGGCTGCCCATGGCGCGGTCGGCCGTGTAGTCGACCTTCGCCGGTCGTGCCATGCGGCCGTTCCTGGCGCCGTTGCGCTCCGGCCGCGCCGCGCCGCGCTCGGGCGCCGCGTCCCGGGAGGTGCGCGAGTTCCGCTCGGCGCGAGGACGTTCGGCGTGACCGCGCTCGGCGCGCACGCCGTCGGACCGGCCCGCACCCGGTCGTGCGCGCCGTTCGCCCGCTCGCCGGTGGTCGGCCGTGTCGACGCCGAACCGGTCCTCGCCGCTCACTCGCGCCGAGTCCCGTGCGGGGCGGCGCCGCTCCGGCCGCTGTCCCCACTCGTCCCGTCCGGATTGCTCGAGTCGCCTGCGGCGTGCGTCCTCGTCCCGTTCTCGTACGGGTGGCTCGTAGTCCCGTGCCATGAATCGCTCACCCCGCCAGTGCCTTCGGAATTGTCGCGTGTTCCGGCAGGATCACCCCGCAACCGAGCGAGGCCGCGAAGGCCGCCGCCTGGTAGCGGTAGCACCGCCGAATCTTCAGGCGCGCCTGGGTCGACAGGTCGCGCGTGATGGCTTCGATACGCGGCAGGTCACCGCGCAAGGGCTCGGTGATGGTCACCAGCGCCCCGAAGCGGGTCACACCGTGACCCCTGGCCTGCTCTTCGCGGGCCTGCTGAGTCGCGCCGACCCGCAGCGTCGCCGCCGCGGACACGACTCCGCGTTCGCTCTGTTGGGCCACCAACGCGTTCTTGAAATCGTCGTCGACGATCTCGGCGGCGTCGGCGGCTGAATGCGGACGGTACACGATCGCGATACGTTTGCGCGGCACTTCGGGATTCGGCGCGAGCAGCCGCTGCAGCACCCGCTCGTCCACCGCGCCCTCCGGCGCGGCGTCCATCTCCCAGGTGACCGACCGGCCACCGTCGTGCACCAGGTGATCCCACTTCTCGTCGTGCGAGACCGGACCCGCGTCCGCCCAGTCCAGGCCGTGCCCATCGGGTTCGCCCGCGGCCACCTCGAGATCGGCCTGGGAGGCGGGATCGTAGCTGCGGCGGATGAACGAGATCACCTCGTCCGCCGACATCGGCTGGGCGCGCACACCGGCTTCGGCCAGCGCGGCGCAGATGCCGGGCAGGCGGCGGCCGATCTCCACGGCTTCTTCGGCCGGGTTCTTGCGGCGCTCGGCGGTGGTGGCCTTGAACGTGATCGCCACGCGCGGCAGCAATTGCACCCGCTCCTGCGGCAGCTCGGTGGCCAGCTCGTACATCACCTGCTGGGCCAGCTCCGGCGCCTCCGGCCTGGTGATCGTGGAAACCTCGGTGAGCAAACGGTTTCCGGTCTCCGGCACGGTGTCGATCACCGGAACCACGGCGACGATGTCGCTGGTCTGGCCGACCGAGGCGAGGAAGGTGCCCCACGCCGACACCCACCGGTCGATCACGGGCTGATCCACCGCCTCGTGACCTTGCGGCCACGCGCGCAGCACCACGGTGTACTGCGCGAACTGCGGCAGGTGGATCATGCCGAAGCTGTAGCCGCCCGCGTCGATGCCCTCGTACAACTTGGAGGGCGCGAGCAGGCCCGGCAAGCGGGTGACGCCGCCCGGGATCCGGGAGAAGCGGCCACCGCGGTACACGTGCTCGCCACGACTGCGCGAGCGCATCCAGTTGAACATCATCAATCCCGTCTCGTAGCCCGAACGACCTCCGGTCCGCCATACCAGCGGAACCATCACGACGACACCGGCGCCGCCGACGATCACGCCCCACTGGAAGCCGCCGACCATCGCGGTGATCAGCGCCGTGATCACGACCGCGAAGCCGAGCACGGTTTCCTCCCAGCGCAAGCCGAAAAGGCCCGCGCTGCGCGGCTTCTGCCAGAGTCCGTACGAGCGCCGCTCGTAGGTGTCGCTGATTGTCATCGCGGAATGGTGCTCCTCCCGAGGTCGGGTGAACGGTTCGTCCAGCGATCGCCCGCGACGTCACCCATGGCTTGGTCGGCCCGGCTGAGCCCGCCGCTCGCGGCGCGCGCCGCG
>NZ_BDBC01000020.1 GCF_001612785.1 Nocardia beijingensis NBRC 16342
GCCGACCTCGCGGCGGCGGTCGGCGCCGACGAAGACGCGCTGCGGCGGTTGCTGCGGCTGCTGATCAGCCACGGCATCTTCACCCAGCGGCGCGACGGACGCTACGCGCTGACGCCGATGGCGCGCGCCCTGTGCCGCGATTCGGAGGTGTCGTTGCGCGACGCGGTGTTGTTCTTCGGTTCGCCCGGTCACCGCAACCACTGGACGCACCTGGTCGACGCCGTGCGCACCGGCGAACCGGTCGGCGTGAAACTCGACGGGATGCCGTTCTTCGAATACGTAAAGCACGACCGGGAACTCGGCGATCTGTTCGACCGGGCGATGACCAGCATCGGCAGCCTGTCGATGGATTCGTTGCTGGCCGCCTACGATTTCGGCCGCTACGAGACCCTGGTCGACGTCGGCGGCGGCGAGGGGACGCTGCTCATCGAAATCCTGCGCCGCGCGCCACGCTCGCGCGGCATCCTGTTCGACCTGCCCGAAGTGGTGGCCGCGGCCCCCGCCCGGCTCGCCGCCCTCGGTCTGGCCGATCGCTGCGCGGTGGAAGGCGGTTCCTTCTTCGACAGCGTCCCGAAGGGTGCGGACGCCTACATTCTCAAGCACATCTTGCACGACTGGGCCGAACCGGACGCCGGGCGCATCCTGCGGACCGTGCGCGCGGCCATGTCACCGCACGCGCGGTTGCTGCTCGTGGAGCTGGTCGTCCCCGAACACAACGCACCGCACCCCAGCAAGTACATCGATGTGGAGATGCTGGTCAACGCGGGTGGACGAGAACGCACCGAGGCCGAGTACCGCGACTTTCTCGCCGGGCACGGATTCACGCTGATCCAGCGCGTGCCGACGGCTTCCCCGGACAACGTGCTCGAGGCGAGGCCGAGCTGACCGCGGGTCTCCGAACCCGCCCGTGCCGACCGACGTCACGACGTCGCGGGGACGATGAACGCCAGCGTGGCGACCCCCACGGCTCCCTCGGACACACAGGTGGCGCGCATCGGCTTGCCGACCGGCGTCTGGCGCGACTCGAAGCCGCTGTAGTAGCCGAACACCGGCGCTGACCGCTCCGACGGCAGGAAGAAGCCGAGGCATTCGGCTTCCAGCACCGACGCCCCTTCACCGCTGTGGCACAACGCGGCCGCGTCGGTGACGCCACGGTCGACATAGCAGCCGTCGGGTTCCGCCGCGGCGGGCCCGGCTCCGGCCCAGACGAGGCCACCCGCGAGGAAAGACAGAACGGTTCCCGCGCCCACTCGCCGCTTCATGGTGTGCACCGCAATTCCTCCTCGGCAGATCGCGTTCCTACCCGGTCGTTGCCGTGCCTTTCCACTATTTCAGCAGAATCGAAGGGGAGCGTCGAGCACCACACCGTCGCGAAACCATGGTTTTCCAGGCCGGATGCCGAACGTGTCCGGCGTCCCCGCGCGGGACTTCCCCCGTCGGGCGTCGGAAACGCTAGGCTACGAACAGCATTGGCTGGTTCGGTGAGGATGTGATTCGGCCGTGGAATGGACCTTCACTCCGGACGAGTTCGCCCACATCTGGCGCGAGACCGACGTGGACCGCCACCCCTTCCCGCTGCGCATCCTGGAGACGCCCAGAACCGAGGACGACGCCGAGAAGCTGCGCATCGCCCTCGCCGAGCGGCTGCCGCTCGGCTCCGACCCCGACCTGTCGGCCTGCCTGCGCATTCTGGCCAGGCCGCACACCAGGATCGTGGCGATCGGCGGCACCCATCAGCCGGGCGACGAACTGCGACTGCTGGCCGCCGCCATCTACGACCGCGCCGTGCTCGCGGTGCAGGAACCCGGCACGAGCCCGGATTTCGGTGGACGCGTGCGCATTTCGATCGGTCACAGCGCCAAACTGGGCCGACGGATCGCGGCGCTGCTACCGAAGACACCTGCGGGCCGCGAACCCGCACGTGTCGCGTCCGGAGCCGCGGTGCGCGACCAGGAGACCGTGCCCGCACGGCAGCAGGCGGCGCCACGGATCCGCAGATTGCTGCTGGAGCCGCATACCGCCGAGGGCCACATCAGGATCGAACCGCGGCTGGATCGGCCGACCCCGCCGCCGCCGATCCACTACACCTGGATCGATGTGCGCGACGACGGAAGATACCTGATCAAGGCGGGCGACGAAGTGCGCATCGCGCCCGCGTCCGCCGAGCAGATCGCCACCCAATTGCAAAAGCGCATACCGATATAGCTCACTTTCCCGACCGCGACCGCTGCCTATTGCTGACCCGGCGCTGGGCTTCCGGTTAGTCTGGGGCGGACCGACCGATCTCAGGGGTGAGCGATGACGATCGAGAACAGCCGAGCCGATATCGCCCGATTCAAGCAGGCCGCGCAGGCCGGGACCGTCCAGTTCGATCCGGCGGCGGCTCGGCAGTGCGCCGACATGTACGAACGGCAGGCCGATCGGCTGATCCACCTACAGCAGAGCCTCGAATCCGCCGCGGAGCTGGGCGGTTTCGGCGGATTCGTCTCCGCTCAGCAGTTGCAGGCGGGATTCAGCCACAAAGCGCGCGACGCGGCGGCGCTGCTCGATCACTACATCGAGGCGGCCTACCGGATGAAGGAAGCGTTCCTGATCAGCGGAGGACTGTTCGAAGAGGCCGACGCCGCGAGCGCAGCCGCCCTGCGCGCGGTCCGGACGAGGTTGCCCCGATGACCGGTTCCGATCCCACCTACATCAACTCGATGGAACATTTCGAGTCGCTGCGGCACGAGGAGATCTACGCGAAGGCGCAGCAGATCGACGCCGCGCAGGTGCTGCGCGCCTCGACGATCTGGCTCGACGCGGCAGGCGCGCTCGCCACGTCGTTCCCGCTCACCCACGGCGGCGTCGACCGCGTGATGAACACGGCCGAGTGGCGGGGCGCCGCCGCCGATGCCGCCCAGGCCTGCGCTCGCAGTTTCGCGGCGTCGGCCGACGAGTTGGCCGCGGTGCTCGGTCAAGTGGGCGCACGACTCGGCGGGGTCGCCGCGGCCGCCGAGGCGGTGAAGCTCGCGGTGGTGCCGCCGGGCGCTTCCGGACCGGTGGGCGCGATCGCGCAACTGCTGGAGGCGGCGCACGTCATCGACGCGCAGATGGCGCAGGAGGCACTGCGCCAAGAGGCCGTGCTCACCATGAACATGGTCTACAAGCCCGCCTATTCCGCGGCGGGGTCCGCCGTGCCGGCGCTGCCCGCACCGCCCGCGGCTACGGCGCCGCAGTCCGTCTCGCCCGGCACGCCGCGACACTCGGCGCCCGAGCAGACGTCACCGAACGGCGAATGGTCTCCGCGCACAACGCAACCCGCGCCTGCGGAGCCGGAATCGTCCGCGCCGTCGCATAATTCGTCGCCACCCGCGCAGTCGAAGCCGGAACCGCAGCAGACTCCTTCCGCGCCGCCCACCCAGCAGGCGCCGCCGCAGCAAGCGCCGTCCACCGAAACGCCGCAACCGACACCGTCACCGGAGCCGACACAACAGGCGCCGTCCACAACCGCGCCGCCGAGCCCCACTCCGGCGCCACAGTCCCCGACGCCCGCGCAACCGCCGAGTTCGTCGGCCCCTCCCCCGCCGCCGACCACCGAGCCGACGCAGCCGCCGAGCTCGTCCGCGCCGCCACCACCGGCCGCACCCTCGGCCCCGGAACCCACCCAGCCACCGAGTTCATCCACGCCACCGGCACCCCCGGCCCCGGAACCACCGAGCTCATCCGCACCGCAGGCGCCCCAGGCCCCCCAACCGCCTCTGGCACCGCCGCCGAGTCCACAGCCCGCGCCGCCTCCCGCGCCCTCGGTGCCGATGCCCGACCCGAACGGCCAACCCGGAGTCACCGGGCCGGTGGACGGCAGCCAACAGCAGATCCCGACCACCAACCAACCCGGCGTCGTCCCATCCTGACGCCCCGCACCGGATCTTCCGCCGCCACGCGAGGCTCGTCCAGGCGACCTCGGACCCGTCGGCAGCGCTCGTGGCGGTCGGGCCACTCCGATCGCTACGACGGCGCCGAGCCTCTCGGCTGCATATGCCTGATCATGTTGCGCCGGAGACCGTGAGGGGGCGAGCAGCCTAGTGGTCCTGTGCCGCGTGACTCATGGCGCGTTGATTGCTGCATGCGTCTGTATCTCGTCTGCGAGGTGCTGTTCGGTTCGGCCGCTGCTGGAGACGCCCTCGACCTCGGCACCGGGTCTACGAACACAAGCGGCACGTGGGCGCGCCGCCAGCGGATTCGGCATCGCGCAGCGACGCCACGGTGCGGGCAGCGGCCGAATGCGTCCCCGCACGCTCGATCGCGCCGGGCGCCGATTCGAACGGCGCGTGCTCAGACCTTCACGAGGTCGTCGGCGTGGATGACGGGACGTTGCATGGTGTCGGGGAGTTCGGCGGTGGAGCGGCCGAGCATCCCCGCCAGTTCGGTGCTGTCGTATTCGACGACGCCCCTGGCGACCACGCGGCCGTCCGGGGCCACCAGGTCCACCACGTCGCCGCCGTAGAAACGGCCGCGGACGCCGACGATCCCGGCCGCGAGCAGCGACCGGCGCCGGTGCGCCACCGCTTGGACCGCGCCGTCATCGATGAGCAGCGTGCCGCGGCTGTCGGCGGCGTGCCGGACCCAGAATTTCCGGGCGGACAACCGCACCGGGCGGGCGGCGAACGCGGTGCCGACGGTGCCGGTGCTCAGCGCGGTGGCGGCCGACGCGGCGGCGGCCAGCAGGACCGGCACGCCCGCGTCCGCGGCCAGGCGCGCCGCCGACAGCTTGGACGCCATGCCCCCGGTGCCGAGCGCGCCACCGCTGCCCGCGATGACGCCGTCCAGGTCGGCGCTGCTGCGCACTTCCGGAATCAGCGTGGCCGCGCCCTTGCGCGGGTCACCGTCGTAGAGGCCGTCCACATCCGACAGCAGCACCAGCGCGTCGGCGCCGACGAGGTGGGCGACCAGCGCGGCGAGCCGGTCGTTGTCGCCGAAGCGGATCTCCTCCGTCGCGACCGTGTCGTTCTCGTTCACCACCGCGACCGCGCCGAGCGAGCGCAGGCGATCGAGGGTGCGCTGCGCGTTGCGGTGGTGCTCGCGCCGGGCGAAGTCGTCGGCGCTCAGCAGCACCTGCCCCACCGTGCGGTCGTAGCGGGCGAACGACGTGCCCCAGGCATGCGCGAGGGCCAGCTGCCCGACGCTCGCCGCGGCCTGCTTGGTCGCCAGGTCACGCGGACGGCTGGTCAAGCCGAGCGGCGCGATGCCGGCGCCGATGGCGCCGGAGGAGACCACCACCACGTCGGATCCGGCGCGCATCCGCGCCTCCACCGCGTCGGCGAGCCGATCCAGCCGCGCGGTGTCCAGACCGCCTTTCAGGCTGGTCAGCGCGGACGAGCCGATCTTCACCACGACCCGCCGTGCCGCCGCGATCGCCTGCCGCGCTTCGCTCAGGCCCGAGGAATCCACCTCGGCGCTGATAGACCTCACCTGCATCGCCACCGAACTCCCTGCACCACCATCGAATCCACGTCGGCCGGGGCGGTTGTCCCGGCCTGGACCGGACCGCACACGATCGAGTCCGGCGCCCACCGCGGGCGCACGGCGGCTCGACCGCGGTCCACGTCCTACTCCTCGTCTTCCCGGACCAGGCCGCGGCGCACCCGGGAGGCGTGCTTACGCTCGGCCGCGCTGACCCGGTCGGTCTGCTCCAGCCGGATGTCGGTGCCGCGCCCGGTGGGCACCATGTCGACGCCCGCCGAGATCTGCGGCTCCCAGTCGAACGTCACGTCGCCGATGGTCACCGGCGCTCCCGGCTCCGCGCCCTGCCGCACCAGCTCGTCTTCCACGCCCAAACGCGCGAGACGGTCGGCCAGGTAACCCACGGCCTCGTCGTTGTCGAACTGGGTCTGCCGAACCCACCGCTCCGGCCGGGTACCGCGCACGATGAAGCCGCCCGGCTCCTCCGGGTCGGCGATCACGCTGAATCCGGTGTCGTCCACCGCGATCGGGCGAATGACCGGGCGCTTCGGCGCGGCCTTCGGATGGTCCTCGCGGTAGCGGCGCACCAGATCCGCGAGGGCGAAGGTCAAGGGGCGCAAGCCCGCCCGGCTCACGGCGGAGATCTCGAACACCGGCCAGCCGCGTGCGGTGAACTCCGGTGTCACCATCTCGGCCAGTTCGGCCGCGTCGGGCACATCGATCTTGTTCAAGATCACCACGCGGGGGCGGTCGGCCAGGTCGCCGAGTC
Organism: Nocardia beijingensis NBRC 16342; assembly: GCF_001612785.1. Lineage (GTDB taxonomy): Bacteria > Actinomycetota > Actinomycetes > Mycobacteriales > Mycobacteriaceae > Nocardia > Nocardia beijingensis. The sequence continues at coordinate 6,212 of NZ_BDBC01000020.1, forward strand.
CGGCGTCCGCGCTCAGCGCGGGCTGGTAGGCGGCGAGTTCGGCCTCGAGCGCGTCGACGTCGGACACGGGGTCGCGGCCCGGCTCCAGCGTGGCGCAGTCCACCACATGGGCGAGCACCGCGCAGCGCTCCAGGTGCCGCAGGAAGTCCAGCCCGAGGCCGCGGCCCTCGCTGGCGCCCGGGATCAGCCCGGGCACGTCGGCGATCGTGAAGGTGGTCTCCCCGCTGGCGACGACGCCGAGATTGGGCACCAGCGTGGTGAACGGGTAGTCCGCGATCTTCGGCTTGGCCGCCGACAGCACCGAGACCAGCGAGGACTTGCCCGCCGACGGGAAGCCGACGAGCCCGACGTCGGCGACCGACTTCAGTTCGAGCACCAGGTCGAGTTCTTCGCCGTCCTCGCCGAGCAGCGCGAAACCAGGCGCCTTGCGGGCCTTCGACGCCAGCGCGGCGTTGCCGAGCCCGCCGCGTCCGCCGCGGGCGACGATGAAGCGGTTGCCGGCACCCACCAGGTCGACGAGCACTTTGCCGTCGTCGTCCAGCACCACGGTGCCGTCGGGCACCTTCAGCACCAGATCGGCGCCCTGCTTGCCGTCGCGGTTGCCGCCCTCACCCGGCTTGCCGTTGCCGGCCTTCGCGTGGGGGTGGAAGTGGAAGTCCAGCAGCGTGTGCACGTTGGAGTCGACCTCGAGGATGACGTCTCCACCGTTGCCGCCGTTGCCGCCGTCCGGGCCGCCGAGCGGCTTGAACTTCTCGCGGTGCACCGAAGCGCAGCCGTGGCCGCCTTTGCCCGCACGCACATGCAGCACGACACGGTCGATGAACTTGGACATACGCCGAATCATCCTCCTTCGGGACTGGTCGTACTGAGAGCCGGTCGTTCGCGAACACGAAAAACGGGCCAGGGTTCCGAGACCCTGACCCGCTCGCTGTCTATCCGGAAGTGGTTCGGCGGTCAGGCCTGAACCGGCTCCGGGGTGACGATGTTGACGGTCTTGCGTCCGCGCTTGCTGCCGAACTCCACCGCGCCCGCCGCCAGGGCGAACAGGGTGTCGTCACCGCCACGGCCGACGTTCACGCCGGGGTGGAAGTGGGTGCCGCGCTGACGCACCAGGATCTCGCCCGCCTTGACCGTCTGGCCGCCGAAGCGCTTGACGCCGAGTCGCTGGGCGTTGGAATCGCGTCCGTTCCGGGAACTGGACGCACCCTTCTTGTGTGCCATGGCTGGTTCTCCTCGGGATGTCTTACTTGATGCCGGTGACCTTCAGGACCGTCAGCGGCTGACGGTGACCCTGGCGCTTGTGGTAGCCGGTCTTGTTCTTGAACTTGTGGATGCGGATCTTCGGGCCCTTGGTCTGCTCGACCACCTCGGCGGCCACGGAGACCTTGGCCAGCTTGTCGGCATCGGTGGTCAGCTCGGCGCCATCGACGACGAGAACCGGATCCAGCGCCACGGCGGTACCCGGCGCACCCTCGATCTTCTCGACCTTCACCAGGTCACCGACCGCGACCTTGTACTGCTTTCCGCCGGTCTTGACGATCGCGTACGTTGCCATCGGTCGGCTGCCCTTCTTCCTATAGTGCTCGGCACTTGCTCACGCGGCGACTCCTCCGGTCTGATGCCACCGGAAACCGCCACACGACTGGTCTGGTAATCGCCACCGCCTCGGCATCTGGTGGCTCTCGGTATCGCACTGTCGAGAACCGGGCCACGAAGACAAAACATGTTGTCACCGGGCAGCGACTGTCCAAGATTACAGGACGGCCACCGTGACGACCAAACCGGCGTCCATCCGCGCACCGCGGTCATGCCGCGGATTCGCTGCCCGGACGCCCGTGGCCCCCGCCGGAAGGACCGGCGGGGGCCACGGGACGGCGGCGAGACCTCAGTTCGAGGCGTCCGGCGCGCCTGCCGGGCGTCCGACCGACCGCCTGCGCGGCCTGCTGCGCTGCGGCAATTCGACCGGCTCCGGCTGGGAGTAGTCGATCGCGGGCGCGGGCGCCTGCTCTCCGGTGGGCAGCACGAACACCGCTCCGGAACTGTCCGCGGCGGGCGCGGAGGCCGAACGGGCAACCCTCCGGCGACGAGCCGGACGGCTCGGCTCGGCGGCCCCGTTGGCGGCGGCGCCGTTCTCGGTCGTCGCGACGGGCTCGGCCGCCGATGCGGCTGCGGCGACCGGCTCGGGCTCGGCGACCGGCTCGGACACCGGGACCGGCTCGGCAGCCGGGACGGTCGCACCGGCGTGCCCGGATTCGGCCTCGCCCGCGGCGGCGGGCTCTTGCGCCGGCACCGGCTCGGCCTTCTCGACTTCCTCGACGACCTCGACCACCTCGGCGGGCTCGGTCTCCGGCTCCTCGGCGGGTACCGCCACCGCGGCCTCGGTGACGACTCGCTCCTCGGTGGCCTCATCGGCGACGGCGGCCTCGCCCGTGTCCGCGACCTGCGGCTCGGCGAAGGTGTCCGCGGTCGCTTCCGGCGTCTGCGCGGTGTCGTCGGGCTGGTGCGCCGCCATCGCCAGCGCCACCGGGTGCGCCCGCTTGACGGCCGCGTCGTCCTCGGTGTGCTCGGTCGCGGGACCGGACCCGTTGGCGGGCTGCGGCGCCGCGGCGGCACCCTTGTCCCGGCCACGACGCCTGCGCGAACCGCTCTCGCGGGTGCGCCCTGCCGGCTCTTCGCCGGAACCGGTCTCCACCGGATAGCTGTGCACGAGGATGCCGCGTCCGTGGCAGTGCTCGCAGGTGGTGGAGAACGCCTCGACCAGGCCGGTGCCCAGCTTCTTGCGGGTCATCTGGACCAGGCCGAGCGAGGTGACCTCGGAGACCTGGTGGCGGGTGCGGTCCCGGCCGAGCGCCTCGGTCAGGCGGCGCAGCACCAGGTCGCGGTTGGACTCGAGCACCATGTCGATGAAGTCGACGACGATCATGCCGCCGATGTCGCGCAGCCGCATCTGGCGCACGATTTCCTCGGCCGCCTCCAGGTTGTTCCTGGTGACCGTCTCCTCCAGATTGCTGCCGCCCGCACCGGTGAACTTGCCGGTGTTCACGTCGATCACCGTCATGGCCTCGGTGCGGTCGATCACCAGGGTGCCGCCCGACGGCAGCCACACCTTGCGATCGAGCGCCTTGGCCAGCTGCTCGTCGATCCGGTAGGTCTCGAACACGTCGACGCCGTTGTTGTCGTGCCGGGAGACCCTGGCCAGCAGGTCCGGCGCGACGGTGCCGATGTACTTCTCGACCGTGCTCCAGGCCCGGTCACCCTCGATGACCAGCTTGGAGAAGTCCTCGTTGAACAGGTCGCGGATGACCTTGACCAGCAGATCGGGCTCTTCGTAGAGCGTCTTGGGCGCGTTGTTGTCCTTGCCGGTCTGCTGCTGGATCGTGCGCCAGGTCGCCTGCAGCCGCTCCACGTCGCGGGCCAGCTCGGTCTCGCTGACGCCTTCGGAGGCCGTGCGGATGATCACGCCGGCGTCGGCGGGCACGATGTCGCGCAGGATCTCCTTGAGGCGCTTGCGCTCGGTGTCCGGCAGCTTGCGGCTGATCCCGGTGGAGGTGCCGCCGGGCACGTACACCAGGAAACGCCCCGCCAGGCTGATCTGCGTGGTCAGCCGGGCGCCCTTGTGGCCGACCGGGTCCTTGCTCACCTGCACCAGCACTTGGTCGCCCGGCTTGAGCGCCTGCTCGATCTTGCGCTCCTTGCCGCCGAGCCCGGCGGCCTCCCAGTTGACCTCGCCCGCGTACAGCACGCCGTTGCGGCCGCGGCCGATGTCGACGAACGCGGCCTCCATGCTGGGCAGCACGTTCTGCACCTTGCCCAGGTAGACGTTGCCCACCATGGACGCGGAGCCGGTGCTCGTCACGAAGTGCTCGACCAGGACGTTGTCCTCGAGCACGGCCACCTGCGTGGCGGTGGGGTGGTCCGGGAAGGACTTCTCCCGCACGACCATCACGCGGTCGACGGCTTCGCGCCGGGCCAGGAACTCCGACTCGGTCAGGATCGGCGGACGGCGACGGCCCGCCTCGCGTCCGTCGCGACGGCGCTGCCGCTTCGCTTCCAGCCGGGTGGAGCCGGTGATGCCCTGGACCTCGTCGACCGCGGCCCGGCTGCGGCTCTTGTTGCGCGGCTCGCGCTCGTGCACGACCGTGTTCGGCGGGTCGTCGTCGGCGGGCTCGTTCTCGCCCGATTCACCGGCCACCTTGCGGCGACGACGCCGACGGCGACGACGGCTGGAACCTTCCGGCACGCCGTCCTCGTCCTCGCCATCGCCCTCGGCCTCGGCGGTCTCCGTGGACTCCGCCGCCGCGGACTCGGCCTGCTCCGCGGGCGCGGGAGCCGACTCCTCGTCGGACTCGGTGTCCTCGCCATCGCCGTCGGTCTCGGACTGCTGCTCGCCCCGGCCGCGGCCACGCCCCCGGCGGCCGCGGCGCCTGCGCCTCGGCTGGCCCTCGGCATCATCCTGCTGATCGGCCGACTCGCGATCGTCCTCGGCGACCTCGGTCTCGTCCTCGACGGGCTCGGGCGTCGGCTCCTCGGTGCGGCGGGCCTCCCGCTCGGCGCGGCGCTGCTTGCGCGCCTGCTCGGCGGCCGCGGCATCCGGCGACAGGAACAGCGGCGCCTGCACGACGGCGGCGGACTCGAACACCGCGGGGGCCGCCGGCTCCGGTTCCGGCCGCACCGAGTGCGTGAACAGCTGCGTGTGGCTGGGCGTGGCGCCGAGCGGCGGCTGCGTGGTGGACGGCGTGTCCGGTGCGGAGAAGAGCACGCCCGCACCGGAGAAGGGACCGTCACGGCCCGGTTCGGGCTCTTCGGCCCGAGGCGCCGGTTGTCCGGCGGCGGGCGCCGTTCGGGTGGGTGCTTCTTCCTGTGGTGGCGCGGGCGCGGCGGCGTCCTGCGGCCCGGCGGCGGGCTGCTCGGGCGCGGCGTCCGCCTCGACCGTCACCAAGGCGTCGCGCACCGACTCCGCGACGGCCCGGTCGACGTTCGACTGGGCGCTGCGCGCGTCCGCCCCCATCTCGGTCAGCTTGGCCAGGATGCGCTTGCTCGTTACCCCCAGCAGCTTGGCGAGTGCGTGAACTCGGATTCGCTCCGGCAATTGTTCGGCATCCTGTGATGTTGTTTCCAGCGGCTCTTGATCGGCCACGAAGTCTCCTCGGGCCCCCGGGCGCGTCCCTCCCTGCGGGAGTGACGCGGCCGACGCGGGGGCGCTGTCCGTTCGACTCACACCCGGTGGGCGCGAGATCAGTGGTCTCGCCCCGCGTGCCCGGTTATCTCCTCGGTTGTGCGTCGGTCGGGCTAACTGGTCACGCGGCGCCTGGCTGTATGGCTGAACTCCGCGGCGCGAGCGCTCATCCAGCGTGCCTACACGAACATCGAGCCCGGTGACCAGGCCGTTTGTCCATGGCAGCGATGATCGGCATCGAACCGTGGTGTCATCCGGCTGCCCTCGTCACGTTTCGTTCGCGCACCTGCACGAACAGTCGGCGTCGAAAGCAGCCGTTGCCAGTATCCCATACCGCGCGCCGGGCGTTCGCCATCGGCGCTCGACTCGGCCCGGCCCGCGGCGCGAACGCGGGTGTCGCGTGGGCGCGGGCCCGGCGATCGAGACCCGCTCAGGCGGGCAGTTCGGGGAACCAGAGGGCGATCTCGCGCTTGGCCGATTCCGGCGAATCGGAGCCGTGGACCAGGTTCTCCTGGGTCTCCAGAGCGAAGTCTCCGCGAATGCTGCCCGGCACGGCCTTCTCGACCGGATCGGTGCCGCCCGCGATCTGGCGGAAGGCGGCGATGGCGCGCGGGCCCTCCAGGATGGCCGCGACGACCGGGCCCGAGGTGATGAACTCGATCAGGGAGCCGAAGAACGGCTTCTCGGCGTGCTCGGCGTAGTGGCCCTTGGCCAGTTCCTCCGACACGTGCTTCAGTTCCAGGGCGGCGATCTTCAGGCCCTTGCGCTCGATCCGTGCCAGCACCTCGCCGACAAGGCCACGGGCCACACCGTCCGGCTTGATGAGTACCAACGTCTGTTCAGTCACGGCGTCAGCCTATCGGGCACCCTTCCTGGCACCGCACGAGCGGTCGGCTGATCGTTTCCGGCGGCTCCGGCGCCGCGAGCCCGCGGCTAGGACCGCTGGATGCGCTGGCTGGGCAGTAGGCCCTTCTCCATCCGGCCGCGCACGTCCGCGCGCAATACCAGGATGAAGCCCCAGACCACGGCGAACACCACACCGATGACGCCGATGGACACGTGGATGAAGGCGCCGAGCAGCACCAGCACCTGCAAGCCCAGGTTGAACGGCAGCGCCCAAGACCGCCGCTGCAATCCGGCCCCGAGGAACATCACCACCGCGAGCGCCACGAGGTAGGTGCCCGACAGCCAGGTCACCCCGCCGCCGACGTCGGCGACCACCGGTAACGCGAGCAGCACCACGATCGCCTCCAGCACCAGCGTCCCCGCCATCACCCCGCGGAAGCCCTTCCACGGGTCGGTCGCGGGTGCGGGCACCGGCTGTTCGTCTCGTTCGGCCGGTTCGCTCATGCTGTGCCCTCCTCGGCATCCGCCGGGCTCACCAGGTGGCCGACGCTCATACGGTGCTCGTCTGTCCCGCCGTGGTCGAGTAGGCCGCCATCTTGAAGCCCGGGACTCACGCCGGGTCCTTCCCGAACAGCGCGCGCGCCGCGCCCGCCGTGACCACCGACCCGGTGATGATCACCCCGGCGCCGGACACCATCTCGCCCGCGTCGCCCACCTCCTCGGCGATCGCGATCGCCGTCTCCAGCGCGTCGGGCAGGGTGGCGGCGGAAACCACGCGCTCGTCGCCGAACCGCTGCACCGCGAGGTCGGCGAGGGTGTCCACGTCCAGCGCGCGGGGCGAACCGTTGCTGGTGACGACGATCTCGTCGAACACCGGCTCCAGCGCGGTGAGGATGCCGTCGGCGTCCTTGTCACCGAGCACCGCGACCACGCCGACCAGCTTGCGGAAGTCGAACTCGTCGGTCAGCGTCGCGGCCAGCGCTCGCGCGCCCGCCGGGTTGTGCGCCGCGTCGATGAAGATGGTCGGCGCGCTGCGCATCCGCTCCAACCGCCCCGGACTGGTCACACTCGCGAAACCCGCCCGCACGGCGTCGATGTCGAGCCTGCGCTGCGCGCCCGCGCCGAAGAACGCCTCGACTGCCGCGAGCGCGAGCACCGCGTTGCGCGCCTGATGCTCGCCGTGCAACGGCAGGAAGATCTCGTCGTACACGCCGCCGAGGCCCTGCAACTCGAGTTGCTGCCCGCCCACCGCGATCTGCCGGGCGAGCACGCGGAACTCCGAGCCCTCGCGCGCGACCGCGGCATCGACCTCGACGGCGCGGCGCAACAGCACCTCCATCGCCTCGGGCTCCTGCTGCGCGATCACCGCGACGTTGTCGCGGGGCACCAGGCTCTCCGGGGCGCGCTTGATGATCCCGGCCTTCTCCCCCGCGATCGAGGCCAGGTCGGGACCGAGGTAATCGGTGTGGTCCAGGCCGATCGGCGTGATCACCGCCACCTGCCCATCGATGACGTTCGTGGCGTCCCAGGTGCCACCCATCCCGGTCTCGACGACCGCGACATCGACCGGCGCCTCGGCGAACGCGGCGTAGGCCATGCCGGTGAGCACTTCGAACTTGCTCATCGCTGGCCCGCCGGCGGCCGCCGACTGCCTGTCGATCATCTCGACGTACGGCAGCAGCTCGTGATAGGTCTCCACGTACTTCGCCGGCGTGATCGGCGCGTTGTCGATGCTGATCCGCTCGGTGGCCAGTTGCAGATGCGGACTGGTGATCCGGCCGGTGCGCCGATGCAGCGCGGTGAGCAGGGCGTCGATCATCCTGGTGACCGAGGTCTTGCCGTTGGTGCCCGCGATGTGGATGGCCGGGTAGTTCTGCTGCGGCGAGCCGAGCAGGTCCATCAGCGTGGCGATCCTGGTGAGCGACGGCTCGATCTTGGTCTCCGGCCAGCGCCGGTCGAGCTCCGCCTCGACCAGCGCCATCTCGGCCAGTTCCACCGGCGATGGACCGGAGCCGAGCCGCGCGCCGCCGCCACGGCGCTCGTCATCGCCGTATTGCGGTTCCGGCTCGTGGTTCACTTGCCGCTCAACTCCGCCAGTCGCGCCCCGATGCGGGCCACCTCGTCGGCGGCCACCTGCTGCCTGCCGCGGATCTTCGCGACCACGTGCTCGGGCGCCTTGGCCAGGAACGCCTCGTTGCCCAGCTTGGCAGTCGTGCTCTCGAGTTCCTTCTCCGCGGCGGCCAGATCCTTCTCCAGCCTGCGGCGTTCGGCGTCCAGGTCGACCGCGCCGGAGGTGTCCAGCTCCACGGTGACCGTCCCGGTGCTCAGGCGGACCTCCACCGACGCGGTCGCGGCGAAGTCCGCGCCCGGCTCGGTGAGCCGCGCCAGGTTCGCCACCGAAGCCGCCTGCTCGCCGAGCCCGGCGGCGTCGACCCCGATCAGCTTGGCCGCGACCTTCTGCTTGTCGGCCAAGCCCTGGTCGCTGCGGAACCGCCGGATCTCCGTGATCAGCCGCTGGGTGTCCGAGATGCGTTGCGCCGCTTGCCGGTCCGCGGGCACGCCGGAGGCCTGCGGCCACGGCGCGATCACGATCGACTCGCCGCCGGTCAGCGCCTGCCACAACGCCTCGGTGACGAACGGGACGACCGGGTGCAGCAGGCGCAGCACCGCGTCGAGCACGGCGCCGAGCACCAACCGGGTCGCTTCCGCGCGCGCGCCGTCGGCGGCGAACTGCACCTTGGCCAGCTCCAGGTACCAGTCGCACAGTTCGTCCCAGGCGAAGTGGTAGAGCGCCTCGCACGCCTTGCCGAACTCGTAGGCGTCGAACGCGGCGTCGGCTTCGGCGCGCACCGCGTCCAGCCGGTCCAGGATCCAGCGGTCGGCGTCGGTGAGCTGCGCGCGGTCGGGCAGTTCGCCCACCCGCGCGCCGTTCATCAGCGCGAACTTGGTCGCGTTGAACACCTTGGTCACGAAGCTGCGCGAGGCGAGCACGTGCGGCTCGCCGACCGAGAGGTCACCGCCCGGCTGCGCGCCGCGCGCGAGGGTGAAGCGGGTGGCGTCGGCGCCGAAGGCGTTGATCCAGTCCAGCGGGTCGATGCCGTTGCCGCGCGATTTGGACATCTTCTTGCCGAACTGGTCGCGGATCAGGCCGTGCAGGAACACGTCCTTGAACGGCACCTGCCGCTCGCCGCCCTTGCCCGTGGTCAGCACGGCGTCCTCGGCGACATAGGTGCCGAACATCATCATCCGGGCCACCCAGAAGAACAGGATGTCGTAGCCGGTGACGAGCACGCTGGTGGGATAGAACTTCTCGAGTTCGGCGGTGGCGTGCGGCCAGCCCATCGTGGAGAACGGCCACAGGCCGGAGGAGAACCAGGTGTCGAGCACGTCCGGGTCCTGCACCCATCCCTCGGGCGCCTGCTCGTCGGGCCCGACGCACACCACTTCGCCCTCGGGGCCGTACCAGATCGGGATGCGGTGGCCCCACCACAGCTGACGCGAGATGCACCAGTCGTGCATGTCGTCGACCCAGCCGAACCAGCGCGGCTCCTGGCTCTTGGGGTGGATCACGGTGTCACCGTTGCGCACGGCGTCGCCCGCGGCCTTGGCCAGCGATTCGACCTTCACCCACCACTGCATGGACAGGCGCGGCTCGATCGGCTCGCCGGTGCGCTCGGAATGCCCGACGGAGTGCAGGTACGGCCGCTTCTCCGCGACCACCCTGCCCTCCCGCGCGAGCCGCTCGCGCACCTTGACGCGCGCCTCGAAACGGTCCATGCCGTCGAATTCGGTTCCGGTGCCGGTGATCCGGCCGCGCTCGTCCATGATGGTCGGCATCGGCAGCCCGTGCCGCAGACCCAGCTCGAAGTCGTTGGGGTCGTGCGCCGGTGTGATCTTCACCGCGCCGGAGCCGAATTCCGGATCGACGTAGTCGTCGGCGACGATCGGGATCTGCCGTCCGGTGATCGGATGCTCCAGGGTGGTGCCGATCAGCGCCCGGTAGCGCGGGTCGTCCGGGTGCACGGCCACCGCCGTGTCGCCGAGCATGGTCTCCACCCGGGTGGTGGCCACGACGACGTGCGGTTCGTCGTCGCTGAGCGAGCCGTAGCGCAGCGAGACCAGCTCGCCCTCGACGTCCTCGTACTTGACCTCGATGTCGGAGATCGCCGTGCGCAGCTCGGGCGACCAGTTCACCAGCCGCTCGGCGCGGTAGATCAGGCCCGCGTCGTAGAGCCGCTTGAACATCGTCTGCACGGCGCGGGAGAGGCCATCGTCCATGGTGAAGCGGTCGCGGCTCCAGTCGACGCCGTCGCCGAGGGCGCGCATCTGCCACTGGATGGCGCCGCCGGATTCCCGCTTCCAGTCCCACACCTTCTGCACGAACAGTTCGCGGCCGAAGTCTTCCTTCGTCTTGCCGTCCACCGCGAGCTGCTTCTCCACCACGGTCTGGGTGGCGATGCCCGCGTGGTCCATGCCTGGCAGCCAGAGCACCTCGTAGCCCTGCATGCGCTTGCGGCGCGAGAGCGTGTCCATCAGGGTGTGGTCGAGGGCGTGGCCCATGTGCAGTGTGCCGGTGACGTTCGGCGGCGGCAGCACGATCGAATAGGCCGGCTTGCCGCTGCCCGGGTCGGCGGTGAAATAGCCAGCGGCTACCCAGCGCTCGTACATCTCGGCCTCCACCTCGCTGGGCGTCCAGCTCTTGGGGAGTGCATCGGCACGATTACGCGTGTTGTCAGGGGCTGCGCTGGTCACCCCGCGATTCTAGAGCGCGTCCATCCGCCGACTTCGGGTCGGTCGACCCGGCTCACCGCCGCCCGCGCATCCGCCGGTCGGTGGCACTTCGGAAATGGGAGGATATCGGCCCGCTGGGGGGTCGCGCGGAATCGCGCGAAGAGAGATTTCCCGGCGGAGACAAAGAAAGGCGGAGTCTTCGGTGGATGAGGGACACCGAACACTCCGCCTATGTCAGAAGCTTACCGGCGATCCGGGGCCGGACTCGGAATCCATAACCAATTCTCAGCTTCCGGCATTTTCTACCCCGGATATACCCCTTATCGGGCGAGCACGGTGACGTCGGCCAGCACCAGATCGCCGTTGATCGCGATCGCGGCGGTCGAGCCCGCGCCCGCAGCGGAAATCACCTGAGCGGCCGGATTGCTCACATTACCTGCGGCCCAGACGCCGGGGACGCTGGTGCGCCCGGTGGCATCCGTCACGACCCAGCCGTCGTCGTCGAAGGCGCAGCCGAGCGCCACCAGCACGTCGTCGTTGGCGCGGAAGGTCGGCGCGACGAACATCGCCGTCCTCGGCACCGCCCGCCCGTCGGCCAGCTCCACACCGCGCAGCCGGTCGTCCACCACGAACCGCGCGACCGAACCTTCGACCACCCGGACCCCGCGCGCGGCCAAGTGCGCGCGGTCATCATCGGACAGCGGCATCGCGTTCGGGAAGAAGACGACGTCGCCGGACCACTGCGGCAGCAGCAGCGCCAGGTGCACCGCCCTGGCCATGGCGCCGGGTTCCGGTCCGCCGAGCACGCCGATCGGCTGGTCACGGACCTCGTAGCCGTGACAGTAGGGGCAGTGCAGCACGTCGCGGCCCCATCGTTCGCGCACGCCGGGCAGCGGCGGCAGTTCGTCGCGCAGTCCGGTCGCGACCAGCACGCGGCGCGCTCGCAGCGTCGCACCGCCGCCGAGCCGCAGCGCGAACTCCGACTCACCGGCAGGTTCCGCGCCGACGACGGAGTCGGAGATCAGCTCCGCGCCGTAGCCCGCCGCCTCCTCGGCTCCGGCCGCCAGCAGTTGCGCGGGCGGCATGCCGTCCCTGGACAGGAATCCGTGCATGTGCTCGGCGGGCGCGTTGCGCGGCGCACCGCCACCGACCACCGCGACTCGCCGCCGCGCTCTGGCCAGGACCAGCGCCCCGGACAACCCCGCCGCACCGTCACCGACGATCACCACGTCATATGTCTCGCTCATCCGCGATCACCTCCACGGACACAGTGACGTCAACCGCACAGATCGGCAACTAATATTGCCGAATCCGGGAAAACGCGGTGCACTGGTGATATGTCAACACCACCGGGCGTCGCCCAAGCCCTCGCCGACATCGGTCCGCGCCTCAAAGCGCTGCGGACCCGCCGCAATGTCACGCTCACCGCGCTGGCGGAGAGCACCGGGATCTCCAAGAGCACGCTGTCCCGGCTCGAATCCGGCCAGCGGAAAGCCAGCCTGGAATTGCTGCTGCCGATCGCGATGGCCCACCAGGTCCCCTTGGACGAACTGGTGGCCGCACCGAAGATCGCCGACCCCCGGGTCCACACGACGGCACGGAAGACCAACGGACTGACCATTCTTCCGCTGACCCGGCAGCCGGGGCCGCTGCAAGCGTTCAAGATCGTCATTCCCGCCGAGCGCGGCGAGCCGGACCCGAAGGTGCACGAGGGTTTCGAGTGGCTCTACGTCCTGTCCGGCCGGCTGCGACTCGTGCTCGGCGAGCACGATCTGACGCTCGGCCCCGGGGAAGCCGCGGAATTCGACACCCGCCAACCGCATTGGTTCGGCAGCGCGGGGCGGGGCCCGGTGGAAATCTTGAGCCTATTCGGTTCCCAGGGCGAGCGAATGCATCTGCGAGCACGGTCGGCCGGCCGTAAACCCAGGTGAATCGATAGTGCCCGAAATGTCCGATATTGCCGAATCGGCGAAAACTCGGGAGTCTGGAGAGCGTGAACACCCCAGGCGCGGCATTCCCGGCGAATCATCAACAGAAACCAGGGTTTTCCCGGTTGTCGAACGCGTCTCGACCACGGACGCTGGGAGAGGTGAATCCCCCGCTGGAAGCCGCGCCGGAGCACGCCCCGGAACCGCGGCTGCCGATCCTGTTCCCGGACGCATTGCACGATCTGCGCGGTCACGCGGTCGCGGAGCTCCGATACCCCGCCGCGGCGGCGCTGATCGTCGCCGGCGTCCCCGGTGCGGGCAAGAGCACCGCCCTGCGCAAATTCTTCGACGCCGACGCGGCGGCCACCGCACCGTCGCGCAGTCCGGCGGGGGTGCTGGTGCTCGACTCGATGCAGGCGCGCAACCGGTGGCGGCCCAAACTCCGGTGGCTGCCGTATCTCCTCTGGCGTCCGGTGGTGCACGCGGCGCACTTCCTCGCCATTCGCGCCGCGTTGCGTGCGGGCGGCCCGGTCGTCATCCACGACTGCGCCACCTTCCGATGGGCGCGCACCCTGATCGCCCGCTGGGCCGCGCATCGCGAACTGCACCTGCTCCTGCTCGACGTGCCCGCGCCGGTGGCGAGGGCGGGTCAGCACAGCCGCGGACGGCGGATCAACCGCGTCGCCTTCCGGCTGCACGTGCGCGGCTGGGGCCGATTGATGAGCGTGGTGGCGACCGGACCCGCAGGCAGTGGTGTGCGGTCGGTGGTCATCGCCGACCGCGCGACCGTCGACCACCTGCGGTGCGTGACGTTCGCCTGAGCGGGGAAGCGGGCAGGAGTCACGGCACCACGACGGTCAAAGCCGCCGGGACGGCCCTGATCGTGATCGGCAGGGCGCCCGCCGGTTCGCCGTCGGCCGTGGCGGGCGCACCCGCGGCGGTGAGCGTGACGGCCGCGGCACGGAACTGCACGACCCCCGGATGATTCTGGCGTTTTCCCGCCGACAGCGCGGGCAGCAAGCGCAGCATCTCCCGGCGCGACAGCGCGCCGACCACGGTGAGGTCGAGCAGTCCGTCGTCCATGATCGCGTCCGGACAGATCAGCATGCCGCCACCGTAGGTGCGGGTGTTGCCGACCGCGACCATGACCGCCTCGGTCTCCAGCAGTGAGCCCGCGCCCGGGTTGGCGAGCCCCTCGGTCACCGCGTCCACCAGCTCGACCCGATAGGGCACGGTGAAGCGCCCGGAGATCTCGGCCAGCGCGGCGACGGTGTAGCGCAGCCTGCCCTTGGGCCAGCGCATCTCGTTGGCGCGCAAGGTGACCCGCGCGTCGAATCCGGTGCCTGCCACCGTGGCGAACCACATCGGCGCGCCGGGCGATTCGATCCGCCCGAGATCGATCGTTCTGGTCCGCCCGCGCAGCACGAGCGCGGCGGCGGCGACCGGGTCGTCGGTCGGCACACCCAGTTCCCTGGCCAGGTCGTTGCCGGTGCCCGCGGGAACCATGGCGAGCGGGACGCCGGTCTCCGCGACGGCCGGAAGGGTCACGTTGACCAGGCCGTCGCCGCCGATGCAGACCACGGCATCGGGCGGGGCCGCGCTCGCGACGGCATCCCGCACCTGCCGGACCGTTTCGGCGGCCGAGGGCGCGCGCACCTCGCTGACCTCGGCGCCGCCCGCGCGCAGGCGGGCGATGGCCGCGCTCGCCGCGTCGCCGCTCCTGCCGTGCCCGGACCGCGGGTTGGTCACGACGGTGACCTTGCGCACCGGCGAATAGTCGCTCACGGCACCAGCTTTCCTGGATTCAGGATGCCGGCCGGATCGAGTTCGGCCTTCACCGCGCGCAGGACGCGCACGCCGAGCTCACCCACTTCGTCCGGCACCCAGGGACGATGGTCGGTGCCGACCGCGTGGTGATGGGTGATGGTGCCGCCCGCGGCGATGATGGCGTCGCCCGCCGCGCGTTTGGCGGCCTGCCACTGGGCCAGCGGGTCGTCCGACTGCTTGGCGACCACGGTGAAATACAGCGACGCGCCGGTCGGGTAGGTGTGCGAGATGTGGCACATCACCAGCGGCGGCGTTCCCTGCGCACCGAGCGACTCGCTCAGCGCCGCGGTCACCTCCGCCTTGAGCGCGGTCAGGCCGGACCAGGTGGTCGCGGTCTCCAGCGTCTCGCAGAGCACGCCTACATCCAGCAGCGCGTCGCGCAGATACGGCGCGGCGAACCGGCCGTGCTCCCATTCCCTGGCCGCTGTCTCACCCAGGGCCGAGCCGCCCGCCGCCGCCAGCAGCGCACCCGCTTCCGCGCTGCGCGCGGCGACGTGCGCGGCGCTGCCCTCGTAAGTGGTGATGGCCAGGCATCCGGCCACCGGGTTGCCGCCGATGTCGCCGGAGCGGGCGAGGTTGATCCCGGTCTCCGCTTCGTCGGACAGCCGCAGCACGGTCGGTGCCGCGCCGGCCTGCACCACCGCGCGCAACGCGGCGGCGCCGGTCGCGAAATCGGGGAACGACCACGCTTGGTAGGCGACGGTTTCCGGGACCGGGTGCACGCGCAGGGTGACCTCGGTGATCACGCCGAGCGTCCCTTCCGATCCGACGAACAGCTCACGCAGGTCCGGCCCCGCCGCCGAAGCGGGGGCACGCCCGAGCACCAGCGTGCCACTGGGCGTGGCGATCTTCAGCCGCTGCACCATGTCGTCGAAGCGGCCGTAGCCCGCCGAAGCCTGGCCGGAGGACCGCGTCGCGGCGAACCCGCCAATGGTGGCGAACTCGAAACTCTGCGGGAAGTGCCCGAGGGAGAGCCCGTGCCCGCCGAGCAGTTCCTCCGCGCGCGGGCCGGTGAGTCCCGCCCCCAGCGTGGCGGTGCCGCTGATCGGATCGATCGCGGTGACCGTGTCCAGTCTGCGCAGGTCCAGGGCGATCACGCTGTCGAAACGACCGCGCACGGGTTGCACGCCGCCCACGACGCTGGTGCCGCCGCCGAACGGAACCACCGCGACGGAGTTCGCCGCGCAGTAGGCGAGCACGGCGAGCACCTCGTCGTGGCCGGCCGGGAAGACGACGGCGTCCGGCGCGTCCTGCGGACCATCCGCCCTGCGGCGCAGCAGATCGGGTGTGCTCTTCCCCCCTGCGTGCCGTAGCCGATCGCGGTGGTCGTCCGACACGTGCTCGGGACCGACCACCGCGACCAACCCGGCTCGCCGCGCGGGCGTCAACGCCGATTCGCGCAGTGGCACGTCGCCCTCGTCGCGACGCGCCACCGGGTTGCCGGACACTCCGAACACCTGCGTCAGCAGGCCGCGGACCCGGTCCGAAAGGGGCTGATGCCCGGCCGGGACGCCCCAGGCATCCCAGACCATACTCGCCGCCGGCCCGCTCACGTCGGCCTTCGCGGCGGACGCCGGATCGGCCGAGGTGTGCTGCTCTGTCTCCACCATGCGTTACAGTTTGACATAGACTGTCAAGCAGTAATGGTGGCCGATCTACTCCCCGGTGGTGACACGTTGACCGCTCCTGACGACTCCGCCGAGCGCCTCTCGGCGACCGACCTGGCGATTCTCGACGCCGCCCGCGCCTGCGTGGCGGAATTCGGCGTGCGCCGCACCACCCTCACCGAGGTCGCGCGACGAGCGGGCGTCAGCAGGCCCACCGTCTATCGCCGCTGGCCGGATACCGGCGCGCTGGTGGCCGAACTGCTGGTGCGTGAGCTGCGCGGGATCGTGGCGGCGGCGATGCCGTCCGCGGGCAGCGCGCGCGCCAGACTCGTCGACGGCGTGGTCGCCGGAGCGGCGACGGTCCGGTCGAATCCGTTGTTCGGCAAGATCTTCCGCACCGACACCGACCTGATGCTCACGTACGTCTTCGGCAGGCTCGGGCGCAATCAGCGCGCTCTGATCGAACTGTTCGCCGCGGGTATCCGCGACGGCCAGCGGGACGGCTCGATTCGCGCGGGCGACCCGGACCGCATGGCCACGATGCTGCTGCTGATCGCCCAGTCCGCGGTGCAGTCGGCGGGCACCGTCGCGCCGCTGCTGGCCGGCGAGCATCTCGATACCGAACTCCGTCGCGCGATCGACGGATACCTCGACCACCGCGAAACCGGCGGGACCGCAGGCCAGGAGTATCCGCTATGAGCCGTGGTCGCGCTTCTCGTCAGAACCGAAAGGCCTCGTGATGAACCCTGATTCGGGACACACCGGTGATTCCGCGTTGAACGCCGCCCGGCGCGCCGCGGATCTGTCCCGGCTCGGCGACGGCGCCGAGGTCGACGTCCTGGTGATCGGCGGCGGCGTCACCGGCGCGGGCGCGGCACTGGACGCCGCGGCCCGCGGGCTGCGCACCGTGCTGGTGGAACGCCACGACCTGGCCTTCGGCACCAGCCGCTGGAGTTCCAAGCTGGTGCACGGCGGCCTGCGCTATCTGGCGAGCGGCCGGGTCGGCATCGCGCACGAGAGCGCGGTGGAACGCGGCATCCTCCTGCGCACCACGGCGCCGCACCTGGTGCGTCCGCTCCCCCAACTGGTACCGCTGCTGCCGAATGTCGGCACGACGCAAGCCGCGTTGGTGCGCGCCGGCTTCCTGGCCGGTGACCTGCTGCGGCGCGGCGCCGGCACTCCCGCGGCGCTGCTGCCCCGATCCCGGCGCGTCGCCGCCGCGGAGGCGGTGCGGCTCGCACCGACCGTGCGCCGCGCGGATCTGCGCGGCGGGTTGCAAGCGTGGGACGGACAGCTGGTCGACGACGCGCGCCTGGTCGTGGCGCTGGCGCGCACCGCGGCGGCCAACGGCGCGCGGATTCTGACCCGTGTCGAAGCCGATGACGTGACCGGTACTTCGGCGACCCTGCGCGACACGCGCACCGGCGAGACCCTCACGGTGCGGCCGCGCGCCGTGGTGAACGCCACCGGCGTCTGGGCCGATCAGGTGGATCCGAGCATCCGGCTGCGCCCGAGCCGCGGCACCCACCTGGTGTTTTCGGCTGCCTCCTTCGGCGGCTTGAGCGCGGCGCTCACCGTACCGGTGCCCGGCAGCGTCGGCCGCTTCGTCTTCGCCTTCCCCGCCGCGCACGGCAGGGTGTACCTGGGATTGACCGACGAGGACGCCCCCGGCCCGGTTCCCGACGAGCCGAAGGCCACCGACGGTGAGATCGATTTCCTGCTCGACACCGTCAACCCCGCCCTGCGCGAGCCGCTGACCCGCGATGACATCCGCGGCTCGTACGCCGGATTGCGCCCACTGCTGGAGACCGCCGACGACAGCACCGCCGACATCTCCAGGAAGCACGCGGTGCTGCGCTCCCCGACCGGGATCGTCACCATCGTGGGCGGCAAGCTCACCACTTACCGGAAGATGGCCGAGGACGCGATCGACGCCGCCGTCGCGCACGGCGGTCTGACCGCTGGACCGTGCCGCACCCGGCGGTTACCGCTGGTGGGTGCGGTTTCCGGCGCGGAGCGCGACCGCATCGACGCCCCGCCGGTGCTGATCGACCGCTACGGCGGTGAGGCGGCCACCGTGCTGGCCGCGGCACGTCGTGATCCGGTCCTCGCCGAACCGGTCGCGCCCGGAATCGACGTGCTCGCGGCGGAATTCGCGTTCGCGGTGTCCCACGAGGGCGCGCTCGACGCGGGCGACCTGCTGGATCGGCGCACGCGCATCGGCCTGATCGCCGAAGACCGGGTCGCCGCGGAACCGGCAGCCGTGCGCGCGCTCACCTGACCGCCCGGTTCTGGCAGCTCAGTCCATCGACCACGTGGACAGCTCCGCGCGCATGCACGCGCGCGGCCAGCGGTCGAGCCCATGGGCCCGCTCGGCGGCGCGGAGCGCGACCAGCCCTGGCGTCTCTTCCCCGGCCGACAGGTACCGGAAGCCGAGCCGTTCGTAATACGGCCCGTTCCACGGCACCTCGGTGAACGTGGTCAACGTCAGCGCGGGCAGGCCGGCGGCGGCCGCCCATCGCGCGGCCTCATCGAGCAGGCGCTTGCCGATCCGGCGCCGCGCGTGCTCGGGGCGTACCGAGACCTGCTCGATGTGGGCGTTCCCGTCGACCACCCCGGCGACGAGGTAACCGATCGGCAGATCGTCGTCGGTCCACACCCAGGCCCGCCCGGCCTGCTGGAACTGTCGCAGCGTCGCCAGCGGCGGTGGTTCGTCGTCGGCCACGGTCGTCATCCCGATTTCCGCGAACGGCTCGCCCGCCGCGCGCTCGATGTCCTGGAGCACGGGGAGGTCTTCGGGTGTGGCGGGCCGGATCACCGGCTCAGTGTGAATGCCCGTCGGCGGTCGGGCCAGCGAATTTCACTCCGCCCGCGTGGCGAGGATGCCGTTGAGCAGTACTCGCACGGCCCAGGCCGCGCGCGCCTCGCCGCCGCCCGCCAGCAGCGCCGCCCGCATGGCGACGACGGTCGGATAGCGGTCGGCCGGAAGTTCCGCGAAGCGCCGCTCGATCGTGGCGAGGTACTCCTGTTCGCTGCCGCCGCCCGTCCGGTGCGCGCTCTGTTCGGCCGCCGACGCGGTGATGTGCAGATACAGCAGGTCCACCGCCCACGCCGCGGTCCGGTCGTCCAGTCCCGCCTCGGTGAGCGAGCGGAGCATCGACTCCACCAGTCGCATGGCGTTCGGGCTGCTCGGAATCACGCCGAGCGCCACGAGCGCCAGACCTTCGTGCCTGCTCATCGCCGCCACCATGGCATCGATCAGCGCGGTGAGCCGTTCCCGCCAATCCGCCCCGGCGGGTTCGGGCACCGAACCGAGGACATGGTCGAGCATCGCGGCCATCAGATCGTCGCGATTGGCGACGTACACGTACAGCGACGCGGCGCCGGTGTCCAAGTCCTGTGCCACCCGGCGCATGGTCAGCGCCGCCGCCCCATCCCGGTCCAGGATGCGCAGGCCGGTCTCCACGATCACCTCGCGACTCAGCGGAGCTTTGGCCGGACGGGCCCTGCGGCTGACGGCTGCTGCGCTCATGGGGCGAGCATAACCAGGGCCGAACGCCGTTCGGACGAACGGCGCAATTCCACAGCGGATGGGCACAGCCGTGATGCGGGGAAGAAGTGCGTCAGTCAGACCAACTGTGACCCACGACATGCTGATACACCGCCCCGCATGACCGGCCGCTCGCTGCGGAAAACACCACAACACGCAGCTCACAGTCCCCGCCTAAGGCGGAACCGACCACTGGCGAGAACCCGGGCGGCGGAGTGTGATTCGAGCATCCGGCGGCATGGACCTGCGTTCGCGCTGTCCGCTTCGGGATGCGCGCGGACCCCGGTTCGGTTGTCGCCGACGCTCTATGCTGGCTTCGGTATGCCGGTAGTGCGCCGGGAAGGAGGGCGCGGGTGCGCAGAGAACCGTCCACCGTTGGTATCGCACCGGGCGACGGGCTCGTCGCCCGTTTCGGTGCGGTCGTCGCCTACCTCGGGGCCGAAACGACCTCGACCGACCGGATACTCGGCACCATCGAAGCCGTGGCCGAAGGCGAGCATCCCGGCGCCGCGCTGGCGCAACGCTTGGCCGCGGTGATCTTCGGCCACACGGTCCAACCGCCGCCGTTCGGCGTGGTCGCGCCGACCGCCGACGGCGTGCTGATCCTGTTGCGCGGACTGGTGACCGCGGAGATCCAAGGCGCGGACGGCACCCGCCGCCTGCACGGTGGGCGCGCGTTCACCTGGGTGGACGAGATCCTGCGCGAACCGGTGCGCCGCATCACGATCGGCGCGGACACCGGCGCGCCGCACACCGCGCTGCCCCGCACGGACCTGCGCTCGGGCGTGGTTCCCGGTGGCGGCTTCGTGCTGAACGCCGCGGTACGCCGCGCCGGAAAGACCGGCCGGCCGCGGACATCCGAGCCTTCCGCGCCGGGCGAGCCCGAGCCAACGGCCGCGGCCGGTTTCGCGGCGATGCCGGAACCGACCGGCGCCGCCGACGCGGTCGTCCAGCCGAAGTCCGGGGCCCGGCCGACCGGTACGTCCGACGCCATCGCGCAGGCGACCCCCGCTCCCCGGCCGACCGGCGCCGTCGACGCCGCGGCAGCGTCGGCCGCACGGCCGACCGAGTCGTCCCGCCCACTCGTGAAACCACGCCCGCCGCGGCCTGTTCCCGATCGACCGCTCGCGTGGTCGCAGGTGCAGCCCGCGCGCGAACCGGTCGCCCTGCGCAAAGCGCCCGACGACGGCGGAACGCACGGCCCGCGCCCCGCAGTGCTGTCCGCGGACTCCGCCGTCGGCGCCTTGGTCACCGAAGAGGGGGCGGCCTACCCGTTGGACCGCGCCTACGTCATCGGGCGCGGACCACAGGTGGACGAAGCCGTCCGCACCGCCGCCGCCGAGCCGATCGTCCTCCAGCGTGATCGCCACGTCTCGCGCGTCCATGCCTATGTCTCGGTGGACGGCGGCAAGGTGTACATCCGGGATGCGGCCGCTACCTCGGGCACCTTCATCGCCGGTCCCGGCACCGATCAATGGACCCGCATCAGCACGTCCCCGACCGAACTCCCGCCCGGCTGGCGCGTCCGCATCAGCGAACGGGTCCTCACCCACCGCGGCGACGCCCACCGCACGGGCACGGCCGATATCGCGGGAGCGCGCCGCCGTTCGTGACCGCAGGCGCGTCCGGGGTTCCAGCGAGAACAGGCGATCGACCGGCCGCGTCGGGGTCGGTCCGCCCGGGGAGGACAATGGCGGCATGCACCGAAACGGACCGAGCCGCGACATCGACGAGTCCGAGTTGACGGTGACCCCGCCCGAGGAGCAGGCCGCGGGCGTCACCGCCGTGGCGGTGGCGTTGAAACGCTCGATCGAGGAGATGGGCGTCGTGCGCACCGCGCGCACCCTGGCGCGGGTCAATCAGGTGCACGGCTTCGACTGCCCCGGCTGCGCGTGGCCGGAACCGACCGGCCACCGCAGGCCCGCAGAGTTCTGCGAGAACGGCGCGAAGGCCGTCGCCGAGGAAGCAACGCTGCGCACGGTGACTCCCGAGTTCTTCGCCGCTCATTCCGTGGCGGAGCTGAACGAGAAGTCCGGCTATTGGCTCGGGCAGCAGGGCAGGCTGACGCACCCGATGGTGCTGCGGCCCGGCGACACCCACTACCGGCCGATCGCCTGGGACGACGCTTACCGTTTGATCGCCGACACGCTGCGCGGACTGGCCTCGCCGGACGAAGCGGTGTTCTACACCTCCGGCCGCACCAGCAACGAGACCGCGTTCCTCTACCAGCTGCTGGTGCGCAGCTTCGGCACCAACAACCTGCCGGACTGCTCCAACATGTGCCACGAGTCCTCCGGCGCGGCGCTGTCGAACTCGATCGGCATCGGCAAGGGCTCGGTCTCCATCGATGACTTCGCCAAGGCCGACCTGATCGTCGTCGCGGGGCAGAATCCGGGCACCAACCATCCCCGGATGCTCAGCGCGCTGGCCGAGGCCAAGGCGAAAGGCGCCAGGATCGTCGCGGTGAACCCTCTGCCCGAGACCGGGCTGCTCGGCTTCCGGGACCCGCAGACGATCAAGGGCGTCACCACCGGAGTGCCGATCGCCGACGACTTCCTGCAGATCCGCCTCGGCGGCGATATGGCCCTGTTCCAGGCGCTGGGCCGCCTCCTGCTGGAAGCCGAGGATCGCGCGCCGGGCACGGTGGTCGACCTGGCGTTCGTCGACGCGCACTGCGCGGGCTACGCCGAGTACGAAAAGCACGTGCGCACGGTCGATTTCGACACCGTGCTGGAGGCGACGGGCCTGTCCATGGCCGAGCTCGAGCACACCGCCGAGCTGTTCGCCCGCTCACGCAACATCATCCTGTGCTGGGCGATGGGCCTCACCCAGCAGACCCATGCCGTGGCCACCATCGAGGAGGCCACCAACCTGCTGCTGCTGCGCGGCATGATCGGCAAGCCGGGCGCGGGCGTGTGCCCGGTGCGCGGTCACTCGAATGTGCAGGGCGACCGAACCATGGGCATCTGGGAGAAGATGCCCGCCGCGTTCCTCGACGCCCTCGACCGCGAGTTCGGCATCGCCAGCCCGCGCGAGCACGGCTTCGACACCGTCGCCGCCATCCGCGCCATGCGCGACGGACGGGCGAAAGTGTTCGTCGGCATGGGCGGCAACTTCGTCTCCGCGACCCCCGACACCGCCGTGACCGAGGCCGCGCTGCGCGGCTGCGCGCTCACCGTGCAGGTCTCCACCAAACTCAACCGCAGCCACGTCGTGCACGGCCGCACCGCGCTCATCCTGCCGACGCTCGGGCGTACCGACCTCGACCTCGCCCCCGACGGCGGCAAGAACCAAGTCTCGGTGGAGGACTCGATGTCGATGGTGCACCTGTCCACCGGACGGTTGAAGCCGGTGAGCGACCACCTGCGCAGTGAAGTCGCCATCGTCTGCGAACTCGCCCATGCGCTCTTCGGCCCCGATCACGCGGTGCCGTGGGCGCGCTTCGCCCGCGACTACGACAGCATCCGCGACGCCATCGCCCGCGTCGTGCCCGGCTGCGCCGACTACAACGCGAGAGTCCGCGACCGCAACGGCTTCCAGCTACCGCATCCGCCGCGCGACGCCCGCGAATTCCGCACCGCCACCGGCAAGGCCAATTTCGCCGTCAACGAGCTGACCTGGCTGCCGGTCCCTGAAGGCAGACTGATCCTGCAAACCCTGCGCAGCCACGACCAGTACAACACCACGATCTACGGCCTCGACGACCGCTACCGCGGCATCCACAACGGCCGCAAAGTGGTGCTGGTCCATCCCGACGACATCACCGCGTTCGGTTTCCGCGACGGCGATCTGGTCGACATCGTCTCCGAATGGACCGACGGCACCAAGCGCCGCGTCGAAGGCTTCCGCCTGGTCTCCTACCCCACACCGCGCGGCAACGCCGCCGCCTACTATCCCGAGACCAATCCCCTGGTACCGCTGGACCACGTCGCGAAACGATCGAACACGCCCGTCTCCAAAGCGGTCACCATTCGGTTCGAGGCGAGCAAGGCATGACCAACCGGGTCCGGCCACAGGACAGCGCGGCCCCACACGGGCTCGCTCGCGCCGCCGGGGAACGCCGCGCGGGCGGCACGCCCCGCGCGATGAGCGCCCCTCGCCCCGAAGGGGACACGGCATGAGCCGCGTCACCGCCCGCCGCCGGATGCGCCGGATCTCCTCCAGCGGAGAGATCCACCGCCCGGACACGCTCGCCGTCGAAGAACCCCTCGAGATCCGCATCGGCGGGCAACCGCTGACGGTCACCATGCGCACCCCCGGCAACGACATCGACCTGGTGCACGGATTCCTGCTGAGCGAAGACGTGATCGGCTCCGCGGAGGACATCGTGGCCGCCCGCTATTGCGCGGGCACCGACGACCAGGGCCGCAACACCTACAACGTCCTCGACATCACTCTGCGCACCCCTGTCCCGGTCCCGGCTCGTTCCTTCCTCACCACAGGCGCCTGCGGACTGTGCGGAAAGACGGCCCTGGACGAGGTCCGTACCCGTACCCGGTTTCCGTTGCCCGCCGGCGGCCCGGTGGTGGATACCCGGGTGCTCGCCGCGATGCCCGGCCTGCTGCGCGACCGCCAATCGGTGTTCGAGGCCACCGGCGGCTTGCACGCCGCGGGCCTGTTCACCGCCGACGGCGAAGCACTCGCGGTGCGCGAGGACATCGGCAGGCACAACGCGGTGGACAAGGTGATCGGCTGGGCACTGCGCGAATCCCTGATACCCGCCCATGATTCGGTGCTGATCGTGAGCGGGCGCGCGTCGTTCGAACTGGTGCAGAAGGCCGTCATGGCCGGAATCCCGATGCTCGGCGCGGTCTCGGCGCCGAGCTCGCTCGCGGTCGATCTCGCCGCTGACGCCGGACTCAGCCTGGTCGGCTTCCTCCGCGGCGACACCATGAACGTCTACACCGTCCCGGAGCGGATCCGCGCCGTGCCGGGCGCGGACTCGTTGTTGGCCTGACTCACTATTGCCCGCGCCGGACGCCCGTTCTACCGTGACTGCACGGCGCCGGAACGGATTCTGCGAGAACGGAGCGGCCGATGCGGATCTCGGTGGAGGGGAACTCCGATGGCCTGCGGGTGCGGATGCGGTTCGAGCAGTACCGCCGCCTGCTGCTGACGCGGATCGTGCTGGCCGTCTTGGCGGTGCAAGGAGCGATCGTCGGGCTCTGGGCCACGCTCGCGCCGCACTCCTGGTACACGAGTTTTCCGGGTTTCGGCGCCCGATGGGTCGCGTCGGACGGCCCGTACAACCACCATCTGGCAGCCGACGTGGGGGCCTTCTTCCTGGCGCTGACCGCGGTGACGATCGCCGCGCTGGTGGTCAACCGGACCACCGCGGCCCGGATCGCGGGCGTCGGCTGGCTCACCTTCGGTGTGCCCCATTTCCTGTACCACGTCCTGCACCAGCCCGCGGAGCTCGGCGCAGCCGGCTTCACCGCCAGCCTGATCGCGGCGTTGTTGCTGGTGGTCGGCGGAGCGGTCTGCCTCTTCCTGCCGCCACGGGGCGAGTTGCCCCTCTCGGAGCCGCGACCGGTGACGCTGCGTTTCCCGCGCCGCCGTCCGCCGAGCGGCAAACCCGGCAGCCGAGTCCGGGACGCCCGTGGGAGATCACCACGGGCGTGATCCGGTGAATCCGCGGATGACGCCGCGTCTTCCGAATTCCCCGCCCGTCAGTCCTTCAGCGCTTCGAGCAGTGCCGCCCGCTGACGCGCCCCGAGCCCACCGATCCGGCGATCCTCCGGGATCTCCGCCTGGTCCATCAACTTCGCGGCCTTCACCGGCCCGACACCGGGCAGCGCCTTGATCACCGCCGCGACCTTCGTCTTCTTCACCAGTTCGTCGGAGTCGGCCTTCTTCAGCAGATCCGCGACCGAAACCTTGCCCGCCTTCACCTTGCCGATCAGTTCGGAGCGTGCCTTGCGGACCGCAGCCGCCTTGGCCAAGGCCTCGGTGCGCTGCTCTGCGGTCATGGTAGGCAGTGCCATGTCTCCTCCGCTTCCACTCGTCACTCGAACATCTGGTTGACCGGACCGAGTAAACAGCACGGCACCGGGAGCGCAAGCTCGACACACCGCGCGCGAACAGCGGAAATAGCGATGAATTTCCCCGCTCCGCGCCGTCGGAACCGGTGAACGGCCGACGCTCGCCGGACGAAAAGGACGAAAGGACCATCACCTCACGCGGCTGTTCCGCAGCCGGTTCGGCTCACCCGATGGCTCATGCCGAACACGGGGCGCCTCCGGCAGCGACTCGGCTGTCGCGCGGTAACACGAGGGCCGGTGTTCCCGACAAAGTCAACAGATGCCGAGCGCGGGTCATGGTTCAACGGCGAACCTGGGGGGGGGGATCAACGGCGATCCCCCCGAGCCCGCTCGAGTGACTCCGAGCGGCCCCTTCACCCCGCACAACAGAACAACGTCCGGTTCGCACGGACGACATGACGGCAGGAGGCCGAGCCCCCGCCGGGAACGCCTTCGTCCGCGGTACTGAGCACGAGCCCGCCAGACGATCCGGCGCGGACCATCACCGCGTCGCGGCGACCGCCGTGCGCTGCCTCGCCGTCGGGTTCAACGCTCCCTTCACGCTCGCGGCCGACGCTTACCGGCGCAGCGCCCTCATCTCGCCGCGCCGGGTGCACCGCGTCGCGAGCGGCGACCGGACGATGTTCCACCTTTCCGAATCCCGGTTCACGCACCGCACCCACGTTCGCCGCCGCCGGATGACGCGCGCCGGTCAGCCACGCCCTGCTCCTCCACCGCAGCGCGGACGGGTCTACCGAACGAAGCGAAGGGATCGAATCGGGCGCGCCGACGCGCTAGGCTACGAACTAGAACACGTTTCACTTCGAAGGAGACTCGGTGCCCAAGCAGATACGCGACGTGGTCGAGCAGTACGTCAAGCTGGTCGGGTCCGGCCCGACCGAGGACATCGTCGCGCTCTACGCGCCCGACGCGATCGTCGAGGACCCCGTCGGCACCGCGCCCAAGCAGGGCCACGACGCCATCCGCGAGTTCTACGAAGTGCTCGCCGCACTGGATCGGGAGACCGAACTGCGGCCGGAAGATGTCAGGATCGCGGGCAATCAGGCCGCGTTCCCGTTCACCATCGTCACCAAGGTCGGCGGACAGCGCTTCGTCCTGTCGCCGATCGACGTGATGGAGTTCGACGAGGAAGGCCGGATCACCGGGATGCGCGCCTACTGGAGCCAGGAGGACATGCGGGTCGAGCCCGAGTAGCGCGCGACGGCCGGGTGCGCCACGTCACATCGCGGCCCCATCACATTCCGGCGCGGTCTCTCGTCCGAGAAGTAGGAACCACATCCGCTGATCGAAGGAGATCGACATGGGCGCCACCCGTATCGCCGCCGTCACCCCGCAGCAGGCCGGACCGACGACCAAGCTGCTGTACCGGCTGGCCAAGCGCCGCTTCCGTGAAGTGCCGGAGCCCTTCGCCGTCACCGCCAACCACCCGAAACTGCTGCGCGCGAACGCGGTCCACGAGACCATGGTCGACAAGGCCAGCACCGCTCTCCCCGCCGTCATCCGCGAGATCGCGGTCTATCGCACGGCGTGGACGATCGGGTGCTCCTGGTGCGTCGACTTCGGCGCCATGCTCATGCGCCTGGGCGAGCTGGACGTCGCGCGGCTGGAACACATCGCCGACTACGCGACCTCGCCGTTGTACTCCGACGACGAGCGCGCCGCCATCGCCTACGCCGACGCGATGACCGCGACGCCGACCACGGTCACCGACGAACAGGTCGCCGACCTGGAGCGGCGGTTCGGCCGTGCGGGCGTGATCGAGCTCAGCTACCAGATCGCGCTGGAAAACTCACGCGCCAGGTTCAATTCGGCGCTGGGCATCACCGCCCAGGGCTTCAGCACCGATTCCTGCCGCGTGCCCTGGGCGTGAAAACGGCCGCGGCGCTGCGGAAATCGTCCGGGCTCACCTGGCACTTCAGCGCCGCGTCCGCTCCGGGCTGTCGCTCCGGCCCGGAATGCACTAAGAATAAGAGGTGTTGACGTCGCCTGGCCGTGCCGCGGCCTGCGAGCTATCTTCGCGAGTTCGGTTGCGTAATAGGCCGTGTCGGCGTCTTCGGTGTCTCGAGTTCCCCTCCGCCCGACCGTTTGGAGCCGCATGCTCGACGAACAGACCCCCGACGACGACGTCGCACGGCTGGCCAGACGAGTCGAGAAGGCCCGCGGCCGGCTCGCCTACCAGTTCGACCCCGCGCTGACCGGCGCGCTGTCGGAGGAGGAGTTGCTCGCCGAACGCGAACTGGCCGAACGCATCCGGACCCAGGACCGCGACCAGCGCTGGAAGCACGCCGAGGCGGGCGCCGCCGCCTCCGACCGGGCGCGGCACACCGCGGAGGCCATCGAGAAGGCCGAGATCAGAGACCTGCTGCTGGCGCGAAAGGCGATCGCCGCGCAGCGGCGCGCCTCCAGCCCGCACGCCAGGCTGGCCTCGCTGTACCGGCACCGCTCCTGGTCGCTCGGCGCGCTGGCCGGCGTCGTCGCCGCCGGAATGCTGTGGTCGGCGGTCAACGTCCAGCACAACATCGCGCCGGGTGGGCCGGACGACCCGCTGTACTGGTTCAGCTACCTGCTCGAGGCGATGATCAGCGTGTCGCTGATCATCATCATGATCGGCACGAACAAGGTCACCGAATGGGGCGTGCTGGACAGCCGCAGCCAGGTGGCGGCGGCCGAGATGGCTTTGCTCGCGCTCACCGTGGGGCTGAACACCTACCCGTACGTGAGCGCGGGGCGGTGGTTCGACGCGGGCGTGCACGGAGTCGCCCCGGTGATGATCGGCGTCGCCCTGCTCATCCACGATGCCGCGAGCGCGCGATACGGACGTGCGATCGGCTACGCCACCGAGCAGGTGCGCAGTCTGCCCGACCCGACGGGGCACGACCCCTTGCCGGAACGCTCCCCGGCGGACAGCCTGTCCAGCGCGGACGTCGACTTCCCGGTGGATCTGCGCAACCCCGTCGTCCAGGGCGCACACGGCTAGGTCTATACCGCTGCGGCGCAGCACAAGTCGTTCGGAAGCGGCGCGCCTACCCGCACATGACAGCGACAGTGTTCGAGCCGTCGTCCGGGTGCTGGTCGTACGCCCGGATGATCAGTACGGATATCGCCGTTCGACGGCGTCCTTGGCCTCTTTGAGGCCGCACCCGGTGAGTTCGCGATACCGCTTGATCGCGTGAATCTTCTTGCCCTGCGCGAGAAGCGCATCGACTTCGGCCATGCCGTCGCCGTGCGGGACCGACGGCACGGCACGCGGCGGCGCGGCCGAAGCAGGCGCTTCGATGCCCAGATGGCGCATGATCAGATCGAGCTTGGCGTGCAGGGCGTCGACCTCGCGCTCCAAGCGCCGGTTGGCGAACATGCCCCGATGGTAACGACCGGAACCGCCTCACGCCGCGTCGAGCACGGCGTCGGCGAGATTCGACATGGTCTCGAAGCGCGCCAGGTCACCGGCCAGCTCCAACAGCCGGTCCACGCACCGGGGCCCGGTGACCAGGCGCATCCTGCGGCCGGTCTCGGCCAGCATGGACCGCGCGTCGACCAGCACATGCAGCCCGGCGACCCCGAAGAAGGTGACCTTCGACAGATCGACCACTACCAAGGGCGCCGCCGTACCCAGCGAGCCGATCAGCCTGCGGCGAAACACTTCGGCGGTGTAATGATCGACTTCGCCGGCCAGCGCGCACAGCGTGACGGAATCGCTCGGCACGGTGACGGAGATCTTGAGCCGCTCGGCGGGATGATCGGCATTGCGAGCCGCGGTGAGAACGTACGAGGGATTGGCCAAGCCTGCCGACATGAGGACCTCGGTCCAGTCGCCCGCGAGCCGCTCGCGGGAATCATGCGCCCCGGCGCGGAACGCCGGAACTAGGCTGTTTGTTCAACCCTCACGAAGGAGTACCCACTACCACGGGCCGCCACACCCGAATTACGCGGACTTCTCCCGGCGCTCCGGCCGCTGCGCCTTGCGCGGCACGATGGTGGGCAGGACGTTGTCGTTGACCGTGTCCGCGTTGACGACCACCTTGGCGACGTCGTCGCGACTGGGGATGTCGTACATCGCGGGCTGCAGGACTTCCTCCATGATCGCCCGCAGGCCACGCGCGCCGGTGCCGCGCAGAATCGCCTGATCGGCGACCGCCTCCAGCGCGTCGTCGGTGAACTCGAGATCGACCCCGTCCATCTCGAACAGCCGGACGTACTGCTTGACCAGCGCGTTCTTCGGCTCGGAGAGGATCTTGACCAGCGATTCCTTGTCCAGGTTGGTCACCGAGGCGACCACGGGCAGACGGCCGATGAATTCGGGGATCAGACCGAACTTGATCAGGTCCTCCGGCATGACGTCGGCGAAATGATCGGTGGTGTCGATCTCGGCCTTGGAGCGCACCTCGGCGCCGAAACCGATGCCGCGGTGGCCGGTGCGGTCGGAGATGATCTTCTCCAGACCGGCGAAGGCGCCCGCCACGATGAACAGCACGTTGGTGGTGTCGATCTGGATGAACTCCTGGTGCGGGTGCTTGCGCCCGCCCTGCGGCGGCACGCTCGCCTGGGTGCCCTCCAGGATCTTCAGCAGGGCCTGCTGCACGCCCTCACCGGAGACGTCCCTGGTGATCGACGGGTTCTCGCTCTTGCGGGCGATCTTGTCGACCTCGTCGATGTAGATGATGCCCGTCTCGGCGCGCTTGACGTCGTAGTCGGCGGCCTGGATCAGCTTCAGCAGGATGTTCTCGACGTCCTCGCCGACATACCCGGCCTCGGTCAGCGCGGTGGCGTCGGCGATGGCGAACGGGACGTTCAGCATCTTCGCCAGCGTCTGGGCCAGATAGGTCTTGCCGCAGCCGGTGGGACCGAGCATCAGGATGTTGGACTTGGCCAGCTCGACGGTCTCGCCGCGGCTGTCGCGCCCCTTGTCGCCCGCCTGGATGCGCTTGTAGTGGTTGTAGACGGCCACCGCGAGAGTGCGCTTGGCGGTGTCCTGGCCGATGACGTAGTTCTCCAGGAACTCCCGGATCTCGGCGGGCTTGGGCAGCTCATCGAGCTTCACCTCGCTGGATTCGGCGAGTTCCTCCTCGATGATCTCGTTGCAGAGATCGATGCACTCGTCGCAGATGTACACCCCTGGTCCCGCAATGAGCTTCTTGACCTGCTTCTGGCTCTTTCCGCAGAACGAGCACTTCAGCAGATCGCCGCCATCTCCGATGCGCGCCATCTCGTGGGTCCCTACTTCCTTGTCCGCGTGCAACCGTCCGTCCAGGTTGCCAGCTGTCCACCACTTTCGCAGCCGCAAACGCATCGGCTGATCTCGTGGCCGGTGGGGCAGTGCCGTCAACCGGGAGCAAAGGTCCCTAGGTTGACCGTACCCGGTGTTCGGGATGGAGGTCGACAACTCGCGCATGTTTCTCGCGCGGGTTGTGCGAGTCGTCACGACGCCGAAGCGCGAAGCCCTCGCCGGAGCCGCGTCGACACCTCCGCACCGCCCGCCGCGCCGCGCCGTCGGTTCGAACGAATTCTCGAATCCGAGGTGGGGCGTGGGCGGTCCGGCCGGGCGGTATGCCCGATTGCGTACTCCCCGGCCGGAATTCCCCTGTCACGAAGCAATTCAGAGCGGACCGCCGCCGGGATCGGCAATTCGCCCCGCCGTCCCGGACCAGCCGGAAACGGCGATTCGCGCCTTACTTCTGCGCGCTGAGCTTCCGGTAGTCGAAGACCGTGTCGATGATCCCGTACTCCTTGGCCTCCTCGGCCGTGAGGATCTTGTCGCGGTCGGTGTCCTTGCGGATGGTGTCGGCGTCCTTGCCGGTGTGCCGCGCGAGCGTGGTCTCCATCAGGCGGCGCATGCGCTCGATCTCGGCGGCCTGGATCTCCAGATCCGACACCTGACCCTGGATGCCACCCTCCAGCGAGGGCTGGTGGATCAGGACGCGGGCGTTGGGCAGGCAGGCGCGCTTGCCCGGCGTGCCCGCGGCCAGCAGCACGGCGGCGGCCGACGCGGCCTGGCCAAGGCAGACGGTGGCGACGTCGGCGCGCACGTACTGCATGGTGTCGTAGATAGCCATCAGCGAGGTGAACGAGCCACCGGGCGAGTTGATGTACATGGTGATGTCGCGGTCGGGGTCCAGCGACTCCAGCACCAGCAGCTGCGCCATGATGTCGTTCGCCGAGGCGTCGTCCACCTGCACGCCGAGGAAGATGATGCGCTCCTCGAACAGCTTGTTGTACGGGTTGGACTCCTTGACGCCGAAGCTCGAGTGCTCGATGAACGACGGCAGGATGTAGCGCGCCTGCGGGCTCTGCGGTGCCATGCCGGACAGGCCGGCGCGCGGGTCGATCGAATTGGCCATCTTCGTCTCCAAAGTCGGTGCGGCGGCCGGACGTTCGAGGTGTCCGGGGGCCTGTGGGTGATCCGGTGCGTTACTTCTTGGCGCCGTTGGCCTGATTCGCGTGGCTGATCACGTGGTCGATGAAGCCGTATTCCAGGGCTTCGGCCGCGGTGAACCAGCGGTCGCGGTCGGCGTCGGCGGTGACCTGCTCGACCGACTTGCCGGTGTGCAGCGCCTGCAGCTCGTTCAGCTCCCGCTTGGTGTGCGCGAACTGCTCGGCCATGATCGCGATGTCGGCCGCCGAGCCGCCGATCCCCGCCGACGGCTGGTGCATCATGATCCGCGCGTGCGGCAGCGCGTAGCGCTTGCCCTTGGTGCCCGCGGTGAGCAGGAACTGCCCCATGGACGCGGCCAGGCCCATGCCGTAGGTGGCGATGTCGCACTCGGCGAACTGCATCGTGTCGTAGATGGCCATGCCCGCGGTCACCGATCCGCCCGGCGAGTTGATGTAGAGCGAGATGTCCCTGGTGGGATCCTCCGCCGAGAGCAGCAGGATCTGCGCGCACAGCTTGTTCGCGATGTCGTCGTCGACCTGGGTGCCGAGGAAGATGATGCGCTCACGCAGCAGGCGCTCGTACACCGAATCACTGAGGTTGAGACCAGCAGTCGCGGTTGTCATGACCCCTGCCTGGTTGATTGTCACGGATACCTGCCTTCTCTCGCCGGCTCGTTGCGGATTGCCACATAGCCATCACTGGTTGGATATGCCGCACCCGGTCGGATATGGCCATCCAACTTGCCGTCACAAACATTAACGAAGCAGGGCGGCACCGAACTCCCGGTACCGCCCTTTCTTCGCTCACAGCGCAATCAGCGCACCTCGCGGGCGTCGATCACGCCGACATTCCATGGATTTATTCGGCGTCCGCCGCGGCCGTCTCTTCGGCCGCGTCCTCGTCCGCGGAATCGCCGGGCGCGCCGAACATTTCGGCGGTGTCCACCCGGTTGCCCGCGGAGTCGGTGACGGTCACCTGGCCGACCACGCCCGCCAGCGCCTTGCCGCGCCGCACGTCCGCGAAGATCGCGCCGAGCTGGCCCGCCTGCTGCACCTGCTGGATGAACTGCTCCGGGGACAGGCCGTAGCGCTGCGACTGGAACAGGATCCGCTCGGTGAGCTCCTCCTGGCCGACCTGGGTGCCCTCCGCCTCGGCGATCGCGTCCAGCAGCAGCTGGGTCTTGACCGACTTCTCGGCGGCCTGCTTGGTGTCGGCGTCGAACTCCTCGCGGGTGCTGCCCTGCGCCTCGAGCGCCTCGGCGAACTTGGCCTCGTCGTGGTCGAAGCCGTGCACCGCGTCGTGGGTCACCGCGTCGATCTCGGCCTGCACCACGGCGTCGGGCAGCGGCACCTCGACCTGCTCGAGCAGCGTGTCGAGCACCTTGTCGCGGATCTCGCCTGCCTGCTGCACCTTCTTGACCCGCTCGACGCGGCTGCGCAGATCGGCCTTCAGCTCCTCCAGCGTGTCGAATTCGCTGGCCAGCTGGGCGAACTCGTCGTCGGCCTCGGGCAGCTCCCGCTCCTTGACGGTCTGCACGGTCACGGTGATGACCGCGTCCTTGCCCGCGTGCTCGCCCGCGACGAGCTTCGAGGTGAACTCCTTCGACTCGCCCGCCGACAATCCGACCAGCGCCTCGTCGAGGCCCTCGATGAGCTGACCGGAGCCGACCTCGTGGGACAGGCCGGTCGTGGCGGCCTCGGGCACCTCCTCGCCGTCCACGGTCGCCGACAGGTCGATGGAGACGAAGTCACCGTTCTGCACCGGGCGCTCGACCCCGGTCAGGGTGCCGAAGCGCTGGCGCAGCGACTGCAACTGCTCCTCGATGTCCTCGTCGCCGACGGTGAACGCGTCGACGGTGACCTCGATGCCCGAGTAGTCCGGCAGCGTGATCTCCGGACGCACGTCGACCTCGGCGGTGAAGGCCAGCTCCTGGCCGTCCTCGATCTTGGTGATCTCGATCTCCGGCTGACCGATGACCTTCACCTCGGAGGTGGTCACCGCCTCGCTGTAGCGGCCGGGCAGCGCGTCGTTGACGACCTGCTCCAGGATCGCGCCACGGCCGAGACGGGCCTCGAGCAGCTTCGCCGGCGCCTTACCGGGACGGAAGCCGGGGATGCGGACCTGCTTGGCCAGTGCCTTGTACGCGCGGTCGAAATCCGGCTTCAGCTCCTCGAAGGGCACCTCGACATTGATCCGGACCCGGGTCGGGCTCAGCTGCTCGACGGTGCTCTTCACGGACATGCTCCTTGTTCGTTGTTCGTACTGGTTGACGTTCGTTCTGCGGCGCCACGCCCCCGGCGTTCCCGGTTCGGAACGACGGGCGGGGCGGCCCTACGCCGGCTGCCGCGCTCCCCCACCGGCGCCGATCCGAACCGGAGTCCCGGCCTCGGCCGAGACGACGAGGGGTGCGGCGTACGCCACGCATCCCGACCAGGTTAGTTGACCGGCCGAGCGGGCCTGCACCCGGCGGTGCCCGTGGCGGGCCGTGAGCGGCCGGTCTACTTCCCCACCGACACCGCGTCGGTCACGAAGACCAGCGTCTCGTACGGCGCGATGCCGCGTCCACCCGCGCCGTAGCCCAGCTCCGGCGGCACGATCAGCAACCGGCGCGCGCCTTCCTTGACGCCGACCAGCCCCTGGTCCCAGCCGTCGATGACCTGGCCCGCGCCCAGGGTGAGCTGGAACGGCTTGCCGCGATCGAACGAGCTGTCCAGCGTCTTCTTGTCCGACCAGGTGACCAGCGCGTAGTTCATGGTCAGCTGCTGACCGGGCGCGGCGGCGGGCCCGCTGCCTTCCTTCAGGTCCTTGACGATCAGTTGCTTCGGCGGGTCGCAGTTGTCGGGCAGGGTGATCTTCGGCGCGGCGCCGAAATCGCCGCTGACCCCGATATCGTCGGCCGTGCACTCCCTGCCCTTGCTCGGCGTGGCCGGGCGCTGCGCGGAAGGCCCCGCCGCGACGGTGGTCCTCGTCGTGGAGACGGCCGTGGCGAACTTGTCGTCCGAGCCGCAGGCCGCCAGCGCGACGGTGGTCGCGGCGAGGACGCCGACCCCGATGATCCTTCCGAGAATGTGCATGCCGCGGACCCTAGACCAAACGCGGCCGCCGGGCCGGACGGACTTCACACGACACGCTCGGAAGCCGCGGCGGCTAGGCTTGGCGGTGAATTCTCCGTCCGGCGTTGTCGATTCCGGTCGGCAACCGTTGCAGGACCGGGACGGCGTGCGCCGCCGTCCCGATGCCGAGAGCGTGAGGAGAGTCGGCCCATGACCCATATGGCGAGTGCGGGTGGCGATACGTCGGCGGACAACGTCGGCAGCACCGGCGGCCGGACCGTCGCACCGCGTCCCTATCGGCTGGCGGACGTGCCGGGACCACTGACGCGCGAGGAGCTGGCGTCGATCGACGCGTGGTGGCGGGCCGCGAACTATCTCGCGGTCGGCCAGATCTACCTGACGGCGAATCCCCTGCTGCGCGAACCGCTGCGCGCCGAGCACATCAAACCCAGGCTGCTCGGGCACTTCGGCACGGTGCCCGGCCTGAACCTGGTCTGGGTGCACGCCAATCGCGCGATCCGGCAGCGCGGCCTGAACGCCGTCTTCGTCGCCGGGCCTGGGCACGGCGGTCCCGGCCCGAACGCCTGCGGCTGGCTGGAGGGCACGTACTCCGAGGTCTACAGCCACATCGCGCAGGACGCCGACGGCATGGGCGCGCTGTTCCGCCAGTTCTCCTTTCCCGGCGGCGTGCCGAGCCACTGCGCACCGGAGACGCCCGGCTCCTTCCACGAGGGCGGCGAGCTCGGCTATTCACTGCTGCACGCGTTCGGCGCCGCCTTGGACAATCCCGATCTCACCGTGTTCTGCGTGGTCGGCGACGGCGAGGCGGAAACGGGACCGCTGGCGACGAGCTGGCATGCGAACAAGTTCCTCAATCCGGCGCGGGACGGCGCGGTGCTGCCGATCCTGGCGCTGAACGAGTACAAGATCGCCAATCCGACCATCCTGGCCCGCATCCCGGAAACGGAGCTGCTGACGCTGCTGCGCGGCTACGGCTACGAGCCGGTCGTCGTCGCGGGCGACGATCCCGCTGCCGTCCATCAGGCGATGGCCGCGGCGGTGGACACGAGCATGGACCGCATCGCCCGGATCCAGCGCGCCGCGCGCGACGGCACCGACGGGACGCGGCCCAGCTGGCCGATGATCGTGCTGCGCACACCCAAGGGCTGGACCTGTCCGCCGGTGGTGGACGGCGATCAGGTGGCGGGCACGTTCCGCGCGCATCAGGTCCCGCTGCCCGCGGCGCGCTCGGACGACGGGCACCGCGCGGTGCTGGAACAGTGGCTGCGGTCCTACCGCCCGGAGGAGCTGTTCGACGAGGACGGCAAGCCGGTGCCGGAGCTGACCGCTCAGGTGCCCGTCGGCGATCGGCGGATGAGCGCCAATCCGGTCGCCAACGGCGGCACGCTGCTGCGCGACCTGCGCCTGCCGGACTGGCGCGACTTCGGCGTCGAGGTCACCGCGCCCGGCGCGACCTCGCACGAGGCGACCAAGGTGCTCGGCGGCTGGCTGCGCGAGGTCACCAGGCGCAATCCGGACAACTTCCTCACCTTCGCGCCGGACGAACTGGCCAGCAACCGCTTGCAGGACATCCTCGAGGTCACCGGCCGCAACTGGCAGGAGGAGATCGATCCGCGCGATCAGAAGCTCGACCGCGCGGGCCGGGTGATCGAGGTGCTGTCCGAACACATGTGCCAGGGGCTGCTGGAGGGCTATCTGCTCACCGGCAGGCACGGCGTGTTCACCTGCTACGAGGCGTTCATCCACATCGTGGACGCCATGTTCAACCAGCACGCCAAGTGGCTCGACGCCAGTTCGGCGGTGCCGTGGCGGCGTCCGATCCCCAGCCTGAACTACCTGCTGTCCTCGCACGTGTGGCGCCAGGATCACAACGGCTTCACCCACCAGGACCCCGGCTTCCTGGACGTGGTGCTGAACAAGAAGGCCTCGATCGTGCGGGTGTATCTGCCGCCGGACGCGAACACGCTGCTGTCCACCTACGACCACTGCCTGCGCTCGCGCCACTACGTGAACGTGGTGGTCGCGGGCAAGCAGCCGCAGGCCGACTGGCTGTCGGTGACCGAAGCCGCCGAGCACTGCGCGCGCGGGATCGGCATCTGGCCGTGGGCCTGCCACGGCGACGAGGTGGGCACCACACCGGACGTGGTGCTCGCCTGCGCGGGTGACATACCGACGCTGGAGACCCTTGCCGCGGCGGCGATCCTGCGGGAACGCCTGCCCGAGCTGCGCGTCCGGGTGGTGAACGTGGTCGACCTGATGCGGCTGCAACCGCGCGAGGAACATCCGCACGGCCTGCCGGACTGTGAGTTCGACACCCTGTTCACCAGGGACCGGCCGGTGATCTTCGCCTTCCACGGCTATCCGTGGCTGATCCACCGGTTGACCTATCGGCGCGCCAACCACGACGGACTGCACGTCCGGGGTTATCGGGAGCGGGGCACCACCACCACGCCGTTCGACATGGTGATGCTCAACGATCTGGACCGCTACCACTTGGTGATGGACGTCATCGATCGGGTGCCGAGCCTGCGCGAACGGGCCGCGGGCCTGCGGCAGGAGATGGCCGACGCGCGGTGGACGGCCCGCGCGTGGACCAGGGAACACGGTGAGGACATCCCGGAGGTCGCCGACTGGAGCTGGCCCTACGAGCGCGCCTGAACCCGGAGACCGGATTCCGGATGCAGCCGGCGCGGGTCCACAGCAGTCAGAAGTACGATCGACCGTATGGAAAGTGGCGCGCGAACCGCCGAGATCACCGACAAACGCCTGCTGCGTGGCGCCAGGACCCGCGCCACGGTGCTGCGACATGCGGTCGACATCGCCTCGCTCGACGGATTGGACGGCCTGAGCTTCGGCAGGCTGGCCGAGGACACCGGACTGAGCAAGGCCGGGATCCAGACCCTCTTCCGCACCAAGGAGGCGTTGCAGCTAGCCGCCGTCGACCACGCACGCGACCGGTTCGTGGAAGCGGTCGTCGAACCCGCGCGGTCCGCGCCACACGGCGTCGCCCGCTTGCGCGCCTTGGTGGAGCACTGGATGGTCTACGCCACGACGCCGCTGTTTCCCGGCGGATGCTTCCGTGCCGCGACCATGGCCGAGCACGACAGCAAGCCGGGGCCGGTGCGCGACGCCCTGTTCCGCGACCAGCGAGCGTGGGTGCGGCTGCTGGCGCGGGAGCTGCGCGCGGCGGCGTCCGCCGGTGAGATCGCCGAACTGGACGCCGATCTGGCCGCGTTCCAGATCGACGCGGTGCTCTGCGCGACGAATACCGCCCTGCGGATCGGCGACCCGGACGCCGCCGACCGCGCCCGTCGCATCGTCGAAGGCTTCCTGCGAACGCCTTGAGCACTTCTCATACGACCTTGATATGACTGCGGGCGAATTGTGAGGGAGTCCAGGACATTCGAAAATCGCGGACACGGACCGTCGCCACCTTGTATCTTGCGGACAACGCGTTTCGCGCGTTTCCGTAGCAACTCCCCCCATCCGTCGCCGTTGCCGGAGGGCGCGCAGAAGGGCGGTTCCCATGAACCACACAGCCGAAGCCACCGGGTTGGACATCCTAGGTGCGATCTTGATGGTGGCCTGGATGGTCGTCATGTGGGCGGCCGTCGGCGTACTCGCCGTCGCGATTCGTAAGCCGTTGCGACCGTGGATGTTCCGTACCGCGCTCGGTGTCATAGCGCTGGGCGTCATCGCCCAGATCGGTCACTTCCAGGAGCACGTGGCCCAGGTCGGATACTGGGTCCAGCACCCCAACTCGCCGTCGTGGATGACCCCGTGGGGCACCGGCCTGGCCAACGGCTTCGGTCAGGTGAACCACATGAAGCCGTCGCTCGGCATGGAAATCCTCCATCTGGTGGGCAATTTCCACTTCCTCGCCGGACTGGTCGGCGTCGCGCTGGTCACCCATCACGCCCTGGAGAGCAAGGCGCGCAAGTGGGGCCGTATGGGTGTGCTGATGCAGGGCATCCACGGGCTCGAGCATCTCGCGCTCACCCTGACGGTGGCGTTCGGCACCAAGGCGATCGGGCTGTCCACCTTCTTCGGCCTCCTCGACCCGGGCGCGGGCGCGTCGACCTACCGCATCTGGTGGCACTTCCTGGCCAACGTGATCGGCACCAGCATCTTCGCCATGGCGCTGTACTACCTCTGGCAGGAGCGCGCCGTGATCGAGGCGCCGTTCCGCGACCCCGCCGCCGCCAAGCCGAGCCGCGTGCCCGCGGCGGCCACGGGTTCGGGAGCGCCGGCGTACGCGGCGGTCACCGAAGCCTGATCCAGCGACCCCATAAGGGCGTCTGCCATCGCGGCAGGCGCCCTTTTTCGCGTCGCGACCCAATTCCTCCTCGCCGGGCGATGCGATTCCAGCGCTGCGTATTCATCGCGCCCACCGCAGCGGGCCGCGGGTGACCGCCGCCGTCCATCTCCGGACTGCGGACTCGGCGCATGCCGGGCTTACTTCCGCCGGGAATCAGCAACGCTCCGGCGCGCCGTTCGGCGCGGAGACACACCCGCGCCTCGGACCCATACCGCTGCGACCCACGTCACTTCCGGCTCGAGTGCCGTATCACTATCGCTTCCCGCTGCGGTCTACCACCGCGTCCGCTGAACGCGGATTCCGGACCGGAAATGCGCCACCCATGGAAGGTCGCGCAGCCCCTCGGGTTCGAGACGCTTGGCATCGCCGCTGGTCACGATGCCGGGCCGCGCGGAAAACGCGGCAACTCTTCCCATGCTCGAGAAAGCACTCGACAAGACATCGACCCGTCCATTAATGTGACGTTATCCAACGGCACGATAAACAGGGACCCGCCGATCGGACCACACCGGACCGATCCCCGAGCCCGAGGTGGCGAGATGAACGGACGCGAACAATGACCGGCATCACGCCGCACCAGCGACGGACACAGACCTGGCTCGTCCGCCCGCTGATCGTGAGCGCGATAGCGGCCACGCCGGAAACCCCGGCGCAGGCCGAGGCGCTGGCCGGGCCCGACGCGATCGTCGCGGCACCGCGCCCCGCAGACCCGGGCCGCCACGGATACGACAGGCCGGGCTCCTCCCATCCCGACAACCGGGACCGAGCCGACCGGCACCGGCCCGCGGACGAGACGTCCGCGACGGATGCCGCCCCGATCCCTACCCCGCCCCCACCTCGCGCGGCAACCACGACCATCGACGTTCGCCGCACCGCCGCCGCTCGAACCGTGTCGCCGGGCACGGCTCGAATCCCGAACGGAGACTTACGATGACCGCCACCAATCACTCCGCCGCACGGCGACTGCTCGCCTGTACCGCGATCGTCGGCATGCTCACCGCCGCCGCAGCGGGCATCGCGGGGGCCGAGTCGCACTCGGGCCCATCGGACCCGCGCAACGGCACCGGCGACACCCACGGCTGGCACCAGATCGATCCGATGGGCTACAACCACAGCGACAACGACCCGCTGCGCGCGGAGGAGCACGACGACGCCATCCGCGACTACCACCAGCGCCAGAGCCGTCCCGCGCCGGCCGACACCCCCACGGGCGAGGCTTCGGTCAGCCCCAGCTGGTCGCGCGTCGCCCGCCCGGACGGCAGCGGCTACACCGTCTGCCGCCCGCAGGCCCGCTGGTGCCAGTGAGCGCCGGACCGGCTCGCGCACTCGCACCCACAACCTTTCCGTGACGTCCACCTGGACTGATCGTACCGCTATCTAGCGGCACACTACTTGAAGTATCACCCATCCCGGAAATCCACTCCGGCCGGGATAGCGCACGAAAGAGAAACACCCATGTTTAAGATCAACGGGCTTCGCCGGACGACCGCGCACGACGACAAGCGCGGCACGGCACGGACGCTCACCCTGCTGGCGGCGGCAGCGGTGGCGGCGGGCGGCCTGAGCCTCGGCGCGGGCACCGCCGAGGCTCAGGGCGCTGCCTGCCTCTGGGCCGGGGGCGCCTACGGACAGGGCACCACGGTCGTCGCGGGCGGCTGGACCTTCCACTGCGGCACCGATGCCGTCGGCGCGCCCTACTGGCACCGCGGCAACGCCGTGCGGCAGGGCAGCACCGTGCCGAACCCGGGCGCCTACACCCACCCCGCCGGCCTGTTCAGCCCCGGCGCCCGCCAGTACGGCACGGAATACAACGACTACTGCGTCGGAAGCCAGCTCATCGAGGGCTCCGAGGACGTCTACCAGGTGGTCTCGGACGGACGAGGCTCCGTGTGGTGGAAGGCCGCCGGATCGATCGACCAGTGGACCTTCGATCCCGGCACCGGCCCGCAGCATTCCTGGCGGTCGTCGAGCCTGTGCTACGACGGCTCGCTGACCTGACCGACCCGACTACCTGCACGCCCGTGACCGCCGCAGCGGTCACGGGCGTGTTCGCGTTCGCGCCGGCCGCCGCTGCGATTCCAGCCGGATCCGCTCCTCGAGGTGGTCCGGTACATGCCAGCTGATGTCGGCCCTGGTGGCCGCCATCAGCTTCCTGCGTACGGTCGCCACCTGGGCGTCGACCGTCCGGATCGAACTGCCCCTGCGCGCGGCGATGGCGCTGTTGGCCCAGCCCGCGGCGGCCAGCACGGCGACCTCGCGTTCCGCGGGCGTCAACTCGTCCCAGCGCGAGGCCGTCGACCTGGCCTGCGGCTGCCGCGCGGGCAGCATTCGGTCGGCGGGCAGCCTGCCGAGCAGCAGCGATTGCAGTTCGTCGCGTTCGGGACGCAGGCGCGCGCCGCGCTGGACCGCCGCCTCGTGCGCCTCGGCGCCGAGGACCGCGGTGACCGCGGCGACGGCCTGCGCGGTGCCCCTGGCCACCAGGGTCACCCGATCGGCGACGATGCCCATGGAGCGGTGCAGTGTGGCGATCCCGCCTTGCAGATGGGCGATCTCGGTAGCGGCGGCGTACGCCTCGGCGCTGTCGGTGTCCCCCGCCTCGATCCGGTCGGACAGCAGGTAGGTCAGCGCCATCATGATGAAATGCGCGACCCAGCCGGCTGTCCAGGTGTCCCCCGTGATCAGCAGGCGTTCCAGGATGGACTTCCCGAGCGTGACCGCCTCCCGCGCGTCACCGTGCCGGGAGACCGCGATCATCCAGGCCAGTTCCGCCCATGAGGTCGCCCAGCCCGCGTCGGACGCCACGGCCCGGTCCAGATGCCTGCGCGCGGCTCCGAGCGCGACGTCGGCGTCCCCCAGGTTCGCGTAGGTGAGCGCTTCGAACAATTCGCTGCGCTGCTCGCCGGCCCGGTCGCCGAGCACGGCGAATTTCCGGCGCGCCCTGGCCAGCACGTCCACCGCGCGGATGTCCAGGTGGATCAGCAACAGCTCGAGCCCCCAGGTGAACTCCACCGCCGCGGGCAGACCGGCGTCGGTCGCCGTCGTCTCGCGCCAGCGGCGCCGCAGTCGCGCATCCGACAGGCACTCCGCGGCGCATTCGTCCAGCAGTTGCGCGGTATAGGCGTGCCTGCCCTGCCAGATGGCGATCCAGCCCACCAGTGCGGTCGCGTTGATCCGCAACCGGGTCGGCGGCGGATCGACCTGGGCGGTGACCTCCAGCGCCTGTTCGGTCAGGCTGGTGATGGCGCGGTTGGACCCGGTGATGAACGGCACGCGCAAGGCCATCAGCGTCGCGGCGGTCTCCAGCCCGACCACGGCCTCCTCCGGATCGGCGAGACTGGTCTCGATGGCGATGAGGATGTTGTCCCAGGCCGCGCGGGCCCAGTCGATCCACTCCTGTTCCCTCGGGCCGTACCAGAAGGCGGGGCCCGCGGCGACGCGGTCGCGATAGTGCCGCCGATGCCGGGCGAGCAGCCGCGCCTCGTCGAGGTGGTCGCCGCGGGCGGACAGCCGGTCGCGCACGAACACCCGGACGCTCTCCAGCAGGTAATAGCGCACGGTCGACGCGGTGATGCGGGCCGAGAGCAGCGAACGTTCGACCAGGCGCTCCAGCAGGCCGCCGATCCGCTCCGCGGGCAGCGCCGCGTCCGCGCACACCGCCACGATCGCGTCCACGTCGGCCCCGCCGCACGGCGTCTCGTCGTCCTCGGCGTCGCAACCGGTGGCGAACACCGACAAGCGGTCCAGCAGCAGCTGCTCTTGCGCGGTGCACAGACCGTAGGACCAGGCGATCACGTCGCGCACGCTGCGGTGCCGTTCGCCGACGCCACCCCTGGCGCCGTGCGTCCACTGCAGGCGGCGATCCTCGGTGTCACCGGACAACTCGCGCAGCACGATCGCGGGTGGCCGGTGCAGCAGCCGCGCCGCGGCCAGGCGGATGAACAGCGGATTGTTGTCGACGTGCCCGCAGATGCGGGTGGCGATGTCGAGCTGGCCGGGATCCTCGGGAATCGGCCGCCCGGTGCGCTCGGCCCGCCGCCGGAACAGTTCGAGGGCGTGCACGCTCGACAACGGGGGCACGGTCACCAACTGCTCGTCGATCCAGCCGATCGGCTCCCGGCTGGTCGCGACGATGGTCAGGCCGGGGGCCGCCTGCAGCAGCCCGATGACGAGCGGGCCGACACCGGCCAGCACGTGTTCGCAGTTGTCCAGCACCAGGATGGTCCGGTGCGTTTCGCCGTCGACGAGGCCGTCGGCGAAGATCTCGACCAAGCCGTCCCAGGCGGAGCGGCCCGCGATGCCGTTCTTCGCGACCGACAGCAGCACTTCCTCGGCGACCGCCCCGGTCTCCGCGCCGGGCACGAGCCGGGCCAATCGGGTCCAGTACACGGGGTGCCGCGCCGCGCCGCGATAGCGCCGCACGGCTTCTACCGCCAGCGTCGTCTTCCCGATGCCGCCGGGCCCGGCCAGGGTGATCAACCGGGCGCTGGACGAGCCGAGCAGAGCTTCTATCCGCCGTAGTTCGGCGTCCCTGCCCACGAACTCACCGGGCGCGGTGGGGCCGTTGTCGCCACCGCTGTTCACCT
Organism: Nocardia beijingensis NBRC 16342; assembly: GCF_001612785.1. Classification (GTDB taxonomy): domain Bacteria; phylum Actinomycetota; class Actinomycetes; order Mycobacteriales; family Mycobacteriaceae; genus Nocardia; species Nocardia beijingensis. Next base: position 50,263 of record NZ_BDBC01000020.1, read on the forward strand.
CCGACATGCCGACGCACCTACCGATCCGGGAATTCACCGCTCGAGCAGCCTAATGGTTGCGGCCGGTCCTTTTTCGGTGACCGCGTCGCGGCCGCCGCTCGGATTCGTACCTGACCCGATCGGCCAGCTCATCGGGTATGTGGGCGGCGATGTCGGCGCGCGAGGCGATCATCAGCTTCTGCCGGATGGTCGCGACCTGCGCGTCGACCGTGCGGATCGAACTGCGCCGGTGCGCGGCGATGGCGCTGTTGGGCCAGCCCGCCGCCGCGAAGACGGCGACATCGCGTTCGGCCTCCGACAGATCGTCCCAGCGCGAAGCGGGCCGCCGCGGCACCGGTCTGGAGGCGACCGGGCGATCCGGCCGCCGTGGGGCCGCGACCGCGTCCGCGGTGGAGCACCACAGCGCGTCCAGTTCGGGACGCAGCCGCGTTCTGCGCTCGGCGGCGGCGTAGGCCCGGTCGCCGAGCACCGCGCGGGCGACCTCCGCCGCGCCGCGGATCTCGGCGGCGATCAGCGGGACCCGTTCGACGGAGATGCCCATCGAGCGCTGCCGCGATTTGAAACTGCCCACCAGATAGGCGATCTCCGTCGCGGTGTCGGCGCAGGCTGCGCGATCACGGCCCTCGGCGCGCTCGGCGACGAGCACCTGGGCCAGCGCGACGATGTGCGCGCCGACCGCCCAGCTCGCGGTCCAGGTGTCCGGTTCGCCGCGGTACCGCGTGAGCACCCCGTTGGTCAGCGTCAGCGCCTGCGCGGCGGACTCGTGCTTGGCCAGCGCCACCGCGCGCGCGATCTCGGCCCAGGCGCGCGACAGCGTCGAGCCGGACGACGCCGACCGCGCGAGGAACCGCTCGGTGTGCTCCAGCGCCTGCCGCCGGTCGCCGACGAGGGCGGCGCAGAAGACCACGAACACGTCGCTGCGCTCGGCGCCGATGCGATCGCCCTGTTCGGCGAACTTGCGGCGGGCACGGGTGAGGACGGCGATCGCGCGCCGGTCGCCGCGCACGAGCATCAGTTCCAGTCCCCACATCCACTCGACCGGCGCGGGCAGACCGAAATCCGTGTCGGTGTCGCGCGGGTCAGCGCCCGGCGGCAGGGCCGCGCGGTCGGCGAGGAGTTGTGGGATGTGATCGGTCCGCCCTTCCCACAGCGCGATCCAGCCCAGCAGCGCGGTGGCCAGGTCGGCAAGCCCGGAGGGGCCGAGGCCGGACCCACGGGTGGCCTCCAGCGCGCGTTCGGTCAACCGGGTCAGCACGCCCGCGCCGGATTTGACGTACGGCACCTTCATCGACAACAGCACGGTGGCGGTCTCGAGCGCGACCACGGCTTCGGCCGGGTCCGCCAAGCCCGACTCGATGCCGAGCACGATGTCGTTCCACGCCGACCGCGCCCAGGCCAGCCAGGCTTGATCCTGCGGGCCCAGCCACATGGCCTGCCCGGCGACCACCTTGTCCCGGAAATACCGGCGGTGCCGTGCGGCGAGGCGGTCGAGTTCGGCGCGGCCCCGCCGGCTCAGCCGCTCGCGGGCGAACACACGGACGCTTCCCACCAGATACCAGCTGACCGTGGTCGCGGTGAGGTGCACGGACACCAGCGACCGTTCGGTGAGCCGCTCCAGCAGATGTTCGATCGCGCCGGCGGGCAGGTCGTCGTCGGCGCACACCGCGATCGCGGCGTCGAGTTCGATGCCGCCGCGCAGCGACTCGTCGTCGGTCTCGTACCCGGCGGCGAAGACCGACAGCCGCTCGAGCAGCAACTGCTCGGAAGCGCCGCACAGCGCGAACGACCACGCGATCACGTCGTAGACGCCGCGGTGGCGCCGTTCGGCGCCCGCTCGTGCCCCGTGCGTCCAGTGCAGCCGTTTGTCGTCCGCGTCGCCGGTGAGTTCGTGCAGCACCATGATCGGCGGCTGATGCCGCAGGCGCGCCGCGGCCAGGCGGATGAACAGCGGGTTGTGATCGACCCGGCGGCAGATCCGCGCGGCGACGGCCGTCGCATCGCGCTCGTCCGGGATCGCCCGCCCGACGAGTTCGGCCCGCTGCCGGAACAATTCGAGCGACTGCCGCGGCGACAGCGGCGGCACGGGCAGGATGTACTCGTCGGCCCAGCCGATCGGCTCGCGGCTGGTGGCAAGGACGGTCAGTCCCGGTGTGGCTTCCAGCAACTCGTCGATCATCGCCGCGACCGCGCCGAGCAGGTGTTCGCAGCTGTCCAAGACCAGGATGGCGCGCTCGGCGGAACGGTCCGCACCGGTGAAGGTGCGCACCAGCGCGGATCGAGTCGGCGGCGAACCGAGGTCGGCGCGCACGGCCGACTGCATCACGTCTTGGGCGGTGGCGGTGCCGTCGGCCTCCGATCCGGCCAGCCGCGCCCAGTACACCGGCCTGCCGCGGGCGCGGACGCCGCGGCGCAGCGCCTCCGCCGCCAGTCGCGTCTTGCCGATCCCGCCCGGCCCGACCAGCGTGATCAGGCGGGCGCCGCCGTCCAGCAGCGCGCTCAGCCGGTCCAATTCCGTTTCCCGGCCGACGAATTCACTGGTGGATGCAGGCAGCACGTCGCCACGTGCCTGAACCAGGGACATAAAACGAAAGTTAGCCGACGACGCGGCAACGCGCTCGACAATCAGAGGTTACGTCCGGGGTCCGCGCGGTCACCGGGGCCGGTTCGCGCTTCCCGCGCCGCGTCCTACCTGGCCGGGGCCGTCTGCTGGTAGTGCATCTGGACCACCGCGCTGTCGAAGGTCATCACGTCCACCAGTTGCAGCCCCGACACCACCGCGGGCGTCGGGAACAGCGGGATCCCGCCACCGAGCAGGATGGGGTGCACGAACAACCGGTACTCGTCGATCAGGTCGTGCTTCATGAACTCCGACGCCGTCTCCGCGCCGCCGAACAGGACCATGTCGCACCCCGGCTGCGCGCGCAACGCCGTGATCTCCTCGACGAGGTCGTCGCCGACCACGCGGGTGTTCCAGTTCGCCCGCGACATGGTGCGGGAGAATACCAGTTTCGGCGTCTCTTTCCAGCACCGCGCGAAATCCACGTAGAACTCCGAGATCGCCGGATCCACGTCGGCCGTCGGCCAGAACGACGCCATGATCTCGTAGGTCTTGCGGCCGTAGAGGAACAGGTCCGCCGAGCGCAATTCGTCCAGGAACGATTCGCACAGTTCCTCGTCCACCACCGGCCAGTGGACTTCCTGATCCGGCCCTTCCGCGAAGCCGTCGAGCGACATCTGCATCCACAGTGTCACGCTTCCCATGTGCCCACACCCATCTGCTGCCCTTGTGCGACTCACAGATTGTCGGGCGTGGCGACACTTCGGCGCATCGGTAGGTTGCCCGCAGACATACCTAAGTAGGGGAACTCAGGCGGGTCGGCGCCGCGATCGCGCGCCGGATGCCTCCCAATATACCGTTGATCAACGGCACGTTACCGCTACGTATCGCCAATGCTGGGAATCTGAAACATAAATACTTCGATCGGTGCGGCCGCGCGGGGGAATCAGGCGTCCGGCAGCGTCTCGGCCAGCTCCGCGTCCTGATCGAGATACCTTGCGACGAGCCGGTTCACGAGTTCGGCCGTGGTCTCCGCCGGGACCGCCCTCGTCGCCGCCAATCGCTGCGCGAGTTCGTCGACCTGCGCGGGGCCCCGCTCGGAGTCCTGGAACGACGCCCACGCGGTGCGCCGGAACAGATCCACGTAGCGCCGGGCGATCCGCTCGGCGTCGGCGCGCAGCTTCTCCAGTTCGCCGAGGACCTCCTCTGCCGGGATGCCGGCCGCCGTCATCTGGTCGAGGCTGTGCGCCAGACGCCGGTCGGCGATCCGGTAGGTCGCGGCGTCGACGGGTTCGTACAGACCCGCGGCGACGACCCGGGCCAGACCGTTGGGCACGTCGCGATAGCGCTCGGCCAACTCGGTCGCCGCGATCGTGTCGGCGGCGTCGACGACGGGCGCCTCGGTGGAGCCGGGCTCGCCGACACCGAGGATGTCCCCCAGGTCGTCACCCCGGTCCCAGGCGTTGAGCAATTCCTTGATGCCGTTGAGCTTGATCCCACGATCGAGCAACCTGCTGATGGTGCGCACCCGGTTGAGGTGGTCGGCGCCGTAGAACCCGGTACGCCCCTTGACCTGCGGGGGCGGCAGCACACCGCGTTCGTGGTAAACGCGCAGGCTGCGCACGGTCGTACCGGCCTCGCGCGCCAGCTCGTCGATCGTGTATTCCACACCCGCAGTCATACCTCAAGGAAACCACATCGCAACACGTGGCGACCGCCGGTGCGCGGCCATTGCCGGGGCGACCGACCGGTCTCTAGCGATGTTTCAGCAAACATGACTGCGTGCGACGGAACGCGCAGCCGCGGGCGCGCCGACCGCCCCTTCTTCCCGCCGCTGGAAATCCGTCCGGCGCCCGGACACGCCGCCGCGCCTATCCTTCCGGCATGGGTGAATCCGCGGGCCCTCCGGCCAGTCTCGCCGACCGCGAACGCGCGATGCGCGAGCTGACCCACCACCTGGGCACGGGCCGGCTGTCGCTGGCCGAGTTCGACGAACTCAGCGCGGCCGTGTCGGCCGCGACCAGCAAGAGTCAGCTGGCCGAACTGTTCGCCGACCTGCCGGGCAGCACACCGCCCCCGGCGGAGGTCACGCCGGTCAACCCGCTGCCGCGCCTGGTCGTGCTGGCCGGGGCCACCGTGGTCTTCTCGGTGGTGCTCGCGGTGACCACGGGCACCTGGCTGTGGCTGCTGCTGATCCTGGCGGCGCCAGCGCTTTTCATGCTCACCGCGCGCGCCAACTGATACCGGTCACCACCTGGACTTCGGCCGCACGTAGTTGGCCAGGTCGACCAAGCGGTAGCGGTGCAGCCGGTGCGGGGCGATCCGGGCCAGCGCCCGCAGGCTCGACTCCAGCCCGCGTTGCAGACCCAGCGGGGTGAACGGGAAACCGAGCAGGGTCGCGTCGGGGTCGGCGGATCGCCCGCCCGCGCGCACCCATTCCAGCGCCGCGCCCACCACGATCACTTGCAGTTGCAGCGCACGCGGTTCGTCCGGCGCGGCGTCCAGCCGCGCGGCCGCCTCCAGCAGGTCGGCCTCGGTGGTCTCCGGGATCGGTTGCGAGACCAGCAGCAGGCATCCGGTCATGCGCGCCACACTCTGATACCGGGACGCCTCCGGCACCTGATCGAGCACCTCGACGGCCTCCAGCAGACCGCCGTCGGCCGCGAGCCTGCGGGCCAAGCCGAACGCCGCGCTCACCACGCCGTGATTGGTCCGCCACACGGTGCGGTAGTACTCCTCGGCGAGCCGATGCCAGCGGTCGTCCGCGGCATCCCCGAGATGCTGGAGGGTGAGTTCGGCGGTGGCCGCCAGCGCCAGCGCGGGGGCGATCTCACCGGGCAGCATGCCGTGCACCAGGTCGAAGTACTCGTAGGCGCGCTCGTACTGCCCGTCCAGCAGGGCGGCGACGGCCGAGTACCACTCGATGCGCCAGTCCGTGCCGTAGTCGGGCCGCAGATCGGCCAGCCGGTCGCAGGCGGGCACCACCTCGCCCAGGTCCAGGTGCGCGCGCACCGCGGTGAGCGTGCCCTCCAGCTCGAACGTCTCCGGCTCCGGGATGGTCCCGGAGACGATCCGGTCGGCGGTGCGGCGCAGCGCGTCCAGCGCATGCCTCGGATCGCCGTGCAGCAGCGTGGACAGCAGGTCGGCGCTGGGGTCCTCGGTGTCGATCAGCGGCACCGGCAGGGCGGCGACGACGCTGGGCGCGTCCAGCGCGGGCAGGCGATGCCGTCCGTCGGTCATGCCGTCGGTCTGGCCGATCAACGTCTCGATGCCGAAATCGCCGCGCATCGCGCCGAATTCCAGCGACGCCTGCGGATGCTCCTTGCCGGTGTCGTAGGCGAGCACCATGCGCAGCACGCCGGCGAGCTGGCCGTACATCGCGTAGGCGGTCGGGAAGCGGCGGCGCGGATCGGGGTCGGTCGCGCGGCACAGCAGCCGGTACAACGCCGGATAGTCCCGCAGCAGCGGCTGGTCCTCCGGCGATGGAATGCCGGGCAGCTGGTGTCCGTCGGCATTCTTGGGCATGTCCAGCACCAGCGCGGCCAGCGTCCGCCCCACGGTGTAGATGTCCGAGGCGACCGTCGGGCCGGTCTCGGTGATCTCGGGCGCCTGATAGCCGGGAGTGCCGTAGATGCTGCCGTAGGACTCCATCGCGGCCACCGCGCCGAGGTCGATCAGTTTGACCTCGTCCTCGCTGACCATGATGTTGTCGGGCTTGAGATCGTTGTAGGCCAAGCCGAACGAGTGCAGGTAGTCCAGCGCGGGCAGGATCTCCATCATGAACGCGATCGCCTCGGACGCCGGAATGCGTTCCGGTGCGCGCAGATCCAGCATCCTCTTCAGTGAGCGCCCGCCGACGTACTCCATGACGATGTAGCCGTCGGCCACGTCGCGCCCAGAGCGGTGCTTGACGAAGTTGTGGATCTTGACGATGCCGGGATAGGCCACCTCGGAGAGGAATTGGCGTTCGGCGAGGGCGACTACGTGCGCTTCGAAGTCGAGCGGGTTCTGCAACCCCTTCAGCACCACCCAGCGGTCGCTCACATTGCGATCGATCGCCAGGTAGATCCATCCGAGTCCGCCGTGGGCCAGGCAGCCCTGGACTTCGTACTGATCGGCGACCATCTCCCCCGGCTGGAGCAAGGGCCGGAAGTTGAACGGCGAGGCGCATCTGCCGCACTCGCCTTCGACCGCCCCCGGCTTCCCTTCGGCGGTGCGGCCCACCGGCTGCTGGCATTTCCAGCAGAACCGTTTGTGCTCGGGCACTTCCGGGTTCTGCATCACCGCGGTGCGCGGATCGAGCGGACTCACCTTGGGCATGGACACCAGACCGCCGCCCAATCTGCGCCCACTCGGCCGCGAGCGCCCGCTGCGCCCGGAACCGGGATCGGACTCGAGTGCGCCGAGCAGCAGCTCGGCGGTTCCGATGGTGTGCTCGCCGTCCCCGCCGTCCGGCTCGACGGCGCTGGGAACCGAGTCGACGGCCACGGCACGTGGTGGCTCGACATACCGTGGCACCGACCACGGATTCGGTAGTCGCGGGGGCACTTCGGTCTTGAGCAGGTGCCGAGTCGCCCACGGGTGGGAAGTTCGCCGGGGCACGTCGGTGCCGCGCATGCGCCGATTCGCCCAAGGGTGCGCAAGTGGACGGTCGGATGCGCTGGGGTGCTCCGGCATACGAACCTCTCAGACCCGCCGTGTGATCGCGGTTTCATTCTGGTCCGCCGCCTGTCGATGCGCGCTGGGGTTGTTCCCGTCATTGGGAATATATCCGCCCCGGGCGAGCTGCCCGGGGCGGATACTGCCTCACTCTTCGTCGGGCTTGTCGAGGATCACCACCGGATCGCTCGACTCGCGGCGCGGCCGCTCGGCCAGGACCGGGAACTGACCGGTGATGCCCTGCCGGATCTCCGCGATCTGCAGCACCCGCTTGCGGGCGAGGAACCAGCCGCCGACGAGCGCGGGAACCATGATGACGACCATCGCGATCACGGCTCCGCGCTGCACGTGGTCGTCGCTGAAGGCCATCAGCCCGACCACGACGACCAGGAACGCCAGCGTGGCGAAGCTCGTGTACGGCGCGCCGATCAGCCGGAACGACGGCCGCTGCGCCCGGCCGGTGCGCGACCAGCGCCACAGCTGCAGTTGGCAGACCACGATCGCGGCCCACGCGAAGATGGTGCCGAGCGCCGACATGTTCAGCACGATTTCGAAGGCCTGCTCCGGCACCACCGCGTTCAGGCCGACGCCGATGAGCGCGACCGCGCCGGTGGCGAGGATGCCGACGTAGGGCACGCCGCCGCTGGACATCCGCGCCGCGATGGTCGGCGCGCTGCCGTTCATCGACATGGAGCGCAGGATGCGGCCGGTCGAGTAGAGACCGGCGTTCAGGCTGGAGAACGCCGCGGTCAGCACCACGAGGTTCATCACGGAACCCGCGCCGTCGACGCCGAGACGCGAGAAGAAGGTGACGAAGGGGCTCTCACCGTTCTTGAACGCGGTGTACGGCAGCAGCAGCGCGAGCAGGACCAGCGAGCCCACGTAGAACAGCGCGATCCGGGCGATCACGGAGTTGATCGCGCGCGGCATGATCTTCTCCGGGTTCTCCGCCTCACCGGCCGCGGTGCCGACCAGTTCCACCGCCGCGTAGGCGAACACGACGCCGGTGGTGACCAGGACCAGCGGGAGCAATCCGGTCGGGAACAGCCCGCCGTTGTCGGCGATCACGCTCGGGCCGGTGACCTGGCCGTCGATCTTGAAGCGGCCCGCGAGGAACACGGTGCCGACGATCAGGAAGGTCACCAGCGCGACCACCTTGATCAGCGCGGCCCAGAACTCGAGCTCGCCGAACCACTTCACCGAGACGAGGTTGATGCTGACCACGATCGCGAGGGAGACCAGGGCGATCGTCCACTGCGGTATCGCCTCGAACGCTCCCCAGTAATGGACATACGTCGCGATCGCGGTGATGTCTACGATCCCGGTCATGCACCAGTGGAAGAAGTACATCCACCCGACCGCGAAGGCCAGTTTCTCGCCGTAGAACTCGCGGGCGTAGGAGACGAACGATCCCGAGGAGGGGCGATGCAGCACCAGCTCGCCGAGCGCCCGCAGGATGAAGAAGACGAACACGCCGCAGATGGCGTACACGAGGAACAAGCCGGGGCCCGCACTGGCCAGCCGGCCACCCGCGCCGAGGAACAGGCCGGTGCCGATCGCCCCACCGATCGCGATCATCTGCAGCTGACGCGGGCGCAGCGACTTGTGGTAGCCCGAGTCCTCGTCTTCGAGCCCGGCAGGCTGCGCGGCCGCCTCCGCGGGTGGTCGAACTGTGGTCATGGCGATGGCCTTTCAGGTGACGGCGATCATAACTTCGCTCAATGTACCGTTACATAGCGGTACGTTCAATAGCGAGTCGCGACTTGTAACATGCTGGACATCAAAGACTTTCGAAAAAGGGCGCTCGAGCAGCGACGATCGCCGCCGGATTCGTTGATCGTGCCACCGCATATCGGTACGCTGGATGAGACAAATCGGATGAGGGAGCGCAGATGGCCTGGTTCGAGCGGGAATTCATCGCGGTCCCGGAGGATCGCAAGAACCAACTGGTCTACAAGTGGCCGGACATCAACATCCGCCGGTACAGCCGCGCGATGGTCAATGCCGACCAGATCGCCCTCTTCCTCAAATCCGGGCGGGTGGTCGGCGCGATGGGCCCGGGGCGCCACCGCATCGACGCCGACGAGCTCCCCGTGCTCGGCGCGCTCGTCGACACCCTCACCGGCGGCAACTACTACCGCGCCGAACTGTATTTCGTCTCCACCCGCGAGTTCCCGGGGATTCGCTTCGGCGGACGGCTGGACGACATCCTCGACCCGGTCAGCGAGCAGGTGGTGACGCTGCGGGTCTTCGGCGAATTCGCCCTGAGCGTCCGGGATCCGGCCGAGCTGCTCACCGCGCTGTCGGGCACGGCCGATCTCACCGACCAGGAGCGCGTGCAGAACTGGTGCGCCGACCTGCTGCTCAAATCCATGAAGATGGCGGTCACCCGGGGAGTCGCCGGCGGCGATTGGCCGGTGCTCGGTCTCTCGGCGCAACTGCAACCCATCGAGCAGGCGGTACTGCGCCAGACCAACACCACCCTCTACGAATACGGGCTGCGCATCCCGCGGATGGGCAATTTCGACATCAGCCTGGCGCCGGAGGACGCCGAACGCCTGAAGCGCTTGGCCAAAGACGTCAAGTACATCAACCTCACCGGTGATTTCCAGCGCTATGCCGCAGGCGAGCTCGCGCTCGGCGCGAGCCAGGGGTTCGCGCGCGGACACCACAACGGCGTCGAAGGCGGATTCCTCGGCGCGGCACTGAGTTTGAACGCGATCGGCCACCACGTCGGCAACCAGTCTCCTGCGCCGCAGCTGCCTGCCGCGGCGCAGGAGACGGCCCAGACATCCTGCGCCGCTTGTGCATCCGCGAATCCGGCGAGCGCAAAGTTCTGCATGAACTGCGGAGCGCGTCTCGCCCCGCAACCGCGGCACTGCCCGAACTGCGGGTCGGAAGCGACGCCGGGCGCCAAGTTCTGCGGCAACTGCGGAACGCCGATGCCCGGAGGCTGACGCCGAGCGCCTGCCTCCGGGCATCGTGGGGAAGATCAGCCCGCGACCGCCGGCGCGACGGTCGACTCACCGCCGCTGACCATGCCGCGCACCTGCCGCGCCGCCACCGAGAGCGCCGCGAGATCGTGCGACTCGGCGGCGAAGATCTGCGCCAGCGAGGCGCCCGCGCGGGCCAGCCGCGACCGGTTGGTCGACTCCCAGTACGCGATCTTCTCCTCGGTGCTGTCCTGCGGTTCGGTCGCGGTCAGCACGTCGCGGGTCAGCGACCGCAGCGAATCGTAGAGATCCTCGCGGACCGCCAGCCGGGCCAGCGCCCGCCAGCGCCCGCCGCGTTCCAGCTTGCCCACCGCGGTCACCAGCCGTTCGATCTGGAAGTGCTCGTTGAGCGCGTAGTACAGCTCGGCGACCTCCGCGGGATCGCGATCGGAGATGTCGGCCAGGTCGATCACGTCCAGCAGCGGGAAGCGGTGGATCAGGCCGAACGCCTCCTCGGTCAGTTCGCGCGGCGCGCCGCGCGTGATCGAGCGCCGCGAACGCTCGGCGAGGTCGTCGCTGAGGTAACCGGTCAGCCACCCGGGCACCCGGCCGGAGAGGGCGCGCACGCCGTCGCGGTACCTGGCGATGTCCGCGCCGATCGCGATCGGCTGCGGGCGGTTGGACAGCAGCCAGCGCGCGGCCCGGTCCAAGGTGCGCTTGGTCTCCAGCTCCAGTTCGTTGCGCGCGGCCGTGGACATCGGCGTCTGCCTGATCCGCTCCCACAGCTCGTGCAGATCGAAGATCTCCACCGCCGCCTTGTACGCGCGCACCGCGTCGTCGGTGGTCGCACCGGCTTCTTCGGCGAGCCGGAAAGCGTAGGTGATGCCGCCGTAGTCCACCATCTCGTTGACCACGACGGTGGCGACGATCTCGCGCCGCAGCGGGTGCCTGCCGATCGCCGCGGCGAACCGCTCCCGCAGGGGCGCGGGGAAGTAGGCGGGCAGCACCGACGCGAACGCCGCGCTGTCGAGCAGGTCGCCCGCCAGCAGGTCCGCCTTGAGCGAGAGCTTGACGTGCGCCATCAGATTCGCCAGCTCGGGCGAGGTGAGCCCGGTCCCGTCCGCGGCGCGGCGGGCCAGTTCCGCGTCGGTGGGCAGCGCCTCCAGTTCGCGATCGAGACCGCGGCGCTGCTCCAGGTCGTTGATCAGCCTGGCGTGCACCCCGGACATGCCCGCAGCGTCGGCCCGCGACATGCCGAGCCGGAAGTTCTGCGAGATATTGTCGCGCAGCACGAGTTCGGAGACTTCATCGGTCATCGACGCCAGCAGCGGATTGCGCTCCTCGACGGCGAGTTCGCCGCTGGAGACGACGGCGTCGAGCAGGATCTTGATGTTGACCTCGTGATCGGAGCAGTCCACACCCGCCGAGTTGTCGAGCGCGTCGGTGTTCATCCGCCCGCCGTTGCGGCTGAACTCGATGCGGCCCAGCGCCGTGGCGCCGAGGTTGCCGCCCTCGCCGATCACCTTGACCCGCAATTGATCCGCGTTCACGCGGACCGCGTCGTTGGACTTGTCGCCCACTTCGGCGTTGGTCTCCGTGCTCGCCTTGATGTAGGTGCCGATACCGCCGTTCCACAGCAGATCGACCGGAGCCAGCAGGATGGCCTTGATCATCTCCGGCGGCGAGAGCGTGGTGACGTTCGCGGGCAGGTCGAGCGCCGCGCGCACCTCCGGTGTCACCGGGATCGCCTTGGCGGAGCGATCGTAGACGCCGCCGCCGGGGCTGATCAGCGAGGTGTCGTAATCGGCCCACGACGACCTCGGCAACGCGAACATCCGCTGCCGCTCCCGATAGGAACGCGCCGCGTCGGGAATCGGGTCGAGGAAGATGTGGCGGTGGTCGAAAGCGGCCACCAAGCGAATGTGCTCCGACAACAGCATCCCGTTGCCGAACACGTCGCCACTCATGTCACCGACACCGACGACCGTGAAGTCCTGGCTCTGGGTGTCGATCTCCATCTCACGGAAGTGACGCTTGACGCTCTCCCACGCACCCTTGGCGGTGATGCCCATCGCCTTGTGGTCATACCCCGCCGAACCACCGGAAGCGAACGCGTCACCCAACCAGAACCCGTAGCTCTTGGCCACGTCGTTGGCGATGTCGGAGAACGTCGCGGTGCCCTTGTCCGCCGCGACGACCAAGTAGGTGTCGTCGCCGTCCCGGCGCACCACCTGCGCGGGCGGGAGGACTTCGCCCGTCGCGCGATCGACGTTGTCGGTGATGTCGAGCAGGCCGGAGATGAACGTGCGGTAGCAGGCGACGCCTTCCGCGCCGAACGCCTGCCGGTCGGCGGCCGGGTCACCGGTGGGCGCGGGCGGCTGCTTCACCACGAAACCGCCCTTGGCGCCGACCGGCACGATCACCGCGTTCTTCACCGCCTGCGCCTTGACCAGGCCGAGAATCTCGGTGCGGAAATCCTCGAGCCGGTCCGACCACCGCAGACCGCCGCGTGCGACGGACCCGAAGCGCAGGTGCACGCCTTCCACCCGCGGGGAGTAGACGAAGATCTCGAACTGCGGCTTCGGCTTCGGCAGTTCGGCGATCGCGTGCGGATTCAGCTTGACCGACAGATAGTCCAGCGCGGAACCGGCCGCGTCGCGCCGGTAGTAGTTGGTCCGCAGCGTCGCTTCGATCAGGCCGAACAGCGCGCGCAGGATGCGGTCGGTGTCCAGGCTGACCACCGCGTCGATCTCGGCCTGCACCCGCTCGGCGATCTCCGCGGCGCGGTCGGCCGCCTCCGTCCCGACGCCCTCCGGATCGAAGTACGCCGCGAACAAGTCGATGCACGAGCGCGCCGTCGCCGGATGGGTGAGCAGCACGCGGGTGATGTTGCCGAAGGTGTAGGCGAATCCGGCTTGCTGCAGATACTTCGCGTAGGCCCGCAGCAAGGCCACCTCACGCCAGTGCAGGCCGGCGCGCAGCACCAGTTCGTTGAGGCCGTCCACTTCGGCGCGGCCGAACCACATCGCGGTCACCGCGTCTGGAAAACGCCGCCGCACACTGGTTTCCGGCAGCGACGCGGCATCGACGGCGTGCGCCAACTGCGCGGGCGGCTCCGCGGCGAGCGCTTCCCGCAGTGGCGCCGCGCTCACCCGCAGACCGAAATCGTAGATCCAGCGGTCCGGCCGGTCGGCCAGCACGACGCGATAGGGCCGCTCGTCGACCACTTCCACACCGAGGCTGTGCAGCACCGGCAGCACCCGGCTCAACGAGATGCCCTCGCCCGCGACGTAGAGCGTGAATCGCCATTCCGGGGCGGCGGAATCGCCCTGGCGGTAGAAGTCGGTGTCGATCTCCCCGTCCGACAGCCGCTCGAGACGGCGCAGATCGCTGAGCGCGTGCGCAGGCTCGTGCTCCTGCTGGTAGCTGGTGGGGAAGGCCGCCGCGTAGTCGGTGGCCAGCGCCTGCGGCACGTCGGACGCGCCCGCGGCCTCGGCGACCAGCCGGTCGCCCCAGGTCCACGTCGTGGCCAGCAGCAGCTCCTGGATGCGCTCGCGATTGTCCTCGGAGATGTCGGCGGCGTCGGCGCCCGGCTTGCGGTGCACCGTGAAATAGACGACCGCCAGCTCCGATTCGGTGGCTCGCGCCGAGTACGCGATCTGCTCGGCGTCGAACTGCTCGCGCAGGATCTCGCCCATGCGCACGCGGACCTCGGTGGAGTAGCGGTCGCGCGGCATGTAGACCAGGCAGTAGATGGTGTCGCTGCGCGAATCGCGCCGGATGAACAGCCGAACCTGCCGCCGCAGGCCCAGATTCATCACCGCGGAGACGGTTTCGAACAGCCTGCGCGCGTCGGTCGAGAACAGCTCCACCCGCGGGAACGACTGCATCATCTCGAGCATGGCCTGCCCGGAGAACGAGTCGAGGCCGAAACCGGCCCACTCGATGACCTGCAGCACGCGCCGGGAGATGACCGGGATGTCGAGGATGTTCTCGTGCAGGCCCGCGACGGTGAAGGTGCCGACGAAGACATGCTCGCCCTTGACCATCTTGACGGTGTCGCCCCAGGCCGCGCGGCCGCTCGGATCGCTCGCGCCGTAATCGGCCACGCTGATGAAGTACAGGTCCCTGGAACCGGGCAGCAGCGAGTCCACCGAGCCGTTGGCCATCCGCAGGACCGTGCGCTTCGCGCCGACCACCGGCACGCTGATGTCCGCCGTGGCGCCGTTGCCGAGGATGCCGAGCCCGGTGCCGGGCAGCTGCCACGGCTCGAAGGGGGCGTCGGGGCTCGGCGCGGAGCGGCGGAAGTGGTAGTAGCCGTAACCGAGCGGGGTGAAGTGCCCGTCCGACAGCCAGCGCAGCAGCCCCGCGGTCTGCGGGATCTCCGCGTCACCGGCCCATTGCGCCGCCTGATCGAGCTGGTCGGCAACGGTATTGAGCACCTCGACCATGGTCGGCGTGTCGTCGGCCACACGGCGCAGGTCGGCCAGCAGCGGCGGCAGAGCTTCTTCGATCCGGTCCACCAGTTCGTCGGACAGGCCCGTGCCCAGCTGCACGTGGATCCACGACTCGCGCAGCGTCCGCCCGTCGGCCTCGCCGGCCGGTTCGGCCACGCCGTCACGCGGCGCGATGGACAGCACCCGGCCCTCGGCGTCGCGCGACACGTCGAACACCGGATGCACCACCTCGGTGACCGTGGCGCCCAAGCGGCGCAGCGCGGCGGTCACCGAGTCGACCAGCAACGGCATGTCGTCGTTGACGATCTGGATGGCGGCGCCGACCCCGGCGCTGTCGTCCGGCCGGTAGACGCGGGTGGTCGCCGAGCCGGGCGCGCGGGTCGCCGCCAGCTCCAGATGCTGCCGGAAGATCCGCTCGGCCCGATCCGTGATCGCCGATGTCGAGGACCCCGGCTGGATCCAGCGGAAGTACGCCGCTTCCAGATCGGTCGGATCATCGCGGAACCGCTTCGGTGAAATCGTCTGCTGGGTGGTTGCCACCATCGATCCGTTGCCTTCCCGAGAACTGCGCTCGTACGTGTTTCGTACTTCACATAACGTACCGCTGGATAACGGCACAATCAACAGTGTAACAATTATTTTCCCGGGCCGACATGGGTTACGACGGCCGGATCAGCTATTTTTCGGGTCCGGCGGAAGGGAGCGCTGCTATGTCAGCGCACCAGTCCCGCACGCGACAGAAAGGTTTGCGCGCCCGTCCGACCGCTGAAGTTGCCCGTCTCCAACCGGAGACCGGTCCGGGTGTCCGCGTACCAGACGGTTGCCGAGGGGCCGATCGCCGCATAGACGGGACCGTCGACCAGCGCCGTCGCGCCCGCGCCACGCCATCGAGAGATGCTCTCGGCCAAACGATCCCGCGGTAGGAGTTCGGCGTAGAAGGTCAGGTCCCGGCCGCCTGCGATATTGCCGAACAACATCGGGTCGGTGGCGGCGACGACGCATTTCTCGCGCTGCCCATCGGAATCCAGCGGCTGACAGGTCGCCGCCGTGCGGAGCAGATCCGGCATGGCCCGGACCGGCGCGCTCCCCTGCGCGAACGACGGCAGCGACGGCGAACAGGACCGCAGCCCCCACACGACGGCCACCACCATCAGCAGCGCGAGCACGCCCACCGCCTGCCACTGCCAGCGCGGATACGCCTTGTCGACAAATTTTTTCGCCTCGCCGCCGACCTTCTCGGCGACTTCGGCGACCTGGCCGGGCAGCTTCTCCCCGACGGATTTCACGGTGTCCACGGCCCTGCGCAACGGCGCACCGCAATGCGTGCAGCGGGAATCGGCACCGGTGTTGCGATGCGAGCAGTACTGGCAGACCAGTTCGGACGGCGCGGACACCTCAGTGCCCCGTGATGACGATGGACGAGATGGCGGTGGTGTTGATCGACGGTTCGCCCTTGGACTCCAGCACGGTCAGCACGATCTTCGAGGCGCTCACCACGGGCTCGATCTTCGTCACCACCAAAGTGCGCTGGTCGAGGGTCGGCTGGGTGTAGATGGTGCTGTCGCCGTCGTTGAACCGATAGGAAACCCGGCTGACCGTGCGATATTTCGCCCACTGGTCGGCGCCGTCCGCGCCGATGTGATCCCAGCCGGGCACGATGCCGATCGAATCGATCTGATACTTCTTGCCCAGATCGATGGTGATGACCTGACCGTCGACCTTGTAGGCACGCACGCACGACCACGCCTTGCCCGTCTGACCGCCGAAAGCGTCCATCGCCGACGTGCTGCCGGGTGGGCACTTCGAGTCCGCGGACTTCGGCTGGATGATCGAACTCGACGGTGGCGCTTGCGAGGTCGGCGCCGCCGAGGTCGGCGGCGGCGTGACGACCAGCACCTGATTGTTCGACGTGTTCTCCTGGCCGCCGGTGGTGATCAGCAGCAGCACCAGCAGCACGGCGAGCACCGCGGCGACGATCAGCGCGACCTTGGGTTTGCGCAGCTGGACCAGCGCGTCCTTGACGAGCTGCTGCGCGGGCGGGAGCCGGTTGCCCGTCGCGGCGGGCTGGCGTTGCGGCTCCGGTTCCGGCTCGGCGGGCGTATTCGTTCGCGCGGCGACCGAGGAGTAGTCGTTCGCGAAATCCATCGCGGGCGTGGAATCCTCCGCCTGCCCGTTGAGCAGCGCGAGGATTCGTTCGCTCGCCTTCGGACCGTCACCGCCGCGCCGCCGCGGCGCGACCTCGCGCGGCTCGGAGTCGAGATCGGGCAGCCCGATCGACGGGACGCTGTTCTCCGTGCCGCCCGCCGCGACGCCTCGGCTGAAGCCGACGCTGTCGACGGACGACGCGACCGAGGACCCGAGCGAAGGATCGGCGAGCAGAGTGTCGAGGACCGCACCTCGATGACGGAGAAAGACGTCTCCCGGGTCCTCGACGGGCATGATCCGGATCGTATCCGGCCGCGGCCTGCCGCCGAGCCTGCGCTATTCCCGGTGGAGAGAACAGCAGGACGGGCGGATCAGCGCTTCTTCTCCTCGGTCACGAAGTACTCCGGCGGCACGTCGAACACCCGCGCCAGCGCGATCACCAGATCCAGGCGCGGGATCGCGTCACCGTGGATCAGCCGGTACAGGCCGGACTGCGACACCGGCACGTCCGGGTAGGCCAGCTCCAGGTGCTGCGCCAGCGAGTAGAGCGTCAGCGACCGCGTCGATCCGTCCTCGGTCGAGACGACGGATTCCGCGATCAGTTCCGACAACCGGCTGGAGAAGATGGCCGCCGCGGCCTGTCTCGGGGTGAGCGCGTCCCCGGCGTCCTGATGAGGGAGATCGCCGCCATCGGAATGGGTGTCCGCTACCACGGTGATAGACATTAACCGACCGCTCCCATCAGCTCACGCGACGGCCACCGGGTTGCGGAGGTGCAACCACGGGTCCGGATGCCCCCGCGGGATGCGCGGGCGGGCCGTCGACAGTATCGAAATATCGGGTTTCGCCTCTCGGCTCGATCAGGTCGACCCGCACCGTGCGCATCGGAATGCTCACGTCCACCGCGGTCGCGCTGACCTGGTTGATCGCGAGATCGACAGCGCGCCTGCGCGGACCGCCGGGCTCGCTGATGGTGACCGTCGTGTGCGCGCTGGACGCACGCGGCGGCAGATGGTCGAAGACCGCGATGGTGGCCGTGGTCTCCGCCTCCCCATTTGCTGGGCCGGTGTGCTCGTCGCCGGGATCGGCCAGGCGCATGGAGCGCGGGTCGCCGACGGCGGTGACGAGTTGACGCCAGCTGTCCGGCCGCGCCGAGTGGATCTCCACGTCGGCGCCGACCACCATCGCCCGCAGGATGATCTGCTGGGCCACGGGCAGCTTGGCATGGACGTCGATGGTGCGCCTGCGCGGGTTGAACCGGGCCGGGTCGAACAGCGGCAGCGCCAGGGTGTGGCGCGGCTGGCCGCTGATCGCGCCGAGGATCTGGCCGTTCGGGCCGATCGCGATGGCCAGCCCGGCGGCGAGGTCCTCCGGCGCGATGTCGGCACCGGACTCGAAGCCGCGCAGGGCGCGGATGGAGGAGCCGGTGGGCAGCGACGCCAGCAGAGCGGTGGACTGGTCGCCGCCGAGCAGCCGCAGATAGTCCGGCGGTTCGGTGGTGACGGGCGGACCGATGAACCGGACCAGCGCGCGTGGCCCCTCGGTGTCGGAGGTCAGGCTCACCACCAAGGTGGTCCGTCCGCGGTTCCAGGTCCAGCAATCGTCCAGGCCGACCCCGCCCAGCCGGGACCAGTCGATCAGGAAGCTGGTCACACACCGGCCCGGCACCGGCGTCTGCAAATTGCTCCAGGTTTCCCGCAGGTCGGACAATTCGATTCCGGCGTGCAGCAGCCGCGTCGCGTCCCGCAGCGCGGCCGCGGGCAGTGGGTGCGCGGCGATGCCCCGCTCGCGCAGCCGGCCCGCGATCCGATGCGTGGCGCTGGCCAGCGCTTTGGGGGCGACCACCGCGCACGGCCCGCGCTTGCTCAGCGCGGCGAGGTTGCGTTCCTGGTCGAGCCGGACCACCAGCCAGGTCAACCGGTCACCCACCACCGGGTGCGAGCCGATCAGCTGGTCGTAGAGCATGCTGTAGCTGCCGGTGGAACGCACGCGCTGTCCGGTCGTGACGATGTCGATGTCCACCGAGATGCCGAACTGGTCCAGCATCGGCAGCAGCAGATCGACCGAAATGGTGTCCTCGGTGTAGAGCGTTCGCTCGGCGATCACCGTTGGCAGGTCCAGATTCGGCGCGAGCTGGATCATCGCGATCAGGGTGCCGCCCGCCTCGTTGACGCCGCACACGCCCGCGGCGACCTGCACGTCTTCGATCCGGGCGGTCTGCGTGCGCGCGCGAGCCCGCGCGGTTCGGCCGGTGCGGTAGGCCGCCCAGTCGAGCAGCCAGCGCATACCGGTCCGCCCGTTCACCCGCACGGTCACCGTCGTGACCAGCACCGTGACCACCACCGCGCTCACCCACCACGGCGTCTTGGCCGACAGACCGACCAGCAGCGGGCTGCCGACGACGACGAAGGCGGCGAACGGACCACGCTCGACGCCGGCGACCCGTACGCTCGGAAAGCTCACCGGCGCCTCCGCATCGCCGAGTTCAGGTGACTGCCCGCGAGGCCGAGCAGCAGCGCCGCGAGGATGACGACGGTCGCGGTGATCGCCGGACGCAGATCCTTGGGCCGCGGCGCGGGAGGTATGGGCAGGTCCGCGGACCGGAACAGGCCCGCGGGTTGCTGCGGCGGTGTGCGGTAACTCAGGGCGGCGAGCGGGTCGATCACGCCCGCGCCCACCACGTTGTCGATGCCGCGGGCCGGGGCGTGCGCACTGGCCTGCAGCCGGGCGGCGATCTCGCGCGGGGTCTCGTTGGGGAAGCGCGAGCGCAGCAGGGCGGCCACCCCGCTGACGTACGCGGCGGCGAACGACGCGCCGCCGACGGGCACCAGCTTGTCCGGCTCGCCGATGCCGTTGATCAGGCCGCCGCCGCCCGGACCGAGCGATTCGATGCCGGTGCCGGGGGCGGCGACCGAAACCCACGGTCCGGTGAGCGAATCGGGCATGGGCGCGCCGTTGGCGGTGGTGAATCCCACCGTGAGCACGTCGGGGCCGAACCACCCCGGCGTGGAGATGGTCTTCACGTCGCGCCAGTTGCGCGGATCGGCCGGACGCGTCGGGTCGATGTCCGGATTCTGTGCGCAGTTGTCGCCGCCCGAGGCGTTGCCGGCGCCAGCGACGATGAGCGCGCCGCGGCCGTGCACCGCGTAGCCGATCGCCGCCGACAGCATGGACTGATCGACCTGCGCGTCCACCGGCAGGCAGATCGGCAGCGACACCGTGATCACCGAGGCGCCCTGGTTCGCGGCGCGCGTGATCGCCCGCGCGAGTGTCCTGATGTCGACGGCCTTGCGCTGATTCGGGTCCGAACCCGGTCGTTCGGGGCTGAACGCGCCGGAGCGGATGCGGAGGGAGACGATGCGCGCGTCCGGGGCCACGCCGGCGAATCCGTCCCCGGGATCCGAGGTCGCGCCGATGATCCCGGCGACCAGCGTGCCGTGGGCGTCGCAGTCGGACAGGCCGTCGCCGCCCGCCGCCAGGTAATCGCCGCCGCCGATCAGGTTGGGCAGGCGCGGGTGCGGCTGCACTCCCGTGTCGATGACGGCGACGGTCACCCCGGCGCCCCGGCTCAGCGCCTTGGCGCGGCGCAGATCCAGCGCCAGCTCCGCGGGCGGAGTGCGGGTGAGGTCGCTGTCGGGCAGCACGCCCGCGGTCAGGCAGCCTTTGTCCTGCTTCATCGGCTGCTCCGGTCCCGGCGGGTCGTCCGCGGGCGGCGCGCCCACCACGACCTGGGGCGGTTCCAAGGCGACGGCGGGGGCGGCGGGAACGGCCAGTAGCACCCCGGCCAGAACCGCCACAGCGGCACTGCCGACCTTCATCAGATCCCTCGCATCGCGGTGTAGACGCCCATGATCCAGAAGGCGATCACCGGAACCACCAGGATCAGCGCGTATTCCACCAGGTCGATGACACGGCGGGTGACCGGGGACAGTCGCTTGCCCGGCAACCGCAGCGCCGCGAGGCAAGCCGCGCATGCCGCCGAGGCCACCACGAGCCCGACGACGAGCCGGGCGACCGGGGTCTCGTACGCGCCGACCAGGACGAAACCGACACCGCACACGGTGGCCGCGGATCCGGCGACGAGCGCGATCGCCTGGACCCGGTCCGGGTGCCAGCGCGCGCGCATCGCCAGCAGACCGCCGATCGCGGCGGCCATGACGATTTCGCGAATGCCACCTGGGCCCGCCGCGGCGGCGACCACGGCGGAGACGGCGAGCACCGTGGCGATCGCGGCCATCAGACCGCGCAGGCTGGTCACCGCCAGCCGGGCCCGGCTCTCGATGCCCGCTTCGTTGGCGCTGCGCTGCTGCTCGCCGACCGCGGTGTGCTCGTCGCCCTCACGTACCGTCTCCGCGTCGAAGATGTCGGTCAGCGTGGTCGGCGAGACCTCGTTGCCGGGATCGGGCAGATCCGGCGGCCGGATGCGCGCGATGACCACGGCCAGGCGTGGCGCCATGGTCAGCAGCACGACCGCGATGAAGGCGGCGCCACCCGCGACCTGCCCCACGGACAGGTCCGCGTAGGTCAGCGGCAAAGCCGCCGCGGTCAGCACGATGCCGAGCACCGTCACCGCCATCAGGGTCGCGATGCCGACCCCGCTCAACCGCATCATGGTGGCCGCGGCCACCGCGGCGACCACGGCTCCGGCCGCCAAGTTGGCCGCGGCGAGCGGGCCTGGCTGGCCGTAGGCGGGCGGCACCAGCATCGCCCCGCCGGCGAACAGCAGCGGCGTCGCCGCCAGCGTCAGGCCGAGGGACATCATCGCCGGAGCGTTGCGCCGATGCGACAGCGCAGCCGCCGTCCAGCACAGCCCACCGAGCAGCAAAGCGGGCAGCCCGCACCACAAGACGGAACCGGTCATGGTCCACGACCAGACCAGCATGGCGGCCACCGCGGAGGTTCCGATGCCGAGCACACTCAGTCCGACGATCGCGGCGGTGTTCGCGTCGAACTCGGCGAACTCGCGCTCGTTGATCAAGGCGAGCGCGTCGGTGATGTCCTCGACCACCGGCGTGAACACCTCCGCCGACTCGACCACCGACAGCATCAGCACGGTGCCGTCGGTGATGTCGTGGTCGGCCAGGCTGCGCCAGCGCGGTATCGGCGGCTCGCCCGGACGGGCCAAGCTCCACTGTCCTTGCGGCGGCGTGAAATCGACGCTCTCGTCGTCGATCGCCGAGGCCAGCACTACCAGCAGATCATCGATGAACGTCTCGATGGTGAATTTGGTCGGCACCACCACGTCGACCTGATAGCTGGAGACCAGCACGGCGATCCGAGCCCGTGCGACCTCCGCCGACGGCTGCGTCCCGGCAGGCGCGGGCGCGACGGCAGTGCTCATCGCCATCCTCCGCGGTCACCGGAGTTGTCGGCGCCGCTGGACAGGTAGCCAGGGAATCCATCGGCCAGCCAGGCGGCCAGCTCCTCGAACGCGAGCACGGTCTCCTTCTCCAACAGCCGCAGGTCGATCTCGCCGCCCTCGGCCAGATGCGCATCGTAGGGCAGCACACAGGTGGGCCGCTGCGCGGTCTCGAACAGCTTCTCGATCGCGTCCACGTCCACGGTCGGTTTGAGCGGCTGGTGATGCACGATGCCGACGATCGACTTCGCGATCAGGTGTTGCAGCCCGTGCGAACTCAGCCAGTTCAAGGTGGCCACCGCGCCGGTCACGCCGCCGACGGTGGCCGGGGTGACGACCACGACGGCGTCGCTGGTCTGCAGCACCGTCGCGGTCGCCGAATCCAGCACGCCGGTCCCGCAGTCGACCACCAGCAGGTTGAAGTGCTTGCGCAGCACTTCGACGGCGGTGCTGTACTCGCGGCCCGACAGCGCCTCGGTGGCCTCGGTGCTCCACGGCGACGCGATCACTGCGAGGTCGGCCGAGTTGATCGAGGTGAACGACTGCACCGCCGAGAACGCGTCGAGGTTCTGCGACTGCGCCAGATCGCGCAGGGTCAGGCCGTAGGGGTGCCTGCAGGTGCGGGTGGACAGGTCGCCGAAATCCGGGTTGGCGTCGATCGCGACCACCCGGTCCGGGCGCAGGCTGGCGAAGGTCGAGCCGAGCGTGGCCGCCGTGGTGGTGCGGCCGACGCCGCCCTTCACGCTGATCACCGCGATCTGATAGGTCGTGGTGAGCTGACGCCGGATGCGCGACTTGCGGTCCTCGGCGCGCTGCTCGGCCGGGGAGAGCCCGAGGTTGAAGCCGACCTTGTTGAGCGCGCCGCGCACACCGGAGTTGGAGCGCAGTTGTGCCCGCTTCGCGGCGGAGATGTCGGCGAGCAGTTCGATCGAGCTGAGCGCGGCGGGCAGCACCTCGATGCGCGGCGTCGGCTCGTAGGCGGAGTGGTCGACGCGCTCGGGAACCCACGGCGTCGCCGGGTTCGACGACCACTCCTGATTCGCGGACGCCGCTTCGTTGCGCGCGATCGCCTGGGACGGCGGAGCGGCGGAGTAGTCGGCCTGGTACTGCTCGGCGGACCGTTGCCCTGCCGACTGCTGGTGCGCCGTCTGCTGCGCGGCCGAGGGATTCGGCACGGGGGTGCTCGCCTGCGGCGGCGCATTCGTCGGCGCTGGGGAGCTAGTCGGGTGCGCCGTCGGCGCGTTCGCCTGCCGTGGCGGCGGCGCGCTCGCGACGGGAGGCGGCGTCACCCCCGCCTGCGTGGGACGGGGGGCGGAGTCCCCGGTGGGCGCTTGCGGCTCGCGCGGCGCGCCGATCACGGGGTCCGCGGGTGTGGAAGTCTCGGTGTCCTGGCGGTTCTCGGGGGCGGGCCCCGGCGCGACGGACGCGTCGGCCAGCTCGTTCGTCGGTGCGAAGTACGCGTCGTAACCGCCGCGAGCGCGCGCGGACTCGGCCGCATGACCGTTGATGCTCGGTGCTCGGTTCATTTCCGTCGTCCTCTCGACAAACACGGTTCGACGTTCAGTGCACTCTGCTGGTGTCGAACCAACTTCGGCCGGGCAGCAAGTCGATGAGCGCACCGATGCCCGACCGCAAGGCCGCGTCGTCCCCGGGGGCGAACGTGGACCATATCTCTCCATCCATCGCCCTGCTCGGGGTGACGATCAGCCGCCCCGACGTCGTGTCGAGCACGCTCACGGACACCTCCGGCTGCGCCTGGCTGCCGTCCCGGTGCTCGATCACCAGGATCTCGGCCCTGCGCGCCACCTCGGTGAGCGCCCGGCTCACTACCGCGGCGGTGTGCGGCTGAGCACCCAGCTCCAGCAAGGCTTGTCGCCGTTCGTCCGGGTCGGACGGCACCTCGCCGAGTTGCTCGACTGTGATCGTCACAGGTGCGAACTGCAGCGGCTCCGCAGGGCCGAGCGCGGCGGCCAGCGCGGCCGTGAGGTTGTCCAGATTCTGCCCGTCCTGGAACATCGTCTGGATCACCACGTCGTCGTCGCAGCGCAACGCCAGCACGTGGGTCTCGTCCCTGCGCACCAGCGAGAACCGCAGCATCGCTCGCGGTTGCCCGTCCAGTCCGGTGTCCATGATCCTGGCCGCCAGTTCCATATCCGGCCGGTCCAGGCATCGCAACCAGTGCTCGACCGCCGGATGTACACGGTCACCGTCGACGATGCCGACCTCGGTGAGCCGCTGCCCAACGACGGCGTGCACCCGTTCCCGATCCTCGAGCCGGTAGACGTTCGGTAGCAGCGCCAGCACCGGCGGATACGAGTCGATGCCGACCAGCTCTTTCAGCAAAAGGGCGGCATCGACATTCAGATCGATGGCTACCGGATCCGCTTCCAGGGGAAGGGCCTCCTTTCCTTGCACCGGAACTCGGCCACGGTGTGGCTCACCGTGCCGGCTCCGAGTCGGCCGTCGCCGGCTCGTCCGCGGCGCCTTCGATCACCCCGACCAGCAGCAGCTGTTCTTCTTCCGGCTCGTCGATCTCATCGCGCCGGTCGGCGTCGCCGTATTCGATGACGCCGATCACCGGCGGCTGCTCGAGCACGGGGACGTCCTGCGGTTCACCGGGCACGAACACCTTCGACTTCTTGCGGTCCTCGTCTCGCCTGCGCCTGCGCATCTGCGCCTTCGGCGCGGTCGCTCCACGCGGCGCGGTCGGACGCGAGGCAGGCCCGCCGCCGGTCGGATTCGGCGAGGCGCCGAACGCGGTACCACGGCCGAGGGACCAATTGGGCGGCATCCGGAAACCACTCGCGGCGCCGGGCATGGCGTTCAGTCCGCCGGTCGTCATGTTGAGCGCCATCAGCGTGCCCGCTCCGCCGTACAGGCCCGCCAGCGTGGTCGAATTCTGCGACGCTCCGAGGAGACCTTGCTGGTCGAACGAGCCGTCCATCCCCGAATTGGCCATTGAATCCGACAGCGACGAATTGTTCATGTCCGGCAACTGATCGGTGGGCTGGGTGGTGTCCGCCGGTTGCGTGGTGTCGCCGGGCTGGGTCGTGTCACCGGGCTGTGTGGTGTCACCAGGCTGCGTGGTGTCACCGGGCTGTGTGGTGTCGCTCGGCTGGCTGGTGTCGGTGGGATCGGGATTGGACTTGACCGGATCGTTTCCGGTGTCACCGGTCTGGTGATTCACCACGTCCTGAGTCGTGTGCCCGGTGCCGTTGTCCAGCGGGTTCGTGATGTCCGGAGTAGACAGCAGGTTCGGCGCCGACTCCAGCCCCGGACCACCGTTGACGATCGGCAGGGGAACCTCCGGCGTCGGCAACCCGGCCAGGACTCCGGACGCCGCGGTGTCGTAGCCTGCCATCACCCCGGCCGCGGCGGACCATATCGCCAGGTACTCGAGCTCACTCGCCGCCATCGCCGCGAGGGTGAGCGGGGCCAGTTGTGTCGTGCTGGCGGCGGCCAGAGCGGCTTGCTTCACATACCATTCCGCCAGCCACGCTTCCACACCCAGCATGGCCGCCTCGGCTTCGCCGAAGATCATCCCCAGCTCGGCCGCGGACTTCGCGGCATCCATAGCGACGCCGGCCTGCCTGTGCAGCCAGCCCGCGTGCTGACGAAATGCCGCTTGGGCGCGCTCGGACGACAGTCCTTCCCACGCGCCGCCGATCTCGGCCGTCGAGCCATCCGTGCCGCTGGCGGTGGCCGCCAACCCGGCAGCCAAGTCGGCATAGGCGGCCGCGGCAGTAGCGAGCGCGGACACACCGGGGCCGGACAACAACCGGTGGATGTTCACTTCGGGTGGCAACGCGAAGTAATCGAACGACATTAACGGCATGGCATCAGCCTCGCTCGCAGCGGCTCGGACTACTCGCCGAACGCCACGCGTCTGGCGCTGATGTGACTGTCACCGGCGGCGTCCGCCGCGCAATAGCAGGCATCCACCTCGGGCAGGTGCGGCTCCGCCATGATGCGGTGGTTCACTCCCTGGACCGTCTTGTCGTAGAGGTCGGTCGCGAAGCCGAAGAATGCCTCGGTGATCTTTTCGCTCACGGAGTCGCAGCCCGGCGGTAGCGGCACGCATCCGGCCGCGGTGGTACCCGTCGTGGCGGCCAGAGCGGCGGTTCCGGTGCTCAGTTGCGCGGCGATAGCGGGGAGTTGTCCTTGGGCGAGACTGAAGTACATGGAAAGCTCCTAACGGGGGGCGCCGTGCTCGCATCGAGCGGTGCAATCAGAACGTTAAGGCATTCCCACGACTGGGGATAACGCTGCCGACGCGCATTCCGCCCCCGTCGACCGAAAATCCTTCGGCCGGAGACAATCCCACGGATCCACCGATGGCGCGTCACGTGACACGACTCGACTCGCACCTTCCGCAGAGCACCGATGACATGCGATCGCCCTCGACGAAGTCCGTTGGAACGAACTCGTCGAGGGCGACAGCGAGTTTCGATCGGTCTTGCCCGGGCGCGCGGTAGCGGCCCGAGTGGAGTCGCTAAAGCCCGATCTGCGAGAACCGCATGGCCTGACCGGTGTCCACGACGCGGAACTGGCCGTCGATGCCGGACACGGCGTTGGTGGCCGCCTTCAGCTGGGTCAGCGCCTCGTTGTACTGGTCGATCTGCTGCTTGACACGAGCCTGCAGGTCGCCGTTCGAGGTACCGGCGTCACCTTGGAAGTTCTCCGCGAGCAGCTTGGCCAGCGCGTCGCGCTCACCCGCGTCGAGCATCATGGTGCTGAGCACACTTTCGGTGCGGATAACCAGGCCGTCAACGGCACCGTAGTCGTTCCTCAAAGCCATTTTCCGAAACCTTTCCTGATTGTTTTCTGCTGCAGATCCGGCATCAGAAATTGAGGTTGTATTTGTTGACCTGCGACGCGTTTTCCTGGTCCTGCTGGTCGAAGTTCGCGCCAGCGGCATTCAGCGCGTCGACGATTTCCGTGAAGGTCTGGTGCAGCTTCCTACCCTTGTCGAGGGCTCCCTGCATCGCCGCCTGGATGGCGTTCCCAGTCGCGCCCTGGACAGCGGGAGCGTACTCCTGCTTGATGCCCTCGATAACACCAATGTGATTCTGGAAGGTGTCGGCGTGGTCGTGGAACTTTTTGGCGGCGGCGTGGATCTCAGAGGGATCGCCGGTGTAGCCGATGGGCATATCTGTTCCTATCCTATAAGGCGTTTACCTTGCCTCGGACGGGTTCGCCGAGGACGTTGACAGCGTGTGCGTCGCAATCGTCGATGCGCGGCTCGGGCCATCGACATCCTCGACCACACCGAATACAGGGGATCTCTTCAGTACCGG
Organism: Nocardia beijingensis NBRC 16342; assembly: GCF_001612785.1. Taxonomy (GTDB): domain Bacteria; phylum Actinomycetota; class Actinomycetes; order Mycobacteriales; family Mycobacteriaceae; genus Nocardia; species Nocardia beijingensis. The sequence goes on from NZ_BDBC01000020.1 coordinate 77,670, forward strand.
CACCTCCTGAGTTTCTCCGGCGACGAACACCGCCACCGGACAAAGAGTTTCCCGTCGTTCCGGTGGCGTCCCGTCTGCGGCGCGATGGCGCCTCGCGGCCGAACGCGACTGTCCGCACCGCGACCGGCTCGCAGACCTCCGCGAACCAGTGACGCTGCCGGAGATGGAGCCGAGCATGCGCCTGAACTCGGTCGCGGCCTCCCGCACGTCCGGCGGCGCGATGCCGAGATCCGGGAGTGCCATGGCGAGACTCCAATCGAGCGTGACTACCAGCTCGGATCGAGCGGCTGCTAAGGAAAACGGTAATTCATTCCCAACCTTGGGACGCCGGCGCCGAGGTCAGATCTGCTGCGGAATCCAGGCCACTTGGACGAGGTCACGCCGAGAACTCATAGGCTCCACGTAGATTCCGCGACCCGGCGGCTGCTTGGCGGCGCGCACGTCGCTGATCAACACGCCGTCGAGCTTCGAGCCGTCCATGATCAGGCCCGAGGAATTGAGGTTCTTCATCTGACCGATCACGTTGTCGTACAACGCCGTATCCGCCTGGGCGATATTGCGGGCCGCGATGACGTGCAAACCGGTGTCGCGGCCGTCGACCAGGATGTCCTTGAGCGGCTCCAGCGGGTTCATCGCGCCGCGCTGCGCGATCATGTGATAGTCGTCGATCACGACGAAGACCTCGGGCCCGGACCACCATGACCGCTCCGCGAGCTGGCGGGTGGTCACATTGTCCGGTGGGCGCCGCGAGCGCATCTTCTCGACCAGCGGCGGCAGCGCCTCGCGCACATCCCGCTCGTTGGTGACGTGCCCGATGAGCATCTCCTGCGGCACCGTCTCCAAATGCCTGCGCCGGTAATCGATCAGCAACACGCGCGCCTGCGACGGGTCGTACTGGCGTTTGATGGACTCGAGCAGCGCGGCCAAGGTGGTCGACTTCCCCGACCCCGTCGATCCGAGCACGATGAAGTGCGTCGATACGCTGAAATCGATCGTCGCCGGACGCAGATCGGATTCCCGGACGCCGAACGGCACGACCAGACGCTGCGCGAGCGTCTGCGGCGCCGGCCAGCCCGCACGAACCTCGTCGATGCCGATCTGCGGCGGCAACAGTCGCACCTGGGGCGCGCGCCTGCCGGGGAAGCGCTGCGCGACTTCGGCGACGGCGGCGGCGAGGCCCTCGGCCGCCGAGTCCGCCTCGCCCACCCCGTCGATGCGCGGCAACGCCGTGAGCATGTGCAGGCCGTCGGTCGAGATGCAGCGACCGGGCCGATTGGCCGGGATCGCCGCGACCACGGTGCGGTGGACGTTGAAGGTCGTGTCGGCCAGGTCGCCGAGACGCATCTCGACGCGCGTCTGCATCAGGTCCTTGATCGCCGGGCGGATGGCGATCCAGCGCGAACTGCTCACCACCAAGTGGATGCCGTAGTTCAGGCCCTGCAGGGCAATGGATTCCATCACCGGGGTGTACTCGTCGTAGTACGGGCCGTTCGTACCGAAACCGACGTCCCATCCGTCGATGACCAAGAAGATGTCGCCGTACGGATCGCGGTCGTGCCACGGCGGGGCGGTCGGGCCTTCGCGCAGCGTGCGGAACTTCCGGATGGAATCGATCCCGAACTCGGTGAACATCGATTGCCTGCTCTCCAGCAGGTTCGTGACCAAGGCGATCGTGCGCCGGATGCGGTCGCCGTCCCTGGCCGCGGCGACCGATCCCACGTGCGGGAGGTTCGCCAGCGCCGCCAGACCGCCGCCGGAGAAATCGAGGCAGTAGAACTGCACCTGCTCCGGGGTGTGGGTCAGCGCCGCGGACATGATGAATGTCTGCAGCGCGGTCGATTTACCCGACTGAGTGCCGCCGACGATGGCCATGTGACCGCCCGCGCCGGACATGTCGACCGACCAGACGTCCTGACGCTGCTGCCGAGGCTTGTCGACCAGCGCCAAGGGCATCTGCAACGCTCCCTGCGGCACCGCGCGGATCATCCGCTCCAGCGTCGGCGGCGTGACCAGCGGCGGCAGCCACATCTTGTGCGCGGGCTGACCGTGGCGGGCCAGCTGCTGCAGCACCGCTTCCATCACCGTGATGGATTCGCCGTCGGTGGCCTCGGGCGCCTCTTGGACGACAACGGGCTCGACCACCACGGGCCGGGTGTCGACGATATGGCCGGCGGTGAAACGCTGCGGCGGCCGGTATCCGCCTCCGGGGCGCCGCGCCCGCTGCGCGGAGGCCGCGGACACCTGCGCCGGCGGCGCGTACTTCTCACCCACGTACGCGGCTTGGAAGCGCTGCAGGTCACCGGAACCGACCCGCAGATAACCGGAACCCGGCTTCTTCGGCAGGTGGTAGGCATCCGCGGTGCCGATCGCGTCACGCGAGTCACTGGTCTGGTTCGTGCGCAACGCGATTCGGTAGGAGAGGTGCGCTTCCAGCTCACCCATCCGGTTGGCGGGCACCTTCTGCGACGCGAGCAGCAAGTGGATACGCAACGATCGGCCCAACCGGCCGATGGCCACGAAGAGCTTCGAGAAGTTCGGGTACTGCTCTAGCAGTTCGGCGAACTCGTCGAGGATGATCAACAGCGTGGGCAGCGGTCGCAGATCCGCGCCTTGCTCCCTGGCGCGCTCGTAGTCGGCGACGCTGGCGAAATTGCCCGCGTCACGCAGGATGCGCTGCCGCCGGGCCATCTCACCGTTGATGACGTCTTCCATACGGGTGACGAGGTCGGCTTCTTCCTCCATGTTCGTCACCACGGCCGTCACATGCGACAGCCGGTCGAAGCCGAGGAAGGTCGCGCCACCTTTGAAGTCGACGAGCAGCAGGTTCAGCACGTCCGGCGAATGCGTCGCCACCGCGGAAAGCACCAGGGTGCGCAAGAACTCGGACTTGCCAGAGCCGGTAGCGCCGATACACATGCCGTGCGGGCCCATGCCCTCCTCGGCCGATTCCTTGATGTCGAGGTAGACGACACCACCGGCCGGGTCGTGGCCGAACGGGATGTTCAGGCGGGCCCGGTCCTGGTCCCGACGCCGGATCCACGCTTGCTCGACCCGGATGGCGCCCGGGTCGTCGATCCCGACCATCTCTTCCCAGGAGGTGCCGCCGCTGGCCTGCTCGGCGGCCACCGCTTCCACCACGGTGGACAACCGGTACGGCGAGATGCTGCGCGCCATGGCCGTGATCGCCGCCGTCGACAGCGAATCGGCCACCCCGACGCGACGCAATCCGCGCGGGGTGACCTCGTTCAGCGACCGGTCCTCGGTCACGGTGAAGCGCAGCGCCCGCGGCAGGTTCTGTTCCGCGGGGCCGAGCCGCAGCCAGGTGCAGCCGTCGATGCCGGAGATGTCGCGGTCGCTGGCGGGCCCGCCGACGTCCACGATCAGCAGGAAGTGGGTGCGATCCAGGGTGGGCTGCGAATTGGCCGAGAACGGACCGCGATTGAGTCCGGCGAGCACCTTGGTGCGCAGCTCGGCCACGGTGCGGTAGACCATCCGGCTGGACCCGATCGCGTCGGTGTCGTTCGGATGCTGGGTGTGCGGCAGCCATTTCAGCCAGGACCATTCCGGCGCGTCCGGGTCGGACAGCACCGCCGCGACCGCCACCTGGTCCGGGCCGTGCAGCACCACGACCTCGGCGATCATCGCGCGGATCAGCCCGGCCACCAGGTCAGGGTCACCGTCGATGCCGACCTGCGGCGCCGACAGCAGATTGATCGCTACCGGCATGCCGCCGACCGTGGAATAGGCCTTGGCGAAGCGGGTCAGTTCCACCACGCCGACCGGATCCAGATCCGAGGTGGGCGCGGCTTCCGGGACGATCACGCGCACTTGGTTGGCGATGCGTCCGCGACCGACCCGCACGCGCAGGAACTGCGGACTGGCGACCTGCACCTCCCACATCCTTTTGCCGCCGATCAACCGGGCGATCTCATCCGGACCGGGATGGGTGTACCGCAAGAAGGCGTGCAGCTCGGCTTCCGCCGCGTGCACCGTCTTGCGGTTGTCGGTGAGGCTGCGCAGATAGTCCTTGCGCTCCTCGTTCAGGCTCGCCGCGCCGCCGCTGGAGTTGCCCGCGAACGCGCCGCCCATCATGCCGAACATCGACACCAGCATCATGGCCGGGAACATCAGCATCATCGGGTTCACGGTTCCGCCGCCGCGGAACATCATGACCATCATCCCGCCCATGGCCGCCACCATGATCACGGGCATGATCATCTTCAGCCGCGACGGCGGCACCGGCTTCGGCAGCTCGGTCGGCGGTTGCAGCCGCAACTCGGTCACGGCGGGCGCTTTGGGACCGCGCACCATCCTGGCGGGCCGGACGAATCGGCGAGTGGTGGTCATTGTGTACCCCCGAGCCCGGCGACGATCTTGTTGTTCGGAATGCCGTCGTGCTGGATGCGAGCTTCCTTCTGGGACAGGGCTGGTCCGACCGCGAACAGCGAGATGATGCTCCACGGCGCCGGGACCGGGGCACGCAGTGCGAGCGATGTCAGCGTGGGGTCGGCGGCGCCGATACTGCTGGGATCGGTGATGATGCCGTAGCGGACGCCGCTGTCGGAGACCCAGTACAGCGATTCCCGCAGCGGCGAACCCGGTTCCGCGCCGGTCACCTGGACGAAACGACCGGTGTCGCGCGGCAGATAGGCGGCGTCCGCGGTGGTGCCGCGCGAGGCCGCCGAGGTCACCAGGTCGACCGCGCGGCCCTGCTCGTCTTTCGTGAGCGGCAATTGCCTGCCCACCAGCAGTTCGGTGGCCGCGTTCGGATCGTTCCCCGAGCGCGACCAGTGCAAGCAGGTCACGCCGGACCGTTCGGGGTCGACCAGGCGAATGGGACGGGTCGGGTAGGTCGCGGTGCCCGGCCACTGTCCTGGGCGCAGATTCGCCGCGATCACGTCGGGTCCCACTGTCCGGGTGGACACCGAACCTTGCGAGTCGGCGTTGCGGACCATCGCCGCCAGCACCGTGCTGATCCGAACCAGCCCCGACTGGGAGACGAGGTAGTACGAGGCGCCCTGGTCCGGCACCGACACGGTGAGCACCGACCCGACCGGCGTGGTGTATCCGTTGTTGAGCGTGATCGACTCCCCCTTACCCGGCACTTCGGGCACCCGCAGCGGCGGAGCCTCGGGGATGGCGTTGACCAAGCCCTTGGACGCCGCCATCACCGGAGCGGTCGAATCGATGCCGAGCGCCATGGCCACCGCGGTGTTCGCGAGATCGATCGCGGCGCGCACCACGCCTTTCTCGGCGTCGCCGTACACCAGCCAGGTCGTGGTGTCGTCGCGCAGCAGCCGGGCCTCGCCGTCGCCAAGCGTGCGGTTGGCGTCGCCGTCCACGGTGAGGGGGCCGCCGATCGCGGTGGTGCGCACCGCGGAGCGGCTCACGGTCGGCAGACCGGTGCTCGGGTTGACCGGCGCCGCCGCGCCGGTGCGCGCCGTGTCACACACCGTCCACGAGGAATCCCGCTCGTCGGTGTCGATGATGCTGGCGGGCGCGCCCGGGATGCCGACCCACGGCCCGCGCGGGTATTTCGCCAGCTCGTCCCGGGAGACTTTCACCGGTATGTCGGGAGAACCGACGATCAGCCGGGCCGAGGTGAGATTCAGCGCCGGGAACAGCCGGTTGTTCAGGCGCACGAACAGCGCCCCGGTGTCCTTCTCCGCCACGATGTTGGAGTCTCCGACCTTCTTGGCGGGCTTGAAGAACGCCAGCACCGCGGCACCCGCGATGATCACGCAGGCCAGCGCGATGCCGATGGACAGCGCGGTCGAGCGACCGCGCTGCGGGTCGTCGATCATCGACGCGTCGCGTCGGACCAGCGCGTGCTCGATCCGGCGCAGCAGAAAACGCCAGCCGGAGATCTGGTGTTTGGTCACAACCCGGAAGCGCGCCACCGGTTCTCGTTCCTTCCGCCGCCCTCACCAAACCGTAACCAGCGGTCACAGCACGAATTCGACCGCTATTCCCGGCATGGGGAACAGCGATCCAGCGGACGCCTCACACCCGCGTGCTCGGCGCCAAACCCTCCAGCGCCGCGGTGATGTCGAACGCATCGATCGTCATGAGCTCCTCGTCGGTCATCGCGGCGATATCGGCGTTCTCCCTGGTGAAGCGATAGTCCCGCTCGGCTTCCGCGGCCTCGACCACGTTGCGCACGAAACGGCCGTTGCCGGCCAGGTCGATCAGCCGCCTGCCGTTCTTGGTCTGCCCCGCCAGTTCCTCACACCGCAGCCGCAGCACCTCGCGGGCCTCCTCGGAGAGGATCGAATCCTTCTTCCGCGCGATGTGCTCGGCGATCTGCACCAGTTCGTCGGCGCCGTAGCTGGCGAAACGGATGCGCTTGGTAAAACGGGAAGCCAAGCCGTCGTTCGACGCCAGGAACCGATCGATCTGGTCCTCGTACCCGGCGATGATCACGACCAGCTTGTCCCGGTCGTTCTCCATGCGGGCCAGCAGCGTGTCGACCGCTTCCTTGCCGAACGCGTCGCCGCCGGAAAGACCTTCCTGGATCAGCGTGTAGGCCTCATCGATGAACAGCACGCCACCGAGCGCCGTGTCGATCAGCGCGTTGGTCTTGGGCGCGGTGTGGCCCAGGTGGGTGCCGACCATGTCGTTGCGGGACACCTCGATGACATCGGCGTTCTCCACGACGCCCAGGCCGGCGAAGATCTTGGCGATCACGCGGGCGATGGTCGTCTTGCCGGTGCCGGGCGGACCGGAGAAGATCAAGTGCTGCGACTTGGAATCCACCGCGAGCCCGCGCTTGGCGCGCACCTGGTCCATCAGCACGCCGGACTTGAGCCGGTCGACCTGCTCCTTGACCGAGTCCATGCCGATCTGCGCCTGCAGCAGGTCCGAGGCTTCGGCGAGCAGGCTCTCGCGCTCGGCGCGCGCCGCGGTGGCGGCGGCCTCGCGTGGATCGTCACCCGTCTTCGGGTCCCACCTGTTGGTCCTGGACGCGATGAGTTCCGCGGTGGCGATCTCGAAGCGGTACGTCTTGTCCCGCACCGCGCGCTGCCATTCCTCGCGCTCCGGCCACAGCGCCGAGCCCTGCAGTCCTTTGAGGATCTTGTCGGCGGCGTCGTGGTCGCCGTTGTGCCGCATCAGCATGCCGAGCAGGAAGTGCGCGTCGGCCCAGATGTAGGACAGGTTGCCCGACGAGCTGTCCTCCACGATCCGCTGCGCGCGTGGCATGGCTTCGCCGAAGCGCCCCAGATGCGCCAGCGACTGGGCGGTCATCAGTTCGGCCGCGATGTCGAGCAGGCCGTCCTCGAGCACCGGCCGCGCGTTGCGTGCGGCGAGCACCTCCGGCCACTGCTTGGTCCGGAAGTACAGCGACATGCGCACGAAGTCGGAGACGTCGTCGCGCGGGACCTCGTCCAGGATCGCCGCGGCTTCCTGCCATTCCCCGCCTTCGGCGTAGGAGCACGCCTGCGCGATCGCGATCTGGTCGCGATCGGCCATCGCGACGCGCAAGCCGTACATGCCGATCTCGACCTGGCACCACAGGGCGCGGTCCACCAGACCGGCCCGCTGCTGATCGCGGTAGAGATTGTGCACCGAGCGGTAGGCGCCGTAGATCACCTCCGAGGTGACCTCCCCGGCCATGGCCCGCCCGAGCCAGGCATCGCACATGTCCGGGTCGAGGTCGGTGGCGGCCCGAAACGCCGCCGCGGCGTGCTGCTCGTTGCGCACGCCACCGGCGACCAACCCAAGATTCTGAACACCCGTGTAGAACGCGTCCTCGGCCGCTGACACTCGGACTTCCCTTCCGCCGATCTAGCCTGTTCAAAAGATAGATTCCGGCGTCGGACCCCGGGTCCAGCGCGTTCCCAGCCATGGGAAGCAGTAGCCACCGCGAGCACCAGGCACCACATGCCAGTTTTGAACGTGCCGTCGGTTAACGGTATGTTTACCCACGGGGCCGGCAATCATCCGCCTGCAGACGGCCCCTTCGGCGGCGGCTGGCCAGCCGCGATCCGGTCCACCCAGCCGCCGCGCAGCAGGTCGGGGCACTGGCAAAAATACTTGCCGCTATTTAGGTGCACACTATTGAACGTTCCGACAGAAGAGGGTACTGTCTGAACACAGATCGCCAGTCCCTCATCCTGACGATCTGAACCCAATAAGCAACGGCCGGTGGCACCGGCAGGCCACCGGCCGTTGTGGGGGTAGGACTTCCCGCCGAACGGCGCTTCTACGTCTACCACTGCCGTCCGTTCGACTCAGCAACCCATTCCCGTTCTTGGGAATGGGTTTTCGCGTTTCGGCCGGCCTCGCTCAGCCGCGCGTCGGAGGTGCGTCCCCGTGCTCGGGCGCCGGTGCCGTAACCCGCGATCGCACCGAGTTCGCGTCGGCGAGCTCGGCACCGCGCGCTTTGGCGCCCTTCTCCCCGACCGAGCGCAGTCGCGGCCCTGTGGACGGTGCGTGCACCACGGCGGGAACTTCCCGGGAACGACGGGTCTTGCTCCACGGGGTGACCGCAGGCCGGCGCACTTTCGGCGAGATCGTCTCCAGACGACCGCGCTTCGCCGGCGCGGGGTTCGGCGTACCCGGCGGCTGCGCGGCACGTCCCCAAGGGGTGGCCGCCGCTCCCGGGTTCTGCTGTGCGGGGAACGCGACTCCTGCGACCGGCCCCTCGGCCGAAGGCACCTGGCCGGCGGAGGCGACCGGCTCGGTGGCCGAGCCGGTTCGGCGAGGCTCGCAGTCGGACGCGGGTCGCTGCGCCACCTCGGACACCGCGTCGCCGCCGACCGCCGTTCCGGCAGTTGCGCCTGCGTGCGCGGACGGCGCAGGAGGGCTCATCAGTCCGTCGAGCCGGTCCGCCGCGTCCTTCGGCGCGACTGCGGAGATCTGCGGGTGCCGCGCGGGGTCTGCGACCCGGCTCTCCGCCGATGCGGCCGAGGCAGAACGGTCGGCCACCGGGCCTTCCACCGAAGACGGCAAGGCGGAACTGCCACCGCCCCGGATCGGTACTCGGGCACCGCTTTCAGGTTCATGCCGATCGGCTGCATGCCTGTCGACGGCCCCCTCCGTGGCACCGACCGCCTTCGCCGCATCGCGCGGCGCGACCGGGACATGCGCCCCGCCGGTTCCCTGTCTGTCCAGACCGGATGCCGCTGCGGGGGCGGGCAGCCCCGCGCGCGACGCGGGCCGTTCGCCGCGCCCGAGCGAATGTTCCCGCGCCGTGCGGGCCGGAGCCGGTGCCGGTCCGGCGTCGGCCACGGCGTGCCGCGCCGCGTCGTCGAGCAGCGTCGACGTCGTGAAGTCCAGTGTCGAGACATTCTCGGCGAAGTCCGCGGCGTGCCGCATGATGTCGTCGGCGTGGTCGTCGAGCACCTTCGCGAAGTGCTGCACGGCGTCGGGGTCGATGTGCAGCGGTTGGGGGCGGCTCGACGACGGGACACCGAGCGCGTCGCGGGTGGCGTCGTAGACGATCCCCCTGACCAAGTCATCGATCGCCTGCTCCAGCGGTTCGATCGCCTTGCCGACCACTTCGGCGACGATGTAGCCGATGAGGTACTGCGACATCTGCTCGCACACCCGGCGAGCGGCGGCGGCGACCAGCGGCGCCGACGAAGCGAGCGGCGGCGTCACCATGATCGAGGCGTAAGTCGCGGCCAGCGCGGCGAGTTCGGCCAGCACGGCGGCCTTGACCACGGTGATCACGGTCGCCGCCACGTCGAGGGCGCCGCCGACGAGCTCGCAGGCGCCCTCGAGTCGCCGCATGTGCGTGGCGCTCATGTGCGACCAAGTGGCGACCAGCTGCTGGTAGGACTCACCCGAGTAGAAAGCGCCCATCTGGCCGATCACGCCCGTCGCCGACTCGTGCGTGTCGCGCACCTGCGCGGCGAAGGTGCGCACATGCCCGGCCAAGGCGCGCACATCGTCCTCGTCGATGTCCGGGTACGGGATGCCGCAGATGTTGAGGAAGAGCGCTACCTCGCTGGGGATCTCGATCGCCACGCCGCACTCTCCTCCCCGGTCACCGGCTCACAGCACCCGCACGACGACGGCCTCGCTCGGCATCCGCGACCATTTCACCGTCGAACCTGTGTACGGCGCCTCGATGACCATGCCGTTGCCCGCGGCCAGCTGCACGTGCTCGGGTCCCCTCGTGCTGAACGAGCTGGCGGGGAACACCAGGTCACCGGGACGAACATCCTCGGGGTGCACCCGGACGCCGCTGTAGATCTGCTCGTAGGTGGTCCGCGGCAGCACCACGTCCCCGTGGCTGGCCTGCGCGATCGCGTACTGGGTCAGGCCGGAGCAGTCGAAACCGCCGCCGCTCGGCCCACCCGCGCCGCCCCCGCCCCAGACATAGGGGGTGCCGAGCCATTCGCTCGCGGCGACCACCGCGTTGCTGCCCCGCGTACCGTCCGAACGCACGGTGGTGCCGCGGCGCAACCGGGAAGTCGACCTGGACCGCGAGCGGGTCCGTCGCCGCCTGCGCGGTGTCGCGCCGCTCCGGGCCTGCCGGGTCGCGGGCACCGCGGGCGGCATGATCTGCGCGGCCTGCTGCCGTGCTGCGGCCACGTCGGCGTCGACCTGCCTGGTGGCGTTCGAGATGGTGGTCTGCGCGGCATCGAGCAGCGCGGGGCCGCTGAAGCGGGTGTCGCCCACCGCGGCGATCGCCTGGATCCGGCTCTGCAGATCCGCGATGTGGTTGTTCATGCGGCCACGGCCGTTGACCGTCCCGTCACCGGACTCGCCGACGGCTTTGCTCACGATGCTGTCCTTGCCCGCATGCGATTCCGCGATCGACAGCTGCATGCTCTGCGCCTCGCCGTACCGCAGCGCCACCGCACCCGCCTGGGGAGCCAGCCCGGCGGCCAGCGCTTCGGTCGACCTCGCCCCCTGGCCGGCGGGCTGGCCGTCGCCGTACAGCGCGAGCAGCGAGCGGAGCACACCGTCCAGGTCGTTCGTCAGTGCCGGCGCCATTCGAACTCGCCATCGCTCATCACCGACCGCCTCTCACACTTTTCAGCTATTGTGTCGCCCCAACCGATGCCGCCGTATTCCCATCGCTGGGTGGGTAATCGAACTATGCGCCACTTCCCATAATCGGGAAGCAGAGACAATGGGGGTGACTTCTGAGAGGCGGTGGCGGCGGTATGGCAACAACGGCGACGGAAACCGAAGCCAAGAAAACGACTACCACCTCCAAAGGCAAGCATTTCTGGGTGGTGAAGCTGCACTGCCCGCCCGGAGCGTCGGAAGGGCTGCGCGCCTACATCGCGATGGCCGAGACCGCTATCCAAACCGCCGTCGACCTTCTCGGCCGCGGCATGACCACGCCGCCGCCGACAATGGCAGAACTGCTCGAGCCCGAGATCTACGAGACCCTCGGCAGCGGCAAGGCGGACGACGAGTACCGCGCGGTCATCGACAAGGTCGAAGCCAAACAACTGCAGCTGCTGCGGATGGACGACAAGGTGATCAAGACCTCCGCGACGGTCGCCGCCGAGCAGGTACAGGCACTGCGCTCCATCGAGAACATCGTCGAGGACCTCAACACCACCTTGAAGGCCGCCGGCGCCGGCAAACTGAAATCGGCGCAGGAACTGTCCCTGCTGAAGGCGGTCGCCCAGGCCGTGGACGCGGTGTACGACAAGGTCATCGCGATCGCCGAACTCAACGAGAAGATGGCCAACGGCGGCGGCAGCGGCAACAACGGCTCGGGTGGATCGAACGGCTCCGGCGGCGGCGCCAACGGCGGCGGCGCCGGCGGCTCGGCCGGCGGCAGCGGCGGCGGCGACGGCGGATTGTCCTCCCTGCTCTCCTCGCTGGCGATGCTGCCGATGATGGCGCTGCCGTTGGTTCAGCAGATACCGCAGATGTTGCAGAACGCCGAGGAGCAGAAGCAGAAGAAGGCGGAGCAAGACCAGAAGAAGGCCGAGCAAGACCAGAAGAACGGCCAGCCCGGCCAGACACCGCCGCCGGGCAATCAAGCCGCGCCCGCAGGCGCACCACAACCGGGCGGTCCGAACGCGCAACCGGCCGCCGTGGATACGACCACCGCACAGCCCGGCGGCATCACCGCCGCCCCGGCCGCGAGTACCACCCCGCAGGACGAGCCGGCCGGGACTTCCGCTGCCGGCACGGCGCCCAACGTGATCCAGGCTCGGCGAACCAGGAACGTGTCGGCCGCCGATCGACCGGTCGACGGGGCCACTCAGGATGCGACGGCCGACGAGCCGGAGCAGGACGCGGGCGCCGTCATCGACGTGTAGTCGTCGCGTCGAGCCACCTGTCGGCGACACGCGAATGCGCCATGCACGCAACCTTTCCCAATGCCGCGCAACGCGTCGAGTGCTTCCGCGTGCAGTGGGCCGACGCAGCCCCCACGCGTCCAGTCAGCCCACCCCGGGAAGGATCGGGATACTCGGCCGCAGCGCCCGGGCCTGCGGCGAACCCGCGCGTCGGTTAGCGGACTTCGTCCAGCAACGCGCGTACCTTCACGCAATTCAGCCTGACCCCGATGGACGTTCCCGACTGCCCGCGGATCACGCTCACGCGAGCGTGATCACCTGGTTTCGAACCGAATCGTCCAGCGCTCCGGCGTGCCTCGCGCGCTCGGCCATCGCTGTCCCGGCGTCTCCTGTATAAGCGCGGCGGGCACACGCCACGCCGACCGTACGCGGCCAACTCGTTCTACCCGCTCGGCCGGACGGTCGTATCCAGGTTTCGATCAACGAACGCCGGTGCAGCCCGAGGGGTACCGGCGTCCAGCCACAGCACGCCGTTCTCCTGCACCACTCGACGAGAGCCGTGTCGGTGTCCGGGTCACGGCGAATGGAGCACCGCACCACGGCCCGGAGCACCGACTATGTCACGACCCGCGGTTTCCCGACTGCTCCGAACTCGGGGGCGGCGGTGACGTGGGCGGCGGAGCCACGACGCCGGACGGCGGAGCCACGACGGTGGGCGGCGGCCCTCCGGCGACTTCCGGCGCGGTGACCGAGGGAACCGCGGCGGGGCGGGCGACGCGCTCGGGCTGCACGGTGGTGGACACGGGAGCCGGTGTCGAGACGAATTGCGGATGCAGCGTGATCTGTTCGTGCGCGTAGACGGCGTCACGCAGCGTCTGCCTGCTCGGCTCGTCGGCCAGCAGCAACACCAACTCGTTGCAGCGACGCTCGAAGACCATGGCCCGCAAAGGGGAGGCGCCCGTGTCCATCCGCAGCTGGCCGACCTCGACCCGGCCCACGTCGACCCGCTGTCCGAGCATCGACGCGGCCAGCAGATCGTCGGCGTCACGCAACTCGTCCCAGAGTTCGCGCGCCACCGGCCTTCCGGCTTGCAGATCGGCGAGAATCCGTTCTCGCACCCGGCGCGCGGTAGCGGCTTCCGCGGGTGCGGGGCCGGAGCGCCCGAGTTGTCCGTGAGCGTCCACGGCCAGCTCCACGCACCGCGACCGCACCCCCGTGTCGGGTACCGACGAGACGTGCTCGAGTCCGGCGATCGAACCGGCGAGCCCGAGCCGGTCGGCCGTGTCCGGGGTGAACTGGCGCAGGTCGACGTCGTAGGAGGGACCGACGAGCCCTTCCATCGCCGCCTCGCCGAAGCGCGAACGCAAGCCGGGATCGATGGGTCCGGACGAGACGAGAGCCGACAGACTCGCGTTCGCCTTCGCGCCCCAGGCCAGACCGAACTCCGCCAGGATCCGGGCCGGATCCGTGACCCCTTCCCAGGGCGATCCGGCGCCGTCGTCGGCGGAGAGCAACTCGTCCCAGTTCCACGGGGTGGAGACCTCGCGCGGCAGGTACAGCCCGGCGGGCAACCAGCCGCGGCCTTCGTTCGACGTGATGAAGACGCCGACCCCGCCTGGACCGCGCATCACGGCGACCGACCAGGCCATGCCCACCGGCGAGTCCACGGCGGCGAGCACGCTGCCGAGCAGCGTCCTGGCCAGCACCAGGTCGTCGTTCACCTGGCTGCCGACCACGTACGCGGGTTCGGCCTCCTTGTCCTTCGCCGAGGCGACGGCGGCGGCGAACGGACTCCCGACCGGCACCGGCATCGGCGGCGCGTCCGACCGTCCCGTCGCGCCGTCGGGCGGCTGCGTGGCGCCTCGATCGTCCGGGCCCATGTTGAATGGGCCGACACCGCCCGGCATGCCCGCCGCCGCGGGCGCTGTCACGCCGGTGCTCGACGGTCCGCCCGGAGGAGGCGTCGTTCCGGTGGCGTTCGGCGTGCCCGCGCCGTTGGTGCCGATCTGCTCGCCCGGAGCGCCGGGGACGCCAGGCGCGCCCGTGCCCGTCGGGGACGTCCCGTTCGGTCCACCGGGCGAGGTGCCCAGCGGGTTGTCCTGGGTGCCGTCGGGTGCGGTGGAGATGGGCCTGGCGGTGGTGGGATCGGTGGCCGACGGCTGGGTGGAAGACGGGTCGGCGGTCGTCGGTCCGTCGCCGGGCGTGGGAGCGGACGGCGTCGGCGTCGGTTGGCTCGGGTACGGATGGCTGGAGCTGGTGCCGGGACCGGTCGCGGACGGCTGATCGAACAGGTCGTTCGACTTGCGGATCTGATTGGCGAAGTCCTCGTCGGACTGCTCATAGGCATCGGCGGAGGCGCGCAGCGAGTCGGCGGTGCGATCGTGCTCGCTGGCCAACGCCTCCCCCGCGCGCTGCCTGGCGTCGTAGTACCGCTCCAGCGCCTCGTAGACCGGGTAGGCGATCTTGCCGTAAGTGGGCAGGAAATTCGCGAGCCACTCGGTCGGCGGTTTGGCCCATTCCCTGGTGTCCCGCGCGACCCGGCGGTGTTGTTCGGCCAGCTGACGCAGAACCGCAGGGTCGATTTCCATGCTGTCCGGCATGCTCGATCAGATCCTTTCCCACCACACGTCCCCCCATTGTCGATCCTTCCCAGACATGGGGAGTCTTGGCGGTGACCGGTCCGGAACCGGCTCCGCCCTGCTCAGCGACCCGGCCCCGCGGTGATGGTGGGGCGGCGCGGCGCGGTGGCGGGGGCGGGAACCGGCGCGACGTAAGCCGGGTGACCCACGATCTGGGCGTGCGCGTAGACCGCGTCGCGCATGCTCTGCCTGGTCGCGTCCTCCGCCAGCAGCAGCACGAGTTCGTCGCATCGCCGCTCGAAGACCATGGCGCGCAACGCGCCGGTCTCCGACGCCTGCCGCCCTTCGGCATGGTCGGCACGCAACTCACCCAACGCGACTCTGGACACGTCGGCGCGCCGCGACGCCATCGACGCGGTGAGCAGGTCGTCGGCATCCCGGAGTTCGTCCCACCACTCCTGCGGCACCTCGCGGCCCTTCCGCAACGCACCGAGAATCCGCTCGCGGGCAGCGGGCGCGCCCAGCGCGGCCGGGGAGCCGAGACCGGCTTTGTGGACGCGAACATGTGCGTCCCACGCCAGTTCCCAACGCCGCGTCCCGATCTCCGCCTCCGGTGTGGTCGCGGCACGCCGGACCAGCGCCGGAGCCCCGACCATTTCGAGACGGTCGGCCAGAGCCGGCTTCGGCGCGCTGAAATCCATTGCCGACGAGGCGGCCACCGAGCCTTCGATCGGCACATCCGCCAACTGCTTTCGCAGCGCGGCATC
This sequence comes from Nocardia beijingensis NBRC 16342, assembly GCF_001612785.1. Taxonomy (GTDB): domain Bacteria; phylum Actinomycetota; class Actinomycetes; order Mycobacteriales; family Mycobacteriaceae; genus Nocardia; species Nocardia beijingensis. The sequence goes on from NZ_BDBC01000020.1 coordinate 93,234, forward strand.
GACGTCCACCGAGGAGGCGACAGCGGTCAGCCTGGCGCCGGACTTGCGTCCCCAGACGATCCCGAATTCCGCCAGCACGCGCGCGGGGTCGGCGACCCCCTCCCAGGCGCTCTCGGCCACCTCCCACACCCAGGGCGTGGACAACTCGCGCGGCAGGAACAACCCGGCGGGCAGCCAGCCACGACCCTCGTTCGAGGTGACGAACGCGGTGATGCCGCCGGGATGGCGCATCACCGAGACCGCCCAGCCGAGCCCGAGCACCGCGTCGCCACCCGCGGCCAGGATTCCGCCGAGCAGCGTGCGGGCCAGCACCAGGTCGCCGTCCACTCGCTCGCCGAGCACGAACGCGGGGGCTGCCGCCGACACCATCGCGGCGCCGATCACAGTGCTGACCGAGTCGTCGGCCTCGTCGTCGTCCCTGGCGGCGTCCGCGCGCTGCTCGATCCGCTCCGGCGGCTGCGCCTTGCCCGTGCCGCCCGCACCGGGGGGTGGTCCCGAACTCACCGCCGTGACCTTCGGACCGGCGGTGGCCGCGCGCGCTTCGCTCGGCGGGGCCGCCGCGGTCTGCCTCACCTGCGCTTGCGGTGACGTCGAACCCGCCTGTGCCGCTGGAGCGGACACCGGCGAGCCGGGGGGAGCGACCGAGGCGGCGGGTGCGGGCGACGCGATGGAACCGGGCGCCACGACGGGTGGCGGCAGGATCACCGGCGGCGACACCGACGCGACCGGATCTGCCGCGGACACAGCGGGGCCTGTGAACCGGCCGGCTTCGGCGTCGTGCGATTCCGCCGCCGCGGCGGTGGACGAGCGGTCGGTTGTCGCCGGCTCGGCGGCGCCATGGCCGGGGGCATCCCGCTCCGGTCCGTGCGCATCGCGCGCATCCGTTTCCGCGACATTCCGATGGTCGTCGTCCACCGGCGCCGCCCCGTCCGAAGTATCCGCCGGTACGACCGCGTCCGGCCCGTCCACCGGCGCGGACCGGCCCGGAACGAACGGGTCGGCGCCGGGTATCTGCCCGCGCGGCGTGACGCCCGCGGTAGGCAGGCCGGGGCCGTGGTCGGACGTGCCGCCGGGCAGATTGCTCACCGGGACGGTCGTCGTCCCGCCGGGCGTGTACTGGTCGCCGGTCGACGAGGGATCGACCGGAATCTCCTCCGTCGCAATGGGATCGGTCCGCTGTCCGGGTTCGTCATCGAGCAGCGGATCGATGGGGGGGTCGGCCGCCGGTCGATCGGCGGGATGCTCCGGAGGCGCCACGACCGGCGCATCATCCTTCGGCCGGTTCGTCCGCGGCGATCCGTCATGCCGTTGATCGCCGGAGTGGTCGGTCGCCTGCCGATGCCGCCGGTTGTCGGTCCCGCTGTGGTCGTCCGCGTAGCGGTGGCCGGGCCCCCAAGGTCCCGGCTGTCCCAGTGCGTCCGCGATCGCGGCGAGACTGGGCAGACCCTGCGGGCTGATCGAGTTGAGCGCCGCACGGACGACGTCCTCCACGTCTTCCCTGGCCGCGGCGATCATCCCGGGGATCCGGTTGCGCAGCGCCTGGGCATCGGATTCGTCCTCCTCCGCCGCGGCCCGCCGTTTGATCGCGTTGATCCGCGCGGTGGTGTCGTCGACGATGTCCAGGATCTTGTGCCGGGTGCGGTACACCAGATCGGAGAAGTCACGGAAGGTGTCCGCCGCGGCCTCCAGCGCGTCGGCGAACGCCTGCGGGTTCATCCGCTGACGGAGCATGTCGAGCTTGACCGGATCCAGACCGGCACTGGAACGGGCCCGATCGTCGAACTCGCGCCGTCTGCCCTCGGCGTCGAGCAGATCCAGCGCACCCGCCCCGTCGCGCGCGAGGCGTTCCAGCGCACTCCAGTCGCCAGGAGAGATCGCAGGCCAGTTGTCGCCGACGATGGCGTCCCAGTACGGACTGTCGCGCTCGGGCTCCATGCGCGCGTCAGGCGGATTCGGCGCGACGGCGCACCGCGGCGGCGCCCGCGCGATCGGCCTCGCCGTGGGTGTACGTCACTTGGGTGGTGACCTCTGTCGTCGCGTCCACACGACGGCCGTTGGCCCGCACGGCGCGCTCGAAAGCCGTCTTGATCCACTGCGTGTGTGCCGTCAGCCGCCGATCGATCTCCGATTCGGGCCGCCGTGGCACGACGAAATCACCGGTGATCTGCCCGACCTGGCTGCCGACTGTGGTGATCGCGGTCCGGAATTTCCGGGCGGCGGCGGCCACCTCGTGGGGCTCGTCGGTGTCGAACTTGTCGGTCATGTCGCTGTCCTGTCTCGCCGTCGCGGCGATCGGCACTCAGGTCTGGCGGAACTCGGCTTGCTCCATGGCGCGATACGACGACTCGGTGGGAAGGTCGAACGAGTCGATCGTGTAGGAGCGGGTGCCCTTGTACTCCATCTCGGCACGCAGCCCGACGCGCGACTTCGCGTGCGCCAGCCGCGCGAGCTTGACGATCTGGGACGCCAGCCACTCGTCGCCGTTGTCGCGGGCGTCGTCGGTGATGTACAGACCGATGATCTCGCCGTCCCGGTCGCACCCGACACCGACGGTGTGGTCGGGGTTGAACACCTCGTAGGTCATGTTCCGCCAGTCCGGCTCGGCGGCCACGGGCTCTTCGGCGTCATCGATGTCGTCGTAGTCGTAGTCGTCCATGTGGATCGAATGCATGTCGGTCATCGGCTGCTCTCCGAGAATTGGTCGCCGGGACGGGGATTGATCAGGTAATCGGCATCATCGGTCGCCGATTCGAGGCGTGCCGCCAATGCGGACCACGCGGCGTCCTCGATGCGCATCACTTGGCGCATCTGCCAGAACCGGGCGCCGAGATACAGCTCGCCGGTGCCGTCGGGGGCCACGTCCAGATGGTCGGGGCCTTCGGTGGACGGATTCAACGTCACCGCCGTCACCGGTGGGCGGGTGTCGTCGACGTTGACCAGAGTCGCGCCGCCGCCGGGAATGAAGCTCTGCCGCAGTCTGGCACTGCTGCCGATCGCGACGTCGGCGCTGTTGGTGGTGATGGTGATCTCCGGATTCAACAGCAGCTGCAGCACCCACGAGCGGGCCGTGTGCTCCGGGCGGACGGCGTTGATCGCGATCGTCAGGGTCGCCGCCAAATCGACAACCAGCACCGCGTCCGTGCTCGTGACACCGGCGATCACGAGACGCCGGGCCGTGCCAACCGGGTACGGCAGGTCGTCGGCGGCCAGGGACACCACGTCCGCGCCGACACCGCCCCCGGTCGCGGGATGCGCGGAGACCGTACCGGTCGCGACATCGATCGTGTAGGCGACGATCGTCTCCGAGATGCCGTCCGCCACCCCCGCCAACCGGACCAGTCCCTCGTCGTGCAGCCACCGCACGGTGTCCGCGACGGTGACCTCCGGGGCGGGCTCGGTCATCCGGTCCGCCCCCAAGCGCTTGCGACCGGTGCGGATTCGTCGACCGGCGCCTCCATGACGCTCTGGTACTGCCGCGCCGCGTCGGCGGTGCTCTCCCGGATGGCGGCCATGATCTCGGTGACCAGCTCGGGACAGGTGAGCCGCGCGGCGGTCCCCGGTGCGAGGTAGAGGTCGGTCAGCCTGCCCATGGCGTCGACCTCCGGGATGACCGAACCGCTCGGCGAGGGCCTGCGGGCGCGGATGTTGTCGATCTTCTCCCGCATCTCCGCGATCCGGTGCCGCAGATTGCGGGCGGCGTCCAGAGCCGCCTGCACGTCCGGGTGCACGGAACTCACGACGCCACCTCGCCCGCGCTCGGCTCCGCCATCACCGCGATGGCAGCTGTGCCTGCAGTTCGCTCGCGGCGCTCCCTCATCATGCGTTACCTCCGGTTTGGGTCGGGGTCTGGTTGCCCGGTGTCGGCGTCGGCGGAGTCACGGTCGGCGCGATGGTCGGCCGTTCACCGATCACCGCTTCGGTGTGCGGCGTGTCGTCGACATACATCAGGCGGTCGGGATGCCACGCCACCACCCGGTTGCGGTCGCTGCTGCTGCCCGAGTTGCCCATGCCAGGCGACATCGGCATGTACGGCATCATCGGCGAACCGCTGCCACGCGCGACCGTCGCACCGGAGGCCGACGACGTGCCGAGAGGTTCGATCACCGAGGTGCGCGGCAGGCCGGAACCCAGGCTGGCCGCGGAGGCCATCGGCAACGCGGTCGCCGCGACGGTCTCCGCCTCGAGGTCCGGGATGCCGGCGTCGGGGCTGCCGACGGGCATGCCGCTGGGACTGCCCGAGCCGAGCCCACTCGGGATACCGAGGTCGTCGTAACCGTAGTCGTCGAGGCCGTAGTCGTCGTACGCCTCCGAATCCGACTGCCCGAGCTGGCTCAGCGGCGTTCCTGCCGCCGACATCGCACTCATCAGGGCGGGCAGCATCTGGCTCAACATGTTGCTGCTGCTGTCGCCGCTGCCGGATCCGGTGCCCTTCTCGCCTCCGGCGCCCTCACTGCCCGCTTCGCTCTCACCGACTTTCGCGCCGACCTCGGTGGAGTAGCCGGTGATCGTCTCCATCGAACGCGCGTTCTGTTCGTTGAATTTCGCCATCGCGGCAGCGATAGCGGCTTGGTTCTTGGAGCGCATCGCCGCGAGGAGTTCTTTTCGGGTTGCGATGATCTCTTCCGGCGTAGGGTGTTTGGCTTTCGCGACCTGAAACGCGTTGCTGTAGGTGTCGATGCCGTCGGCCAGCAGCCCGAGTCCGGTGCCGAGTTGGTCGAGGAACCCACGCCGCTGATCGAGTTCCCCCGCCGCCGCGGTGCCGACCGGTTCCCAATGCTCCATCGACTTCGACGCGGCGCTCACTTCCTCGATGGCCGCCAGATGCGCGCTCCCGGCGAATCGGCGCAGCGAGTCCGCGAATCCCTTGGCCGCACCCGTCCCCGGACCGGAATGCAACTGCTGAGCGAACGTCAGCGGATCGACACTGCCGCCCGAGGCGGGGAACCGGATCGCCGGCATCCTCCGTCGGCCGATTTCCTGCACATCACCCACCGGATTCGCCAGAACCTCACCGCCGCTGCCGTTCACGGTACGGGCGCCGCGGTCGTCGGCGTCGGTGTAGTCGACGGCGGCGGCCCCGATGTTGTAGGCGGTGCGCTGGACATCGGTCAAAACACGCGCCACTCCATTGAGCAGCGACGTGGCCTGCTTGTTCAGCGCGGGCACCGCGGCGGCCGAAACCGGGTCGGCCCCACCCGGCACGACCCACCCGGTGGGTATCGCAGCCCCGGCATCACGTGCCGCCGCGGCGAGTCTCGACGCCACGGCGACGAGTTCCTGCGGATCCACCTCGAGAACCATCGCGACCTCCTCTCCTCATCCGCGCGCTCGCCCGCGCGATCAGCCCGCGGGCATCGCGGCAACCGGCATTGCCGCGTCCGCGGGCTGATCGGCCGAGCCCGGCGTCGTCTGAGGCGCGGCCCCGTCCGCCGGCGCGGTCACCTCGATGCCGTTCGGATGCGCGAATCCCTCGAACGAGTTGGTCTCCGAGGCGATCTCGGGCATCTTCGGGTCGAACGGCTTCAACTCTCCCTTGACGATGACCTCCAATGTGCCACCCTCCGCGCCACCGTCCTCCGGCGGCCACACCACGAGAATCGCGGTCGAGTTCGTCCAGGTGGCGACATCGCCGGTCATCAACTGGAAGTCACCCACCCGTTGGCCGATCTGCTTCTTGTCCGACCACTTCGCAGGCGTCTTCTCGTAGGCCTTCTGCGCGTCGGTGCCGCTGTGGTTGCCGAACGCCGCGTCGAGGCCCTGGGCGGTTGTGACGGACACCTTCTGCGTCTTTCCGTTCGGGAACGTGTAGACGACGCTGCCGTCCTCGCCCGGTGTGCGGCCGGGTGCCACCGTGGGCTGGGCGGACGTCGCGCTCGCGGGCGCCGCGGCATGCTGCGTCGCCGCGGGAGCTGTCGAGGCAGGCTGCGCGGCCACCGGCTGCGCGGTGGCAGGCGCCGCGACCGGCTGCGGGGGGACCGGGGCGATCTCGTCCTCGTAGCGGCTGGGGTCCGTGTCCCGCAAGCGGTTGTTCCTGTCCTGGTCGGCGAGGCTTCGCATCATCATCTGCTGGGCGAGCAGAGAACCCAGGTCCATGCCGGGAGACGGACTGGACGCCGGCTGCGGGTAAGAGGCGGGTGTACCGACGCCGGGGGTGTCCCCCAGACCGCCTGTGCCGTTGGGTGTCCCGTTGCCGAGGCCGGAGTTGTCCACCCCTGGCGGTTTCGTGCTGTCGGTGCCGGTGGGGTCCTTCGTCGAATCGCCCAGGTGGGAGTTGTCCACATCGTTCGGCTTCGTGCCATCGTCGATGCCAGGGGGGTTCTTCGTGATATCGCCCGGATCGGGGTTGCCGCCATTATTCGGTTTCGCGCCGTCGTTGACGCCGGGGATCCCCGGCTGCTTGACGTCGTCCGGCTTCGTCCCTGGGTCGTTCTGCGCGGCCTCCAGCGCCTTCACTCGATCGGCGAGTTCCTTGTTGGCAGCGGAGTCTTCATCGATGCCGTCGGCCGTCTTCTCTTGTTCGGTCTTCGCGGTGTCCATGGTGCCCATCGCCGCCTCCAGGCCCGTCGACACATATGTCATGACGTGCTTGTTCTCGTCCATATCGGCAGGCGCTTTGGCGGCCTCCGTGTTCAGGAACGAGATCAGTTTCTTCAGACTGCTTCTGGCGTTGTTGACGGAGATCTTCGAATCTTTGACCTTGGCGGCGAGCCTCGCGTCCCGCTCCACCATTTGGTCGAAATTGTCCTTGAGCGCACTGTTGACATTGGCATAGTTGCTGAACAACAGAGATCTGATGTGCGTACTGTTCAGTTCGACTTGAGGTACCGTGCCGCTCTCCGGCACGTCGTCCTTTCTGCCGTCACCGAGAGCGCCCCAGTCCTCCTGGAGGATGGTGTGCAGGCTCTTGTCTTCCCCTTTGTCCACATCCAGCCAGTCGTGGATCGTGGCGAAAAGTTTGAGCCTTTGCGCCGGCCACTTGGGTGAATAGACATCCGGCACCACCAGCATCGGCATTTCGTCGCTCATGCATACACCAGTGCCTCAGAACTGGTACCCCTGTATTTCGCGCCCGCAGGGCGAGTCGGCAGCACATCGGGAACTTCTTGCTGCTTGGGCTGCTGAGGCCCCGGCGCCGGATGCACAGTGTCGTACGCTCTACTGGCGAGAGCGTTACCGAGGCCCGCGACCGTCGCGCCCGCGCCCAATCGCGGCATATACATCTTGGACAGCGCCAACCGCTCCCCGAAATTGCCCAAGCCCCTCTGCGTCATGAGCTGACCGGCGTCCCGGACGGCCATGCCCAATGCCTGAAGCCCGCCGCCGGTCAGGCCCCTCGTCGCGCCGCCGATCACGCCGCCCGGTATCGCGCTGACCGCGGCGCCGATCAGACCGGCCTGCAGACCCTCTTCGAAGGAACCCCGCTCGATGCCGGTCCAGATGCCGCTGACCGCGCCGCCGATGATCGCGGAGCCGACCGGGCCGCCGACCATGAACCCCACACCGCTGGCTACGCCCGAGACGACATCTTTCCATTCGAGACCGAACAAGCCCATGCGATTTCACCCATTCGACGCGCAGCGAGTACCTATCGAGCCAAGCCGTTCGCTGTCGCCGCAGGTAGACGAGGTAAAGCGCCCTTGTCCTGCGGCTGCACATCGACCATGCTCGGGAGTCCTCTCGACATCACCATTGTCGAGGATTCCCACTGATGGGAACCGGAAGTTCTCCCCGAGCAGCCTGCCCGGCAGCCGCTCGACGCGTACCGAAGTGCGCGAATCACACAGCACGCCTGCGGCATCCGCGCGGCAGGCGTTCCATCGCACGTCCTGGGTAGGTGCGCGCCCGCCGTCGGTCGGCGCGGGACAGCGGGTCGGCCCGCGCGCCGGTCTCGGGTCCGTGCGGCTGTCCCGGCCTGGCGGCTGTCCCGCGTCACGAGCAGGGCGTTTCGGCAGCGCGCTCAGCCCGGTCCGGATGCGGTGACACGTGGCGCTTCGTGCTCCGCGGAGGCGCCGTCGGCGACGGGGCACGCGGCATCAATATCCCACGTACGAACCCCCGCCGCGCATCTGCACGATTCCCGGCACATTGCTGACCGATCCGTAACGCTCGATGGCGTAGCGAACGCCTGCGACGATGTTGTCCACCGGATTCCAGATATCGCGGTGTCCGGGAAGCGCATACGCGTTGAACGTCGGATCGATGGTCTGCATCAAGCCTTTCGACGGAATCCCCGCCGCCGCGTTACTGTCCCAGAGGTTGATGGCGTTCGGGTTGCCACCGGACTCGTGCTGGATGATCGCCGCGATATCGGCCGGATCGATCTGGCGTGTGTCGTACCCGTGCTGACGCAGTACCTGCAACGCCTCGTTGATCCATTGGCCCTGCTGCCCCGACGGCCTTGTGCGCGGCGGACCGCCGCTGCGCAGGCCGGAGTGTGACGTGCGGCGGGATCGGCGCGGCGGGGACGGTCGCGACTCCCGCAAGTAGCTGTCGGCCAGCGCGGCCACCCGATCGGCGGTGAGCACCGCCGCGGTCTGCCCTTGACCGAGCACGGAACTCGCGCGTTGCAAGGCATTCTCCATGGTCGAGATCACCAAGTGCCTGCTCGCGTTCGCGTCCTGGATGGTTCCGAGCGCGGTCAGCGCGGTGTTCACCTCGGCGATGATCGCGCCGATCGCGGCGCGCCCCTGCGTCGTGCTGTCGACCGCGCCGCCGAGGATGCGTTCCAGCTCGGCGTTCATCGTTTGCGTCGCGTCGCCGTGGCGTGCCCGATTCTGATCGCTCACGGCGTACTGCGAGCCGAGCGCGCCGTCCCACGCGACGGGGCCGCTCGGCCGTCCGGCGCCGAGATCCGGCGGCGCATACGGCTGGCCCGTGGCAGCGGTCGGCGTGTGGTCACCGTACTGGGCGGCGATGGCCGCCAACGCGCCCATCGCCGCGGCCGCCATCGGCGTGGAAGAACCGGCCATGCCCAGCGCGTCCGACCGTGGCGCGGCTGCCGGAACCGATGAGGCAGAGGATGTTTCGGATACCGTGGGCGCGCTCTGACCTCGCCCCTGCGCCGTCGCGCCCGCCTGGGGCGCCGCGGTCGGCGCACCTGCCGGTGGCCGCGGAATCGCCGTGGGAGCGCCGCGCGTCGCGGACTTGACGGGACGGCGCGGAGCGGAAGTAGTCGCGCTCGCCCGTCCGTCGCGAGCACCGCCGGGATCGTCGGAATCCGTTTCGGGAGGGGTGCGATTCGCCGGCGCCATCAGTCCCCCCGAGACGCCCGCGGGCTAGGCACGGTGACCACAGAGGCAGCCATGATCCACCTTCCGCCCGACGCTTCGGTACGCGCACCGGAACCGACCATCGCCCTGGTGCCACCTTGCCCGCTGTCGGCTCATCCGAGTCTTCCCTGCGGCCCGCGTATCCGCAGCTTAATCCAGGTAGGTCCCGGCCCGTCCCGTTCTGTTCCCGCTTACGGGAACACCGGATGCCCCGTCGCCCGCCGACAGCGTGGCCACGCGCTGACGGCACCGCCCGAGCGTTCAGCCGTCCGAGATACCGGCCGTGCTCGCGGATCGCGTGGAGTTCTTCCCGGCGATGTCGCCCAGATACTGATTGGTCAGCCGATTGATCGCGACGGCGATGTCACTGGTGGTGTCCTGCCCACCCGAGACGATCGCATGCGCCTTCTGCAAGGCCGCGGTCAAGATCTGATGCACCTTCTGCCGCCCGGCCCGCGTGAACGCCTGCGAACCCAGCTCTGCCAGCGCCGTGTTCGCCTGGCGCGCCAGTCCGCTGATCTCCGTTTTGTCGACCTTGTTCGCCCCCGCCAAACCGCGCATATACGAGGTCAATTGGTGGTCCACATCGTTGAACGCCTCCGCCGCGTTCTGCTGGAACAACTGCTCGGCCCGTATCGACCGCGCCGCCGCCCCACTGTCCGACGAAAGAGCCGACTGCCGCGGCAGCTGCTCGGCCCGCGGATCGGTGGGGTCCGCGTCCCCGTACACCCCCTCCAACTGTTTCAACACATCCAGCGCCTTCGCCGCCTCCGGCGACAATCCACTCTCGCCTGCGCCATCCGACGCCACCGGCGCCGAACCCCCGCTACCGCCGCCGAGTCCCGCCAACGCCGAGGCGATCATCGGCAGCATCGCCATCGCCATCGCTCCGGCCGTCACCGCCACCGGCGCCACATCCGCCACCAGCCCCGGATCGACCGTCGGCTCCTGATCCGCCGACGGCAGCACCCGCTGGGTCTGCGGAGTCACCACACCGCCCGGCGCGGCTGTGCCGTCACCGGGCGCACCGCCCTGACCGGAGGAGCCCGGCGCAGCCCCGGACTGCCCCGGTGCTGTCGCCTGGCCGGGCGGCCCCTCGCGAGGCGGATTCGAAAGATGATGCTCGCCCGCACTGTTCGGCTGAACGGGCGCCGACCGACCCGGCTCCGACGAGCTGGGCTGCTCCGATCCAGGAGACGGACCGCTGGACTGTCCCGGCGCGCCACCCGGCCGCGGCCGTTGCTGATCCGGCGGATGCGACCACGGTGTCAACGGTCCCGACGCGCCGGGCTCCTCGCCCGTATCCGTCCTCGGTTCTACTTCTGTCGGCGGCATCGTCTACTCGTCACCTCTCGCTGCCGAGCACTCGCTTCACCCGCACGTCGGTCGTGCTCGGAATGACCAGCTCCATGAATCCGCCGGTCGACGCATCGGTGGTGACCAGCCGGGTATCGCTCACCGCGATGCCGACCCGGGTCGGAGCATTGCTCCGATAACTCCAGAAGACGAGGTCTCCCGCCGATACCGCGGCAGGATCCACCCGCTGCCCGCACCTACCCTGCGCCGCGACGGTGTTCGGCAGTTCGACGACCGTCGCGGCGTCGAGCTGTCCGCATGCCCGCCGCGCCGAACCGCTCGATGGGCCCGCCGCCGGGGCCTGCGCCGCCGCGCCCGTTGTCGTTCCACACCGTCCCGTCGATTGCGCGACCGAGGCGAAGTAGATCACCGACCTGGTGAATTCCGCGGCGCTCTCACCGTCGCCGGAGCCGTTCACGTCTCCGGTCGCCGAGACCTTCGCGAGCGCGAGTTGACGCGCGCACTCCGCACCGATTCCCGAACTGCCCGTCAACAGCGGAGAACTCTGATACGGCGCGTCTTTCAGCGCTGACACGCAGGCGCGCTGCCAGTCCGACACAGTGGTGTCGTCCGACTCGATCTCCAGTTTCGCGTAGGGGTTGGTGGTCGGAGCGGTCGTCACCCCGGCCACCGGTGTGCCCGGCGTCCTCGGCGCCGTGGGCAAGGCGGTCGCGGTCACCGTCACGGCGGGATCGGGACCCACCGCGCTGTCGCACTGATAGTGCAGATCCGCGGCGACCGACGACGTCGCACCGCCGATGACCAGCACCAGCACCATCAACACCAGCGACACCACACTCACGCCACCCAGCACCACCCATACCCAGAGCGGCATCAGGACGAACGACAAGAGACGACCGATCATCGATTACCTTTCTGCGATATACGCCGCACCCGTCGTGCCCTTGTCGAGGCCGATCAGCGGCCGCGCGGGTTTCTGAGGGGATTGAGAATCGTGGCGGGAATGCGCGGCAACGGGTTGGCGCCGCCGTCCGGCTGCGGGAGCGAGACAGCACCCGTGATGCTGCGGCCCGCCTGCCATTGGTCGGTCTGGGCAGCTTTGTCGATTTCGGAACGCAGTACTCGGATCCGATCGAAATCGCGAGGATCTTGTCCTACCCAGTTGGTAGTCGCCTGGATCCGCAGTGCGTGCTCGTTGGAGATCCAGCTCCGCAACCTGTCCGCTTCGTTCGTGGTCAGTTGCCGACCACGGATCGTCAAAGCTGGGGTTGTCGGAGTCGTGCCGTTCGCGTGCGCCTGCAGACTGTCCATGAAATTCTTGCTGGGGTTCGCGATGTAACTCCTGCCGAGCCGGGCCAGATCTTCCGAAATGTGCACACCGCCCTGGTAATCCCCTCGATACCGATCGACGCTGGCCTCCAACGCGTGGTACCTGGCCATGTACATCTGCCGATCATTCGTGTGGAAGTGGTTCTCGAGATGCTTGTGCGCGGCAAGGACGTTCGCGAGGTGCTTCGAGGCGAGCGGTTCGGCGTCGGCGTGCCGAATGATGTCCGTCCGTGCCTCGAGTGCCCGCTGCGCCATGTGCTCGGGAACTCCCGCCATCAGAAGGGCGTGATACCCACCGGCCTGCGGGCCGCCACTACCGGTCAGATGTGTGAAATTCTCCATGGCGAAGGCGGCGCCTCGCTCACTGCGATGGCTGTTGCCCGAGCGGCGGATACCACGCCGGGCCGCGTTCGCCGCGGCCACACGGTCGTACAGGCCACCGTGTGCGGCTTCGCGCAGGTCTTTGGTCTTCAAACCCTTCTTCTTGAGTTTCTTGTCGACATGGTCCACGCGAGAGAACGGATTCAACGGGTTGAGGCGGCCACCGGCGACCCATGCGGTGAGCGGCGAGCTGTTGATGGTGCTGATCGCGCCAACCATCGCGAGCGGAGTCATGGAGCTGGCCACGTTCGAATTGCCCATGCCCATGCCGATACCCAGGGCGGAGCCGCCTCCGCCACCGCCGCCGCCCCCGGACGATCCGCCGCTCTGGATCGCGGCCCCGACGCGGTTGGTCACGTAGTCGTTGGCCTCGTCGATATTCCTGCTCAGCCGCCGCACCTGGATGATGGCGACTATCTCGACACCCGCCCCGATGACGAACACCACCATGATCTGGCCGTTCGCCGCGCGGAACAGGCTCCCCAGTAAGAGTTCGTAGATGCCGAGAGCGATGACGAAGAAGGCCATCTTGCCGGCGGCGATGAAGCCGTGGACCACGCAACGAACGGTGAACGTCTGCGTCGGCCCGTAGATGTATCCCCCCGCGGCGAACCCGAAGACCGACGCGAACCCGTAATAGATGAGGTCGAGTACGGCCCACATGATCTTGATGGACAGATACGCGGCGAAGGCCAGGAGAATGATCGCGCACAGCAACAGCAGCAGTCCGGCGCCGATCTGACCGACGCTCGGATTCTCCACCGCGGCGTACGCCGCGCTGTCGCCGCACGACCTCATGCCGTTCTTCACGCGGTCGTCGCTGCCCGCCGTCATGCCGGACGACCACGCCGAGCGGCAGGACGGACTGTTGTCGACGACGTGCCCGAAGTTCCACACCTGCAAAGGAAGTCGCACGAAATTGTCCGCCATGGTCGTTTGCAGCGCGCTGACCAACTGCTGCGGATTCGGGTTGTTGTTCCCGTTCAATCCCGCCGCGACCGAGAGCCCCAGGTCACGCCCTTGCACCAGGAAGCCGTCGGGGGACAGCGCCTCGGCCAACGGGTCGGCCAAGATCGGCACGCTCAAGATCGCGACCACGATCATGGTGACGATCTGCATCACCGCCTTGGCGATCAATAAGCGCACGAGGAAATAGGCCACGAAGAACGCGCCGATCGTCGCCGCCGTCCCCGCCAGCAGAGGCGTCGCGATCGTCCCTGTGAAGTTCTGGGCCATACCGCGCAACGGCGCGCTGATCAGGTTCAGCCATCCGAAACTCATCGCCTCGCCGGGCAGCCAGACCCCTGTGGTCGAGGCGAGCAGCCAGACCGCGAACAGCGGCATGAGGATGATCCACAGCGCGAAATTCCCCAGGTTGAAGACACCGCCCTGATCGACCACCAACCGATAACTGGAAACGTTCACTCCGGAGGAGTCTTTGACGTTCATCCAGCTGGTCGCGCTGTTCGGCGCGGCTCCAGGAGCGATGGTGCCGGTCTGCGCGATCGACACCGCGTGCACGAGACCAGGGAAGACGAACAACACGAACAGCGCGAGGACGACCCACGCGATCCTGCGGCGCCGGCGCGACGCGGCGATCCAGGCCCGGAAGCGCCGGAACACCATTTGCGGTCGCCAGCGATCCGCGTCCCAGAACTGCGGTTCCCACGGCATGTCGAAGGACGCCTGACGTGCGCGCGCGGATCCGAGCAGAGATCTCATCAGCGCACCGACCGCTCCGGTAGCGCGGAACGCATGCCATTGGCACTGGTCGGGGTACTGGTGATCGCGGCGGCTCGGTCCGGGCGGGCCGGACCGAGCACCTTGCCGCGCCCGATCCGGTTCAGCGCGTCGCGCATGAACATCTCGCCGCGGCGCTCCTCGGGAATCTGGCGGCCCGGCCCGACGGGCGGCGAGGTCTCCTCGCGCAGGATCTGCAACAGGAACGGCGCTTCCTCGAGATCGACGCCGAGCCATTCCAAGCTGTTGCGCGCCAATGTCTCGTCGCGCTGGCGGAAGACGAACCGGTTCGGGATGAGATTGTGCGCCGCGCCTTGGAAGTCGGTGGCCGGGTCGTGCGAGGCGAGCCCGATCGCGGCCAGGTGCTTACGGCCGTCGCGGCTGAAGTCCGAGGTGACCGCCGAACCGACCTGCGTCTGCGTGAAGTGGTGCGCCTCGTCGCCGACCAGCAGGCCGAACCTGCCGTTGTCGGAGAGGAACGCCTCCCGCGCCGCGACGCCGACCAGTTCGTACAGCGCGGTGCCGAGCCGCTTCGTCAACGGCAACCGGTTGTACAGGTGAGGGGTGGTGAGTTCCTCCGCGCTCGGCAGTTGCAGGTTGTGACTGCGGACGACGGTCGCCGCAGCATCCAGGCGCAGCGGTCGCAGCTTGGGATCGAACAGCACCGGCACCCGCTCCACCACGGTGCCGAGCCGGGCCGCGAGATCGGCGTACTCCTCCCCTCGCTCCGGGTGCTCCCGCAGGCGGCGCACGACATGGAACAGGTCGAGCAAGCTCTTGATCTTGTGCTCGGCCATGCCACGCGGTGACAGCAGATTGCTCGCCGCCGCGCCCGCGCCGGAGGTCGGGGACAGATCCAGCAGCGGAAGGATCGAGTCCAGCGCCCGCTCGCCCGCGATCCGCGGGTTGAACAGCCGCAGCGGATCCAGCGAGACCGTGGGATTGGCCAGATCGATGACGACCGCGTCATCGATCGACCGTGCGAAGTGCTCCCATTCCCCGACCTGACTGCGGTCGATGGCGAGGAACTGACCGCCCATGTCGTGCACGAGCACGGCCATCAGCTTGAGGAAATACGACTTGCCGGAACCGAGTTCGCCCGTCACGGCGAACGAGGCGGACAGGTCGTGCAGCGCGGCCTCCATGATGCCGAAGTGGATCGGCTCGAAGTGGCCCGACAGCAGGTTGACGCCGATCACCGGTCCGCTGTCGTCGCCGATCTGACTGGTCGTGAACGGCACGAAGCCGGCCCACATGTCCGAGGGAACGATATGGGCGAAATCGTCGAACGCGCGGCGCGGCGGGCTGCCGGGAACGAGCATCGACCACAGGTCGACCTGCGCGCCGACCGGTGCGGTCATGTCGACCTGGAACCGCTTGTAGCGTCGCTTGAGCGCGTTGACCGCGTCCATCGTGGCTTCCCGCGTCGGTCCGCCGATGGCGATCACGGTGGTGAACGAGACCTCGGATTCACCGCCGTTGACTTCGAAGTGCTGGTTGTACTCGCTGAGCATCTGCGCCTTCGACGCCAGCGTGTTCTGCGCGAACGAGATCTCCTGATCCCGTTGATCCATCTGCTCGCCGAGCCTGCGCAGGCTCAGTTCGTTGTTCTTGAGCACCTCGTCGGCGGGCTTGGTGGAGATCCGCATGCCCCAGTCCACCGTGACGTCCCCGAGGCCCTCCAGCACGTTGAGAAACTCGCTGCCGCCGGGAAATGTCATGCCCGCGTAGGGGAACGAGTGCGGCGTCAGCATGGCCTGGTATGAGGGGCGGTAATCGAAATCGGGCTGGACCACCTTGATCACGGGAACGAACGACGGCCGGATACGCCGGTTGCTGTCGGCCTGGGCACCCTCGTCCAGCGCGGCGGAGCGGAACACCGCCGCCGTCGCGTCGTCCAGCGCGCCGGCCCGGGTGGGCGCCACCGGGTCCCCCGCCGCACCGCGCGAAAGATAGTGTTCCCACAGCCATTGGAACAGCGCCGCCGGCACGGGCACCGGATCGAAGTCGCCGCCGATCCTGGACAGGATCTCGTTCGCCTTCTCGTCGTACTCGTCCAGGTCGGCGCGGGAGATCGCGGTCGCGTCGATGGTGGCGGTGCTGCCCCGCCACAGGCGCGACAGCGCGGAAATGCTCGAGTTGCTGGCCCCGACCGGGATCGACAGCAGGAAGATGCGGGTCTGCGGCATGATCGCGTGCACGCGCTCGTAGGAGGCGACCACTTCGTCGGCGTAGTCCTCGCACTCGTCCAGGTCGACGCCCTCCACCATCTTGGTGAGCACGTCGATCGTGTTCAGCCGCGCTTGGATACCGAGCAGCAGCGACCCGTTCGGCAAGTTGTTGACCAGCGCGTGATGCGCCAGCTTCACGTCGTACTTGTCGCCGGCCTTACGCAATCCGTAGCCGAGGGGATTGATGAAGTACGTCGCGGTGACCAGACCGGAATGGGTGAACTGGAGATTGCCGCGAATCGCGGCGGTGGGCTGTAGATCTCGTCCGAGTGCCATCAGGGGCGTCCTCCGGGGGCCGGGCCGCTGCCGTTACCGTTACCTTCGTCCTTGCCGTTCAGTCGCTGCCACAGGTCGGTCACCTTTCCGCCACCACTCATCACCTCGAGCAGCCGGACACCGGACTTCGGCGCGGCGGCCATCGCCTCATCGGAGCGGTCGGGCAGCAGCAGCACTACGCTCTCGTCGACGAAAACGGCATCGCGCGAAGAGTCATTGGTGATCGGCATGCCGGAGGCGGACACCGGCTTGCGATAGACGATGAGCCTGCCCAGCCATAGGGCGCGCGAGGTCATCCGGACACCCGTGTACGGTACGAGCCCGAGCACGAAGACCGCCAAGATGGTCAACGCCAGCCCCGTGATGAACGTGACGGCCGGGTTGACCGGCAACGTCATGGCGAACACCGACGACACCGACATCATCACCACGCCCGCCGCGACCTGAGGCAAGGTGTAGGGACCGAACGGGAGCTTCTGCCCGTTCTGGGCCTTGCCGATCATCGTCGGCACCCGTTTGACCGGCGTGAAGACCTTGATGACCTGGGTTGTCATCGATAGCCACCGATGGGGTGGTCGGGGACGATGAGGTTGGCATCCGTTCGGGCGTAGTTGATGGTCGTGGGCAGAATCCAGATCACCACCCCGGCCATCAAGCCCGAGCCGAAGACGACGATGATCCGCGACGGCGACAGCCTGGATTTCGCCGCCTCGGAGATCACCACACCGATCGTGACGATGGCGATGATGATCATTCCGCCCCACCGGACAAAGATCAGAATGCCATAGAGGATGTTGCTCAGATTACCCATCGGGCTGCCTCTCGGATCAGTTCTGTGTCGCCGGCGGAATCGTCACCGTCGGCGAGGAAGTCGTGGTCGACGTAGGCGGCGCTCCGCCGCGCGCATCCCCGCCGACCACCACCGCCAGCGGGCTCGACAAGGCGGGGATCGGATCGATGGACGCCACCTGCCACTGGCCCGCGTTGCGGATCATGGTGAGCGGGTAGGCCAGTGTCGCGGCGGCGCCGGTGTCGGCTTTGGGGTTGACGGTGGCCAGTACCTGCGCCTTCGCACCGCCGGAGCCGCAGCTGGAATCGTCCGTGGTGAGCGAGGTCAGTTCGACGGCGGTGAAAGGGGACGGCTTCAGCGCGGCCAGCCCGGAATCCGGGACGGTGTAGCGGGCGACGTCACCGTTTCCGGTCAGCATGGCGCTCAGGAAACCCGAGGCGACTTGGCCGAGTGGCGTATCCGGTGCGCAGGGCGCTCCGTAGGCCAGTTTGAGGTCGACGCCCTTCCCGGGGGGCTGGACCACCGCGGGCGTCGACAGCGCACGCAGCCGCCCGTCGGTCAACGACACCGCGACACGGTAGAACTGCCGCTGGTCGGATGCGGCAGCTCCGGGTTTGCCGACTCGGACCGACACCGTCACCGACCACACTT
The DNA here is from genome assembly GCF_001612785.1 of Nocardia beijingensis NBRC 16342. Classification (GTDB taxonomy): domain Bacteria; phylum Actinomycetota; class Actinomycetes; order Mycobacteriales; family Mycobacteriaceae; genus Nocardia; species Nocardia beijingensis. The sequence goes on from NZ_BDBC01000020.1 coordinate 111,218, forward strand.
CCAGCCCGCCCGCCGCGAGCGCGCGCGAAACATAGACGACCGAAGGGTCGGAGACTTGACGTGCGGACGAAGGCAACGTGATCTGCTGATTGGAACCGACGAATTCGCCGATTCGATCCTGCTGTCCCCCAACGGCGGTGAGATAGGTGACGACGAACTGCTCAGCGAAAGAACCGGCCAATTGCGCATGCCCGACGATCGCCGTCGTCGAATCATCCGACGGTGCGGGCGGGCCGGAATCGAAGACGCTCAGGATCGCGTGGCCACCGCCGAGCACGGCGAGTACGGCGAGCACGGCGACCACGATGTTGTCACGACGGCGGCGGGCGGCCATCCGGCGAAGCAGTGCCTCACCCGAATCTGCCGGTCCACGAACCACTGTCCTCACTCCCGAAATGGTAGAGAGCACAGCCGTTCCCAACCGGCCGGTAGTTCCCAGTCGTGGGAATCATTGGTCAGCAGGCCGGGTTGCTTTTCATTCTGCCCGCGAGCCAATGCCGCAATTGTTCGTCATAGCCGATCGGCGCGCTGCGCTGCCGCGGCTCCAGAACCTGGCGATGGGTTTCCAGCAACGGAACGTCGTCGGCGACGCGGACCAACTGCGCGATCGCCAGCTGTCTGCTGGAGTACCCGGGATAGGGATAGAGCAGTAGCGAGGTCGGGGTGTAACCGCCGCCGTAGTTGAGGACTCGCAACGTCACACCGGCGCTGTCGCCCGAACGCAGCCGGTCGCCGAGTTCCACCAGCCGGGGACGGTCCTCGGGATGGAAGACGTCGACAGGCCGGAACAGATAGTCCCACCGGACCCACGGCGCGGGATCGGTGAGCCAGTGCGAGATGCTGGTGTGCTCGAGCTGGACGACGGCCAGATGCGTTCCCGCGCGGCGATGCGCCTCGCGCAATCCGATGCGCTCCAGGGTCGGCCACGCCGCCGGAGCGTTCTCCGAGGTCACGTCCTCGATCAGCCACCAGGCGCCGCGAGTGCGCTCGTCGTCACGGGCGCGAATGGTGATCCGCCACTGGGCCGGACGCCCGAATCCGTGCACGACCGTGGTGTCGAATTGCATGCGCTCACCGGGTTTGGGGTCGTAGAGCAGATCGAGAACCTCCGCGTGCCGATCGAAACTCGACACCCGATGGAACAGTTCCGCGATCGACATCCGCGGGACGTACTGTTCGGCGGTGCTGCCGGACAACCGCGTGATGCCGCTCGGTTGCTGAATGGTTTGACTGCTCAGGTCCCAGATGGCGCCCACCGCGGGGCGCAACGCGGGCACCCGTTCGGACGCCGGGCCGAGCCACAGCCGTACCGCGTGCACGTCGCCCGCCGGGCCGAAGATCGGGCGGATGAGCAGTTGATGCCTTCCCGCGCGCGTCTGGATGGCCAGGTCGACGTCTTGCGCTTGATCGTGCGCGGTGTGGATCGCCTCCGTCAGCGCCGCGGTCGTGAGCTTGTCGTACAACGCGGGCGTCTTGGACAGCGTTCGCTGCAGCACTCGCTGCCAGCTCGCGAACTCACGCGGCGCATCCCCCACCGACGCCACGGACATGCCGTCCGGCGCCAACGTCTCGATAGTCACCCATGGAATCACTGCGCCACTTCGCTTCGCACTTGCCCGACCAGCCGTTTCTCCGGATCCGCCTACCCGGATGAGACTCTTGCGACCCAGGCAATGTACCGTTATTTAGCGGCTCAATCAACCCGTGACATGGCGACCCGGTTCTCATGCAGTCTGCGTCAAGTTCACCCGACACGCGCGCGGGTGTTCATTTTGTTCACGTGGCGTTCGACGGACACGCTGCCGAACCGGCGCACGGTCCAACGGCACATCCATCGCAAACCGGTGCACAAGATCAACGGGCGTCGCCACCCGGAGCCCGTGGCACTCTCCTGGCTAATGCGGCGCGCGGCCCGCGGCCATGCTCGTCCAGGGCGTTCCGGGCGGCTGATCAGCCGGCGGCGGCCCCGGCGAGAGCGAGCACGCCCGCGCCCATGATCGTCCCGGCATCGCCGAGCCGCGAGGGAACCACCCGCAATCCGGGCAGGAAGCTCAGCCTGGCGTGCGTGGCGACTGCCTCGCCGAGCGGTTTCCACAGCGCGGGCCCGGCTTCGGCGAGTGAGCCGCCGAGCACGACGAGATCGAGGTCGAGCAGCGCCGCGACCGAGGCGAACGCCCGGCCGAGCGCCGTGCCCGCCCGGCCGAGCGCCGCGGCCGGGATGTCCTCGCCCACGCGAGCGGCATCGAGCAGCTCGGGGACCGATGTGCCCGACCAGCCCTGCTCCCGCGCCCAGCGCACCACCGCCAGGCCACCGGCGACCGCCTCGAGGCAGCCGCGGCCGCCGCAGGCACACCGTTCGTCGAAGCCCGGCACGAGGACATGGCCTACGTGCCCGGCGTTGCCGGTGCGCCCCACCAGGGCGAAGCCGCCGACTGTCACCCCGCCGGCGATGCGATCGGAGACATCGATCGCCAAGCTGTCCATCACGGCGCCCGTCGCGCCGAACGTTCGCTCCGCCATCGCCAGGCAGACGCCGTCCAGCGCGAGCCGAACGGTCGCCTTCGGAAAGAGTTTCCGCGCGGCCTCCACGATGCCGAAGCCGGTGCGCCATTCCGGAATGTCGGGAGGCGCGATCACGCCTGCCGCCATGTCGATCGGCCCGGCCGAAGCGATGCCGAGATCGGTGACCTCGCCACCGGATGCGACCTCGAGCAGCAGTTCCTGGCATTCACCCCAGGCGCCGGCCTCCGGGATCGGAATCCTGCGGATGTCCTCGGTATCGACATCGTCGGCGATACGGCTGGCCGCGAAACCCGAGGAACCGATCGCCAATGCCAGGACTGTCATGAGTTACGCACCACCGGAGGACTCGACGCGAAAGACCGCACGCAGCATAGTCACAGACCGTCGGTTCCGGTCGGCTTGAGGGGTTGCCCGAGCACGATGTGCCGGCGGGGAGCGGGAAGAGTCGATACGGTGCGCAGCGGACGCGGTCCGTTGCGGATGATGCGCATCGGGCGCTTGTGGTCGATCGGCGCGGCGCGGTGCCGATCCAGGTTCTCGATAACGCTGCCGGAGTTGTCATAGGCGACGCCGGCCCAGATCATCGCGCGCGGACCGTCACCGCGGGTGGTCAGCGCCTGCGCCAACTGGCGGCACTGCGCGAGCAAGGGGCAACTCTGACAGGTGCGCACTGCCGCTCGCCAGGCATCCGGATTCCCGGTGTCCATGTCCCAGTTGTCGGGGACGTCGGCGCACGGGGGCCGCTGGTTCGACTTTGCCGGAATCGACGAGATCTTTGCCGGTGCAATGGATCCCGTGTCCATCGGAAGGGTTCGCGTAATGCTCATAGCCATCTCCGGGGATGCCGAGCACACACCTCTGGCAGGTGCGTGGCCCATGGATCGGACGTCATCAGGGCTGCTCAACAGTCCCCGGAACCCAGCCGCGATAAGCTGGTCTACGCACGGTAGCCCACTGTTGCCCAGACCACAACCCTTTGTACCGCTATGTAACGGCTCGTTGACCTTGAAGCAACACCCAGCTACCGTCTTTAACGGCACGTTATGAAACGGACCGTTTTCCACGGGGGCTCGACTATGGTTTCCTTTTAAACATGGCTGCGGACTCTGAATTCACGATCGACGAACTGGCGCGGGCAGCCGACACCACCGTGCGCAGCGTCCGCGTGTACCACGAGCGAGGTCTGCTGCCCTCGCCGGAGGTACGCGGGCGGATCGGGTATTACGGGTCGGACCACCTCAACCGGCTGCAAACGATCAGCCGCTTGCTGGGGCGGGGCATGAAGCTGAACGGGATCAGGGAACTGCTCGAAGCCTGGGACCGCGGTGACGGCCTCGCCGATGTGCTCGGCGTGAAGAGCCAGAACGCGGCGGAGCCGGAGTCGGAAGCGACCACCGAGCCACAGGACAGCTACGCCGAGTTGCCCGACTACGCGAAGCAGGCGCTGGCCTCCAGTGACGACCCGCTCGAGGCGTACCGGGTCACGAACCCGCGGTGCTGCGATCTGGCGACCAGGCTGCACGACACCGGGCTGCCGATGCAGGACACGTTCCAGCTGGTCGAACGTCTGCGCGCCGATTGCGATCGCATCGCCGACCGGTTCGCCACCGAGCTGTTCTTCCGCTTGGCCGGCCAGAACTACGAGGAGTCCGCACGCACCCCGCGGGACCGCACCAAGCTGGAGACCGACCTGGCGATCGCCCGGTTGATCGTCACCCGCGCCACTTCGGAACTGATCGATCAGGCATTCGCCCGGCACTCGGAGCTGCCGCCGGTGGCGACCGCCCCGCAGGCGCAAGCGGAACAGTGACGGCGCGAGCCGCGAACCGACCGTTCTCGTAATTCCCTCCGGCACCGTCTAATACTTAAGTAGACAAATGTCTTCGAGCCTTTCGAGTAGCGCGCCCGTGACGGCGGACCGAATGGCTCCTATCCCGGCCTCTCGCGTCGACCGCGACGGCCGGCGAATCGCCGAACTCGCCTGAGCAGGACCGATGCTGAAGGGTTGCCACAGGATGCCCAGCGACCGGCCCCATGGCGGAAGCGGTGATCCGGGCGGCGCTCCGCGGCTTCCTGTCCTCCCCCCATCGCCGCTGTGGCCGCCCGCGTGAAACCCGGGGGATACGTAGGCATACCGATCCGAGAACGGCCGACGCCGCGATGACCGCGATGCGACGCCACCGCCGACGGTCGATCCCCCTGCGCGAACCTCCCCCGAACGATGGTCGGGGTGACAGGATTTGAACCTGCGACCCTCCGCTCCCAAAGCGGATGCGCTACCAAGCTGCGCTACACCCCGTGGCCCTTCGTCGGCGACCGGAACCGCCGGCGAAGGATGAATACTCCGTGGAGCGGGTGACGGGAATCGAACCCGCACCATCAGCTTGGAAGGCTGAGGTTCTACCATTGAACTACACCCGCAGGCATACGACACCGATGGGATCGCCACGATGTCGTGTGCGATCCGACTGTACCGAACCCGGCTTGCGAAACGCCAATCAGCCCCCCGCGCAGCGCGATCTCGCAGGTTGCCCGTCGGAGCGCTCCGGGGTTGCCGCCCCAGTGTCGCACGCCGGGGCCCTCCGGTACGCGCTACCGCGCCGACGGGAAATTTTAAAGGTAATTTTTCATTGAAACTCTGGCGTGTCGGATTCCGGTGGGCGAAACTCGAATGACACACATGTCACGCCAGGAACTTCGCTTGAGGGAATTCCGATGAGGACCGCAGGACTCGCCGCCACAGCCGACGCGCTCGGCGTCCGGCGCGGCCATGGCCGCCACACCGGGCGGCGCGCGGCGCGGAGTTCGTCCGGCGGACAGCACCCGCGCCGATCCGGCCGGACGACCGCGAGCGGACGACCCGCAACACGCCCGGAACAACCATTGGCGACTCGACGAGGAAGACGAGGACGTCGCGTGCGAGAACCGATTCTCGTGGAGCAGGCAGCGCGGGGCCGGTCCGGACCGCCACCGCGGCTCGTGCGCCACTCTCCGCACACCTCGTACCGCGTGTCGCCAGCGCGTCGCGGCGCGATTTTGCGGCGAACCGGAATTCGGTGTAACACCAACGCGACGGGAACGATCACATACCCGATCGCCATTCGCCCGGCGTCGAGAACACGTTGCAGATCGCCGCTTTTCGATGCCGAGTGGCTTGCTAGGATCCTTTTTGCCGGACGGGGGTATCTGGAAAGGGGGCGGTGACCGTGCGCCGAACCAGGTGGACACAACCGCGTAGCAGTGGGAACGATCAGGGTGACGCCGGCGCCTGTGTGACTACAGGGCACCCGGGTACCGACGTCGCCCACACCGGGTGAGTCCGATGTCGACCGACATCGAGCCCCCGGTAGCCGCCATGGCCCGAGCATGGGCCCGTGCGGTCTGCGCCGAGCCCGGTTCGGGCGCCGCGCCCCAGCAGTTGGAACCGGTGCTGATCGAGATCGTCGAGCGCCTGCTCACGCTCGCCAGGTCCGAGCCGTTTCCGGTCCCGGAAGCACGGATGCTCGGCGCGCGACTGGCCGAGGCGCCGTTCGACCGCATCCGGATGCTGGCGCAGGCCACGCGCTGGCTGCTCGGTTTCCCCTCCGGCACTCCCGGTTCGCTGGTGGCCACACGCTGGCCCTTCATCGCCAGCCAGGCCATCGATAGTTACGCACAGGCGCTCCAGGAGCGCGCTCTCGCGCAACAGGAGCAGAACCTGTCGGCCAAGGTGTCGTTGCGTGTGCAGGAGATCGCAGCGCTGCAGCACCGGTTGCGCCACGAGGCCACCCACGACGCGCTCACCGATCTGGCCAACCGGACGCTGCTGCAGGACAAGGTGCGCTTGATGGCCACCGACCCGACGCGCGGCGTCGGGCTGCTGCTGATCGACCTGGACCGGTTCAAGCAGATCAACGACGGCTACGGGCACGCGATCGGTGACGAAGTGCTGGTCGAACTGGCGGGCAGGCTGCGCGAAGCGTGTCCGCCGGACACGGTGATCTGCCGATACGGCGGCGACGAATTCGTGCTCGCGACCAACCCGCACCACAACAACCTCGGTGACCTCGCGCACCGGATCGTGGCCGCGCTGCGCGACCCCGTCTGGTCGTCGGCCGGGCCCGTTCCGGTGTCGGCCAGCGTCGGCACCGCCTACAACCCGCCGGGCAGCCCGCTCGATTTCACCGATCTGCTCCGCCGCGCCGATCGCGCGATGTACTCCGCGAAGACGGCCGGTGGCCGCCGCTTCGCGCTGGCGGACCAGCCGGACATCGATACCGCCGTCGCCGGCTGATCCGGGCCGCCACGCGGCCGGCGGGGTCAGCCGGGTTGACAGCTGGGGCACCAGAAGAGATTCCGCGCCTGCATCACCTGATGGGCGATCGGCGTGCCGCACAGACGGCACGGGGCGCCCTGGCGGCGATAGACGTAGGTGCGCGGGCGATCCGGGGCGTAGGAGGGCTCGCCGTGATCGTGTTCTGGCCGCACCACGACCATTTTTCCGACGCGCACCCCTACCCGCATGAGCGCGACCAGATCCGACCACATGTCGGCCCATTCGCGCGCGGACAGTTCCGTGCCGGGACGGTGGGGCGAGATCCGGTGGCGGAACAACAATTCCGCGCGATAGACGTTGCCGACCCCGGCGACCACCTGCTGATCCATCAGCAGCGCGCCGATCGGCCTACCGGAACGATGGATGCGCCGCCACGCCCGGTCCGGATCGGCGCCGCGCCGCAGTGGATCGGGCCCGAGCCGGTCGGTGAGCGCCGTCACCTCGGGCGGAAGCAGGATCTCGCACGCGGTGGGTCCGCGCAGATCGGTGCCGAAGCCGGGCTGCCCGTCCCGCTGCCCGAACAGGCGCATCCTGACCTGCCCGACCGGCTCCCCCATCGGCAGCGCGGATTCGGTGAACGTGCCGTACAGGCCGAGATGCACGTGCACCACCAAGCCGGAGTCGTAGTGGTGCAGCAGGTGCTTGCCCCACGCCTCGGCTCTGATCAGCACCTGCCCGTCCACCCGGGCAGCGCCCGCGGCGAACTTGCCCTGCGGGCTCGATACGCGCACCACACCGCCCGCGAGGCGACGCTGATGCAGCCGCGCGAGGCGGTGCAGCGTATGTCCTTCCGGCACAGCCGGTTACGATCCCGGTGCGCTCAGTACGCGGGAACCGCCGGGGCGACGCCGGTCTTCTCGTACTCGGCCAGGATGTCGATGCGCCGCTGGTGGCGCTCCTCGCCCGACCACGCGGTGGTGACGAACGCGTCCACGATGGCCAGCGCCTCCTCGGTCGAGTGCATGCGGCCGCCGATGCCGATCAGCTGCGCGTTGTTGTGCTCGCGGGCCAGCTTCGCGGTCTCCACGCTCCAGGCCAGCGCGCAGCGGGCGCCGGGCACCTTGTTCGCGGCGATCTGCTCGCCGTTGCCGCTGCCGCCGAACACCAGGCCGAGGCTGCCGGGGTCGGCGACGGTCCGGCGGGCCGCCTCGATGCAGAAGGCGGGGTAGTCGTCCAGCGCGTCGTACTCGAGCGCGCCGCAGTCGACGACCTCGTGGCCCGCCTGCTCCAGATGGGCCTTGACGTGATTCTTCAGTTCGAAACCGGCATGGTCGGCACCCAGGTAAACGCGCATGCCAGGCATTGTGTCAGGTGACCGCGCCGCGGTGGCGAGAGGGTTTGCCCCGCCATTAACACCGCGGCGGGCCGGCGCGAATCGACTGATGCGCCAGTTGTGTTCACGGCCACAGCGCCCGCGTACACGGCCGACGCGCCGACCCACTTCCCGGCAACTGAATAGAGTTCATCCCATGCAGCCGTTCGAACCCCAGCCGTCCGACCAGGCGGGCCGACAGGCCGACCCGTATGCCCCGCAGGGTGGGTGGGTCCCGGCTCAGAGCACGCCTGCCGCATCCTACGGCCAGCAGTACACCTCGGGCTCGTATCCGTCCGCGCCCCCGGCTGCGTACCCGGCGCCCTACGGGTCCTACCCCGGCGCCCCGGTGCCGCCCGTGGCGCCGCCGCAGCGGCAGCCGCGCGGCCTGTCACCGTTCGGCATGCCCGCCCGGCACAGCTGGGAGATCCCCATGCTCGTCGTCGTGGTGGTGCTCACCGTGCTCGCGTATCTGATCGCGCTGCTGCTGCTCGCCACCGGAAACTTCGACCAGTACGTCCTCGCGTTCGCGGCCGCCCCGCTGCTGCTGTGGTTCGGTCGTGGCATCAACTACGCGGGCCAGCGGGTGAACGGCGTGAAGATGTCGCCAACGCAGTTCCCCGAGGGTTATCAGATGGTGGTGGACGCCGCCGCTCGCTTCGGCATGGCGAAGGTGCCGGACGCGTACGTGGTGCTCGGCAACGGCCAGATCAACGCGTTCGCCAGCGGGCACGGGTTCCGGCGCTACGTGGTGGTCTACAGCGATCTGTTCGAGATCGGCGGCGCCGCACGGGAACCCGACGCGCTGGCGTTCATCATCGGCCACGAGGTCGGTCACATCGCGGCCGGGCACACGTCGTACTGGCGGCAGCTGGGCATGTTCCTCGTGCCGTTCCTGCCGATCATCGGCAACAGCCTGATCCGCGCGCAGGAGTACACCGCCGACAATCACGGCTTCTGCAATCGCCACACCGGCGCGTCCGCCGCCATGGGGACCCTCGCCGCGGGCAAGTACATGAACAGGTTGGTCGGCTTCGACGAGATGGCCGATCGGGCGGCCGTCGAGAAGGGGTTCTTCGTCTGGATGGTGAACGCTCTGTCCAGCCACCCGGTGCTCACCTGGCGCATGTGGGCGCTGCGCGATCGCAGCAGGCACGGGAAGCTGTTCCTGCGCCCCGCGCCGCCGGCGGGCGCCGCTGTGCCCGCGGGCGGCTACGCGAGTTCCTACGGCCAGGTGCCCGCGGACCCGCCGAAGTCCGTCGTGTGACCCGGCCGGGTGCCGCGCGACGGCACCCGGGCACGGTGCTCAGTCGAACGACGGATCTTCGGTCCGCGTGCGCTTCAGCTCGAAGAAGTGCGGGTAGGACGCCAGCGCCACCGCACCGTCCCAGAGCTTGCCCGCCTCCTCGCCGCGAGGAATCCGGGACAGGACCGGTCCGAAGAACGCGGTGCCGTTGATGTGGATGGTCGGGGTGCCCACGTCGGGCCCCACCTTGTCCATTCCCTCGTGGTGGCTCTTGCGCAGCGCCTCGTCGTAGTCGGTGCTCTCGGCGGCCGCGGCCAGCTCGGCGGGCAGGCCGACCTCCGCCAGCGCGTCGGCGATCACCGCGGCGAGCGTCTCCTTGCGGCTCTCGCGTTCGTACTCGGCCCGCCGATTGTGGATGCGCGTGCCGAGCGCCGTGTACAGCGGCGACAGCACCTTGTCGCCGTGCTCCTGCGCCGCGGCGATCGCGACGCGGACCGGCCCCCACCCCGTCTCGAGCAGTTCCTGGTACTGCGGCGGCACATCCTTGCCCTCGTTCAGCACCGACAGGCTCATCACGTGGAATCGGGCTTCGATGTCGCGGACCTGCTGGACCTCCAGGATCCAGCGCGACGTGATCCAACACCACGGGCACAGCGGGTCGAACCAGAAATCGGCGACGTCCTTGGTGGCTTCGTCGGTCACGGGCGGCTTCCTCTCGATCGCATGCGGTAGAGCGGCGGCACACTGCGCCGCCCTACCGACCAACCACGGCGGCGCGTGATTCGTTCCCACCCGCGGCGCCCGTTTTCCCGAGCCGCGCGCACGGCTGCCAGTAGGGTTGACCGGCAGGAGCTTGGTTCCCTTCGGAGAAGGAGTCCGCGATGAGTTCTGACCAGCGTTTCGTCATCGTCGGCGGCGGACTGGGCGCGGCCAAGGTCGCGGAAGCGTTGCGCGCCAACGACTTCGACGGATGCGTGACGCTGATCGGCGCCGAGGAGCACCTGCCCTACGATCGACCGCCGCTGTCGAAGGAGCATCTGGCCGGGAAGAAGGCGCTGCCGGAGTTCACGGTCGATCCGGGCCAGTGGTACCGCGATCACCACATCGAGATCCAGCTCGGCACCACTGTCACCGCGCTGGACCCCGCGGCCAAGACGGTCACCCTGCCCGACGGTTCCACGCTCCCCTACGACAAGCTCGCGCTCGCCACCGGCTCCACGCCACGGACCCTGCCCGTTCCCGGCGCCGACGCGCCCAACGTGTACACCTTGCGCACCATCGAGGACTCCGACACGTTGATCGAGTTGTTCAGCGGCGCGACGCGGCGGCTGGTCATCATCGGCGCGGGCTGGATCGGCCTGGAGGTCGCCGCCGCGGCCAGGGCGGCGGACGTGGCGGTAACCATCGTCGAACGCGCCGACCTGCCGCTGCTCGCGGTGCTCGGGCCGGAGATGGGCGAGGTGTTCGCCGATCTGCACCGGGCCAACGGCGTCGACTTCCGGTTCGGCGCTCAGGTCGAGGCGATCACCACCGAGGACGCCATCGCGACCGCGGTCGCCAACGGCGTCCGGCTCGCCGACGGCAGCACGATCGAGGCCGACGCGGTGCTGGTCGCCGTCGGCGCGCGCCCGAACGTGGAACTGGCCGCCGACGCGGGCCTCGCCGTGGACGACGGCGTGCTCGTCGACGAGCGCTTGGCCACCAGCGATCCGGATATCGTCGCGGTCGGCGACATCGCCGCCCAGCAGCACCCGGTGCTCGGCAGGCGGGTCCGGGTGGAGCACTGGGCGAACGCGCTCAACCAGCCCGCGGTCGCCGCCGCGACTATGCTCGGCAAGCAGGCTTCCTACGACCGGCTGCCCTACTTCTTCACCGACCAGTACGACCTGGGCATGGAATACACCGGGTTCGCCGCGCCGGGCGAAGCCGCGAGGGTCGTCGTGCGCGGCGACAAGGCGGCCCGCGAGTTCGTGGCGTTCTGGCTGGACGGGGACAACCGCGTGCTCGCCGGGATGAACGTGAACGTCTGGGACGTGACCGACCGGATCAAGGAATTGATCCTGGCGGGCGAACCGGTGGATCCCGATCGGCTGGCCGACACGTCGTCTCCACTGTGACGCGGATCACCGCCGCGATGTGTCGAATGCGCGCGCCGCGCCTCGACCTCATCGCGAGCGTCACCGAGGCGCCGCACGCGACCGAACGCCGGAGAGGAAACCGACCATGAAGTACATGCTGCTGAAGACCTACGGGCCGACCGCTTACTGCGACACACCGATCGACGAATGGTCCCCGGAAGAGATCCGGGCGCACATAGACTTCCAGCGCGCGCTGGGTGCGCAACTGGCCGAGGCGGGCGAGTTGGTGGACGCGCAGGGATTGGCCGGTCCGGAGCAGGCGCGGATCGTCAGTTCGGACGGCCGGTCGGCGCCGGTGGTCACGGACGGGCCTTTCCCGGAGACCAAAGAGTTCTTGGCGGGGTACTGGATCGTCGACGTGGACAGCCCCGAGCGGGCCTACGAGATCGCCGCCCAGGCCTCCGCCGCCCCCGGCCCCGGCGGCAAACCGATCGGCGAGTACATCGAAGTTCGCGCGGTGATGGGCGCCCCCGCCACCGAGCAATGAGCGACCGGAGTGCGGTGCCCGACGACACACCGCTCCCGGCGAGCACCGAGGACCTGCTGCGCACTTCGGCGCCGCAGGTCCTCGGAACGCTCGTCCGCCGGTTCGGTGACTTCGACACCGCGGAAGACGCGCTGCAGGAAGCGCTGCTCGCGGCCGCGACCCAGTGGCCGAGCGAGGGCCTGCCGGACAATCCTCGGGCCTGGCTGGTCCAGGTGGCGCAGCGCCGCATGGCCGACGCCGTGCGTGCGGAGGTGGCCCGGCGGCGCAGGGAGACCACGGCTTTCGACCGCGAGGTCACCGACGCCGTGCCCGTCGACCACGACGACACCCTGACCATGCTGTTCCTGTGCTGTCATCCGGCGCTGACGCCCGCCGCCGCCATCGCGCTGACGCTGCGCGCGGTGGGCGGTCTCGGCACCGAACAGATCGCCCGCGCCTTCCTGCTGCCGGAAGCGACGATGGCGCAGCGCATCACGCGGGCGAAGAAGAAACTCGCCACGGTCGAGCGTCCCTTCGCGCAGCCGGGTGACCAGCGGTGGCGTGAGCGGCTCGGCGCGGTGCTGCACGTGCTGTACCTGATCTTCAACGAGGGCCACACCAGCAGCTCGGGGCACGCATTGCAGCGCACGGACCTGTCCGACGAGGCGATCCGGCTCACCAGAGCGGTGCACCGGCTGTTGCCGGACGACAGCGAGGTCACCGGTCTACTCGCGTTGATGCTGCTCACCGATGCCCGTCGCGCCGCGCGCACCGGCGCGCACGGCGAACTCATCCCGCTGGCCGAGCAGGATCGCGCGCGGTGGGATCGTGCGCTGATCACCGAGGGGACGACCTTGGTCACCGGCACGCTCGCGGGCGGCTTGCGCGGGCCGTACCAGATCCAGGCGGCCATCGCGGTCCTGCACGCGCAGGCTCCGCGCTCGGAGGACACCGAGTGGACCAAGATCCTCGCGCTGTACGACCGGCTCGAACGGCTCTCGGACAACCCCATGGTGACGCTCAACCGCGCGGTGGCCACGGCCATGGTGGCGGGGCCGGAAGCGGGTCTCGCGCTGGTCGAGACGCTGGACGACCACCTGTCGGGCACGCACCGGCTCGACGCGGTGCGCGGCCATCTGCACGAGATGGCCGGTGCGGTCGACGCGGCCATCGGCTGCTATACCAAGGCCGCCGCCCGCACGACGAGCGTCCCCGAGCGCGACTATCTCACGCTCCGCGCGGCACGGCTGCGCCAGGAGGCGAGGGCGAACGTCACGGGGTGAGCGAGTGCCCGCGTGGCAGTGGGCGAGAACGCTCGGCCGAACGTGACCGGGCAGACTACGCGGTGTGGCAGGCAAACACAGTGCGGGAGTCCTTCTCTTCCGCCGGAACCCCGATGGCGCCGTCGAGGTGTTGCTCGGACACATGGGCGGTCCGTTCTGGGCGCGAAAAGACCTCGGCGCGTGGTCGATTCCGAAGGGCGAGTACGAGCCGGAGGCGGAGCACGCCGAGGCCGCGGCGAGCCGGGAGTTCGCCGAGGAGCTCGGGCTGCCGGTCCCGGCCGGCAGATGGCTGCCGTTGGGCGAGGTGCGCTACAGCAAGAAGGTTCTCACCGTCTGGGCCGTCGAAGGCGACCTCGATCCCGCCGCGGTAGTACCGGGAACATTCCAGTTGGAATGGCCGCCGCGTTCCGGCCGCCTCGCGGAGTTCCCCGAGGTCGACCGCGCGGAATGGTTCGATGCGCACACCGCCCGGGACAAGCTCGTCGCGGGGCAACGGCCGTGTCTGGACCGGCTGGCCGAGTTGCTCGCGGACTGACCGTTATCGCGGCAGGTCCGCCCAGCTCCGGCCGGTGACGAGTTCGTAGGCCTCCACGTACTTCTGGCGGGTCGCCGCGACGATGTCGGCCGGGATCTCCGGGCCGGGCGCCTCCTTGTTCCAGCCGGTGGAAGTGGCCCAGTCGCGGACGAACTGCTTGTCGAACGAGCGTTGCGCGCGGCCCGGCTCCCACTCGTCGGCGGGCCAGAACCGCGACGAATCCGACGTCAGCACTTCGTCGCCGAGGGTGAGCACATCACCGTCCCAGCCGAATTCGACCTTCGTGTCGGCGACGATCACACCACGTTCGGCCGCGTGCTCGGCGCCCCGGGCGTAGATGTGCAGGGTCAGCTCGCGCAGCCGCTCGGCGACCGCACGCCCCTCCTGGTTCACCACGTCGGCGAAGGTGATCGACTCGTCGTGCCCCTCGGACGCCTTGGTGGTCGGCGTGAAGATCGGCTCGGGCAGCTTGTCGCCCTCGCGCAGGCCGGGCGGCAGCGCGATCCCGCACACCGAGCCCGTCTGCCGGTATTCCACCAGCCCGGACCCGGTCAGGTAGCCGCGCGCGATGCACTCCACCTGGACCATCTTCAGCGGTTTGACCCGGATGCCGCGACCGGCGAACTCGGCGGGCACATCGGTGGCGGAGACGACATGGTTGGGCACGTCGGTGAAGTACTCGAACCACCAGTTCGACAGCTGCGTGAGCAGGGCGCCCTTGTCCGGGATCGGCGTCGGCAGCACCACGTCGTACACCGACACCCGGTCGGAGGCGACCAGCAGCAGCGTGTCGCCGTCCTCGTACAGGTCACGCACCTTCCCGGCGTGCACATGCTTCAACGTCGAGCCTCCGAATCCGTGGGGTGAACCTGCGCTGTACCAGGCACAATACCGCCGCCCCCGAGCGCGGCCGCCGCGCCGTCGTGGTCACGCCGCCGAACCGGCGCGCAGGTGCCCGCGAACACTAGGGTTGATCGGGAAACTCCCGCGCGAACTGCCACGCCGAATGGCATCGTGGGTGTCGCCCGTGCCAGTTCTTCGACCACGAAGGAGCCTTATGTCCGCACCCAATCTCACTCGCGACCAGGCGATCGAACGCGCCGCGACGGTGTCGGTCGAGAACTACCGCGTCGAACTGGACCTCACCGACGGCGCGGGCAGGCCGGGCGAGCAGACCTTCTTCTCCCGCAGCACCGTGACCTTCACCGCGAAACCGGGCGCGAGCACGTTCATCGACATCGTGGCGCGCGGCGTGCGCTCGGCGGTGCTCAACGGGACCGCGCTGGACGTCTCCGATTACGACGAGTCGACCGGGATCACGCTGAACGACCTCGCCGAGCGCAACGAGCTGGTGGTGGAAGCCGATTGCGAGTACTCGCACACCGGCGAGGGCCTGCACCGGTTCGTCGACCCGGCCGACGACGCCGTCTACCTGTACTCGCAGTTCGAAACCGCCGACGCCAAGCGGATGTTCGCCTGCTTCGACCAGCCGGACCTCAAAGCCACCTTCGACCTCGCCGTCACCGCACCGGAGGACTGGCAGGTCATCTCCAACGCGGCCGTGGTGCAGCCGCTCGTGGCGGAGCCGGGCAAGCACGTCTTCCGTACCACCCCGAAGATGAGCACCTACCTCGTCGCGCTCATCGCCGGTCCGTACGCGCAGTGGACCGACGTCTACACCGACGAGCACGGCGACATCCCCCTCGGCATCTACTGCCGCGCCTCGCTGGCCCAGCACATGGACGCCGAACGGCTGTTCACCGAGACCAAGCAGGGTTTCGGCTTCTACCACCGCAACTTCGGCGTCCCGTACGCGTTCGGCAAGTACGACCAATTGTTCGTTCCCGAGTTCAACGCGGGCGCGATGGAAAACGCGGGCGCGGTGACCTTCCTGGAGGACTACGTCTTCCGGTCCAAGGTCACCCGGGCGTCCTACGAGCGCCGCGCCGAGACCGTGCTGCACGAGATGGCGCACATGTGGTTCGGCGACCTGGTCACCATGAAGTGGTGGGACGACCTGTGGCTGAACGAGTCCTTCGCCACCTTCGCCTCGGTGCTGTGCCAGTCCGAGGCCACCGAGTACACCAGCGCATGGACCACCTTCGCGAACGTGGAGAAGTCCTGGGCCTACCGGCAGGACCAACTGCCGTCCACGCACCCGATCGCCGCGGACATCCCCGATCTCGCCGCGGTCGAGGTCAACTTCGACGGCATCACCTACGCCAAGGGCGCCAGCGTGCTCAAGCAGCTCGTCGCCTACGTCGGCCTGGAGCCGTTCCTGGCCGGCCTGCGCGCGTACTTCGCCGACCATGCCTACGGCAACGCCACCTTCGACGATCTGCTGTCGGCGCTGGAGAAGTCGTCCGGCCGCGACCTGTCCACCTGGGGCGCGCAGTGGCTCAAGACCACCGGCCTCAACATCCTGCGCCCCGACTTCGAGGTGGACGCCGAAGGCCGGTTCAGCTCGTTCGCGGTCGTGCAGGAGGGCGCGCAGCCGGGCGCGGGCGAGCGGCGCGTGCACCGTCTCGCGATCGGCGTCTACGACGATCAGGACGGAAAACTGGTGCGCACTAAGCGCGTCGAACTCGACCTCGACGCCGCCGAGCGCACCGAGGTGCCCGAGCTGGTCGGCATCCCGCGCGGCCAGTTCGTGCTGGTCAACGACGACGACCTGACCTACTGCTCGATCCGCCTCGACGCCGATTCGCTCGACGTGCTGGTCAACCGCATCGCCGACATCGCCGAGCCGCTGCCGCGCACGCTGGCCTGGTCGGCGGCCTGGGAGATGACGCGCCAGGCCGAGTTCCGCGCCCGCGATTTCGTCGCGCTGGTCGAGCGCGGTGTCGGCGCCGAGAGCGAGATCGGTGTGGTGCAGCGCTTGCTGATGCAGGCCAACACCGCGCTGGGCAGCTACGCCGAGCCGGAATGGGCCGCCACCACCGGCTGGCCGGAATACGCGAACCGGCTGCTGGAACTGGCGCGCGAAGCCGAGCCGGGCTCCGACCACCAGCTCGCCTTCGTCAACGCGCTGACCGGCGCGAAGCTGTCGGCCTGGCACACCGAGGTGCTCAGCGAGCTGCGCGACGGCGACCCGGCGAAGGTCGGCTTGCCCGGCCTGGTGGTCGACACCGACCTGCGCTGGCGGATCGTGACGGCGCTCGCGGCGGCGGGCGAGATCGACGCCGAGGGGCTGCACACGCCGGTCATCGACGAGGAACTGGCCAACGATCCCACGGCCGCGGGCAAGCGGCAGGCGGCCGCCGCGGCGACGGCGCGCCCGATCGCCGAGGTGAAGGAGCAGGCGTGGACGACGGTGATGGGCGACGACTCGGTGCCCAACGTCACCGCACGCTCGATCGTCAGCGGCTTCGCGCCCGCCGGGCAGGGTGAACTGCTCGCCGACTACGTGGAGCGGTATTTCGCCGAGGTGCCCGGCGTCTGGGAGCGGCGCTCCAGCGAGGTCGCCCAGACCGTGGTGGTCGGCCTCTATCCGCACTGGGCGATCAGCGAGGACGCGGTGGCCGTCGCCGACAAGTTCCTGGCCGGCGATCACCCGCCCGCGCTGCGCCGGCTGGTCAGCGAGGGCAAGGCGGGCATCGAACGCTCGCTGCGCGCCCGCGCCTTCGACGCCCAGCCGTAGAACGGAAACCGGCGCGTCCACCCTGGGTGGGTGGACGCGCCGGTGCTGCGTTTCCCTACCTGCCGATGGCGGCGGCCATCACGCGGACGGCGGAGACCACACCATCGATCAGCTGCCCCTGCCGGAACGAACTCAGCGCGGCGGTGACGCCGAGCTGGCAGACGCGATCGTTCGCACGGTCGGCGACGGCCCGGCCGGAGCGCACCTCGATCGCCTTCTCGTTCGGCGAGACGGCGATGAGCACCGAGTGCGCCGCCTCGGGCGTGCCGGGAAAGATCGCGTCCGCGGATGCGGCCGGGTCATCGCCCAGATCGCCGATGTAGACGTTGAAACGCACCTTCGTCGCGCGGGTCGCCTCGGTGAGCACGTTGTCCATGGTGAGCCGCTCGACGTCGGTGAACGGCGCTTCCTTGAACACGTCGCCCGCCTCGTGCACGCCGGAGACGCGGCCGCTACTGGTGATCGCGTATCCGTGCGGCAAATCGGCTTCGACCACCGCGGGCCACTTAGAACCTGCCACTTGCCCGTCCTCCGATCAGCTCCACCGCGGTGGACTCGATGGCCGCATGCGGTTCATGCGGTGTATCCGCGAAGTGGTGACCCGAACCGATCACCTCTTCGGTGGCACTCCACAGCACCGGCGACGCGGTCCACTTCTGACCGAGGGTGAAGTGGACCGGCTTCTCGCCAGGCAGCGGCTTACCGAGGAACGACAATCCGGCGATGATGCCGTAGATCACCAGCGGTATGCCGGCGAAGATCAGCACTGTCTCGAGAATGCTCACGGATCAAAGGTAGACGATCCTCTGTAGTAGTTCTCCGTCCGGTCGAGCCGGAGTGCCGTCCGTGTCCGGTTCACCCACCGTGAGCTGGGGTTTTCCGGTGCTCCTCAGACCAACCAGGCAGCCGCGTTCGGCGGCAGCTGGCCGCCGTCGGTCGGCGCGCTTGACAGCAGCACGTCTCCGGGCGGTAGCTGGATGGGCAGGTCCGAGGCGTTGAGCACGCACACCAGCCCACCCGGCCTGCGGAACGCCAGACAACCCGGCGGGCTGCCGTACCACTCGATCCGGTCCCCCGCGAACTCCGGCCGCTGGGCACGCAGCTCGATCGCGAGGCGATACAGCGACAGGGTCGACCCCAGCTCCTCGAGCTGGGCTTCGACGGTCAGCGGCGCCCAGTCGGCCGGAATCGGCAGCCACGGCGTCCCGGTGGTGAACCCGTACGGCGGCGCGGCGCCCTCCCACGGCAGCGGAACCCGGCAGCCGTCGCGGCCGCGCTGAGTGTGGCCGGAGCGCTCCCACACCGGATCCTGCAAGACCTCGTCCGGCAGGTCGTCGACATTGGGCAGTCCCAGTTCGGCGCCGTTGTAGATGAACACCGCGCCAGGCAGCGCGAGTTCCAACAGGATCATCGCCCGCGCCCGCGCGACGCCGAGCGCGCCGCCGCCGTACCGGGTGACCTCCCGCTCGATGTCGTGGTTGGACAGGGTCCAGGTCGGCACGGCGAAGACCGGCGCGACGGCGGCCAGCGAGTTGTCGACGGCGTCGCGCACCGCGTCGGCGTCGAACGCCGATTCCGCGAGGCGGAAGTTGAACGCCAGGTGCAGTTCGTCGGCGCGCACGTACTCGCCGAAGCGGGTGTTGTCGTCGACCCACACTTCGCCGATGAGCACCGCGTCCTGGTACTCGTCGACCACCTTGCGGATCCGGCGGTGGATGTCGTGCACGGCGGGATTGTTGAACCTCGGGTCGCTGTCGTCGTGCGCGAGCAGGGCCGAGACGGACAGTTCCGGCATGTCCGGCAGACCGTCGGGTTTGGCCATGCCGTGCGCGACGTCGATCCGGAACCCGTCCACCCCGCGGTCGAGCCAGAACCGCAGCGTCTGTTCGAAGTCGGCGGCGACCTCGGCATTCGACCAGTTCAGGTCGGGCTGTTCCCGGGCGAAGAGGTGCAGGTACCACTGGCCGGGCGTGCCGTCGGGCTCGGTGATCCTGGTCCAGGCGGGGCCGCCGAAGATGCTCGGCCAGTTGTTCGGTGGCTCGGCGCCACCGGGTCCACGGCCGTCACGGAAGATGTACCGGTCGCGCTCCGGGCTGCCGGGAGCCGCCGCCAGCGCCGCGCGGAACCACGGATGCTGGTCGCTGGTGTGATTGGGCACCAAGTCCATGGTGACCTTGATCCGGCGGGCATGCGCCTCGGCGATCAGCGCGTCCATCGCGGCGAGCCCGCCGAAGAGCTGATCGATGTCGCGGGGATCGGCAACGTCGTAGCCACCGTCGGCCATCGGCGAACGCATCACGGGGCAGATCCACAGGGCATCCACGCCGAGCAGTTCGAGATAGCCCAGTTTGTCCCGGACTCCCCCGAGATCGCCGATCCCGTCTCCGCTCGCGTCCGCGAAAGATCTCGGATAAACCTGGTAGAACACGGCCGACCGCCACCACGACTGCGTGGCACGATCCACCGACGCCGTTAAGGCTGGTGCATCACTCACATCCGCAATAGTGCCAAAGTTTCGACGCGCAAGCCTTCAGGCGTCCCACCGTTTCGAATGGCGGGCAAATACTCAGCACAGCCAGCGGGAGAGACGAAAAACAGTGCTCCGCTCCACCTCTCACCGGCAAACCTCCGGTCACCTGCTGTTCATCAGCGAATACTTCGCCATCACAACGCGGTAGAAAACACACCATCGCCGCGGTGCTGCGCGCGTGGTCAGAACGGTGCGTTCACCAAGGAGTTGGCCGCCATCTCCAGATAGTCGAGCAGCGCCTTGCGGTGCTCGTCGTCGAGGGTTTCCGGCTCGATCTCGGCGACCGCGATATGCATGCACCGCAGCCACGCGTCCCGCTCGATCGGACCGATGGTGAACGGCATGTGCCGCATGCGGAGCCGGGGGTGACCACGCTCGTCGGAGTAAGTGCGCGGACCGCCCCAATACTGCTCCAGGAACATCCGCAAACGACGCTCCGCCGGACCGAGATCCTCTTCCGGATACAGCGGACGCAGCACTTCGTCGGCGGCCACTTCGCGATAGAACGTCGCGACGAGCCGCCGGAACGTCTCCGCCCCACCGATCGCCTCATAGAACGACGTCGCCGTTTGCTCGCCCGAAGTCATAGACCCTCTCGCTTCACCGGATGCGCCGCTGTCCATTGTGCCCGCGCCCCGGCGCCGCCGCCGCACCGCCCTCACATCGCCGATCGGCAACCGGAACATCGCGCCGAAATGGCACTTCAGCCACAGTTAACCGGACATTGTCGAAAATCACCGTGCAATGCCCGACATTCCATGGTCAACTGGGTGACAGTCTCTGCTTTGCAGATACCACATGATCCTGCCAATCATGAAATCGAGGTCGAGATGAAGCAGCGGCACGGCGCCCGATCAGAGGCGCGAGCGCACCGACAACTCCAGCCCGCCGACGTCCACAATCGTGGGTCGGGGGCTACTCCGCTGCACATCTTGTCCGAACGATATCCGGGTGGACATCGTGGCCATCACGACCACGGACCCCGCCCCACCGCCCCGCCGTCCGAGGGCACGAACTGGCTCAAGACCAGGGTGCTGCTGTTGAACGCCACCTACGAGCCGCTCACCGCATTGTCCGCGCGCCGCGCGATCGTCCTGCTCATCTGCGACAAGGCCGACGCCGTTCACCACAACGACGAAGGACCGGTAGTGCACTCCGCCGATACGTCGGTGACCATTCCCTCGGTGATCCGCCTGCGCACCTACGTGCACGTTCCGTATCGCGCCAGGGTGCCGATGACCCGCGCCGCCCTCATGCACCGGGATCGCTACCGCTGCGGCTACTGCGGCGGCAAGGCCGAGACCATCGACCACGTCATCCCGCGCAGCCGCGGCGGGGAACATTCCTGGGAGAACTGCGTCGCCAGTTGCGCGCCGTGCAACCATCGCAAAGCCGACAAACTGCTCAGCGAGCTGGGCTGGACGCTGCGCGCCCCGCTGGTCTCCCCGAAAGGCCCGCACTGGCGCCTGCTGTCCACCACCGCCGAACTCGACCCGGTGTGGTTGCAGTACCTGGGCGAAGGCGCCGCCTGACCGATCAGGTGTACTCCACCACCAGCGTCGCCCAGGTCGACGACGCCAGCGCTTCGAAGACATGCGGCTGGTCACCCGGGTACGCGATGTAATCGCCCGGGTGTAATTCGACAGGCGCGTCGACGGGGCCGACCAGTGCGCGCCCTTCCGCCAGCAGCACATGCTCGATCACGCCTACGCTATGCGGATCCGATCGGCGGGCATGCCCCGGTTCGGCGGTGATGCGGAACAGGTCGCGGCGGGAATTGGCCGGTCCGGCCGCCAGCAGCGTCGCCCGGTACTCCGACTGCTCCGCCGCCACCACCGGCCCCTCACCGGCGCGGATGACGTGCACGCTCGGGCGCGGCGGATCGAGCAAGCGGGAGAACGGCATGTCCAGCGTGACGCACAACGCCCACAAGGTCTCCAGGCTCGGGTTTCCGGTTCCCGATTCCAGTTGCGAGAGGGTGGATTTCGCGATGCCGGCTCGGCTGGCGACCTCGCTCAACGACAGTCCGGCCCGAGTGCGCTCGCGGCGGAGGGCGGCGGCGATCACCGCCTTGGGGGTCGTCGTCGCGTCTTGCTGCGTCATCTCCCGCTCCGTTGGTTCTTCCAGCGCCTGCGACGCTGGGTGTTCGCTGTGCTTGTTCGGCCGCGACCTCGTCGCGGCGTGTTCGCGAGCCGGGCCGCGAACCGACAATGCTAGGTCTCGCTTCGCTCGAAACCTGCGGTTGGGCTGTGCGGTCTCGTCGTGCGGTTCCACCCGGCGCTGACGCTTCGGCGGGAACGCCTGCCGTGCGAAACCACCCGCTGTCGCACCACCGGCCTGCTGTTGCGAACGACCTGTTGCCGAGCGAGGGACTTGCTGCGCGAGGGACTGTCGCCGCTGCGGCTTCTTGTTGCGCCGACGGCTTGGTGTTGCGCTGGGCGGCCTGGCTCGGTTGCGGCGCGATCCTTGGTTGCCCTGCGACCCAGAACCGCGTGACCGAGGCAGCGGGACGGGCGAGGCCCCCACGGTGCTGATCAGGCTCGCCCCGGACCAGGTCGTCGTGTAAGCACCGGGCATCTCGCAACCACCCTTCTCGCGCACCGCCGATGATCCGGCTCCCTGGCGCCATCCTCCGCGACACGCCTGCCGCAGAATGGCCCGGCCGCCGGGGCTTGCCCGGATGGAGCCGCGCCGGGGAAACCATATTGACGAAGCGGGGCGCCATGTTCACTATAAACAACATGCGTTCGATATGGCGAACACTGGATCGGGATGCGCTGCTCGGGATCGGGGCGGTCTGTCTCGCTGTCGGGGTGATCGGGGTTTCCTATGGGGCTACCGCGGTCGCGGCGGGCTTTCCGGTCTGGCTGCCGGTGCTGCTCGGGTGTGTGGTGCTCGCCGGGAGTTCGGAGTTCCTGTTTCTCGGGATCGTCGCGGCCGGGGGCAGTCCGATCGCGGCGGTGCTGGCGGGCTTGCTGGTGAACGCCCGGCATGTGCCGTACGGGCTGTCGGTTCCCGATGCAGTCGGCACGGGTTGGCGGCGCTCGCTGGGCGTCCATCTCATGAACGACGAGTCCGTCGCGATGACCATCGCGCAGCCGGACGCGCGACGCAGGCGCGCGGCCTATTGGATCACCGGCGCGGGGGTGCTGCTCGCCTGGCCGGGCGGCGCCGCCGTCGGCGCGCTGATCGGATCGGTGGTCACCGATACCTCGGCGCTGGGACTCGATGCCGTGTTCCCCGCCGTTCTGCTGGCCTTGGTGCTGCCCGCGCTGCGGGAGCGCACCACGCTCGCCGCGGTGGCTGTCGGCACCGCGATCGCGCTGGTCAGCGCGCCGTTCCTGCCCACGGGGCTGCCGGTGCTGCTCGCCTTGTCCGGGGTGCTGGTCGCGGCGCGGGAAAAGCCGGAACCGGCGACCGCGACGGGAGCGGCGTGATGCTGGCCGCCGGAGTCGTCGCACTCGCCGCGGGCACCTACGTTTTCCGCTGGGCCGGACCCGCGCTCCGCGACCGAGTACGCCTGCCCGCCCGCGTGGTGCGACTGCTGGAGATCGGCGCCGTCGTATTGCTCACCGCGCTCGTGGCCGTCACCACCCTGCCGCTGGGCACCGCCGACCTCGGATTCGCCATGCCCGCAGGCGTTCTCGCCGGCGGGCTGGTGGCCTGGTTCCGGCGACCCATTCTGCTGGTGATCCTCGCCGCCGCCGCGACAACGGCATTCATCCGCCTGCTCGGCATCTCTTGAGCAGACGGGATGCTCGGCAACCGGTTTCGCGCGGAGGCAGGCGGCGCCGTCCCCTCCTGCCGACGGCGCCGCCTATCCATCGATCGCTTCCGAGCAATTGTTTGCTACTCGAGAAATCACAGTGGGACCTCCCACTGCGAAAGCCGTTGCGCCGCTTGAATCCAACCCTCGACCGGCTGGGAGGACTCTCGGGACCAACGCCGCCGGAACCTGCCGACCTCGACCTCGCATTCTGCGCCGTTCAGACCTTCTCCGGCGCGCGGCACGTCACGAGAAGGCAACGCCTGCGTCGCCTCCGGCTATCGCTCGTGGGTTGAGTCGGCCGGGCCGAGGAAACTATCCACCAGCCACTTGCACGTCGAAGTGCTTGTGGCCCCGCACGATGCGAGGCGGGCGGTCGGTCTGCCGGATCGTCGGACTGCTTGCGCCCCCGCGCGATGCTGGGCGCACGGTCGGCCTGCCGGATCGTCGGACTGCTTGCGCCCCCGCACGATGCTGGGCGCACGGTCGGCCTGCCGGATCGTCGGACTGCTTGCGCCCCCGCACGATGCTGGGCGCACGGTCGGCCTGCCGGATCGTCGGCGATACCGGCCGATTGGTGGCGGCCGCGCCATTGCGCGCACGGTCGAGCCCACCGGCGTTCCCTGCTCCGGCGCGCGAATCACCCGCCCGGCATGCGCCCGACCGCCCTCGGGAAAGTCACTGCGGCAGCAGAGGAATCCCACCGCCGAGCCGACGGGCCACCGAACCATAGCGGGCGTCGAGCCGCAGCCACGTTCTGGTCGCGCGGACGCGGACGATCTCGGCGGGTGGAATACGCCGGGGGTCGGCCTTCTCCCCCGAGTGCGGGATGAAGTCCATCGCCGTGAGCGCGAAGACCACGCGCATCGGCACCTCCACCCGCGTGCTCGCGCCGGACACGGTCAGCACCGCCTGATCCAGCAACGAGGCGGGCGGACCGTGACCGCTGCCGTGTTCCTTCGCCAGCTGCGCGCCCTGCTCGGCGAGTTCGACCAGCGTGCGCGCGGGCACATCGTCGACGTGCGCGAAACCGTCGACGGGTGGCAGCGCGCCGCGCCAGGCGGAGTCCATCGAATAGCCGAGGTCGATCGGACCGCCGGTGGCCGAACCGGCGAGCACCACATCGGCGCCGACCGTCACATCATCGACGCCGAGTTCGGCGACCACGGTGCGCATCGCCAGCGCCTCGAAGCCCGTCGCCACCCACGCCGAGACGTACTCGTCCCCGCGGCGGCGCAGGCGCACCACCGCCGCTGGGTCCAGCCGCACGGCCCTGGTCAGGAACGTCGCGAGATTCTCCCGCTCCGCCGGATCGGGCACGTGCAGCACTCGTTGTCCCGTCATCACGGCTGCTCCGCCGTCAGCACTCGGTCACCATCGACGCGCGGTCGCTCACTCCATCCATTCCGACAGGTAATCACGCTCGGCGTCGGTGAGCCTGCGCAACCGCTGCGCACGCATGTCGAACGCCGCGATCTGCGTGGACGCCACCACGGCGGCGGGCGAGTCGGGCTGCGCGCCCGCCGCGCGCACCTCGTAGCCGATGGTGAAGTCGACCGCGCGCAACTGCTCGATCCACATGGCGATGTCCAGCGGCGTGTCCTCGTGCCGCAATTGACCGCGGTAGCGGACCCGCAGATCGGCGAGGACACAGCCCTCGCGCAGCGGCGCGGTCGGGCGGCCGTCCTCGAACAGCCACGGGATCCGCGCCTCTTCCAGCAGCGTCACCATCCGAGCATGATTCACGTGCTGGAACACGTCCATGTCCGACCACCTGACGTCCACCTTGGCGTGGAACCGCCTCGGCAGCACCAGGCTGCCCGCGGCCTTCCCGCTTCCCCGCACCGAACTCGTCAACGTGGTACCTCCGATTGAGCGCCCACCCCGCTCACCATGCTCCGCACTTGCCGCGCTGCAACCGACAACGTGGCGAGATCGTGGGTTCCGGACTCGAACAATTCCGACAGCGCCGCCCTGGCTCGCCCGAGGCGGGACTGATTCTTCGACTCCCAGTATGCAATCTTCTCGTCCGCCGTCTCCTCGGGGTCGCCGCCGGAGAGCACGTCGAGCGTGAGCGAGCGCAGCGACCCGTACATGTCGTCGCGCAGGGCCAGCCGCGCCAGCGCGTGCCAGCGGTCGCCGCGTTCGAGATGGCTGACCGCCTGCAACAGCCAGTCGATCTTGAGGTGATCGTTGAGCGCGTAATACAGCGAACCGACCTCGTCACCGTCCCGGTCGGTGATGTCGGCGATATCCACGATGTCCAGCAGGGGGAACAGATGGAGCAGGCCGAAGACCTCGGTGGCCAGGTCGGTCGGCGCGCCGCGAGCGATCAGCTCGGCGGACCGGTCGGTCAGCGTGAACACGTGGTGCCCGCGCAGCCATCCCGGCACCTTGGGTGCGAGTTCGCGCACGTCGGTGCGGTACCGGCTGATCTCGGAGCCCACCGCGATCGGCTGCGGCCGGTTGCTCAGCAGCCACCGGGACGCGCGGTCCAGCGTCCGCTTCGTCTCCAGTTCCAGCAGGTCGCGCACCGGGGTCGGCGCGTCGCAGGCGCGGATTCGCGCCCATCGCTCGTGCAGGTCGAAGATCCCGCTCGCCGCGGCGAAAGCGCGCACCGCGTCGGTGGTGGTCGCCCCGACCTCCTCGTTCAACCGGTGCGCGTAGGTGATGCCGCCGTAGTCCACCATCTCGTTGACGATCATCGTGGTGACGATCTCCCGGCGCAGCCGGTGCCGCTTGATCGCCGCTGCGAAACGATCCCGCAGCGGTGTGGGGAAGTACTCCGGCAGCCGGGCCGCGAAGTACTGGCTGTCGGGCAGATCCGACCCGAGCAGGTCGGACTTGAGCGACAGCTTCACATGCGCCATCAGATTGGCCAGTTCCGGTGAGGCCAGTCCGGAGCCTTCCTCCAGCCTGCGCTTCATCTCCTGATCCGACGGCAGCGCCTCGAGTTCGCGGTCGAGGCCGCGACGCTGCTCGAGTTCCTCGATCAGCCGCATCTGCACGCTCAGCATCTGCTGCGCCTCGGTGCGCGAGAGGCCCATGAGGAAGTTCTGCGCCACGTTGTCCTGCAGGACCATCCGGGCGACCTCGTCGGTCATCGAGGCAAGCAGCGGATTGCGCTCCTCCTGCGGCAGCTGGCCGCCGGAGACCACGGCGTCGAGCAGGATCTTGATGTTGACCTCGTGATCGGAGCAGTCCACACCCGCGGAGTTGTCCAGCGCGTCGGTGTTGATCTTGCCGCCGTTGCGATTGAACTCGATGCGGCCCAGCGCCGTGGCGCCGAGGTTGCCGCCCTCGCCGACCACCTTGACCCGCAGTTGGTTCCCGTTGACCCGGACGGCGTCGTTGGACTTGTCGCCTACTTCCGCGTTGGTCTCCGTGCTCGCCTTGATGTAGGTGCCGATACCGCCGTTCCACAGCAGATCGACCGGAGCCAGCAGGATGGCGCGAACCAGATCCGGCGGCGACAGCGACACGACGTCGTCGCCCAGTCCGAGGGCAGCCCTGGCCTGGGGACTGATCGGCACGGCCTTCACGGTGCGATCCCACACCCCGCCACCGGGACTGATCAGCGAGGTGTCGTAATCGGCCCACGACGACCTCGGCAACGCGAACATCCGCTGCCGCTCCCGATACGAGCGGGCCGCGTCCGGGTCGGGGTCGAGGAAGATGTGACGGTGGTCGAAAGCGGCCACCAGACGAATGTGCTCCGACAACAACATCCCGTTGCCGAACACATCACCACTCATGTCACCGACACCGACCACGGTGAAGTCCTGGGTTTGCGTGTCGATCTCCATCTCACGGAAATGCCGCTTGACGCTCTCCCACGCACCCTTGGCGGTGATGCCCATCGCCTTGTGGTCATACCCCGCCGAACCACCGGAGGCGAAAGCGTCACCCAACCAGAAACCGTAGCTCTTGGCCACGTCGTTGGCGATGTCGGAGAACGTCGCGGTCCCCTTGTCCGCCGCGACGACCAGATAGGTGTCGTCACCATCCCGCCGCACCACCCGGGCCGGAGGCAGCACCTCCCCACTCGCCCGATCCACGTTGTCGGTGACATCGAGCAGACCGGAGATGAACGTGCGATAGCACGCCACACCCTCCGCACCCAACGCCTGCCGGTCCGCGACCGGATCACCCGTGGACGCGGGCGGCTGCTTCACCACGAAACCGCCCTTGGCGCCGACCGGCACGATCACCGCGTTCTTCACCGCCTGCGCCTTCACCAAGCCCAGAATCTCGGTGCGGAAATCCTCCAACCGGTCCGACCACCGCAAGCCACCACGGGCTACCGGTCCGAAGCGCAGATGCACGCCTTCCACCCGCGGCGAGTAGACGAAGATCTCGAACTGCGGCTTCGGCTTCGGCAGTTCGGCGATCTCTCGTGGTTCGACCTTCACCGAGACGAAATCGCGCGGCCTGCCCTCCGCGTCGGTCACGTAGTAATTGGTCCGCAAGGTCGCCTTGATCAGACCGAGGATCGCACGCAGGATGCGGTCGGCGTCCAAGCTGACCACCTCGTCGATCCGCCCGCGCACCTGGGTTTCCAGCTCCGCGGCATGCTCGGCGGACACGGTGTCGGGATCGAAGCGCGCCGCGAACAGGTCGGCGAAAAGGCGCGCGATATCCGGATAGGTGAGCAGCACGCGGCAGATATTGGCCTGGCTGTACGGAAAGACGGCCTGCTGCAAGTACTTCGCGTAGGTGCGCAGGATCGACACGGCGCGCCACGGCAACCGGGCACGCAGCACGAGCTCGTTCATGCCGTCCGCCTCCGCGCGGCCGTACCACATGGCCTCGAAGGCTTCCACGAACCGTTCCCGCAGCCCGCGCACCTCCGCCTCCAGCACGTCGGCGCGTTTGGCGGATTCGAGCAGTTCGGCGTCCAGATCGCGATCGAGCGAACTGCGCAGCAGCTCCGGGCGAGCGAGCAGGCCGAAGTCGTAGATCCACCGCTCACCGCCTGCGCCGTCGGCCGCGGCCTCCAGTTCGATCTGGTACGGCCGCTCGTCGACCACCTCCACGCCGAGACTCTGCAACAGCGGGAGCACCTGGCTCAAGGAGATGCCGCTGCCTCCGACGTAGAGCGTGAAACGCCACGAACCCGGCGCGGAATCGGGCTTCCGATACAGGAATTGGTCGATGTCGCCGTCGCGCAGACGCTCGAGGCGCACGATGTCCTTCAGCGCGCGGGCCGCGGCGAAATCCTGTTTGTAGCCCTCGGGGAAGGCTTCCGCGTACCGCTGCACCACCGCGGGATCGAGCACCGTCGACGTGCTCACCTCGTCGTTCAGCCGGTCGTCCCAGGTGCGGCTGGCTTCGGCGAGCAGGTTCTGCAAACGCAGCCGGTTGGGCTCGGAGGTATCGGCGCCGGGCGGCATACGACGCGGGACGCCGAGCTCGGCCTCCGGCATGCGCACGGTGAAATACACACGCGCCAATTCGCTTTCGCCCACCCGCGCGGAGTAGTCGATGGACACGCCGCCCAGTTCACGGACCAGGATCTCCTGCATCTCGAGCCGTGCGCTGGTGGTGTACCGGTCACGCGGCAGATAGACCAGGCAGGCGACATAGCGGCCGTAGGTGTCCGCGCGCAGGAACAGCCGCACCTGGCGCCGCAGGCCGACGCTCAGCACGGCGGTGGCGGTGCGGCGCAGCGTGTCACCGTCGGCGGAGAACAGTTCGGTGCGCGGGAAGGACTGGATGACCTCGAGCATGGCCTGACCGGAGAACGAGTCCAGGTCGAATCCGCTCTCCTCGATCGCGGAGCGGACCCGGCGTTCGATCACCGGGATGTCCAAGACGTTCTCGTGCACGGCGGTGACGGTGAAGACGCCGATGAACAGGTGTTCGCCGACGATCGTTCCGTCGGCGTCGAAATCCGCGACGCCGACGAAGTACGGATACACCGCACGGTGCACGGTCGCGGGTACCAGACCCTGGGTCAGGGTGAGCAGCGGACGGTCACCGCCGTTGACCGGCACGTGGAAGTCGGTGCCGACGTCCGGCCGCAGCACGCCGAGGCAGGTGTCGGGCACGACGGTGGACATCTCCCGGCCCTGGTCGGAACTCAGCCGGTAGCGCGCGTATCCGAGCAGGGTGAAGTTCCCCCCGGCCAGCCAGCGCAGCAGGGCGGCGGTGTCGGTCAGTTCGGTCGCGGGGAAAGGCGCGGACCCGGATCGCGCGGCCAGTTCCAGGTCGTCGGCCAGCTTGCTCTGCACCTCTTCGATGGCCTCGGTGTCACCGATCACCTGACGCACGTCGTCCACCACGTCCGGCACTGCGGACTCCACCTTGGCCAGCAGCGCCGCACTGGTCGACGGGTGCAATTGCACGTGCATCCAGGACTCCCGCAGCCCCGCGCCACCGGTGCCGTCCACCTCGTGCGCGGCGGCGTGCGTCAGCCGCCCGTCTTCATCTCGTTCCACCTCGAAGATCGGGTGGATGATCTCGCTGACACTGACACCGAGGCGGCTCAGCGACGAACTGATCGACTCGACCAGCAGCGGCATGTCGTCGGTGACGATCTGCACCGCGGCCCCGATACCGGAGCGGTCGTCCGGGTGATACACCCGCACGAGGGCGCGACCGGGGCGGCGCGTCACGGCCAACTCCAGATGCCTTCGGAAGATCTGGGTGATGCCGGTGATCGCACAGTCCACATCGCCCGCGTCGACGTGGCGGAAGTACGCCTCCTCGAGCGTCGCGAGTTCGCCGCGCAGCGACTGCGGCAAACCCGCGGCCCACGCCGCGCTGGACAATTCGGACGAGACGGTCATTTTTCGCCAACTCCCTCGGATATCGGTTCCGTAACAAAGTGACGCCGGTCCGAGGGTAACTGTGCGCCGATGACGCGTGGGTGAATTCCCTTTCACATCCGGTGGTTCACCACGACGGCAGAGTTCGCCGTTCGTATGCCGAGATCGCACGCGACAACCTCGGGCACAGCACAGAAGTCGGACCCGCGAAAGTCAGGTGAGCGCTACAGGTCGTATCCGCGGCGGCAGCGGCGCCGCACCGGTACCTCGGGTCAGCTCGGCCACCGCGTCGGCGGTCGATGCCACCGATTGCTCGAACTGCGCCTGCGCATTCACGACTCCCACCCTAGCGAGCTACGCGCGGGTAGGTGTCACTCCTGTTCCGCGTTCCACGGAAAGACTTTTCGCGCCACCCCACCACAGCACTCCTCCCCCACTTCCGACCCGAATTTCCGGGCTCACCCCGCCGCACGGCACATCAGCAAATGACAGGCAGCGCCCGCTCGTCGTAGCAGGCAGCGGCACCCATGCGAGGCGAACCTCGTCGATATCAGGCCCGGAGCCGCCGCCCGCAGGCACTGTCTCGACGAACGCCTCCGCCCGTACCCCACGCAGCGATCTCCGCAGGTATAGCGGCGGCACCATCGGTCACACAGCCGCCGGCGATGGTCACGAAAACAGAGCCGGAGCACAGCCCCCATTTCGTCAGACCAGGCTCACTCAGCCGCAATGCGAATGCGGCCCCGCGCGCACCGGCCTGGAAATACGCGTCACATGCCCTCGTCTTGCCCCCTATCAACCCCCAATACGCACTGCCTCCGTCAAGCCAGCGATTCGGCCCGGCACCTCCGCGTTCGAGGTCCTTCGCCGAACGACCTCGAACGCGGCCACCAACATCCCGGGCTCGCGCCGCCCCGAAAATCCAGGCAATGCGTCGCACAGAGCGGGTGCGACCGAACCGCGCACCCGCCCCGTGCGGACGAACTCAGCCGCGGGTGAGCTTGCGGTGCGTAACCCGGTGCGGGCGAGCCGCTTCCGGGCCGAGCCGCTCGACCTTGTTGGCCTCGTACGCTTCGAAGTTGCCTTCGAACCAGAACCACTTGGCCTCGTTGTCGGAGTCGCCCTCCCACGCCAGGATGTGGGTGCAGGTGCGGTCCAGGAACCAGCGGTCGTGGGAGATGACCACGGCGCAGCCGGGGAACTTCTCCAGCGCGTTCTCCAGCGAGCCGAGGGTCTCGACGTCGAGGTCGTTGGTCGGCTCGTCCAGCAGGATCAGGTTGCCGCCCTGCTTGAGCGTCATCGCCAGGTTCAGCCGGTTGCGTTCACCGCCGGACAGAACGCCCGCGGGCTTCTGCTGGTCGGGGCCCTTGAAGCCGAACGCGCTCACGTAGGCGCGCGACGGCATCTCCTGCTGGCCGACCTCGATGTAGTCGAGGCCGTCGGAGACCACCTGCCACACCGTCTTCTTGGGGTCGATGCCAGCGCGATTCTGGTCGACGTAGCTCAGCTTGACCGTCTCGCCGACCTTCACCTCGCCGCTGTCCGGCGACTCGAGCCCGACGATGGTCTTGAACAGGGTGGTCTTACCGACGCCGTTGGGCCCGATCACGCCGACGATGCCGTTACGCGGCAGGGTGAACGACAGGTCCTTGATCAGCTGACGGTCGCCGAAGCCCTTGTCCAAGTGCTCGACCTCGACCACCACGTTGCCCAGGCGCGGGCCCGCCGGAATCTGGATCTCCTCGAAGTCCAGCTTCCGCATCTTCTCGGCCTCGGCCGCCATCTCCTCGTACCGGCCGAGGCGGGCCTTGTTCTTGGCCTGCCTGGCCTTGGCGCCGGAACGGACCCAGGCGAGTTCTTCCTTGAGCCGCTTCTGCAGCTTCTGGTCCTTCTTGCCCTGCACCTCGAGCCGCTCGGCCTTCTTCTCCAGGTAGGTGGAGTAGTTGCCCTCGTACGGGTAGGCGCGGCCGCGGTCGAGCTCCAGAATCCACTGCGCGACGTTGTCCAGGAAGTACCGGTCGTGGGTGACCGCGAGCACGGCGCCCTGGTACTGCGCCAGGTGCTGCTCGAGCCAGTTCACGCTCTCGGCGTCGAGGTGGTTGGTCGGCTCGTCGAGCAGCAGCAGGTCGGGCTTGCTCAGCAGCAGCTTGCACAGCGCGACGCGGCGGCGCTCACCACCGGAGAGGTTGGTGACCGGCTCGTCCGGCGGCGGGCAGCGCAGCGCGTCCATCGCCTGCTCGAGCTGGGAGTCCAGATCCCACGCGTCGGCGTGGTCCAGGTCCTCCTGCAGCTTGCCCATCTCCTCCATGAGTTCGTCGGAGTAGTCGGTGGCCATCAGCTCGGCGATCTCGTTGAAGCGATCCAGCTTCACCTTGATCTCGCCCATGCCCTCCTCGACGTTGCCGCGGACGGTCTTCTCCTCGTTGAGCGGCGGCTCCTGCTGAAGGATGCCGACGGTGGCGCCCGCGGCGAGGAACGCGTCACCGTTGTTGGGCTGGTCCAGTCCGGCCATGATCTTCAGCACGCTGGATTTACCCGCGCCGTTCGGGCCGACGACGCCGATCTTGGCGCCGGGAAGGAAGTTCAAGGTGACATCGTCGAGCACGACTTTGTCGCCGTGCGCCTTGCGAACCTTCTTCATTTGGTAGATGAACTCAGCCATAAGTGTGAAGCCTATCGGTGCGAGAGATGGGAGGACGAAGCAGAGCTACCCTGCCGCCGGGACGAAAAGCGGTCGCGGGATCAGGCGTCGACGGGCTCGGGTGCGCTGCCGCGTGGCGGTGCCGAACCGACGGCAGCGTTATTCTCCCCCGGCGCGTCGGCGACCGGCACCCGACCTTCAGCGCTCACGACCCCGGAAGTATTCCGCGCCGACGGGTCGGACAACCGCGTCGGTTGCGCGACACAGCGCGCCAGGTCCGGTCCGAGCGCGGTGGCGCGCATCTCCAGGTCCCGCCGTTCCACGCCGTCCTTGCTGCGGTATTCGTGGGAGCGCAGCTGACCGTAGGCGATGATCGGATCGCCGCGCCGCAGGGACGCGTCGACATTCGCCACCAGCCTGCGCCAGCAGCTGACGGTGAGATACAGGGTGCCGTTGTCCACCCATTGCCCCGACGTGTGGTCCAGTCGGCGGGAATTGCTCGCCAGCCGGAAGGTGACCACCTGGTCGCCATTGGTCAGGTCGCGCTTGACCGGATGGGTGGCGATCGTTCCGATCACGGTCGCATTCGCCTCGTACATATCCACGCCCCTTCACATTCGGATCCGGAATCGCCCGGAAATTCCTCCCCCTCCAGGAGGGCTCTTCCAGGGTGCGCCGATTCCCTGGACCCGAGCGATTCGATCCAGGAATGTGGACAACTTCCCGAGATGTGAAGACCGAGCGTTCCCGCGCGAGGTCAGAACACCGCCACGTCGGTATTCGCGCCGCAGAGGACGATCACCGGCCGCTCGTCCGGGGCGGGAACATAGGCGCCGCTGTGCACGGCGGCCAGCGCCGTGGCTCCTGACACTTCGACCAGGATGCGGAACTCGCGCCACAGATATTCCCGCGCCGCGCTGATCGCGTCGTCGCTGACCAGCAGCGAACGCACGCCGTGGCGGCGGGCGAGGTCGAGTGCGATGTCACCGATCCGCGTCGGGCCGAGCGAGTCCACGGTGATCCCGGACCCGATGATGTCCACCGGCCCCTCCGCGGCCAATGCCGCGCGCAGGATCGCGGCGCCGTCGGGCTCCACCCCGATCACCCGCTGACGACGCCCGACCGCGGCCGCGATCCCGGCGACCAGGCCGCCGCCGCCCACCGCGGCCAGCACCGGCGGACGGCCACGGACCTGCTCCTCGAGTTCGAGCCCGACCACCCCGATGCCGGCGACCACCTCGGGTAGGTCGTAGCCGTGCAGCAACAGCGCGCCGCGTTCGGTGGCCAGCTCGGTGGCGTGCCGCAGGGCCTCGGCGTAGGAGGTGCCGTGCCAGAGCACCTCGGCGCCGTGCGACCACATCGCGGCCACCTTGGTATGCGGCGCCGTCTCCGGGACGACGACCGTGCACGACTTGCCGAGCCGCGCTGCGGCCAGCGCCGCCGCGATGCCGGCGTTACCGCCGGAGGCGATCACCACCTCATCGACCCCGCCGCCCGACTCGAGCAGCGCGTTGAGGCTGCCGCGCACTTTGAACGTTCCGCCGTGCTGCAGATGCTCGAGCTTCATCGTGACCGGCACGGGACCGGACGGGCTGGCGATGGAGGTGTGGAAGACCGGCGTCTTGCGGATCTGCCCGGCCAGCCGCCTGCGTGCGGATCGCACGTGCGACCGTTCCACCCGCCCGACCGGTCTGTGTGGGTAGACCGTGGTGGCGCGTTCACTCACTTACGCACTTCTCCATCCCGCTTGGCCAGTTCGGCGAACATCGCGTTGTGTGCGGCGAGTGCGGCGTCGTTGTCGCGTTCGGCGGCTCGATCGGTGCGCTGCGCGAGCCGCTGGTCGCTGCGCGACCATTGGATCAGCAACGCCAGCATCACCACCACGAGGGGCACTTCACCGCTGGCCCACGCGAGGCTGCCGCCGGTGCGCTGATCGCCGAGCAGATCACCGTTCCAGCCCAGGCCGAGGCCGCGGTAGAACCAGCCGCCGAGCACCGTGGTCGTGCTCATCAGCGTGATGCCGAAGAACGCGTGAAACGGCAGCGAGCCGAACACCATGCCGAGCTTGGTCAGCGGCTCCACCTGCCTCGGCTTGGGGTCGATGCCGATCACCACCCAGTAGAACAGGTAGCCGCTGAGCACGAAGTGCACGTTCATCAGCAGGTGCGCCGCGTGCGAGTCGGCGTAGGCGTCGAAGATGCCGCCCAGGTACAGCGCGTAGAAGCCGCCGACGAAGATCGCCGAGGCCACGATCGGGTGGGTCAGGAACCGCGACACCGGGTTGTGCACCGCGGCCAGCAGCCATTCCCGCGGACCTGGCACGCCACCGCGGCCGGCGGGCGGCAGCGCCCGCAGCGCCAGCGTGACCGCGCCACCGAGCGCCAACAGGATGGGCGCGAGCATGGACAGCGCCATGTGCGCCCCCATATGCACGCTGAACATCGCGGGCGAGTACCGGCCGACGCCGGACGAGGTGGCGACGAGCAGCACCGCGCAACCGGACAGCCAGGCGACCGTACGGCCGGCCGGCCAGGCGTCACCCCGCACCCGCAGCCGTCGCACGCCGAGCAGGTACAGCACCGCGAGCACGATCGACAGCGTGCCGAAGATCAGATCGAACCGCCAGTCGAACACCATGCGGGCGAAACTGGGCGGTCCGGCCAGGTCGTAGCCCAGCTCCACTTCGACGGGGGTCGGAACGGCGTCCGGCGGGGGCGGCGGGGTGCGGCCGAGCCCGACCGCGAGGCCGATGGTCGCGGCGAAGATCAGCACCTCGACGCCCGCGTACCGCACCAGGGCCGAGCGGTCGCCGGGGTCGGCGGCCAAGGCGGGCAGCGCCGCGCGGCGCTGCAGGTAGCCGAACACCCCGAGCACCATCAGCGCGGCGGCCTTGGCCAGGACCAGCCTGCCGTAGGTGCTGGAGAACAGTTCGTCCAGCGGCACGCGGACCCAGGAGTTGATCACGCCGCTGACCGCGATCACGGCGAACGCGACGGTGGCGGTGAGCGAGAACCGCCGCGCCGCCACATCGGTGTGCGCCCCGCCGCGCAGCGCGTGCGCCAGCACCGCGAACAGCCCGCCCACCCAGACGGCCGACGCGATCAGGTGCAGGATCAGGCTGTTGGTCGCCACGTCGTGCGACCCGCCCGAGGAGGAATGGCCGGTCAACGCCAGCGGCATCATGGTGGCGACCGCGCCACCCAGCAGGACCGGGGTCCAGCCCCAGCGCAACGCCAGCCGGCAGCCCACCGCGACGATCAGGGCGAAGACGACGGTCGTACGCCAGGCTCCGGCCAGTTCGATCCGGGCGATGGCCTGCCACAGGTCCTGCGGCCGCAGGACGTCGGTCACCGGCCGTCCGGTGGTGTCCGACACCGTCAGCGGCACCAGCAGCGCCGCGCAGCAGGCCCAGACCACCGCGAAATTCGACGCCCTGCGCACCGCGCGATACCCGTCGACGTCCAGCAGTCCGTTCGGCTGCGGCGGTACCAGGAAGGCCGCGAACAACAGCGAGCCGACCGTCAGCGCGGCCGACAGATCGGCCAGCGCCCGGACCGCGGGCAAGCCGTAGGTGGTGGGGACGCCGGGATCGGGGATGCCGAGCAGGCTCAGCGCCTGCGCCGCCGACAATCCCACCACCAGCGCCGCGACCACGGCCGCGATGGCGCCGGCCAGCGCGGTGATCGTCGCGAACGTCGCCCCGGAGCGAGCGGCCTCGGCTCGGGGCGCGGCGGACGAGGTGGGGGCGGACGACATACGACTGAGCGTAGTCGGCGAGTATTCCGTGGCCCGGCCGGGTTTGTACCGATATCCTTGCCCCGATCATCACAGCGCGTCACTACTGTCTCGGGATGGCTGAAACGTTGCTAACGCTAAGAATCCGGCCACCTGGACGGTCGCTATAATCGACTCGCTGGACAGCACGGCCAATGTCGGCCATCGTAGAACCCGCTGCCTCCGTAGCTCAGTTGGATAGAGCAAGGGCCTTCTAATCCCTAGGTCGCAGGTTCGATTCCTGCCGGGGGCGCAGCACACTGGAGACCCGCAGCTACAGCTGTGGGTCTCCAGTCCTATTACCCGGGGCGCACGCCGCTCAAACACACGCGATTCTCGTCCCGGCGTTCTCAGCAGGGCGCGGGTCCGGTGAGTCGGCCGATGTTCTCCCGAAACTTGCGAAGCGGTTGCGGCCACGACCGCGGCGGGCACGCCGTCGACGGATGACACGGCAGGGCGGCCGCTAGATCTTCGCCGGCGAGGAGGCGATGTCGTCGGCCAGCGGGGCGATGGCGCCCAGAATCTCGGCGACCAGATCGGCCGGCACCCCGGCCGCGGTGAGCGACGCCTCCAGATGACCCGCCACCAGGCCGAAGTGGTGCATGGTGATGCCACGGCCCTGGTGGACCTGCTTCATCGGGGCGCCGGTGTACGGGGTGGGCCCGCCCAGAGCGGCGGCGAAGAACTCGACCTGCTTTCCCTTCAACCGCGACATGTTCGTACCGGTGAAGAACCCGGCCAACTCTCCATCCGCGAGCACGCGCGTGTAGAAATCCTCCACGACGATCTCGAGCGCCTCGTGACCGCCGACCTTGTCGTAGATGCTGCTGGTTGTCTTGCTCTTCCCGAGCCAGGAGGGCATTCGCATGGCTACCAGGACACCACCGGACTGTTGCGTCCGGATTAGTGCGATGTCGCGACTCGTTTGCCTCCGTCGCAGCGCGATTACTCGCCCCTCACCGCCACCACAGCCGCGCTGAGATACTTCCGCAACATGCCGGAAAACGTCTACCGGCAAACGGCTTCCATCGCTGCGGCGAGCAGGCGGATGCCGTGGTCGATCTCGTCGTCGGCGATCGTCAGGGGCGGCATCACCTTGATCACCTCGTCCATCGAACCGGACGTCTCCACCAGCAAGCCACGATCGAAAGCGGCCCGGCCGACCTTCTCCGCCAGCGAGGTGTCCTCGAACACGACGCCGTGCACCAGGCCCCGCCCCCGCGTCGAGACGCCGGGGAAGGCCGAGACGACCGCACGCAATGCTTCCGCGATCCGCTCCCCTTTGGCCACGGTCGCGAGTTCCAGTGCGGAATCCGACCAGTAGTGCTCGAGCGCGACCCGCCCGGTGACGAACGCCGCGTTGTTACCCCGGAAAGTACCGTTGTGCTCCCCCGGCGCCCACTGATCGAGTTCCGGCCGGAACAGCACCAATGCCATCGGCAGACCATAGCCGCCGATCGACTTGGACAACGTCACGATATCGGGCGTGATCCCGGCGGTCTCGAAAGAGAAAAACGGCCCCGTACGCCCGCAGCCCATCTGCACGTCGTCGACGATCAGCAGGATGCCGCGGGCCGAACACAGCTCGGCCAGCCCACGCAACCACTCCGCCCTTGCCACCTTGATGCCGCCTTCCCCCTGCACCGTCTCCACGATCACCGCCGCGGGCTTGTCCAATCCCGACGACGGATCGTCCAGCGCCTTCCGCATCCAGAGCAGGCCGTCGGCGTCACCGAGATACCCGTCATAAGGCATCGGCATCGCGTGCCCGAGCGGCACCCCTGCGCCCGACCGCTTGGCGGCGTTCCCGGTGACCGCCAGCGCGCCCAGCGACATCCCGTGAAACGCGTTGGTGAAGCACAGCACGGCCTGCCGCCCGGTCACCTTGCGCGCGAGCTTCAACGCGGCTTCCACCGCGTTGGCTCCGGTCGGCCCGGGGAACTGCACCTTCCAGTCCAGCCCGCGCGGGGTGAGGACGTTGTCGCGCAAGGCTTCCAGCAGTCGCCGCTTGGCGATGGTCGACATGTCCAGCCCGTGGGTGATCCCGTCCCCGGCGATGTAGTCCAGCAATGCCCGCTTGAGCACGGGATTGTTGTGGCCGTAGTTGAGAGAGCCCGCCCCGGCGAAGAAATCCAGGTATTCCTTGCCGGTCTCGTCGCGCAACCACGCCCCGCTGGCGGTGTCGAAGACGGCGGGCCAGCAGCGACAGTACCCGCGCACGTTCGATTCGAGTGCCTCGAAAACGGTCATCTCGGCGACGGTCATCGGCGTTCCTTACTCGTCGTGCGCGAGCGCTCCACAATCTGAAGTGATAGTGTTTCTAACACCGGAGGGCCCCGGATGTGGGCTTTTGCCCAAACCGCGCCGAAGCCTTTCCCGATCCCCGTGGGGCCGGTAAAGTCGACTCCTTGTGCGCGGCAGACCGGAGGGGGGCGGACAGCGTGCCGTCGAGGAACGATTCAGCAGCGCCGTCGCCCTGTACGCATCGCTCGTGGGCGCCGGATTCCGCAGACAGTGGCAATACAAGGCGGCCATGTTCGCGGGCTTGTTCACCAACTGTGTGTTCGGGTTCGTCCGCGCGGCCGTCCTCGCCGCGGCGGTGGACGCCGCTGGCGACTTCGGCGGGTACGACCGTGGCAGCGTGGGCGCCTACGTGTGGCTCTCCCAGGGCCTGCTCGGCGCGTTGCAGTTCATGGGGCCGCTGGGGCCGCTGGACGATCGGGTGAAGAACGGCGACATCGCCATCGATTTCCTGCGCCCGGTCGACATCCAATGCGGTTATCTCGCCGACGATCTGGGGCGCGCGGCGTGCACTTTCCTGCCGCGCGGAGTGCCGAGCGTGCTGGTGGGCACGCTCACCTTCGGGCTGGCGATGCCGGTCACGCCGGGTCCCTACCTGCTCGGAGCGGTCAGTGTCGTGCTGGCCGTGGTGGTTTCGTTCCTGTTCCGGTTCCTCGTGGTGCTGATCGGATTCTGGGTCGTGGAGACCCGTGGCATCCGGGTGCTGTACTACACCGGAGGCACGTTCCTGGCCGGACTGTTCGTGCCGGTGCACATGTTCCCGTCGTGGCTGGCCGCCATCGCGGCGGCCAGTCCCTTTCCATCGATGCTGCAATCCCCGATCGACGTGCTCTCGGGCCGGATCACCGGCGCGGAGGCGCTGTCGGTCGTCGGCGTCCAGGTGTTCTGGGTGGTGGTGACCGCGATCGCGGGGCGCGTGCTGCTGATCGCGGGCCGCCGCAGGCTGGAGGTGCAGGGTGGTTGACGCCACCGCGCGCTCCGGGTCGTGGTCGACGCCCTACGTCGCCGTTCTGCGCTCGCGGCTGCGGGCGCAGCGCAGTTACCGATTGTCCTTCGCCAGTGAGCTTTTGAGCGCGTTCCTGGTCGGCTTGGTCGAATTGGCCGAAGTGTGGCTGATCTTCCGCACCGCGCGTGTCCTCGGCGGGCTCGACCTGGACGCCGCGCTGCTGTTGTTCGGTCTGAGCAACACGAGTTTCGCGCTGTCCCAAGTGCTGTTCGGCCATCTCGACACGCTGCCGGTGCTGATCAGGATGGGCCAGCTCGACGCATACCACCTGCGACCGCAACCGCTGCTGCTGCAACTGATCACCAGCGACATCTCCCTGCGCCGGTTCGCGCGGGCCTCGGTCTCGATCGCCGCGCTCGCGGCCGGTGCGGCGCGCAACGACATCGCCTGGACCCCGGAAACCACCGCGCTGCTGACACTTACGCTCGTCGGAGGTATCGCGCTGTTCGGTGGGGTATTCGTCTGCGCGGCGGGGTTGCAGTTCTATCTGATCGACGGTTCCGAACTCACCAACAGTTTCACCTACGGCGGCTCGTTCGCTGCGACGCAACCCGCGTCGGTGTTCCCCACACCCATGCGACTGCTGTTCGGGTTCGCGATCCCGGTCTCGTTCACCGCCTACCTGCCCACCCTCGCGCTGCTCGACCTGCCAGGGCCGCCGCTGCTGCCCACCTGGCTGGCCTGGCTCACGCCGGTGGCGGCGCTGTGGGTCTGGCTGCTGGCGCTGGGTTTGTGGCGCTCGGGCACTCGGCACTACCAGGGAGGCGGCGGATGAACACCGACCGGATCGGCAGCCCGGAGGCGATCATCGAGATGGATGGTCTCACCAGACAGTTCGTCCTGTATCGCAAGGACGGCCGCCGCTGGCGCAGGCGCCGCGAGACGCTCACCGCGGTCGACGGGATGACCGTCCGGATCGAGCGGGGCGCCGCCGTCGGCTACATCGGCGCCAACGGTGCGGGCAAGTCCACCACGATCAAGATGCTCACCGGCATCCTGGTGCCCACCTCCGGCGCCGTGCGCACCTGCGGGCTGGACCCGGTGCGGCAGCGACGTGAACTGGCCGGGCGGATCGGCGTCGTATTCGGCCAGCGCTCCCAGCTGTGGTGGGATCTGCCCCTGCGCGAATCGTTCTCGATACTCGGCGCGATCCACCGGTTGGAGCCAGAGGCGGCGCGCAAGCGCGCGCACGAGCTGATCGAGCAGCTGGAAATGGCCGATACGCTCGACACACCCGTGCGCCAGCTGTCGCTGGGCCAGCGCATGCGCGCGGAAGTCGCCGCGGCACTGC
The DNA here is from genome assembly GCF_001612785.1 of Nocardia beijingensis NBRC 16342. Taxonomy (GTDB): domain Bacteria; phylum Actinomycetota; class Actinomycetes; order Mycobacteriales; family Mycobacteriaceae; genus Nocardia; species Nocardia beijingensis. The sequence continues at coordinate 152,755 of NZ_BDBC01000020.1, forward strand.
TGCATTCGCCCGAGCTGGTGATCCTGGACGAGCCGACGATCGGCCTCGATGTGCTGTCCAAACAGCGATTGCGCGAGTTCCTGCGCGCCGAGCGGGCCGAGCGCGGCACCACCCTGCTGCTCACCACCCACGATATGGGCGACATCGAAAGGCTCTGCGAGCGTGTGCTCGTCGTCGACCACGGCCGTTTGGTGTACGACGGGTCGCTGACCGGCTTGGCGGCCACCGTCGGGGCGCGCCGGGTGCTGGTGGTCGACCTGGCCGAACCGTCGCCCGACCTCGACGATCTACCCTCGGCCCAGTTGCTCGGCAGCGAAGGCGACGGCATGCGGCAGCGACTGGCCTTCGATCCGGAGCAGATCACGGCCGCGCAGTTGCTCGCCGCGGTGTCCGACCGCGCCGAAGTGCGGGACCTGTCGATCGAAGAACCCGAGATCGAGGACGTGGTCCGGCGGATATACGAATCCGCCCGCTGACCTCGGCGGGCGAATTCGATGGCGATATCCGGTTCAGTCGGACTCGCGAGCGCCTTGGTCGAGCCGGAAGGGCGGGTACTCGTCCCGCATCAGACCGGCGTAGGCCTGCACCCGGATGATCCAGCGGTTGACGCCCATCACGAAGTCGTAGAGCCCCTGCGGGTAGCGCGCCGTGAACAACAACGCGATCAACGCGACGATCAGCAGGATGCTCAGCAACGAGAGGGAGCCGCCGCCCCAGTCGTCACCATCGCTCCCGGCGACCGCGATGCCGCCGCTCACCACCGCGGCGACGATCAGATAGTGCGGAATCGCCAGCAACCACCACTTCACCAGCACCAGACCACGATGCAACGTCTCCGGATAGTCGATCTCCAAGTCGGCCGGGTAGTCCCCGTCCGGTCGCAGGCTGAACGGCGGGTACTTGTCGGTGCCGAGCACCGAGAGCGCGTAGAAGGTCACCCGCCATCCCCAGCGCATGACGCCGACGTTGAAGTCGAACAGCCGACGCGGGTATCTGCCGGTGATCAGGATGGCGACGAAGGCGACCACCGTCAGCACCGCGTACGCGATGTGCAGGAAGAACAACACAACGTAGTGCGGAATCGCCAGCAGCCATTTGACCAGCCACAGCCATCGGGACAGCGCGGGGTCCAGATCGCCTCGAACACGAATCGGGCTGGGCGGCGCGGCGGGCTTCTCGAGTTCCATGAGCAACGCTCCTTTGGTTGCTGTGATCCATGCCACAACCAATAGATGTCCTGATTGTCGCGTATCCGGCCGCCCGCGAACGGCACCATCCGATACCGACACGCCAACGAATCGGGGTGCACGGCGGTCTTCGGCAAACGAGGCGCGTTGCGCCGCAGCCGATGCCACTCGCGGCGCCGATCCCACCCGCCGATCCCGGTGCGGACGGACTTGTACCATCGGAAGGCGTGACGTTCGGCGCGCTGCGGCTACCGGTGATCCGGGTGATCGTGGTACTCGCGTACACCGTGTGGGTGGTCGCCATGGCGGTGCCCCAGTGCCACGTCTTCGGCCACGTCGTCGCCTCACACGCCCACATCGAAGCGTCCGGGCCGGGCATGGTCTCCACCGTCTCCCCGGCGATCCTCGCCGACCGGCATCAGCACGTCGCCGAGCCGGACCGGCACGTGCCCGCCGACGGGGTGCTCGCCGCCCTGCCGCGCGCTGTCTCGCTGCTGCTGTTGGTGCTGCTCGCGGCCGTGTCGGTGTTGCTGGTGACGCCCGTGTCCGCGCTCCAGGGCGGTGTGCGCGCACCCCCGGTCGCGACCCTCCCGGTGTATCCGGGCAGAGACAGACTCACTCGATTCGGCATCGATCGGAACTGATCGGTCAGCGTCAGGCCGGAGCCTGCCGGGGCCCGGCCGGTGTTCGTGCGAAGTCCGCACTCACACCGTCGCCGCACGGCGACCGCACAGAATCGACGATTCCCCATGACTTCTGCGCTGCAGAACCCGGCTGTGCCCGATCCAGCTCCACGCGAGACGTCCCCGCTCGCCAGCCCGGCGAGTCTCCTGACGGTGGCCCAGCGCTGTCCGCGTCCGGCCACCATGGTGGGCAACACTCCGGTGCTCTGGATCACCGAACCGCTCGACGGCGCGACGCGACCGGACGGTCGCGGCTTCTGGGCCAAACTGGAGGGCGCCAACCCCGGCGGGATGAAGGACCGGCCCGCGCTGCACATGGTCGAACGCGCCATCGCGCGCGGCGACCTCGCTCCGGGCGCACCGATCATCGAATCCACCAGCGGCACTCTGGGTTTGGGCCTCGCGCTGGCGGGCATGGTGTACCACCACCCGGTCACGCTGGTCACCGATCCCGGGATGGAACCGCTCATGCATCGCATGCTCGCGGCCTACGGCGCGCGGGTGGAACTGGTCACCGAGCCGCACCCGACCGGCGGCTGGCAGCAGGCGCGCCGTGACCGCGTCGCCGAACTGCTGGCGCGCGAACCCCGGGCGTGGTGCCCGGACCAGTACCGCAATCCCGACAACCGCGACGCCTATCAGACCCTGGCGCTCGAGCTGGTCGCCCAGCTGGGGCGGATCGACGTCCTGGTCTGTTCGGTCGGCACGGGCGGCCATTCCGCGGGAATCACGCGCACGCTGCGCCGATACTTCCCGCACCTGCGCCTGGTCGGCGTCGACACCGTGGCGTCCACGATCTTCGGACAGCCCGCGGGGCCGCGGCTGATGCGCGGGCTGGGTTCGAGTATCCATCCGGACAACGTCGATTATTCGGCGTTCGACGAGGTCCACTGGGTCGCGCCCGCGGAGGCGGTGTGGGCTTGCCGCAGGCTCGCCGCGACCCACCACGCCAGCGGCGGTTGGAGCGTCGGCGCGGTAGCCCTGGTCGCGGGCTGGCTGGCCCGCACCGGCGATCCGGCCACACGGATCGCCGCGGTCTTCCCCGACGGTCCGCTGCGCTACTTCGACACGGTGTACAACGACGACTACTGCCGCGAGCACGGCCTGCTCGGCGTCGCACCGCCCGCCGCACCGCGGCACATCGCACATCCCGGCGATGCCGTCGCGGTCTCGTGGACCCGATGCACGACGGTGGTCGATCCGCGTGGCGCCGGGCGGGAGCGGACGCGATGACCGGCCTGATCACCACCTTCCGCGGCTTCAACCGGCCCAGCCGCATGCTGATGGTCAATCAGTTCGCCATCAACACCGGTTTCTACATGCTGATGCCCTACCTGGCCGGTTACCTGGCCGGTCCGCTCGGGCTCGCCGCGTGGGCGGTGGGGCTGGTCCTCGGCATCCGCAACTTCGCCCAGCAGGGCATGTTCCTCGTCGGCGGCACGCTGGCCGACCGACTCGGCTACAAACCGCTCATCGTGGCCGGATGTCTGCTGCGCACCGGCGGTTTCGCGCTGCTCGCGGTCGCGGACACACTGCCCGCGCTCCTGGTGGCCTCGGCCGCGACCGGTTTCGCGGGCGCGCTGTTCAACCCCGCGGTCCGCGCGTATCTGGCGGTGGATTCGGGTGAGCGCCGGGTGGAGGCGTTCGCCGTGTTCAACGTCTTCTACCAGGCGGGCATCCTGTTCGGCCCGATCGCGGGACTCGCGCTGATGGCCGTCGACTTCCGCGCGACCGCCACGGGCGCCGCCGTGGTGTTCGGCGTGCTGACGCTCGCCCAATTGCGCGCGCTCCCGCAGCACCGGGCCGAACCGAAAACCACTTCGGTGCTGGATGATTGGCGCGTAGTACTGGCCAACCGCCCGTTCCTGCTGTTCGCCGCGGCGATGATCAGCTCATCGGTCCTGGCCTTCCAGGTCTACCTGGCGTTGCCCGTGCACGCCGCGCGGATCGCGGGCGACTCGGCGACGATGCTGATGACGGCGGTGTTCGTGCTGTCCGGGCTGATCGCGATCGCCGGGCAACTGCGCATCACCCGCTGGTTCGGGCAGCGGTGGGGCCGCGCGCACAGCCTGGCAATGGGCATGGCGATCCTCGCGTCCGCGTTCGTTCCGCTGGTGCTGATCCCCGGCACCGGCATCGGCGTGTGGCCCGCGATCGGCGCGCTGCTCGCCACCGCCGCCGTACTGGGAATCGGTGCGGCAGCGGTGTTTCCGTTCGAGATGGACACCGTGGTCGCGCTGTCGGGCAACCGTCTGGTGGCGACGCACTACGGCCTCTACAACACCATCGTCGGCATCGGCATCCTCCTCGGGAATCTGGGCATCGGAGCGCTGCTCGACCGCACGCGCGAAGCCGGGATGACCGCACTGGCGTGGGCCGCGCTCGTCGCCGTCGGCGCTGTCGCGGCGGGCGGGCTGTTCTCACTCGCCCGGTCCGGACGGCTCGACGCTCCCGTCCCGATCGGCTGAACGGTTCGGCCGTCCCGGATGCGCGTCATCCGGGACGGCCGGCCTCAGGCCGGGCCGCTCGATTGCGCCGAATACAGGCTGACCTCGCCGTCCTCGCTGAGAAACGCGTTGACCAGCATGGTGCGGGTGGTGCGCAGTTCCTCTTCGTCCGGCGCGGCGGTGGTGATCGAGATCTGCGGGATGACCGCCCAGTTGACCACGTAGCGCTCCGGCGGGCCGTCGTCGTCGGAGAGCCGGGCGAGCCGGAAGACCGAGACGGTTTTGCGGACGATCAGATTACGCACGACCTCCGCGATTCGCTCAGGGTCTTCCAGTGCGAACATGAAGCCGAATGTCAGCTCCGGCGATGACACGTAGGCGGGCACGAATACCGAGGCTAGCCGATCGGGCAGCGGCGCGCAGCGCTCACGCGGAATCGGTTGCTGCCCATACGCTCGCCAATTCTCGGAACGCCAGGCCCCGCGCGTGGCCGGTTGACCTATCCGTAACGGAACATAACGATTTCCCGGCAGCTTTCGGATTCGCAGACCAGAGTGTTGCGTGGCTTCCGCTACCGCGCTTTCCTGAAAGTGTCCCGATTTCTCGGACCGTCTTCTCTCGCATCGTCGCGGAATTCCCGGTTTCTCTGCCGTGCCGGTGGAACGTGGGATGGCAGCCGGGTGCGGGACTGCGCCGGAGCCGAGGGGCGCCCCTCCCCGAAATCCCCCTCGGCCCTGGCGTATCCAGGATTCATCGTGTCGCAGAGGTATGTCATGCCCACCCAATACGCTCAGCGCAGTTTCGGAGCCGAAGAGCTTCCGCCGCCGTCCGCACTCCTTCGCGCGATTCGCGAACCAGGCGACGACCAGCACCGGCACAGCGTGCTGCACGCCGCGCGGAAACTCGTCGACTGCCATGAGCGACGGCAGCGGGCGCTGGAGCGGGCACACGCCCCGGAGGCATCCAGCACCCGCGTCGCGGCGTGCACCCAGCAAGTGGAGAACATCGACGGCTGCCGCGCGGAATGGATCGCGCGGATCGACGCCTGGGTGGCCGCGAACGTGCAGCACCGGGAAGGTGCTTCCCTGCACACCGAGACGCTCGGCGCGGTCATCGACCGAATCGCGGCCAAATGGGTTGCCGCTCGTCACTCTTTGGACGAGGAGATCACGAGCGGGCCGCACCCGGCGCAGGCGGGCGGGGAAGCCCACCTGCAATGGTCCAGGCTCGCCGAACTGCTCGACGGGTATCAGGATCTGATCACCGACGTCCTCCAGCACCGGCGCAGGCTGCCGGTGTGGTGATCAGCGCGGCTCGTCCACCTCGGGCTCGACCACCTCGGCGTCGAGAAACGCCTCCGTCGCGTCCGCCCGCGGTTTCGGCACCGTGACCTCGGCCTCGTCGCCGAGGTCACGATCGAGATCCCGCTGCGCCTGCGCGTCCTTGCGCGCCGCGGCCGCCGCCTCGTTCATCTCGATGGCGTCGGTGATCCACTCACCGATCTCCCTGGTGACCTCGGAGACGGTCCCCGTGATGATGTTGGCGATATTGCCGACGTGCTTGGCGCCGGAGGACGTCAATTCCTGAATGAGATCCTTGCGGCTCTCGAATTTCCCGATCATTCACACGCCCGCTTCGCTCGCCTTTCGCTGACGCATCACGATAACACCGGGCGACGGCTCGCTCTCGACCCAGCGCGGCGGCAGTGCCAGCTTGAAAATCTTCTTCCACACCGAGCCGATCTGCTTACCGAGCGGGCCGGTGTTGTACGGCAAACCGTACTTTTCACACAATGCGCGCACGGTCGGCGCCATCTCCGGATAACGGCTGGCGGGCAGGTCGGGAAACAGATGGTGCTCGATCTGATGCGACAAATTCCCGGACATGATGTGGAACAGCTTGCTGCCGGTGATGTTGGCCGAGCCGAGCATCTGCCGGATGTACCACTCGCCGCGGGTCTCGTCCGCGGTCTCCTCCTCGGTGAACGTCTGTACGCCGGTCGGGAAGTGACCGCAGAAGATGATGGCGAAGGCCCACACGTTGCGCACCAGGTTGGCGGTGACGTTACCGGCCAAGGTGTGGAAGAACAGCGGCCCGGTCAGCGCGGGGAACACCAGGTAGTCCTTGAGCACCTGCTTGCCGGCCTTGCGCCACTGGCCGAGCAGCAGCCGCTTGACCTCCGGCCACTTCTTCTTCCCCGCCAGGATGTTCTCGACCTCGAGGTCGTGGCCCATGACGCCCCACTCGAACAGCATCATGAGCACGAAGGCGTACAGCGGCTGACCGAGCCGCAGCACGTTCCACTCCTGCGCCTCGTCCATGCGCAGGATGGAGTAGCCGATGTCGCGGTCCTTGTTGTGGATATTGGTGTAGGTGTGGTGCAGGTAGTTGTGCGAGTGCTTCCACTGGTCGGCCGGGCAGACGGTGTCCCATTCGAAGACACGGGAATTCAGGCCGGGCTCACGCATCCAGTCGTACTGGCCGTGCATCACGTTGTGGCCGATCTCCATGTTGTCCAGGATCTTCGACACACTCAGCGCCGCCACCGCGGCCAGCCAGAAGGGCGGAAGGAAGCCCAGATACATCAGGCCGCGCCCGGCGATCTCGAATCCGCGCTGCGCCTTGATGATCGAGTAGAGGTATTCCCGGTCGCGTTCGCCGAGGTCGGCGACGATCGCGGCGCGCAGCTCGTCGAGTTCGCGGCCGAGCTCTTCGATCTGGTCCGGGCTCAGGACCAGCGGTCCGTTCTCGGTTTCGGTCAGGATGGTCATGATTCGCTCCCCTTCGTGAATCAGATGTCGATGTCGACGTCGCCGACCGGTGCGCTGATGCACAGCTGGATCGGCTGGTCGGGGTCGGTGTCGGTCTCGCCGGTGCGCAGGTTGCGCGTGCAGCCGGAGCGGCGCACCGCGGTGCAGGAGAAGCAGATCCCCATGCGGCAGCCGTACTCGGGACTGAGGCCGGCGGATTCGGCCTGCTCGAGCAGCGTGGCGCCGTTGTTCGGCGCGCTCACGCCGCTGGCCGAGAAGCTGACGGTGCCGTGCGCGTCGGCGGCGTCCACCGGCGCGAGCGACAGTGTGAACTCCTCGGAGTGCAGCCGGTCCGCGAGTTGCTCGGCCTCGTAGATCGTGCGCACCGCGTCCATCAGCGCCGGTGGGCCGCAGACGAAGGTTTCCGCGTCGGCGAACCACGGCGCGACGCGCTCCAGTTCGTCGTAGTCGAAATATCCGTCGCCCTTCGGCTGGGCGATGTCCACCCACGGCGCATCGGGATCCACCTTCGGCGGCAGGTCCTGCGTGCGGCGCGGATAGCGCAGTTCGACGCGGAAGTTCGGGTGCCGTCGCGCGATCGCGTCCAGCTCCGCTCGATGCGGCAGCGCGTCGGGCGATTTCGCGTAGTGCAGGAAGACGACCTCGCCAGGATGCTCCTCCGCGGCGAGCGTGCGCAGCATGGACAGCACCGGCGTGATGCCGCTACCGCCGCTGATCAGCAGCACGCGCCGCGGCCGCGGCCGCGGCAACCGGAACACGCCGTCGGCGGGCGTCAGGTCGACCACCATGCCGGGGACGGCGTTGCGGTAGAGGTATTGCGACACCAAGCCGTCCGGATGCGCTTTCACGGTCAGCTGGATGCTGCGATCCCGATCGCCTTCCGGGTTCACCGGCGAATAGCACCGCGTGTGCCGCACGCCATCGATCACCACGCCGATCTGGACGTACTGTCCGGCGACGTGGCCCTTCCACTGCCGGGTCGGGCGCAGCGTGAGCGTGACCGAACCCGGCGCCGAGCGGCGCACGTGAGTGATTTCGGCCCGCATGTCCCGCACCGTGAGGGTGGGGCGGACCAGCTCCAGATAGCGATCCAGCGGGTGTGGCGAGGTCAGGGTCTGCACCAGGTTGATGAGATCCACCATTAGTTCTCCGTGCCTCTTGTCGGGCTGACGACGTGCGACCGAATTTCAGTGCACGTCTGTACACTCAACTAGTGTGACCGATGACCGGGGCTAGGTGTCAACCGGTGAAACATGTGACTCGAACTACATCTGGAGATAGGTCGAATGGTGAACGGATGTATGCTCACCGGGATGAGTGAGCAGGCAGCGACCCGAGGCGAACGCAAGGAGCGGACCAGGCAGGCCCTCCTGGACGGCACCCTCGCGCTGGCCGCCGAGCGCGGATTCGCCGCGCTCAGCCTGCGGGAGATCGCCCGCTCGGCGGGCATCGTGCCCACGGCCTTCTACCGGCACTTCGCGTCGCTGGAGGACCTGGGCGCCACCCTGGTCGACGACGGCGTCACGGCGCTGCGGCTGGCGCTGCGGGAAGTCCGCCGCAATGCCGACGCGGGCCTGTCGGACACGGTGCGCTTCGTGTTCACGCAAGTCGGCCCCAAACGGGAACTGTTCGGCTTCCTCACCAGGGAGCGCCACGGCGGGTCCGCCGCGCTGCGCACGGCCATCGCCAGGGAGATCCAGCTGATCGTGCGCGAACTGGTCGCCGATCTGTCCCGGATCCGGGTTTTGGACTCCTGGACGCCGCGAGACCTGGAGATCGCCGCCGACCTGATGGTCACCACGGTGACCGACGGAATCGCTGCCTACGTGTCGGCCGCACCGCGCGACGAGCAAGCGATCATCGATCGCACCGTCCAGCAGATGCGGTTGATCGCGCTCGGCATGGGCGGCTGGCGGCCACCGAAGCGGCGCTAGCTCACTCGACGGGCCGCGCCTGCTCGACGTCGTCGCGCGCCGCGGCGACCGGATCCGGCGACCGCACCGGCAGCAGCACCGCGAGCCCGGCCGCGAGCACCACCAGCAGGCCGACGATGCCCGCCCGGTCCGTGCCGAACAGCCAGACGAACAGGCCGAACAGACTCGGCGCGAGGAACGACACCGCCCGCCCTGTGGTCGTGTACAAGCCGAAGAGCTGCCCCTCGCGGCCCGGCGGCGCGAGGCGGGTCAGGAACGAGCGCGCCGCCGCCTGCGCCGGACCGACGAAGACGGTGAGCAGCAACCCGAAGATCCAGAACATCAGCGGTCCGGACACCACGAGCAGCGCCAGCCCGCACACCAGCATGGCGGCCAGGGACACCACGATGACGACCTTCGGCCCGGCCCGGTCGTCGAAGCGCCCCGCGACGATCGCGCCCAGCGCCGCAACGACATTGGCGGCGATGCCGAACAGCAACACATCCGAGTCGGCGATCCCGTACACCCGCACCGCCAGGACCGCGCCGAAAGTGAACACCCCGGCGAGGCCGTCCCGGAAAACGGCGCTGGCCACCAGGAAGCCGACCGTGCGCCGGTCGACGCGCCACAGTTCGCGCAGATCGCGCCACAGCACCCGGTACGAGCCGAGGAAGCCCGCACTCGCCGCGCCGGGATCGGCGTCGGTGCGCGGCAGCTCGGGCACCGCGAACAGCACCGGAAGCGCGAAGGCGGCGAACCAGACGGCGGCCAGCACCGCGACCAGGCGGATGTTGAGCCCCTCGTCGGTGGGCACGCCGAGCAGCCCGCGGTTGTCGCCCTCGCCGGCGATGAAGCCGAAGTAGCAGATCAGCAGCAGGAAGATGCCGCCGAAATAGCCCATCGCCCAGCCGAATCCGGAGACCCGGCCGACGGTCAGCGGCGTGGACACCTGCCGCAGCATCGCGTTGTACGGCACGTTCGCCAGTTCGAAGCAGGCCGACGCGAACGCCAGCAGCACCAGGCCGAACCACAGGTCGTGGTAGTCGTCGTGCACGAAGAACATCAGCGTCATCGCCGCGATGGTCAGCGCGGTCAGCGCACCGAGCGAGCCCTTGCGTTTGGCCGAGGCGTCGAAGCGCTGTCCGCTGACCGGCGCGGTCAACGCCACGATCAGGCCCGCGATGCCGAGCGCCCACCCCAGCCACGCGCTGGCGGAGACACCGCCGGGCAGATCGTCACCGACCTTGTCGGTGAGATACACCGAGAAGACGAAAGTCAGGATCACGGCGTTGAATGCCGAAGACCCCCAATCCCACAGCCCCCACGCCACCACCTGCCCGCGCCCGGCGGCCTGCCCGACGGTCGCCCTGGCGTTCACCTCGGTCATGCCGCGCAGCTTAATGCGCGGGCCGCCGCGAGTCCGGCCGAAATCGGGACCGATCACATCCTTATGCACCCAGTTGCATAGTACCGAGTGTCACGGCTATCCTCACCGCATGGCACTCGAGCACGCGTTGCTGGTATCGCTGACCGAGCGCGCCGGCTCGGGTTATGAGCTGGCGCGCCGCTTCGACAAATCCATCGGTTACTTCTGGAACGCCACCCACCAGCAGATCTATCGCGTCCTCAAGCGCATGGAAGAGTCCGGCTGGGTCGACGGCGAAACCGTGGTCCAGGAGGGCAGGCCGGACAAGAAGGTCTACTCGGTGAGCGAGACCGGACGCGCCGAACTCGCGCGCTGGATCGCCGCGCCGAGCGATACCGCCACTCCGCGCAACGAACTCGCCGTGAAGATCCGCGCCGCGGCCTACGGCGACGTCACCGCGTTGCGCGCCGAGGTGGCCCGCCACCGCGACCAGCACGCCCAGCGGCTCGAGCTGTACCGGCGCATCGAGAAGCGCGACTTCCCCGACCCCGGCCGGCTCGCCGGGACGGCCCTGCACCAGTACCTCGTCCTGCGCGCGGGCGTCCGCGTCGAGGCGGGATTCGTCGAATGGTGCGACGAAGTTCTGCAAGCACTGCACCCGCGCGCGACAGCCCCGCACGCGGACGGAGAAAGGCGACCACACCCATGAGTTCCTTCCCCCATTTGCTCGAGCCGCTGGATCTCGGCTTCACCACCCTGCGCAATCGCGTGGTGATGGGGTCGATGCACACCGGGCTGGAGGACCGCGCCTGGGACACCAACAAGCTGGCCGCCTACTTCGCCGAACGCGCCCGCGGCGGCGCGGGCCTGATCATCACCGGCGGCTACGCGCCGAATCGCGCGGGCTGGCTGTTGCCGTTCGGCGCGAAGCTGACCAACAAGACCGAGGCGTACCGGCACCGGACGATCACCAGGGCGGTGCACGAGCACGGCGGCAAGATCGCCATCCAGATCCTGCACGCCGGTCGCTACTCGTACATGCCCGGCAGCGTGTCGGCGTCATCGATCAAGGCCCCGATCAACCCGTTCCGGCCGCGCGCGCTGTCGGCGAAAGGCATCGAGCGCACCATCGACGACTACGCCCGCTGCGCGAAACTCGCCCAGTTCGCCGGGTACGACGGCTGCGAGATCATGGGCGGTGAAGGTTATTTCATCAACCAGTTCCTCGCGCCGCGCACCAACAAGCGCACCGACGCGTGGGGCGGCTCCCCGGAGAACCGGCGCCGGATCGCGGTGGAGATCGTGCGCCGCACCCGCGCCGCGGTCGGCCCGGACTTCATCATCGTCTTCCGGTTGTCGATGGCCGAACTGGTGGAGAAGGGACAGACCTTCGACGAGATCGTCGCCTTGGCCACCGAACTGGAAGCCGCCGGGGCGAACATCCTGAACACCGACATCGGCTGGCACGAGGCTCGGGTGCCGACCATCGTCACCTCGGTGCCCCGCGCCGCCTTCGTCGAATTCACCGCCAAGATCTCCGCGCGGGTGACCATCCCGGTGTGCGCGTCCAATCGGATCAACATGCCCGAGGTCGCCGAGGAGATCCTCACCCGCGGTGACGCGCAGTTGGTCTCGCTGGCCCGTCCCTTCCTCACCGACCCGGAATGGGTGAACAAGGCCGCGCAGGATCGCGTCGACGAGATCAACACCTGCATCGCGTGCAACCAGGCCTGCCTCGACCACGCCTTCCAGCACAAGACCGTGTCGTGCCTGCTCAATCCGCGCGCCGGGCACGAGACCGAGCTGAAGCTGCTGCCGACCCGCCGCAGCAAGCGCGTCGCCGTGGTCGGCGCGGGTCCGGCCGGGCTTTCCGCGGCGGTGAACCTCGCCGAACGCGGCCACCGCGTCGAGTTGTTCGAGGCCGACGACAAGATCGGCGGCCAGTTCGACATCGCCCGCCGCATCCCCGGCAAAGAGGAGTTCAGCGAGTCGATCCGGTACTACACCCGGATGCTCGAGCTCACCGGCGTCACGGTGCATCTGAACAAGCGCGTCGGCGCGGACGAGCTCATCGCGGGCGGCTACGACGAGATCGTGCTCGCCACCGGCGTGCGACCGCGGATCCCCGACATCCCCGGCATCGACCACCCCATGGTGTTGTCGTACGCCGAGCTGGTGCGGGAGGAGAAGCCGGTCGGCAAGCGCGTCGCCGTGATCGGCGCGGGCGGCATCGGCTACGACGTGAGCGAATTCCTCACCGTGGAAGGCCATCCCACGCTCAAACTGGACGAGTGGAAGGAGGAGTGGGGCGTCACCTCCGACGACGAGCAGGTCCCCGGACAGCTCACCACGCCCCGGCCCGCGCCGGCGGCGCGCGAAGTCGTTCTGCTGCAACGCAAGTCGACGCCGTTCGGCAAGGACCTGGGCAAGACCTCCGGATGGGTGCACCGCGCCGCGCTGAAGGCCAAGGGCGTCGAGCAGATCGGCGGCGTCAACTACGAACGCATCGACGACAGTGGTTTGCACATCAGCTTCGGCGAGAAACGGCAACGGCCCCAGCTGATCCCGGTCGACAACGTCGTCGTCTGCGCGGGCCAGGAATCCGTGCGCGACCTGGAGGCCCCGCTGCGCGCCGCCGGGATGAGCCCGCACCTCATCGGCGGCGCCGAACTGGCCGCCGAACTGGACGCCAAACGAGCCATCGACCAGGGCACCCGCTTGGCCGCGCGGCTGTGAGCGGGCGGCGGCCGGGCCATCCGCCCGGCCGCCTCGGCCACGGCACGGATGCCGAGCCGGGGATCGTGCGGCGGACCACCGCGCCACGTCGCCTAGGCTGCATCGAGTGAGCCTGCCCTCCCCCACCTCCGAGAACCGCGCGGTCGTCACCGGCGCCTCCTCCGGCATCGGCACCGCGCTCGCCGCCGAACTCGCCGCCCGCGGCTACTCGCTGATCCTCGTCGCCCGCCGCGAGGAGTTGCTCACCGAGCTCGCGCAGCGGCTGACCCTGGCCCACGGCATCACCGCCGAGGTGCGCGCGGTCGATCTGGCCGACCGCGACCAGCGCGGTGAGCTGGTGAAAGAACTGGCGACCCGCGAGATCGCCGTTCTGTGCAACAACGCGGGTATCGCGACCTTCGGCGCGATCGCCGAACTCGACCCGGCCTACGAGCGCGCGCAGATGGAACTCAACGCCGTCGCCGTGCACGACCTGACGCTGGCGGTGCTGCCCGGCATGCTCGCCCGCGGCAGCGGCGGCATCCTGATCAGCGGCTCGGCCGCGGGCAACATGCCGATCCCCAACAACGCCACCTACGCGGCGAGCAAGGCGTTCGCCAACACCTTCTCCGAATCGCTGCGCGGTGAGCTGAAAGGTTCCGGGGTGCACGTCACCTTGCTGGCGCCCGGTCCGGTCCGCACCGAGATCCCGGACCCCGCCGAGGCCTCCATCGTCGACCGGATGGTGCCCGACTTCATGTGGGTGTCCTCGGAGTACACCGCCAAGGTGTCCATCGACGCGCTCGCCCGCAACAAGATGCGTGTGGTCCCCGGCCTGATCAGCAAGGGAATGAGCGTGGCAGGCCAGTACGCTCCGCGCGCGGTCACCGCTCCCATCGCGGGCGCGTTCTACCGGAAACTCGGCAGCTGAGCCCACCGCGTCAGCGAGCTGTCAAGAAGCGGCGCCCGGTGGTCAAGGATCCGCAAACGGCGTGCCCACCGGCCCGGTATCCGGCGTAGTCCTGGCATCGGCCCCGCAATTCGAGAAAGCGGGGGCGACCCAGGAGAACATCGTGACGCTGCTCGACATCATCCCGTCCCTGCGTTCGGGAGCACCCGCACGCCTGGATGCCGCGGTCTGGCCGCGGGAGACGCATTACGACGCCGACGGCGGGATCACCCTCGGCGGCGTCGCCCTCGCCGATATCGCCGACCAGTACGGGACGCCCACCTATGTCCTGGACGAGCAGGAGGTGCGGTCGCGCTGCCGGGCCTATCGCAAGGCCTTCCCGGAGGCCGAGATCATCTACGCGGGCAAGGCCCTGATGATCCGGGCGGTGCTGGATTGGGTTACCCACGAGGGTCTTTCGGTGGACGTGTGCTCGGCGGGCGAACTGGCCGTCGCGCTGGCGGCCGGTGTGGACCCGGCGCGCATCGTCCTGCACGGTAACGGGAAGTCGTTCGACGAACTGGCCGCCGCCGTGCGCGGCGGGGTCGGCCGCATCGTGATCGACTCGCACACCGAGATCACGCTGCTGTCCGCCCTGGCCACGACGCCGCAGCAGGTGCTGCTGCGACTCTCGCCCGGCATCGATGTCCACGGTCATCCGGCGGTGCGCACCGGCGTGCGCGACCAGAAGTTCGGCTTTCCGCTCGGCAGCGATTCGGCCGCGGAGGCGATCGACCGGGTGCTGCGCAGGCCGAACCTCGCCCTGGCCGGCTTCCACTGCCATCTGGGCTCGCAGATCCACCACCCCGACCACTACGGCGAGGCGGTGCGGCGCATGGTCGCCGCGATGGCGCAGGTGCGGCAGGACCACGGCGTCGTCTTGACCCAGCTGGATCTGGGCGGCGGCCACGCGGTGGCCTATCGCGGTGGTGACGCCGAAATGAACCTCGCCGAACTCGCCGACATCCTGGAGGACGCCCTCGACGCCGGCTGCGCCCGCCATCACTTCCCGCGCCCGGTGCTCGCGTTGGAGCCGGGCCGCGCGATCGTCGCCCGAGCCGGGGTGACGCTGTACCGGGTGCTGTCGGTCAAACACGTCGAAGGCGGCCACACCTACGTCACCGTGGACGGCGGGATGAGCGACAACCCGCGCGTAGCGCTGTACGGCGCGCGCTACGACGTCGTTGTCGCCAACCGTCACCCGTGCGGTCCGCAGATGACCGCGACCGTCGCCGGTCGCTTCTGCGAGGCGGGCGACATCCTCGCCGCCGACGTACGACTACCCGCCGACCTGCGTCCCGGCGAACTGCTGGCGGTGCCGTGCACCGGCGCCTATCACCACAGCCTGGCCTCGACCTACAACAGCGTCGGGCGTCCGCCGATCGTCGCCGTTCGCCACGGCCGAGCCCGCGAACTGCTGCGCAGGGAGACGACGGCCGACCTGCTCGCCCGCGAGGTCGGGCGCTGATCCGGCCGGCCGCTCAGCGGCGCCTGGTGCCGAACAGACTGCGCGTGATCTCACGTCCCGCCGCGGTGGCTGCCGAGCGAAGGAAGCCGCGCACCGCGGGATTCCGCATGATCCGCTCGGCGGCGGACTCCTCCTCCGAGCGGGTCGCGCTACGGCCGGGGACGGGCGCCGGTTCCGGCTCCCGCGCTGCCCCGGCCACCTTCGCGGCCAGCAGCTCGTAGGCCGACTCGCGGTCGATGGTCTGGGCGTACTTCGAAGCCAGCGGGCTGGACAGCGCCCGCGACCGGATCGCGTCCGCGCCGATGGTGTCCATCAGCGACCGGGGCGGCCGCATCCTGGTCCACGCCACCGGCGTCGGCGCGCCCTGCTCGGAGAGCACCGTCACGATCGCCTCACCGGTGCCGAGCGAGGTCAGTGCCTGTTCCAGGTCGTAGACATCGGTCGTCGGGTAGGTGCGGACGGTCTTGGCCAGCGCCTTCTGATCGTCCGGAGTGAACGCGCGCAGCGCGTGCTGGATGCGTGCGCCGAGCTGGGACAGCACCGGATTCGGGATGTCGGTGGGCAACTGGGTGCAGAAGAACACGCCGACCCCCTTGGACCGGATCAGTTTGACGGTCTGTTCCACCTGATCCAGGAACGCCTTGGACGCGTCGGAGAACAACAGGTGCGCCTCGTCGAAGAGGAAGACCAGCACGGGCCGGTCCACGTCGCCGACCTCCGGCAGGGTCTGGAACAGGTCGGCCAGCACCCACATCAGGAAGGTGGAGAACATCACCGGCCGCGCCGCCTCCGCGCCCAGCTCGAAGAGCGTGATCACCCCTTTCCCGTCCACCATCCGCACCAGGTCGGCCGGGTCGAGCTCGGGCTCGCCGAAGAACGTGTCGCCGCCGTCGGCCTCCAGGTTCGCCAGTGCGCGCAGGATCACGCTCGCCGTAGCCACGGAGACACCGCCGATGCCCTTCAGGTCCTCCTTGCCCTCCGGGCTGGTCAGATGGGTGATCACGGCGCGCAGATCCTTCAGATCCAGCAGCGCCAAGCCGTTGTGGTCCGCCCAGTGGAAGATCAGGCCCAGGGTGGATTCCTGCGTCTCGTTCAGCCCGAGCACCTTGCTCAGCAGCACCGGACCGAACGAACTGATCGTCGCGCGGATCGGAAGCGCGGCCCCGGTCGTGCCCAGCGAGACGAACTCGGTGGGGAAGCCGGCCGGCTCCCAGTCCCCGCCGGTCTCGGCGATGCGCGTAGTTAGTCGTTCGCTCGTCCGGCCGGGCTCGGCCAAACCCGACAGGTCGCCTTTGACATCGGCCAGCACCACCGGAACTCCGGCGCTCGACAGTTGCTCCGCGATGCTTTGAAGGGTTTTCGTCTTCCCCGTGCCCGTGGCCCCCGCGACCAGACCGTGCCGGTTCATCATCCGCATCGGGATACGGATGCGCGCGCCGGGATCCACCGTCCCGTCGACCACGACGGTGCCCAAGTCCAGTGCAGCGCCCTCGAACGCGTAGCCCGCGGCGATCTGCCGGGCGGCGGCCTGGCCTCCGGACGGTTCGTCTCGCCCCGCCGCACCGGCTCCGCCCGCCGTCTGCTCGGCCAGTTCGCGTTCCGCGGCCTCCGCCGCGGCTGCCGCCTCCGCCGCGATCCGCGCCGCCTCGTCCGCCGCTTTGCGCGCCGCGGCCGCCTTCTCCTGCGGAGTGGTCATCGCACGTCTCCGTCCTGGCTCGACCGGAATGCTTCACTCGCTGTTTGCTGTGGCACCGAAAACGCCGGGTTCAGACCTGGAGGAAACTGTATCCCCACCGGTCGGGTTCCTGGACACCTCGGCGGCTTCAGGGTTGCCGTGCCGTACCGCGGGCATCGGCCCTTCGCCCGGCTAATGTTGCACGGGTGTCCGACAAATACATGGTGTGGATGGATTGCGAGATGACCGGCTTGCGCTTGGACAGCGACAAGCTGATCGAAGTGGCCGCCCTCGTGACCGACAGCGATCTCAACATCCTCGGTGAGGGCGTGGACATCGTCATCCACGCCGACGACGACGCGCTGGCCGCGATGCCCGCCGTGGTCGCCGAGATGCACGCGCGGTCCGGGCTGACCGATGAGGTCCGCCGCTCCACCGTCACCCTCGAAGAGGCCGAGCAGCGCGTGCTCGACTACATCCGCCAGTACATCCCCACCCCGCGCACCGTGCCCTTGGCCGGCAACTCGATCGCCACCGACCGCGGTTTCATCGCCAGGGACATGCCGCTGCTGGACGCCCACCTGCACTACCGGATGGTCGACGTGAGCTCGATCAAGGAGTTGTGCCGCCGCTGGTACCCGCGCATCTACTTCGGTCAGCCGGAGAAGGGGCTGAGCCATCGCGCCCTGGCCGACATCCAGGAGTCCATCCGGGAACTGCAGTACTACCGGCGCACCGCGTTCGTCGCGCCGCCCGGCCCTTCTACCACCGAAATCGCCGCCATCGCCGCGGAGGTGTCCGAGAGCGCCGCGCAGCGCTCCGAATCGGCGCAGGTCAACAGCTCGCCGGACGCCGATTAGGGAGAGGGCGGGTCGACACGCTAATATCTAGCCCGCCGGTTCTTCACCGGCGATGGTGAGCGTAGTTCAGTTGGTAGAGCACCAGGTTGTGATCCTGGCTGTCGCGGGTTCGAGTCCCGTCGCTCACCCCAGGTGTCGCGGTGTGCGAACCGTCCTCCAGGGCGGTTCGCACACCGGACCAGCCTCTTCTTCCTAAATCTGTTCATCCGCCACAGCGGAAGCTTCGCGGAATCCTCCCAGCGTCGGCGACGGCGCGAAATGGTCGTCGGCACAGGACGACTGATCGACGCCATGCGTATGATCGCAGCGCCGAGCGGCTTTCCGAGGGTATGTCCCAGGCCACCCGCAACGCCCGCCAGCAGGCCGATCGCAGCCGTATGCGCAGGCGGCGCTCGCCGGGCAACCACCAATGCTGCCGCGGCACCGAGCCACGATGACTTTCGCACCGCCCCAACCCATTCCACCGCGCCCCACCGCAATGTGAAACAAATCCGATCCAGAATCCGCCGCTCATCCGTAGACTGCGGCGCACGTGGGACGGTGTCGCTGGGGCGCCTTCCCGGTTCGACCAGAAAGACACACCTCGTGATGCGTTCCGCGGTAATCGCAGCCTTCGTCGGCGCCACCCTCGTCACCGGATCCAGCGGGACCGCGGTCGCGGGCATCGGACTGCCCCCGCTGCCCGACTCCGGTTCGGCGTCCAGCGGATCGGCGGGCGGCCTGGCCACCACCGGCTCCTCCGGCACCGGTTCGGCGGGCGGCAAGCTGCTGTGCGCCGCCACCGGCAGCGCTATCGCGATCCTGGGCGACGCCCACCTGGGTTGCAACATGCTGCCGTGACCGCACCATGAACGCCGAACGGGCCGCCGGATTCGCTCCGGCGGCCCGTTCGGCGTTCGCTTCGGCTCAGCGGTTGTCCTCGGCGTTACCCGCCTTCCAGACCGGCCACGGGATGTTCCAGTCACCCAAGCCGTCCACACCGGACAGGGTGCCGCCCACGGTGTTCTTCACGATCGTGATGTCACCGCGCTTGGCGTTCTGGAAGACCCACTGCGCGTTCGCCGGGCTGAGGTTCAGGCAGCCGTGACTGGTGTTGCTGTACCCCTGGGCTCCCACCGACCACGGCGCGGAGTGGAAGAAGATGCCGCTGTAGGACAGGCGCGTCGCGAAGTCCACCGGCGTCTTGTACCCGTCGGGCGAGTTGACCGCGACGCCGTAGGTGGAGGAGTCCATGATGATCTTCTCGTGCCGGTCGGCCACGATGTAGACGCCGTTGTCGGTGGGCGTGCTGTCCTTGCCCATCGAGGTCGGCATGGTGCGGATCACCTGACCGTTCAGCTCAACGGTCACCTGCTTGGTGTCGTCGTCGGCGGTGAAGACCATCGCGTCGCCGATGGTGAAGAACGAGTGGATGTTGTCCTGCCCGTACAGACCGTTGCCGAGATTGCGCCCGTAGACGTTCACATCGACGGTGACCTTCGTCCCCGGCGCCCAGAAATGCTCCGGCCGCCAGCGCACCTCACGATTGTTCACCCAGTAGAACGCGCCCTCCACCGGCGGCTCGGTGGTGATCTTGATCGCGTCCTGCGCGGCCTTCCGGTCCGGGATGTTCTCGTCGAACTGGACGGCCACCGGCTGGCCGATGCCGACGATCTCCGCCTCACCGGGGACCAGGTACGGCTTGGTCTGGTTACCGGGGGAGCTCGTGGTGAAACTCAGCGTCGCGGAGTTCGCGCCGCCGAGCCCGATCGCGTCCGCCTTCAACCGGTAGGTCTTGCCGTAGCCGAGCACCTCGGTGGTCTCCCACGACCGGCCGTCGGCGGCGAGCTTGCCCTCCACCGCCTTGCCCTGCGGGCTGACCAGGCTCACGTTGGTGAACTTGCCGTCCTCCACCTTGAACGCCAGCGGCACGCCGGGCGACACGCCGACTTCACCGTCCTTCACCGGCGACATCAGCTTGGGTTTGATCAATTCCGTGATGGGGTTGCGGTCGATGGCCACCTGGGCCGCATCGGCGGCGTCGGATGCCGAACATCCCGTCGATGCCAGCGCGGCGACCGCGACGACGATCACCGGTCCCGCGAACGTGCGTAGCGACCACCGTTTGGCCGGCTTACGCTCGCGCCGACCCAGACCAACACTCATTTCAACCCCGTTTCAAAGTCTCGGTGCTCCAGGACACACCGATGGCTTCGGATGCCGACCACCACGCCGCTCACCCCGCCGTGTACGCGGGCGGTCGAAACCACAATCGGACATTCTGCCAGTGCGTCACGTCCAGGCCAATGTGAACACCTTGTCCGTCACTGCAGCGTTACCACCTCTAGATCACCGGGCCACACCCCCGCGTTACCGGGGTGGGAGCGCGTCACATCCGCGCCGGTCAGGACACGATTTCACTTCTGCGGCCCCGGCCTGTTAAGGTTTGTCCCGCACCGGAACACGGAGCACGCGCCATTAGCTCAATTGGCAGAGCAGCTGACTCTTAATCAGCGGGTTCGGGGTTCGAGTCCCTGATGGCGCACAACACGAGAACCGTGCCCTTGCCAGTCACCGGCTGGCAAGGGCACGGTTCTTTCGTCTCCACGGGGGTCCCAATTCCCGTGACATCACCGTGACCTGGACGTTTTCCCAGATGCACCAGCAGTCTCAATTCGGACAGCGATACGCCCGCCACGGCTCCGAAATCCACTGAAACGACCGAAAATTTCTGTGACGTACAGCACAAGAGGTTTAACGGCAAACTCCCAGCTTGGATAACGATTCGGCAACCGCGCCCTGGGCTTTCCAAGATCGGCAGCACCTGTCATTCACGATCAGTTCACCCTCCGTTAACCATGCGTGACCATTCTGCAATCAGGTCACAAAGCGACCTGAAGTTTGGTCAGCCCGAGGAGTTGTAGACACCGATTCGGTAACGATCACACGGCAGGCACTGCCCGTCACGTGATCGGCGGAGCGGAATCCGGCAACGGACCCGCAATCCCATACTTCCGCCCATCTCTTCGCATCGAGGATGCGAAGTCTTGCGCGACAAGCGGCCGAGCCCCACCGAGGGCGATCCGGTGCCGCACGCACGAAGCGTCGCGTTCCGGGGACATCAGCGTCCCCCACAACAAAACCACACAACAGCACATGGCCGTTTCGGCGAACGCATACGAGCGTACGCCGCAGGATCCGTGCTGCCCAACCGCGGCCGGATCGAGTAAGTCCCCGATCAAGGAACCGATTCGAACCATGCCTGACAGACGCCTTTCCGCCCTTCGTCGCCCCTCGCTCCGCGAAACCGTCACCGTCGGATTCGCCGCCGCCGGTGTCGTGGCCGTGGCCGCCTGCTCCGCGGCGTCCGTTGCCGACAACAGCGTCCCGTCTCGCATCGCCATGGTGGCCGAGCAGCAGCCGGAGGCCGTCGCCGCTCCGGTCGCCGCCGAGGTCGCCGCGCCGGCCGCCGAGGCGATCCCCGCACCGATGCCCGCGCCCGCGCCTGCGCCTGCGCCGGCCCCCGCTCCCGCTCCCGAGCCTGCCCCGATGCCCGCCCCGGCCCCGCCGGTCTACCCGGACAACCTGGACGGCTGGATCCGCCAGGCGCTGGACATCATGTCGGCGAACGGCATCCCCGGCACCTACAACGGCATCTACCGCAACATCATGCGTGAGTCGACCGGCAACCCCCAGGCCATCAACCTGTGGGACTCCAACGCGGCCATGGGCATCCCGTCCAAGGGCCTGCTCCAGGTGATCGACCCCACCTTCGCCGCCTACCACGTCGCCGGCACGCCCTTCGACATCTGGGATCCGGTCGCCAACATCGTCGCCGCCTGCAACTACGCGGCGCACCGCTACGGCTCGATGGACAACGTCAGCAGCGCGTACTGAGCCATCCCGCCACGCAGCCTCCCCATCCACCGATGGGGAGGCTGTGGCGCTTTCCGGCCGATCGGCGCCGTCGGCCCGGCGCGTCCGTCCGGCTCCGGGCCGTGCGCCGGGCGATCGACGGGCCGAGCTCCGGCCATAATGGTCGGCACACCTGCGACCACTGGACATTGCCGTGACCGACTACGCACACAGCGACGCGGCGGCCAAGAGCCGCGCCGAGAAGGCGCGCCGGCTGGCGACCTACCTCTGGCACCGAGGCATCACCGAATCCGAGGTGCTCGCGATGCCCGCGCCGGTTCGGCTCAAACTGGCCAGGGCCGCCGGGACGAATCCGCCGAGCACCGACGAGACCTGGACCGTGGCCGCGCGGCTGCTGACCGAGAAGGACGACTGGGCCGCCCGCCATCCGCGACATCCCGCGGCGCGGCGAGAGCACACCGACGAGAAACTGCTCTGGGTGAAGCCGCCGATCACGCCGTGGTCCTGAAGTTCAGCGTAAAACGCTGTGCTGCAAGGCTTTCCACGTCTACTACAGACTTCCGTAGAGTGGAGTCATGCACCAGCGGACCCAGCCGTCGCGATGACCGAGCGCAAGCCGCCGAAGCAGACCTTCGAATCGTGGGTCGACAAACAGATCCGCGAGGCGGCCGAGCGCGGCGAATTCGACAATCTGCCCGGCACCGGCAAGCCGATTCCCGGCGTCGGCGCCACTCCCGACGAGGACTGGTGGCTGCGCGCGTATCTGCGCCGCGAAGGAGTCAGCGGTGACGCGCTGCTTCCTCCGTCGCTGTTGCTGCGACGCGATATCGAGCACCTGCCCGAGACCGTGCGCGACGCGACCGGCGAACGGGAGGTGCGTGCCGCCGTGAGCGAACTCAACAAGCGCATCGTGGACTGGCTGCGGATGCCGCAAGGACCGTTCGTCCCGATCGCTCCGGTGAACGCGGACGAGATCGTCGAGCAATGGCGGCACGCGCGCGAAGCCGAGCGGCACCAGCGCGCGCGGCCCGGCAGTGCGGCCACCCGGACGCAGGACGACCGGACAGCGCCGCGCCCGCGCCGCCGGTGGTGGCATCGATGGCGGCGGCACGACGCCGAAGCCGGATAGCGGCGAGTGGCGTCCGGCGCTCAGGCGCCGAGTTCGGTGACCTGCTCCACCTCGGCGATCACCTTGTCCGCCAGCGCGCGCAGCGCCCGCGCCTCACCCGGCGTCATCAACTCGACGAAGACGCGACGGACCAGATCGACGTGATTGGGCGCGGCCCGCTCCAGCGCGACGCGCCCTTCCGGCGTGAGCTGCACGATGATGCCGCGGGCATCCTCTTCGGCGGGCCGCCGCTCGACCAGTCCGCGTGCGTCCATCCTGGCCAGATGCTTGGACAACCGGCTCTTCTCCCAGCACACCTCGGTGGCCAGCTCCTTGGCGCGCAGGCACCCGTTGGGGGCCGCCGACAACGCCACCATCAACTCGTAGTCCGCCAGGGACAGGCCGTCCTCGGCCAGTCCGGCGGAGATCGCCCCGTCCAAACGCTGGCGCAGCCGCACGTAGGCCTGCCACGTCGCCTGCTCGTCGTCACTCAACCACCGGACCATGGGAATGAAGTGTAGTCACGGTTGGTTGACATGGACACCAACTCCCGAGGAGGTCCCGATGCCCGCCGTCACCGTTCCCGACATCATGGTCCTGCCACGCCTCCCCCGCACCGACGCGACCCTGCGCGAACGGCCGGTCCGCAGCGTGGTCACCGCGCACCGACAGCGCGAAGGCGCCGGATTCGAGGTGCGCAGGCCGTTCCCCAGCATGGATCTGCGCACGGCCGATCCGTTCATCCTGCTCGATCAGATGGGCCCGGTCGCCTATGAACCGCACGAGGCCAAGGGCGCGCCGTGGCATCCGCACCGCGGCTTCGAGACGGTCACCTACATGCTCGACGGCACCATGGTGCACCACGACTCGCAGGGCGGCGGCGGCGTCATCGCCGAAGGCGACACCCAATGGATGACCGCGGGCTCCGGCATCCTGCACGACGAGGTCCCGCCGGAGGAGATGGTCGCCTCGGGCGGCTTGTTCCACGGCATCCAACTCTGGGTGAACCTGCCGCGCGCGCTCAAGTTCGCCACGCCGCGCTACCAGGATCTGCGCGCTCGTGAACTGACCCTGGTGAGTTCGCACGACGGCGGCGCGCTGGTCCGCCTCATCGCCGGTGAGGTCGGCGGATTCACCGGTCCCGGTTCGACATACACCCCGATCGCCTACGCCCACGCGTCGATCACATCCGGCGGAATCCTGGAAACGCCGTGGCCGCAAGATTTCACGGCGATGGCGTACGTGCTGTCGGGCAGCGGCGCGGTCGGCGCGGAGCGCAGGCCACTGGCCGAGGGGCAGCTCGCCGTCTTCGGTCCGGGAGACGCGATCAGCGTGACCGCCGATGCGCGCCAAGACAATCGGACCGGGGCGCTGGAAGTCCTGCTGCTCGGTGGACGCCCGATCCGGGAACCGGTGGTGCAGTACGGGCCGTTCGTGATGAACACGCGCGCGGAGATCATCGAAGCGATGGAGGACTACCAGGCCGGGCGCATGGGAAACATCCCCGCCGAACACATCCGCGGCGCCGGGACGACCGCCTGAGCGGCCGCACCGGGTGCGATCCCCTAATCCCCTAGTTCCGTCCCCCCGAGGTTGACAACGGAGCGGCCCGTCACAACAGTGGATGCGGCGTCCGGTCGGACGCCCATCCACCGCAGCAACCACACAGAGGAATACATGAACGTTCGCCGGCTCTCCGTCAGCGCGGCCGTCGCGGGATTGACCTTTCTCGCGGCTCCCGCCGCCCTAGCCGCCCCTCCGTCCGGATCCGCCGGAACCGGCTCCTCGGCCGTCGACACCGGCTCCGCCGCGACCGGCTCGGCCGGTCTGTCGCAGACCGGCTCGGCCGGTGGCGCCTACGCCAACTGCGACGACGCCCGCGCCGCCGGACACGCGCCGCTGTTCCGCGGTGAGCCGGGCTACGGCCCGCACCTGGATCCCGACGGCGACGGCTTCGCCTGCCCGACGGTCTGAACCGACCGCGAAACGACGACACCCGGTGGGCACAGCCACCGGGTGTCGTCGTTTCCGCAGCTCAGCGGAAGATCTTGAGCAGCACCAGCCCGACCACGACGGCGGCTGCGCCGATCAGGCTGTATTTCACCTTCGGCTCGTTCAGCTTCGAGACCACGATCTGCTTGGTGTCGTCCGCGATGCGATGCGGGTCCGCGCGTACCGCGAGTTCGTCGAGCGTGCTCGCCAGCCGAGTGCGGGCGGCCTCGATCTCCTGCTCGATCCGCTCGGTATCCCTTGCCACGTTCCACCCTCCTGTTGTCGATTGCCGCGCCCGGTGCGCGAATCACGCCGCACGCTCGGCCGTTCGCGCAGCACCCGGGCACGCGGACGAGTCTATCCGCCGCCACGCGGCGCGATCCGGCCGCGCGCTGATCTCCGGTCGGAACCTTCGGATACCGTGCTGGAGGTGACCACCAACCAACGACTCTCCCCGGGCGACACCGCCCCCGACTTCACCCTCCCCGACGCCGACGGCAAGAACGTCTCGCTGTCGGACTACCGCGGTCGCAAGGTGATCGTGTACTTCTACCCCGCCGCGAGCACGCCCGGCTGCACCAAGCAGGCCTGCGATTTCCGCGACAACCTGGCCGACCTGGACGGCGCAGGCATCGACGTGGTCGGCATCTCGCCGGACAAGCCCGCCAAGCTGGCCAAGTTCCGCGACACGGAGGGGCTGACCTTCCCGCTGCTGTCGGATCCCGATCGCGCCGTGCTGACCGCCTGGGGCGCGTACGGCGAGAAGACCATGTACGGCAAGACTGTCGTCGGCGTCATCCGCTCGACCTTCCTGGTGGACGAAGCGGGCAAGATCGCCCTCGCGCAGTACAACGTCCGCGCCACAGGTCACGTCGCCAAGCTGCGCCGCGACCTGTCGGTGTAGCTGCCTGGCAGCGAAAAGCCCGGCGCCGCAGGGGCGCCGGGCCGGAGTCGGGTGGATCAAGCCTGCAATACCTGCTGGGCGGCCCATTGCGCCATCAGGCGAAGGTGCTCGTCCCACCAGTCCGCCGCTTCCGGGGTGAACGCCGCGGGCGGTGGGGCCTCACCGGGGAACAGCAACGCGCCGTCGGGCGCGCCCACCTGGCGATCGGACGGGATTCCGGTCCCCGGGACGAGCGGCTCCGGCGCCTCTTGCTCCGGCGCGGCCGGGGCATCGGCGGCGACCAGCGGCAGCGGATGGTGCCGCGGGACCTGTCCCCAGCGCTGGTCCGGAAGCCACACCCCGGTCGTGGTGGCGTCGCCACCGTGCGGGCCGTCGAACGACTCGTCCGCCTCGGTGTCGGCCGGCCGGACCGGCTCCACCGGATGCGTCGCTCCGGCGCCCTCGATCCTGGCGTCGGTCACGACGGTCGGCACCGACCGGGAGGAATCGTTCAGCAGGTAGCTGCCGCCGATGACCATGCCGCTGGCCAGCACACCGGCCGCGGCGAACACCGCGACCCCGCCGCGCGGCCGAGCCGGCTCGCTCGCGGGCTTGGCATAGCTGTCCTGTTCCAGCCGTGCGCTCAACGCCGCGCCCGCGGCGGAGGCGAAAGCGCCTACCGTGCAGGGGATCACCGGAGCCCCGAATTTCTCGACCGCCGTCAGCACGGCCGAGCCCGCGCCCGCCGAGCCGATCAGCGCCACCGCGTCGGGCCGCGCGCCGGCCGCGTCCAGCTGATCCCACGCGGCCGTGACACCCATGCCGAGCGATCGCGGGGTCGCCCGGCCCGCCTGCCCCACGGCGGCGAGCACCCGGCGGCGGCCCCGGTCGACCAAGGTGAACGCGTGGTGCCCTGGCACCACCTCGCACACCAGGAGGTTGTCGTAGGCGTCGAGCCACGTCATCATGCTCGCCACGCTCAGGTGGGCGGATTTCACCGAGACCATCGAAGCGCTGTGCCACCGGCCCGCCGCCAACCTGGTCACGATGGCGCGCCGCTCGGCGGCGTCGCGATAGGCGACCGCCACGCCACCGACTTCTCGCTCCGCGCCGAGCCCAGCGGCCACGGCGTCCAGCGCGGCCTCCACCGCCGCGGCCACGTCCGCCTTGCTGTCGCCACCGGTTCGCTCGACCCGGCGCAGCAGCACCCGATCGGCCAGCTTCCTGCCGTCGGCCAGCGCCACCGCGTGCACGGCACCGCGTTCGGTCGAAACGCCGAGAGTCACCACAGATTCAGCTACCACTGATCACGCCTTCCCTCTGTGCATTGACCGAGCTCACGGGCTTGCCGAAAGCCATGAGCCCCATGGATTCCCCTGCTCGGAACACACGTCGCGATGCACGCGCGCTCGGTATAGGTTCGATGCCGCATCGGTTACGGATGGGTAGCGGAAATCCAGCCGACTGGACGGGAACGACGGATGCGCGTATCGCACGCTTGTCCCTACCGTTAGCCTGGATGCGTGGAAGTACGCGCGGAGGCCAGGGTGAAGCACCGTCTGGACCCTGCGTTGGAGCTGCAGGCCGACCCACAGGAGCTCATGCCGCGACGCCGGCCGACGCAGGAACGTAGCAAACGAAAGTTCGACGCCTTACTCCAGGCGTCCAGGGAACTGCTCGTCGAGGTCGGGTTCGAGTCGTTCACCTGTGAAGAGGTGGCGGCAAGGGCGGAGGTGCCGATCGGCACGCTGTATCAGTTCTTCGCCAACAAGTACGTCATCGTCTGTGAGCTGAATCGCCAAGACCTGGTTGCCGTTTCCCAGGAGCTGGCCGACTTCCACGGTGAGATTCCCTCGCTGGACTGGTTGCGGCACATGAACCAGTTCGTCGACCACCTGGCCAACCTCTGGATGACCGACCCGTCCCGGCGGGAGGTGTGGCTGGCCATGCAGTCCACGCCGTCCACCCGGGCTACCGGGGCGATCCACGAGAAGCAGTTCGCCGAGGTCGTCTCGCAGATGCTGCGCCCGCTCACGCCGCGCACGCCGCGGGCACGGCGCACCATGATGGCCGAAGTGCTGGTGCACGTGGTCTATTCGATGCTCAACTTCTCCGTGCAGGACGAGCAGAGCAGCGCCGAAGCGGTCGCCGAACTCAAGCGGCTGATGGTCGCCTACCTGCTGGTCGCGGAGAAGGAATCCCGCACCGGCGGCCAAGGATAACCGGTGGTCCCGGCCGCGACCGGGACCACCGCGCTGCTCAACCGGCGCTGTCGCGGCCTTCGATGAGGTCGGCCAGCTCGCCCGGGTCCTCCAGCACCACCATGGCGGCGGCGGTGTCGCCGTCGTGCGTCAGCGAGAGGTGGACCCGCACCCGAGGCAGGAATTCCGCGGCCAGGCCGTGCAGCTTGATGCTCGGCCTGCCCCACGCGTCGTTGACCACCTCGATCAGCGGATACGGGTTGTCCCCGATCTGCGGGCGGCGGGCGAACCGCGACGACGCCCATGCTTTGAGCACCGCCTCCTTCGCCGCCCACCGCGCCGCGTAGCTGCGCGCCGGGTCGGTCCCTTTGCTCTGGCAGTAGCGCCGCTCTCCCGCGGTGAAACTTTCCCGGAGCATGGTCGTTCCGGCGCGTTCGAGCTGTTCGGCGAACTCGGAGATGGTCACCAAGTCCAAGCCGATACCGAGGATCGTCATAGGCGGGCAGCCTACGACGTGCCCGGCGCGCCCGCGCGCGGACCCGGCGCGGCGAGTTGCCCCGCCGCGCTTCCGGTTACGCGCATCCGATGCCCTTCGCGCGGTAGGCGCCGTCCTGGTCGAGGCGCGCCTCCGGCGACAGCAGCACGTCGGCTTCGAGCTGCCGCGCCCGCTGGGACGGCGTGCCCTCCCCGCCGAGCCTGCGATCCGCGGGACGCTCGTACAGCGGAGCGCCGCCGCACATCGCCTCCACGAACCGCTGCCGTCCGGCCAGCTGACGCTCCTGCGCCTTGCGCTGGTACTCCTCGCGCCGCTCCGGCTCGATGGCCTGGATGAACGCCTCCGGGTGCACGACCGCCAGCAACCCGTTCACGTGGCCGAAGCCGAGCGAGGTGACCAGGCCCGCCTTCAGCGGAAGGCGGCCACCCAGGCGCAGCGGTTCGCGCAGCCACACCAGGTGCGGGAAGGCGAGCATCTTCTCGTCGACGCAGTCGAGGCTGCGGTTCGGCGGGATGACGCCCTGCTCCAGCACCTGGCACAGGCCGATGAGCTGGAAGGCGGCCGCGCCGCCCTTCGCGTGCCCGGTGAGGGTCTTCTGCGAGACGACGAACAGCGGAGCGCCGTCCGAACGTCCGATGGCCGTCGCGAGACGCTCGTGCAGTTCGGACTCGTTCGGGTCGTTGGCGGCGGTCGAGGTGTCGTGCTTGGACACCACCGCGATCTCGTCCGGGGTGACGCCGAGCTTGCGCAGTTCGGTCGCCAGCCTGGACTCCGTCCCGCCACGACCGGCGCCGAGCGCGCCCAGACCGGGAGCCGGGATGGAGGTGTGCACGCCGTCGGCGAAGGACTGCGCGTAGGCCACCACGCCCAGCACCGGCAGACCCATCTCCAGCGCCACGCTGCCGCGCGCCAGCAGGATCGTGCCGCCGCCCTGCGATTCGACGAATCCGCCGCGGCGGCGGTCGTTGGCGCGGGAGAAGTACCGGTCGCTGATGCCCTTGGCGCTCATGGCCGCGGAATCCGCGGTGGCCGACATGTCGCCGAAGCCGACGATGCCCTCGATGCCGAGATCGTCGTAACCACCGGCCACGACCAGGTCGGCCTTGCCGAGCCGGATCTTGTCGACGCCCTCCTCGACCGACACCGCGGCGGTGGCGCAGGCCGCCACCGGGTGCACCATCGCGCCGTAGCTGCCGACGTAGGACTGCACCACGTGCGCCAGCGCCACGTTCGGCAGCGCCTCCTGCAGGATGTCGTTCGGGCGCGACTCGCCGAGCAGGTTGTCGATGTACAGCGAGCGCATCGAGGACATGCCGCCCATGCCGGTGCCCTGCGTGTTGGCGACCAGCGAGGGATGCACCCAGCTCATCAACTCGGCGGGGCTGAACCCGGAGCCGATGAACGCGTCCACCGTGCAGACGATGTTCCACAGCGCGACCCGGTCCACCGAAGCGGCCATGTCGGGCGAGATACCCCAGATGGTGGGGTCCCAGCCGGTCGGGATCTGACCGCCGACGGTGCGCGAGAGCTTCGCCCGGCGCGGCACGCGGATCTCGGTGCCCGCCTTGCGCGTCACCGTCCAGTCGCCGGAGCCCTCGACCGGCGTGATCACCGTGTGCTCCGGGTCGGCGGCGTAGAAGGCGCGGGCCTCGGCCTCGCCGCCCACCGTGAACGACAGGTCCTGGTCGAGGAAGACCGAGGTCATCAGCGGGGCCGAGTTGTCGGTCATGGCGCCGTCGTCCTCGTAGCGGCGTACACCGCAACGGGCGACGACGGCGTCGTGGTAACGCTCGGCCAGCTCGTGCTCGGGCACGTAGTCACCGGACGCGGCGTCGTACCAGCCGGGCTTCGGGTCGTTCTCCCAGGTGACCATGCCGGTGGTCCAGGCGAGTTCCAGCACGCCCGCCGCCGACAGCTCGTCGGAGACCTCCATCTCGAAACGGGTGCGCGCCGAGCCGTACGGGCCGAGCTCGCCCGCGCCGACGATGACCACCATGTCGGCCGGGTCCGCGGTCACCTCGCCCCACTCGGGCACCGGCAGCGCGGAGGTCACGGTCGGCGGCGCGGGCAGCGCCGCGATCGTGCGGCCCTCGTCCGCGTCGGTCTCCGCCTCCGCCTGCTCCGCGGCCTGCTTGGCCAGCGCCGGCAGGTCCAGCTTGGCCCTGGCCAGCCCACCGGTCAGGTCGATCTGCTGCGGGCCGCTCGCGGTCACCTGACGGGCCCTGGAGGTGCACCACTTGAGCAGCTCGTCGGCCATCTCGGTGGTGGACCAGGTCTGCACGCCCGCCTTCTCGACCGCCTCGACCATCGGGTCGTTGTGGCCCATCAGGCCGGTGCCGCGCACCCAGCCGATCAGCGCGTGCACCAGGGTGACCCGGCTCGACCACGACTTCTCGGCCCGCCACTTGGCGACCACCGCGTCCAGCGCCGCCTTCGACTCGCCGTAGGCGCCGTCGCCGCCGAACATGCCGCGGTTGGGCGAACCCGGCAGCACCACGTGCAGTTTCGCGTCCACGTCGTGGTCGGCGCCGAGCTTGGACAGCCCGCCGATCAGCCGTTCGACCGACCACAGCAGCACGCGCATCTCCAGCTCGGCGCGCGCGCCGGCGTCGGCGAGGTCACCGGCCACCCGAGGCGCCGCGAACGGCAGCAGCAGGGTGGGCGTCATCGCGTCCTTGATCTTGATCTTGGCGCCGCCCGCGCTGTCGATCTGCTCGCTGCCGATCCAGTCGATCAGGGCATCGACGTCCTGGTAGGACGCCATGTTGGCGGGAACGACCCACAGGGCCGCGCCGTGGCGAGCGTTGTCGCGGTACAGCTTCCGGTAGAAGGCGAGGCGTTCGTCGTTCAGCGACGAGGTGGTGACCACCACCGTGGCGCCACCGCTGAGCAGCCTTCCGGTCGCCGCCGCGGCGATGGATCCCTTGCTCGCCCCGGTGATCACCGCGATGTCGGAGGACCACAGACCGGGCTCCTCCGTGCTCAGCGCCGCCTCTGCGATGCGCTCGTACAACCCCGCCAGCACCGAACGCGCCTCGTGCATCGCGCGCTGCCGCCACCAATTGGCTTGCGCCGCAACGGCTTCACCAGCGCCGATGAACCCGGTGACCGGCCCGTTGGCGCTGCCCGCGTCGTCGGCGAGCCATAGCCGGGCCAGATCCTCGCGCGCCGTCGCCCACCGGTCGTCCAGCAGCACCGCCTTGCGGGCGTCGAACGCGGGCGCGACCAGACGCGGCCAGTCCGAACCGAGTTCGGCCGACACCAGATCGACCAGGGAGTCCTCGGTGACTTCCGGCGCCGACACGCGCTCGGACAAACCGAGCTGTTCGAGCACGACGCGCGCGGCCGTGGCCAGCACGCCGTCGCGACCGGTGATCTGCTCGGTGAACTCGCCCAGCGCGGCGGCGTCGACGGTCGCACCGCCACCGCCGCCCGCCGACGGCAGCGACACCGCGACCCCGCGGCGGGCCGCGACGGCCTGCACGGCGGCGTCGATGGCCGCGTCGACCGAGGCGGCGTCGCTCAGCGCGCCGGAGACCAGCCCGCCCAGGTCGCCGCCGCGCACGCTGGTGCCTTCCCTGGTGCCGAGCGACACCTCGGCGGTCACGTGGCTGGCCCACCCGTCACCGAGTTCCCAGACCTTCTTGACCCGGTCCGCGATGGCGGCCGGTCGCTTGCCGGACGGACCGAACACCTTGCGCAGATGGTCGCCGATGGCGTCGGTGAGCACCGTGCCGAACGGACGGTAGGTGCGGGCGAGCCGCTCCACCGTCGCCGACAGCGCGCCCATGTCGGCGTCGGCCGCGCCGTCGATCGCACCGAGCGACAGCTCGGAGCCGAGGTCGACCAGCAACTGGTTGCGGCGGGACGACACGCCGTCGCACAGGCCCTCGATGGTGTCCACCGGGCCGATCTGGTCCAGCCGCAGCTTGGTCCACAGCGCGATCAGCACGCGCGTGGCGTCGGCGGCGGTGAAGGCGATGTCGTCCGGACGCGGTCCGCCCGAACTCGGCGCGGGTGCGGCCACGGGGGCGGCGGCGACGGCCGCTGCCGGAGCCGCGGCGGCGGCGGGCTCGTCCACCGGTTCGTCGACCGGGGCGGGATCGGTGTCGGTCGCGTAGACGATCGCCGCCTCGCGCTCGATGTTTAGCACCTCGACCTTGGCCCCGCCGAACGCGGGCAGCTTCAGCGTCTGGCTGGCCAAGTTGGCCACCGTCGGCGTAGCGCCGAGACCGATCTCGACGAACCGCTCCACTCCGAGCCCACCCTGCGCGGGGTCGGTGAACAGCAGGTCCTGGGTCTCGATCCAGCGCACCGGGCTGGCGAACTGCCACGCGAGCAACTCGATCAGCACCACGCGGCACAGATCGACCGGCCGCGCCGCCCAGCTGTCGAAGTCGGCCAGCACCTCGGTGAGCGGCTCGGACGGCACCAGGTCCGCGATCTCCTGCACGAACGCCCGCTCCAGCGAGAACAGCCTCGGCACCAGGTTCGGGATGTAGCGGCCGACCAGGGTCGCCGGGTCCAAGTCCACCGGCAGCAGCTGCTCGAGCTTCTGCCGGAACTCCGGAACGCCCTTGCGCAGCACCGTCGAGTGGAACGGCACATCGATGCCGGGGACCAGGATGAAGGCGCGCTTGCCACCGAACTCCGCACGGCGGCGGTCGATCTCCACCTCCAGGGCGTTCAGCCCGGCCACCGTGCCCGCGATCGCGTACTGCGAACCGCGCAGGTTCAGGTTGACCACCTCGAGGAACTCCCCGACCCGATCCCCGACTTCCTTGACGAAGTCGACGACCTCCGCGTCGGGCAGTCCGATCTGCGAGGGGCGGATCGCGGCCATCCGGTAGTCGCTGCGTCCCTGCGCGTCCCGCGGCACCAGCTCGTGCATCGCGGAACCGCGCTGGAACACCACCTCGAGCACCGCCTCCAGCGGCAGCACTCCGGCGACGGCGGCCAGCGCGTTGTACTCGCCCACCGAGTGGCCCGCGAGCAGCGCGCCCTCGACGAACGCGCCGGACTCGCGCAGCTCCGCCATCTGGGCGACGCCGAGGGTCGCCATGGCGACCTGGGTGAACTGGGTCAGGTGCAGCACGCCGTCCGGGTGCCGGTGCTCGACGCCGCGCGCCTTCAGGTAGGTCGGGTTGTCCCGCACCACGGCGAGAATCGAGAAGCCCAGCGCCGCACGGGTGTGCTTGTCGGCGCGGTCCCAGATCTCCTTGGCCGCCTTCGACCGGGAGCGGGCGTCCAGCCCCATCCCCTTGCGCTGGATGCCCTGGCCGGGGAAGGCGTAGACGGTCTTCGGCGCCGCGGTGCGACCGGTGGCGGTCATCACCAGCTCGCCTTCGGTGCGGCAGGAGACCTCGACGATCTCGCTGCCGGCGTCGAGCGCGACCCGCTCGACGCGCACATCGATCTGCGCGCCGGGGCGGACCATGCCCAGGAACCGGGTGGTCCATGCGGTCAGCGTCCGCGCGGGTACCGAACTCGCCGGATCCACCGCCGATACGACGTGCTGCGCGGCCGCCGACAGCCACATGCCGTGCACGATCGGACCGCCGAGCCCGGCGAGCTTGGCGGCGGCATCGCTGGTGTGGATCGGGTTGTGGTCGCCGGAGACGGCGGCGAAGGCGTGCATGCTGCGCGGAGCCACGATCGTGACGTCGCGGCGACGCCGGCGCGGGGTGTCGGTGGCGGCGTCGGACACCGTGCCCGCCGCGCGCGGCGGATCGGCGAGTTCGCCCGCGCCGGTGCGTCCGCGGATCGCGAATCGCTCGGTGAGGGTGGCCAGCACCGGCATCGACATCCCGGTCTCCGGCTTGTCCAGCATGGCGGTGATCCGCACGTGCACCTCGACCACGCGGCCGAGGTCGGTGTCGACGGTCTCCCCCGCCTCCGCGCGCACCGCCAGCACGCTGGTCTCGGCGGGCAGCGCACCGGCGAGATGCACCTGGTGGTCCAGGTGGACCAGGTCGAGCATGCCCTCGATGACACTCTCGCCCCGCGCGGTCCTGGTCGCCCCGAGCACCGCGAACACGGCGGGCCAGCACGCGCCGACCAGCACGTCGGGCACGGTGCGGCCGAGCGTGCTCAGCGCGGCGGGCAGACCGGAGCCGGTGACCCCGGCGTGATCGGCGATCAGGTCCGGCGTCCAGGCCAGGTTCACGTGGGCGACCTTGCCCTTGACCTCGGGCAGGTCCTGGCCCGCCGCGACCGCGAGCAGCGCGGACATGGCCTCGTCGGCGTCGGCCTCGGTGACGACCGGGGCGCCGCCGTTGTAGACCGAGGTCGGCACGGTGAGCCGAATGCGGACCGCGTTGCCTGCCAGCAGCGGGACGGTCAGTTCCACGTAGGCGTGCTCCGGCTCCGGGCCGGTGGTCTCGACCAGCGTCGCGCCGCTGGGCGGATGCACCGCGCCCTTCCCGTCGACGACCCACTCGGCCAGGTCGCCGAGCCGGTGCACCGGGTTGATCGCGGTGCGCCCGGCCCACTGCACGTCGGGGGCGGCGAGCACGGCGTCGATCGGACCGGCGGTGACGCCCGCCGTGCGGCGCGCGTCCACCGGGGCCGGCGCCACGCCCGCGCGCACCAGGGAGTACGCGGTGTCCTGTTCGAAGCGGTCGAGCAACTCGCCGACCGGCTCGTCGACCCGGGTGATGCCCGCCACCGAGACCGTGCCGGGAATGACGCACACCTGATCGGCCGAGTAGCGCGGATCGTGCGCCTGCCACAGCGAATCCGAGCGCCACCAGCGGCGCACGTCGCCGTCGACGACCGGAACGAAGTTCACCGGCTTGCCAGGGGTCTTGCACAACGCGATGAAGAACGGGACGTCGGCCGGGTGCAGCAGCGTCCGCGCCGTGGCGGGGTAGGCGTCCTTCAGCGCGCACAGCACGCCGACCGGGTCCTCGAAGTCGTCGTCGCTGGCGAACAGCGTGGGGATCTCGCCGCGGTCGGCCGGGTGCAGCCGGGACTCGGTGCGGCGCACCATCTCCGCGAACCGGTCGCGCCAGGTGATGTCCAGCCACACCGAACGGGTGGCCTCCGCGATCGCGTCGCCCAGGTCGCTGCCGCAGTCGAAGTCCTTGCGGCGGTCCAGGCCGACGGCGAGCTCGACGTAGCGCTCCAGCCACTCCTGGTAGGTCATGGTGCCCAGGTCGCCGAAGTACGGCTTGGCCGTGGCGTTCAGCGCCGCGATGATCTCGTCCCTGCGCGCCGCGACGGCGTCGGCGTCACCCGCCACCTCGTCCAGCAGCCGGCCGGTGCGCGAAGCGGCGTTGTCGATCTCGTGGATGTCGGCGCCCAGCTGGCTGCGACCCGAGGCCATGCCGCCGGACGCGGTGCCCGCACCGACCCAGTCCGGGGTGCCGGGTGTGTCCACGAGCAGTTGCTTGACCTCCGGCGCGGTGGTGGCTTCCAGCGTGGCCATGGCCGCGGTGCCGACCAGAACGCCGTCCAGCGGCATCACCGGGTAGCCGTGCCGCACCGCCCACTGGCCGGTGAGGTACTCCGTCGCGCGCTCGGGGGTTCCGATGCCGCCGCCGACGCACACCACCACGTTGGCGCGGTTGCGCAGCTCGGCGTAGGTCTCCAGCAGCAGGTTGTCCAGGTCCTCCCAGGAGTGGTGACCACCGGCCTTGCCGCCCTCGATGTGCATGATCACCGGGTAGTCCGGCACCTCGTCGGCGATGCGAAGCACGGCCCGGATCTGGGCGACGGTGCCCGGCTTGAACGCGACATGGCTGATCCCGACCTCGGTGAGTTCCTGGATCAGCGCGACGGCTTCCTCCAGCTCCGGAATGCCCGCGGTCACGATGACGCCGTCGAACGGGGCGCCCGCCGCACGGGCCCGCTGCACCAGCCGCTTGCCGCCGAGCTGGAGCTTCCACAGGTAGGGATCGAGGAACAAGGAATTGAACTGCACCGAGCGCCCCGGATGCAGCAGCTTCTTCAGCTCGGCCACCCGGTCGGCGAAGATCTGCTCGGTGACCTGTCCGCCACCGGCCAGCTCCGCCCAGTGGCCCGCGTTCGCCGCGGCCGCCACGATCTTCGCGTCGACCGTGGTCGGGGTCATGCCCGCGAGCAGGATCGGCGAGCGCCCGGTCAGCTTGGTGAACGCGGTCTCGACCACGATGCGCCCGTTGGGCAGCCGCACCGGCCGCGGCGCGAACGCCGACCACGGGGTCGCCGGCTCCGGCGCGGCGCCGGGAGTGAGCAGGCTGCGCTGGCCGGCGCGGGTCGCGGCCGCGACGATGCCGAGGCCGGTGCCCTTCAGCGTGCCGCCCGTGACGCGGGAGAGCAGATCACCGGGGCCGAGGTCCAGAATCCACTCCGCGCCTGCGGCGATCACGCCATCGACGACCTCCACCCAGTCGATCGGATCGACCAGGATCTGCCGCGCCAGCTCACCCGCCAGTTCCGCGTCCAGGCCACACTGGGTGGCCCAGCTGCTCACCAGGTCGACGGTGTCGGCCAGCGCCGGGTGGTGGAACGCCACGTCGACGGCCACGTCCTCGAAGACCGGAGCGAACACCGAGCCGCCGCGCACCTTGGCGTCGCGCTCACGCGCCTGCTCGTCGTGGATCTGCCCACACCGCTGCCGCACCCGCTCCAACTGTGCGGGCGGTCCGGACAGCACCGCGCGCCGACGTCCGTTGCGGATCGAGACCACCACGGCGTCGGCGGGATCGTCTCCCGCGCACACCTCGGCCACCACGGCGCGCAACTGCTCGGGATCGACATTGGACACCGCGACCATCGGCGAGCGCTCGCCCACCGGCATCAGCCCACGCCTGCGCGCCACCAAACCAGCTGCGGCGCCGATCATCTGGGCCACCGCGAGCAGCTCGGCGTCGCGGGCGCCACCGGCTTCCACCGCGGCGGCGGCGAGCAGGCCCTGCGAGTGCCCGACGATCGCGACCGGCGCATGCTCGGCCGGATCCAGACCTTGCAGCCGCAGCGCACGCACGGCCGCCACCTGGGTCAGCAGCACACCAGGCATGGACACCGCCGCCGAGCGCAGCACCGCTTCGGACGGAGCCGCGGACGCCTCAGCCTCGTCACCGTCGGCGAGCTCGTTCTCGAGCATCCACCCGATGGGATCGAAACCGACGGGACGAACCACCAGCAATTGCGCCGCGACCGGCTCGAGCAACGTGGCCGCCTCGTTGACCAGCGCGGTCAGCTCCGGCTCCAGCGCGCTGTCGCGCCCGATCTCCTCCAGTTCACGCAGCCACTGCGCGCCCTGCCCACCGAAGGCGAGCGCGTACGGCACGCCGCCGAGCAGACGATCCAACAGCGGCGACCGCGCCCCGCCCGACGCGGCCTTCCCGGCGGCGGCAACCACCTTCGTGCTCTGTCCGGACTCGGTCTTGGTGCTCTCGTTGATCGTCAAGACGCTTCGACTTCCTTCTCCATGCGACATGCCTCGGCGACACGCCGGTCCCTACCGGTTCACGAGTGATCGCGGGTGATCGGCCTGATAGGGGCGAGGATGACACAAAATCATGAGGAAATCCTCACGTTTGCCTCCGGGCGTGGCCGTTACTTAGGAGTATTTCCGTACGTACGTACCAGAATAGTGGTGAACATGACTCCGCCTCATGTTTGAACCCGCTGGTCCATCGGGTTACCAACACGTACGAAACATGAGTGCCCCTCATATTGAGGTTCACCAAATCGTTATAATCCCAGGTGGGGTTACTGACGAGTACGCCACGCCAACCCAATGCTTCGCTATGACCGTTTGGCCCGGTAGAGTTTGGACGGTCGTACCATCAAGCGCGAGTGGCGAAATTGGCAGACGCGCCAGATTTAGGTTCTGGTGTCCACGGACGTAGGGGTTCAAGTCCCCTCTCGCGCACAGATTCCCGTCAGTCGTGACGCTTTCCCGAGCCGGGTGTCGTAGTGCACCTTCACACCCAGAAGCACCCCCGGAAAAACTGCTCTGACCTGTTCCTATTCCTGGCCCATCTGCCGGACCGCCCCAACCTTGACCCCTGCGAAATGTTTGCTGGCACAGGCGGTTGGCGTTGATCGCGCCGGTCACCCCGCCGCAGGCGGCGTTGCAGATAATCGTTTACGTACCGCAGGTCACGAACCGCGTGGTTCGTACCGGCGACGGCGATGTCCCCTATCTGTCCATCGGCGGCAACGAAGGTTGCGTCCTCGACAAGCACACCGGCACTGCGCTCGAGTGTCGGCCGGGCACCCGACTGGAGCTGATCCCACTCGATGCCGGAGTGGTGCCGACCCGAAGGTCACCGGACGGACACGCCGTCATCGCATTGCCTGCCCGCGGACTCTCCGCCTCGGAGGCGGCCACGCGGACCGCGCTTGGTGGTCGATGGTCCGCTCGACGACGAATTCATCGCGCGCTGCATCGAGCACACCCTCATCCTGCACGGGGTGTCCCGCTGAGGGTCCGCGCCTTCGGCGACCGTGCTCAACCCGAACGGGGAGACCCCGCGTCCGAGGACCGCTCGAGCGCGGCCTTATCGCCGAGATTAATTTCACGGTATAGTGAAATATGTTTCAGCTGCCGCTGAACGCTATCGGCAGGCATCACGCGCGCTCGCGCGGCAGGCGAAAGAGGGCACTGGGGCATGGCGGTACGAGCGGGAAGGGGTCCGCGGGGGGAACGCGGCGCGCAAGCGGACCGCATCTTGGCGGTGGCCCGCAAGTCCTTCGCCGAGCGGGGTTACAACGGAACCTCGTTGCGGTCGGTGGCCAGGGACGCCGATGTGGACCCCACCCTGGTGAACTACTACTTCTCCAACAAGGCCGGATTGCTGAAGGCGGCGCTGGAGCCGCCGGAAGCCTTCGGCGCCGGCATCGCGGAGGCCGCCCGAGTGCCACTCGAGCAGCGCGGACGAGCCTTCGTGGAGGCGGCGCTGCGCATGTGGGACGACCCGGCCACCTCGGAGGTCCTGCGCTCGATCATCCTCGCGGCCAGTCACGAGCCCTTCGCCATGGAGCGCCTCCGTTCGGTCTTCTCCGCGCTCGTCCTGCAAGTGGTGTCGGCCAGCCTTCCGCACGACGAGGCCGAGCTGCGCTCGGATCTGGTCGCCACACAGATCGTCGGCCTGGCGATGACGCGTTATGTCTGGGGGATCGACCGCATCGCCGCTATGCCCTCGGAGCAGGTCGTCCGCCTGATCGCGCCGACTGTGCAGCACTACCTCACGGGCGCCCTCGGC
Organism: Nocardia beijingensis NBRC 16342; assembly: GCF_001612785.1. Classification (GTDB taxonomy): domain Bacteria; phylum Actinomycetota; class Actinomycetes; order Mycobacteriales; family Mycobacteriaceae; genus Nocardia; species Nocardia beijingensis. The sequence continues at coordinate 192,522 of NZ_BDBC01000020.1, forward strand.
GAGGACATCCATGACCACGAGCGACCGCTCGGGGCGGTGGGCGTCACCGCAAGCTCGACTGTTTCGGCGCAGACCGTCGACCGCTAGCACTGCCCGATACCCCTCCTGCGTGAGACCTCCCCTGTCAGGGCGCAGAGGCCCCGCGTGACGACCTCTCGCACCCGTCTTGATGGAGACGGCATTCGCGCCGCAATAGCTCGGCCCGGCTCATGACCGGCCCTCCTCCCTGCCGGACGTATTTTCACGCCGTATGGAAATTACTCTTGCTCCCGGCGTGCCGCCGCGCGTACGGTAAGGGCAGTTAATTTCCGTACGTGTGGAAATGAGAGTGTCATGGCGCGATACAAGGCCGCTGGAGTGGAGCCCGGTCAACGTCGGATGAACGGACCGCAGACCACCGGTCGTCAGTACCGCAACCTGTCTCCGGTCCTTCATGAGATGACGCGGGAAGACAATGTGCCCGTCCCGGTCCGCGACGGCACCGAGCTCCTGGCCGACATCCACCGGCCCGACGCGGAGGGCAGGTTCCCCGCCCTCATCGCGGCGGCCCCCTACCCCCGCCAGTTGCAGGACCTCGGCGCCCCGGCGGCCTTCATCGAGGCAGGCGCCAGCGACTTCTGGGTGCCGCGCGGCTATGCCCACGTCATCGCCAACCTCCGCGGCACGGTCGGTTCCGGCGGCGCCTACACCTTCTTCGACGGGCAAGAGCGCGAGGACCTGTACGACCTCGTCGAATGGGTCGCCGGGCAGCCCTGGTGCGACGGGAACGTGGGCATGATCGGCATCAGCTACTACGCCATGACCCAGTTGGAGGCGGCCACCCAGCGCCCGCCGCACCTGAAGGCGCTGTTCCCCTTCAACGTCACGGTCGGCGCACGGGAAGCCGCCTACCACAACGGCCTGTTGAGCGAAGCCTTCATCATCCCCTGGTTCCATGCCCTCGGCGTCCTGTCCGCCCACGGCGACCGCCTCTATCGCAAGGGCCTGTCCCGTCTCCTGCGCCGATTGCTCGCCGTCCCGGCCGTCCACCGGCGGTTCAGCCGGACCGACGGCGTCCAGGCAACCCGTGGCCTGCGGCTGGTCAGCCGCTTCCGCCACGCCGCCCACCCATGGAACGACCTGCTCGAGGCCGTGCTCACCGATCACCCCACTCGGGACGCGTGGTGGGACGACCGTGACCTGACCGGACCGCTCGCCGATGTCGACATCCCCGTCTACCTCGGCGGCGAGTGGTCCAACGTCCCCCTCCACCTCACGGGCCTCTTCCGAGCCAGGGACGCGCTCGCGCACAACCCGCACGTGCGCATGGCCATGCTCGGGGATCACAGCCTGCCCTGGCCTTGGGAGAGCATGCACATCGAGGCCCTCGCCTGGTTCGACCACTGGCTCAAGGACAGGGACACCGGCATCCTCGAAGGTCCCGCCATCCGCTACTGGCTACCCGGGGCGGAACAGTGGCGCACCGCCGACGTCTGGCCCCCGCAGGCCACCCACGTCGCTCTGGCCCTCGGCGCCGACGGCTCGCTGACGGCCGACGAGCGGCCGGGTGAACGCAGTTACGCCACCGACGGCGCGAACTCCATGCCGGCACAGCTCAGTTGGACCAGCGACCCCCTTCCCGATGACATCGACATGGTCGGCCACCCCGAACTGCGGCTTACCGCCACCAGTAGCGCGACCGACACGGCATGGATCCTGCTCCTGCAAGACGTCGGCCCCGACGGCAGGACCTCCGACATCACCCAGGGCTGGCTGCGCGCCGGCATGCGCCACGTCGACGAGGACGCGAGTGAGACGGGCCGCCCCGCCCTCACGCTGCGGGAGCGGATTCCCGTCCCTCCGGGCGAGCCGGTCGCCTACCGTATCCCGTTGGTGGCCAATGCCCGCCGATTCCGGCGCGGGCACCGCATCCGGCTGATCCTCACCAGCGACGACAATCGCAAGGATTTCCAGCCCATGCTGCTGTTCAGTCACGCTCCCGTCGGAACGGCGGGCATCAACACGGTGCACTCCAGCTCACGCCTGCTCCTCCCGATTCTGGAGGGCGAATGAACGGAATGCTCGCACGCCGCGACGCCCGGGTGGCCCGCTCGTCTCGACCGCCTGCTCGCCGGAACCGGCGTGCCATCCAGACTTCGCCGCGGCGCCCGAGCCCAGGCAAGACCGTCCCCGACCTTCGATGGAGTGCCCTGATGTCGTCCACCCGCCAGATCAACCCGAGCCCGCTGCGCCATGTATACGCGGTCGGCGGCGCCGTCCTGGCCACAGTCCTGCTGTGGGCCGCAGCCCACAGCCTCGGCGTCGAACTTCGCGTCGATACCCGCGACGGACGGCAGGCCCAGGTAGTCGGCCTGCCTCTCGTCGCGGGGAGCACGCTCGTCGTCGCCCTGCTCGCCGCAGCGACACGGAAGTGGTTGGACCGCTGGAGTGACCGGGCCCCGAGGGTCTGGACCCGACTGGCCGTCACGGTGTTGCTGGTGTCGCTCCTGCCCATGGCGTACGTCGAGGCGTCCGGCGGCGCCAAAGCCACACTCGCCCTCATGCACCTGGCAGTCGCCGCCGTACTTGTTCCGCTCCTGGCCGGGGGAAGCGGCGATCGTCCCGGAAGACAGCAGCACACCGAGAAGGTGTGATTCGACCGGCGCCCGAGCCACACCAGGGCAGTCCCACATCCGCACCCGACCGCACCCGTAGGGCCGAAGCAATGCAATGCCATGTCACAGTACGATTCCCGGGTTGGCCGCCGATGCACTACCGGGCCGAGTCCGTCGCAGCGCACACCTTCGCGAAGGCAGTGTGTCAAATGGGAGTGGCGACTATCCAAATCGATCAAGACATGCGGGAAGCGTTGCGCCCCATGCCATATCAGCGACTTTGGCGATGAAAGCACAACCCCGGCAGCGCGGGGAGCGAGAAATGGCGACCGGCCGCGGGGTCGGGGTTCGGACCGCGTCAACCGACAGTGATCTCTTCCTTGATCGCACTGGAATGGACGGCGGGGGCGTTCTTGTGCTTGCCGGGAAGCAGCGCGGCGACGGCGAGGGTGCCGATCGCCAGCACGATCGCCGCGATCAGGCTGGTGTGTGAGACCGCGTGGGCGAAGGCGGCATCGGCGGCGGACACCAGTTGTGCTGCCTGTTGATGCATGCCTGCCTCGTCGATCCGCTGGGCCACGGCCAGCGCGCCGCCGATGGAGTCCTGTGCCGCGGCGGCGGCTTCGGCGGGCATGCGGCCGGTGACGAGCGGGGCTATCTCGTCGCCGTAGGCGGTGCCGAGCAGGGAGCCGAGGATCGCGATGCCGAGCGTGCCACCCAGCTCCACCGAGGTGTCGTTCACCGCGCCACCCACGCCGAGCAACCGCTCCGGGAAGGCATCCATGATCGTGTCGGTGGCCGGGGAGACACTCAGGCCGATGGCCAGGCCCATCAGCACCAGCGGGCCGGCGAACGCCGCGTAGCCGGACTCGGCGTCGACCCGGATCAAGGCGACCAGCGCGAGGACGCCCAGCAGCATGCCGGCCACCACCATCGTCCGGAGCCCGAGGCGCGGCCTCAGCACGCCGGTGATCGCCGAGCCGACGAACACCGCGCCCGCCAGCGGCAGCAGCCGCACGCCGGTGGCGAGGGCGTCGTATCCGAGCACGAACTGCAGATGCTGCGTGACGTAGTAGATCGCACCGAAAGCGGCCAGGAAGAACAGCAGCACAGCGAGATTCGCACCCGCGAAGGCGCGATCGCGGAATTTGCGGATATCGAGCATCGGGTTGGGGTGCCGCAGTTCCCACGCGACGAACCCCGCAGCCGCGAAAGCGGCCACCACACCGGCGAGCACCGCGGAGGTGTGCCAGCCGTTGCGCGGACCTTCGATGATCATGTAAACCAGCGCCGCGACCGCGACGACAGACAGGCCGCCGCCCATCAGGTCCAACCGCTGTGTCGTGTGCGCCCGGGACGGCGGAACCACGATCAGCGCGGCGACGATCGACACGACCGCGATGGGAACGTTGATCAGGAACGTCGACGCCCAGCCGTGGCCGGTGAGCAGCCAGCCCGCCACCAGCGGGCCGACCGCGATCGCGAGCCCGGTGGTAGCGGTCCAGATCGTAATCGCCGTGGCACGTTCCCGTTTCGGGAAGGTCGCGACGAGCAGCGACAACGTCGCGGGCATGATCATCGCCGCTCCGGTCCCCATGATCGCTCGCGCGGCGATCACCCAGCCGGCACTGTCGACGGCCGACCCGAGCACCGCTCCGGCCGCGAAGACGGCCAGGCCGACGATGAGCATGCCGCGGCGGCTGTACTTGTCGCCGATCGCGCCCATGAGCAGCATCAGGGCGGCGTACGGGATGGTGTAGGCGTCCACGACCCACTGCAGGTCCTGGCTGGACAGACCCAGATCGAGGGTCATATCGGGCGCGGCGACGATCAGCGACGTATTCGTCATGACGCCGATCAGCACGCTCAGGCACAGCACGGCGAGCGCGGCCCAGCGGCGGCCGTACACGGTGCCCGGTTCCACTGGTGTGGTGGCTAGCAGAGACACATCGGTTCCTCTCCAAATTTGCACGCCGTTGTGCATTTGCACGTTGATGTGCAATCTAAGGAATTTGCACAACTGTGCGCAAGTGTGCGAGGCTGGAACGTGAAGGGACTCACATGACAGCGACCAGAACCACGACTTCCTCTGCGACCCCTGGCGCGCGAGCGCGGGCCAACCGGAAGCGGATCCTCGATGTCGCGGCAGCCGAACTGGCCCGCAATCCCGCGGCGAGCATGGAGGAGATCGCCTCCGCCGCCGGCGTCGTGCGCAGAACGCTCTACGGCCACTTCCCCACCCGCGAGGCGCTGATCGACGGTATCCTCGACCTGGCGTCCGAGGACATCGCGCACACGCTGCGCTCGCTCGACCCCGACGAGCCGGTGACGGTGACCTCCGCCCGGTGCACCATCGCCCTCTGGCGAGTCGGCGACAAATACCGCCTGCTGTTCCGGCTGACGGAAACGAACCTGGGTGCGCGGATCGAGGAACGACTGGCGCCCGTGCACGAACACGGCGCGACCATGTTGCGGCACGGCCAGCGGCTCGGCGTGTACTCCGATCACCTCCCCGCCGAGGCGCTGTCCCGCGCGCTCGCCGGGCTGGTCCTGGCCCTGCTCGAGGCGCACACCGACGGAACCTGGACCGACCCCGACCCCGACGTGGCGGCCGCCCGCGCCTGCCTGGTCACACTCGGCGTGCCGCCGGACGCGGCGGGTGAGATCGCCTCGGTCGCGGCTCGATTGGAGAATGCTCATTCGTCGGCCCAGGACGCCGCCGCACCGTAGCGCATCTACTCCTGACGGTGCGAGGCTCAGCTCTCGGGCAGCTGAGGAAGCTTCGTCCGGCTGATCGCGCGCTTCCTCCGGCTCGATCCCCCGGATCGGCCGCGGTCGGAGGTGTCAGCGCACAGCGCCGGCCGCGCCGGGGGCCGTGGTGACCCGGCGAGCACATCCGCCGGATTCGTCCGTCGCCCGAGCTGCCGGATGGTCTGGATGCCAGGGGTGGTGCACCGACCGGTCAGGAATCGAGAAGCGGCACGCGCCGCGGGGCGCCTAGCGTTGGCGGCATGAACCTCACCACTGATCAGGCCGCGATCGATTCCGTCGTGCTCGAGGTGCCGGACCCGGCCGCCGCCGAAGCCTTCTACGCCGCCGCGTTCGGACTCGGCGACACGGTGCGCCTGCGCGCTTCCGACGCTCCGACCACCGGTTTCCGGGGTTACGTGCTGTCTCTGGTGGTGTCGCAGCCGAGCACCGTCGACAGTCTCGTCGGCACCGCCGTCGAGGCGGGAGCGACGACGCTGAAGCCGGTCAAGAAGAGCTTCTGGGGCTACGGCGGCGTGGTGCAGGCTCCGGACGGCGCTATCTGGAAGGTGGCGACGTCGTCGAAGAAGAACACCGGCCCGGCCACCCGGGAAGTCGACAGCTTCGTGGTGCTCCTCGGGGTCGACGATGTCAAAGCGACCAAACAGTTCTACGTCGACCGCGGCCTGACCGTGGCGAAGAGTTTCGGCAGCAAATATGTCGAGTTCGCTACCCCGGCGGATTCGGTCAAACTCGCGCTCTATGGGCGTCGCGCCGCTGCCAAGGACGCCGGTATCGCACCGGAGGGGTCCGGGTCGCACCGGTTCGCCATCCGCGGCGCCATCGGCCCGTTCGTGGACCCGGACGGGTTCGCCTGGGAGGCCGCGCACTGAGCGGTCCGCCGCCCCTCGGCGACCACCGCAGGGTGCGCACCCCGACGAATTCCCGGAGCAGACCGCTGAGGCAGGATAGCGGCGTGACCGAATCCTCTCAGCGCCCATGGGGCAGCTACACCATCCTCACCGAAGGCGACGGCTTCAAGGTCAAGACCATCGAGGTGCACCCCGGCCAGCGCCTCAGCTACCAAAAACATTCGCGCCGCGCCGAGCATTGGTTCGTGGTAGCCGGAGCAGGGCTGGTCACTCTCGACGGCGACACCGTCGAAGTGCGCACCGGAGAGGCCATCGATATTCCACTGGGCGCCGCTCACCGCATTCACAACACCGGTCCGGCCCCACTGGTTTTCGTGGAGGTACAGCACGGCGACTATTTCGGAGAAGACGACATCGTCCGCCTCGAAGACGACTACGGGCGCACGGAAACGAATCAGCCGGCGCAAGAGTCCGTCTGACCGAATCGCCATCACCAGGCGGTCGTCCCGGTCACAAGAGTGTGCCCATCGAGCGAGGGACCAACTCGCTCGATGGGCACTTCGCCGTGGCGCGGCTCGTCAGAGTGAGCCGCCGCCACCCAGCAGCCACGGGTTGAACGTGCACTCCAGATTCGGGTGACCAACCGGATCCAAGGCCCGCAGCGCGATCGACAACGCGCGCGGCGAATACATCATCGTCAGATGATCCGACACATCCTGCTCGCACCCGTCCTGCAACGTGATGTTCTGCACCGACACTCCCGGCGCCGCTTTCAGGAACGTCAGATCATACGGATTGGTGATCTCGTCGTACCGGGTACCGACAATCGTGTAGTCCACCCCGGTGATCGTGTCGCCGTGTTCGTTCAGCTTGTTGACGAAATCCGAACCGATCGTCTGCTGAATTCCCGCATGCCCGACGAAGATCTCCACGAAACCGAGCACGTCGATTCCGAAGTTGTTGACTGCCCGGCCCAGCGCGCCGATGCCGTCCAAACTCGTCCCGTGATGCGTTGCGCCGTAAGTGATCAAATTCTTCACCTTCGCCGCACCGCCCTCGAACTTCGTGTACCAGTTCGACATCGACCCGCCCTGGGAATGCGCCACTATATCGACTTCCGACGCGCCGGTCGCCGCCAGCACCCGATCCACGAACACCGCCAGCTGTTTGGCCGAATCCTGGATGTAACCGGTGCCCATCACGCCGGGCAACACCGATCCCAAGCCGCCGCCTTCCAGAAGGTTCGACCGCCCATAGTTGAACGTGAACGTGCAGAATCCGGCGTCCTTGATCGGCTGCCCCATGAAGGCGAATCCGTTGTACGCATTCATCCACGTTCCGTGCACCAAGACCACCGGCCGGGGGTGCTCCGCCGTCGGCTTGCACGCCCAGTCGTTCGTCCCCGGCGGCGCCACATCCGGATGCGTCAATCCGTACCCGAACGCCGCCAGCCAGGACGTCATCGGCGGACCGAATCCCACTGTGTCACTGGCATAACCGCCCGAGGAACCCGAACTGCTGCCCGAACCGCCGTAGCAGTCACCGGAGCCGTTACCCGACCCGGCTCCACTCCCCGACGTGCACGCCGAACCCGACCCCGCGCTCCCCGAATCCGCCACCGGCGCCGCTTTACGGCCCGCCGCGATGTAATCGGCCAGCTGCTGCTCCGTCGGTGCTGCCTCGGGCGCCGCGTGCGCGGTCAGCACGCTCAACCCCATTGTCATGGTCGCGGTTACGGTGAATACGGCGGTACGCAGTATTCGCCGACTGACGCTTGATCTCATCGAATGCCTTTCCGTATCTCGACATCGTTGTCCTTGCGGCAGGCGCGCCTCGCAATGTCGAACGGCAGCAACGATAGGACGGCAGTCGGTGGAAAATGCTGGTCAGCGCAGGATCCTGGGCGGCTCACTGCGCAGTCGACGGCTCATATATGAGCGGCCACAGAACGGCGGAACCGCCATTTCGCTATGGCGCGCCCGATCTCGGTGACGGGAGGCTCGTCGTAGAGCCACTCCCGCGCGAGCCGATGCCAATTATTGGCGACCCGCAACTGACCGAGCACGGCGAAGGTGAACAGATCCGCGCGCCGGGAGAACACGTGCTCCGGTGGAAGCATCTGCTGCCGCATACCTTTGAACTCGGCGGCACGAGGATCGACGGCGAGAATCACCGCACCGGTGGCGACCTCGGGGGTGATCGTGATCCGCTCGTCGAGCAAATGCCATCCCGCCGCGGCCCAGACGTATTCCAAACACTCCTCCGGAGCGACGCCCGCGTCCGGATCGATGATGCCGCGTCCGACCCAGGCCTCGTACAGGTCCCGGACGCGGTGTTCTCCGGCCGCCCGTAGACACGCGCGCTCGAAATCGACGTGCGCGGGGTCCATTCGGTCGTAGAGCCCGAAATCGACGAACGCGAGCCTGCCATCGGACGCGAGGAGGATATTTCCCGGATGCGGGTCGCCGCAGAATTCGTTGTCGTGGAACAGCGAACTGATGTAAAAGCGGTAGATCAGCTCACCGATCCGATCACGTTCGTCTTCCGGCAGCGTCCGGAGCTGCTGAAAACTCTCACCCGTCACGAATTCCGTGACGAGAACTCGTCGGCCACAATATTCTTCGATGCTGTCCGGCACCGTGATGAAAGGATGACCGCGATACCGCATCGCGACGCGATGCTGGGTCCTGGCTTCGCGCGGATAGTCGAGTTCGTTACCGATGTTGCGCGCGATCTCGTCCAGCACGGCACTGTCGGCGGCGCTGGGCAGCATGGATCTCCACAGCTTGCTGAGCATTTCCAGATTGCGCATGTCCGCGTGCACGGCCTCGTCGACGCCGGGATATTGCACTTTCACCGCGACGGTGCGGCCGTCGTGCAGCCGCGCCCGGTAGACCTGGCCGATCGATGCCGCGGCGATCGGTGTCTCGTCGAAGTCGGCGAAGACTCGCGCGGGCGGCCCGAGATCGTCCTCGATGACCTTCACCATCGACGCGAACGGTACGGCGGGCGCCTGATCGCGGAGTTCGGCCAGCTTGCTGCGGAAGAGTTCACGATGCGATTCCGGAACGAAGTCGGCATCGAGGACCGACAACATCTGGCCCAGCTTCATCGCCGCGCCTTTCATGCTGCCGAGCACCGTGACGACCTGCTGCGCGGTCGCGAGCGCGGAACGCTCGGCCAGCACTCGCCTGGCCTCTTCGGTCCGGCCGATCATGGACAACCGGGTTCCGACCTCACGCACGGCTTGGCCCGCGGCCAGTCTGCCCAACCGACCGCTCCTGGCCAGACGTCCTCCGGGCACTCGATCGGCCACGGCGTGCTCCTCCATGAGTATCCGCGCGGCGTACGTCGCGCGCCCGGATATTCTTCGCACCCGCACCGCCGGTTGTCGAGGGCGCGAGAGTACCGGCTTACCGCGAGTCGGCCATGCGCCTGGCTTCGGCCGGTGGCCGCCGGGTGCCGTCTTCGGTCCAGACGAGCAGCGCCGAACGCAGGTACCACAGTCCCCTGGGATCAGCGGGATCGAGTCCGGTGAGCTGCGCGATTCTGCGGAGCCGGTAGTCGACGGTGTTGGGGTGCACGTGCAGTTGCCGGGCTGTGCGCTGGCGGTTGAGGTCGTTGTCGATGTGAATCCGCAACGTCTCCAACAGATCCGGGTGTTCCATCAGCGGCGCGACCTGGGTGCCGAGGACGTCGCGGCCGATGCCGGGGCGGGTGAGCTGGTATTGCAGCGCCAATTCGGTGAATCGGTACAAGCCGGGCCCGTGTCCGAGTTGCTCGACGGTGTCGAGCAGTTCATGCGCTTGCGCGGCGGCGGCGGAGACCTGCCTCGGGCCCGCGGTCACGACGGCGGCGGTGACCGGCACGCGCGCCGCCGCGGAGAGCTTGTCGACCACGCTGTCGAGATCCAGGGCGCTGACCTGGGCGGTGGGAATGAGGATCGTTCCTCCGTCGACCGACAGCAGCGACAGCGCCCGGCCATCGAACAGGTCGGCGAGGCCGGATTGGAGGCGGCGGAGCTTACGCCGGGCGACGACTCGGCTGTCGAGCTGGGGAAGACTCTCGTCGGGATGCGCTGGCAACGCGACCGCGAGCACGAAATACTCCTCGGCGACCGGTATTCCGCATTCCCGCGCCATCATCGAGGTCGCATGGCCGCCGAGCAGCGCCGAGGTCAGGGTGTGCATCGCGGTGTGGTCCTCGGCCGCGACGGCTTTGCACTCCCGCACATAGGCTTTGCTGACCGTCGCGGTGATCAGGTTCAGCAGTTCGAGCGTGACGGCGGTGCCGGTGACGAGGTGGGCGCGGTCCGACGCGTCCCGGTCGGCCAACAGCATGCCCAATCCGAATTTGAACCCGGCGTGAATCGCGTGGAGGATGTCGTCGATCGGGATGCCCTTCCTGGCCCATCCCGCCGCCGCGGTCCGCAGGATCTCGGTCCGTCCGGTCGCAGCCTGCCCGTTCAAGCGCTGGACGGCCCACTCCGAGCACATCCGGACCACGGCAGCGACTTCCGCTTCCGCCGTGCCGCCGGGCAGAGCGGCGGAATCGATGAGGTGCGCGACGACTTTCGCGGCCGCTCGGTGGGTTTTCGGGGAAAGCGGCACGGCCTGCCGCGCATGGTTCGATCCGACGTGGGCGATGCTTTCGATCGTCACTGGTGACCTCCTTGTCGCCGTGGGAGCCGAGGCCGCGCCGGGTTCGCGCTGGAGCGGCGACCGTGACTACCTCGCAGTGTCCGCGGCGCTACCTGCCGTTCGGTCTGTGGAAAAACGGTAAACCGCAGGCCGACTCAACTGCTACTCCGCTTCGGATGCTCGGAACCGAAACGGCAAATGGGGCGCTGACCAGGAAAGATCAGGAACGACCACCCGATTTGAGAAGCCCGTTCACACCACATACATGGTGAGGTGCTCACTTTTTGCGCCACGGCTACTCATACGGCCGCGCGCGCCGCGGCCTCGGCTTCGGCCCATGCCGCGATCATCCGCGCCGTCATGTCGATCGCCTCCGCCCGCACCGGGTCGTCGACGTCGAGGGCTGACGCGCGCAGCACCGCCGCGAAACCGGTGTTGATCACGACGAATGTCATCACGTCGTACTCGTGATCGTCGCCGGGACCGAGCACTTGGATCAGCATCACCTTCACCAGCAGGCGCAGCCGTGGTTCGAACTCGGGAATGCCACTGCTGTAGAACTGGACACCGGCGACGAGCGCGCGCACCAACTTCGCGTTGGCCACCAGCTCTTCGGTGATCACACCCAGGATGTCGGCGGCGACCTGATGCATCGTCTTGCCCGAGATGTCGAACACGCGCTGGGTGAAACGCCGTTCCACCGTCTCCAGCAGCCGTTCGAGCAGTTCTTCGACCAGGACGCTGCGATCGGCGAAGTACCGGTACACCGTGCCGATGCTCACCCCCGCCTCCGCCGCGATCCGGTTGGTGGAGGTGTTGGCGATACCGCGCTCGCCGAACAGCCGCGCCGCCGTGTCCAGGATGTGCTCCCTGGTGGCCTTGGCCCGTGCCTGCGCGGGACGACGACGTTGACCGACAGCCTTCGGCGGCATGACTTCCTCCCGCTCGTCCACGGAAAATGAGCGTTGCTCATCTTAACCACAGCAAGCGGCGGCGCGCCCGAACTCGCGTGCTGTCAGGTGCTCTCGACCCGCTCGTGCACATCGACGGTTTGCGATCGGCCGAATCGGAACAGATCCGTCAGCTCACGCCGCAACGTCGAAAAGAGTGAGTTCCCGCGCGGATCGGGCCCGCGATTCCGCGCGCTCACGGATCGCGCAAGTCGGGCCGATTCCTTGTGCGACCGATTGCGGCGACAGCAGCCAGCCGTGACAGCGACGGCAATGCGCGACCAGTCGCACCATGGGGCGGTCATCAATGTCGGCCAATTCGTTCTCCTCTGGCCAGGTGACTACGCCGCCAGTGTGGCATGAGGCACCGACAACTCTGCGCCGCCGGCTTTGTCGACCGCAGCCGAATGAGATCTCGCACACGCGTTGAGGAAAGATGTGGCCTATGACCGCATCTCGACTGATTCGTTCGTTGGTGGCTTCCGCTCCCGCGGCGCTCGCCGTCCTCAGCTTCACCGCGGCCGGAGGCGTCGCGACCGCCCAGGCCGCGCCCGGCATTCCTTCGGTTCCCGGCGTCGTGCAGCGCCTGCAGATCGCTCCCGGCCAGAACAGCGCCGAGGCCAGCGGCAATGTCGGGCAGGGCAAGGCCGACAGCTACTCCATCGCCACGGCGCCGGGCCAGCGCCTGAGCTTCGACGTCGCGGGCAATGCCCGGGTCTCGGTGGCGCCGCTGATCGGGCCGCAGGTCGCCAGCGAAGTTCCGCACGCCGATCTCGTCGCCGACGGCAACGACTACCAGATCGTCGTCTCCTCCGCCGACGGTTCGGCGGCCGGCTACACCCTCAAGGTCACCATCGTCTGACGTACTGCCACCGCCCGTCGGCCCGAGGTGTCGTACCACGACCTTCGGGCCCGGCGGGCGAAGTCCGTGCCCCGCCTGCTCCAGTGGAGAGCGCGGACGCCATCTCCCCTCCGACGACGCAGTGCCGTTGGGCACACCCGAGGCAAACACTCGCGCCCGGCCGACGGCAGCGCACTATGGTGGGGCGGTGCTGCTCGAACCAGGTGATCAGTTCGCGGGATTCGTCGTACGAGCCCCGCTCGGACACGGCGGCAGCAGTCAGGTGTACCTGGCCGAAGATCCGGAGTGGTCGCGGCCGGTGTCGTTGAAGATCCTCGGGCCGGAGGACAGCCGGTCGCAGGAGGCGCGCGCCCGATTCGTGCACGAGTTCGACATCTTGTCGGCGCTGCGGCACCCCGACATCGTGCGGATGTACACCCACGGGGAAACCGACGGCAGGCTGTGGTCGGCCCACGAGTACGTGGCGGGTGCGACGGGTTCGACATTGGTGCGATCACCGCGCCGGTACCCGGACCTGCGGCAGGTACTCCACGTGCTGACGCATGTCGCGGCCGGATTGGACTTCGCACACGCCAACGGAGTGGTCCATCTCGACGTGAAACCGGCGAACGTGCTGGTCGGGACGGACGAACCCGCGACGGTGAAGATCTCGGATTTCGATTCGGCCCGGTGGCTGGACCGGCCGGAGCCGCCGCTGGCGAGCAATGGGTTCGTCGTCGTGTCGGTGCCGTACGCCGCGCCCGAACTGCTGCGAGCGGACACAGTGTCCCCGGCGACCGACCAGTACGCCTTGGCCTGCTCCGCCGTCGAACTGCTCACCGGCCACACGCCGTTCGCTCGCGGCAACCTCATGGCCACGGCCGAAGCCCAGCTGAACGAGCCGCCCCCCGCGCTGTCCACACGCCACCGCTGGATCCCGCCGGAGGTCGACGCGATCCTGCACCGGGCCCTCGCGAAGGCCCCCGGTGATCGCTACGAATCCTGCGGCGAACCCGTCCGCCTGCTCACCGAGGCGCTCCGCGACGTCGATCCCCGTCCGCTCGCCCCCATCCTGAACCGCCTGAAGGTGACGGTCACCCGGTCGCCCCTGCTGAATGCCACGTTCGGACGGCTCGGCGATCGGCTCATCTTGCGCGCCATCGGCCGCACCGTCCGGTGAAACCCGCCGCCGAGCTGTGCGACGATTCGCGTGGTCCGCTCACCCGCGCCGAACGGGTGGCTCCGCGCCCTGTCGCGGGGGGCGCGAGGGAGTGTCCTGTTGTCGGCCCGGATCGGCGTTTTACCCGCCATGGTCTGGTTTCGGCGGTCGTTCGCACCCCGCGTTCGAGTACGCCCCGGTGTAGCCCTTGATTTGCCGGTTTCCTTGCGATGAGCCGGTGCTGCGGTCACGCTGAAAGGTATGCGGACCCGCGATATCGAGGTCGGGTGCACCTATATGGTGCTGGTCCCGCAGCGTCTGCCGCGCAGTCGATACCCCGACTGCGACCAGCCTGGTTCGCTCACTTGGGCGTGGTCGTGGCTGCGTGGCGGCCGGTTCCGGCTCACCGTCACCGACATCGACCACACCAGCGAGCCGATCACCGTCGAAGGGCTGCGGATCACCGCGAACTCCCGCATCGCCGTGGTGCTGACCGGCGAGCAGGCCCAAGAACTCGGGCTGCCGGACGGCGTGTTCCGGGTGCGCGGAACCTTGTTCGACGGCGAGGACCGGCCCGTGCGGCTGCCCGAGGTCGAACCGCTGCGAGTCCCCGCCCGCTGGCTGCGGCCGGTCGAGCAGCCCTGCCTGACGCACCGCGATATCGATTGCTTCCCTTACCTGTGAGGTGGACCGGCAACCTGCGTCGATCCGGCCGACGAGCGGCGGCAACCGCGCCGCTCAGGGCACGTAAGGCGCGATGAGCCGCTCCACGGCCGCCCACAGTTCGGCTTCGCGCCGCGGATCGTAGGACTCCTCCGACGAGCGGGTCACCCGGCCGCGGTCGACGTAGGAACCGGTCGGCGCGGCCGTGGCGCCGAGCACCACGTCCGCGAGATGGCGACCGGCGGCAGCGCGGCTTGTCGCGAACGGCGTGCCGGTCAGCGCGGGCAGGATGCGGCGCATCGCGAACCGGGAGACCGGCCCCGCGTTGCGGGCGAGATCGGTGCCGGGGACGAAGCCGGGATTGAAGCCGACGGCGTCGACACCGTCCGGCAGGCGGCGGGCGTACTCGTGCACGAGATAGATGGCGGCGAGTTTGCTCGTCGAGTACGCGGTGCGGCCGGCCGCGGTGGTACGCGGCGCGGAGAACGCGCCGGGGCGGGCGAGGACCTCCGGGGACCGCCAAGCCGGGCCCGGCACCATACCCATGTTGTGCCGGAAGTCGCCGAAGTGGGTGTCGCTCACGGTGATCACGATGCGGCCCGGAGTGCGGAAGCGATCCTCGAGCAGGCGGACGAACAGATGGTTGGCGAGCACGTTGACGGTGAAGGTGGACTCCAGTCCGTCAGGTCCCGCGGTGAGCGCGTTCGTGTACTGAATTCCCGCGTTGCCCACGAAACCGCGCAGCGGCGGCAGCTCGCCGCGGTCGAGCCTGCCCCGGATCTCCTCCGCCGCCGAGCGCACGCTGTCCAGCACGCCGAGGTCCACCGGGACGTGCGACACCCTCCCTCCGCTCGCGTCGAGTTCGGCCGCGAGCCGTGCGCCGGTGGCCTCGCGCGCGGCGACGACCAGATGCGTCTGCGGCGCCGCGCGCACGATGCGCTCCGCGGCGACGCGGCCGATGCCGCGACTCGCCCCGGTCATCACGATGGTCGACGGCACAGTGGCTCCTCCCTCGGGTGTCATCTTGCCGGTCGCCTCCGATGATCCTCACCCCAGGCAGCCGGTGCCGTGCCCGTCACCGGGACCAAGACTGGTCCGGCGCGGCGGTGGACGCCCCGGATCAATGCACGAGCTGGTCGGCCCATGCCGGTGGCAGGGCGGCACTCGACACATCGGCGATCTCGTGCAACCGCTGCGCGGAAAATCCCTGACGGCTGAGCTGGATCAGGCCCTGGGCGACCAGCACGACATTGGCGCTGACCGCCGAGAGCACGGCTTCGTCGTCGTCGCCCGCGTCGTGCATCGCCGACCGCAACCGGTCGGCGACGCCCCGCTCCATCTCGGTGGTGGTCCTGCGGCCGATGGTGGCGACTTCCGGGATCCGGGTGCCGAGCTGGGCGATGCTGTTGATCATCAGGCAACCGCGCCGATCCGGTTGCGCGGCGCAGTCCTCGATGATCGCTTGGTACAGCGCGCGCACCGCGCAGCGCGCCGAACCGCCCGCCGAACCGATGGCCTCGCGCACCAGACGCGCCCGGCGCTCGCAATAGCGTTCGAACGCCGCGAGGAACAATCCCCGCTTGCTGCCGTAGGCGGCGTAGATGCTCCCGTTCCCGACGCCGGTCGCGAGCGAGACGTCTTCCACCGATGTGCTGTCGAAACCCCTCGACCAGAACAACTCCGTCGCGGCGTCGAGCAGGTTCGACTCGTCGAATCGCCGCGGCCGTCCCATGTGCTCACCGTACCAATCGGCGTGCGAGGTGGCGCACATCGCTTGTTCTGGAGTCGCGGCTCCACAATACTGATGACATGTCCAACAACTTCGCCGCCTCGCCCAGCAAACGGGTGGGCATCTTGGTCTTCGACGGCGTGAAGATGCTCGACTTCGTCGGGCCCGCGGAGGTGTTCGTCGAGGCGAACCAGTCGGGGACGCGGTATGAAGTGGTCTTGGTCTCGGCCGACGGCAAGGACGCGCAGACTTCGATCGGCGCGCGGGTGGAGGTGAGCTGCGCGGCAGCCGACGCGGGCCGTTTCGACACCGTGGTGATTCCGGGCAGCGAGCTGCCGCCGGGCAAATTCATGACACCGGAGGTCATGGCGGCCGCGCGGCATCTGTCCTCCAGCACCCGGCGGCTGGCGTCCATTTGCAGCGGCGCGTTCGTGCTGGCCGATCTGGGCCTGTTCGACGGCAGGCGCGCGACCACGCATTGGAAATTCGCGACCGAACTCGGGCGGCGCTACCCGGCGATCGACGTCGACCCGGACGCGATCTTCGTGCGGGACGGCAACCTGTACAGCTCGGCCGGGGTCGCCGCCGGCGTCGATCTCGCGCTGGCACTGGTGGAAGAGGACCACGGCGCCGACGTCGCGCGGCGCGTCGCGCAGGCGCTCGTGGTCCATATGCAGCGCGCGGGCGGTCAGTCGCAGTTCTCCGCGTCGCTGAGCGGACCGGCGCCGCGCAGCCCGCTTGTGCGCCGCGTGGTGGACCTGATCTGCGCCGACCCGGCGTACCCGCACACGGTTCAGACGTTGGCCGCGCACGCGCGGGTCAGCGTCCGGCATCTGACCCGGCTGTTCCGCGCGGAACTCGAACGCTCGCCCGCGGAATACGTCGCGTTCATCCGCTTCGCCACGGCCAGGGACATGCTGCACGCCGGATACAGCGTGACGGAGGCCGCCATGGCCGCGGGGTACGGCACCAGCGAGGCGTTGCGCCGGGCGTTCGTCGCGCGCCTCGGCATCTCCCCGCGCAAGTACCAGCAGCGTTTCCGCTCGACCGTCAGGACCGATCCGGCGCTGGAACAGGCCGTGTCCTGATCGGAGGTTTTTGTGGCCCGTGGGGAGGGGCGCGCGGCGGGGCCCGCGGCCGAGACTGAGTCGGCCACCGCGTCGCTGATCGAGCGCCGCAGAAAGGAATCGCATGTCCGCCCCGGCTGATCCCACCATCGTTCTGGTGCACGGCGCTTTCGCCGACGCTTCGAGCTGGTCCCCCGTCACCGCACGGCTGCTCGACCGAGGCCATCGGGTGCTGGTGCCCCCGGTGTTCAATCGCAGCCTGTCGGCGGACGCGGCCTACATCAAGTCGTTCGTGGAGCGGATCGACGGCCCCGTGCTGCTCGCCGGGCACTCCTACGGCGGCGCCGTCATCACCGTCGCCGGCGTCGCCGAAAACGTGGTCGGCCTGGTCTACGTCTCCGGCTACGCCCTGGAAGAAGGCGAAAGCCTCGGGCAGTTGCAGGGCGGGTTCCCGGATTCCGATCTGGCGGCCAACCTCGTCTACGCGCCGTACCCGATCGAGGGCGCCGAGCCCGGCACGGACGTCTCGGTCGCCGTCGAGGCCTTCCCCGAGGTCTTCGCCGCTGGCCTGGACCCGGCGAAGGCCGCGGTCCTCGCGGTCTCGCAGCAGCCGCTGTCGGCTTTCGCGTTCACCGAGCCCGCCTCGGCGGCCGCGTGGAAGACGAAACCGGCCTGGGGCATCGTCTCCAGCGCCGACCGCACCATCAATCCCGAGGTCGAGCGATTCGGCTACCGGCGAGCCGGAGTGCGCGCGGTGGTCGAGATCGACGGACCGCATCTGGTGATGCAGACCCACCCCGACGAAGTCGTGGCCGTCATCGCCGACGCGATCGCGCAATCCGCCTGAGTCACAGCAGTTCCCCCACTTCCAGAGAGGCACCACCATGTCAGGTAACCCGCACGGCATCTCGCTCGAACCGGCGGCGCAGGAGTTCGTCGACGCGACCTCGCAGCCGCCGTTCCTGTACCAGCTCCCGCCCGAGGAGGGTCGCAAGGCGGTGGACGGCGTGCAGGACACACCGATCTTCAAGCCCGAGATCGACGAGGAGTGGATCACCGTCGACGGCGGCCCGACGGGCTCCGTGCGGGTGCGGATCGTCAAGCCGCGGGGGGCCACCGAAACGCTGCCGGTGATCATCTACACCCACGGCGCGGGATGGGTGTTCGGCGACGCGCACACCCACGACCGCCTGGTGCGCGACCTGGCCGTCGGCACGCACGCCGCCGTGGTGTTCCCCGAATACGACCGATCGCCGGATGTGCGGTACCCGGTGGCCAACGAGCAGTCCTACCGGGTGGCGCAGTGGGTCACCGCGGAGGGCGCGCAGAAGGGCCTCGACTCGTCGCGGATCGCGATCGCGGGCGACTCGGTGGGCGGCAACATGGCCATCGCGCTGACGCTGATGGCCAAGGAGCGCGGCGACGTCTCCTTCGTCCAGCAGGTGCTGTTCTACCCGGTGACCGACGCCAACTTCGACACCGGTTCCTACGAGCAGTTCGCCGAGGGCTACTTCCTCACGCGCGAGGGCATGAAGTGGTTCTGGGATCAGTACACCACCAGCGCGGACGATCGCGCCCAGATCACCGTGTCACCGCTGCGGGCGACCACCGAGCAGCTGGCCGGGTTGCCGCCCGCGCTGGTCATCACCGCCGAAGCCGACGTGCTGCGCGACGAGGGCGAGGCCTTCGCCGGCAAGTTGCGCGCCGCGGGCGTGCCGGTCACCCAGGTGCGCTACGGCGGGATCGTCCACGACTTCGTGATGGTCAACTCGCTGCACGACACCCATGCCGCCAAAGCCGCGGTGGCGCAGGCCGTCGCGGCGTTGCGGTCCGCTCTGTACACCGACTGATCCGATTCGAAGGAACCATATTCGTGAGCACCGAACCCACCAGTCCGTCCGCGCCGACCATCGTGCTGGTCCACGGCGCGTTCGCCGACTCATCCAGCTGGAACGGTGTCGTCGAACGACTGCGCGCCCGAGGGCATTCCGTGATCGCGGCCGCGAATCCGCTGCGCGGCCTCGACAGTGACGCCGCCTATTTGGCGTCGGTCCTCGATTCGGTGGCAGGGCCGAGCATTCTGGTCGGCCATTCCTACGGCGGAAGCGTGATCACGGTCGCCGCCGCGGGACGGACCGATGTCGCGACGCTCGTCTACGCCGCGGCGTTCATTCCGGACGTGGGCGAGAGCGCACTGCAATTGACCGACAAGTTCCCCGGGTCGACGCTCGGGCCCGCCACCCGGTCGGCGTCCTATCCGCTCCCCGACGGGGGCGCGGGCACCGAGCTCTACATCCGCCAGGAGGAATTCCACCGGCAGTTCGCCGCCGACGTGCCCGCCGCCACCGCCGAACTGATGGCCGCGACCCAGCGGCCGGTCGCCCTCGACGCGTTGCAGCAGCCCGCGACGGCCGCCGCTTGGCGGGGCATACGCTCGTTCGCGCTGGTCACCGGCGAGGACAAGAACATCCCGGTGGAAGCGCAGCGGTTCATGGCCGAACGCGCCGGCGCCGAGGTCGTCGAGGTCTCGGCTTCGCACGCGGTCTCGGTGTCCGCTCCCGACGTGGTAGCTGAGCTCATCGCCCGAGCCGCCGGTTAGGAATCCACGGGGCCCGCGCGGCAGGAGAGCCTTCCGCGCGGGATCGGGGGCGTCAGCCGCAGACGGCCCCGACCGATGCCGAGCCCACCAGCTTCGTGTACTTGGCCAGGACGCCGCGGGTGTAGCGGGGCGGCAAGGGTTTCCAGCCGGTGCGGCGGGCGGCGAGTTCGGCGGCGTCGACCAGCAGGTCCAGCGTGCCCGCGGCGACGTCGAGGCGGATGGGGTCACCGTCGCGCACGAACGCGATCGGGCCGCCGTCGACGGCTTCCGGCGCGACGTGCCCGACGCACAGACCCGTCGTGCCCCCGGAGAACCGCCCGTCGGTGAGCAGCAGCACGTCCTTGCCGAGGCCCGCGCCTTTGATGGCCGCGGTGATGGCCAGCATCTCCCGCATCCCAGGGCCGCCCTTCGGCCCCTCGTACCGGATGACGACCACGTCGCCCGCCGCGATGGTGCCGTCTTCGAGCGCGTCCATCGCGGCCCGTTCCCGATCGAAAACCCGTGCCGTGCCGGTGAACACGTCGGAATCGAAGCCTGCCGACTTGACCACCGCGCCATCCGGCGCGAGAGATCCGGACAGGATGGTGATGCCGCCGGTCGGATGGATCGGGGAAGCCATCGCGCGGATCACCTTGCCGTCCGGGTCCGGCGGGGTGATGTCGGCCAGGTTCTCCGCCACCGTCCGACCGGTCACGGTGAGGCAGTCACCATGCAGCAACCCGGCGTCGAGCAGGGCTTTCATCATGACCGGCACGCCCCCGATCCGGTCTACATCGGTCATGACGTGGTTGCCGAAGGGTTTGACGTCCGCCAGGTGCGGCACCCGGCGACCGATCCTGGCGAAGTCGTCCAGCGACAGATCGACATTCGCCTCGTGCGCGATGGCCAGCAGGTGCAGCACGGCATTCGTGGAGCCGCCGAACGCCATGACCACCGCGATCGCGTTCTCGAACGCGGGCTTGGTGAGGATGTCCGAGGGGGTGATGCCCTGGCGGATCAACTCGACCACGGCCTCGCCGCTGCGCCGGGCGTAACCGTCGCGGCGCCGGTCGGTCGCGGGCGGCGCCGCGCTGCCTGGCAGCGACATGCCGAGCGCCTCGGCCGCGCTGGCCATGGTGTTGGCGGTGTACATGCCGCCGCAGGCCCCCTCGCCGGGGCAGATCGCCCGCTCGATCGCGGCGACGTCGTCCCGGCTCATCAACCCCCTGGCACAGGCGCCGACCGCTTCGAAGGCGTCGATGATCGTCACCTCGCGCTCGCTGCCGTCGGAGAGCTTCGCGATCCCCGGCAGGATCGACCCCGCGTAGAGGAACACGCTCGCCAGGTTCAGCCTGGCCGCGGCCATGAGCATGCCCGGCAGCGATTTGTCGCAGCCGGCCAGCAGCACCGAACCGTCGAGCCGCTCGGCTTGCATCACCGTCTCGACGCTGTCGGCGATCACCTCGCGCGACACCAAGGAGAAGTGCATCCCCTCGTGTCCCATGGAGATGCCGTCCGACACCGAGATGGTGCCGAACTGCATGGGGAAACCGCCGCCGGAGAAGACGCCGTCCTTGCACCCCCGGGCGAGTCGCTCCAGGGACAGATTGCACGGCGTGATCTCGTTCCACGAGGAGGCCACGCCGATCTGCGGCTTCTCCCAGTCGTCGTCACTCATGCCGACCGCGCGCAACATCCCGCGGGCGGCGGTCCGCTCCAAGCCGTCGGTGACGTCGCGGCTGCGTGGCTTGAGATCGGGAACTCTCTGATTCTCGGGCACGGTTTCCCATCATGCTCGCCCCCGCACCGATCGCGGCGGCGACCACGCCGAAACCACGCAGACCCGCCGCTCGTCCGCCCTGAGCGTAATGCCGGGCGGACCCGCGCCCGCGGACCTTACGCTCAGCTCATGAGCGAGCACCCGAGACTGCACTCGATTCCCGGTGGACGCGACGACCGTCCCCGCCAACCGGACTCGCGGACGCTTCCGGAACCGCTGTGGCGCGAGGTGCTCGGCGAACAGCTGCGCACGCTGCGGCTGGACCGGAACGAGACGCTGGTCGAGACGGCCCGGCGGGCGGGCATCTCCCCGCAGTACCTGTCGGAGGTCGAGCGAGGTCGCAAGGAGCCGTCGAGCGAGATGATCGCCGCCCTGGCCGGATCGCTCGGCACCACGCTGGGCGAACTCACCGGCCAGGTGGCGGACGAACTGCGCGCGCGGCGCCGGATCGCCCTGCTGCCACGCTCGGCGCCGCGCTCCGGCACCGGGCCCACGCTCATGGCGCTTGCGGCCTGATCAGTCGCGTCGCCCCAGCACCTGATCGACGAGGCCGTACTCGATCGCGGCCTGCGCCGTGAAGACCCGGTCGCGGTCGGTGTCGTGCCGCAGCCGCTCCACCGACTGCCCGGTGTGCCGGGACAGGATCGACTCGATCTCCGCCCGCAGCCGCACCAGCTCGTCGGCCTGCAGGATCAGGTCGGGAATCGCGCCCTGCCCGCGCGCGGCGGGTTGATGCAGCACCACCCTGGCGTGCGGGAGCATGGCACGGCGACCCGGCTCGCCACCCGCGAGCAGCACCGCGCCCACCGCGATCGCCTGGCCGACACAGGTGGTCTGGACGGGCGATCGAATGTGCTGCATGGTGTCGTACACGGCGAGCATGGAGGACAGGTCGCCGCCCTCGCAGTTGATGTAGAGGTTGATCTCCTGCTCCGGACTCTCCGATTCCAGATGCAGCAGCTGGGCGATGAGCGCGTTGGCGACACCGGAGTCGATCGGCGTTCCGAGGTAGACGATGCGCTCGGCGAGCAGGTGGGAGTAGATGTCGGTGATCCGTTCACCGCCCCGCGGATGCTGCGCGATCACATTGGGGATGGTGTAGGTGCTCATGCTGTTTCCTTTCCGGCATGAACGGGACCCTGCGTGGTCACGCTCCGCTGCCGCCTCCGGGCCCCGTTCATGCCGAGATCCCGATGCGCTGGCGTTGCGGGACGATCTGCCCGAACGAGTCGACGATGTGGTCGATGAAGCCGTACTCCTTGGCCTGCGCGGCCGTGAACCAGCGGTCGTGCAGCGAATCCTCGTAGATCCGGTCGAACGGCTGGCCGGTGTCCTCGGCGATGATCCCGAGCACCGTGTCCACGGTGTAGCGCAGATCGTCGGCCTGGACCTCGACGTCGACGGCGGTGCCGCCGATGCCCGCCGATCCCTGGTGCATCAGCACCCTGGCGTGCGGCAACGCGAAACGCTTCCCCTTGCTGCCCGACGACAAGAGGAATTGGCCCGCGCTGCACGCCAATCCGAGCGCGAGCGTGGAGACATCACATGGCACCAGCCGCATCACGTCACGGATGGCGAGCATGGAAGGCACCGATCCGCCCGGTGAATGGATCCACAGCGAGATGCCCGCGTCGGGATCCTCGGCGGCGAGGGTGAGCATCTGGGTCATCAGCAGCGTCCCGTTGTCGTCATCGAGTGCGCCGTCGAGCACGACTATGCGGCGGCTGAGCAGTTGCTCGCGGGCCCGCCAGCTGAACATCGGAGTCTTGTCGTCGTGAGGCATGGATCCACCGTGCCGCACGCGCTATGCCGGATCGCTCCGTTGCTGCCCTCGGCAGATCCGCTCTCAGCAGTCGAGCGGCCGATCACCGACCGGCGCGGCGAACGGGCCGCGCAGCCGTTCGGTCAGGTCCCACAGCCGCCGCGCGGCATCCTGGTCATAGGACGCGTCCGAGCTGCGCGTCTCGGTGCGGCGGTTGTAGTAGGCCCCGTTCACCAGCTCCCGCGTGGTCGCCAGGTGGACGACCGGTACGGCCCCTTGCCGCGCGGACAGCGCCGTCAGGTGCAGCAGCGCCACCCGCGCTCGCGGGAAGTCCCGGCCGAGATCCGTGCGCACGAAGCCGGGATGTACCGCGGCGACGGTCAATCCCGGATACCGGCGATGCAGTTCGTAAGTGAACAACAGGTTGGCGAGCTTGGTCCGGCTGTAGGTGACGAACGGGTCGAAATCCCGCTCGCTCTGCAAGTCGTCGAAGTCGACGCGCACGGGGCCCGCCCGGAACATCGACTGCCGGTGGCCCTCGGAGTTGACGTTGAGCACCCGGCCGCCGCCGCGGCGCAACAGCGGCAGCAGTCGTCCGGTCAGCGCGAACGGCGCGAGATGATGGACGGCGAGATTCAGCTCGATGCCCTCGCCGCTCACGCGCCGTTCCGGCGTCATGACACCGGCGTTGTTGATCAGGACGTCCACACCGTCGAACCGCTCGGCGACCTGCTCGGCGACGTGGTCGACGCCCGCCGAGACGGACAGATCCGCGCGCACGAACCGGCCACCGGTTTCGCGGGCCAGCCGCGCGCCCTTGTCCGCATCCCGGCCGACCAGCACCAGATCGTGGCCGTCCTTCGCCAGTCGCAGTGCCGCTTGCCGCCCCAGCCCGGAGGTGGCCCCGGCGAACACGATCCGGCTCATCGCGCCGCTCCGGGCGCCACTTCGAGCTTGCCGAGGCCCAAGGCGCCTGCGATCACCCGATCACGCAGGCGGAAGGGCAGATACGCGAGCATCCGGAGCATGCGCGCGTCCGAGCTCGCCACGTAGCAATCCTTGGGCCGCCGGGCCCGCGCGGCGCGCAGGATCGCGTCGACCACCGTGCCCACGGGCCGCGTCTTTTGTTCGACCAGCGCTTTTTCGACAGCGGCCAGTCCGCTGCGGTAGAGCTCGACGCGATCCGGGTCGGCCAGCGCGAGCGTCTCGCGCGCATGCGTTTCGGCCTTCGCGAAGATCGGCGTCGCGATCGCGCCGGGCTCGACCACCGAGACCGGGATGCCCCATGGCGCGAGTTCGACGCGGGCCGCGTGGGACAACGATTCGAGCGCCGCCTTGCTCGCCGAGATGGGTCCCAGGTACGGCATCGCGGTGCGAGCGCTCGCCGCGCTGATGTTGATCACGCGGCCGCCGCCGGCGCGCAACAGCGGCAGCGCGGCCACCGTCACCCGGTGCGGGCCGTAGACGTTGATATCGAACTGCCGGTGCAGTTCCGCCTCGGACACCAGCTCCAGTGGCCCCTGCACGATGACGCCCGCGTTGTTGACCAGCACCTGTAACCCGGCTGGGCCACGGTCGGCCGCGACCGCGTCGAGCGCATGGCGAACGCACGCGCTGTCGGTCACATCGAGTTCCACCGGCACGACGTTCTCGTGCCCGAACCGAGCGCCTTCCAGCGTCCGTACACCCGCGTAGACGCGGTAGCCCCGCGCGGCGAACGCCTCGACAGCGGCGGAACCGATCCCGCCGCCCGCACCGGTGATCAGCACCGCTTTCGAACCTTCATTCGCCATTTCGCCTCCATATGTAAATAACAACATGTGCTTTACAACATGTATAGATATACATGTCGGCACAGTCAAGAAGGTGAACTTTGGCAGAACGACGGAGGTACGCTCCAGCCGGGCCACCGATCACGAAATGGGAGAGTCGATGTCACTGCGTCACGGGTTACTCGGACTGCTCGCCGACCAGCCCGGCAGCGGCTACGACCTGACCCGCCGCTTCGAGGAGATGCTCGGCGCGATCTGGCCCGCCAAGCATCCCCAGATCTACGGGGAGCTGACCCGGCTCGCGGAGGAAGGCCTGGTCGAGGTGGCGGCCGAGGGTCCGCGACGGCGCAAGGAGTACCGCATCACCGACGACGGCGTCGCCGAGTTGCGCCGCTGGCTGGTGCACGTCGATGTGGACCACACCATCCGGCTGGAACCGGTTCTGCGCTCGTTGTTCTTCTGGCTGTTGAACTCCGGCGAACTGGAGGCGCACCTTGCCGGGGAAGCCCGGTTCTACCGGGAGAAGGCGGAACTCTACCGCGGGTACGCGAACGCCAAGGACCGAGGGGATTTCGGCGACTCCCCGCAAACCCGCTCGATGCGTGTCACGGTCGAAGCCGCGGTCCGGCTGTACGACGCCCTCGCCGACTGGGCGGAGTGGGCGAAGGCAGTGCCTTTGACCGACCCGGAATCTTGACGCCCACCGAAAGTTCCGGCCGCGAAGACGGCGATGCCCGCCGGGCGCGTGCGGCGCGGGGCGGGCATCTCGGGCCGGGACGGGATCGCTAGGACTCGCGACCGGCCGTCGTGGCGGAACGCTGCCTGCTGGTGCGGGCGCGGCGCCGTTCGGCCTGCAGTTCGGCGAGTTCCTGCTCGAGGATGTCGGCGACGCGGAACGAACCGGTGTCGTAGATGTCCGGCGGGCGGGCCGTTGGCGGCTGCGCGACGTCGGGCTTGGGGGTTTCTTTGCCGTTCTTCGGCTCCGGCATCGCGCTGTCGGTCTTGACCTCCGCCAACGGCTGCCGAGTGGCGGCCGGGATCTCGGCCGTCGGGGCCTCCGTCTCGGATACCACCGTGCGCGGCTTGGCCTGCGGCGTCTGCCGGACGACCACCTTCGCCGGGGCGGGCTCTTCGGCGAGGACGCGCGCGGCGGGCCGGTCCTCGGACCCGGCCGCGAGAACCGGCGCGACCGGCTCGGCCGCGGCGACCTTCTTTCCGTTGGCGGCGGGCGCACCGCCGTTGGTGACGACGGTGTCGGCGTCCTTGACCCGCACCGGCGACGTGAAGGCCTCCATCGCGTCGAGATCCTCGATGGACTCGGGCAGCACAGGCTTGCGCGGCGCATCGACCGGCCGCTTCTTCTCCACGCTCACCGCGGCCACGGGCTGCTGCTCGTCGGAAACCTCCGGCGGGAACTGGGTTTCGGCGACCTCGACGACATCCGGCTCGACGGTCTGCACCGCGGGCGCCGCCACCACGGGCTCCGGTTGCTGGTGCACCTGTTCGTGCGGCACGCTCGGCGCCTCCGGCGCGACCGGCATCCGGTATCTGGGCAGCGTGAGCCGGATCTGCTCGGCCGGGTCCGGCAGGTCGCGGACCTGCTCGGTGGCCCTGGCGATGGCGAGGCCGTAGCGGGCGCTCGCGGCGTCGTGGATGAGCAGCGCGACACCGATCATCACCGGCGCGATGGCGTGCACGGCCGCGTCGTACCAGGCGCCCGCGCGCAAGTAGGGGTAGGTGTTGAGGCTGACGGTGAGAGCCAGCAGGGCGACCTCGGCGGCCGCGACCTGGCGGCGATTGTCCACCACGCCCCATTCGGCGACCTTGTTGGTGCCGATCATGATGATGATCAGGCAGACGCTGATCATGCCTTCGAGCAGATAGCTGAACCAGTACAGCGGATCGGTCGCGCCGCCGGGAGCGATGTTGTGCTGGACATTGACCGCCGACCACAACATACCCGCCGCGACGACACCCGCCAGCGCGCGCAGCGACCAGGACCGATGCCGATACAGGGAGGCCAGTTTCGCATGCGGGCTGGATTCGCGTCGTTGCGCGGCAATCGCCTTGCGGGCGAGCAGGAGGTCTCGCATGTCGGCCTTCTCGATCGCTTCGGTGGTCTGCCTGGCGCGGTCGGATGCCGCGGCAGCCGCCTGCGCCTCTTTCCAGCGCTGTCCGCGCTCCTGGGTGCGAATCCGTTCGGCGAGTTCACGTTCGGCATACAGTTCGTCCTCCGACAACGCCTCCGTGAGCGCGGGATCGAACTGGTAGGCGAGCCGTCCACGGGCCTTCTCGACCCGCCTCGCCAGCTGTGTAACCTCGTCCTCGATGGGATGTTCGATGACCATCAGCGCTCCCCGCACGGGAGACGCGATGGCAGACAAGTGATCACGTATGGCAACGGCACGTTTTATTCATAGTCGATCCACCGCTACTGGCGAAACTGTTCATTTGCCATCTCACGAAACTATTCGGCGTGCCGCGGACGACACACGCGACGAGATGTGATTCCCGGCGGTCGCGGATACTTCCTTCCGCCGCGCAGCGGACCATTGATCGCTCTATGCTGAACGTGCGCGCTTTCCCTTCGCGGCGGCGCGTGCGCTCCCGCAGCGCGTTCGGATACGCCGGCGCCGCCGAGATTCGCCCCTCGGCGGCGCCGGGCCGGCCACGCGCCGGGTTATTCACCGATGCACCCATACGGATCGCGGATTTCGTAATGCCGCAGCACCTCTCAGGGGACCGACCGCGAAACACCCAGCCCCCGCCGCACGGTTCGATCCCAGGAATGCGAACCGCTCACTCGGGATCGGTCACGCGTTCGGCGTCCACGGAGTGGAGCACCCGGGACAACGTGTCGAACAACAGTGGGTCCAGTCGATCCTGGTCGACGTCGTCGCGGGACAACCACTGCACGGTGAGGTCCTCCGCCATCGCCCACCACGACCGCACCACCAGGCGCTCGGCGGTGGACCGCGCGGGCCTGCCGAGCGCGGCGAACACCCGATCGGTCAGTTCGTCGTGCATCCGCTCCATGATCGACTCGAGCACCGGGTCCTGCCCCGCGGCGCGCAGCAGGCCCACCAGCGGTCCGCTGCGCTTGCGCATGTAGCCCACGAAGTTCCCGATCATCGACGCGAGCTGGTCCGCGGCGTCGGGGTCGGGGCCGGTGGCACGCAGGAATCGCTGTGACGCGGCGCGGACGAGCTGCGCGTAGTAGTCCTGCTTGGTCGGGAAGTAGTGGAAGAGCAGCCCGCGGGAGATGCCCGCCTGCTGCGCGACCGCGTCGACGGTGATCTGGTGCCACGGCCGGTCGATCAGCATGCCGAGACCGATCCCGATCAATTGCCTGCGCCGGTCGTCCGCCGAGCGGCGGCCACCCGGCTCCACGGCGACCTCGGTCATCCACCCTCCTCTATTGAGCAATGCTCAATAATATGCTACCAATGATCCTGACCGGTAGTTGAGCAATGCTCAGCAGACCTCGAGGATGGGTATGGACTTCACGCATTCCGACCGAGCCGTCCGCCTCACCGACCAGGTGCGGCAGTTCGTGCGCGACGAGATCGAGCCGCGCGACGAGGAGCACGCCGCCGCCCTGCGGGAGTCGCCGTGGGCGGTCCCTCCGGTGGTCGAGGAGCTCAAGAAGAAGGCGCGGGACGCGGGTCTGTGGAACCTCTTCCTGCCCGACCCGGAACTCGGCGCGGGACTCAGCAACGTCGATTACGCCCCGATGGCGGAGGCGATGGGCAGTTCCGGCTGGGCGCCGGAAGTGTTCAACTGCAACGCGCCCGACACCGGCAACGCCGAGGTCCTGCTGCACTACGGCAGCGTCGAGCAGCGTCAGCAGTGGCTGCGTCCACTGCTGGACGGCACGATCCGCTCGGCGTTCTGCATGACCGAACCCGAGGTGGCCTCCTCGGACGCGACCAATATGGCCGCGACCGCCGTGGTGGACGGCGAGGAGATCGTGCTCAACGGCCGCAAATGGTGGAGCACCGGCATCGGTCACCCGAACTGCAAGTTCGTCATCTTCATGGGCCTCACCGACCCGGATGCGCACCCCTACCAGCGGCACTCGATGGTGCTGGTTCCGCTGGACACTCCCGGCGTTCGGGTGGAACGGATGCTCACCACCTTCGGCTACCTGGACGAACCTTTCGGCCACGGCGAAGTCACCTTCACCGACGTGCGCCTGCCGCTGGACGCCGTGATCGCCGGGCCGGGGCGAGGCTTCGAGATCGCACAGGGCCGCCTCGGCCCCGGCCGAATCCACCACTGCATGCGCGCCATCGGCCTGGCCGAGCGCGCACTCGAACTGGCCTGCCGTCGCGCGCTGTCGCGCACCGCGTTCGGCAAGCCGCTGGCCAACCTCGGCGGAAACCGCGAGCGCATCGCCAACGCGCGCGTCGCGATCGATCAGGCGCGGCTGCTCGTGCTGCACACCGCCTGGCTGCTGGACACCAAAGGCTTGGCGGGAGCGCGCAGCGAGGTCTCCCAGATCAAGGCGGTCGTGCCGAGGATGACCCAGGAGGTGCTCGACATGGCGATGCAATTGCACGGCGGCGCTGGGCTTTCCGATGACTTCCCGCTGGCCCGCGCGTTCGCGGGCATTCGTTCGCTGCGGTTCGCCGACGGTCCCGACGAGGTGCACCTCGGCGTGATCGCCCGTCAGGAATTGCGCAAGTACGGGAACGACCGGTGACTGCCGCGGAGGCCACCACCGTCCGCGCGGAGGACGCCTTCGACGTCGCCGCTATGCACGCCTGGCTCGCCGAACGCGTGCCGGAGCTGACCGGCCCGCCGGAGGTTCGCCAATTCTCGGGGGGCGCGTCCAACCTGACGTATCTGCTGCGTTACCCGGATCGCGACCTGATCCTGCGCCGACCGCCGAGTGGGACCAAGGCGGCTTCCGCGCACGACATGGGTCGCGAATTCCTGGTGCAACAGCGGTTGCGCCCGCACTACCGCTACGTGCCGCGGATGGTGGCCCGGTGCGCCGATCCGGACGTGATCGGCAGCGATTTCTACGTGATGGAACGCGTGGCGGGGACGATCCTGCGCGGCGATCTGCCGGAGGGCGCCAGCCTCTCCCCCGAACAGGCGAAGCGGTTGTCCACTGCGGCTTTCGACTGCCTGATCGAATTGCACCAAGTGGACCCCGAGGCGGCCGACCTCACCGAGATCGGCAAAGGCGCCGGTTACGTCGGCCGCCAGGTCGCGGGGTGGTCACGGCGCTTCGTGAACGCACGCACCGACAATGTCAGCGATTTCGCCGCGGTGATGGCCTGGCTCGACGCCAATCAGCCCGCGGACGTCGCCACCACCGTCATCCACAACGACTTCCGGCTCGACAATCTGGTGCTGGATCCGTCCGGCTCCGGCGCGATCGTCGGCGTGCTCGATTGGGAGATGGCGACTCTGGGCGATCCGCTGATGGATCTCGGTGGCGCGCTGGCCTACTGGGTGCAGGCGGACGACGACGAGGTCATGCGGGCTTCGCGTCGTCAGCCGAGTCACCTGCCCGGCATGCTGACCCGCGCGCAGATCGTCGAACACTACTGCGCGCGCACCGGCCGCTCCGCCGAGAACTGGCCGTTCTACGAGGTCTTCGGGCTGTTCCGGCTGGCCGTCATCGCCCAGCAGATCTACTACCGCTATCACCACGGGCAGACCACGAACCCGGCGTTCAAGGACTTCTGGATGCTGATCAACTACCTGGAATGGCGCTGCAGGAAGGTCGCGGGAATCGAGTAGCGCATCAGGCGGACACCCGGGGCCGTCTCACGGCGTCCACGTGCCCGCGTCATCGTCCGAGTGCGATGGACCCCATATTCCGCACCGAGCAGCCCTGCTCGACCGGCACCCCCGCGAATCGGTCGCGCAGCCAAGCGAGCACGCTCGGTTCGGCGAGGGTGTTCAGGGTCAGGTGTTCGCTCGCGTGGTCACGGATGTAGGTGACGCGCGCGGCCGGGTCGCGGCAGTAGGTGGCGGCGAGCGCGTCGGCGGGACCGATCGGGACGAGCCAGTCCGCGGTCGCGTGGTACAGGAAGACCGGCGCGTCGGGCGCCGACTTGCCCATTCTGGTGCGCTCGAAGACCGCGCGCAGCACCGGCGCGTGCAGCAGACCGCCTCGGACCAGGCTGTCGACGTCGAGGAACGGTTCCGTCGCGGCCTGGTACAGCACGCAACCGTTGCCCTTCGCGTCCAGCAACCGCCGCCCCAGCGGCGTCGCGTTCTCGCGCAGGTAGGCGTCCAATTCCGGTTCCTCGCGGGCGAGGCCGATGACGGCGGCCGCGACCAGGCCCGCGCCGGGACCCTTGTTCGCCGCCAGCGACAAGGCCTCGAAGTCGACGTCGGTGCCACCGGAGACGACGCCGACGAGGTTCAAGTCCGGCGCGTAGGAGCTGCGCAGCTCAGCCCCGTGCAGCGTGGGGACCGAGCCACCGGAATAGCCCCACATCGCCACTTCGGTGTCCGGCCCCGGCAGTCCCGCCGGACCGAACCGCTGCGCGGCGCGGATACCGTCCAGAGCGATCCGCGCGGCCAGCGGGCCGTGGGCGAATGCCGAGTTCGGCCCCTGATGATCCGGCACCACGACCGTCCATCCCTGCGCCAGCAGCGCGGGAGCGCTCCGTAACTGATCGATCTGCCCGTCCAGCAGACCCGCCTGCATCGACCGGCGCACCGTGTAGGACGGCGCGCAGAACAGTCCGGTGGAATCCTCGGCGGCGTGCAGGGACACCAGTTTTCCGTTCGCCGCACGCGGTTTCAGCAACGTCGCGACGGCGGCGATCGGCTGGTCGACGCTGTTGTTCGACCGATAGGAGATCTGCCACGCCTCGGTGTCCGACGCCACCGGCAACTGGTCGGCGACGGTGATCGGCCGGGCGGCGAGAATCCCGCCGGGCCGCTGCGAGCCGACCAACTCGGCGGGCGGCCGGTAGAAAGGGTCCTGTTCCGGCGGCGCCGGCTCCGTCACCGCCGGGAGTTCCGGCTGCGCCCGCGACGGCGGGCCCGGAATCGCCAGCAGCATCGAAAGAGCCGTTCCGGCAACCGCACACCACCGTGCGAACACCACCGACGACCTCCCCTTGGCATCGACCGCTCGTGCAGGGCATTTCGCGCCGATCGACCGCTCCGGCAGTGGCATCGTAGCCAAACTCCCCGCGCGCGAGCGGCGCAACGGGAGTATCCGGCTCAGTTCGGTGCGGTGATCTTGCTGATGGCGGACTCGTCGCCGGCGGTGACCACGGTGACGAACTGGCGGTAGGTGCGGCTGGTCGCGTCGGGCCGCAACTCGGTGATGACCACGTCGTAGCGTCCGTCCAGCATGGGGGTGATCATGACGCAGTGCTGCGTCCCCGTGGGAACGGAGGCGATGCCCGCGTCGATCACCGCGACCGGTGGCACCACGGCGTCCGGCAGCGTCAGCGACCGCGCCACCGCTCCGGACCGGGTGACGTAGTAGGCGTGCTGGAAGGCGAGGATCACATCGGGGCCCGACGCGGTGGAACCGGTTCCGTTGCCGCGCACCAGCTGCGCGCCGCGCGTCGGCTCGCAACCGGGGCCGCCGCCGAGCACCGGGTCGGCCACCGTGGCCGACTGCCGTGGCGCGGAGGCGGCATCGGTGTAGACCAGGACCAGCGCGGCGGCGGCGAGCGAGG
>NZ_BDBC01000021.1 GCF_001612785.1 Nocardia beijingensis NBRC 16342
GCCACGCCGCGCGCCACGCCGAGCGCGGTGGGGCCGGTGCCGGTCGCGGTCCCCGCGCGGCGGCGGCTCATGCGCGGAGATCATCCCGGGCCATGTGGGCACGCGTTCGACCCTGACCTGGCCGCGGCGGGCGCGTCGGCCGCCGGGCTCGGACGTGTTCGACGACATGATCTCGCCGCACCCCCTTTTACGGGTGCCTATTCGGCCACCGTGGGTTCCCTCTCAATGCCGTTGCGCAATAACAACATTGCATATTTCCCCGGATTCTGTCGGTCGAATGCTCAACAGGCAAGGCCGAAATGCCCGACGACGGTTCCCATTCTGGTCGCGACCAGGAACGACGTGCCGGACGAGAACATCCGGGCCGCGCGATCGGGTCATCCCCAGGTCAGCGGATCCAGATGGAGGAAGAAGCGCTGACGATCCGGGTCGAGATCGATGCCGTAGCGGGCGGCGAAGATTCGGTCGGCGTGTTCGGCGCGCCGCTCGTCCTGCCACGATTCCCTGGCGTTGGCCAGCAGCAGGGCGATATCGGCGTACGGGTCTGCGATGCCGAGCCGCCCGAGGTCGATGAAACCGGCGACGGTGTGCGTTTCCGGATCGAGGATGATGTTGGGCAGGCACAGATCGCCGTGGCACACCACAGCTTCGGCGAACTCCTCGGTCATTCTCGGCTCCAGTTCACCGGCCAGCCTGGTGAGCAAAACGGTGGGCGGAGTGTCCTGCTGTTCCTCGGGGAGGAACTCGGTGTGCACCGCGCCCCGCACCACCACGTCCTGGGCCATCGCGA
Source organism: Nocardia beijingensis NBRC 16342 (assembly GCF_001612785.1). Lineage (GTDB taxonomy): Bacteria > Actinomycetota > Actinomycetes > Mycobacteriales > Mycobacteriaceae > Nocardia > Nocardia beijingensis. The sequence goes on from NZ_BDBC01000021.1 coordinate 791, forward strand.
ACATGCGCGCCAGGCCACGATCGAACGGGCACTCCTCGGTGGGCACATCGTGCAGACGTCGCACCGCGTCCGCGATGGATTCCCAAGCGCGCGAGAGCGTCTCCGCGGAGACCGCGTCCGCGGGCACGCCGCGGACGGCACTGGTGACCAGGCAGGCTCCGTTGCCGTCGGCCCGCCAGTCCAGCACCTCGGGGCCGGGGATATCGTGGCCGTCGAGCCAGGCGACCTTGTCCCGCTCCAGCGCGAGGTCGGCGATTCGTCCGGCGTCGACGCACTTGGCATAGCGGGACCCGTCGCCGGACCGGAACACCTCGGCGCCGGATTCCCCGCCGCCGACCGGCTCCCAGCGGCAATCGGACGGCAAGGCGGCACGGAAGCGAAGAAGCGACTCGGACACGCCATCGACGGTAGCAACGCGAGGGCCGCGTGACCCACCTCGCAGACCTCCGGCAACCCGGATGTATAGTTGCTTAAAGCAACTAGTTGTGGTTGCTAATCAATTTGCCGGTGGGGAACGTCGAGGTGAGTGTCATGTCCGCAACCGCTCGCGAGCACGAGATCACGGCAGCCGAACTCGCGGCCGCCGACGAACTCGGTCAGCGGCTGGTCCGGTTCATGCGCGCGGTCAACCGGGCGAAATGGCAACCGGTCCGGCCGGGACCGGACGGACTGGAGCGGCTCGCCTACACCGTGCTGTTCTCCCTGGTGCACGACGGACCGCAGCGCGCGGGCAGGCTCGCCGAACTGCTGCACGCCGAGGCGTCCACCATCAGCAGACAGAGCAGACAACTCGTGGCGCACGGCCTGGTCGAGCGCAGGGCCGACCCGGTCGACGGCCGCGCGTGCGTGCTGGCGGCCACCGCGGAAGGCGTCCGCGTCTTCGAGGAGAATCGCGCCCAGCGCAACCGATGGCTGGCCGGCATCCTGGCCGACTGGCCAGCACCGGACCGCGACACGTTGACCGCGCTGCTCGACCGGCTCACCGCAGGAATAGAGACCACCACCCGACACCCAGCCGATCCGAAATAGGGCTCATTCATGACGACTTCCACCACCCGGGCTCCGCGGAACCCGGACGCAGCCGCGGACACGTCACTGTCGCACCGGCAGATCCTGACCATCCTGTCCGGGCTGCTGCTCGGCATGTTCCTGGCCGCGCTCGACCAGAACATCGTCAGCGTCGCGATCGTCAAGATCGCCAACAGCCTGCACGGCTTCGACGAACAGGCATGGGCGACCACCGCCTACCTGATCACCGCGACGATCACCACGCCGCTGTACGGCAAACTGGCCGACATCTACGGCCGTAAGCCCTTCTATCTCACGGCGATCGGGCTGTTCGTCATCGGCTCGGTGGCCTGCACCTTCGCCACCTCGATGTACCAGCTCGCGGCGTTCCGCGCGTTCCAGGGCTTGGGCGCGGGCGGGCTGATGTCGCTGGCGTTCACCATCATCGGCGACATCGTCCCGGTCCGCGAACGGGTGCGCTACCAGGGCTATTTCATGATGGTCTTCGGCACGGCGACGGTGCTCGGCCCGGTGCTCGGCGGCTTCTTCTCCGACTACGAGCAACTCGGCGGCATCGAAGGCTGGCGGTGGGTGTTCCTGGTGAACGTCCCGGTCGGCTTGCTCGCGCTGCTCGTGGTTGCCAAGGTGCTCAACGTGCCGCACCAGCGCCAGCGCCACCGCATCGACTGGTTCGGCGCGCTGACGCTGACGATCTGCGTCGTGCCGCTGCTGATCGTCGCGGAGCAAGGGCGGCACTGGGGCTGGTCGTCGCACCGGTCGCTGCTCTGCTACGGCATCGGGGCGGCGGGCCTGCTGCTGTTCATCCTGGTCGAGTTCCTCATGAAGGACTCGGCGCTGATTCCGCTGCGGCTGTTCAAGAACTCCACCTTCAGCGTCACCATCGCGGGCGGGTTCATCGTCGGCGTCGCGATGTTCGGCGCGATCACCATGGTGCCGCAGTACTTCCAGGTGGTGCGCGGCTATTCGCCCACGAAGGCGGGTCTGCTGATGTTGCCGCTGGTGCTTGGCATCACGATCGGCTCCCAGGCGGCCGGGCGGATCACCAAGCGCACCGGCCGCTACAAGATCCTGCCGGTGACGGGCACGTTCATCGTCGCGGTCGGCGCGGTCCTGTACGCGCAGGTGCAGTACGACAGCCCGCTGTGGCAGCCGCTGGCGATCGGCGGACTGATCGGGCTCGGGCTCGGCTGTTGTATGCAGACGCTGATCATCGCGGCACAGAACGCCGGGCCGCGCTCGGACATGGGTGTTTCCACCGCGTCGGCCACGTTCTTCCGCCAGATGGGCGGCACACTCGGCGTCGCGGTGTTCCTGACCATCCTGTTCAACCTGCTGCCGCACCGGATCACCGACGCGTTCGGCGGCGCGCTGCCGCCCGGGTTCGGCGCCGAACAACTCAGCGGCATGCAGTCCAACACCAGCGGCATCGCGGCACTGCCCGACGCGCTGAAGGTGCCGATCCTCACCGGCTTCACCGACTCCATGCACGGCGTGTTCTACGCGGCGGGCGGGGTCGCGCTGCTGGCCTGCGGGGTGCTGATGTTCATGAAAGAGATTCCGCTGCAGGACGCTCCGTCGCCCGCCGCGCGGACACCGGTCGAGACCGAAGCCGCCGAGTCGCACTGGGACGCGGACCAGGTGTGGGAAGGCGCCGCGCAGGCGCTGTCGGAGCCGGAACCGGTGCTCGCGGGGGGCGCGGGCGGCTACGGCTCGGGTGATCCCGCGGGCAACGGCGAATACCGGCGCGAACCGAAGGCGAGCTTCGACAGCGCCGACTACGACGGCCGTTCGCTCAGCGGTTATGTCCATCGCGAGGACGGCAGGCCGGTGCCCGCCGCCGCGTTGACGCTCATCGACCATCGAGGACGGCAGGCCGCGCGAACGAGCGGCGGCGCGGACGGCAGTTACCTCGTCGGCGCGCCCGACGCGGGCAGTTACGTGCTGATCGTGTCGGCCGCGGGGCATCAGCCCGCCGCGGTCAACGTGACCGTCGGAGACCGGCCGCAGCAATGCGACATCACCTTGCTCGGCTCCGGCGAGGTGTCCGGCGTGGTCCGGTCGAGCACCGCCGGCGAGCCGCTGTCCGGCGCGACCATCACGCTCACCGACCTGGACGGCGAGGTCGTCGGATCCGCGACCGCGGGCGCCGACGGCGGGTACGTGTGCCACGGCGTGGTGCCTGGCACCTACACCGTCGTCGCGGTCGCCGAGCACATGCGTCCCAGCGCGACCGCGCTGACCGTCCCGGACAGCGGGCTGCTGCACCACGACATCGATCTCACGCCGATGGCGGTGCTGGCCGGGTCGGCGTGGTCGGACGGCGGCCGGGCGGTCGCGGATGTGCAGATCAGCGTGCTCGACGCGGCGGGCGTCCTGACCGCGACGACGCGCACCGACGAGAACGGCCGCTATGTCGTCACGGATCTCGCCGAAGGCGACTACACCGTCGTCGCGCGCGGCTACCCCGCGGTGACCAGCCGGATCACGGTGAGCGGCGGCGAGGTGGCCCACGATGTGCGGCTCGGCTACGACATCGACGACGAGGCGACCGGGAAGGTGCCGCCCGTCCGCTGACAGCAGAGCGTCATTCCACGGACCGGTCCCGTTTGTGGTCGCCGAACGGTTCGTCGCGTTCCCGGACCGCGGCGCGGAACCCGGCGGTGGCGGCGCGGGCCTGGAAGGCGTAACCCTCCGTGGTGTGCCGGGCGATGCCGTCGAAGACGGTGCTGATCATGCCGGAGTTCGCCACGCCTTGGGTGTACAGCGCCGAGTTGAGCGCCAGTTTGGCCATCATCAGCTGATTGACCGGCATCCGCGCGATCCGCGCGACGAATTCCTCGGTGCGCGCGTCGAGTTCGTCGGCGGGCCAGGATTCGATGGCCAGGCCCCATTCCACCGCTTGCCTGCCGGTGAGGCAGTCGCCGGTGAACAGCAGGCGCTTGGCGCGCTGGTCGCCGAGGCGATGCGCCCACATGCCCGCCGCGGGGACACCCCAGACCCTGGTGGGCGGGTAGCCGATCTTGGCGTCGTCGGCGCAGATGATCTGATCGGCGAACAGGGCGATGTCGCTGCCGCCCGCCACGGCGAAGCCGTGCACTTTGGCCACGGTCGGCTTGTTCGCCTGCATCAGGCTGGCGAAACCGCGGTTGAACCGGCTCATCATCGCGTAGTCGATCATCGGGTCCCAGGTGCGCGCCGGGTCGTGATTGCGGCCCTGCACCACCGGATCGACGACCGTCCCCGCCGCGTCGCCCGGACCGCCGGCCACCGCGAAACTCTGCTCGGCGAACAGGCTCAGGTCGTATCCACCGCAGAATCCCTTGCCGCGCCCGGACACCAGGATCACGTGCACCCGCGGGTCCAGATCCGCGCGTTCCACCGCGTGCGCGAGGTCGTTCGGCGTGTCGGGTGTGATCGCGTTGCCCTTCTCCGGCCGGTCGAAGGTGATGCGCGCGATGCGGCCGTCCCGCTCGTAGGTCAGCGTGCGATATTCGCGCGCGTCATCCGGGTCGGGGCGTCCGGCCCACGGCGAGTCCGGCCGCTCGGTCCACCCGCGATACCACGCGCCCGCGCCGCCATCGGCCTGGATGTCACTGTCGGTCATCGCTTTCCCTTCGACGCTCGTCCGGAACCCGTCCCCGCAGTCTGGCGCAACCGCGGATTCACAGTCAATATTGACTGTGAAAATGCCGCGCCGACGAAGGGAGCCGGGAGTGGCCGGACTACGCGAGGAGCAGAAGCGGGCGACCCGCGCCCGCATCCTCGACTCCGCCGCCGACCTGCTGGCCGAACAGGGCTACCGGGCGCTGACCACCCTGTCCGTGCAGCGCGCCGCGCAGGTCAGCCGCGGAGCGCTGCTGCACCACTTCCCGACCTTCGGCGCGTTGATCACCGACCTGGTCGGCCATCTGGTCGCGCGCAACGAGGCGGCCGTGCGCGAGATCGCGGCCGGACTCGGCGACGGAGCCGATCCGGCGCTGCGCGCCTTGACCGCCCTGTACGAGTCGATGGCGCGACCGGCCGCGCAAGCCGAGTTCGAACTCTGGACGGCCGCGCGGACCGATCCGGTGCTTGCCGAGGCGTTGCGCGCGGCCGAACGCGCGGCCGGGCGCGACTTGCGGCGCGTGGTGGACGCGCTGTTCGGGCCGGAATTCGTCGGCCATCCGGGATATCCGGCCGTCCGCGATCTCACCATCGCGATCCTGCGCGGCACCGCCATGTCCCGCCCGCTGCGCACCTCGGAGCGCGCCGCACGGGCAACCATCGACCGATGGGCGCAGGCCATGGCAGTCCTACTCACCCAGGGCGCCTAGCAATCAAGAAGCTTCGACACGACTGAACACACTGTGATACGCATCACTTCCACCCCGGATTGTGCTGTCTCACACACTCTCGCTATCCTGGCTGCACTTTGAGACCACCGAGTCTCAATGCAGCCTTCGACGGGGCCGGGTTCGACCACCGCGCGGCGCCCGGCGGAGGCCGATTCCTGCCGGGGAGCGCCTGCGGCGCCTGTACTACCAGGAGCAAACGCCATGCGATCGAAGTTGATCTCGGCGGCCATCGGTTTCACGGCGATGGCGCTGTCGTGCGTTGGACCGGGCAGCGGGCCCGCCGTCGCCGAGCCCGATTGCCCGAGCATGTACGTGGTGGCCATCCCCGGCACCTGGGAGACCACCGACCGGCCGGACGGCGAGCGCCCCGGCCCCGGCATGCTGGCCGGAGTCACCAACGGCCTGCCGTCCTCGGTGCGAGTGGACTACGTCAGCTACGCCGCGACCGCCTTCCCTTGGGAGAGCGAGGTTTACGGCGCCTCCAAACGTGAGGCCGTCGACAACGCGCGCGGCATGATCGGGGCGATGGCCCGCTCGTGCGGCGCGACCAAGATCGCGCTGCTCGGCTACAGCCAGGGCGCCGACGCCGCGGGTGATCTCGCCGCCGAGATCGGCACCGGGCTCGGCGTCGTGCCGCCGCAGCGGATCGCGGCGGTCGGGCTCATCTCCGATCCGCGCCGCTCCCCCACCGACGCGCTCGTCGGCCCGCCGGTGGGCGGCGCGGGGGCAGGCGGTCCCCGCATCGGCGGCTTCGGCTGGGTCACCCCACAGACCCGCACCATCTGCGCGGTCGGCGACCTGTACTGCGCCACGGCATCGGACGATTTCGTGACCCGCTTCGCCGGATTCCTTGCCCAGACCTCCCATCCCGACCCCGCGTATCTCTGGCGCTACCAGCTGGAAATGGGCGCCATCATGGGCGATCTGATGTCCAACGGCGGAATTCCCTTGCTGCAGAGCCAGTTGTCCGAGTCGGCGAACCAGGAGCGGGCCCGGTTGCTGGATGAGTTCTATCGCTCGCAGGCGCACACCGCCTACGGCAGCTACCGCGTCGGCGACGGGGCGACCGCGCTGTCGTGGATGCGCGACTGGCTGGCGTCGCTGGCCTGAGTCAGCGGGCGAGCCGGCGCGCGACCTCGCCCAGCCCTTCCGCGACGGCGCTCTGCTGCGCGGCGCTGAGCACGTCGACGAGGACGCGGCGAACGGTCGCCACATGCTCCGGCGCGATCTGGGCCAGCCTTTCCCGGCCCGCGCCGGTGAGCACGGCGATGACGCCGCGCACGTCGGTCGGGCAGGTCTCGCGCACCAGTAGCCCGGCCTTCTCCAGCTGGGTCACCTGGTAGGTCAGCCCGCTTTTCGAGGTGTAGAGCGCGTCGGCGAGTTCGGTCATCCGCAAGCGGCCCTCCGGCGCGTCGGCGAGCCGCACCAGCACCTCGTATTGCGTGTGGGACAGCCCCTCCCGCTTGAGCTGCCGTTCCACCTCGCGACCCACCAACGCGCCCGCCGCGAGGAAGCTGTGCCACACCTGCATCTCGCGCGCGTTCAGCCACCTGGTCTCCACGGCTCCACCCTAGCCCTGTTGTTCAAATTTGAACAACCAGCTACAGTTGAGTTCAAATTTGAACGACCTGGGCGATCAAGCGAAGAGGAGCGCCATGACCAGCGTGACCACCGAACGGATGCCGGTGCTGTATCTCTCGCACGGCGCTCCGCCACTGGCCGATCACGCGAGCTGGCCCGCCGAGCTGGCGGCGTGGTCGCGCGCGTTACCGCGCCCCCGCGCGATCCTGATCGTCTCCGCGCACTGGGAGGCCGCGCCCATCGCGCTCGGCGCCACCGAGACGGTGCCGCTGGTCTACGACTTCTGGGGCTTCCCCGAGCGCTACTACCGGGTGCGCTATCCCGCGCCGGGTGCGCCGGAGCTGGCCGAGAACGTGCGAAACCTGTTGGGCGGACCGGGCGTCGCCGTGGCCGACGTCCCGGAGCGCGGGCTCGATCACGGCGCCTACGTGCCGCTGAAGGAGATGTACCCGGACGCCGACGTGCCGGTGTTGCAGCTGTCCATGCCGACGCTGGAGCCGCAGGCGCTGCTGGACATCGGCCGGAAACTGGCGCCGCTGCGCGAGCAGGGCGTGCTGATCGTCGGCAGCGGGTTCTTCACCCACAATCTGCGCGCCATGACGTCCGACGACGAGCAGGTGCACTCCTTCACCGCCGAATTCGACGTCTGGGGCCGTGAGACACTGGCCGCCGCCGATGTGGACGCGCTGCTCGATTTCGAGCGCAAGGCGCCGGCCGCCCGCTTGGCCCACCCCCGCGCCGAGCACTTCGCACCGCTGTTCGTCGCGCTCGGCGCGGGCGAGGAGGACCTCGGCGCGCTGCGCACCGTCATCGACGGCTACTGGTTCGGCATGGCGCGACGATCGGTCCAGCTCGGCTGACCGTCGCTCCCCGCGCAAGTCGTCCCCCGGGAGCGCGGCGTGGTGCGCACCGCCGCGCACGGCGTCATCGGATGCGCAGCGCGGTCAGCCGCCACCCTGCCGAGCGGCTCCGCACGATGCGCCCGGCCAAGGCGAAACGGCGTCCGCCGCGGGCGTAAGCGGCGAAGATCTCGGCGGTCCTGGCGTCGACGAGCACCACGCTCACCCGGATCGGCACCGCGACGCCAAGACCGCGGCCCGGCACGAAACCGGCGTCGAGCACCGTGCGCACCGCGGCGACAACGGTGGCGTCGGCGACCACGGCCAGTTGCGGCACCGGTCTCCTACGGTCGAGCACCTCGAGGACGATGCGCACCGCCGACTCGGCGAATCGCCGTGCGGACGACCCGGTTTCGTCCGCCGCCCGCGCCGCGGACGCATGACTTCGCCGCACCGCGCTGCGCACCCCGGCACTAGCCCGGCCGGACCCGGCACGCGGCCGCGTGCGGCAGGGTAGCGCCCGGACGGGTTCCGGAGCACGAGCCTCGGCGCGCCCGCGGCTGTCCAAGGGGGGCTCCGGATTCGGAGCGGGCGCCAACCAATCGTGATAACCAGCCATGCCAATCCCTTCGAAACCCGATGGTCGAAATCCTGTGGCGACCGATTCTGCGGACGACCCACCGGAAATCGCGCGTAGTCGGCTACCCGATTCCGTCCGGCTCCCCGCCCACCCTGTTGATCGAGGGGTCGAGCGATCACCTGGTGCTCGCCGAGCACACCGCGGCCTACGCCGCCGCCTCGGCGAGCGCGGGCGTCCCGTAGCGCAACGTCGAGCTTCCCTTCTCGGGCCCCGCCTTCGGCATCATCGAACTCGACACTGACGCGCAAGTCACGCGCGAAATCACCCGGACGTGGCCGGCGGAATACCTGCCGTAACCGACGCCACACCGCCGCGCGGGGAATATCGGCGGACCTCGTCCGGTTCCTTTGGTTGCCATATCCACCAAATTGCGCCAGACTGAAGAACGAAGGAGGCGTCGTGCAGTTCGGAATCTTCACGGTCGGTGATGTGACGACCGACCCCACGACCGGCCGGACGCCGAGTGAGCACGAGCGCATCACCGCCATGGTGACGATCGCGCGCAAGGCCGAGGAGGTCGGGCTGGACGTGTTCGCCACCGGCGAGCACCACAACCGGCCGTTCGTGCCGTCGTCGCCGACGACGATGCTCGGCTACATCGCGGCGCGGACCGAGCGGTTGCAGCTCTCCACCGCGACCACCCTGATCACCACGAACGATCCGGTGAAGATCGCCGAGGACTTCGCGATGTTGCAGCACCTGGCCGAGGGGCGGGTCGATCTCATGCTCGGCCGCGGCAACACCGGGCCGGTCTACCCGTGGTTCGGCAAGGACATCCGCGACGGCATCGCGCTGGCGATCGAGAACTACCACCTGTTGCACCGGCTCTGGCGCGAAGACGTGGTCGACTGGGAAGGCAAATTCCGCACGCCCTTGCAGTCGTTCACCTCGACGCCGCGCCCGCTGGACGACGTCCCGCCGTTCGTGTGGCACGGTTCGATCCGCAGCCCGGAGATCGCCGAGCAGGCGGCCTACTACGGCGACGGCTTCTTCGCCAACAACATCTTCTGGCCGAAGGAGCACTTCCAGCGGCTGATCGGGCTGTACCGGCAGCGCTACGAGCACTACGGCCACGGCTCCGCCGATCAGGCGATCGTCGGCCTGGGCGGACAGGTGTTCATGCGCAAGAACTCGCAGGACGCGGTGCGCGAGTTCCGCCCCTACTTCGACAACGCGCCGGTGTACGGGCACGGCCCGTCGCTGGAGGAGTTCACCGAGCAGACCCCGCTCACCGTGGGCAGCCCGCAGGAGGTCATCGACAAGACGCTCACCTTCCGCGAGACGTTCGGCGACTACCAGCGCCAGCTGTTCCTGATGGACCACGCGGGCCTTCCGCTGAAGACCGTGCTGGAGCAACTGGACCTGCTCGGCGAGGAAGTGGTGCCGGTGCTGCGCAAGGAGTTCGCGGCCATGCGCCCGGCGCACGTGCCCGACGCTCCGACGCACGCGAGCCTGGTCGCCGCCCGCGACGCCGCCGTGGAGGCGACCCGATGACCCGCATCGCCGTGGTGTCCGCGGGACTGTCGCAACCCTCGTCGACCCGGCTGCTCGCCGATCGGCTCGCCGCGGCGACCGGCGCGGCGCTGTCCGGGTCCGGCGCGGAGGCCACCTTCGACGTGGTCGAGGTACGCGAGCACGCCCGGGATCTGGCCGACAACCTGCTGACCGGATTCGCTCCGGCCGGGTTGCGCGCGACGCTCGAGACGGTGACCGGCGCCGACGGCCTGATCGCCGTCACGCCGATCTTCAACGCGTCCTACAGCGGCCTGTTCAAGACGTTCTTCGACGTGCTGGAACCGGACGCGCTGGCCGGAATGCCGGTGCTGCTCGGCGCGACGGGCGGCTCGGCGCGCCACTCCCTCGCGCTGGAGCACGCCCTGCGGCCGATGTTCAGCTACCTGCGCGCGGTGGTCACGCCCACCGCGGTCTACGCCGCCTCCGAAGACTGGGCGTCCGCGACAGCGCAGGGATTGAGTTCCCGAATCGACCGCGCCGCAGCGGAATTCGCCGCTCAACTGACCGAAACGCCGCGACCGCGTGCCGCCGATCCGTACGACGACCCGGTACCGTTCGCACAGCTGCTCGGCACGCACTGATCTTCTTCCGACCGATCCCACCCCACCCACAGCCACCTAGTTCAATTCTCAATCAACAAGGAGAACATCATGTCGACCGGAACCACCAACGCTCTGACCGCGGGCACCTGGGCCATCGACCCCGCCCACTCCACCCTCGGCTTCTCGGTGCGCCACCTGATGGTCAGCAAGGTGCGCGGGCGCTTCACCGACTTCTCCGGCAAGCTGGTGATCGGCGAGGACGGCAGCGCCTCGGCCGAGGCCGAGATCCGGGTCGACTCGGTCACCACCGACAACGAACAGCGCGACGCCCACCTGCGCACCGCGGACTTCTTCCAGGCCGAGCAGTTCCCCGTGGCCACGTTCAAGTCCACCGGTTTCCGGGTGAACGGGGACGATTTCGTGGTGGACGGCGAATTCACCATCCGCGGCGTCACCAAGCCGGTATCGCTCGAGGTGGAGTTCCTCGGCGTCAACCCGGGCATGGGCAACGGGCCGGTCGCGGGCTTCGAGGCCAAGACCGTGATCAACCGCCGCGACTTCGGCATCACCATCGACATGCCGCTGCCCGACGGCGGCGCGGTGATCGGCGACAAGATCACCCTCACCCTCGAGGTCGAGGTCGGCCTGCAGGCCTGACCCGGACGCCTCCCGCGGCTCGATCCCGCCGCGGGAGGCGTTTTCCGTCAGAAGAGCGTCATCGGCTCGGCGGCGGCGGGCTCGGGCAGCGGCTCCAGTTCGGGCAGCCGGGCCCTGACCTCGTCGTGGAAACGGCGGGCCAGCTCGAGCGAGCCCGCGTTGTCCGGCGTGTGCAGGAATACCGTGGGCGAACGGCCTTCCCGCAGCCATTCGGCGACCGTGCCGACCCACGGCCGCCAGCCGTCGACGGTGCGCTGGACATCGTCGCGGCCGTGATACCGCACGATCGGGTATTCGGTCAGCGCGCGCATCCTGCGCCGCACCCGCGGCTTCTTCGCGGCCGCTTCCTGTTCCGCCGCGCTGGTGGGCGGACCGTCGAAAAGCACTGTGGTGTCGAACGGCACCCATTCGGCGCCGACCCTGGACAGCACGTATTCCAGCTGGCGCGCCGCCTGCTCGTCGTCGAAGAACGCGGGGTGGCGCACTTCGACGGCGGCCCGGTGGTCGCGCGGTAGTTGTCGCAGGAACCCGGCCAGCGCGCCGAGATCGGTGGGTCCGAACGAACCGGGCAGCTGTACCCACAGGGCGTGGATGCGTTCGCCGAGCGGCTCCATCGCGGCGAGGAAGGACCGCAGCTCGTCCTCGGCCCCGGTCAGCCTGCGTTCGTGGGTGATCGGCCTGGGCAGCTTGAGCACGAATCGGAACGTGGAATCGCATTGCGCCGCCCACGATTCGACCGTTCGCCGCGACGGCGTGGCGTAGAACGTCGTATTGCCCTCGACCGCGTTGCACCACGTGGCGTACCAGCGCAACCGCTCTCCCGGAGCGAGCTGCCGTTCCTGCCAGGCCGCGTGCGTCCACATCGCACATCCCACGTGAAGCCGCATGCTCTCGACGCTAACCCACGCTTCCGACACGAGCGCCGGTCCCCGCCACCGCGGGCCGCGAAATCACCGCCGTGTGCGCTTCTTCGACCGCACCCAGCCGAACGTCAACTCGACCGCGCGTTTCCAGTTCTCGTACTCGTCCTTCCGCAGCTGCGCGTCCATCCGCGGAACCCATTGGGCGGCAAGGCGCCAGTTGTTGCGCAAGCCTTCCAGGTCGGGCCAATACCCGACGGCAAGGCCCGCGGCGTAGGCCGCGCCGAGCGAGACCGTCTCGGCGACGAACGGACGCGACACCGGCACGTCCAAGACGTCGGCCACGATCTGCATGAGCAGGTTGTTCGAGGTCATCCCGCCGTCGACGCGCAGTGCCGCGGCGTGCAGGCCGGAATCGGCGTTCATCGCCTCCACCACGTCGCGGGTCTGCCAGGCGGTGGCCTCCAGCACGGCGCGCGCGATGTGGCCCTTGGTGATGTAGGAGGTCAGTCCGGCGATCAGGCCCCGCGCGTCGCTGCGCCAATGCGGCGCGTACAGCCCGGAGAACGCGGGCACGACGTAGCAGCCGCCGTTGTCTTCGACCGTGCGCGCGAGGGTTTCGATCTCCGGCGCACTGGTGACCAGCCCGATGTTGTCGCGCACCCACTGCACCAGCGAGCCGGTGACCGCGATCGGACCCTCCAGCGCGTAGACCGGCTCCGGGCCGATCTGGTAGCCGATCGTGGTGAGCAGCCCGTGCTCGGAGCGCACCAGGTCACGTCCGGTGTTCATCATGAGGAAACCGCCGGTGCCGTAGGTGCACTTGGTCTCCCCGCGGGCGAAACAGGTCTGGCCGAACAGGGCGGCGTGCTGGTCGCCGAGCGCGGCGGCGATGGGGATGCCGGGCACCACCCGGCGGGTGCTGCCGTAGGACGCGGTCGAAGGCTGGATGCGCGGCAGCATGCGGGCGGGGATGCCGAAGAACTCCAGCAGTTCGTCGTCCCAGGTGAGGGTGCGCAAGTTCAGCAGGAGGGTGCGGCTGGCGTTGGTGACGTCGGTGCGGTGCAGCCCCCCGTCGGGGCCGCCGGTGAGGTTCCAGATCAGCCAGGTCTCCATGGTGCCGAACAGCACTTCGCCGCGCTCGGCGCGCTCGCGCAGTCCGGGCACCGAGTCCAGCATCCAGCGCAGCCGTGGTGCGGCGAAATAGCTGGCCAGCGGTAGGCCGCACAGCTCACGGATTCTTTCGGAGCCCGGCTTGTGCTCCAGTTCGCGGACCAGTTCCTCGGTGCGCACGTCCTGCCAGACGATCGCGCGCCCGATCGGCGTGCCGGTGCGGCGGTCCCACACCACGGTGGTCTCGCGCTGATTGGCGATGCCGAGCGCGGCGATCCGGTCGGCGGTCACACCGGAGTCCCGCAGGGCCTGCGGCACGATGCGCTCGACGTTGCGCCAGATCTCCAGCGCGTCCTGCTCGGCCCAGCCCGGCCGCGGATAGTGCTGCCGGTGCGGGCGTTGCGCGACGCCGACCAGCCGGGCACGCTGGTCGAACAGGATGCACCGCGTGGAGGTGGTGCCCTGGTCGATGGCCAGCACGTAACGCTGCTTCATGCTCGGCTGCTCCTGGTCGACATCGGCTGGTCACCGGCGGGACGAAAGTCATTCCCCCGCGGCGAGATCACGCGACACCGCCCGTGCGGCGTCGAGCACCTGACCGACCAGCGCGGGCCGGTGCCGCAACTGGGCGTCACAGAGCCGGTCCACTGCGCCGGTGATGCCGATGGCGCCGACCACGAGCCCACCTGGAGCCCGGATCGGCGCCGCGATTCCCGCCTCGCCCGTACGGAATTCCTCGGTGTCGCCCGCCCATCCGGCCTGCCGGACGCCGCCGAGCGCCCTGGCGAGCGCGGCGCGGTCGACCAAGGTGCGGTGCGTGAGCGGGGCGAGTTCGGCGCGACGCGTCGCGGCGGCCAGGTCGGTGTCGTAGGCGAGCAGGACCTTGCCCAGCGCGGTGGCGTGCGGCGGCAGCAGTTCGCCGAGTTCGAGCGCCTGCTGGGTGTTGTCGGGGCGGAACACGTGATGCACGACGACCACCGCGCCGTCCATCGGCGCACCGATCCGCACCGACTCACCCGTGCGCGCGGCGAGTGCGTCGGCCCAGTTGATCGCGCGGGAGCGCAACTCGTTCGCGTCGAGGTAGCTGGTGCCCAGGTGCAGCAGCGCGGCGCCCAGCTGGTACTTGCCGGTGGCCGGGTCCTGTTCGACGAAACCGACGCCGTGGAGGGTGCGCAGGATACCGTGCGCGGTCGGCTTCGGCAGATCGAGCGCGCCCGCGATGTCGCCGACGCCGAGCCGCCCGGAACCACGGGCCAGCAGCCGCAGCACGGCCGCCGCCCGCTCGATCGATTGGATCGCACCCGGCATATCGGACAACCTACCCGCGTCGTGATTCGACAATGTCGAACGATTGGTAATACCTGGGCAACATCATCGAAACCCAGTGTGAGCTGCGCCATACATCCTCCTCGCGGGTCGGACGGTAGCGGCGCCGCCTTCCGGCAACCAGTCGAGGCGTTCGACAATGTCGAACGGCAGCGGTATCCGGGTGCCACTTCCCGCCGTAATTTCCGTTTCACGCACGGTCGCGTCCGCGACCTGCGGGGCGAACGGAGGCTCAACGATGAACTTCGGCTCGATCTTCCTCAGCGAGGCACTGGGCACAGGCGTGCTGGTGCTGCTCGGGGTCGGTGTGGTCGCGAACGTATTGCTGGCGAAATCCAAAGGGTTGGACGGCGGCTGGCTGCTGATCAACGTGGGGTGGGGGTTCGCCGTCCTGGCGGGCGTCTACGTCGCCTACAAGACCGGCGGTCATCTGAATCCCGCGGTCACCGTCGGCATCCTGTTCAGCGGCGCCGACGAGTTCGCCCCCGGCATCGCGATCTCCGGATCGACGACGCTCGCCTACCTCAGCGGCCAATTCGCCGGCGCGTTCCTCGGCGCGACCGTCGCCTACGTGGCCTACAAGCGCCACTTCGACGCCGAGACCGACGAGGAGAAGAAGCTCGCGGTATTCGCCACCGGCCCCGCGATTCGCGCCCTGCGCTGGAACTTCGTCACCGAGGTGATCGGCACGTTCACCCTCGTCCTGGTGATCCTCACCTTCGGTCACACTCCGAGCGGGCTCGGCCCGGCCGCCGCCGCGCTCTTGGTCGTCGGCATCGGCGCCTCGCTGGGCGGGCCGACCGGATACGCCATCAACCCCGCCCGCGATCTCGGTCCGCGCATCGCGCACGCGCTGCTGCCGGTGCGCAAGCCCGCTCATGCCGAAGCGGTCCTGGTCCCGGTCGGCGCGGGCGCCCCCGCACCGGCCGAAGCGACCGACGCGGTATCGCGCGGCAAGGACTCCGACTGGGGTTACGCCTGGGTGCCGGTGTTCGGCCCGCTGCTCGGTGGCGCGCTGGCCGGACTCGCCGCGCAGTTCCTGTTCTGATCCCGCTCTGTCCCAGTAGTTTCCCGAAAGGACCACGATGAGCCAGTACGTCGGCGCCATCGACCAGGGCACCACGAGCACCCGCTTCATGGTGTTCGACCACGGTGGCAACGAGGTCGCCCGCCACCAGCTCGAGCACGAGCAGATCCTGCCGCGCCCTGGCTGGGTGGAGCACAATCCGACCGAGATCTGGGAGCGCACCCGCGCGGTCATCCAGACCACGCTGACCAAGGCCGATCTCGTCGCGAGCGACTTGGCCGCGGTCGGCGTCACCAACCAGCGCGAGACCACGGTGGTGTGGAACCGCAAGACCGGGCGGCCGTACTGCAACGCGATCGTCTGGCAGGACACCCGCACCGATCGCATCGCCGCCGAACTGGAACGGGCCGGGCACGGCGACACCATCCGGCGCAAGTCGGGCCTGCCGCCCGCCACCTACTTCTCCGGCGGCAAGCTGCGCTGGATCCTGGAAAACGTTCCGGGAGTGGCCGAGGACGCCGAACGCGGCGACGCGCTGTTCGGCACCACCGACACCTGGCTGGTGTGGCAGCTGACCGGCGGAGTCGACGGCGGCGTGCACGTCACCGATCCGACCAACGCCAGCCGCACCATGCTGATGGACCTGGAGACCCTGGACTGGGACGACGAACTGCTGTCGGTGTTCGGGGTGCCGCGCGCGATGCTGCCCAGGATCGCCCCCTCGGCGAACCCGGACCTGTTCGGCACGACCCGAGCCGACGGACCGTTCGGCGGCGCGGTACCGCTGGCGGGTGTACTCGGCGACCAGCAGGCCGCCACCGTGGGGCAGGTCTGCTTCCGTCCCGGCGAGGCGAAGAACACCTACGGCACCGGCAACTTCCTGTTGCTCAACACCGGAACCGAGATCGTCCGCTCGCAGCACGGCCTGCTGACCACCGTCGCCTACCAGTTGGGCGCGCAGAAGCCGGTGTACGCGCTGGAAGGCTCCATCGCGGTGACCGGCTCGGCGGTGCAGTGGCTGCGCGACCAGCTGGGCATCATCTCCGGTGCGGCGCAGAGCGAATCGCTGGCCCGGCAGGCCGAGGACAACGGCGGGGTCTACTTCGTGCCCGCGTTCTCCGGGTTGTTCGCGCCGTACTGGCGCTCCGACGCGCGCGGCGCGATCGTCGGCCTGTCCCGCTACAGCACCAACGCCCACCTCGCCCGGGCGACGCTGGAATCGATCTGCTACCAGACCCGCGACGTGGTCGAGGCGATGCAGGCCGACTCCGGCGTGCGGCTGGACGTGCTGCGGGTGGACGGCGGCGTCACCGCCAACGAGCTGTGCATGCAGTTGCAGGCCGACTTCCTCGGCGTGCCGGTGTCGCGTCCGGTGGTCGCCGAGACCACGGCGCTCGGCGCGGCCTACGCCGCGGGGCTCGCGGTCGGCTTCTGGAGCGACACCGACGAGCTGGAACAGAACTGGAACGAAGCCAAGCGCTGGCATCCGACCTGGTCGGCGGAGCAGCGCGAGCGTGGCTACGCGCGCTGGAAGAAGGCCGTCGCCCGCACCCTCGACTGGATCGACGTCGACGAATGAGGGGCGACGTCCTCCGGTCCGAATAACACCGAAACAACAAGGAGAGATACCGCTGTGTCCGCACGATTGGACGCCGAGTACCGCGCAGGCGCGGTGAACGCACTCGGCGACACCGAGATCGACGTACTCGTCATCGGCGGCGGCGTGGTCGGCGCGGGCGCCGCCCTCGACGCCGCCTCCCGCGGCCTGACCGTGACCTTGGTTGAGGCCAGGGACTTCGCGGCGGGCACCTCGAGCCGCTCCAGCAAACTCATCCACGGTGGCCTGCGCTACCTGGAGCAGCTGGACTTCTGGCTGGTGCGGGAGGCGCTGAAGGAACGAAGCCTGCTGCTGCACCGGCTGGCCCCGCACCTGGTGCGGCCCGTGTCGTTCCTGCTGCCCCTGCGGCATCGGGTTTGGGAGCGCGCCTACATCGGCGCGGGCGTCGCCCTGTACGACACCATCGGCGGCGCCCGCGCGCTGCCGATGCACCGGCACCTGTCGCGTACCCGCGCGCTGGAGCTGGCGCCCGCGCTGCGCGAGGACGCGCTCACCGGTGCGATCCGGTACTTCGACGCGCAGGTGGACGACGCCAGGCACACGATGATGATCGCGCGCACCGCCGCCCAGCACGGCGCGACCGTACTCACCCGCACCAAGGTGACGGCGCTGCTGCGCGACGGCGAACGCGTCGTCGGCGCGGAGGTCACCGACCTGGAAACCGGCCGGGCGCACACGGTCCGCGCGCGCCGGGTGATCAGCGCCACCGGGGTGTGGACCGACGAGATGAACCGGATGACCGGCGTGGAGTTCCCGTTCCATGTGCGGATGTCCAAGGGCGTGCACATCCTGGTGCCGCGCCACCGCCTGCATCTGGACACCGGCTTGATCATGCGCACCGAGAAGAGCGTGCTGTTCGTCATCCCGTGGCACGGTCACTGGATCATCGGCACCACCGACACGGACTGGTCGCTGAGCAAGGATCACCCCGCCGCCAGCGACGCCGACGTGCAATATCTGCTCGACCACGTCAACCGGGTGCTGCGCGAGCCGATCACCCGCGACGACATCGTCGGCACCTACGCGGGGCTGCGCCCGCTGCTGTCCGGCGCGTCGGCCGACACCGCGACGCTCTCGCGGGAGCACGCGGTCGCCGAACCGGTTCCCGGGCTGTTCGTGATCGCGGGCGGCAAGTACACCACCTACCGGGTGATGGCCGCCGACGTCGTGGACGCGGCGGTGGCCGGACTCGGCCGCGCGGTCGCCCCTTCGGTGACCGAACACCTGTCGATCCTCGGCGCGGTGGGTTACCAGGAACTCGCGGCCGATCTCGACAGCCTCGCGCAGCGAGCGGGCCTGCCGCGCGCGACGGTCGAGCGGCTGCTCGGCCGCTACGGCTCGGTGATCACCGACCTGTTCGACCTGATCGCCCGCGAACCCGAACTGGGCCGCCCGCTCACCGGCGCGCCGGAATACCTGGGCGCGGAGGCGGTGTACGCGGTGACGCACGAAGGCGCGCTGCACCTGGACGACGTGCTCACCCGCCGCACCCGCGTCTCGATCGAAACCGCCGACCGCGGTCTCGCCGCCGCGCCCGAGGTGGCCTGGCTGATCGGCGCGCACCTCGGCTGGGACGCCGCGGCCACCGAGCGGGAGATCAGCCGCTACCGCGAGCGGGTGCGCGCCGAACTCGCCGCCAACCAGGCGGCCGACGACGAGGCCGCCAACGCGGCCCGGATGGTCGCCGTCGCGTGAGCGTGCGTGGCACGGTTTCCGTGCGACCGTGCCACGCCGTGCTCACCGATCCATTCCGCCGTGGCCGCGCGGGGTCGACTCGTCGGTCTCGAGCTGCTCACCGGCGGGGTGCTCGTCGGCATGCGTCGGTTTGGTGTGCTCGTCGGCGAAATCCGCGTCCTGCTGCATCGACTCCGCCGTCTCCGGATCGATATTCGGTGTGCTCATAACCCGCGCGTACCCGCGCCGACGTCGCCGACACCGCTCGGTGTGCCACGCGCGGGAACCGGCCTTGACCTCAATGGCGGTTGAGGATGCAGCATGGATCGCATGACTCGTCCAGTGGAAATGTGGAACACCGTCTACGACAACGACACCGCCCCCTGGGTGATCGGCGAGCCGCAACCGGCCATCGTCGCGCTGGAGCGGGAGGGCGGCATCACCGGCCGTGTACTGGACCCGGGCTGCGGCGCGGGTGAGCACACGATCCTGCTGACCCGATTGGGCTACGACGTACGCGGCATCGATATGTCGCCGAGCGCGGTGGCCTACGCGCGCGCCAACGCGGCCGAGCAGGGCGTGCCGTCCGCCGTGTTCGAGGTGGCCGACGCGCCGGCGCTCGGCGACCGGCCGGACTTCGCCGGTGACCCGCCCGGCTCCGCGCCCGCGTTCGACACCGTCGTGGACAGCGCGCTGTTCCACGTCTTCGGGACCGACGACGAGGCGCGCGCCGCGTACGTCCGCAGTCTGCACGCGGTCTGCAAGCCGGGCGGCACGGTCCACGTCCTCGCGCTCTCGGATGTCGAGCCGGGCTTCGGCCCGCGCATCAGCGACACCGTGATCCTGGAGTCTTTCCGCGACGGCTGGACGGTGGAGGACCTGCGGCCGACCCGCTACCGGGGCCGGGTCACCGACGTGGTGGCCGACCAGGTGACGGGCCTGGAGGTCTCCGAGTCGGGACAGGTCGACGCCGCCGCGTGGCTGGCTCGCATCCGCAGGCTGTGAACCGTCCTGCTCACACCCCTTTGGGCGCTTTGCTGCCCATGAAGCCGAACAGGTAGCCCGCGACCCGCCGCATCTGGATCTCCTCGGCGCCCTCGGTGATCCGGTAGCGGCGGTGGTGGCGGTAGATGTGCTCGAACGGCTTGTGCCGGGAGTAGCCGAGGCCGCCGTGCACCTGCATGGCGCGGTCGGCGGCCTCGCAGCACAACCGGTTGGCCCAGTAGTTGCACATCGAGACCTGCTCGGACACGGCGAAGGTGCCGTAGGTGTCCATCGACCACGCGGTCTTGTGGATGAGGGCGCGCAACATCTCGCACTGGGTGTGCAGCTCCACCAAGGGGAACTGGATCGCCTGGTTGGTGGCCAGCGCCTTTCCGAACGGCTTGCGCTCTTTGGCGTAGGCCACCGACTGGTCGATGCAGTACTGCGCCGCACCGAGGCTGGACGCGGCCTGGCGGATGCGGTTCTCGTTGAAGAAGTGCTGGACCACCGCCAAGCCGCGTCCCTCGCCGCCGAAGACGGTGGCGTCCGGGACCCGGACGCCGTTCAGCGCGACCCTGGCGTGATCGGTGGGCATGTTGAAGGTCCAGAGGTACTCCTCGACCACGAACCCCGGTGCGTCGGTGGGCACCAGGAACGCCGTGATGCCCGCGGCGTCGCCGGGGCCGCCCGAGGTGCGCGCGAAGATCAGGTCGGCGTCGGCGATGTGCACGCCGGTGTTCCAGGTCTTGCGCCCGGTGATCACCCAGTCGTCGCCGTCGCGGACCGCCGATGTCTCCATGTGCGTCGCGTCGGAACCGTGCTCTGGCTCGGTGATGCCGAAGGCGAAGAACTTCGTTCCCGAGGCCAGCCCGTCCACCCACTCCGCCCGCTGCTCGGGTGTGCCGTACTCGAGCATCAGCAGCAGGCCGACGTTGTTGGCGACGATGGCGTGCTCGTTCTGTAGATCGCAATGCAATCCGAGGCCGCGGCGGGCCAAGTGCTCGCGGATCACGGCCATGCCGAGGTTCGTGCCGTCCCGTCCGCCGTATCGCGCCGGGAACGCGTACCGCAGGTGACCCGCGGCGTCGGCGCGCCTGCGGACCTCGGCCAGCAACTGCTCCCACGCGGCGTTCGGCAGGCCGCCGCGCTCCCAGTCGGTGCGGGCGTCCTCGCGCCGGTGGTCGAAGAAGCGGATGTTGTCGTCGGTCTGCTCGAGCGGGGTGATCTCGCGATCGATGAACGCGTCGAGTTCGGCCAGATAATCCACCAGTTCCGCGGGTAGCTCGAAATCCATCGGCGGTCAGCCTTTCGCAGTGGGTCGGATCTGCATCAGCAGGTCCCATTCGATTTCCGACACGCGGCGCCCGCTGGCCGCCATCACGATGTCGCGGACGCTGCCGTCCAGGTGGGCCGCGGCCTGTCCGGCCAGTCCGACGCCCCATCCGAGCGTGCACATCACCTTCCACCAGCGGAAACGGTCTTCGTCGAAGCTGCCGCCGGCGCGGTGGTATCCGCGCAGGAACGCCTCGCGGCCCGCGAGGCCGCCGAATTCCCTGTCGTCCGCGCGGAAGCGCCACATGCGCAGCGCGGGCCAGGCCACATCGCGCATCGGATCGCCCTGACGCTGCGCGCCTTCCCAGTCCAGCACGGCGCGCAGGCCGTCAGGACCGACGACGATGTTGCCGTTGCGCAGGTCGGTGTGCAGCAGCGCGGCCCGTGGCGGCGCGGGCGGGCAGTGGCGTTCCAGCCAGCGCAGCGCGAGAGCGAACACCGGGCGATCCGGCAGCAGCGCGCGCACCTGCGCGTCGGCCTCGATCAGCTGACGCTCGGGGTCGGCCGCCGCGGCGGGCAGCCGTGCGGGCGCTGCCGCCGGGTCGATCGCGTGCAGGCGTCCCATGGCCTCGCCCAACTGCTCGGCGACCCGTTCACCGAGGCCCGACGCCTCGACCAGCCGTAACACCTTGCGCGGCACGGTCTCTCCGTCGATGCGTTCGGAGACCACGAACGGGCCGCCGACATAGGCGGCGTCGGTGCAGATCGCCACCACGGGCGGCACCGGGACGCCGTGGGTGCGCGCCAGTTCACGGACGGCGGCCTCCACGTCGACCGGGACCAGCTCGATCGCGCCCGGCACGATGGTCGCGACCAGGCGTCGCGTCCCGCCGCCCAGGTCGGCCTCGAAGGCGACGTTGCGGCGGCGGGCGCCCGCGGAGAGGTATTCGACGTTCGTCACCGGCACCGCCCGAGTCCCCGAGCCGAGGAACTCTGCCAATCCGCGCGCCAGGTCGGCGCTCACTCGCCCGCCCACGCGTCGTACCCCGGCTTGGCGATCGCCAGATCGGCCCGCACGACCGAGACCAATGCCGCCCAGAGTTGTTCGTCGTCGCCCTTTGCCACGGCGGCGAGCAGCTCACGCTCCCGCTCGGCCGCGACGGGGCCGGACTCGATCTCCCTGCGCACGATCCTGGCCAGGTTGGCCCCCACCCGCGCCTTGTGCTGCAACCCCGCGGGCAGGGCGGGCAGCAGCGTCTCCTCGAGCAGCTCGGCGAGCGAGTCCAGCAACTCCGCTGCCGATGGGCGATTCTGCATGCGTTCCCCTCGGTCGACTCCGGCCATCAGCATGGCACGGGCCGCCGCGGGCCCGATCGGTAGTTTCGGCCGTCACAGTTGGCCGCGCAGTCGTAGCAGCCCGGCTGCCGTGGCGCGGAAACCGCAGGCATCGAAGTAGAACGGCGCGAGGCGATCCTCGAAATCGACGTGCAGCCAGGTACAGCCCGCCGCCCTGGCGCCGCTCGCGGCCCGCGCCACCAGTTCGGTGCCGATGCCTCGGTGCTGCCACTCCGGCCGTACCTTCGGGTCGAGCAGAAACGCGTGGTCGCCGCCGTCCCACGCAACGTTGACGAATCCGGCCAGCGCGCGCTCGACCGTCCGTGCGGTGACCCAGCCGAGGCTGTACCGCACGGCGCGGTCCCACCAGCCCGGGTCGGGGTCGCCGCCGTGCGAGCTCGTCAAGTCGATCATTTCGCTGTCGGTCAGCGCGCCTCGCCATCGATAGTCGATCTCCATGCGGGGTGAATGTATGGCGGGTAGCGGCCGGGAGCCGGCGGTTTACCCGCCGAGACGTTTCCTTTGTGACGGCTGGGAATACGCCGTGGGTGAACTTCTGCTCGAGGTCGTGCCGGGGACGATCGGTAAACTGTGCGGGGGAAAGTGGGCGCGCGTGCGCCATTCGTTGCGCCGGGCGAGCACAGGGAGAATGCATGGCGGTCAGTCGCGTCCGAACCGGAATCGTCGCGGGGCTCGCCCTGGTCATGACGGTGCTCGTCGGGGCGTGCTCGTCTTCGCCGGGGCCGGGCGGCACACCGGGCGCGGCGGGCCCGGCGCCCGCGCCGATCACCATCACGCCCGCTTCCGGGGCACGCGATGTCGATCCGCTGGCGCCGGTGCAGGTGAGCACCGCCGACGGCCAGCTCACCTCGGTGACCATGACCAATGAGCAGGGCAAGGCCGTCGAGGGCATCATGACGCCGGACAAGACGGCCTGGAAGCCCACCGAACCGCTCGGCTACGGCCGCACCTACACCGTGACCGCGGAGGGCTTGAGCCTCACCGGGCGGACCGGCCCGACGACCTCCACCTTCTCCACGCTGACCCCCCACAATCAGACGAAGGTGTCACTGACCACCACGGGCGGCGCACCCCTGTCCGACGGCGGCACCTTCGGTGTCGGCACCGTGGTGGTGGCCCACTTCGACGAGAACATCCCCGACCGCGCCGCCGCCGAGAAGCGGCTCTCGGTCACCACCGATCCGCCGGTCGAGGGTTCCTGGTACTGGTTGGACGACCGCAACGCGCACTGGCGTCCGAGGGAGTACTACACGCCGGGCACGAAGGTCACCGTGGCGGCGAACATCTACGGCCAGGAACTCGGCCGCGGGCTCTACGGCCAAGAGGACACCAAGACCACGTTCACCATCGGCGCGGCGCACGTCTCGATCGCCGACGACAACACCAAACAGATCCAGGTCTTCGAGAACGGGAAGCTGATCCGCACCATGCCCACCTCGATGGGGATGGGCGGCAGCGAGGTCGTCGGGGGCAAGACGATCACCTTCTGGACCCAGCCCGGGATCTACACGGTCATGGACAAGGCCAATCCGGTGATCATGGATTCCTCCACCTACGGCCTGCCGATCAACTCCCGCCTCGGCTACAAAGAAGCCATCGGCTGGGCGACGCGAATCAGCACCGACGGCATCTACTTGCACCAGCTCGACTCCACCATCTGGGCCCAGGGCAACACCAACGTCTCCCACGGCTGCCTCAACCTCAGCGGCGAGAACGCCCAGTGGTTCTTCAATTTCGCCGTCCCCGGCGACGTGGTGGAGATCCGCAACACCGGCGGCGCCCCGCTGGAGGTCTGGCAGAACGGCGACTGGGGTCTGCCCTGGGATCAGTGGGTGCAGGGCAGCGCGTTGCACTAGCGCCGCCCGCCGAGCCGACACGCTGCCTCGTCTTGCCGACGACGGGAAGCTGCACTACATTCCTGCACTCGCGAGACCGCCCGGTCTCCCAACCCTGCGCGACCGATCCGCGACGGCACCGCGCGGGACCCGCGTTGACGATCGGAGCCGGCTCGATGGCGATGCTGCTGTACTACCTACTCCTGCCGCTGTACCTGGCCGAAACATTCGTCGACGCACTGGATTGAGTTCCGCCCGGCTCGCCCGCGTACCGGTCAACCGGCTTGTTCGGCCCCCGGCGGCTGGTGGAAGCCGGGCCCGGCCTTGGGTTCCACATCGCGCGGATCGATCGGTTCGCGGCAGTGGTCGCAGACCAGCATGGGTGAGGTCTCGTGGCCGCAGGTGCGGTGTTCCAGCACGACCGGCCTGCCCTCCGGCCCGGTCAGATGGTTGTCACCCCAGACCATCATGGCTGTGACGATCGGATACAACTCCCGGCCCGCCGCCGTCAGGTGGTAATCGACCCGGCCGCCGCCGTGGTCGGTGCGGGTGAAGATGCCCGCGTCGATCAGCATGCGCAGGCGGCTGGTGAGCAGATTGCGGTTGGTGATGCCGATATTGCGCGCGAAATCGCTGAACCGGTGCACCCCGAAGAACGCCTCGGCGATGAGCAGGATGGTCCACCGGTCGCCGAGCAGTTCGACGACGCGGGTAACCGAATCGTCGACCGGGCGCCGCAGTGTCATGGCGACATCTTCGCATCTCGTGGCGGTATTGCTTTCCTACCGGCAGTATCGCAATAATACCGAGCAGGACCGGTGCCCGCTCCGGGCCGGACAGCTGGGAGTGTCGATGACGACCACGAACCACCCGACCGACGACTACGTGCGCCTGCTCGACCCCGCAGTGCGGCCCGACCCGTACCCCGTCTTCGCACGGCTGCGCGACGCGGGCGCGTTCCGGATCGGCACGGCTCCGGTGGTCGTGCTGACCCGCTACGCCGATTGCGCCGCCGTGCTGCGCGATCCGCGCGCGAGCGTGGACCGGTCACTGGCCCGGGTGCAGCTGGGCTCGATGCCGATCTACGACGGCACCCGGGAAAACGGTGCGGCGCGGGCGAAACCGTCGTTCCTGTTCCTGGATCCGCCCGATCACACTCGGCTGCGCCGCCTGGTGTCCAAAGCGTTCACCCCGCGCGTCGTGCGGAGCCTCGAGCCGAGGATCGCCGAGATCGTCGACGACCTGCTCGACCAGCGCGCCCGCGCGGGCAGCCTCGACGCCGTCGATCACTTCGCCTATCCGCTGCCGGTGACCGTCATCTGCGAACTGCTCGGCGTCCCGCTGGCGGACGAAGCCCGGCTCAGCGCCTGGTCCGCGCTGCTGTCGCGCACGCTCGACCCCACTTCTCGCGCGGCCGCCCAGTTCCGCGCCGACCCGGCGGAGATCCAGCGCGCGGGCACCGAACTGTACGCCTACTTCGAGGAACTCACCGACCGCCGCCGCCACACCCCCGGCCCCGATCTGCTGTCCGAACTCATCGCCGCCGAAGACGCCGGAGACGCGCTCACCCACGCGGAACTGATCTCGACCTGCGCGCTGCTGCTGGTCGCCGGGCACGAGACGACGGTCAACCTGATCGCCAACGCGACCCTCGCCCTGCTCCGCAGGCCGGACGAACTCGCCGCCCTGCGCGCGGACCCGGACCGGGCGGCGGGCGTCGTCGAGGAGACGTTGCGCTTCGACCCGCCGGTCCAGTTGATCCCGCGCATCGCCGCCGACGATCTGACCGTCGGCGGCACGGACATCCAGCGCGGCGACCTGGTGGTGCTGCTGATCGCCGCCGCGCACCGCGACCCCGCGATGTTCGGTGACCCCGACCGATTCGATCCGGCACGGGAGAACCGTCACCTGGCCTTCGGCCTCGGGACGCACTTCTGTGTCGGCGCTCCCCTGGCCCGCCTGGAGGCGCGCGTGGCGTTGACCCGCTTCGCGCGACGAGTCGAAGCACCCCGGCTGACGGCCGATCCGCCACCGTATCGGGAGCACGTCAATCTGCGCGGGCCGGCGCACCTGCCCGTCGAGTTCGCGGCGATCGCTCCCCGGTAGCTCAGCCGTCGTAGGCGACGTGCGGCGTCCAGCCCTCGGCGGGGCGGGTGGCCGCCGTGTACAGCGCCTCGGCGACCCGGTCGCGGGTGAACGCTCCCTCGCCGAGAACTCCGTTGATCTGCACCGCGACCGCTCGAATCCCCTCGGGCGCGAGGGTGGCGTCCACACTGGTGACCAGATTGCGCACCGCCGCCTTCTGCACACCGAGCGAGGCGGCCCGGTGCCAGGGCTTGTCCGCGGCCGCGCTGCCGGTGACCAGCACGCGGGCGCCGTCGGACAGGAAGGGACGCGCCGCTTGCACGGCGGGCAGCAGCGCACCCGCGCCCACGGTGACGTCCTCGATCAGCTCGGCGACCGTCAGCCGCAACGGATCGGCCTCACGAAAGACGCTGGGATTGAAGTGCAACACGTCGATGCGGCCGTGCCGCTCGCCCACCCCCGTGACGACGCTGGCCACGTCGGCGGGGTCGCGCAAATCCACGCCGACGCCCTCGGCTTCGAATCCCTGCTCGCGCAACTGCTCCGCCAGAGGTTCGGCCTCCTCGGGGTACCGGCAGGCCAGCACCGTAGTGAAGCCGTCGGCGGCGAACAGGCGGGCGACCGACAGCCCGACGCCGGGACCGGCGCCGAGCACCAGCAGCACGGTCATCGTTTCCCGCCCCCGGTCCGGGACCTGGTACCGGCCTGACACGGTGTTCGATCCGGGGCGCGCCGCGGCCGGTCATCCACCGGGCCGGTTGCCACCGACGTGTCCGATCGCCCAGCTACGCTCGGAAATTCCTGCGCGCGCGAGCGGCTCGCGCCGATCATTCGACGACGGCCTTGATCCGCTCGAGGGTCTCGCGCATGCCCTCGACATTGGTCTTGCCGCGCGCCCAACCGGCCAGCAGCCAATACAGCCGCAACACCGGGTTGCTGTGCAGCTGGAACGACTCGGTGACTTCGGTGCCGCCGTCCA
Source organism: Nocardia beijingensis NBRC 16342 (assembly GCF_001612785.1). Lineage (GTDB taxonomy): Bacteria > Actinomycetota > Actinomycetes > Mycobacteriales > Mycobacteriaceae > Nocardia > Nocardia beijingensis. Next base: position 28,057 of record NZ_BDBC01000021.1, read on the forward strand.
CCGGTCGGAAAACGTAGCGCCAGGTGTTGATCGGCATGCCCCGCGGTCCGAGCACGGTGAACGCGAACTCCCGGCCGGGCTCGCAGGCGTCGATGCGGCACACCGTCGCGTACTTCAGTCCCCAGCCGTTGCGGTTGACATGACCGCGGAACTTCACTCCGACCGCGGGTCCGGTCGCGCCGCCGAGCCACTCCGCGGCGAAGGTCTCCGGACTGAACCGCCCGGTGTTCTCGATGTCGCTGACCAATTCCCAGATCTTGTCGGCCGGGGCGGCCATCCGGACCGTGACGCTGTCGTGCATGCGCCGAACGCTAGCAGGCGGTCCTGCCGTCGCTTGCGGCCGCGACCGGGCCGCCGCCAACCGGTCCGCCCAGCCGTCCACGTCCGCCAGCCGCTGGTCCGGCCGCAGCACCCAGCAGGCGGCGAGCAGATCATGACCGAAGTGCGCCAGGGCCGCGTGCCGCGGCCAGTGCGGGCGGGTCCACTCCGGGTCGTCGGTCGCCGAGTCGATGCCGCTGCGCACCACGCCGACCAGCTCGAATTGCAGATGCTGGACCAGCACCCACGCCCCGGCGTCCATCGGTTCGCGGCGCAGCCGGTCGAGCAGGGCGGTGGCGGCGGCGCACACCCGGTGTTCCAGCCACTGGAAGGTGCGCCGGTGTCCGTGGGGCGCGACGCCGCGCAGCGCGAGCACGGCGACGGCGACACCGAGCAGCGTCTCCCAGAGCCGATCCCGGATCACGGGTCCGATCGGACCGCCCGTCGTGGCGACTCCGCCCGCGATCAGGGCGACCGGCGTGATGAAGACGACGGCCAGCGCGTAATTGCGCGGCACGAACAGCTCGATGCAGAACTGCAGCGCGGCGACGAGCGCGATCAGCGCGTATCCGGTCGGCCCGAGCTGGTAGATCAGCGCGAAGAGCCCGAGGCCCGCGATGGTGCCGACGAACCGGTGGATGGCCCGCACCTGTCCGCGCACTCGGTCGGGTCCGGTCTGCAACACGATGAGGGCGCTGAGCACCGCCCAGTGCGGCCGCTCCAGACCCAGCAGCGCGCTCAGCGCGCCTGCGCCCAGGCAGCCCGCGGCGACACGCATCGCGCTGATCGCCGCGTGCGAGGACAACGACAGGGAACGCTCGAGCCGGAAGCCGATGCCGGGGCGAGCGAACGAGACCAGGGGGTCGACCAGCAGATCGTCGGTGTCGTCGTCGGGCGCGTGCCCGGCGAGGTCGCGCCGCGCCTGCTGCAAGGTGGCGAGCAACTCGGCTTCCCGCGGGTCCGAAGGCAGGCCGGCGTCGTAGACCGCGGCCCACGCGTCGGCCATCGCGGCGGCCGCCCGGTGGCGCAGATCGATCGCGGGCGTCCCCTCCTCTCGCGCCGCGACGTAGGCGTCGACCGCCCGAACCGCCGCGCCGACCGCCATCCGTTCTGGCTTGCGGCGATCCCGCAACACCCCGGCCATCGAGACGACGATCGACGCGACGACACCGCAAGCCGTGCAGAACAACAGCGTCGCCACCGCGGTCCCGGCCTCCGCGGCTTTCATCGCGCCCGCGCAGACCAGTGCGAAGAACAACGCGCCGGGCGGGCCGAGCCGCAACGCGTCGATGACGAACACAGCCACGACCGCGATAGCCGACACCACCACGACCATGAGCAGGGACGAACCGAAGCCCGCGTCCAGCAGGCCGCCGATCAGCGCACCGGCGCCGGCAGCGGCCAGCAGCGCCGCGCCCGCGGCGAGGACGACCCTGCCGCGCACCCGGAACGGCCGTCCCTCCCCGTAGAGCACGGCGAAGGCGCCGAACATGACGAACACCGCCGCCTGGGGGTGACCGAGACCGGTGATGATCGTGGCGGGGACGGCGAACGCGAGCGCGGCGCGCAACGCCACGCTCCACCGCCGGCCCGCGGGCGGCAAGGCGAACAGCAGCGAGCCGACTCGGCCTCTCGGTGGCACCGGATCCGGGTATGTCGCGGCCACCTGCTGTCCTTTCTGCTCTGGACGATCCACCTGGTGCACACATTAGATTCGGGGCATGACCGCCGACGCTCATCTTCCGCTACCCTCGCGCGTCCACGCCTTCGGCGACGACGCGCTCGGTGATCACGACGCCGTCGCCTTGGCCGCGCTGGTGCGCGACGGTGCGGTGTCGCCGCGCGAACTCGCCGCCGCCGCGGTGGCGCGCGCCGAGCAGGTGGAGCAGCTGGCGGCCGTCGCCTACCGCAGCTACGCGCAACCGCTGCTGCCCGCCGAGCGGACCGGCGCCTTCTACGGCGTGCCCAGTTTCGTGAAGGACAACACGGACGTGGCGGGCATGCCGACCAATCAGGGCACGGCCGCGTTCCGCGCGCGACCGGCCCGCGCGCACAGCGGCTACACCCGGCAGTTCCTCAGCACCGGCCTCACCGTGCTCGGCAAGAGCGCAATGCCCGAGTTCGGCTTCAACGCCAGCAGCGAGACGCCGCATCTCGCGCCGACGCGCAATCCCTGGCACACCGGCCATTCGGTGGGCGGCTCGTCGGGCGGGGCGGCCGCGCTGGTCGCGGCGGGTGTCGTCCCGATCGCACACGGCAACGACGGCGGTGGTTCCATCCGGATTCCGGCGGCGTGCGCTGGGCTGGTCGGTTTGAAGCCGACGCGGGGGCGGCACGTGGTGTCCGGGCTGGCGCGCACGCTGCCGGTCGACATCGTCAGTGAGGGGGTGCTGACCAGGACGGTCCGTGACACGGCGGTGTACGCCGCGGCGGCCGAGCGCTATTGGCGCAATCCCGCGCTGCGGCCGATCGGACGCGTGGACGGTCCGCCGACCCGGCGCATGCGGGTGGCGCTGGTGCTCGACAACCTCGCGGGGCCGCTGGCCGCGGGGCCGACCCGGGCGGCCGTCGAAAGCGTCGCGCGCACACTCGAATCCGGCGGTCATTCGGTGGAACCGGTGCCGCTGCCGTTCGATGCCACCATCGAGAGCGCCTTCCTGCACTACTGGGGCCTGCTCGCGGCCGCGATCACCACGACGGGCCGGTTCATCGACCGCCGGTTCGACGCGCGTCGCGTGGACGATCTGACCGTCGGCCTGCGCGCCTTGTTCCTGCGCCGCGCCCTGCACGCCCCGTTGACGCTCTACCGCCTCCGCGCGGCGGCCGCCACCTACGAGCAGGCGCTCGGCCCCTACGACGCGGTTCTGCTGCCAACGCTCGGGCACACCACACCCGAACTCGGCTATCTCAGCCCGACCGTGCCGTTCGACGAACTGATCGAGCGGTTGCGCGCCTACGTCTGCTTCACCCCGATCAACAACATCACCGGAACACCGGCCATCACGGTTCCCGCAGGCCTCACCGACGCCGGGCTGCCCATCGGCGTGCAGTTCGCCGCCACCCGCGGCAACGAGCGCACCCTGCTGGAGCTGGCCTACCTGATCGAGGCCGAGCGGCCGTTCCCCCGCCTGGATCGCTGAGCCGTTCCACCCGAGCGCTGGGCCGGATCGCCCGAGCAGGGGGCCCGATCGCCCGAGCACTAGGCGGATCGCCCAAGCATGGCCCCGATCGCCCAAGCGCGAGGGCGTTTCACCCGAGGGCGGGGCCGTTCCACCCGAGCGCGGGCCGGATCGCCCGAGGGCGGGGCCGTTCCACCCGAGCGCGGGGCCGTTCCACCCGAGCGCGGGGCCGTTCCACCCGAGCAGGGGGCCGGATCGCCCGAGCGCGGGCCAGAATCGCCCGCCCCGCAACGCGACGCCGGATTCCCTCCGCTCCCCTGGCGCCTATAAGCGTCGTGCGCGTGGCGCGCCGGTAGGTCAGCGCGCGACGGGGTTCGCCGCCGACGACGGACGGTCGCGATGCACCGGGCCGTGGGCGTCGTCGCAGTGGTCTTCCAGCACCGGCAGCAGGCGCTGCGCGTCCACCCCGTCAGAGGCGGTCACGGCGTGGGAATGGTCGACCTGCAAAGTGGTGTGGGTGATGCCGTAGTCGTGGTCGAGCAGGTGCTCGATCCGCTGGCGCAGGCCGTGGCAGTCGGCGCCCGGCCGGACCAGTACGTGCGCCGACAGCGCGATGTCACCGGAGGTGATCTGCCAGACGTGCAGATCGTGCACCTCGTCGACGCCATCGATGTCCACCAGGCCGCGGCCGAGCGCGTCGGGATCGACGCCCGCCGGCGCCGCCTCCAGGAAGATCCGGCCGGATTCGCGCACCAGTCCAAGCCCCGCCTTGACCATCAGGGCGACGACGATCAGCGTGGCGATCGCGTCGGCCCTGGCGAAGCCGGTGGTGAGCACGACGAGACCGGCCACCGCGGTGGCGATGAACCCGTACAGGTCGTTGAGCACGTGCTGGAAGGCGCCCTCCACGTTCAGGCTGGCGCGATTGGCCTTGCTGATCGCCCAGGTGGCCGCGATGTTGACCACCACACCGGCCAGTGCGGTCGCCAGCACGAGGCCGCCGGTCACCTCCGGCGGCTCCAGCAGCCTGCGCACGGCCTCATAGGTGAGCCAGCCCGCCAGCACGAGCAGCGTGACGCCGTTGGCCTGTGCCGAGAGGATCTCGGCGCGCTTGTAGCCGTAGGTGTACTTGCCGTTCGCCGGACGCGCCGCGAGCCGGATCGCGATGAGCGCGAGGACAATGGACGCGGCGTCGGTGAGCATGTGCGCCGCGTCCGACAGCAGGGCCAGCGAGTTGGCCAGCAGGCCGATCACGACCTCGACCGACATGAAGCCGAGGATGAGGGCGAGCGCGATGGTCAGCCAGCGGCGATCGGCCTGACCGGAGAGCGCGTGCCCGTGCGCGTGCCCGTGTTCGTGTCCCATCGACCCAGCCCCTTCCGGCACCTGATGTATGCGCATATCTGCATCTGTTGTGGGTAGCTTAACCCACCCCGAGCGGTCTGCGACAGGGCAGCCGAGTGAACTGGATCACGTCGCACATCGTTTCGGCGAGCGGATTCAGCCGACCAGGGCGTGCACTGCCGCGTAGCTCGACACTGTGGCGATAACCCCTGCGGAGACACTGACGACCACGTTCGTCACCGCGTAGAAGTACGCGCCGCGCTCGGCCAGCCGCACGGTTTCGTAGCTGAAAGTGCTGTAAGTGGTCAGCGCGCCGCAGAATCCAGTGCCGAGCAGTACGAACAGCGGCGAGGACAACGCCGTCCCCGCCCCGCTGAGAGCGCCGAGTACCAGACAGCCGATCACGTTGACCGCGAAGGTGCCCCACGGGAACAGGCTGTCGCGACGATCCTGCACCGCGCGATCGATGAGATACCGCAACGGTGCGCCGATCGCGCCGCCGACCAAGACCAGCACAACGGTCATCGAGCCGCCTTCCGCGCGCGTCGCAGGCGCTCGTATCCCGCCCTGGTGAGCCCCATGGCGACGAGTGTCGCCGACAGGGCGCAGATCAGCGTGCCCGCCAGATAACCTGCCGCGACGACGATCGTTTCCGGCCGCAGCAGCGCGCGGATCTCGTTGGCGTAGGTGGAGAAGGTCGTGAACCCGCCCAGGACGCCGACGCCGAGAAAAGGACGCAGCAACCGATGGACAGCCCAGATCTCGGTCACCGCGACCATGAGCACTCCGATCGCGAAACAGCCTGCGACATTGGTGACGAATGTGGCGAGCGGAAAGTGCCCCGGACGGGCGGGCAACCCCTGGGCGATGCCGTAGCGAGCGAGCGCGCCGAGCGCCCCTCCACACGCGACGACGACCGACACCGGCCCGTTGGCACGCCAGAAATCCCGCCGTCGAGCGCGGCCTCGCGCGCGATCGGCGACGCCGGTCGGTTCTTCGATCAGTTCACCCGCCACGCGGATCTCTTACCCGACCGCCCGCGCCGGCGCCACCGCCGGTCATCCCGCCGCCGCGTTCACCGGCGCTCGGCCTCTCCGTCGCCGTCGTGCGCGACGAGCACCGAACAGCCGACATGACGTGCGGCCTTCTCCGCGGTGCTGCCGATGAACCGCCCCCAGATGCCCGAGTGCCCGCTGCGCCCGAGCACCAGCAGGTCGGCGCCGTGATCGGCGGCGGCCGTCGCCAGTTCGCGCGCCGCTTGGCCCGCGCGGATCTCGGCGTGCACCGCGATGCCGCGCTGTTCGGCGGTCTCGGCGGCAGCGGCGAGCCAGCGGCGGCAGGTCAGCTCGCCGATCGAGCGTTCGTCCTCGATCTCGCCGACCACCGGCCCGTAGTGCGGCAGGTACTCCTCGACCGCGACGACCGTGAGCGTGGCGCGGTGCACCGCCGCCAGCTCGAGCGCCATCGTCAAGGCGGCCCTGGCGCCGGGTGAATCGTCGTAACCCACCACGATCCGCTGGAACACCTTTTCATTGTGAGCCCTCGGCTGGACCGGAGCCAGCCTTCCGGCAACACTGCGGCAATCACGCCGTGGCCGTGGCGCGCTGGGCCGCGAGCACTTCGGCGGCCGCGCGCTCACCCGAGCGGATCGCTCCCTCGATGTAACCCGACCACTCCGTCGCGGTTTCGCTGCCGGCCCAGTGGATCGGGCCGACCGGCTGGCGAAGAGCGGAACCCACGGTGGTCAGGACGCCCGGCGGGAAGAAGGCCCCGTAACCGCCCCGCGTGTACGGATCGTCCGCCCAGACCTTCTCGTGCCACTCGACCGGTTCGCGCGCGGTGTACCCGAAGGCGCGCACGAGCGACCCGATGACCATGGCGCGGCGCTCGGCCGGGGGCAGCGCGGCCAGTCGCTGCGCGGCCCGGCCCGGCACCAGCGCGCCGAGCACCCCCGGACCGCCAGGCCGGGTGGCGTCGAAGGTGACCGGCACCGGATCGTGCAGGTTCAGCGATTGCCCGGTGAGCAGGTCGTCGCGCCAGAACGGCCGCTCGTAGACGGCGAACGCTTTGAGCACCGAGCCCATCGGCATGCGCTGGGTCAACTGGTCGCGCGCGGCGGGCAGCGGCGGATCGTAGGCGATCCGCCCGGACAGAGGGGGCGGCACCGCCACGATCACGTGCTCGGCGTGCACCTCGCCGGAGCCGAAGGTCACCACCGCACCGTCCGCCTGCCTGCGGATACCGGTCACGGGCGCGCCGAGACGCACCGAACCGCCCAGTTCCGCGGCCACCGCGAGCGCGGGCCCGTCGGCGCCGTCGACGAACAGGCGGGTCACCGTCTCGGCTTCGACTCCGGCCTCGACGCCGCCCGCCGCACGAATCGTGGTGAGCAGACCGAGCATCGAGATGCTGCCGACATCGACGCACAGTTCCTCGCCGATCATCACCTCGGCCAGGTTCCGTGCCCGCCGCTCCGGCAGATTCCGGCGCAACCAGGTCGCCGCGGTCATCGCGTCCAGCCGGTCGGCGCCCGGCGCGGCCCACGGCCGCGCGAGATCCACCCGGGCGGCCATCCGTTCCAGCCGCCACATGGCCTGGGCGAGCACGATCAGGACGAACGTCGGCAGCGGCGGGCGTGCGCCGGTGAACGGCCGCCTGACCACGCCCTCGACCAGGAGGTCGGCCCCTTCGGGCGGCGGGTAGGTCGCGGCGCCGTACTCCTCGGCCAGCGCCGCGAATCGCGTGTGCGCGGTCGAGATCCACTGGCCGCCGAGGTCCACGGCCCAGCCGTCGCCGACTCGCGCGGTCAGCGTGCGCCCGCCGACGCGCTCGCTCGCCTCCAGGACGACGACTTCCCGGCCCGCCGCTCGCAACGCCCGCGCCGCGCACAGCCCGGCATATCCCGCACCGACGACAGCGACGTCCGCACGGTCCATGGTGGCCTCCCGTCGCCGCACCGTAACTCGACAACCACTGTCGATCACCCGTGGCCGATCCGCAACCGGCGCGGCGACAGCGCGCACGTCCCGGTCCCGCGTCGTCCCGCCCCGATGAGGCGCAGGTGCGCCGCCGCTCAGCGCGTCAGCGTGGCCAGGGCGGCGACGGCGGCCTCCTGCAAGGTCGCGGTCAGCGTGCGCGGCGGAGCCGTGACGCGTCCGCGCACCCATTGCCTGCAGTACTCCTGCACCGGCCCGACGCAGATCGCATGCGCCACCGGGTAACCGCCGCCGCCCTCCTCCGCAGTTCCGAGCAGCTCCCCGTACATGCGCTCCAGCGCACCGAAGAAGACTCGATTGTGCTGTGCCAGCGCGGGTTCCGCGTATCCGGCCACCTCGTCCGGCAACGTGGCGAACAGGAACCGGGCCAGCTCGCGATGGTCTTCCACCCAACCGAGATGGGCCGCGAGCAGCGCGCGGATCGCCTCCTCGGATCCCAGGTCCGGCGCGTCGATACGCTCCAGCACCGTCCGCTGATAGTCGAGCATCCCGGACACGTGGACCGCCGCGGCCAGTTCGGCTTTCGATCCGAACGCGTGGAACATGCTGCCACTGGACAAGCCGAGCCGATCCCGCACACCGGCCACCGTGAACGACGAATACCCCTTGTCCAGCAGCTGTCGCGTAGCTTCGGCCAGAATGCGCTCGCGGGTGCGCACGGCCGGGCTACCCGCCGAACTCTTCATCTATGCCGGAGCGGACCGCCGCGAGCACCTGGGCGCGCACACGCAGTTTCGTCCCCGCGTGCGCCGCGAAGTCGATGCCGGTCAAGCGGCGCGCTTCGGCCGTCGCGCGCGTGCGCAGGTCGTCGGCGTCGGCGGCGAGCAGGTCGAGAAAGCCCAGCTCCCTGGCGTCTTCCGGCCCGACGAGGATCCCGGTGTTGGCCGCCCGGTCGAAACCGGGCGCGGTGAGCCGGTGCCGCGCCAGTTCCACACCGTAGTGCGGAATGGTCAGTCCGATCGCGACCTCGTTGAGACCAAGTTTGAAATCCCCTGTCACGCCGAATCGCACGTCCGCGGCCAGCAGCGTGAACGCGCCCTGGGCGATGGCGTGCCCCTGGCAAGCCGCCACGACCGGATACGGGAACCCGAGCAGCCGGTGGACCACGTTGCCGCCGGCACGGAGGGTGCGGCGGATGTCGTCGGCGGAACGGGAGAACGTCGCCAGGTCGTAGCCGGCGGAGAACACGCGCGGGCGGCCGGTCAACAGGACGACCGCGCGGTCCGCCTCGGCCCGGTCCAGTGCGGCGGCGATGGCGCCGAGCATGCGCTCCGACATCACGTTCGCCTTGCCGTCGTCCAGCGCGATGGTGGCGACGCCGTCGTCGAGCCGGTAGGTGACGAGTTCGGTCATGGCAGCCTCCTCTAGAGCAAGACTCTAGAGTATCACTCTAGAAGGCGACAGCTAACCCTGGGCTGCGGCCGCGGCAGCCTCGCCCGGACCGGGTCTCGTTACCGCGAAGAGACGAAACAGCCGCGCCGGATCGTCCGATACAGCAAGCACACGATGCTGCCGAAAAAGCCTGGCGCGTCCGGGCTTCGGACTAGCCTCGGGACAGGCCCAGGTGAAGGAAGCGACATGACCGCAGCAACCGCCATCCGCCCGCTGGCGCCGAGCGAGGCCATCTTCGCCAACAGCGAAGTGCTCGTCGGCTATTCGATTCGGGTCGCGGGCCGGTTGGATCTCGCCGCGCTGTCGGCGGCGTTCGAAGCCGTGGTTCGCGCCCGCCCGATCCTCGGCGCCCATCTGGAGCCGGACGGGTGCGGCGGTCACCTGCTGCTCGAATCCCCCGGCGCCGCACCCGAGCCGACGGTCGCCGCGGGCGATCCCGAGCGACTGCTCACCGGCGCCCGGCTCGACCAGCGCGAGGCGCTCGCCTCGCTGTGCGTGGTCCGCGACGGCGACACCGCGGGCGTCACCTTGGTGACCCACCACAGCGTCGCGGATGCCTGTCATTCGCTGGCCGTGTTCGCCGAGCTGTGGTCCTGCTATACCGACCGCACCCGCGGCCGACCCGCCGAGCTGCCGCCGCAAGGCTTCCCGCGCTCGGTCGAGGACCTGCTGCGCGAGCGGGGCGTGCGAAAGATCGGCACACCGGTCGTGCCGCACCACCCTGTCGGCATCGCTCGAAACCCCTCGGGACCGGAAGATCCCGGCTACCTCGTCCCGCGCACCGCACGGTGCAGGCTGACCAGGAAGCAGACCGCCGCGCTGATCGAACTGGGGCACCGGAACAACACCACGATCAACGGCCTCGCCTCGGCCGCGATCCTGCTCACCGAGGCCGAGCTGCGCGGACTGCCGCTGACCGAACTGGCCTACACCTACTCGGTCGATCTGCGCACCCGGGTGACCCCGCCGATCGGGATGACCGAAGGCACCAACGTACTCGGCTTCGCCAACTTCGTCCCGGCGCCAGGGACCGGCTCGACGCTGGTCGAGCTGGCCCGCGGCATCAGCGGCACGCTGCGCGCCGGACTGGACACCGGCCTCGTGCAGCAGACTCCGCTGCACATCCCCGAGATCGCCGCAGGCCCCCCGCCGCGCGCACCCGGCATCGTGCTTGCCACCAATTGGGGACGCGTGCGCAGGCCCGAAGTGCCGGATGAGCTGCGGATCACCGACTTCCGCTCGATCATGCTCGGCAAGCCGGACAAGACCGGGCACCGGCTGCAGCAGCCGAGCGGCACCATCATCATCAGCACCTTCGACGACCGGCTGAGCATCGAGATCCATCACCCCGAGGAGACCACGGACGAACAGCGGGTGCGCGTGCGCCTGCTGACCACCCACCTGTCGGAGTTCGGCGCCGCGGGAGCGGCGTGAACCCGGCCGCGACCGTCAAGCGCGCGCGGCCTGCCCGCGGGACAGGGTCTGCAAAGGATCGGTGAGCACATCGGTGAAGGCGAGTTCCGCGGCGCCGAGCAAGGTGGCGTCGCCCGCGAGCGCGCTGGTGCGCAACCTGACTCGTTCGCGCAGGGCTTGCAGGCCGTTCACCGCGACGCGGCTGCGCACCTGGGCGGCCGAGGCGAGATAGATCTCCCGCAGCACGCCACCGAACACCACCATCGACGGATTGAAGATGTTCACCAGATTGGCGACGCCGTAGCCGAGCCATTCGCCGACCTGGTGCAGCGCGTCGCGTGCCGCCGCGTCGCCGCGGGCGGCGGACTCGATGATCGCGTCGACCGCCGCCTGGCCGGCGGGCTCGGTCCGTCCGGCCGCCGCGATCAATCCGAGTTCACCCGCCTCGACTTCCAGGCAGCCACGGGAACCGCAGGCGCACGGCCTGCCACCAGGATTGACGATCATGTGCCCGACCTCACCGCCGTAACCGCCCTCCCCGCCGAGCAATTCGCCGTTCATGATGATGCCGCCGCCGATGCCGACGTCACCGTGCAGGTAGATCAGATTGGCCAAGCCCTCGCCCACTCCGCGCTCGCGTTCGGCCAGCGCGCCCAGGTTGGCGTTGTTGCCGACCGCGACGCGGAGGCCGAGACCGAGTTCTCGCGTCAGCTCGGCGCCGAACGCGACATCCACCCAGCCGAGATTCGGTCCGTACCGCACCACGCCGTCCTGCTCGCGGACCATGCCGCAGAACGCGACGCCGACGCCGACGCACCGGGCGTCCGGCGCGGCGGCGGCGATCATCTCCCGTGCCATCGCGGCGAGCGCGGCGATCACATCGTCCGGGTCGAATGCGCCGCCGGGGCGGGCGGCCGCGGTGCGATCGAGCACCGAGCCGCCGAGCCCGACCCGCGCGGCGGCGAGCCGGTCCGCCCCGACGTCGAGCGCGACGACGTAGACCCGCTCGGCCTGCGGGCGCACCACCAGCGACGGCCTGCCCGCCCGTCCGGTCTGACCGGGCAATTCCTCGCTGACCAGTCCCGCCGCCGCCAGATCCGTGGTGAGCGCGAGAATCGTGCTGCGGTTCAACCCCATTCGCTCGGCGAGCGCGGCGCGCGACACCGCCCCGTCGCGGTGGACGTGCCGCAGCAACGCGGCGAGGTTGCGCGTGCGGATCTCATCGGGCGAAGGTGCTGCTCGCATTCACCGGGCTTTCGTCACGGGGGCTGGGATTCATCGCCGCGGGAGCGCACGCTTACGGGAGAGTGCGTCCACTCCGGCCGCCAAGAGCAGCACGAATCCTGTCACAACGAATTTCGTGCCCGCGCTGTAGCCCATCAGCCCCATGCCGTTGTTGATCACGGCGACCACCGCGGCGCCGAGCACCGCGTCCAGCATCCGCCCGCGCCCGCCGAACAGGCTGGTGCCGCCGATCACCGCCGCGCCGACCGCCGTGAGCAGCACGTCGCTGCCGCCGGTGTTCGGATCGACGGAGTTCGCCCGCGATGCCGCGATCAGCCCGCCCACCGCCGCCATCGCCGAGCACAGCACGAAGGCGGTGATCTTCACGCGATCCACCGCGATGCCGGCGCGCCGAGCGGCCTCCGCGTTGCCGCCGACCGCGTAGATGTGCCTGCCGAACGCGGTGCGGTCGAGCACGAACGTCCACAGCAGCAAGAGCGCGACGATCATCGGCACCACGATGGGCATCCCCGCCAGCGAGTGCACCGCGGGATTGCGGCTGCGCTCGCCGTTGAGCACCAGCACCGCCGCGCCCGCGACGAGCGCGAGCAGCACGACCCGCAGCACGACCACCCGCGCCGCCGTGCCGGTGAGCCCGAGTTTCGCGCGCGCCCGCCACTTCCGGTACTGGACGAGGGCGAAACCCGCGACCAGTGCCGCGTACAGCGCCCAGCCCAGTAACGGCGGCACATTCTTGTTCGCGATGGCGACGATCGTCTCGTCGCGGATGGAGATGTTGCGGCCGTTGTCCATGATCTTCAGCGCCACGCCCTGCAACGCGAGGAACGCCGCCAGCGTCACCACGAACGACGGGATCCCGATCTTCACCACGACCGTGCCGATCACCAGTCCGATCGCCACGCCGGTGAGCAGCGAGACCAGCACCGCCGCGTACCACGGCCACCCCTGGTCGGTCAGCAGCACGGCGAGCACCGCCGCGCAGACCCCGCTGGTGAATCCGGCGGAGAGATCGATCTCGCCCAGCAACAGCACGAAGATCAGCCCCATCGCGATCACCGCGATCGCCGCGCCCTGGGTGAACAGATTCGCGAAGTTGGCCTCGGACATGAAGACCGGGCGCGCCGCCCAGAACACGGCCGACAGCACGACGAGCGCGATCACCGACGGCAACGCCCCCATGTCGCCGCCGCGCATCCGGCCGACGTAGCCGGTCATCAGGTCGGTCACCGGCGCAGCCGGTCGCCGCTCGGTGGTCACCGCGGTCATCGGGTCACTCCGCTCGCCTCGAGGCCGAGCGCGCCGCTGCGGCCTGCCGTGATCAATTCGACGACCTGCGCGTGCGTCACGTCGGAGGTTCGTACCTGGGCGGCCATCCGGCCGAGATAGAGCGCGGCGATCCGGTCGGACACCGCGAAGACGTCGTTCATGTTGTGCGAGATCAGCACCACCGCGAGGCCCTGGTCGGCGAGTTTGCGGACCAGTTCGAGCACCTGCTGGGTCTGCGCGACGCCGAGCGCGGCCGTCGGCTCGTCCAGGATGACCACCTTGCTGTTCCACAGCACGGCTTTCGCGATGGCCACCGTCTGGCGCTGCCCGCCCGACAGGCTGGCGACCTGCTGGCGAACCGACTTGACGGTGCGCACCGACAGGCTCGCCAACGTCTTCTCGGCCAGTTGTTCCATCGCGTATTCATCGAGCACGAGACCGCGCCTGCGTTCCCGGCCGAGGAACATGTTCTGCACGATGTCGAGGTTGTCGCAGAGCGCGAGATCCTGGTAGACGATCTCGATGCCGAGCGCCGCCGCGTCGCGCGGGCTGTGCACCTGCACCGGCGCGCCGTCGAACAGGAACTCCCCCGCGTCGATCGGATGGGTGCCGCCGATGCATTTGACCAGCGTGGACTTGCCCGCCCCGTTGTCGCCGACGAGGGCGGTCACCTCGCCGGGAAAGGCGCTGAACGCGACCTCGTGCAGCACGTGGACGGGGCCGAAACTCTTCTCTACTCCGCGTAATTCGATGACCGGCGGTTCGGACATGGGTGGCTCCTCGCCAAGGGAAGGAGCCCCTTCCGCGCTCCCCTCATCGAACCGCGGAAGGGGCGTGCGATATCAGATCCCGTTGTCCGCGCAGAGTTTCGCGAACTCGCCGGTGCACAGCTCGGCCTTGGTGACATAGCCGTCGGCCACCACGTCCTTGACGTCGCGCGCGTAGATCGGCTTGGGCTCCAGCAGCACCGACGGCACGTCGGCGTTCGACTCCGGGTCGCGCACCGTGCCGTTGGTCGTGCCCTGCTCCCCTTTCACCAGGCCGACCGCGAGTTTCGCGGTCGCGTCGGCCTCCTTCTGGATCGCCTTGTAGACGGTCATGCACTGGTCGCCCGCCAGCACGTTCTGCAGGCCCTGCACCGTGGCGTCCTGCCCGCTGACCGGCACCTGGCCGTTGAGTTTCTGCTTCTTCAGCACCGCGATCGCGGCATTGGCCAACCCGTCGTTGGCCGCGACGACGCCCCCGATGTCCGGCCGTCCGGTGAGCATCTGCTCGAAGATGGTGCCCGCCTTCGTGTTGTCCCACTCCGGGACGGCCTGATCGGGGCCCTTGACGTACTGACCCGCGTCGAATCGCGGCTTCAGCACACCGTCGTAGCCGGTCTTCAGCAGGGTGGCGTTGTTGTCGGTCGGTCCGCCGTTCAGATACGCGACCACCGGGCGCACCGCGTTGCGATCGGTCAGGCACTGCGCGACGCCCGCACCGAGCAGACTGCCGACCTTCACATTGTCGAAGGACACGTAGTACTGCGCGCCGCCGCCCAGGGTGAGCCGGTCGTAGTCGATCACGGTGACGCCCTGCGATTTCGCCTTCTGGATCACCGCTTTGCCGGTGCCGCTGTCCAGGTTGGTCATCACCAGCACCGAGACGCCGTTGGTGATCATCTGGTCGGCGATGGTCTGGAAGGCGTTCTTGTCGCCTTGAGCGTTCTGGATATCGGCCTTGACGCCCGCGGCGTCGAATGCCTGTCGCAGGTACTTGCGGTCCGCCGTCTCCCAGCGGGCGGAGGTCTTGCTGTCCGGAAGGATCACGCCGATCCGGGTTTTGCCGCCGGAGTCCCCCGCATCGCCGCACGCGGTGAGTGTGGCGGCCAGCAGCGCGAACGACAGCGCGGCGGCACTGAAGATGCCCTTACGCATGAGTGGGCCTTTCATCACCGGCCGGGACGATGCCCCGGCCGGTCGGAGTGGAACGAATGTTGTGGACAGCAACATATTTCACTGTGACACAGCGCACAACAGCTAATTTGTTGTTCCGGATAACAATCTCGACACGCAGGCGTTCGCCGAGGTGAACGGCACCGCGGCCGGATCGGCAAGGGGCGCGGGATGGCTCGTGAACAGGGATGTCGGCCGATCCCTCCGGCCACGCCCGCGGATGCCGGATGCGTCACCCGCACACCGGGAGGGACGCCGGACACCAACAGGAGTCGCCCGCGCACGAAACCGACCACCGAGGAACAGGCGCATGGCGGGGCTCCGGCACAGTACCCTTGGCGGTGAATCATGGCGCGGTAGCGACAGACTGGGATCCGGGAGGGGAACAGTGGATACGCTCAGGCTCGACCCGGCGGCGGTGGCCGCCTACACCGCGATCGCGGACGCGGTGTCGAAACAATTGGCGTCGGCGGCCACGGTCGCCTCCGGCGCGGTGGATCCGGAACGGCTGGCCGCCGATCTGGGACTCGTCGGCGCGGAATTCGCGGCGCGCTTCTCCGCGGCCGTCTCCGAACACGCCGAAGCGTTGTCGACGGCCGGCCGGCTGGTCGGCGCCTACGGCCAGGTGCTGCGCGGTTACAGCGAGAGCGCGCAGGATGTCGACGCCGCGACGGCGAGCGCGATCACCAGGTCCGGGGAGGCGTCGGCATGAGAAGCCTGATGGGACTGCGCAAACGCACGCACGTCACCCAGCCCGCCGCCGAGACCACCCGGCCGCTGAGCACCGAACCCGGCGTCGATCCGCCGATCGTCGCCGCGCTGGTCAAACCCCTTCTGACGCTGCGCTCCTCGCTCGGCACCGGTGTCGGCGTGCCGAGCGCGGCCGCGACCGGGGCGCTGTCGGCCGCCTCCACCCAGGCGGCCGATACCGAAGGTCCGCACCGCGAAGGCCTGCACGCGCTGGAATCGACCTGGACTTCCAAGGCCGCCGACAGCGCGGTGCCCGCGATGCGCACCACACAGACCCAGATCGGCGACATCTCCGATCGCGGTCCGGCGTATCTGTCCGTGCTCGCCGACGCACACGCCACCTCGGGCCGCGCGGCGCGGCGGGTCGACCAGATCATCGCCGACTTCCGGCGCGACGCGCGGGAGATCCTGGACAACGCCACCTCCGCGCCGGAGACCGACGCCGTCATCACCCGCGCCACCCAGGCGCTGCGCGACGCGCTCACCACCGTGACGGCCGCGCGCACCGAGATGGACGACCACACAAGGCGACTCGACGAGATGGGACCGCTCACGGTCACCACACCGTCCGGCGTCTCCCAGGGGCAAGCCGTCTATCCCGGTGGCACCGGTCAAGTCGTGCCGGGCACCACGGCGCCCGCCACCACCCAGCCGATGGACCCGGCCATGGTCGCGCAGCTGCAATTGCAGCAGCAGCTCATCTCCGCGGGAGTGGATCTCGGCACCACGGCCATCAACGCGGGCGTCGACATCGGCACGCACATCATCGACAAGATCGCCGAAGTCGGCATCCACGGCATCGACACCGTCGCGGCGGCCGCGGACAAGGCGATCCCGGAACTGATCAACCCTGGCTCCACCACCAATTCCGGCACGAACGGCGACGACTCGAAGAACTCCTCGAAGCTGTTCGACTTCGGTGGGTCGCCGGAGCACAAGCCGTCGAGCAGCGGCCCCGGTTCGGTGATCCCGCCCGGCAACTCCGCACCCGCCGCGCGCGCGGACGTGCCGAAGCCGGAGAGCAGGCCCGCACCCGCTGTCGCGCCGCCCGCCGATTCCGCGCCGCCCGCGCCCGCGAGCAACCCCGACCATCCGGCGCACCCCGGCCCGACCGGCGGCATGGTGGTGCCGCCCGCCGCGCCGCCCGGCGGTGAAGACCACGAGCACAAGCCGCGCGACGGTCAGCTCGGCGTGACCATCCCGTCCGCCGTGACGGCGGTCGTACCGGTGCTGGGCGAATTCGACGATGACGCCCCCTGACCGGGAGCATCCCGGTCAGGACGCGGGCCAGGCCAATCCGTTCGACACGGGCCTGCCGATGCTGCGCATCCCCGCGGGCAAGCCGTCCAAGCGGCGTCGGTCGCCCGGCCGCCGCAAGCAGATCCGTCGCCGGGAGCCGCAGCAGTTCGAGGCGGCGGAACCACCGCGCCAGCCGCAGCGGCAAGAGACCAGGCCGCGTTTCGGCGAATGGGAGCAGTGGCTCGAGCCCGCGCCCGCCACGGTGCGAGCGCCGCAACCTGTCGCCCCGCAGCAGCGCAGCGCACCCGCCGAGCCGGTGCGGCCCAAGGCCGAGGACGCTCACGTCCCGGCGCCCGCCATCGTCAATCGATCCGGCATCCATCCCGGCACCCCGGTACGGCATCCGCGGCGCGCCGATCAGCAGCGCGGCAACCGCTCGCTGACCGTGCTGATCGTGCTCGGCATCGCGATCGCCACCGTCTCGATCGGCATGGCCATGATCTACGGTTCCGAGTCGAATTCCCGCACAGCGGCGGCGACGTCGCCGCCGCGCGCGGCCGCGCCCGCACCCGCGAGTTCCACCTCCACCTCGCGGGTCAGGCCGCCGTGGGCCATCGCCACGCCGGGATGCGAGCAGAAACGCACCGGCGACGTCATCTCCGGCACCGATCCGGGCGGCACCGGCAACGGCCCAGACGCCATCTTCGCCTTCGAGTACGCCTACTACGCCGAACGGTCCGGCTACCGGGCGCGCGCGGTGGTCGCCCCCGACGCCGCCGTATCACCCGCCGATCAGATCCAGCGCGGCATCAATCAGGTGCCCGCGGGCACCCGCTACTGCGTGCAGATCTCCCGGGCCGGGGACGGCCCCGACGGCCAGGCACGGTGGGAAGTGCGTTTGACGCAGCAGTTTCCCGGTGAGGATGCGAACACCTTCACGCAGTTCATCACGACCCGGACCGGAACGGACCAAACGCTGATCACCAGCATCACGGCGGGCTGAGGGCATCCGGCCGAGGCCGGCTCGTTCCGCCGCCGGTGCCGGACCACTCTTGCGAACACCGCTGTTCGCCGAGCATGATGAGCGGTGAATCTACTTGCGGCAGCGATCGTTCCGACACGATCGCGAAGCGAAAGGTTGGACCGTTGCATCGGCTGATCCGGATAGCCTTCACCATCGTCGTCGCGGGCCTCATCGCGCCTTTTCTGTCCGTGGCCTCCGCGCACGCGGCGCCGACGGTGCGCTGGGAGGCCAGGGTGAGCGACCGGATTCTCGACATCGGAGTGTCCTCCCCGAACCTCGAGGGCCCGGACTGGTCCGTCAAGGTGGTGCGACTGCTGCTTCCCCCCGGCTGGTCCAAGGACGCCGCCCGCACCTGGCCGACGGTGTGGGTTCTGCACGGCGGCTTCGACGACCACAAATCCTGGACCGACAAAGGCGATCTGGCGGCGCTGACCGCAGGGCGGGAAGCGATCTTCGTACTACCCGAGACCAGCTGGTGCAGTGCGTATTCCGACTGGTACAACGACGGCCACGGCGGCGCGCCGGCATGGGAGAGCTACCTGTTGAACGACGTGCGCACCCTGCTGGAAACCGGCTACCGCGCCAATGCGACCCGCGCCATCGCGGGCAATTCGATGGGCGGCCTCGGGGCGATGAAGTTCGCCGCCGCCCACCAGGGATGGTTCCGCTCGGCCGCTTCCTTCAGCGGCAACGTCGATCCGCTGCACGACTCCGGCGCCCCCGGCGAACCCGACAAGCCCGGCCAGGGCTGCGCCGCCGACTGGAAACGAGTCTGGGGCGATTACACCGTCAACCGCGACATCTGGGTCGCCAACAACCCCTACAGCCGGGCCGCCGATCTCACCGGCATCCCCTTGTTCGTCTCCTACGGCAAGGGTGATCCCGTGGAATCCGCAGCCTACGAACAGAACTACCGTTTCGTCGACCGCCTGCGACAACTCGGCGCACAGGTGGACGAGCGCTATGTGCCCGCCCAGGGCCACAACTGGGACGCCTGGAAGATCCAGATGCAGAATGCCTTGCCCATGCTGCTGTCCTCGGTGGGGGCGGGATGAGCGCGCGTGCGGCCGGGAACGCCTCCGCTCAGCGCGGCGTCAGCTTGACGACCGGAATCACCCGATCGGTCTTCTCCTGGTATTCCGCGAAGCCGGGCATCACCTCGACCATCGCGGCGTAGAGGCGATCGCGTTCCGGGCCATCGGTAATCGCGGTCGCGGTCGCCTCGATGGTCTCGGTGCCGATTTCGATCGTGACCTCGGGATGGGCGCGCACGTTGTGGTACCAGTCGGGATTGGTGGGGGCGCCCGCCTTGGAGGCGATCACCACGATGTCCTCGCCGTCGCGAATGAACGCGAGCGGGTTGGTGCGCGGGCGACCCGACTTCGCGCCGGTGCTGGTCAGCAACAGCAGCTCGCGGCCGGCGAAGGGGCCGCCGACCTTGCCCTGGTTGGCGCGAAATTCCTCGATGATCTGGGTGTTCCAGTCGCCTGCCATGGCTTGTCTCTCCTAGGGAGTCGGGTGCGCCGGGTCGTGCGCGAGCCTACCCAGACCCGCCCGCCCGGGCCGAACCAACGCCCGCCCAACAGCGGAAGGGGCACGATGGCGGGGTGCGGGTGCTTGTTGTCGAGGACGAGAAATTGCTGGCCGACGCGATCGCCGACGGCTTGCGCAGGCATGCCATGGCGGTCGACGTGGTGTACGACGGCGCCGCGGCGCTGGAGCGTACCGGCGTGCACGACTACGACGTGGTGGTACTCGACCGCGATCTGCCCGGCGTCTCCGGTGACGCGGTGTGCGGCACGCTCGTGGCGTCCGGCGGCTCGGCGCGCATCCTGATGCTGACGGCCGCGAGCGCCGTGGCGGAGCGGGTGGCCGGTCTCGGGCTCGGCGCGGACGACTATCTGACCAAGCCGTTCGCCTTCGCCGAGCTGGTCGCCCGCATCCAAGCGCTCGGGCGGCGGGCGCGCAGCGCCGCTCCCCCGGTACTGGAGCGATCCGGCATCCGGCTCGACC
Organism: Nocardia beijingensis NBRC 16342; assembly: GCF_001612785.1. Taxonomy (GTDB): domain Bacteria; phylum Actinomycetota; class Actinomycetes; order Mycobacteriales; family Mycobacteriaceae; genus Nocardia; species Nocardia beijingensis. Next base: position 48,113 of record NZ_BDBC01000021.1, read on the forward strand.
AGCACCGGTTCGCCGTCACCAGGAACGGCGAACCGGTCACCCTGTCGCGCAAGGAATTCGCGGTGCTGGCCGAACTGCTGCGCGCGGACGGCGGCGTCGTCTCGGCCGAGCAGCTGCTGGAGAAGGCATGGGACGAGCACATCGACCCGTTCACCGGCGTGGTGCGGTACACGATCATGAACGTGCGGCGGAAGCTGGGCGACCCGCGGCTGATCGAGACCGAGCCCGGCGTCGGCTACCGGATCCGATGAGCGGGCGCACGATCCGGCTGCGGCTGACGCTGCTGTACGCGACGGCGTTCTTCCTGGCGGGCGCGGTGCTGATCGCGTTGACGTACTTCTACCTGAACCAGTCGCTGGAGCGGCGGCCCGGCGGCGGTGCGCAGCAAGTGGTGCGGGAATACCTCATCGAACGGGCGGAACGGAACCGGGCCCCGATCTCCGCTGAACTCTTCAAGGCGCTCAGCGAGCAGGCCCAACGCAATCGGCGCGACACCTTGCGCGCCATGCTGGTGTGGTCGCTGGTATCCCTCGGCGCGGTGGGCATCGCCGCGGGCGGCTTCGGCTGGTTGCTGGCCGGACGCGCCCTGCATCCGTTGCAGCGGATCACCGCGACCGCGCGGCGCGTGGCCGACACCAGCCTGCACGAGCGCATCGCCCTCGACGGTCCGCAGGACGAGATCAAGGATCTGGCCGACACCTTCGACGCGATGCTGGAGCGGCTGGACCGAGCCTTCGACGGACAGCGCCGATTCGTCGCCAACGCCTCCCACGAGTTGCGCACACCGCTGACGATCAACCGGACGCTGATCGAGGTGGCGTTGGAAGACCCCGAGGCGCCCGAGTCCACCCGCAGGCTCGGCGCGACGCTGCTCGAGGTCAACCGCAGGCACGAACGACTCATCGACGGCCTGCTGGTGCTGGCCACCAGCGAACAGCGGCTGACCGAACACCGCCGCGGCGACCTCGCCGACATCGCGGCCGACGCGGTCGGGACCTGGGCCGAGCGGCCGGGGGCCGAGATCACCGCCGATCTCGAATCCGCTCCCGTACAGGGAGATCCGCTGTTGCTGGAACGCCTCGTGCACAATCTGCTCGACAACGCCGTGCGCTACAACCTGCCCGAGAACGGCTGGGTGACCATCCGGTCGGCGACGAGCGGTGACCGCGCCGTGCTCACCGTGGCGAACAGTGGCCCGCAGGTGCCCGCGTTCGAAGTCGACAGTCTCTTCGAACCGTTCCGCAGACTGTCCGCGGCCGAACGCTTGGCCGATTCCGATGCCCGCGGCGCCGGGCTCGGCCTGTCGATCGTGCGCTCGGTCGCCCAAGCCCACGGAGGCACCGTCCGCGCGACGGCCCGGCCGGAGGGCGGTCTGGCAGTCACCGTCGATCTCCCCCGCGCGCGGGGGTAGCGCAGTACGGGCGAGTCCGACACCTCGCCCGTACCGGGCTCAGTAGTTGTGGCAGGTGTCGGCGATGACGCGGAACTTCTCGCGGTGCTGCTGCGCCTCCGGCGAGTTCCTGCGCTCCTCGAACTTGCTTTTGGCCTCGGGGTGCTTGTCCAGGAACTCTCTGGCGCGCTGCTTGCGCTGCTCGACCGGGAGGCTCAGGAATTCCTGGATTTTCGCCTTCCGTTCGGGGTGGGCGTCGAGCCGGGCGGCGGCGTCGGGGAACTGGGCATGGACGGCGGCATCGATCTGCGCGAAGCTGCACGTCGTCTCCAGCAGTCCGCCCGGCTGCGGCTGCGCGGAGGCGGTCGCCGGAACCAGCAGCGCACCCGCGGCGAGCAGACCGCCCAGCGCGAGGGTGGCTCGAACGATTCTCGTCATGTCGGATAACCCTTTCGGTTGGGACGTGGGGCCATCTCATGGCCCGGCGTCAGTCCACCAGAAAGGGCGTTTGGACGGCGCTAGGTCGTGCCACCGGGCTACCGTGGGTGTCGCTGTCGTGTACGGATCGGCCGTTTTCCGCTGCTGGAGGCGTCTTGCGCACCATCGCTCGTGTACTGCTCGTCCTCGTCGCCTTCGCCTGCGCCGCGGTGTCCACACCCGCCGTGGCGCTCGGCACTCCGGGGGCCGTGCACCTGGACGACGTCACCGCGAAGAAGCTCGACGAATTGCTGTCGCTGCGCGCCCAGGCGCCCGCCGCGGCGAACAAGGCGGACCTGATCGAACTGCTGTCGCGCCGCTTCCTCGGCACGCCCTACGGCGCGAACATGCTCGTCGGATCGGCCACCCGGCCCGAAGAGCTGGTCATCGACCTGCGCCGGGTGGACTGCTTCACCTTCCTCGACTATGTCCATGCGCTCACCACGGCCACCGACCGCGACCAATTCACCGCGAACCTGATCCGCACGCGCTACGCCGGTGGCCGCGTGGATTTCCACCAGCGCAAGCACTTCTTCACCGACTGGTCGCACGTCCCCGACATCGCGGCCACCGACATCACGGCGACGTTGAGCACCGCGGCGGTGACCGTCACCCGGCACCTGAACGCGAAGGCCGACGGCGGCACTTATCTGCCGGGGCTGCCCGTGGTCGATCGCGCGATCACCTACATTCCCAGCGCCGCCGTCGGCCAAAACGTCGTCGACGGGCTGCGTACCGGCGACTACATCGGCGCCTACGCCGACCAGCCGGGCCTCGACGTCACCCACGTCGGCATCTTCGTGATGACCGACACGGGCCCGGTCTTCCGCAACGCGTCCTCCCTCGCGGGCAACGACAAGGTGGTGGACTCACCCTTCGCCGAGTACGTCCGGTCGACCCCTGGCATCGTCGTCCTGCGGGCGCGCTGACCGCCCAGGGTCAGGCGACGGGCGCCGGTCGCCGGACGGCCGATTTCGGCATCCCGGTGAGCGTCTTGCCGAGGTCGGTGCGCAGCGTGGTGGCCGAGTCGAGCAGGTAGTTCTGCCGCACCTTCCACGGATGACGGCCGCCTTGGCGGGGGAACTCGCCGATGGAGCGCTGGATGTAACCGGAGGCCAGATCCAGGAGCGGGTGTTCCTCGAGCGTGCCCCTCGGCTCGGGCACCACGGCGGCGTAACCCTTGCGATCCATGTGGTTGAGCACCTTGCAGACCAACCGGGAGGTGAGATCGGCGCGCAACGTCCACGAGGCGTTGGTGTACCCGATGCACACGGCGAAGTTGGGGACGCCGGTGAGCATGGCCCCTTGCCAGACGAACTGCTCCGACAGGTCGACCCGCACGCCGTCGACGCTGGGCGCGATGCCGCCGAAGGCGAGCAGTTGCAGCCCGGTCGCGGTGATCACGATGTCCGCCTCCAGCACCCGGCCGGACTTCAGCCGGATGCCCTCCGGCACGAAGGTGTCGATGTGATCGGTGACGACCTCGGCCTTGCCTTTCTTCATGGCCTTGAAGAAGTCGGCGTCCGGCACCGCGCACAGACGCTGGTCCCAGGGGTTGTAGCTGGGGGTGAAGTGCTCGGCGACGGCCTGTTCGTCCTTCAGGATGCGTGTGGTGAGGCCGGTGAGCAGCTTGCGCGCCGCCGCCGGCCGGCGACGGCAGTACTGGTAGAAGCCGATGCCGAACAAGATGTTCTTGGTCCGGATCAGGCGATGCGCAGGCCGCGGCGGCAGCAGCTCGCGGATCCGGTCGGCCAGTTTGTCCCGCCCCGGGACAGCGCTGATCCAGGTCGGCGACCGTTGCAGCATCGTCACCAGCTGCGCCTGCTCCGCCATCGCGGGGACCAGGGTGACCGCGGTCGCGCCGCTGCCGATCACGACGACGCGCTTGCCGCGATAGTCGATGTCCTCGGGCCAGAACTGCGGGTGCACCACTTGGCCGGTGAAGGACGCGATGCCGGGGAATTCCGGCGCGTACGGCTGGTCGTAGTTGTAGTATCCGGCGCAGGCGTAGAGGAACCCGCAGGTCAGCGTATGTGTTTCGACCGCGCCGGACGCGTCGCGCCGCTCGAGCGTCAAGGTCCAGCGCGCGGCGTCGCTGTCCCAGTCGGCCGCGAGCACTTTGGTGCGGAAGCGGATGTGCCGGTCGATGCCGTTCTCGGTCGCGGTCTCGGTGATGTAGCGCAGGATCGACGGACCGTCCGCGATCGACTTGGCGTCCCGCCACGGCTTGAACGGGTAGCCGAGAGTGAACATGTCGGAGTCCGAGCGGATGCCGGGGTAGCGGAACAGGTCCCAGGTGCCGCCCAGCGAGTCGCGGGCCTCCAGGATGGCGTAGGCCTTGCCCCTGCACTCGGTCTGCAACCGGTAGGCAGCGCCGATCCCGGATAGCCCCGCGCCGACGATCACGACATCGAGGTGTTCCGGTGCGGCATCGGTCTGCGTCATGTCTCCAGTGTGCGAGCCCGACGGCCTCCCTTTCTTGACTTTGCGCGACAACTATTTGATCCTCGACGACATGTCGGTGATTCGGTCCGCGGGGTTGCGCGGTTTTCGCGCGACCGTGGCCGAACTCGGCGGCGACGCGGAGGCGCTGGCCTCGGCGTGCGGCCTGCCGGTGGCCGCCCTGGACGCCGACGACCTGCTGGTGCCCGACGAGCGGGTCGCGGCCGTGCTGGAACTGGCCGCGCACCAGCTGCGCTGTCCCGACCTGGGACTGCGGATCTCCCAGCGGCAGGATCTGGACATGCTCGGCCCGCTGGCGCTGGCCATCCGGAATTCCCCGTCACTGGCGGACGCGCTCGAGTGCTCGGCGCGGTATCTGTTCCTGCACGCGCGGTCGCTGAGCCTGACGCTGGAACCGGACCCTTACGGGGACCGCGGGGTGATCGCGCTGCGCTACGGCGTGCGCCCGGGACTTCCCACCCCCGTCCAGGGCACCGATCTGGGCCTGGCATTCGTGCATCGCACCATCCAGCGCTTGGTGGACGACCGGTACGGGTTGCGCTCGGTCGAGCTGCCCTATCGCCCCGAGGCGGCGCTCGCCCGTTACGAGGAATTCTTCGGCGCCCCGGTGCGCGCCGGGCGGCCGTTCCCGGCGCTGCGGGTGCCGAGCAGCCTGGCGAGCAGGCCGCTCACCGGGGGTGACGAGAACCTGCACCGGCTGGCGATGGCCTTCCTCGCCGAGCAGTCCGGCGCCGCGGCGGCGGCGCTCGCCCCGCAGGTGCGCGCCGCCGTGCAGCAGTTGCTCGGCACGTCCGCGCCCGAGATCGGCGCGGTGGCCCGGCTGCTCACGGTGCACCCGCGCACCTTGCAGCGCCGTCTCGCCGCCGAGAACACCTCGTTCGCCGAAATCCTCGACGAGGTCCGGCGAGACGCGGCGCGGCGGTATCTCGCCACGACGGACATGCCGATGAGTCAGGTCGCCTCGCTGATCGGGCTGTCCGAACAGGCGACCTTCACCCGCTGCGCTCGAAGATGGTGGGGCACAACGCCTACCGCCCTGCGCCGCGCGGAGGCGCACGGAAGCGCCCAGCCGCACCACAGTTTCGGGTGACAGGCCGGGCCTCCTGGACGACCTCCCGGCGCATCCGGCGCGGCTGGTGGCGCTCGAATCGCCGCTGGGAAGCCCCGATTCGGCCGCTAGACTCTCCGATCGGACTGGGAAGGGGGCCGCATGGACGCGGTTATCAAGGAGGTCGCCGAGGAGGGCAAGCGGCTGATCGACCGGGCCTGGCTCGGCGAACTCAGCCGCGACCAGGCGGTGCACATGTTCGTCCAGGTCGGCGACGGCATGGTGCGCTACGAAACGGCGCTGACCATCATCGACGACGGCGTGCAGCGGCTGTCCGCCAACGCCAGGCGGCTGCGCATCCTGCGCTGGTGCGCGGTGCTGGAATTTCCGCTGTTCGGCACGTTCGCCGTGCTGGCGGTGCTGGTGGGGGATCTCGTCACCGCCGCGCTCTCGGTGCTGTTCCTGCTGATCCTCCAGATCATCCACCGCACGATGGTGCCGCATCCCATGGCGGTTCCCCGCCAACCCCGCACCTAGCCGTCCGAGCGGCCTGCCCTCGCGCCGCGCGGTGGTGATTAGGGTGCTTGTCATGGCTCGCACGACCGACGCGTCCGGCGCACATCCGCACGAACCGCACGGCGACGGCTTCGCGTCCAAGCTCAACTGGCTGCGCGCGGGCGTGCTCGGCGCGAACGACGGCATTGTGTCCACCGCGGGTCTGGTCGTCGGCGTCGCGGCGGCGACGACCGACACATCGGCCTTGTTCACCGCGGGCATCGCGGGCCTGTCGGCGGGTGCGATCTCCATGGCGGTGGGCGAGTACGTCTCGGTGAGCACGCAGCGCGATTCCGAGCGGGCCCTGCTGGCGAAGGAGCGCAGGGAACTGCGCGACGAGCCGGACTACGAGCTTGTCGAACTCACGGGGATCTACCAGGCGAAGGGTCTGACGCCGGAAACGGCGCGCAAGGTCGCCGAAGAACTCACCGCGCACGACGCGTTCACCGCGCACGCGGAGGCCGAACTGGGCCTCGATCCCACCGAGCTGACCAACCCGTGGCAGGCGGCCTTGTCCTCGGCGGTGGCCTTCACGCTCGGCGCGCTGCTGCCGTTGCTCGCCATCCTGCTGCCGCCGGTCACCGCGCGCATCCCGGTGACGTTCGCGGCCGTGCTGGCCGCGCTCGCGCTCACCGGGTCGGTCAGCGCCGGGCTGGGCGGAAGCTCCCGTGGCCGGGCGGTGGTCAGGGTGGTGCTCGGTGGCGCGCTGGCGATGGCCGTCACCTACGGCATCGGGCAGCTCGCGGGCGTCGCCGGAATCTGACCGAGCCCTGGACGCGAACACGCCGGTGCCGGGCGAAGGCCGTCGGCCTTCACCCGGCACCGGCGTGCGGTGTGCGGTCAGCGCTTGAAAGCGTCCCGCAGTTTGTCCGCGGCGCGTTTCAGATTGCCGCGAGCCTGCTCCCGCCGCCCCTCGGCCTCCAGCCGGGAGTTACCGGTCGCTCGGCCGAGGAATTTCTTCACGCTGCCCCTGCCCGCTTGCACTTGATGCGCGAGGCGATCTTCGAACTTCATGCGGAATTCCTCTAGTAATACCAGCGGCGGCCACCCACCGGACGGCCCACCGAACCGGCCACGAGCAGCACTAGCCCGATGATCAGCACGATGATGCCCGCGGTGGTGAGCAGCCCGATACCGAGCAGCCAGCCCAGGACCAAGAGGATGAGGCCGAGAATGATCATTGTCGTGTTCCTTTTCTTCTCAATTACTTGGCGGTCACGGGTTTCGAGGTCGAGACCGTGGCGCCGCGATCGGTGCGAGCAGTACCCGAACCGCGTGTGCCCAACCACCGCCGCCAAGCCGGCTCCTGCGGAGCCCGCTCCACCGGTGTGGCAGTGCCTGCCGTCAGATCCCGCCGCACTGCCGCCATCTCACGGCGGGACTGGGCGAGTTCACGACGCGCCACCACGCCGCGGCGGGTCACCCGCCAGGCGCCGGACAGCACGAGGGCCAGTCCGAGCATCCCGATCGCACCGAGCGTGACGCCGTAGCCGAACAACGCGCCGGTGGAACCGTGGAAGTGATAGTCGAATACCGCGAAATCACTCGTCAGTTGCTGAGCGGGGCCGGTGTTACCGACGACCGCGGCAACTCCGATGAGCACGGCCGCGATCAAGGCGATGAGCCCGATGATGATGATCATGGCAATCCCTGTTGCGTCGAGTCGTTTGACAACTCCGCAATTCCCGGGGCCCCCACGATCAAACGGGACAAAAAGGAAAGTTTGAGCGAAGGGAATCGGTCAATGCGATTCCCATGACGTACACGGTTACTCTGCACAACGTTACCCGCGAGTCCGCGTCCGCGATCGAATCGTCGCTGCGCGGTGTCAACGGTATCGATTCGGTCGACATCGACGTGGCCTCGGAGCGCGCGCTGGTGAACTCGACCACGCTCACCTACGGTGAGGTCCTCGACGCGATCCGGCAGACCGGAGCCGCCGCCTCCTGAGCAAGGCTCGGTTCCCACCGAGACCCACGGGCCGTCGTCGGCGGGCCCCGAACCCCTCGATCCGGTGCGGGATGATGGCCGGGTGACGGATGTGTTCGACTCCGACTTCGCCCGGAACCCGTGGCCCACGCTCGCGCGACTGCGTGCCGAAGGGGGCGTACACCGCGTTCGCACGCCCGACGGACCGCAGGCCTGGCTGGTGACGCGCTACCGCGACGTACGGGCGGGTCTGCTGGACGAGCGGCTGTCCACCCGGGACCGGCACGCGAAGGGGGACGACTACCGGGGTTTTCCCGTGCCGCCGCCCCTGGACCTGATGCTCAGCGCCGCCCCGGACGACCACGCGCGGCTGCGCAGCCTGATCACCGCCGAGCTGTCGCCACGCCGGCTGGCCGAGTGGACCGACCGCGCGCCCGAGCTGGTGGATTCGCTACTGCACGACCGTGATCCGGGCGAGACGGTCGATCTGGTCGAACGACTCGCGGTGCCGCTTCCCACAGCCGTGCTCGGCGAACTGCTCGGCCTCGACGACTCCACCGCCGAACGTCTTCGCGGATGGGCGAATTCGACCTTGCTGCCCTCGGCGTCGCCACCACGTGCCCGCGACACGCTCGCCGCCATGCGCGCGATCATGGCGGACGCCACCGCGCGGGCGCAGCGCGCCGACACTCCGCTCGGACGTTGGGTGGCCGCGCACCGGTCCGCCGGATCGCCGACCGGCGCCGAACTCACCGGACTGCTGTTCTACCTGCTGTTCGTCTGGTACGAAGTGCTCGCCGACCTGATCGCCGGTTCGGTGCTCACCTTGCTCGGGCGTCCGGAGCAGCGGCAGGCCTGGCACGCTCTGCGCGACAAGCGATCCGGCGTCGACGAGTTGCTGCGTTACCTCTCCCCGCAGGTGCTGGCCGGACCGCGCTTCGCGACCACCGACCTGGTCGTGAGCGACACGACGATTCCCGCAGGGCAGACGGTGCTGCTGTGCCTGGCCTCGGCCAACCATGATCCCGAAATCTTCGACCGGCCGGCCGAATTGGACATCACCAGGGACCGGGGCGACCAGCTCGCGCTCGGCTACGGCGTGCACGCCTGCTTGGGCAACGCTCTGGTGCGCACCGTCACCGCGGCCGCTCTCGATCACGTGCTCACCCGATGGCCGGACGCCGCGCTCGCGGTGGACGAACGAGAGATCGGCTGGCGCTCCGGTTTCCGCCATCGCGGACCGGTGGCGCTGCCGGTGGAACTCCGATGAGATGGGGCGAGCGACGATGATCGCCCCACCTGCTACCGCTTTCGAATGCCGGGCCTCTCGTGATCGGCGCCCTGCCAGGGATCGACCACACCGGCATGCGCCGACGGAGCAGGGACGAGTATGATCTACGCCACACAACCCTGTCAACCACAGGAGACACGCTGATATGGGGGAGGACTTACACCCGTTCACGCGGGCTCTCAACACGCTCATCAACGGAATGCACCCGCCCACAGGCAAAGACGGGCGACCGCAGGAGATCACCCACCGAGCGCTGGCCGAGGACATCCACCGCACCACCGGAGCGCGCCTGTCCGCCAACTACCTCTGGAAGCTGCGCACCGGGCAGGCGGTGAACCCGTCCTACGAGACGCTGGAGGTGTTCCGCGGTTACTTCGGTCTCGACAGCCTGGACCCGTTCACCGACCCGCGCCTGGCGGCGTCGCGCGGCAGCGAACTGGCATTGATCAACGCGCTCAAGGGAAATGCCGAACACGAGGTGCTCGAGCTGGTGCTGCGCGACGGGCTGCAACAGGGTACGGTGCGCGCTGAATCGGTGCTGGCGATGCTGGAGGTCCTGCGGCGCATCGAGAACGAACAGAACGAGTGAGCGATGCGGATCGCGGCTTGGAGCGAGGACGGAGGTGACCAGCCGGTGCTGGATCGTCGCTGGCTGCGCGGGGAACTGCGCGCCATGGGGCTGTCCGGCCGGTTCACCGTCGGCGAGCTGGCCGAGGCGGTCGCCGAGCGCCGCGCGCGTCCGCTGCGGCTGCGCCCGGAGAACTTTCCGGTCACCGGGCTCACCGGCGGCCTGCTGGTCACCGACGCCATCGATTTCATCGCCTACCAGCGCAACACCTCGAAGGTGCATCAGGACCACATCGTCTGTCACGAACTCGGCCATCTGCTCGCCGGGCACCGCACCGTCGATGTGCGCGGCGCGGAAGCGGTGCGGCTGCTCGCGCCGAACATCGACCCCGCCGTGGTGCGGCGCATGCTCGGGCGCACCAGCTACGCGCAGCCGCAGGAGCGCGAGGCGGAGCACATCGCGAACATGCTGATGGCGCACCACATCACGCAGTGGACGGCACGCGAGGAGTGGGTGCTGCCCGATTCCGCGCCGGTCACCGCACGCAGGCTGCTGGACGCGCTGGGACCGGGCCGGGACTGAGGATGTGGTTCGCGCTGGTGTACGGCGGCGTCGGCGTCTTCGCCTTCGCGACGTTCCTGTGGCGGACCGGTCTGGCCCTGCGCAACCCGGGCAGTCCGGCGCGCTGGGCGGTCGCGTTCGCCATCCTCGCGGCGGGCATCGGGTTCGAAGCGGCCGTGCCGCGGATCTACACCTGGATCGATGACGTCTCCGGCGTGCCCAATCTGGCGTCGCTGGTGGTGTACGGGGCCATCGCGGGCGCGGTGCTCGCCCAGGTGGTCTGGACCGGGTTCATGGTGGCCGACCGGGAACCGGACGCCAAGGCGGCCCGGCGCGTACTCGTCCTTCCGGTGCTCGCGCCCGTGGTGCTCGTGGCACTCTTCGCGGCGGCGCCGGTGCACGACGAGAGTCATCCCACCGACTTCGACCACCACTACGCGAAAGTACCGCTGGCAGCGGTGTTTCTCGGCGTCTACCTCGCGGTCTATTCGGCGGCGCTGGTGCGCATCATCGTGTTGTGCCGCCGCTGGATGGGCGAGGTCGACCGGATCTGGTTGCGCCGCGGCCTACGGCTGCTCGCGCTCGGCAGCACCGTCGCGCTCGGCTACAGCGCGGGCAAGGTGATCGCGATCGGCGCGGCGTGGTCCGGGATCGATCTGCGCCGCCTCAACACCGACATCGCGCCCGCGTTCGCCAGCCTGGGCGCCGCCGTCATGCTGATCGGCTACCTGTGCCCCTCGCTGGCGCCGTGGCTGCTGCACACGACAGCACGGCTGCGCGCGCTGCCGCGGCTGCGCCCGCTGTGGCTGGCCCTGCGCGAGGTGGACCCCGAACTCGCGCATCCGCCGGATCGGCACAGTAGTGCGGCACGAGACCGGCTGTACCGCACGGTGATCGAGATCCGCGACTGGCTGTTGCGGTTGCAGCCCTACCTGTCCGCCGAGGCCGAAGCGATCGCCGAACGCCTGGCGACCGAACTGGCGATCCCGGCGCGCGACAGGGCCGCCGCGATCGAGGCCGCCCGCATCGCCGCGGCGCTGCGAGCGCACCGGCTCGGTCTGCCGCCCACCGGCGAGAACCGGTCGTTCCGCGAACCGAGCGAACCCACCCTGGCCGCCGAGTTGGCCTGGCTGGTCGAGGTAGCCGTCCAATTCGACCGGGGCCCAGTGGTTTCGGCGATCCTGGCCGAGCCGGCGAACACCGGCGATCCGGCGTCCCCGCGCTGAGGTCAGTACGGGCGGCTCGGTACGCGCGCCCGCCGGATGGGCACCATCGTCCACCAGGTGACGCAGCGCCACACCCACTCGAGCGGCCCGTATTCGAACCACCGCAACCACACGGCACTGCACACCGCCTGCATCGCGATGATCCCGACCGCCAACCCGAGAACCGCCGCGTAGCTGCCGGAGCCCGACAGACCCAGCCGCGGCGCGGCGAGCAGGATCGCGGCGGTGGCGCCGACGTAGTTGGTCAAAGCCAGACGGCCCAGCGGCCGCAACACCTCCGCCAGCACCTGGCCCGGCTCGATGCGCAGCAACAGCAGCAGCCCGGTGACATAGGCCAGCGCACCGAGCAGACCCGCGACAGCGAGGGACGGGGTGGACCACAGTTCCAGATAGGGAGTGCGGTATTCCCACCTGCCCGCCACTATCGCGGCGGGCAGGGCGAGGGCGAAGACGGCGGCGATCTGCCAGCCCCGCTCGTCGAGAGTGTCCACGATCCCCGCGCGGGCGGTGGCCAGTCCGAGTAGGAACAGCCCCGGTGTGAGGGCCAGCCCGCCGCCGAGTGCGAGCGCGACACCGAAGGTCCCTACCAGTCCCGCCAGCAGCACCGCCCAGTTCGGCAGCGCCGCGGCGGGCAGCAGAATCGCCAACCCGGCCAGCGCGTACGGCAGCAGGGCCTCACCCGGCTGGAACTGCTGATGAACCAGGCCGATCACCCCCAGCGCGAGCAAGCGGCGGATCAGCACCAGCCGCGGGCGCTCGCCCCGCTCCGCCGCGCTGTCGAGCAGCAAGGCGAAGCCGATCCCGAACAGGAACGCGAAGATCGGGAAGAACCGCCCCTCGAACACCACCGACAGCACGTGCCGGACCGGTAGCACCACGCCCGATGCGTCGGTCGCCGGGATGTCGGTGATCCGCCAGATGTTCACCACCAGCATGCCGCACAGCGCGAACCCACGAACCGCGTCGAGTTCCTGGATGCGTAGCGGACCCGCGTCGTGGTGCATGGAACTCACGGTAACCAGCGTCGGCCCAGGAGCCGGGATCTCGCGCCGAGATGTCGCACACATTGATTAATGCACGAACTGTTCGTGCGCTAATTTGGACGGCGGACCGAGGAGGTGCCGATGGAAACCGAGATCGACGACCCGCTGCGCTTGGACCGGCAGGTCTGCTTCGCGCTGGCCGTGGCCAATCGCGCGGTGCTGGCCGTCTACCGTCCGCTGCTCGAGCCGCTCGGGCTCACCCACCCGCAATATCTGGTGATGCTCGCGCTCTGGGGCGAGGCGCCGATGTCGGTGAAAGCGATCGCCGAGGCCATCCAGCTGGACTCCCCCACCCTGTCCCCGCTGCTCAAGCGTCTCGAAGCCGCCGGGCTGATCAGCCGCGAACGCGACAGCCGAGACGAACGCAACCTGGTGGTGAACCTGACGCGGGCCGGAGCCGAACTGCGTGCGAAGGCCGAGCGGATACCGCCCGAAGTCGTGCGACGCCTCGGCGTGACCCTGGACGACCTCGAGCAGTTGCGCGAAGTGCTCACCCGGGTGAACGAGGCGGCCCGCCGGTCGGTGCTCGCCGAGCCCGACGCCCCGTCCCCCAATCGAGGAGCCCGGTCATGACCCACGAACGACGACGGCCAGGTCCGATCCAGTGGATCGGCTACGCCTTCGGCCGCCGCCTGCCCGATTCGATGCGCGAGTGGGTGCGCGACGACCTCACCGGCAGGTTCGCCGCCACCCGGCACGTGCTGCGCGGCATCGTGCCGTTCACGCCGCTGTTCGCCGCGTTCCTGCTCTTTCCCGGCGAGTTGTGGTTGCGCGGCGCGATGGTCCTGCTGGCGCTGCTGCTGGCCCTGTTCTACACCGTCGCCTTCATGCCGATGAACCGCGCGCACCGGCTGGCGAAGCACGGCTTGCCCGCGGATCTGGAGAACCCGCGGCGAGCCCGGCTCCGGGCCGTGGAACGAGCCAGGTACGCGGCGCAGCACCCGCACTGAGCGGCGCGGCCACGGAACGCGGGCGACTCGATACGCCCGCGTCGCCGCCACTACGAGCGCACCAATCCGGCGGACTCGACACCGCGCGGATCCGTTTCGTAACAGAGGCTTTCGATGAACCGGGCGGGTGCGAGATCGCAGGGATGCCGGATGGCCGACGCGCTCGCCTGAACTTCCGCTAGGGGCTGGCGGCGAGGCCGACGAAGGCCGCGAACACGGCCAGATGGACGCCGCCTTGGAGCAGCGTCGCCCGTCCCGGAACGATCGTCAGGCCGCCGACCACGACGGTCAGGGCCAACAGCACCATCTGGGTCGCGCCCAGGCCGAGCACCAGCGGGCCGTCCAGCCAGATGCTGGCCACGGCGAGCGCAGGAATGGTGAGGCCGATGCTCGCCATCGCCGAACCCAGCGCCAGATTGAGACCGATCTGCACTTGGTCGCGGCGCGCGGCCCGCACCGCGGCGATCGTCTCGGGCAGCAACACCAGCAGCGCGATCACCACGCCCACCGCCGATTGCGGCAGACCCGCCGACTGGACCGCGGATTCGACGGCGGGCGAAACCACCTTCGCCAGACCCACCACGCAGACCAGGGCGACCAGCAGCAGGCCGAGGCTGGTGACGGCGTCGCGCGCCGTCGGCGGCTCGACGCCCTCGTCGTCCTCCGCGACGACCCCATCCGCTTCGACCGGCAGGAAATCATCCGGATGACGCACGGTCTGCACCATCACGAACAAGACGTACAGCGCGAGCGAGGCCACCGCGGCGAAGGCCAGCTGCGCGGGCGAGAACTCCGGACCTGGCTTGCTCGTGGTGAAGGTCGGCAGCACGAGGCTGAGCGTCGCCAGCGTCGCGACCGTGGCCAGCGCCGCGCCGGTGCCTTCGGCGTTGAACACCGCCACGCGCCTGCGCAGGGCCCCCACCAGCAGGCAGAGACCGAAGATGCCGTTGCAGGTGATCATCGCCGCGGCGAAGACCGTGTCGCGGGCCAGGGTCGCGGTCTTGTCGCCGCCCTGCGTCATCAGGGTGAGGATGAGCGCGACCTCGATCACGGTCACCGCGACGGCGAGCACCAGCGAGCCGAACGGTTCGCCGACGCGGCGCGCCACCACTTCCGCGTGATGCACCGCCGCGAGCACCGCCCCGATCAACGCCACCGCCACGATCGTCACCGCGACACCGGGCAGACTCCGCCCCCAAGTAGCCAGGAGAGCGACGACGGCGAGCAATGGTACGAGCACGGTCCAGCGAGCGATCAACACACGGATCATGCCCACCATGATCCCAGCAAATAACCCGCATCCTGGTCAGGCGACCAACAACCCCCGCCCCCGACTCACTTATCCAGCCACGATGTACGAAAGCGTGCCACCAGCCCCCAGCGACGAAATCCACTGAGACCTGCTCGATCAGCCCGACGAACCCCGTAGCGCGGTTCGGCCACGACGCACGAACCGTGATCCCGAACACACGAATCCAGCGGCGGCCGTTCGACTATCACTCACACCCAACTCCGCGCGAGCGCTCTCGCCACCCCGAGCCGATCCCGCGAGTGGCACATGGCTGTGGCGAATCGCGAGAGGGCCGCACAATGGTGTGCCACTCGCGGAGTGGGATGACCGCAGATCAGTCGTCGAGATCGATGCGTAGCGTGAGGAGGTCGGTGCCGACCAAGCGGACGGCCGCGCTGTTGCCGCGCGGTAAGGAGGCCAAGCGGGCGCGCGGGTCGTCGTCGGGCAGCAGGTGCGCGGTACCGGTGTGCCAGTGGCCGTGCAGGCGCAGCCGGACCCGGTTGTTCGCTTTGATGTTCCGCACGTACTGGGAACGCTCGCCGAACTCGGAGACGAGCCAGAATTCCCGTCCGACCTTTCGTCCACCGATCGGAGTGATCCGTGGCTGCCCGCTGACCCGGCCGGTGGTCTCCAGGAGCGTCTGGCCGGGCAGCGTCCTGAGGATCGGATTGCCCAATCGGCGCTGGAACGTCGTCACCACCCGATGCTGGATATCGCGCAAGTTCGGCATGCGGCGACCGTAACACCGGGCGCACCCGTCGGCAGGCTGCGCGACACGCGCGATTCGGGCGTTGACCAGCGTAGGGACCCGGCTGCGACCGGCCGAAGCGCCGGTAGGAACCGGGACGCAAACCTTCGCCCATCGCGTCGCGCAGTATCGACCGTCCGCCGCACCGGTTCGGGCGGGGTAGGGCACGCGGTGAGCAACTGGACGAGTAGCCATATGCGGCAAGGCCATAATGTGATACGCGCTATAAACTTCAGCTCCGGCAATACGACTCGACACCCCGGGACACGCGCAGTGCTCACTGCCCAGGGGGCGAACCACGCATTGCCGGGCGCTGTCCTGGTCAGGCACACGTTCGCGGCGATCGCCCAGCGTGGGGCGTACCGTTCCGACGCAACGTGTTCCGCCGGGTCACATCGGGCCGACCCGCTGTCATGGGAAAGCGCCCGCAGCCGAAAGACGAAGTCACATCGCGAGATCACCCGCGTTTCCCTCGGCCGCCCGGCGGCGCGATCGCGCGCGGGCGAGCCGAGGCGATGTCGTTACCGAAGAACATCCGGCAAGGAATCGACCCCGCACCGGTCGATAGGTGAGAATTTGGCGGTGCGCACCCAGTTCACTGCCGAGCTCATCGCGTTGACCAACGACCTGACGCAGATGTGCACGCTGGCCCACGACGCCGTCGAGCGCGTCACCGACGCGCTCGTCGACGCCGACCTCACCGCGACCTACGAGGTCTTCGCGCTCGACGAGCAGTTGCAGAAGATGTACGGCGCGTGCGAGGCGCGCACCGTGGTGCTGCTGGCATTACAAGCGCCGGTGGCCCGCGACCTGCGCCACGTGGTGACCGCGATCCAGATCGCCGGTGAACTGTCACGCATCGGATGGCTCGCCAGCCGGGTCGCCGACAAGGTGTACCAGAGCCACCCAGGACACGTTGCGGGGCAACCCATCCTGGACATCCTCGCCGCGATGGGCAAGCTCGCGGCCGAGCGCACGGCCTTGGCCGGGCGCGCCGTCGCCGGTCAGCACCCGCTGCCGGAGCAGGAGCCGCAGGCCAACTCGATGGAAACGCTGCATCAGCAGTTGCATGCCGCGCTGCGCAACCCGGATTCCCAGCCGTCCACCGAGGTCGCGATCGATATCGCGCTGCTGGGGCACCACCTGGAACGCTGCGCCGATCACACCGCGCGCATCGAGCGGCTCATCCGTTTCCTCGACACCGGGGTTCCCCCGACCGCCCAGCCCGCCGACGACGAGTGAGTCCGCGTTCTACAGTGGAGCCGTGCTGTTCGACCCGGCGGCGGGGGCTCTGATCTCGGACGGTGGATTGGCCTCCGAGCTGGAAGCACGCGGCCACGACCTGTCCGGCGCGCTGTGGTCGGCCCGCCTGCTCGTGGACGATCCGGCCGCGATCCGGTCGGTGCACGAAGCCTATTTCCGCGCGGGCGCCGACATCGCCACCACCGCGACCTACCAGGCTTCCTTCGAGGGTTTCGCCGCGCGCGGGCTGACCAGGGCGCAGACGGTGCGGCTGTGGCGGCGTGGTGTGGCGCTGGCCCGCGCGGCCCGCGACGCCTGCGCCGACGACCGGCGCCGATGGGTCGCCGCCTCGGTCGGCCCCTACGGCGCCGCGCTGGCGGACGGATCGGAATACCGTGGCCGCTACGGGCGCACCGTGGCCGAACTGCGGGCCTGGCACCGGCCGCGCATGGAGGTGCTCGCCGAGGCGGGCGCCGACCTGCTGGCCCTGGAGACCGTCCCCGACATCGACGAAGCCGAAGCGCTGGTGGACGTGGTGAACGACCTCGGCGTGCCCGCGTGGCTGAGTTACACCATCGACGGAACGCGCACCCGGGCCGGACAGCCGCTCACCGACGCCTTCGCGGTGGCCGCCTGCTCGGACGCGATCGTCGCGATCGGGGTGAACTGCTGCGCGCCCGTCGATGTCGCCGCCGCGGTGGAACTCGCCGCAGGCACCGGCAAACCCGTGGTCGCCTATCCGAACAGCGGTGAGGCTTGGGACGCGGTGCGCCACCGCTGGAGCGGACCCGCACGGTTCACGACGGGACAAGCCCGGGACTGGCTCGCCCGAGGCGCACGGATCATCGGCGGGTGCTGCCGCGTCGGTCCGGCCCGGATCGCCCGCCTGGCAACGGAACTACGGGACCACCCACCCGCCGCCGAAGCACCGGGCTGATCGCTTCACGTCTCCTCGAGCATCGGGAAACGGCCCGAACCGAGCAGTCCGGCGATCGCGTCCATCTTCGCCCGCGGCGCGGCGTAGTCGGGATGCGCGCGCAGCACCGACGCCGCGTCGTGCAGCCGGATCATCTGCCGTTCGGCCTCGGCCGCGGTGCGTCCGCCCGCGCTGACCGGATGGCGCGTGTACACCGGACGGCTCGGGTCGATCCGCCCCAGCGCGACGGCTTTGTCCACTCGGCGTGAGCAGCGGCAGAACGCCGCGGGATCGACCAGGCCACAGGTCGCGTTCAGGAAGTTCCCGAGTCGTTTCTTGGCGCGCTCCAACCGCTTTCGATAGGCGGCGGGAGTGATGTCGAGAATCCAGGCGGCCTCGGTGGAGTTCAGCTCGAATACGTCGCCGAGCACGAAGGCGATTCGTTCGTCCCTGGCCAGGCATTGCAACATGCCCTGACTACACGTCAGCCGCACCTCGGCGGTCAGCAGCACCGCTTCCGGTCCGCGATAGTCCGCTTCCGAGAGTCCGTCGGCCAGCCCGTCACGGTAGGCGTCCAAACTCAGTTCCGCGGCCTCCTGCGGAGTCTGCCGCCGCAGATTCAGCAGGTGGTTGACGCCGATGCGGTAGGCCCAGGTGAGCAGTTTCGCCTCGGCTCGCCAGGTGTGCAGATGATCGAGGACGCGCACCAAGATCTCCTGGGTCGCGTCCTCGGCCTCCGCTGGCCGCCAGACCATGCGCAGCGCCAGCCGATACAGCGGGTCCTGCAACAGGCGCACCACCTGCGCGACGGCGTCCCGGTCACCCGCGACCGCGCGGGCGACCATGGCCTTCTCCCGCGCCGCGGCCTGCTCCTGCTCCGTGCTCATCCGGCCATCTTTCGGCCCGCGCCGCGGTCGGCGCAAGCACTGCCGGATCACATCGCGACCGGTGTCACGCGGCGGCGGCCGTCCCGACCAGGGCGTGCCGGTCGAGCCACTGCGCGACCGCCCGGCCGATCTCCTCCGGCCGGTCCTCCGGCGCGTGGTGGCCCGCAGGGCCGATCGGCGCGACCTCCGCGCTCGCGAAGGTGCTCGCGGCCCAGTCGATCGCCTCGGCCGACCCGAGCCCCACACCGTCCTCCAGCGCCATCAGCAACTTGGGCACCTCGGGCGTCGCGGCCGCCCATGCGCCGTAGTTCCGCACCAGGGCCACCACGTCGGCGGGCTCGCCGTCGAGGGGGAACTCTCGCGGCCACACCAGCAGCGGCTTACGCGAGGCCGGCGTCGGATACGGCGCCCGATACACGTCGTGATCCTCCGGCGACAGGTCGATGATGCCCTTCGGCAGGTTGAACTCGATGAAGGTGTTCTCCTCCAGGATCATCCGCTCCCCTTCCGCGGAACGGAACTTCCGGAACAGCTCGGCGCCGAGCGGAGGCAGCTCGTCGAAGCGCATCGGCCGCAGGAACGTCTCGATCAGTGCGATGCCGCGCACGCGGCCTGGATGCCGAGCGGCCCAGTCCATGCCGAGCGCGCCGCCCCAGTCGTGCCCGACCAGCACCACCCGGTCCAGCCCGAGCGCATCGAACCAGGCGTCGAGGTAGGCGGCGTGATCGGTGAAACGGTAGGCGCTGTCCGGCTTGCCCGAGTCCCCCATGCCGATCAGGTCCGGCGCCAGCACCCGGGTCCGGTCGGCGACGTGCGGAATGACGTTGCGCCACAGATAGGAGGAGGTCGGATTGCCGTGCAGGAACACGACCGGGATCTCGCCCGCACCGGTGTCGCGGTAGTGGATGAACGAATCGATGACGTCGACGGTAGGCATGATGTGGTCCTTTCGGGGTCCGGCTTTTCGCCTGCACCCGTTTGGACACACGAATCCCGCCGCCTGTGACCGCAGACGGAGTGAGCATCGTCACAAGCCCGTCGAGCCGGACGACGCGGGGCTGGCAGACCTGGGTCACATCCGTACTCATGCAGTAGATACATGGCCGAAACTGAAGATCGGCTGAGAAATTTTCCGGACAGTCCGAACGAACTTGCCAACTCGCGCGGCTGCTATCTACTGTCTTGATACGTAGAACCAAGCGTGATCGAGACGGAGCGGATGCGTGCAACCGGAGAGCGGCTTCCCTGGTCACCGGCGCCAACCGGACACCGATCACCCCTGATCATCACGAGCGAGCCCGGAGCAGGCGCGGCTCGACACCTCGGGACCTCCCCCTCATCAGCCCCGTGGTGTCGTCCCAGTGCGGTCTTCGGAGTGGACAACCATCCGCACAACCGCGCGGCTCCACCGGCCTCCTCGTGATAAACCGCCCCCGAATCGGCGCCGGCACGGCGATTCGGGGGCGGCCCCGTTCTCGGGCCTCCGCGCTCTGCTGCGAGGTTCGCTGTGCCGAATCTCATACGCGCCATTCGGATGTGCGAACCTCGCCACTGGATACCTTGACGCCGGTTACAGTTCCAAGTGGATGCGGCGTTAGGAAGTTCGATGAAGTCCACAGTGCAACGGCTGGCTCTGATCGGCGTCATGGTGGCGACTTCCATCGGACTGGTCTCCTGCACCACCGTTCCGCCCGGCGATTCCGCGGCCTCCGGCTGCGGTTCCGGCGGCCGAGCCTGCGCCGACGCGCCCGCCCCCATTCCATCGCGCGACGCGCTCGCGCTCCTGAACTCGCTGCGCGTGGCCGACCGCGCGCCCAAAACCGGCTACAGCCGCGACGAATTCGGGCCGCCCTGGTCCGACAACGTCTCGGTGCCCGGCGGCAACAACGGCTGCGACACCCGCAACGACATCCTCCAGCGCGACATGACCGACGTGACGTTCAAGTCGGGCAAGTGCATCGTCGCGACCGGAAGGCTGGCCGACCCCTACACCGGCAAGACCATCGACTTCAAGCGCGGCACGAAGTCCTCCGACGACGTGCAGATCGACCACGTCGTCGCGCTGTCGGACGCCTGGCAGAAAGGCGCGCAGAAACTTTCCGCCGAACGCCGCCGCGACCTGGCCAACGACCCCCTGAACCTGCAAGCCGTCGACGGCCCGACCAACCAGTCCAAGAGCGACTCCGACGCGGCCGAGTGGCTGCCGCCGAGCAAGGGTTACCACTGCGCCTACGTGACCAGGCAGATCCAGGTGAAGACGGCCTACCAGCTGTGGGTCACCCCCGCCGAGAAGGACGCCATGACAAGGATTCTCACCGCCTGCCCCTGAGCACTAGGGAAACTCGATCACCACCTTCCCGAACGGATTCCCGGTACGGAAGTACCGATAGGCCGCTTCGGCTTCGGCGAAGGCGAATACGCGGTCGATGACGGGACGCATCCGTTGGGCGATGATCGCTCGGTTCATCGCCTCGAAATGCGCCCTGCTGCCCACCGCGATGCGGCGGATGGACAGGTACGACGTCCCGAACGGGTTGCCCGCGGGCGGGTCGGCGGCGGGCATCGCGCCGATCATGGTGATCCGTGCGTTGTATCCGCCCGACCGCACGGATTTCGCCAGCGTCGGCATGCCCACCGCGTCGAGGATGTGTTCCACACCGTCGCCGCCGGTGCGGTCGAGCACGGCCAGTTCCCAGTCCGGAGTCCGACTCCGATTGATCACCTCGTCGGCGCCGAGCGCGCGCAGCCGCTCGGCCTTGCGCTCGCTCGACGTCACCGAGATCACCTCGGCGCCATGCATTTTCGCGTACTGCACGCCGAAAAGCGCCACCGATCCACTGCCTACGGTCAGCACGGTCTCGCCGGGCCGCACCGGCAGCGGCGTGCTCAGCGCGGCCCACGCCACCACCCCGGCGCAGGTCAGCGTGGCGGCTTCCACATCGGTGAGATGGCTCGGGACGTGCACCACCGAATCCTCCTCCAGCACCGCGTAAGTGGCGAGCATGCCGGGATACGTCGCGCCGTACTGCTCGAGCACGTGCGCTCGGCGCTGCGGACCGTCGATCCAGCGGACGAAGTAGGTGGCGGTCACCCGGTCGCCCACCGCGGCGCGCGTCACGTGCTCGCCAACCGCGATCACCTCGCCGACGCCGTCGCTGAGCGGGACGACGCCCGGGGTCGCAGGCAACGGGTACGTCCCGTCCAGCAACATCAGATCGCGACGATTCAGGGACGCCGCACGCACCCGGATCACCACCTGGCGTGGGCCGGGCGCGGGCAGCTCCCGCGGCGCGGCCGTCAGCGCGGCCGCCCCGCGCGCGGGATCGAGATGGTAGGCGGTGGCCGTCATCACGCGACGCCGATGTACTGGTGGTCCCACCGGATGCGGCCCGCGTCGTCCAGCGCGATGACGTCGTATCCACCGCCCACGACCGCACCGTCGGCCTTCGTCACCATGTGCCAGGTCAGGCCGATCAGGTCCAGGGAAAGGCGGACCGCGTGCCCCTCGGGTACGAACACGTGCTCACCAGGGGCGACGAACTCCTCGTACGCGCGATCGACGCGCCGGTCCAGAGCTTCGTAGCCGCGGATCTCCACGGTCGGGATCGGGAAGGACAACCGGGTCAGCGCCTCCCGCATCGCCTGCGGCGGATCCACCAGCACCTGGGCGCCGTCCTCGGCCCACAGCTGCCGGATGCGCTTGCGCCTTGCCTCGGCGTCCGGCTCGTTCCACAGCGCGATATAGCGTTCGGCGAATCGGGACAGTTCCTGCTCATCGAGTGTCTTGCTCATGCGGCGAAGTCTTGCCGTCGTTCGACGCCTGTGCGATTCCCCGCAAGGTATGGCGAGCCCGCCGCCCCGCGCCCGATACTGCTGCCATGACGACGGCGGCCGAGTCCACCGGGTTCGCCCGGCAGCTCAAGCATTGGCGCACGCTGCGCCGGGTCAGCCAGCTGGATCTCGCGATCCGCGCCGACACCACCCAGCGTCATCTGAGCTTCCTGGAACAGGGCCGCTCGCGCCCCGGACGCACCATGGTGGTGCGCCTGGCCGAATCACTGGAGCTGTCGCTGCGTGAGCGCAACGGACTGCTGCTCGCGGCGGGTTACGCTGCGGTCTTCCCCGAATCGGCGCTCGACACCGAGACGTTGGCGCCGGTGCTGGAGGCGTTGCGGGCGATCCTCGACGGCCACCTGCCCTACCCGGCGCTGGTGGTCCGCCCGCACGGTGTGCTGCTCGCCGCCAACGCGGCCTTCGGCGTGCTCACCGAGGGCGCCGCCCCATGGCTGCTGGAACCGCCGGTCAACGTGCTGCGGCTGGCGCTGCACCCGGACGGCCTTGCCGCCCGCGTGCTCAACCTGCCGGAATGGGGACGGCACGTCACCGAGGCGCTGCGCAACCGGATGGACCGCAGTCCTGATCCCGCCTTGGACGAGCTGATCGCCGAACTGGAGACCTATCTGCCGCAAGCCGAGCCGGGTCCGGATCATCTCGGCTTCGCGGTACCGCTGCGCCTGCGCAGCGCCGAAGGCGAGTTGCGTCTGATCACCACGCTCACCTCGTTCGCCACCGCGGTGGACGTGACGCTCGCCGAGCTGCAATTGGAGGCGTTCCTGCCCGGCGACGAGCAGACCGCGCGCATCCTGCGCGACCGCGCGACGCGATACTGACCGCTCGCGCTCACCAGTGCCGCGCCGCAGCGGTCAGCGGTGGACGAGCCGCTCGACGTGGGTGGACGGCAGGAATACAACGCTTCCGGCCCGAACGTCCGAGGGGCGGCGGCGAGCCGGACGAGAGCTGTTGTAGATAGGCCCCGCAGATCGCCAGGACCTGCGGGGACCTATCGACCGACTCAGACCGACGCGAGCTCGCGCTCGGCCGGAGCGTCCCAATCGATCCGGTAGCGCTGCTCCGGCCCCATGGTCTTCTCCGGTTTCATCACGGTCTTGGCCAGCACCGGCATGAGCAGCTGCATGACCTTGCGCCCCACCGGCCCCGGCGTCTTGCTGTGGTTGATCTTCGCGGCGCGGGCCGCGACGCCCTCCACCCGCTCGCGCCGCAAGCGCTCGTAGACCGCGAACGCCTCCGCAGCCGGCAGGTCACGCAGGCAGCGGGCCAGCTGCACGGCGCTCTCGATCGCCAGCGACGCGCCCTGACCGGAGCTGTTGGACGGAGCGTGCACCGCGTCGCCCACCAGCACCATCCGCCCGCGATGCCAGTGCGGCACCGGCGGCATGATGTGCAGCGCGCCGACCACCTCCAACTGCTCCTCGGTGGTGCGCCGGGCGAGTTCGCCGCCCGGCGTGTCGTCGCGGTAGGTCTCGCGCAAGATCTTCAACCAATGGGCGCTCGGCACCGCCCGCGCCGCGGTGAGCGACAGATACTCCTTGTGCGGCAGGTTGGCTCCCCACGCCACCCGCCCGTCCCCGAGCGGCCAGTACAGGTAGTACGCCCGCTTGCCGAACGCGAAAGTCATGGTGTCCGGCGGGATGTCGGCGTCGCACTCGGTGGTCGCGCCGAAGCCGAGCATGCCGGTGTAGTCGGGGCCCGGCGCGTTCGGGTCGATCAGCGTGCGCACCCGTGAACGGATGCCGTCCGCGCCGATCAGTACGTCGGCGGTGGCCGTGCTGCCGTCGGCGAACATGGCCGTGACGCCCAACTCGTCCTCGTGCGCGTCCACCAGGCGCTTGTTGTACTCGAACGGAACGCCCGCCGCGACCGCGTGCTGGTGCAGCGTTCGGTGCAGCTCACTGCGATCGACCAATTGCAGCGGCGGCAGATCGGGGATGCCGGGCATCTCCAGCACCTTGGCGCCGACGGACATGTTCATATTGCGGACCGACAGCGCGATCGCGCGGACCGGGTCGCCCGCCCCGATGATGTCGAGCGCGGCGACGCCGTTCGGCGCCAGCGCGAGCCCGCTGCCGATGCCGTAGGAAGGGCCGGGGTAGGCCTCGTAGACGCGGGCGTCGATGCCCGCTTTGCGCAGGGCCGTCGCGACGACGGGACCGGCGATGCCGCCACCGATCACCAGGGCGGTACGTGTTGTGGACATGGGTGTCTCCAGGATTCGTGCGATACGGGTTCGGTTGCCCGAACCGACTCGCGCGCCACCCACCCGGTTATCCTGTGGTTGCCAGCCTTGTAGCCGGGTGCGCGTTCGCGGGCGCGGTTCGAGACTGTTCGATCGGGCCCGGCGGCGGTGTTGCCGCACCTTCGCCGGGTCCGGTTCTCGGCTAGTTCTCGGCCATCCCCCTCTCCACCATTTCGTCGACGTCGGACGGCAGCATGCCGCGCTCGTGCCACTCGCGCCATTGCGCCAGTCCGGGGAAGGTGCCCTCGGTCAGCTCCGCGCGCAGCGAGCGCGTCCACGCCGCCTCGGCCTCCAGCATCGCCAGCCCGAACTCGGATTCGATGATGAACAGCCGCGGCAGCGTGCCCGCGAGTTCGCCGAGTTCGCGGCGCACGGTGGCGATGGTTCGCTCCAGCGCTTCGAGGCGGGTGCCGAGCAGTTCCACCACCTCGGCGGGCGGAAGCACCGCGAGAATCGACAGGCCCGCGACGAACCGGTGATGTTCCGGCTCCGGAGTGGACAGCAGTTCCCTGGTCCAATCGGCCATCTCGGCGCGGCCCGCGTCGGTGATCCGGTAGATCACCCGCTCGGGCCTGGCGCCCGCCCGTTCACTGCCGACGACCTCCAGGAACCCGACCTTGGCCATGTTCTGCACGACCGTGTAGAGCGAACCCCACTTGATCGCCATGTCGTGGTCCTTGCCCCGCTCGCGCAGGGTCTGGGCGATTTCGTAGCGGTGCATCGGGCGCTCGATGATCACCGACAGCACCGCGAGCGCCAGCAGGTTGTCGACCTTGCGTTTCTTCATCGCGGCACCTCCCTTACTCGTCTACGAATATACGTCTACGAGTAATCGGCCGCAAGCGGGTCAGGCCGGCACCGTTTCCTGTGCGCGCGCCTGGTCTTCCAGCAACTTCGTGGCGATGTTCGCCAGCGCTTGGTCCAGCAGCGCGCGATCGGCGGGATCGGCCTCGTTCCAGTCGTCGAGCCTGGTGTCGAGCCAGCGCCGCCAGGCCGCCTTGATCCGATCCATCTCGGCCGCACCGGCAGCGGTGAGCCGCAATCGCTGCCCCTCCCGCGTCAGATAACCCTCCGCGCCGACCTGATCGTAGATCGGCTCGATCACCTCTTCGGGCACGTGGTGCGCCCGCGCGATCCCGGTCAGCGTGGCGTCGCCGCGCACGCGATCGCGCAGATAGACCTGCCCGAGTGCCCATGCCTCGCCACGCGTGAGGTCACTGTCCGCGTCGGCGAGGATGCGCGGACCGATCGGATCCTGCGCCCCAGCCCTGCGCATGGTGCCCGCGATCGCCCGTTCCAGTTGCACCAGCCGATCGGGCGAGTCGGGCACCGAGAACCCTTCGCCCACGTCGCCCGCGCCCGCCCGCGCGCTGTCGCGCAGCGGCACCTCGGGCAGGAACCACGCGACCACGAATCCGGTCAGCGCGATCGGCACGACCCAGAAGAACACGTGGTCGATGGCGTTCGCGTACGCATCGATGATCGGCGCCGACTGTTCGGCGGGCAGCGCGCGCAACGCCTGCGGGTCCGCCGCGACCGCGGGCGGCACCACCCCGACCCTGGCCAGGGCAGCGGCGAGTTCGGGGCCGATCCGGTTGCTGTAGAGGGTGCCGAAGATGGCCGTTCCGAAGGCGCTGCCGAGCGTGCGGAAGAACGTGACGCCGGAGGTCGCGGTACCCAGCTGGGCGTAGGGCACGGTGTTCTGCACGACGATGGTCAGCACCTGCATCGCCAGTCCGATGCCGAGGCCGAGGATCAGCATGTACAGCGACTCCAGCCAGGTGCCGGTGTCGCGGCCCATCGTCGACATCAGATACAGGCCCAGCGACATCACCAACGTGCCCACGATCGGGAAATACCGATAGCGCCCGGTCTTGCCGACCACCTGCCCGGACAGAATCGACGTGGCGAACAGGCCCGCAACCAGCGGCAGCGTGCGCACGCCCGACATGGTGGCCGAAACGCCGTCGACGTATTGCAGATACGCGGGCAGGTAGGTCATCGAGCCGAGCATCGCGAAGCCGACGATGAAGCTGAGGATCGAGCACACCGTGAACACCTGGCTGCGGAACAACCCCATCGGCAACATCGGCTCGGCGGCCCGCAACTCCACCGCGACGAACGTGGCGAGCAGGAACACCGCCGCGGCGAACAGCCCGATGATCGTCGGCGAATTCCACGCGTATTGCTGCCCGCCCCATTCCAGGCCGAGGATCAAGCAGGAGACGCCCGCCGCCACCAGGCCGATGCCGAGATAATCGATGACCGGCTTGGCCGCGGCGCGCACCCGCGGAATGGTGCGGGCCGCCAGCGCGATCATCACCACCGCGACCGGCACGTTGACGTAGAAGCACCAGCGCCAGCTGGCATGGTCGGTGAACAGGCCGCCCAGCGTCGGGCCGATGACGGTGGTCACGCCGAATACCGCGCCCAGCGCCCCCTGGTACTTGCCCCGCTGCCGCAGCGGGATGATGTCGGCGATCAGCGCCATCGACGTGACCATCAGCCCGCCCGCGCCGAAGCCCTGGATGCCGCGGGCGAGGACGAGCAACAGCATGCCGTTGGCCAGACCCGCGACCATCGAGCCGACGATGAAGATCACGGCACTGACCTGGAACACCAGCTTGCGGCCGAACAGGTCGCCGAGCTTTCCGGCCAGCGCCGTCGCGACCGCCTCGGCGAGCAGGTACGAGGTGACCACCCATGCCATGTGTCCCGCCCCGCCGAGGTCGGCGACGATGGTGGGCAGCGCGGTGGACACGATGGTCTGGTCCAGCGCCGCCATCAGCATGCCGAGCACGATGGTGCCGAACACGATGTTGGTCTTGGCCCTGCCCATCGGAGCGACAGGGTCCGCGGCGACAGCAACCGAACCGGCCATCAGCTCAGTATGGGCTTTTGCCTTTCGAATGGATATCCAGCGACACGGCAGCGAATCAGCGGGGCGCACTCTCCGGCGCGTCGTCCCCGCGCTCGATGAGCGACATCGCGATGGGGACGAGCAGATCGACGAGCTCGGCCACCGTCGGACGCGGATCGGCGAGCACCCACTCGTGCGCGAGGCCGTTGATCGCGCCGATCAAGGCGCTCGCCCCCCAGCCGGGGGCGCCGCGTATCCGCGAACCGGGAGCGACCACCGGCACCACGCGGGACTCCAGCACGGCCGCCCACGCGTGCCTGCGCTCGCGCCGGTGCCGCTCCATCCGCTCGCTCACCCCGACCACTTCGATGAAGGCGACCTTCGCGCGATAGGGATCGGAGCCGATCGATTCGAGGTAGGCGGTCACCACGGCGGTCATCGCCGCGCGCAGGTCGAACCGCGGGTCGAGCGCGTCCATCCGCGCGACCACGGCGGCGGCGGCCTCGTCCTGGATCCGGTCGTACGCGGCGACCAGAACGTCTTCCCTGGCCTGGAACTCCTCGTAGAACTGTCGCTTGGACAAGCCCGCGGCGGAGCACACGTCGGCCAGCGAACAGTCGGCATAGCCGCGCTCGGCGAAGATCCGGGTGGCCGCCTCGAGGAATCGCTGACGCCGCTCGGCTTTCCGCTCCACGACGGCACGCCCGCCGTATTGCCTGCCCACTGTCGCCGTCACATCTCTCACCGTAGCGAAATCACGGCGACCGCGAACCGGTCCCGCCCGCCTGGACGGCCGCCGATTCGTACTTGTGATCGGCGTCATGACGCCGCATACTCGGGCCAGTCTGAAACCGATGGGGCTCACAAATGTGGCTCACCGAACGAAGAGGTTCTCGCGTGGTCATTTCCCGCAAACACGCACCGAAGCTGCTCGCGGCGCTCGCCGCGGTCGCGGTGGGGCTGCCGTCGCTACCCGGCTCCGCGGCCGCCGAGCCCCAGCCGGACGCCCCGGCGGTCCAGCCCGCGCTGCCGTTCCCGATTCCGCCCCTGCCACCCGGTTTCGACCCGGCGTTCTACCGCCCGCCCGCGCAGGCCTACGCCGACCTGGCTCCCGGCCAGGTCATCGCCGCGCGCCAGGTAAATCTGGCCAACCTGTCCCTGCTCCCGGTGAACGTGGATGCCTGGCAGCTGTCCTACCGCTCCACCAACTCCCGCGGCGAGGCCATTCCCGCCGTGGCCACGGTGATCAAGCCGCGCGGTTACGCCGCCGACCGGCCGCTGTTCTCCTACCAGATCGCCGAGGACTCCACCGGCAACTACTGCATGCCGTCGTATCAGCTCCAGATGGGTTCCATCCCGGCGACCTTGACCGGCTCGACCCTGGTGGCCGCGCAGTTCCTCGAGGTGCAGGCCGCGCTGGCCCAGGGCTGGGCCGCGGTGATCCCCGATCACCAAGGACCCGATTCCGCTTACGCGGCGGGGCCGTTGGCGGGCCGCATCACGCTCGACGGCATTCGCGCCGCGGAGAACTTCGCGCCGATGCAACTGACCGGGACCGGGACCAGGGTCGGGATGATGGGCTACTCGGGCGGCGCGATCGCGACCGGCTGGGCCGCCGAACTGAAGCGCGACTACGCCCCCGAACTGAACGTGGTCGGCGCCGCGGAGGGCGGCATCCCCGCCGACCTGTCGGCCGCCTTGCGGATGGCCAACGGCAACCTCTCCGCCGGACTGATCTTCGCGGGCGCGCTCGGGGTCTCCCGCGAATATCCGGAGCTGCGCAGATTTCTCGACGAGAACGCCAACGGCCTGGGCAAACTCATGATCGCGGGCAAAGAGCAACTCTGCGCGAGCTACCAGGCCGCGCTGTTCCCGTTCGCGGACAACCTCGGGATGCTGGCGAAGAACCCCTTCACCGACCCCGACGTCGTGGCTGTCCTGAACAAGACCAAGCTGGGCCAGGCGGTGCCGGACATGCCGATGCTGATGTACCAGGCCAACGCCGACTGGCTGATTCCGGTCGGGCCGGTCAACGAGTTGGTCGGAACGTATGCCGAGGACCCCGGCGCACGGGTCGAGTACATCCGCGACCACTTCAGCGAGCACCTCACCCTCGACCCGATCGCCGCGCCGCGCGCGCTGCTGTGGCTGCGGGACCGGTTCGCGGGCGTGCCGGTGGCCGGCGGCGTCACCGTCACCGATGTCGGCTCGATGACGCTGGACCCCGCTACCTGGCAGGTCTGGGGCGATACGGTGGGCGATATCCTCGCGGCCGCCTTCGGGCAACCCATCGGCAGCGGCCGCTGAACAACCGGTCGACAGCTCGTGTCGCGGTCGCGTTCCACGACACTAGCTTCCGCGTCTGAGACGATCGTTACCGATAACCTTCCCCGTAAACTTACTCCAGAGTAAGGTTGACGCATGGCGTGGAAACCAGCTGAGATCCCGGACCAGACGGGACGCACCTTTGTCATCACCGGCGCGAACGGCGGCCTCGGCGCCGTCACCACGAAAGTCCTGGCCGCCAAGGGCGCGACGGTGATCATGGCCTGTCGCAACGCGGGCAAGGCGAAAGAGGTGGCCGCGGGCATCGACGGCGATGTCCGCGTGGCGGAACTGGACCTGGCCGATCTGTCCTCGGTGCGCAAGTTCGCCGCCGACTGCGACCGGTTCGACGTCCTTGTCAACAACGCGGGCCTGATGAACATCCCGTTCTCGCGGACCAAGGACGGCTTCGAGACCCAATGGGGAGTCAATCACCTCGGACACTTCGCGCTCACCGGCCTGCTGCTGGATCGCATCACCGACCGGGTGGTCACCCTGTCCAGCATCGCGCACAAGCAGACGCCGAAGCTCTGGGTCGATGACCTCGACTATGAGAAGCGCCGGTATCAGCGCAATCTCGCCTATGCGCAGTCCAAGCTGTGCAATCTGATGTTCGCGCGCGAACTGCAACGCAGGTTGCGCGAATCCGGCTCGCCCAAGCGCTCCTACGCGGTGCACCCCGGTGTCTCGGCCACCGACCTCTTCGCGCACACCGAGACCCCGCTCGATCACATCTCCAAGCCGTTCATCCGCCTGATCGGCCATTCCCCCGCCAAGGCGGCGCACTCGACGTTGTTCGCCGCCACCATGCCCGACGCCGACCCCGAGACCTACTGGGGCCCGACCCGTCTCTTCGGCAGCCAGGGCCCGGTGAAGCCCTCGTCGTCCACCCGCCTGTCCCAGAACCGGGACCTGTGGCAGCGGTTGTGGGCCGAATCCGAGCGCAAGACCGGCGTCATCTACTCGGTCTGAACCGGGCGACAACGAAGCAGTCGACCGGCAACCGCTCCACCGCCGACCCGGTCCGGACGTCCCGAGCCACGACGCCCGCGCGTCGGCTCGGGTCGGACCGGCGCGTCGACAGCCCACCACCGGCGGAGTTGGTGCGCCCGCAGCCGGGCGGCGCCCCGCACAGTGGGCTCGAGCATCCACTCCGATCCGGACCACCCGCGCCGGCGCCCGTCACGCGGGCGGCGGCGCCGCGCCCGGAGCCGATTTCTGTCGCGCAGGCCGCTCGTGCGTTTCCGATCGAACCACGTCGACGGCCCCTCGCCGCCGCGATGCCGTGGTCACAGCGGGCGATGGACGGCGTACCTCGTTCTACGGCTCGCGTAGTAGAACGGGTACCGTAGAAGCCGTGTCCGCCTCACCCCGCCGCTCGGCACACAACCGCCCGGCCCTCATCGCGCTGGTGATCATCGCCGCGCTGGGCTGCCTGGGGCTGGCCTGGTGGCAATGGGAGCGGTACGAGTCCGCGACCGGCACCGCACAGAATCTCGGCTACGCGTTGCAGTGGCCCCTGTTCGCGGGATTCGCCGTCTTCGCCTACTTCCGGTTCGTGCGACTCGAACGCGAGGCGGGCGAACCCCCGGAGAAGAACGATTCCGCCGCGGCGCAGCGGCACGCTTCCCCCGCCGGGCGCACCGCGAAGCCGACCGCGCCGACCGAACTGCCGCCGGGCCTGCTGCCCGAGCGGCCGAAAGCCGTCCGGGACGAGGATCCCGTGCTCGCCGAGTACAACCGGTACCTCGCCGCACTGCACGCCAACGACATCGATGAGCAGGTCCGCGCCGCGGGCCTGCACACCCGCGAGAGGAGCGCCGGTTGACCACCAGCGAGAATTCCACCGAGACCACCGCACCGGCCCCCGCCGGGAACGCGGCCAAGATCGGCCCGGCACTGCTGCGCTACCGGGCGCTGGCCTGGATCACCGGCCTCTGGCTGCTGCTGCTCACCGGTGAGATGATCGCCAAATACGGCTTCGACGTGGCCACCCCCAGCTGGATCGCCGTGGTGCACGGCTGGGTGTACTTCGTCTACCTGCTGGTCACCGCCGACCTCGCGGTCAAGGTCCGCTGGCCGGTGCTGCGCACCGTCGGCACCTTGCTCGCGGGCACCATCCCGCTGCTGTCGTTCTTCGTCGAGCACGTCAACGCCAAACAGGTCAAGCAGACCTACGGCGTCTGAGGCCGCGTCAGCCTTCGGCGAGCGCCGCCAGCGCGGGCGTCAACTGGGCCAGCGCCCGCCCCCGATGCGACACCGCGTCCTTCTGGGCGGGCGTCAGCTGGGCCGCGGTGACGTCGCCGCCCTCCGGGATGAACAGCGGATCGTAACCGAAACCGCCGTCGCCCACCGGCTTGCGCCCGATCGAACCGGGCCATTCACCGCGCACCACGGTCTCCGCGCCGCCCGGCACCACCAGCGCGCAGGTGGACACGAACCGCCCGCCGCGCCGCTCGTCCGGCACATCGGACAGCTGGGCCAGCAGCAGCGCGTTGTTGGCCGCGTCGTCGCCGTGCCTGCCCGACCAGCGCGCCGACAGCACCCCCGGCATGCCGTTCAGCGCGTCCACCTCGATGCCGGAATCGTCGGCGACACACGCCAACCCCGTGGCCGCCGCGCCGTCGCGGGCCTTGGCCAGCGCGTTCTCCTCGAACGTCGCGCCGGTCTCCGGCGCCTCGTCGTACGGGGGCACATCGTTCAATCCGACGAGCTCGATCCCGCCGATGCCCGCCTCGTCGAGTATGCGGCGCAACTCGTTCAGTTTCTTGGCGTTTCGGCTGGCCACCAGCAGACGGCGGGTCATCACTTCTTCTTCGGCTCGACGGGTTCCGGAAGCACACCGGGATACGGCAGCGCCAACGCCTCCTTCTGCACGACGAACAACTGCTCACAACTCGCCAGCGCCGCGTCGAGCAACTTGTCCAGCGTGGAGCGCGGGAAGGTGGCGCCCTCGCCGGTGCCCTGGATCTCCACCAGCGTTCCGGTGTCGGTGGCGACCACGTTCATGTCGACCTCGGCGCGCGAATCCTCCTCGTAAGGCAGATCCACGCGCACCCGGCCGTCGACCACGCCGACGCTCACCGCGGCGATCGCGCAGGAGATCGGCTGCGGGTCGGCCAGCGCGCCCGCCGCGCCGAGATAGGTCACGGCATCCGCCAGCGCCACGTAGGCGCCGGTGATGGCGGCCGTCCTGGTGCCGCCGTCGGCCTGCAGCACATCGCAGTCGATCGCGATCGTGTTCTCGCCGATCGCCGCCAGGTCGATGCAGGCCCGCAGCGAGCGGCCCACCAAGCGGCTGATCTCCTGGGTCCGCCCGCCGATCCGGCCCTTCACCGACTCACGCCCGCTGCGGGTGTGCGTCGCGGCGGGCAACATCGCGTATTCGGCGGTGAGCCAGCCCAATCCGGAGTCACGCCGCCACGGCGGCACCCCGTCGGTGACGCTCGCGGTGCACATCACCCGCGTCTGCCCGAACTCCACCAGCACCGAACCAGCTGGATGCGTGGTGAACCCACGGGTGATCCGGACCTCGCGGAGCTCATCGTCCGCCCTGCCATCGGCTCGTCTCGACACGGCCACAGAATACTGGGTTGGATTTGCCGCGCCTTCGCGCGGCGTGTTCGCGGCCCCTTTGTGGCTCGTGTTCGAGCGACCGCCGCTTGCTCCTTCGTCGCGGACGCGGCGGCCGCTCGAACACGAGCCGGGCCGCGAACGGCACATGCTCGGTCTCGCTTCGCTCGAAACCTGTAGTGGTGGTGCGCTGGGGACGTTGCGTGACAAGCGCGTGATTCAGGGCGCGCCCCTGGCGCGGGGCGTCGTTCGCCGTCGCACGCACCTTCGCCACATGCACGGCAGTCGCGTGCACACGAGCCGGGGCCGGGCACGAGCCGGGGCCCGCTCTCGCGCTTCGCTCGAAAGACGTAGTTGCGGCGCACTGGGCACGTTGTGATGACAAGCGCATGATTCAAGGCGCGGCCCCTATACGCGGGGCGTCGTACGCCGTCGCACGCAACTTCGCCACATGCACGGCAGTCGCGTGCACACGAGCCGGAGCCGGGCACGAGCCGGGGCCCGCTCTCGCGCTTCGCTCGAAAGACGTAGTTGCGGTGCGCTGGGCGGGGGGATCACGGCTGTGGTCAGAGGCGTACCAAGAGAGAGTTCGGCCGTTTCTTCGTCGAACTCGCTGTGTGAGCCATGGGCGGTCACAGCGCGAAGCGCGGGCCGATTGGAGCTGGCACCGATTTGTGGCAGCCGGATCGTCCCTGAGCTTCGGCAGACGGATGTCCTCACGGATTCGTGGATCGGCGCGTCGCGCGGACGACCCGGCGCGTTGCGGCAGCGCGCCTCACATGTCCGACGTGGCGAACCCGTTCGATGAGTGCGGACCGGTCTCGTCGTTACCGGACTGTGGTCAGAGATCGAAGGTTTCGCCCGGGGCCACCGCGTGCACGGGGCCGGTGAACTGTTCCTTCGCCTCGGCGATCACGTCTTCGCGGGAGGTCCATGGGGGGATGTGGGTGAGCAGGAGTTCCTTCACGCCTGCCTGGGCGGCGATCTGGCCTGCCTCGGTGCCCGAAAGGTGAATGCCGGGTGGGCGATTCGCCGGGTCGTGGGTCCAGGATGCCTCCGCCATCAGGATGTCGGCGCCCTGCGCGAGTTCGTGGACCTGGGGGCACATCGCGGTGTCGCCGGTGTAGACGAAAGTGCGGCCCGCGGCGGTGACGATGCGCAGACCGTAGGACTCCGGCGGGTGGTACATCCGGCGCGCGGTGACGGTGTGACCCGGCCCGAAGGAGACGGGCTCGCCTTCGACCCAGGCGCGCATGTCGATCACATCGGACCAGTCGTCGCATTCGCCGCCGACCTCGGCGGAGGCGTTGCCGATGCGCAACGAGGTGTCCGACGGGCCGCGCACGATCGCCTTTCCCTCCGGGGGCGTCGGGTGGTAGCGGCGCCACACCAGCAAACCGGGCAGGTCGAGGCAGTGGTCGGCGTGCAGATGGGTCAGGAAGATGTCGACCTCACCGGGATCGGCGTGGCGCTGCAACGCGCCCAGCACTCCCGGACCGAAATCGATGACCGTCGGCCGCATGTCCGAGCCGGTCAGCAGGTAACCCGACGCGGGAGAGTCCGGGCCGGACACACTGCCCGAGCACCCGAGGACGGTAAGGCGCATCCCCCCATGCTGCCACGCGGAATTCTCACTCAAGAAAGGATCCCCCACATTTCCGGCGGGCCGCCCACTCACCGCGGCGACGCACCGGTTCCGGCTCGATTCCCGCGGCGGTTTCGTCGTGCATCCGAAGAGAGTACCCAGCCGGCCAGCAATCCACTCACAGCGCCGAATAGATGCCCCTGCCAAGAGATTCCGGGCGGTCCGGGCAGCACACCCCACAGCAGCGACCCGTAGAGGGCCAAGACGACCAGGCCGAGCACGATCTGCCCGACGTTGCGGGCGAACCACCCCCGCGAGATGAGGAAGGTCAACCAGCCGAACACCAGCGACGACGCGCCGATATGCGTGCTGCCCGTCGCCCCGGTGAGCCAGACGCCGAGCCCGGCCCCAAGCCAGATGATCGCGGTCGCGGCCAGCCCGCGTCCGATGCCCGTCACCAAGACCAGGAAACCGAGCACGAGCACCGGGAGCGTGTTGCCGATCAGGTGCGGCCAGCCGCCGTGCAGCAACGGGGCGAACAGGATGCCGGTCAGCCCGTCGGCGCTGCGCGGTTCGATGCCGGCGTGGTCGAGCCGTCCTCCGACGGCGGTGTCCACCCCTTCCACGCCGTACAGCACTCCCACGAATCCGGCGATCAGCACACCGGCCCGCAGCCACAGTTGCTTGATCGCGGC
Organism: Nocardia beijingensis NBRC 16342; assembly: GCF_001612785.1. GTDB lineage: Bacteria > Actinomycetota > Actinomycetes > Mycobacteriales > Mycobacteriaceae > Nocardia > Nocardia beijingensis. The sequence continues at coordinate 83,830 of NZ_BDBC01000021.1, forward strand.
GAAGCCTCCGGCGGAGGGCATGGGCGCACCTGCGGGCTTGCCCGTGTGCGCACGAAGCGCCGCCAACCGATCAGGGTCGAACGACGGACCAAGTCCCGCGCCGGTCATCGCCACCTCCTCGCCGTCCCCGCCTCACCGAGGGTACCGGCGCGGCCGGGGAATCAGGCCCAGAGCTGGCCGTCGAGCCGCTCTTCCGCCTCTTCGAGCGTGCCGTCGTAGGCGCCGGTCGAAAGATACTTCCATCCGCCGTCGGCCACCACGAACGCGATGTCGGCGCGCGCGCCCGCCTTGACCGCCTTGCGGGCGACGCCGAGCGCGGCGTGCAGGATGGCGCCGGTGGAGATCCCCGCGAAGATGCCCTCTTCGAGCACCAGTTCGCGGGTGCGTTTCACCGCGTCGTAGGGACCGACCGAGAAACGGGTGGTCAGCACGCTCTCGTCGTACAGCTCGGGAATGAATCCCTCATCGATGTTGCGCAGACCGTAGACCAGTTCGCCGTAACGCGGCTCGGCGGCCACGATCTCGATGCCGGGCACCTTCTCCCGCAGGAAGCGGCCGGTCCCCATCAGCGTGCCCGTGGTGCCGAGACCCGCGACGAAATGAGTGATCTCGGGCAGGTCGGCCAGGATCTCCGGGCCGGTGGTCTCGTAGTGCGCCGACGCGTTCGCCGGGTTGCCGTACTGGTAGAGCATCACCCAGTCGGGATTCTCCGCCGCGATCTGCTTGGCCAGCGCGACGGCCTGATTGGAGCCACCCGCCGCGGGGGAGTCGATGATCCGCGCCCCGAACATGGTGAGCAACTGCCGCCGCTCCACCGAGGTGTTCTCCGGCATCACACAGACCAATTGGTAGCCCTTGAGCTTCGCCGCCATGGCCAGCGAGATGCCCGTGTTGCCGCTGGTGGGCTCCAGGATCGTGCAACCGGGCCGCAGCAATCCGTCGGCCTCGGCCTGCTCGATCATCCGCAGGGCCGGCCGGTCCTTGATCGAGCCGGTGGGGTTGCGATCCTCCAGCTTGGCCCACAGTCGCACGTGGTCGTCACCGTCCCAGCGCGGCGACAGGGTGCGCAGCCCGACCAGCGGGGTGTTGCCGAGGGTCGCGATCAGCGATTCGTAACGCGCCACGGAACGGGTCAGCCTCCGGCCACGGCGGGCAGGATCGTCACGCTGGCGTCCTGCGGCACTTCGGCCTCCAGCCCGCCCGCGAAGCGCACGTCCTCGTCGTCGACGTAGATATTGACGTAGCGGTTGAGCTTGCCGTCCTTGAGCAGGCGCTCGGCGAGCCCTGGATGGTTGGCCTCGAGGTCGGCGATCAGCGCCGACAGCGTGGCGCCCTCCGCCTGCACGCGCTTCTCACCTCCGGTGAGGCCGCGCATGATGGTCGGAATGGAGACGGTTACCGGCATGGGTACTCCTCGGTTTCGCGAACAGGCATCGGTCTAGTTCTCGTACGCGTCGACGATCCGCACCGGCTCCTCGGTGACCTCACCGTCCACGATCCGGTAGCTGCGCAGCTCGTGCTGCTCGGGATCGCGGGTGGAGATCAGCACGTAGTGCGCGAACGGCTCGGAGGCGTAGGACACGTCGGTCCGGCTCGGATAGGCCTCGGTGGCGGTGTGCGAGTGGTAGATGACGACCGGCGCCTCGTCGGCGTCGTCCATCGCGCGCCACACCTTCAGCTGCTCGCCGGAGTCGAAGCGGTAGAACGTGGGCGAACGCTCGGCGTTGACCATGGCGATGAAGCGCTCCGGACGATCCGAGCCCTCCGGCCCCGCGATGACACCGCAGGCCTCGTCGGGGTGATCGGCGCGCGCGTGCGCCACCATCGCCTCCACGAGGTCGGCCCTGATCACCAGCACGAGTCGCACACCTTTCCACAACGCCGACCCATCGCAGTCGACAACGAGCCAGGATATTCGGCTATTCCCCCGGCGACGTCGCCCGGTCCCCGGTTCCGGCCCGTCCGAGACCCGGCGACCGCAGCGCGACACGACAACGGCGCGCCCCCACATCGCGCCCGCGAGCGGCACAACCTGACGCCACCGCTTACGCGAACGAGCATGTTCCGCGCCTCGGCGCACTGGCATCCCGCCAGCGGCGCACCGGCAGTCGCTACTCGCGAGGTCGACCTGTCCCTGCGCCGTGTCTCCCCTGGCGCAACCTGCCGCGAGCTCGCACATCAACGCGCCCGGCTCACCCCAACCACGACTTTCGAGCGAAGCGAGACCTGGCATCCGCCGTTCGCGGCCCGGCTCGCGTCCGAGTGGCCGTCGCGTAGGCGACGAAGGAGCAAGCGGCGGTCGCTCGGATGCGAGCCACAAAGGGCCGCGAACACCCAGCGCCGCAGGCGCTGGAAAGACAAACACTGTTCGCGGCAGATCAAATACCGAACAGATCTTCGTAGGCGGGGATGCCCGCCACCGTGTGCGCCGAGCGGATCGCGTCGACGATGGCCCGCTCGACGCAGACGGCGGCGGCCGTGCAGATCTGATCCAGGACGAGCAGATCGGCGGGGAAGGCGGGCGGCAGCGGCAGGTCGGTGTCCTCCTCCGCCGTCCCGGTGGCGAGCACGAAGAGCGTGTCCCCGTCCAGCGGTGAGTGCGCGGGACGGATCGCACGGGCCAGCCCGTCGTGCGCGGCGACCGCTACCCGCTCGCATCCCGCCGGATCGAGCGCAGCGTCCGTGGCCACGACGCCGATCGTGGTGTTGAGCACGGTGCCCTTCACCGGTAGCGCGTTCGCCGCCGCCAACTGCTCCACCGTCGCGGGCCGCAGACCGAAGAAATCCGGCCCGTCGGTGCCGCACCCCCACGGCAACCCGGTGCGGGGATCGAACACCGAGCCGACGGGATTCGCCACGACCAGTGCCGCGACCGTGATTCCCGCGGCCGCCCCGTCACCCAGCACAATGCTCGCCGTGCCCACCCCGCCTTTGATCGAACCGGCGCGTGCGCCGACGCCCGCGCCGACCGAACCGCGAGCGAAGTCGACGTCCGCCGCCGCGGCGGCTTGATAGCCGAACTCGGCGGTCGGGCGGATGTCCCACGCGCCGACCGGGAGATCGAAGATCACCGCGCCGGGGACGATGGGCACCACCCGGCTCGGGTCCGCAGGGTCCATCACGATGCCCGCGCCGTTCTCCTCCAGCCACCGCATGACACCGTCGGCGGCGGCGAGCCCGAAAGCGCTGCCGCCGGTGAGCAGGATCGCGTCGATCCGACGAACGGTGTTCATCGGATCCAGCAGATCGGTCTCGCGGGTGCCGGGCCCACCGCCGCGCACGTCTACAGCGGCCACCGCGCCGCCGGGCACGCGCACCACCGTGCATCCGGTCGCCGCGCCGGAGCCGAGCGTGGCGTCCGGATCGAGGACGTGATGATGACCGACCAGCACTCCCGGCACGTCGGTGAGCGAATCGCGTTCGCCCGGTTCGGCGTTCAATCTGTACTCCTCACGGCGGACTGCGGTCGATTCCCGCCGATCTTCGCAGCGCGGCCGGTCAGGGCGCCAGCGCCTGGAGCAGCGAGTCCTGCATCCAGGTCAGCCAGTGGTACACGTCCAGGTGCGGAGCGCGCGGATCGTCGGGGTCGAGCTGGTCGGGCGTGTCGGCGTCGATGTTCAGCACCGTGCCCAGCGCCAGCCGCACGTCGGTGAGCGCGGTCAGCCACGCGTCGGCCTGCTCGGGGGTGAGGACGATCTTCCCGCCCGCGCTCGGCACGGTGTCGAGCACGACCGAGCCCGCCGCCAGCTTGGCGTCGATGATGTCGGGCTCGTGCAGGCCGCGCAGCGCGCTGTTGAGGTCGGCGCGTTCGGCGTCCGGCGAGCCGGGCTCGCTGCGGTGGAAGTCCGGCAGCAGCCTGCGCAGCCGCGGATCCTCCGGCGGGGCGGTGTTGCCGGATCGCAATCCGGTGAGGGCGGCCAAGTCGTCGTCGGGGGCGGACTCGGCGCGCTCGGTGAGCAGCCCGGAGACCGCACCGACCAGGGACCGAAGCACGTTGGCCTCACGTGCGTCCATTTCGGATCGCAGTTTGAGACCGCTCAGCGAGTTCTTCCTGCTCCACTTGCGCACGGCGTCAGGGTAGTCGTGCTGGTCAGTCGTCCCGCTGCATGGTGGCCCAGAGTCCGGCGGCGTGCAGTCGCTGGACGTCGTGTTCCATCTTGTCGCGCGAACCGGACGAGACCACCGCCTTCCCCTCGTTGTGGACTTTCAGCATGAGCTCGGTCGCCTTCGCTTTGCTGTAGCCGAAGAGCTTCTGGAAGATGTAGGTGACGTAGTGCATGAGGTTGACCGGATCGTCCCAGACCACGGTCACCCACGGGCGGTCCTCCGCCTCCAGGATCTCGGTGTACTCCACCGCTTCGGGTGTCGCCTGTGCCGCCGACAATGTCGCGTTCGCGGCGTCCACAACGACGTCACCCCGGACTGTGTTGCACAAGGCCATAGGGTCAAGGGTACGACTCGACCCCGGATAAACAACACCCACGCAGCCCCGATTCGCGTTTCCGCCGGTTCACCGGGCCGATGCCGGACGCCGTGAGCCGACCGTTCTGTCTACAGTGACAACGTGGACCTGCGTGACGGCGTGACCAGCACCGCGCTGCTGACCGACCAGTACGAACTGACCATGCTCGCCGCGGCGCTCGCCGACGGTTCCGCGCATCGGCAGTGCACCTTCGAGGTGTTCGCTAGACGTTTGCCAAACGGCCGCCGCTACGGCGTCGTCGGGGGTACCGGCCGGGTGCTCGACGCGCTGCGGCAGTTCCGGTTCGGCGAGGAGGAACTGGCCGTCGCCGCCTCCTTCTCGGATCGGCGGACGCTGGACTGGCTGCGTGACTACCGGTTCACCGGCGACATCGACGGTTATCCCGAAGGCGAGCTGTACTTTCCCGGCTCCCCGATCCTCTCGGTGCGCGGCAGCTTCGCCGAATGCGTCGTGCTGGAGACGCTGATCCTCTCGATTCTCAATCACGACAGCGCGATCGCGGCCGCCGCGGCGCGGATGGTCAGCGCGGCCGGTGGGCGCAGGATGATCGAGATGGGCTCGCGGCGCACCCACGAGTTCGCCGCCGCGGACTGCGCACGCGCCGCGTATCTGGCCGGTTTCGACGCCACCTCGAACCTGGAGGCGGTGCGCCGGTACGGGATTCCGGGGGCCGGCACCAGCGCGCACGCGTTCGTGCTGCTGCACAGCGGCCCCGACGGGGCACACGAAGCCGAAGCGTTCCGCAGCCAGGTGCAGACGCTCGGGGTCGGGACGACGCTGCTGGTGGACACCTTCGACATCACCAGGGGCGTCGCGACCGCCGTCGAGGTCGCGGGCACGGAGCTGGGCGGCGTGCGGATCGACTCCGGCGATCTGGGCGTCCTGGCCAGGCAGGTGCGCGACCAGCTCGACGCGCTCGGGGCAGGCAAGACCCGCATCGTGGTCTCCGGCGATCTCGACGAGTACGCCATCGCCGCGCTGCGCGCCGAGCCGGTCGACGTCTACGGGGTGGGGACGGCGCTCGTCACCGGCTCCGGCGCGCCGACCGCCGGGATGGTCTACAAGCTGGTCGAGGTCGACGGGGTGCCGGTCGCCAAACGCAGCAGTCACAAGCAGTCGCGTGGCGGCACGAAGAAGGCGATCCGTCTGGCCCGCGATACCGGCACGATCGTCGAGGAGATCGTCTACCCGGCGGCCGGGCCGACGCCGCCATCCAACGGCTTCCGAGCTCGTGAGCTGCTGGTGCCGCTGATCCGGGAGGGCAAGCAGGTCGACGACCTCCCCACCCTCGCCGAAAGCCGCGACCTGGTCGCGCGCGGGCTGATCAGCCTGCCGTGGGAGGGCCTCAAGCTGTCGGCGGGCGAACCCGCCGTGGTGACCACCTTCGTCTGAGGTCAGCGCCTGCGCTGCTCCACGCGGGCCACCAGCAGCAGCCCGGCGGCGAAGAGCAGCGCGAACACGACTCCGGTGATCCCGAACCACACCCACGCCGACGGCTCCGCGGGCCGGGAGCCGAGCAGGAACAAGACCGCCAGGAACACGGTGGTGGCGACGAATACGCTGCGGAACAGCTTGGCAGGGCTCATGAGAAGGTCTCCGTGCTCGAAGGCGGCGCGTCCGGCCGCACGAAAGGGGCACCCGGTAATCACCGTGCGCGGTCCCCGCGTTTACATCGACGAGCGTCCGGCCGCGCGGCAGAATCTGAAACAGTCGTTCAGCCACACCGCGGGAGGTCGCCATGACCCGGGCACTGATCATCGTCGACGTCCAGAACGATTTCTGCGAGGGCGGTTCGCTCGCGGTCGCGGGCGGCGCCGCCGTGGCGGCCCGGATCAGCGAGCACCTCGCGGCGACGAACTACGGGGCCATCGTGGCCACCCGCGATCACCACATCGATCCCGGCGCGCACTTCTCCGACGATCCCGACTTCATCGACAGCTGGCCGCCGCACTGCCGAGCCGGCACGCCGGGCGCGGATTTCCACCCGGCGCTGACCACCGGTCCCATCCAGGCGGTCTTCTCCAAGGGCGCGTACTCGGCCGCCTACTCCGGGTTCGAGGGCACGACCGAGGACGGCACCGGCCTGGCCGACTGGTTGCACGACCGCGGCGTCGACGCCGTCGACGTGGTCGGCATCGCGACCGACCACTGTGTGCGCGCGACCGCGCTGGACGCGCGCATCGAGGGTTTCGACACGCGCGTCCTGCTCGATCTCACCGCAGGCGTCGCACCCGAGACGGTCGGCGCCGCACTGGACCACATGCGCGGAGCCGGCGTCGACCTCGAAGGCGGCCTCACCCGGTAGACCGTCCGGTCTCGGCGACCGCCCTGCCCTGTCGGAGGCGGCGAGTAGGCTGCTCGCGTGCCCGAACTCCCGCCCGTTTCCGATCTTTTGGCCACCGCCGTGCAGGCGCTCGGGGGCAAGGAGCGCACCGGGCAGGTGACCATGGCCGCGGCGGTGGACCACGCGATCGACACCAAGGAGCATCTCGCCGTGCAGGCCGGGACGGGCACCGGCAAGTCGCTGGCCTATCTGGTGCCGAGCCTGCGTCACGCCGTGCGCACCGGTCGAACGGTGGTGGTCTCCACGGCTACGATCGCGCTGCAACGTCAGCTGGTCGATCGCGACCTCCCGCGCTTGGCCGAGGCGCTGGCCGGACCGCTGGGACGGACGCCGAAGTTCGCGATCCTCAAGGGCCGCAACAACTACCTGTGCTTGAACAAGATCAACAGCGCCGTTCCCGACGAGCCCGCCGAAGCGGAGCTGTTCGACGCGTTCGCGATCTCGCGCCTCGGTCGCGAAGTGCAACGACTCAACGAGTGGGCCTCCGACACCGAGACCGGCGACCGCGACGAACTCGCCCCCGGTGTGAGCGATCGGGCCTGGCGTCAGGTCAGCGTGTCGTCGCGGGAGTGCCTGGGCAAGTCACGCTGCTCCTTCGGCCAGGATTGCTTCGCCGAGCGCGCCAGGACCGAGTCGGCGCAGGCCGACGTGGTGGTGACCAACCACGCGCTGCTCGCCATCGACGCGATCAGCGGCATCCAGGTGCTGCCCGAACACGATGTGGTGGTCATCGACGAGGCGCACGAGCTGGTCGACCGGGTCACCGGCGTCGCCACCGCCGAACTGACCTCGTCGGCGATCAGCGCGGCGGCCCGGCGCTGCGCCAAACTCATCGACGAGCAGGAGGTCGATCGCCTGGAGGGCGCCGCGGAGGCCTGGCACACCGCGCTGGAGGAGCTGCCCGCCGCCCGGTGGGACACCATGCCCGACGGCGTCGCCCCCGTGCTGGCCCTGATCCGCGACGCCGCGTGGAACGCGCGCACGGCGCTCGCGCCGCCGGGCAGCACCACCGCGCAGGGCGATCCGGAGAGCTCCGCCGCCCGCACCATGGCCCTGGCCGCCCTCGACGAGGTGCACGACACCGCGGTCCGCGCGCTGACGGCCTTCGACGAGCCGGATCCCGCCGCGCGCCGCGATGTCATCTGGCTGGCGGCCGACGAGGTGCGGGGTGTCGTGCGCCGGTCGCTGCGCATGGCGCCGCTGTCGGTGGGCGGGCTGCTACGCAGCAGGCTCTTCGGCACCGCGACCGTCGTGCTCACCTCGGCCACATTGCAGATCGGCGGCTCGTTCGACGGCCTCGCGGTCACCTGGGGCCTGCCCGCGCAGTCGGGCAATCGCGCCGATCCGGCCACCGCGAACGGCGCGCAGGCGCCGTCGGACGCCGAGGCCGTGCGCTGGAGTTCGCTCGATGTCGGCTCACCGTTCGACCACGCCAAGTCCGGCATCCTCTACGTCGCCAAACACCTGCCCGCGCCGGGCCGCGACGGGCTCGCACCGGCCTACCTGGACGAGATCGAGCGGCTGATCACGGCCGCGGGCGGACGCACCCTCGGTTTGTTCTCCTCGATGCGCGCCGCCCGCGCGGCCACCGACGCGCTGCGCGAACGGCTGGACACCCCGGTGTTGTGCCAGGGCGAGGACGCCACGGGCGCGTTGGTCCGCAAGTTCGCCGACGACCCGGAGACTTCCCTGTTCGGCACGCTGTCGCTGTGGCAGGGCGTCGACGTGCCGGGACCGTCACTCAGCCTGGTGATCCTCGACCGCATCCCCTTCCCCCGCCCCGACGATCCGCTGCTTGCGGCCAGGCAGCGCGCCGTGGAGATGCGCGGCGGCAACGGTTTCATGACCGTGGCCGCCAACCACGCCGCTCTGCTGCTCGCGCAGGGCACCGGCCGCCTGCTGCGCAGCGTCGATGATCGCGGTGTGGTGGCCATCCTGGATTCCCGCCTCGCCACCGCACGCTACGGCGGATACCTGCGCGCGTCGCTGCCGCCGTACTGGGAGACGGCCGACCCGGAGATCGTCGTCAAGGCACTGGGCAGACTGGCCGCCGCGGCGAAGGTGTGATACCAAACACACCGGCCGGAATCTATTTCCACTCGGAAGTAGATTGGGTGGTCGGTACGTCGGTGACCCCCCAATTCCCACACCGAGGTATCGGCCGTCCCCGCGCCAAGCCCTGCACGCGGCGCGGGGACATCACCTCGGATCGGCCGTCGCGCAGCGGATCTCAGCCGCGCACGGCCACCGCGTCGACCTCGAACAGCATGCCGGGCAACGCGAGCGTCGCCACACCGGTCAGCGTCTGCGCGGGCGGCCGGTCACCCCAGATCTTCGCGATCTTCTTCCCGAGCACAGCCAGCTTCTCGAGATCGTGGTCGACGATGTGCGTCCGTAACTGCGCCACGTCGGCGAAGTCCACGCCGGCCGACCGTAAGGCGATGCCGAGATTGGCGAACGCACGGTCGACCTGAACCGCGAACTCCGTACTGGTCGTGTGCCCTTCGGCGTCCGAGTCGTACTGCCCGGCGATGAACACCAGTTCACCGCGCGTCACCGCCACGTGGCTGTAACCGAACCCGGTCGGGTCGTGCAGTTCACCGGGGTTGCTGATTTCCACGGCCATGTTTCCTCCTCGCTCGGCCGGTAAGTGCCACAACACAGACGATTCGGCAGCCCGCGATGTGACATGGGGAACCCACGGACCAGCGCGGCGCGGCGACCGAGGTCACCGCGCCGCGAATTCCGCTGCCTCGCAGGCTCAGAGCGCCCACTTCAGGATCAGCGTGAGCACGCCCGTCGCGACCGCGAGAACCACCGCGCCCACACCCCACACGAATCCGTGCCGCTCCCAGGGACGCCCGGCGTCCAGCGAGAACTTGCCCGGCCCGATGAAGGGCAGCGCGGCGCCGACCGCCGCGAACAGCACGCCCATCTCGTACCCGCCCAGCAGTCCACCGGACCAGGTGGCGTTGATCGCGTTGATCATCGTGCCGAGCACGATCGCCCCGGCCAGCGGCGTCAGCAAGCCGAGCAGCAACAGGAGGCCGCCGCCGAGTTCGGTCAGGCCGGCCAGCGTGCCGAACACCTTGCCCGGGTTGTAGCCCATCTGCTCGAAGCCGTCGGCGTTGGCCTGCAGGCCCGGCCCGCCCCACCAGCCGAAGAGTTTCTGCGCGCCGTGGGCAGCGAGCAGCCCGCCGAAGACGACGCGCACGATGAGCAGGCCGAGATCGGGCGCTATGCCGTCCAGATCGCTGTCGGTGCCGGTTCTTTCGAGTACGGATTTGATGGTCATGGTGGTCCTCATCCCTGCGCTGTCGTTCCGGACATGAATCGTTACTTCGGCAAATAAAACGGACTGCGGTCCGATTCCCTCCGAGCCAACCGCCCTGCCTCTTGGTCTATTCCACGGGCGGGCGGACGGGATGGTTCAGCGAGCGGCCTATCACTCCGCGAGGAAGAAGAAGTAACCGAGGAACACCAGCATCAGTGCCCACATCGCCGGGTGCACTTCCCTGACGCGGCCTTTGGCCACCATGACCACGGGGTACAGCAGCATGCCCATGGCCAGGCCGTTGGCGATGGAGTACGTCAGCGGCATCATCACGATGGTGATGAACGCGGGCACGGAGTACTCCAGCCGGTTCCAGTCGATCGCACCGAGCGAGCGGGCCATCAGGATGCCGACCACGATGAGCGCGGGCGCGGTCACCTCGCCCGAACCCGCCACCACGGCGAAGATCGGATAGCAGAACATGGCGACGAGGAACCAGCCCGCCGTGGTGACGGCGGTCAGCCCGGTCCGTCCGCCCGCCGAGACGCCCGCGGTCGATTCCACGTAGGCGGTGGTGGTGGAGGTGCCGATGACCGCGCCCGCCATGGTGCCCACCGAGTCCGCCGCCAGCGCGCTCGCCGCGCGCGGCAACTTGCCATTCTTGTCCAGCAGCCCGGCCTGGTTCGCGACGCCGATCAGCGTGCCGGAGGCGTCGAAGAAGTCGACGAACAGCATGGTCAGCACCACCACGACCATCTGACCGGTGAACGCGTCGGGCAGATGGACGATCGCCTGGCCGAAGGTCTGCTCCAGCCCCTCCGGCGCGGCGAACACGCCCTTGGGCAGCGGGACCAAGCCGCTGACGATGCCGACGATCGTGGTCAGCACGATGCCGTAGAGCACGGCGCCGTGCCAGCCGCGCACCAGGAACACCACCGTCACCAGCAGCCCGAACAGCGCGAGCAAGGTGGTGCCCTTCGTGAAGTCGCCCAGCGTCACCAGCGTCGCGTCGCTGTTCACCACGATCCCGGCGTTCTTCAGTCCGAGGAAGGCCACGAACAATCCGATGCCCGCGCCGACGGCGAGCTTCAATTGCATCGGGATCGCGTTGAGTATGCGCTCGCGAACCTTCGTCACCGCGAGGACGAAGAAGATGGCGCCGGACAGGAACGTGCCCGACAGCGCGACCTGCCACGGAATCCCCATGCCGAGCACCACCGTGTACGCGAAGAACGCGTTGAGTCCCATGCCCGGCGCGAGTGCGATCGGATACCGCGCCCACAGCCCCATGACCAGCGTGCCGAACACCGCGGCGACGGCGGTGGCGGTGAACACCGCCTGCATCGGGATGCCCTTGTCGCCCAGCGCGCCCTGGTCGCCGAGCACCGCGGGGTTGACCGCGAGGACGTACGACATGGCCAGGAACGTGATCGTCCCCGCCATGAGTTCGCGTTTGACGGTCGAACCGGTCGAGCGAACCCCGAAGTATCCGTCGAGGCGTCCTCGAGTCCGGTGCAGAACGTCGGTGACCATGGGTGACTCCAGTGCGGAACGATTCGGGGCGGGCCAAAGGGCACGGTAGCCGACGGTTCACTGCCGGGGACACCCGCGGCGGCGCCACCGTGACCGGCGCCACCCGGGCTACGCGCTCGGAGCGGAGACCAGCCCGAACTCGGCGTCGGAGGCCAGCAGATCGCTGTGCGGCAGGACGCGCACGGTATACCCCACCGCGCCGGACAGCGGCAGCGGCGTGTCCACGGTGAACAGCTCGGCGCCCCCGTCGGACCCGGCGTGCGTCATCGGGACCGTCGTGGTGTCGGAGAGGTCGTCGGTCGCCGACACCCGCCCGAGCACCGCCTGCACCACCACGTCCGGCACGCTCAGCCCACCGAGTTCGACCCGCGCGGTGAGCGAGAGCCGCGCTCCGATCACCGGCGTGTCCGGCAATCCCGCGCTGTCCACCTGGATCACCTTGACCGACGGCCACGCCGACTCGATCCGGTGGCGGTATTCGGCGATGGCGCGCGCCACCGCGAAGTCGTCGGCCGTCGCCCGCTGCGAAGCCGCGGCGGCGGGAGCGTAGTACTCCACCGCGTAGTCGCGGACCATCCGGGAAGCCAGGACCTTCGGCCCCAGGGTCTGCAAGGTGTGACGGACCATCTCGACCCAGCGCACCGGCATCCCGGAGGCGTCGCGCTCGTAGAAACGCGGCGCCACGGCCCGTTCGAACAGGTCGTAGAGGGCGGCGGCCTCCAGATCGTCGCGGCGGTGTTCGTCCCGGACGCCCTCCGCGGTCGGGATGGCCCACCCGTTCTCGCCGTCGAACATCTCGTCCCACCAGCCGTCCCGGATGGAGAGATTGAGCCCGCCGTTCAGCGCGGACTTCATGCCGGAGGTGCCGCAGGCCTCCAGCGGGCGCAGCGGATTGTTCAGCCAGACGTCGCAGCCCCAGTAGAGATAACGAGCCATCGACATGTCGTAATCGGGCAGGAAGACGATCCGATGCCGCACCTCGGGATCGTCCGCGAAGCGCACCACCTGCTGGATCAGCGCCTTGCCGCCGTCGTCGGCCGGGTGGCTCTTACCCGCGACGACCAGCTGCACCGGCCGCCGCGGATCCAGCAGCAGGGCGCGCAGCCGCTGCGGATCGCGCAGCATCAGGGTGAGCCGCTTGTAGGTCGGCACCCGGCGGGCGAACCCGACGGTCAGCACGTCCGGGTCGAAAACGCCGTTCACCCAGCCGAGTTCGGCCTCGGCGGCGCCGCGCTCCAGCCAGGACGCCCGTACCCTGCGCCGGACCTCCTCGACGAGGATGCCGCGCAGCGCGTTGCGGGTCGACCACAATTCGGTGAGATCGACATCGCGCAACCTTTCCCAGCCGCGCCCCTCCTCGACCAGCTCGGGGCCGATGTGCTCACGCGCCTTCTCCACCCACTCCCGCGCGGCCCAGGTGGTGGCGTGCACACCATTGGTGACCGAACCGATCGGCACCTCGGCCGGGTCGAAGCCCGGCCACAGCGAAGCGAACATCGACCGGCTCACCGCGCCGTGCAGTTTCGACACGCCGTTGGCGCGCTGCGCCAGCCGCAGACCCATGTGCGCCATGTTGAACACCGACGGGTCCGCCTCCCGGCCGAGTGCCACGATCCGGTCCACCGAAAGGCCCGGCAGCAGAGCGGATTCGGATTCCCCGTGCGCACCGCCGAAATACCGCCGCACCATCGGCATCGGGAACCGGTCGATGCCCGCGGGGACGGGCGTATGCGTGGTGAACACCGTGCCCGCACGCACGGCGGCGAGCGCGGTATCGAAATCCTGCCCGGCCGCGACGAATTCACGGATCCGCTCCACGCCGAGGAACCCCGCGTGGCCTTCGTTCATATGGAACACGTCGGGATCGGGCAGTCCGGCCGACGCGGTGTAGGCCCGCACCGCACGCACACCGCCGATGCCGGCGAGGATCTCCTGGCGGATGCGATGCTCCTGGTCACCGCCGTACAACCGGTCGGTGACCGCGCGCAACTCCGGGTCGTTCTCCGCGATATCCGAGTCCAGCAGCAGCAACGGAACCCGGCCGACCTGCGCGATCCACACCCGCGCGCGCAGCACCCTGCGATCGGGCATGGCGACGTGGATGAGCACCGGCGAACCGGCGGAGGTGAGCGCGCGCAGCGGCAGGCCCTGCGGATCCAGCGCCGGGTAGTGCTCGGCTTGCCAGCCGTCCGTGGTCAGCGACTGCCGGAAGTAGCCGGAGCGGTACAGCAAGCCGACGCCGATCAGCGGCAGGCCGAGATCGGAAGCGGCCTTCAGGTGGTCTCCGGCCAGAATGCCCAAGCCACCGGAGTAATTCGGCAGCACCTCGGTGACGCCGAACTCCATCGAGAAGTAGGCGATGCCCCGCACGCCTTCCTCGCCCGCCCGGCGCTGGAACCAGCCCGGCGCCGCCAGGTACTCCCGCAGCTCGGCCGCCGCGGCGTCCACCCGCGCGACGTAGGCGGGATCGGCGGCCAGCTCGTCCAGCCGCGCCGCGGGCACCTCACCCAGCATCCGGACCGGGTCGTGCCCCATCTCCTGCCACCGCCGCGGATCGAGCGCGGCGAACAGGTCCTGCGTAGGCGGATGCCACGACCAGCGCAGATTCGTGGCGAGCTCCCCCAGGGCGGCCAGGCGCTCGGGCAGATGGGCACGGACGGTGAAACGACGCAATGCCTTCATTGGGTAGAACCTACACGGCGACCGCCCGGCGCGCCCCGCATGACCAGACGCCGAACAACGTTCCGACCAGCGTTTTTCCCGTCAGCGCACGGCTGCGGCGAGCGAGCGGTCCGACAGTGCGTAACGCGGTCCATCGTCACGGAACGGCCACACGACGCACCCCGCTGCCCGCGTTCCCGCTACCCGATCGAGACCCGCGCTCACTTGTGAACTCCGGAACGCCGGGCAAACCCACAAGCTGTGCGGACCAACCGGCCGCACCAACCGAATCAGTACGGGAGTGATCGAGATGTGGATGACAGCACACCCAAATCGCGCCCGCGATCGGCGCTGGTCGCGCGCGGGAGCGGCGATCACGGGGTTCGGAGCGTTCGCGGCGGCATGCGTTCTCGTCGCACCCGCCGCCGGCGCGGCGGTCACGACGGCGACCGCGAGCCCGGCCCAAGGCACCAGTTTCGGCTTCGGTAACTACGGAACCAACTGCCAGTACCGCGTGACGGCCACCGTGGACAACAGTCCCTCGACCGAATCGGTGCAGTTCGCCGACAGCGCCGGGGGCACCTTCTCCCCCAATCCCGCACCGGTGGTCGGCAACCAGGCCACCGCGGTCTGGATCCCCGACACCAAGGGGCAACACACCATTTCCGCCACGCAAGGCGCCACTCCCGCTTGGATCTCGCCGGTGATGACGGTGGGCAACGGGATGAACCTCGGCTTCGCGTGCCTGGTCATGCCGTGACCGGCGTTTCCAGCACGTCGCAGTGAGCGCCCGGGTGGTCGCGCGGCGGACGAGCGATCGCTGTCCGTGGCCACCCGGCGCCTCATCCGCGTCGCCCGCGGCGGACAGGGAATTCGGTGGCCCCGGCAACGCCGAAGTGACAGCATCGGCTGATGCCGCACTGGGTGGACGTCCTTCCGCAATTCCTGCTGGCCTGCCTGGCCATCGCCGCGCTGCCGGGGCCCGCGACCGCGTTGTTCCTGCAGCGCGCGGTGCGCGACGGCCGCACCGCGGGTCTGGCGGCGGTGGCCGGGAACGAGATCGGCGTGCTCGGCTGGACGCTGGCGGGCGGGGCCGGGCTGTCGGTCCTGCTGGTCGCGAACCGGGCCGCGAATACGGCGGTGCACGTCGTCGGCGGGCTGGTGCTGATCTGGCTCGGCGTGCAGGCGTGGCGTGGCGCACGCGGCGGCGGCGAGTTCGGCGGCGCGATGACGCGGATGCTGCCCGCGGGCCGCACGCCCGCCGCCGCCTTCCGCGCCTCGCTGATCTCGATCGCGGCCAATCCCAAGGCAGCGGTCTTCGGATTGACGATCCTGCCGCAGTTCCTTCCCTCCGAAGGGCCGGTGCTGCCGACGGTGGTGATCCTGGCGCTCATCCAGTTGGTGATCGACACCGCGTGGTGCGTCGGCGTGGTCCTCGCCGCCGACCGCGCCGGCGCCTGGCTGCGCCGCACCGGCATCCGGCAGCGAGTGGAACGAGCGCTCGGCGTGCTCCTCGTCGCGCTCGGCCTCGGCCTCGCCGCCGACGCACGCTGACCGAACGCCCACCTCGGTCACTGCCGGGACCGGCCGGAACCGGACTCGAAAAATCGGCTGATCCGGTCCCGGCAGCCGGTTGCCGGTAGGTTGGGGTCCGTGACCGGCCGCATCGCTATCGATGACACTGCCCCGTCCATCCCAGGCGGCCGGCCCGCCAAGGCGGTGGTCGGCGAGGTATTCCCGGTGCGCACCGTGGTCTGGCGAGAGGGGCACGACGCCGTCGCCGCCACCCTGGTCGTGCGCGCCCCCGGCGCGTCGCGAGCCACCCGTGTCCGCATGACGCCGGACTACGAGCCCGACGTCTTCAACGCCACGTTCATCCCGAACACGCCGGGAGCATGGACCTACCGGATCGAAGGCTGGAGCGATCCGATCGCGACCTGGCGGTCGGCGATCGAGGCGAAGCTGGCCGTCGGGCAGAGCGCCGCCGACCTGGCCAACGATCTGGAGCTGGGGGCACGCCTGTTCGAGCGCGCGGCGCAGGCCGTGCCGAAAAAGCAGTTCGAACGCTTGCGCGCGGTCGCGGCGTCGCTGCGCGGTGCCGATCAACTCCCCGCACGGGTGGCCCCCGCCTTCACCGAGGAGGTCGCCGAGATCCTGCGCGCCACGCCGCTGCGCGACCTGGTCACCCGCGGACCGCAGCACACCGTTCTGGTCGAGCGGCACCGCGCGCTCTACGGCTCCTGGTACGAGTTCTTCCCGCGGTCGACCGGCGGCCGCGACGCCACCGGCAAGCCCGTCCACGGCACGTTCGTCACCGCGGCCAAGGAACTTCCTCGCATCGCCGCCATGGGCTTCGACGTGGTGTATCTGCCGCCCATCCACCCGATCGGCGAGATCAACCGCAAGGGCCGCAACAACGCGCTCACCGCGGAGCCGGGCGACGTCGGCTCGCCGTGGGCCATCGGATCGCGGCACGGCGGTCACGACGCCGTCCATCCGGAACTGGGCACCGAAGCCGATTTCGCCGAGTTCGTCACCGCGGCGCGGGAACTCGGCCTCGAAGTGGCGCTCGACCTCGCGTTGCAGTGCGCGCCCGACCATCCGTGGGTGCGGGCACACCCGGAATGGTTCACCACCCTGCCCGACGGCACCATCGCCTACGCCGAGAACCCGCCGAAGAAGTACCAGGACATCTACCCGGTCAACTTCGACAACGATCCCGACGGGCTCTACGCCGAAGTGCTGCGCGTGGTCAAACACTGGATCGGACTGGGCGTCAAGATCTTCCGGGTCGACAATCCGCACACCAAGCCCGCCGACTTCTGGGAGTGGCTGATCGCGAAGGTGTGGCGCACCGACCCGGACGTCATCTTCCTGTCCGAGGCGTTCACCCGCCCGGCCCGGCTCTACGGGCTCGCCCGCCGCGGATTCAGCCAGTCCTACACGTATTTCACCTGGCGCGTGGCCAAATGGGAGCTGACCGAGTTCGGCAACGAATTGGCCGCGAAGGCCGACGAAGCCCGCCCGAACCTCTTCGTGAACACCCCCGACATCCTGCACGAGAGCCTGCAGCACGGCGGCCCGGGGATGTTCGCCATCCGCGCCGTCCTGGCCGCGACCCTCGCGCCCACCTGGGGCGTCTACTCCGGCTTCGAGCTGTTCGAGCACCAGGCGGTGCGTCCGGACAGCGAGGAGTACCTCGATTCGGAGAAATACGAGCTGCGCCCGCGTCCGTTCGCCGAGGCGCTCGCGCGCGGAGAATCGCTCGAGCCCTGGCTCACCCGGCTCAACGAGATCCGCCGAGCGCATCCCGCCCTGCAACAGTTGCGCTGCCTGCATTTCCACCACGTGGACAACGACGCGCTGATCGCCTACTCCAAGATCGATCCGGCCAGCGGCGACGCGGTGCTGGTCGTGGTGAATCTGAACCCCTTCGGCGCCGAATGGGGCATGCTCTCGCTCGACCTGCCCGCCATCGGCCGCGAGTGGCACGACCACCCGGTGGTGTACGACGAGGTCAGCGGCGAGGAATACCACTGGGCGCAGACCAATTACGTGCGCTTGGACCCAGCACGCGCCGTCGCGCACGTCATCGCGCTGCCCCCGGTGTCCCAGCAGGCTCGCACCGAACTGGCCTACCGCAGGACGCTGCGATGAAACGTCGCGACCTCATGCTCCTCGCGGCGGGCACCCATACCGACCCGCACACCGTGCTCGGCGCGCATCCCCATCCCGACGGCACGGCCGTCCGGGTGCTGCGGCCGCACGCGGAAACCGTGTCGGTGCGCGTCGGCGGCGACGACCACGAGCTGAAGTCCCTTGGTCACGGCGTCTTCGCCGCGGTGCTGCCGTACCCGGAGATCATGGACTATCGCGTCGTGACGACCTACCCGGGCGGCCGGACCGTCATCGGCGCCGACGGCTACCGCTTCCTGCCCACGCTCGGCGAACTCGACCTGCACCTGATCGGCGAAGGCCGCCACGAACGCCTCTGGGAAGTGCTCGGTGCGCACCCGCGCCGCTACACGACCCTCGACGGTGATGTGACGGGCACCTCGTTCGCGGTGTGGGCGCCGAACGCGCGCGGCGTCACCGTGATCGGGGACTTCGACGGCTGGAGCGGCAACACCGCGCCGATGCGCGCGCTGGGGTCGTCCGGGATCTGGGAAGTCTTCGTCCCCGGTGTCGGACCGGGCGCCAAGTACAAATTCCGCGTGCACGGCGCCGACGGCCGGACCGTCGATCACGCCGACCCGCTGGCCTTCGCCACCGAACACCCCCCGGCCACGGCATCGGTGGTCACCGAGAGCCATCACGTGTGGCAGGACAGCGCCTGGCTCGAACAGCGCACGGCCACCGACCCCACCCGCGCCCCGATGAGCGTCTACGAAGTGCATCTCGGTTCGTGGCGGCCCGGCCTCGGCTATCGCGAACTGGCCGATCAGCTCGCCGAATACGTGCGGGGGACCGGATACACCCACATCGAATTGCTCCCCATCGCCGAGCATCCGTTCGGTGGTTCGTGGGGCTACCAGGTCACCTCCTACTACGCGCCGACGGCGCGATTCGGCTCCCCCGACGACTTCCGCGTGTTCGTCGACCGCATGCACGCGGCGGGCATCGGCGTTCTGCTGGACTGGGTGCCCGCCCACTTCCCGCGCGACGAGTGGGCGCTGGCCCGATTCGACGGCACCCCGCTCTACGAGCACGCCGACCCGCGCCGGGGCGAGCAACTCGACTGGGGCACCTACGTGTTCGACTTCGGCAGGCACGAAGTGCGCAACTTCCTCATCGCCAACGCCCGCTACTGGATCGAGGAATTCCACATCGACGGCCTGCGCGTCGACGCCGTCGCGTCCATGCTCTATCTGGACTACTCCCGCGCCGACGGCCAGTGGGAGCCCAACGTGCACGGCGGCCGGGAGAACCTGGAGGCCGTCGACTTCCTCCAAGACCTCAACGAGACGCTGCACCGGCATCACCCCGGCGTGGTGACCATCGCCGAGGAGTCGACCACCTGGCCCGGCGTCACCCGCGGCATCGATGTCGGCGGGCTCGGCTTCACCATGAAATGGAACATGGGCTGGATGCACGACACCCTCGGGTTCCTCGGCCGCGACCCGGTGCACCGCTCCTGGCACCACAACGAGATCACCTTCTCACTGGTCTACGCCTGGAGCGAGAACTACGTGCTGCCGATCAGCCATGACGAGGTCGTGCACGGCAAAGGCACGCTGTGGACCAGGATGCCCGGCGACGATTTCGCCAAAGCCGGCGGCGTGCGGGCGCTGCTGGCCTACATGTGGGCGCACCCGGGTAAACAGCTGCTGTTCATGGGGCAGGATTTCGGCCAGTTCCGGGAGTGGTCGCACGATCGCGGCCTGGACTGGCACGAACGGGACAACCCGCTGCACCAGGGCATCACCACGCTGGTGCGCGACCTGAACGCCGTCTACCGCGCCCACCCGGCACTGTGGAGCCAGGACACCACCCCCGGCGGCTACGCCTGGATCGAGGCGAACGACCGAGCGAACAACGTGCTGGCGTTCCTGCGCTACGGCTCAGACGGCTCGGTGGTGGCCTGCGTCTACAACTTCTCCGGATCGGCGCACGACGCCTACCGGGTCGGCCTTCCGCACTCCGGTCCCTGGCTCGAGATCCTCAACACCGACGCCGTGGACTACGGCGGCTCCGGTCTCGGCAACCTGGGCGAGGTGACGGCGACCGACGAGCCGTGGCACGACCGCCCCGCCTCCGCCACGGTGACGCTCGCACCACACGGCGCGGTCTGGCTGCGTCCCGCCTAGCGAACCGCGCGCCGCACCCGGCACGACCCCGAATGTGCGCCCGATTCCCTGCCGGGGTGAGCACTTCGCGCTGCACTGACGATCGGCGAGCCTGGAGCTGACCCGCCACGGTTCGTCGGCGGCGCGGTGGATCGCCCGAAGGCCCGACCAGGCCGTTCATCGGCGAGCCTCTCGCGGCAACCCTGCACTGAGTCCGCACCCACGCGGGCCGAGTCGAGCGCGCGCGCCGCGACTCAGTACAGCGCCGCCGCCAGCTTGCGGCGCGCGGCCACGACGAACGGCTCGGCCTGGTCGAACAGCTCGAACAGCTCCAGCAGGCGGGTACGCGCCTTGGTGCGCTCGTCGCCGGAGGTCCGCTTGACGACGGCGATCAGCCGGTCGAAGGCCGCTTCGGGACGCTGTTGGAACAGTTCGAGATCAGCGGCTTTGATCGCGGCATCGACGTTCGAGGGGTCGGCGTCGGCATCGGCGATGGCCGACTCCGGCAGTTCCTGAGCCCTGGCGAGGAAGCGGAGCTGACGCAGTGCGCCCTTGGCCTCCTCGTTCGCCGGTTCGGCGTCGAGAATCGCTTGGTAGGCGGCCTCGGCGCCGGCCAGGTCACCGTGCTCGAGCGCCGCCTCGGCCGCCGCGAAACGCGGGTCCTCCGCTTCCGCCTGCGGCTGCGGCCCGCCCTCCAGCTTGCCCGCCACCGCGTCGACCACGGCGTTCAACCACTGCCGCACCTGCGGCTCGGGCTGGGCGCCCTCGAAATCGGCCAGCGGCTGCCCGGCCGCGATCGCGATGACCGTCGGGATGCCCTGCACCCGCAGCGCCTGCGCGATGCGCATATTGGCCTCGGCCTCGACGGTGGCCAGGTCCCAGGTGCCGCCGTCGGCGGCCACCAGACGTTCCAGCGTCCGCACCAGTTCGATGCTGCCCGGACTGCGCTGCGAGTACAGCACGACCACCACGGGCACCTGCATCGAACGGCGCAGGACCTTGGTCTCGAAATCGGCCTCGGAAACCGCGTGGTCGCCACCGGCCGGACCACTCGCGGCCCCGGCGGGCTGCTTCAGGCTGGACAGATCGACAGCGCCGGACATGGCGGCGGCGACAGCGGGCGAAGGACGGCGTGCGGCTGGTCGATTCACGACCTCCAGTTTGTCACGACGTGGCGGAAGCGGGTGCCCCGGACTCGACCGAACCGGCGTTGCTCAGCTCACCCAACCGCCCCGTGCGCACCGCCCAGACCTCGAACAGCACCGTGCAGAACGGCGGGATGCTCGACACCAGCGCCAGAACGGTGGTCTTGGCGTTCCAGCCGAGCTCGCGCGCCGCAACGATCGCGGTGATCACGAACAGCACGAACACGATGCCGTGCGTCATGCCGAACACCTTGACCGGCCACAACACCGGCTCCGGAATCCGCTTGAACACCATGCCGATGATCAGCAGCAGCCAGGAGATCGCCTCGAGCACCGCGATGAAACGAAACCGCTTGGCCACCGTGCTCAGGTCGAAGACATTGCCCATGCGCCCATTCTGCCGGATGCACTACAGGCTGTCGTAGTGAGCTGTGTCTAATTGCGGCGCCTGCGGCGCCGCGTGTTCGCGGCCCCCTTGTGGCTCGCGTGTGCCCGACCGCCGCTTGCTCCTTCGTCGCCTACGCGGCGGCCGCGCACACGCGAGCCGGGCCGCGAACGGAACAGGCTTGGTCTCGCTTCGCTCGAAAGACGTGGTCGGGGTGCGCTGGGCACGTTGGTGTCGAACGCTGGGACACAGGGCGCGGTTCAGAAGTCGGGTTCGTTCGGCCGGGCGGGCCTGCACTGGGTGCGCAGTCCTTGCGCCGCTCCCGTTCGCTCGGCCGCCGCTTGTGGCCTCGTCGCGGACGCGGCGGCCGCACACGCGAGCCGGGCCGCGAACGGCAAATGCACAGACGTAGGGCGCGCGGTTCGAAAGCTGGGTTTCAGCCGAGCCTGCACTGGATGTTGGCGGCGCTGTTGCGGCTCAGGTTCGGGCGATCGCCGCTCGCTCCTTCGTCGCGTACGCGGCGGCCGCGCACAAGCGCGAGCCG
>NZ_BDBC01000022.1 GCF_001612785.1 Nocardia beijingensis NBRC 16342
GAGTCTTCAACGGAGAGTTTGATCCTGGCTCAGGACGAACGCTGGCGGCGTGCTTAACACATGCAAGTCGAGCGGTAAGGCCCTTCGGGGTACACGAGCGGCGAACGGGTGAGTAACACGTGGGTGATCTGCCTCGCACTTCGGGATAAGCCTGGGAAACTGGGTCTAATACCGGATATGACTTCTGGTCGCATGGCTGGGGGTGGAAAGATTTATCGGTGCGAGATGGGCCCGCGGCCTATCAGCTTGTTGGTGGGGTAATGGCCTACCAAGGCGACGACGGGTAGCCGGCCTGAGAGGGCGACCGGCCACACTGGGACTGAGACACGGCCCAGACTCCTACGGGAGGCAGCAGTGGGGAATATTGCACAATGGGCGAAAGCCTGATGCAGCGACGCCGCGTGAGGGATGACGGCCTTCGGGTTGTAAACCTCTTTCGACAGGGACGAAGCGCAAGTGACGGTACCTGTAGAAGAAGCACCGGCCAACTACGTGCCAGCAGCCGCGGTAATACGTAGGGTGCGAGCGTTGTCCGGAATTACTGGGCGTAAAGAGCTTGTAGGCGGTTTGTCGCGTCGTCTGTGAAAACTCACAGCTCAACTGTGAGCTTGCAGGCGATACGGGCAGACTTGAGTACTGCAGGGGAGACTGGAATTCCTGGTGTAGCGGTGAAATGCGCAGATATCAGGAGGAACACCGGTGGCGAAGGCGGGTCTCTGGGCAGTAACTGACGCTGAGAAGCGAAAGCGTGGGTAGCGAACAGGATTAGATACCCTGGTAGTCCACGCCGTAAACGGTGGGCGCTAGGTGTGGGTTTCCTTCCACGGGATCCGTGCCGTAGCTAACGCATTAAGCGCCCCGCCTGGGGAGTACGGCCGCAAGGCTAAAACTCAAAGGAATTGACGGGGGCCCGCACAAGCGGCGGAGCATGTGGATTAATTCGATGCAACGCGAAGAACCTTACCTGGGTTTGACATACACCGGAAACCTGCAGAGATGTAGGCCCCCTTGTGGTCGGTGTACAGGTGGTGCATGGCTGTCGTCAGCTCGTGTCGTGAGATGTTGGGTTAAGTCCCGCAACGAGCGCAACCCTTGTCCTGTGTTGCCAGCGGATTATGCCGGGGACTCGCAGGAGACTGCCGGGGTCAACTCGGAGGAAGGTGGGGACGACGTCAAGTCATCATGCCCCTTATGTCCAGGGCTTCACACATGCTA
Source organism: Nocardia beijingensis NBRC 16342 (assembly GCF_001612785.1). Lineage (GTDB taxonomy): Bacteria > Actinomycetota > Actinomycetes > Mycobacteriales > Mycobacteriaceae > Nocardia > Nocardia beijingensis. Next base: position 1,216 of record NZ_BDBC01000022.1, read on the forward strand.
CAATGGCCGGTACAGAGGGCTGCGATACCGTGAGGTGGAGCGAATCCCTTAAAGCCGGTCTCAGTTCGGATCGGGGTCTGCAACTCGACCCCGTGAAGTTGGAGTCGCTAGTAATCGCAGATCAGCAACGCTGCGGTGAATACGTTCCCGGGCCTTGTACACACCGCCCGTCACGTCATGAAAGTCGGTAACACCCGAAGCCGGTGGCCTAACCCCTTGTGGGAGGGAGCCGTCGAAGGTGGGATCGGCGATTGGGACGAAGTCGTAACAAGGTAGCCGTACCGGAAGGTGCGGCTGGATCACCTCCTTTCTAAGGAGCATTCTCCAGTCGATGTCCCGAACAGTCGGGATCGTCGCTGGCAGAGCCGTTCATGTCCTCGAATGTGGGACTGCGGAGCTCATGGGTGGAACGCTGACAACCTCTTCCGCGATCGGTTGGTCTTCGATGACCGGCTGGCGGTTGATATATCGACACACTGTTGGGTCCTGAAAGAACAGACGTTCTTTCCAGGCAAAAGATACGATCCGGGAGTTTCTCCGGTCATACCGGTCTCGGCCCTCTTGGGGGTTGGGGTGCTGGTGTCGGGACAGGATTCTTTCGGGTGTGTTGTTTGAGAACTGCACAGTGGACGCGAGCATCTTTGTTTGTAAGTGTTGAAGAGCGTTCGGTGGATGCCTTGGCACCAGGAGCCGATGAAGGACGTAGGAGGCTGCGATAAGCCTCGGGGAGCTGTCAACCGAGCTGAGATCCGAGGATTTCCGAATGGGGAAACCCGGCACGAGTGATGTCGTGTCACCCTCCGTTGAATATATAGGCGGTGGGGAGGGAACGTGGGGAAGTGAAACATCTCAGTACCCACAGGAAGAGAAAACAATTGTGATTCCGTGAGTAGTGGCGAGCGAAAGCGGATGAGGCTAAACCATGCGTGTGTGATAGCCGGCAGGTGTTGCACGTGTGGGGTAGTGGGGCCTACTTTCCTATCACTGCCGTGGTGGGCAACAGTCAGAAAAGTGCGTGTTAGTCGAAGTGGTCTGGAACGGCCTGTCGTAGAGGGTGAGAGTCCCGTAGACGAAAATGCGTGCTCTGTTGTAGTGGGTGCCCGAGTAGCAGCGGGCCCGTGAAATCTGCTGTGAATCTGCCGGGACCACCCGGTAAGCCTGAATACTCCCTGGTGACCGATAGCGGACTAGTACCGTGAGGGAAAGGTGAAAAGTACCCCGGGAGGGGAGTGAAATAGTACCTGAAACCGGACGCTTACAATCCGTCAGAGCCTTCCTTTTGGTGGGGTGATGGCGTGCCTTTTGAAGAATGAGCCTGCGAGTCATCGGTGTGTGGCGAGGTTAACCCGTGTGGGGTAGCCGTAGCGAAAGCGAGTCCGAATAGGGCGTTTTGAGTCGCATGTCATGGACCCGAAGCGGAGTGATCTACCCATGGCCAGGGTGAAGCGACGGTAAGACGTCGTGGAGGCCCGAACCCACTTAGGTTGAAAACTGAGGGGATGAGCTGTGGGTAGGGGTGAAAGGCCAATCAAACTCCGTGATAGCTGGTTCTCCCCGAAATGCATTTAGGTGCAGCGTCACGTGTTTCACGCCGGAGGTAGAGCTACTGGATGGCCTAGGGGGCCTACAAGCTTACCGAAGTCAGCCAAACTCCGAATGCCGGTGTGTGAGAGCGTGGCAGTGAGACTGCGGGGGATAAGCTTCGTAGTCGAGAGGGAAACAGCCCAGATCGCCGGCTAAGGCCCCTAAGCGTGTACTAAGTGGAAAAGGATGTGGGGTCGCGAAGACAACCAGGAGGTTGGCTTAGAAGCAGCCACCCTTGAAAGAGTGCGTAATAGCTCACTGGTCAAGTGATCCTGCGCCGACAATGTAGCGGGGCTCAAGTACACCGCCGAAGCCGCGGCACTCCAACATGCGCCTGCTTTCGAGCCAGGTGTTGGGGTGGGTAGGGGAGCGTCGTGCAGCCGTGGAAGCAGCGGGGTGACCCAGTTGTGGAGGCTGTGCGAGTGAGAATGCAGGCATGAGTAGCGAAAGACGAGTGAGAAACTCGTCCGCCGAATGACCAAGGGTTCCTGGGCCAGGTTAATCCGCCCAGGGTGAGTCGGGACCTAAGGCGAGGCCGACAGGCGTAGTCGATGGACAACGGGTTGATATTCCCGTACCCGTGTATCCGCGCCCAATGGCGAATCAGTGGTGCTAAGTGCCCAAATGTGGATGGACTTCCTTCGGGAAGCTTGAAGCGGCTGCGCACGACCCCTGCTGTAGTAGTCAAGCGATGGGGTGACGCAGGAAGGTAGCTGGGCCAGGTGGTGGATTACCTGGTGTAAGCCGGTAGGGCGTGACATAGGCAAATCCGTGTCACACAAGCCTGAGAGGTGATGCGTAGCCGATTGAGGCGAATTCAGTGATCCTATGCTGCCGAGAAAAGCCTCTAGTGAGTTGGTACACGGCCCGTACCCCAAACCGACACAGGTGGTCAGGTAGAGAATACCGAGGCGATCGAGAGAACTGTGGTTAAGGAACTCGGCAAAATGCCCCCGTAACTTCGGGAGAAGGGGGACCACGTCTGGTGACGGGACTTTGCTTCCTGAGCTGGGTGTGGTCGCAGAGACCAGAGAGAAGCGACTGTTTACTAAAAACACAGGTCCGTGCGAAGTCGTAAGACGATGTATACGGACTGACGCCTGCCCGGTGCCGGAAGGTTAAGAGGACCGGTTAGCGCCTTCGGGTGCGAAGCTGAGAATTTAAGCCCCGGTAAACGGCGGTGGTAACTATAACCATCCTAAGGTAGCGAAATTCCTTGTCGGGTAAGTTCCGACCTGCACGAATGGCGTAACGACTTCTCTGCTGTCTCAACCACAGACTCGGCGAAATTGCATTACGAGTAAAGATGCTCGTTACGCGCGGCAGGACGAAAAGACCCCGGGACCTTCACTATAGCTTGGTATTGGTGTTCGGTACGGTTTGTGTAGGATAGGTGGGAGACTGTGAAGCGGGCACGCCAGTGTTCGTGGAGTCGTCGTTGAAATACCACTCTGGTCGTATTGGACTTCTAACCTCGGACCCTGATCGGGTTCAGGGACAGTGCCTGGTGGGTAGTTTAACTGGGGCGGTTGCCTCCCAAAATGTAACGGAGGCGCCCAAAGGTTCCCTCAGCCTGGTTGGCAATCAGGTGTCGAGTGCAAGTGCACAAGGGAGCTTGACTGTGAGACTGACGGGTCGAGCAGGGACGAAAGTCGGGACTAGTGATCCGGCACCGGCATGTGGAAGCGGTGTCGCTCAACGGATAAAAGGTACCCCGGGGATAACAGGCTGATCTTCCCCAAGAGTCCATATCGACGGGATGGTTTGGCACCTCGATGTCGGCTCGTCGCATCCTGGGGCTGGAGTAGGTCCCAAGGGTTGGGCTGTTCGCCCATTAAAGCGGCACGCGAGCTGGGTTTAGAACGTCGTGAGACAGTTCGGTCTCTATCCGCCGCGCGCGTCAGAAACTTGAGGAAGGCTGTCCCTAGTACGAGAGGACCGGGACGGACGAACCTCTGGTGTGCCAGTTGTCCTGCCAAGGGCACTGCTGGTTGGCTACGTTCGGAAGGGATAACCGCTGAAAGCATCTAAGCGGGAAGCCTGTTCCAAGATGAGGTTTCTCACCACCTCGAGTGGTTAAGGCCCCCTATAGACCATGGGGTTGATAGGCCGGAACTGGAAGCACGGTAACGTGTGGAGGTGACCGGTACTAATCGGCCGAGGACTTACCAACAAAGGTTGCTACGCGTCCACTGTGCGGTATCTGAAACAACACACAGATACCCGGAACACACTTCGCTCCCATCACTTCGGTGTGGAGGGGCGTGCCCGAAAAGGGCGGGGAGTGTGGGAGGGGTGTGGATAGTTTCATAGAGTTACGGCGGTCATAGCGGTGGGGAAACGCCCGGTCCCATTCCGAACCCGGAAGCTAAGCCTGCCAGCGCCGATGGTACTGCACTCGACAGGGTGTGGGAGAGTAGGACACCGCCGGAACATCC
>NZ_BDBC01000023.1 GCF_001612785.1 Nocardia beijingensis NBRC 16342
CGCACAAGCGCGAGCCGGGCCGCGAACGGCAATGCTTGGTCTCGCTTCGCTCGAAAGTCGTGGTTGCGGTGCGCTGGGCGCGATGGTGTCGAGCCCGCTATCAGGTTGCTCGCCTTTGTTGTGGCCGGTTCACGGCTCAGCCCGACTGCTCGCAAGCTCAATCGTCACCTACATGGCGTCCACACTCACGCGACCCGGGCCGTGAACGGAGCAAGCTTCGGCCCCGCTTCGTTTGCCGTACTCCCGACCGCTCTCTGCACCGGTCGACTGCCCTGCGAGAACGGCCGATGGCCGCCCACAGCGGGGCGGCCATCGGTCGATGATTGCGCGGGTGGTTCCGACGAACTCAGACGCGGACGATCAGCGCGTCGCCCTGACCGCCGCCGCCGCAGAGCGCGGCCGCGCCGACGCCGCCGCCGCGGCGCTTCAGCTCGAGCACCAGGTGCAGCAGGATGCGGGCGCCGGACATGCCGAGGGGGTGGCCGATGGCGATGGCGCCGCCGTTGACGTTCACCTTCTCCGGATCGATGCCCAGCTTGCGCGTGGAGGCGATGCCGACGGCGGCGAACGCCTCGTTGATCTCCACCAGGTCCAGGTCGGCGGGCGAGATGCCCTCACGCGCGCAGGCTTTGGCGATCGCGTTGGCGGGCTGGTCCTGCAAGGTCGAGTCCGGACCCGCGACCACACCGGCCGCGCCGATCTCGGCGATCCAGCTCAGACCCAGCGCCTGCGCTTTCTCCTTGCTCATCACCACGACCGCCGCGGCGCCGTCGGAGATCTGCGACGCGGTGCCCGCGGTGATCGTGCCGTCCTTACGGAACGCCGGACGCAGTTTGGCCAGCGACTCCACCGTGGTGTCGGCGCGGATGCCCTCGTCCGTGGTCACCAGCACCGGATCACCCTTGCGCTGCGGCACCGCGACGGGGACCACCTCGTCGTCGAACACGCCGTTCTTCCACGCCGCCGCCGCACGCTGGTGCGAAGCCGCCGCGAACGCGTCCTGATCCTCCCGGCTGATCCGGTCGGCCTCGTTACGCGACTCGGTGAGCGCGCCCATCGCCTGATCGGTGAAGATGTCGTGCAGACCGTCGTAGGCCATGTGATCGCGCAGGGTCACGTCGCCGTACTTGAAGCCCTCCCTGCTCTTCTCCAGCAGGTGCGGCGCCTGGCTCATGGACTCCTGACCACCCGCGACGACGATCTCGTACTCGCCGGCCCGGATCAGCTGGTCGGCCAGCGCGATCGCGTTGATGCCCGACAGGCAGACCTTGTTCAGCGTCAGCGCGGGCACGTCCATCGGGATACCGGCGGCCGCCGCGGCCTGCCGGGCCGGGATCTGCCCCGCGCCCGCGGTCAGCACCTGACCCATGATCACGTAATCGACCTGGTCGGGCGCGACACCGCCCTTCTCCAGCGCCGCCTTGATCGCGAACCCGCCCAGATCGGAACCGCTGAAGTCCTTCAGACCTCCGAGCAGCCTGCCGACCGGGGTACGCGCACCGGAGACGATCACGGAAGTGGTCACGACGAGCCTCGCATTCGTAGATCGGACCTGCTCGCGCCCACACCGGGCAATGCGAGAGCAGGTGTTCCTACTCAACGGTAGCGGGTGCGTCCCGCGCACCCCGTGCCAGGTCGCGCTACTTTCGAATGGTGAGCAACGTTATCGAACAGTCGTCTTTCATCCCCGCGGACTACGTCACCGCGGTCGACCACGTCGGCATCGCGGTGCCGGACCTGGACGCCGCGGTCGCCTGGTATGCGGAGAACCTGGGCATGATCGAGACCCACCGCGAGGTCAACGAGGCCCAGGGCGTGCACGAGGCGATGCTGTCGCTGCCCGGCGCACCCGACCGCGCCACTGCCCTGCAGTTGCTGGCCCCCCTCGACGCCGAATCGACGATCGCGAAGTTCATCGACCGTAGCGGGCCCGGCTTGCAGCAACTGGCCTACCGGGTGACCGACATCGAGGCCGTCTCGGCGTACCTGCGCGCCAAGGGTCTGCGTTTGCTGTACGAGGCCCCGCGGCACGGAACGGCCGATTCCCGCATCAATTTCATCCACCCGAAGGATGCTGGAGGTGTGCTGATCGAGTTGGTCGAACCGAACGCGAATGTTACGCACTAGTATCGGCGTCAGGTCGGGAAAACTCGTTGGAATGACATTCGCAGTCGAGTCACCATCGGCTGTCTTCAGGCTGTAGTTTGTGTGCCATGTCGTCACCCGAGTCCGATCGCAATCGCTTCGTTGCACTGCCCTTCACCGTTGTGCGCAAGGGTTATGCGCAAGACGAGGTGCGTAATTACTTCGACCGCTTCGACGCGGAACTGAGAGTCACCGCCACCGACCGCGATGCGGCTGCGGCCCAAGCACGTAACCTCGCGAGCCAGCTGGAAGACGCGCGCGACGAGATCGACGAACTCCGCAAGGAGGTCGACCGACTCTCGGTGCCGCCGACCACCGCGGAAGGCATGTCCGACCGTATTTCCCGCATGCTCCGGCTCGCCTCCGACGAGGCGTCCGAGGTTCGTGCTCTGGCGCAGGCCGAGGCCGCCGAAATGGTGTCGATCGCCGAGCAGCAGGCCACCGAGATGCGTGGCAAGTACGAGTCGCTGCTCGCCGAGACCAAGGAGAAGCGCGAGGCGCTCGAAATCGAATTCGAGCAGACCCTCGCGAACGCGCGCACCGAGTCCGCCAAGATCATCGAGGCCGCCCAGGCCGAAGCCGACCGCATCGCGAAGGAAGCCGACGCGAAGCGCAAGGCCACCCAGCAGGACTTCGAGGCCACCATGGCCGAGCGTCGCACCAAGCTCACCCGCGCCATGGAGGAGCTGGAAGCCACCAGCCGCGCCGAGGCCGCCCAGCGGATCAAGGACGCGACCGACGAGGCCAACCGCCTCATCACCTCCGCCACCCAGACCTCCGAGCGCAAGATCGCGCACGCGAAGGAACTGGCCGAGGAGATGCGCGTGCTGCGCGGCCGCGTGCTCGCCCAGCTGCTCGGTATCCGCGGTCAGCTCGACTCGGTGCCCGCGATGCTCGCCGCGGTCAACCGGGAGAGCGAATTGCTGGACGGCGTCCCGGATCAGCGCAAGTCGATCGGCGGCAACACCAAGTCGGTCACCGGCTCCCGGCAGAAGGCGATCCCCGAGGTCGCCACCGAGGACGACGAGATCGACGCGGACGAGCGCGAGAGCGCCGACATCAGCAACTGACGTCGGGCCACGGCGACTGCGGCAAACCGAAACCAATTCATCGAAGGCCGCCCCACTCCGGGGCGGCCTTCCTTAATTCCGGGGCCATCTGTGCCCTCGAGGCGTCAGGACCAGCGCCGGGTGATCCGCCGAGTACGTCGCCCGTTCCAGCATCCACGATGCCAATGCCGCCGGTCTTCTTCTCCGCCGTAAGCGGGCCACGCGACGACGTGCGCGACGCCGGGCGGAATCTCGTGATCACAGCCGGGACAGCGATAGGTCTTAATCGCGCGGGCCCCCGGAATGGTGCGGACCATATACGTCTCGTCGCCGTCGGGACCCGATTCGGTTCGCCCGAAGACATCGCCGATCGACGTGCCGCCCGACCGCGAGTGATCAGCATGGCGATCCGAACGCGGTTTCCGGCGGGGCATGCGACAAGCCTATTACTCGCCCGTGCCTGCCCCGCAGGCCCCCGAGTTCAGAACAAGCGGAATTCGTTGCTCTCCGTGCCACGCAGGGCCTCGTAATCGAGTGTGAGACAGCGGATGCCGCGGTCCTCCGCCAACGTGCGCGCCTGCGGCTTGATCTGCTGCGCGGCGAAGACGCCCGCCACCGGAGCCAGCAAGGGGTCCCGGTTCAGCAGCTCGAGGTAGCGGGTGAGCTGTTCGACGCCGTCGATCTCACCGCGCCGTTTGATCTCCACCGCGACGGTGCCGCCGTCGGCGTCCCGGCACAGTAGGTCCACCGGGCCGATCGCGGTCATGTACTCGCGACGGATGAGGGTGTAGCCCGCGCCGAGCGTGTGCACGTGCTCGGCCAGCAGCTCTTGCAGATGGGCTTCCACACCGTCTTTCACCAAGCCCGGGTCGACGCCCAGTTCGTGTGAGGAGTCGTGCTCGATGTCCTCGATGGTGATGCGGAGTTCTTCGCCGGCCTTGTTGGCAACGACCCACAGCGCCTTGGCCCCATCCGGAAGTTGCGCGTCGCCGTTGCGTTCCTCCAGCCAGCACGGCGGGCTCATCCAGTTCAGCGGCTTGTACGAGCCGCCGTCGGAGTGCACGAGCACCGAGCCGTCCGCTTTCATCAGCAGTAGCCTGCGGGCCATCGGAAGATGGGCGGTGAGTCGCCCCACGTAGTCGACCTGACAGCGAGCAATCACTAGGCGCACCCAAGCACTGTAGGCGAACGCCTGCGCCCGCCCGTCGTCAGCCCATGAGCAGAATCGCCGCGAGCACCACGCTCACGGCGAGCAAGGCGCTTTCGACGCGGGTGAGCCGCCGCCGAGTGGTCGTCCTGGCCCAGATCATGCAGAAGCCGACCACGGTGCCGATAAGCAACGCCACCAAGTGACCGACCTGGGTGAAGGTCTGCTCGATGAGCACACCCTCGACCGCGACGATGGACCACAGCGTCGACCACGCGGCGCGCCAGCGGTACGGCAGGGCGGCCACCAGCGCGCCGATGAGCGCCATGGCGCCGTAGCTGACACCGACGTCCTCGGCCCAGCGGATGCTCGCGGGCACCCATCCGGCCTCCACACCCACCCACAGGCCCGCCGCGACGAACAGCGTGGCGCCGATATGGCCGGCCAGGAAGACACGCACCAACCGCAGCGCGCCGAAGCGCAGCTCAGCGAGCGCGAGCAGACACGCGAGCAGCGGGATGATCACCCACGACCCGACGACGTCGCCGATCACGAACGCGCTCGCCAGCAACGTTCCGATCCGGCCTTCCAACAGGTTCTGGAGGTTCGTGCTCGCGTGCAGCACCATGCGGGTCTGCGCGGAGTCGCTCAGGACGGAGAAGACCGCCGAGACGGCGATCAGCCCCAGCAAGTACACCGCTGTCGCGGGCAGCCTCGGCCGCCACCAGCGCGGTCGCGCCGTCGGGGCGGATTCGGGCGGCGCCGGCTGGTCCGGCGTCGTCGCGACGAGCATGCATACCTCCGTTTGTTCGCGCGGGACGGCGATCCTCTCGCACCATCCATCATCGCCGTCCGCACGCTACGTACGCTTGTAGTTCCCTGCGAAATTGCTATGAAACGTTCTCAGCCGAGAAACGACGAAAGGCCCTCGACGTGGTCGAGGGCCTTTCGTGAAA
>NZ_BDBC01000024.1 GCF_001612785.1 Nocardia beijingensis NBRC 16342
GCTCCGCGGGAGCGGCGGTCTTGGCGGGGGCACCGGCCTTCGCGGGCGCGTCGGCCTTGGTGGTTGCCGCGGACTTGGCCTCGCTCTTGGCGGGCTTCTCCACCTTCGCCGCCTTGCCCGCGGCCTGATTTTCCTTGATGGCGGCGATCAGATCGCCCTTGCGCATCCCGGAGGTGCCTCGGATACCGAGCTCCCCCGCGAGCGCGCGCAGTTGCGGCAACAACATTCCAGTCAGCCCCGATCGTGCGACGTCGGTGTGTTCGCTCATCTTCGAAATCTGTCCGGATTCACTTTCGCGCTCGCCCGTCGGGCTCGATTCCACGCCGGGTGTCGCGAGCAGGTCCGTATCTGTCACGGAAATCCTTTCCTTCCCTCGATTGCCGTGTGCTGTTTCGAGGGTTCGTCCCGCAGCCCGGGCATTCTGCCGGACTGGGATGCGTCCGTCCGGGCGCTGTGTGCCGTATCACCTGCCCCGCCGGCCCGGCGGCTTCTCCACCGTTGGTGAAAGGTGGGGAGAGATCATTCCAGTTGCGCAGCTACGCAGCACCCCCATGGCCTGGAGGCTCGAGCCTGGAGCCTGCTGGAGCGATTGCCCTGATGAAGCACCGGCGTCTGATGCGCACGATGTACGGACCTGCCCAGAATAGCTGTCCATTGCGAATCTCGGCAAGGCAGACTCGCCGTCAGTCGACCAGGACGCCTTCGGCGATTCCCGGCTCCACCACGCGCAGGCCGTCGGCCGCCGCCAGTTCGCGGAGTTCCGCGGGAAATTCGCTGGTCCCCATGGCCAAGATGGTCGGTCCCGCCCCGGAGACGGTGGCCGCGATGCCCGCCGTGCGCAGGCGGGTGATCCAAGCGGTGGTCAACGGTAGCGCGGGGGCACGCTGGGTTTGGTGCAGCCGGTCCGCGGTGGCGGGAAGCAACAGGTCGGGACGCTGGGTGAGTGCCACGACGGCCAGCGCGGCGCGACTGACGTTGAACGCCGCGTCGCTGTGCGGCACGACGTCGGGCAGCAGGCCGCGGGTGTGCGCGGTGGAGGAGCGCTCCTGCGGGATCAGCACCACCGGGCGCAGCGCCGCATGCGCCTCCAGCCGCACCGCGCGGTAGACGCGACCGTGGTATTCCGTGCCGGGGGCCTCGTCGGCCGGATGATCGGTCTCGGTCCAGGAGACTACGATGCCGCCGAGCACGCTGGCCGCCGCGTTGTCCGGATGCCCCTCGAATTCCGCGGCCAGCTGCACCATTCGGTCTGGGGACGTGGCCAGCGCCGGGTCCAGCTTCGCGGCGAGAGCGCACCCGGCGGCCAGTCCGCCGACCACCGCCGAGGCCGAGGAGCCGAGTCCGCGGGAATGTGGAATCACGTTGCGGCACACCACATCGAGGCCGTCGGCCCATACGCCCGCCGCTTCCAGGCCGCGCTCGATCGCACGGACAACGAGATGCGAAGGGCCCCAGGGCACGTCGTCGGCGCCCTCACCCTCGACCCGGATGGTGAGCCCGGAATCGGTGGTTCGCACCTGGATTTCGTCGTAGATCCCCAATGCCATACCGAGCGAGTCGAACCCGGGACCGAGGTTCGCGGTGGACGCGGGCACCCGTGCGGTCACGGTCAGACCAGCGGGCAGCGTCGCGCTCATGACCTGGCTTTCGCGCGAATTCAACTCAGGCCAGCTCTAATTCGGCGGCCACCGCGACCGGGTCGACGGAGATCGGCTGCACCTGCGGCATGCCCGACAGCGCGGTGTCGGGGTCCTTGAGGCCGTTGCCGGTCACGGTGCACACCACGGTGAGCCCGGCATCCAGCCAGCCTTCCTTGCGTGCGGCGAGCACACCGGCGACACTGGCCGCCGACGCTGGCTCGACGAACACGCCTTCGGTGGCCGCGACCAGGCGGTACGCGTCGAGAATCTCCTCGTCGGTGGCGGCGCGGAAAGCGCCACCGGACTGTTCCTTGGCCTCGACGGCGCCGTTCCAGGACGCGGGCGCGCCGATCCGGATCGCCGTGGCGATGGTCTCGGGGTCCTTCACCGGGACGCCGTTGACCAGCGGGGCCGCGCCGGCGGCCTGCACGCCGAGCATGCGCGGCAGACCCCCGGTGATGCCGTCGGCGTGGTACTCCCGGTAGCCACGCCAGTACGCGGTGATGTTGCCCGCGTTGCCGACGGGGAGGGCGTGCACGTCGGGGGCCTTGCCGAGCACGTCGCAGATCTCGAAGGCCGCCGTCTTCTGGCCCTCGATGCGGGCCGGGTTCACCGAGTTGACCAGGCCGATGCTGGGGAAATCGGCGGTGACCTTGCGGGCGAGTTCCAGGCAGTCGTCGAAGTTGCCCTGCACCTGGATGATCTTCGCGCCGAGCATCACGGCCTGGGCCAGCTTGCCCATGGCGATCTTGCCCTGCGGAATCAGCACGGCGCAGCTCATACCGGCGCGGGTGGCGTACGCCGCGGCGGAGGCCGAGGTGTTACCCGTGGACGCGCACAGCACCGCCTTCTGGCCGCGGTACTTGGCGTCGGTCATCGCCATCGTCATGCCGCGGTCCTTGAACGAGCCGGTCGGGTTCAGGCCCTCGACCTTCAGGTACACCTCGCAGCCGGTGATCTCGGACAGGTGCGGCGCGGGCACCAGCGGCGTTCCGCCCTCGAACAGCGTGACCGGTTCCCAGTCGGCCGCGCCGGGGAGCCGGTCGCGGTAGGCCGCGATCAGGCCGGGCCAGCGTGAGTGCGCTCCGGCCTGTGGCGCGACGCCAGGCGTGTGCCCTGTGGTCATTCTTCGGTGCCTTCCAATCTCAGAACGCTGGTCACGGATGTGACGGATTCCATTTCCGCCAGTGCGGCCACGGTGTCCGCGAGCGCCGACTCCACGGCGTGGTGGGTCACCACGACCAGGCGCGCACCCGAGCCGTGCCCTTCTTGTCGGACGGTCGAGATGCTCACCCCATGTGCGGCGAATTCGCCCGCCACCGCGGCCAGGACCCCAGGGCGGTCCTCGACCTGCAGGTTCACGTGATAGCGGGTGGGCGTGTCGCCGATCGGCGCGATCGGTAGCTCAGCATAAACCGATTCGCCGGGAGCGCGACCCCCATAGAACTTGTTCCGCGCCGCCATCACCAGATCGCCGAGCACGGCCGACGCGGTCGGAGCACCGCCGGCGCCCTGCCCGTAGAACATCAGCCGTCCGGCGTTCTCCGCCTCGACGACCACCGCGTTGAACGCGCCGTTCACCGCGGCCAGCGGGTGCTTGCGGGGAATGAGCGCCGGGTAGACGCGCACCGAGACGCGCTCCTTGCCCCCGTCCTCCGGTCCCGGCTCACCGGGGCCCGCGTCCACGCGCTCGCAGATGGCCAGCAGCTTCACCGTGCAGTCGAGCGCCGATGCGGTCTCCAGATCCTCGGCGGTGATCCGGGAGATGCCCTCGCGGTAGACGTCGGCGGCGGTGACCCGGGTGTGGAACGCCAGCGAGGCGAGGATCGCGGCCTTGGCCGCGGCGTCGTAACCCTCCACGTCGGCGGTCGGGTCGGCTTCCGCGTAGCCCAGGCGGGTGGCCTCGGCCAGCGTCCGCGAGTAGTCGGCGCCGGTCTCGTCCATGGCGGAGAGGATGAAGTTGGTGGTGCCGTTGACGATGCCGACGACCCGGTTCACCCGGTCGCCCGCCAGCGACTGGATCAGCGGGCGCACCACGGGGATCGCGCCCGCGACGGCGGCCTCGAAGTACAGGTCGGCGCGGCTGGCCTCGGCGGCGGCGGCGAGCTCGCCGGTGTAGTCGGCCAGCAGCGCCTTGTTCGCGGTCACCACGGATTTGCCCGCGTTCAGCGCGGCCAGGATCAACCGGCGCGGCGGATCGATGCCGCCGATCACCTCCACCACCAGGTCGACGTCGGGGCGGGCGACCAGTGCGTCCGCGTCGGTGGTCAGCAGCTCGGCGGGGATGCCGCGGTCGGTGTCGAGGCTGCGCACGGCCACACCGCGGAGCACCACCGGCGCGCCGACGCGGGAACGCAGGTCCTCGGTGTGCTCACGCAGGATGCGCACGACCTCGGTGCCCACGTTGCCCATGCCGAGGACCGCGACCCCGATCGGGCGATCGGTCCCCCACACGCCGTTCTTCGCGTTGGCCGTCACGCTTCCACCTCCAAGCTGAGCAGGTCCGCCACCGTCTCCCTGCGCAGGATCAGGCGCGGCTGTCCGTCCCGCACCGCGACGACCGCGGGACGGGTCAACTGGTTGTACCGGCTGGACATCGAGTAGCAGTACGCGCCGGTGGCGGCGACGGCGATCAGGTCGCCGGGGCCGACGTCGGCGGGCATCCAGGTGTCCCGGATGACGATATCGCCGCTCTCGCAATGCTTTCCGACGACGCGCGCGACCACCGGCCCGGCCTGCGACGACCGCGAGACCAAGCGGCAGTCGTAGTCGGCCTGGTACAGCGCGGGCCGGATGTTGTCGCTCATGCCGCCGTCGACGCTCACGTAGCGGCGGCGCAGCCCGCCGTCCAGCGAGACATCCTTGATGGTGCCGACCTCGTAGAGCGTCACCGTGCCAGGACCGGCGATGGCGCGGCCGGGCTCGACCGCGATCGTCGGCGTGGGCAGGCCCGCGCGTTCGGCTTCGGCGGCCACCAGTTCGCGCAGGTTCGCCGCGAACTGGTCCAGCGGCGGCGGATCGTCCGACGGCAGGTAGGAAATGCCGAGTCCGCCACCGAGATCCAGCGTCGCGATCTGCGCGGTGCGCTCGATGCCGAACTTGTCGATGGCCTCGCGCAGCAGGCCGAGCATGCGCCGCGCGGCGATCTCGAAGCCGTCGATCTCGAAGATCTGCGAGCCGATGTGGCTGTGCAGACCGACCAAGCGCAGGTTGTCGGCGTCGAAGACGCGCGCGAGCGCTTCCATCGCGTCGCCGCCCGCGATCGAGAAGCCGAACTTCTGGTCCTCGTGCGCGGTCGAGATGTATTCGTGGGTATGGGCTTCCACGCCGACGGTGACCCGGACCAGCACGTCCTGCACCACGCCCGCGCGGGCGGCGACGGCTTCCAGGCGCTCGATCTCGATGAGCGAGTCGACCACGACGTGGCCGACACCGGCGGACACCGCGGCTTCCAGCTCCGCGACGGATTTGTTGTTGCCGTGCAAGGCGATTCGCTCCGCGGGGAAGCCCGCGTGCAACGCGATGGCCAATTCGCCGCCGGAGCAGACGTCCAGCGACAGGCCCTCGTCCCGGATCCAGCGGGCGACCTCGCCGCACAGGAACGCCTTGGACGCGTAGTGCACTCGCGCGTTCGCTCCGAACGCGCGGACCATGTCGCGGCAGCGGGAACGGAAGTCGTCCTCGTCCACCACGAACAGCGGAGTGCCGTACCGCTCGGCCAGCTCGTACACCGGCACGCCCGCCAGGTGGACCACGCCCGCGTCGTCACGGGTGGCGTTGCGCGGCCACACGTTCGCGGGCAGATCGATCATCTGCTTCGGATCGTTCGGACGCTCCGGCAGATTCGGGGCGTGCGGAATCTCGGCATGCCGTGGACCGGCGGGATGCACGCTCATAGCCGCCCCTCGCTGCGCTCGCTCACTGTCGCTTCCTTCCTCGCTCCGGTGGACCGGCCGGTCACATGCGCTCCGGCGCGCTGACGCCGAGCAGGCCGAGGCCGTTGGCCAAGACCTGGCGCGTGGCGTTCACCAGAGCGAGCCTGGCCGCGTTCGTCGGCGAGACGGGGTCGTCGCCCAGCGGCAGGACGCGCAGGTTCTTGTTGGTCTGGAATCGGTGGTAGGCGCCCGCCAGTTCCTCCAGGTAGCGGGCTACCCGGTGCGGTTCGCGCAGGCTCGCCGCGCTCGCCACCACGCGCGGGTATTCACCGAGGGTGCGGATCAGTTCGCCTTCCTCATCGGCCGACAGCAGCGCGAGGTCGGCGGCGACGGAGTCGTAGTCGAACTCCGCGGCGTTGCGCGCGATGGACGCGGTCCGAGCGTGCGCGTACTGCACGTAGTAGACCGGGTTCTCGTTGCTCTGGCTGGCCCACAGGTTCAGATCGATGTCGATGCTCGAGTTCACCGACGAACGCACCAGCGAGTACCGCGCCGCGTCCACGCCGATCGCCTCGACCAGGTCGTCCAGGGTCACCACGGTGCCCGCCCGCTTGCTCATCTTCACCGCGACGCCGTCGCGCAGCAGGTTCACCATCTGCCCGATCAGCACCTCGACCGTGGCCGGGTCGTCGCCGAACGCGGCCGCGGCGGCCTTCAGCCTGCCGATGTAACCGTGGTGGTCGGCGCCGAGCATGTAGATGCACAGATCGAAGCCGCGCGCCCGCTTGTCCTGGAAGTAGGCGATGTCGCCTGCGATGTAGGCGGCTTTGCCGTCGCTCTTGATGACCACGCGGTCCTGGTCGTCACCGTATTCCGAGCTGGCGATCCACCAGGCGCCGTCCTTCTCGTACAGGTCGCCGGAGTTCTTCAGCCGCTCCACGGCCTGCTCGACCGCGCCGGAGGCGAACAGCGAGCTCTCGTTGAAGTAGACGTCGAAATCGGTGCCGAACTCGTGCAGCGACTCCCTGATGTGCGCGAACATCAGCTCGACGCCCTCGGCCCTGAACAGCTCGAGCCGCTCGGCCTCCGGCTTGTCCAGCACGCCGGGGTTGGCGGCCACGATCTTGTCGGCGATCTCGCCGATGTAGGCGCCCGCGTACCCGTTCTCCGGAGTCGGCGCGCCGGTGGCGGCCGCGACCAGCGAGGCGGCGAACCGATCGATCTGCGCGCCGTGGTCGTTGAAGTAGTACTCGCGCACCACGTCCGCGCCCTGCGCGGCCAGGATGCGGCCGAGCGCGTCGCCGACCGACGCCCACCGGGTGCCGCCGAGATGCACGGGGCCGGTCGGGTTGGCCGAGACGAACTCGAGGTTGATCCTGGTGCCCTTCAGCGTCTCCGCGGTGCCGTACGCGGCGCCGGCGGCGAGCACCCGCTCGATGATCGCGCCCTGCGCGGAGGCCGCGAGGCGGATGTTGAGGAATCCGGGTCCGGCCACCTCGGCCGCGGCGACGCCGTCGGCCTCGGCCAGCGCGTCGGCCAGCCAGGTGGCCAGGTCACGCGGCTTGGTTCCGGCGCGCTTGGCCACCTGCATCGCGACGTTCGTGGCATAGTCGCCGTGTTCCGGGTTTCGGGGACGCTCCACGGTGACCTCGTCGGGCAGGACCGCGGGGTCCAGTCCACGTTCGACAAGCACCTTCGCCGCGGTCGAGCGAAGGAGATCTGCAAGGTCAGCTGGAGTCACGAGTCTCTATCCTATGGTCTTGGCGGGTGTACACCTCGGGTGGGCACTGCGCAGCCAGCGGATCCATCCACGTCGAAAGAGCACACTGAGCGATGCCTAGCAGTCCCAGCGCCAAATCGGCCAAGGCCGCCAAGGCCGCGGCGAAGTTGTCGTCTCCCCGCAAGCGGGGCGGACAAGGACAGCTTCCGAAGAAGAATCGCCAGATTCCCTGGTTGGCCATCGGCGCGGCCGTAGTAATCATCGCATTGATCGGCGCGCTGGCTTACAACCTGGTCCCCAAGTACCGGGAAAAGGCCGACCTGGACAAGTACACCCCCAGCGCGCAGAAGAAGGATCCGTCCGACGGGATCGCGGGCGTGGTGAAGAAGGAATACCCCGCCGGGCTGCACATCGGCTCGAACCAGCGCGTGGCCTACGACCAGGCGCCGCCCTTCGGCGGCCCGCACGACCAGTCCTGGGCGACCTGCACCGGTGTGGTCTACAACAAGCCGATCCGGGTGGAGAACGCGGTGCACTCGCTGGAGCACGGCGCGGTGTGGATCACCTACAACCCCGACAAGGTGAACGCCGACGGCATCGCGACGCTGAAGGCGAAGGTAGAGGGCAAGCCGTACACGCTGATGTCGCCCTACCCCGGCCTCGACTCCGCCGTCTCCTTGCAGTCCTGGGGGCACCAGTTGAAGCTGGACAGCCCCGACGACAAGCGCGTCGGCCAGTTCATCACCGCTCTGCGGCTGAACAACTACACCTACCCCGAGGTCGGCGCGGACTGCTCGACCATCGTGTTCGACACCGACAACCCGCCGCCGTTCGACCCGACGCCGCCCGGCCCCGACGCGGTGCCGATGGACGGCAAGGGCGCGCAGAAGGACCAGACCGAGCTAGGCGGTATGCCAGGGGGTCTGCCGGGTGTGCCCGGCGTGCCCGGTCTTCCTGGGCTTCCCGGTGTGCCCGGCGCTCCGGTGCCGGTGCAGCCCGCGCCCGTGCCGCCCGCTCCCGCCGCGGGGCAGTAGTGTCCGGCGATCGGAAGGGTGTGGAGTCCGCGGGGCGCGAAGCCGTCGGGGCCGGAGATAGCGCGACACCCACTGCGTCCGGTGCACATGAATTCGGCAAGACCGGCGATCGCGCGGCCTCGAGATCCGGCGATCCAGCCCCCACGGGATCCGGCAGCGAAGCACCCGCCGGATCGGGAGTACCCACCGGATCAGGCGAGCGCGGAGCCGCATCCGAACGCGAGGCGACGGGCGGAGCCGATGACCGCGAAGCTGCGGCGGAGCCCGGCCTCGGCGGACAGTTCCGCCGCCAGCGCACCGCGCTGCTGACGCTCGGCATCATCGGCGCCATCCTGATCGGGTTCGCGATCGGCGTGCTGGCCCGGATACCGCTGAACGGTTCCACCGAGCCCGACCCCGGCCCGGTCGACGTCGGCTTCGGCCAGGACATGTCCGCGCATCACGCCCAAGCGGTCGAAATGGCGGGCGTGCTGCTGGTTCGCTCCACCGACACCGAGGTCCGCCGCCTGGCCTACGACATCCTCACCACCCAGCAGAGCCAGATCGGGCGCATGCAGGGTTGGTTGCAACTCTGGGGCGAACCCGCGCAGAGCGTCGACGGTTTCATGGGCTGGATGGCCGAGCCGATGGGCGGCCACGACCATTCCGGCGCCGACATGCCCCACCACTCCGGCCCGGTGTCCACCATGCCCGGCATGGCCACTCCCGCCGAACTCGCCGCCCTGCGCCAGGCCACCAGCCCCATGCTGGACACCATGTTCCTGCAGCTCATGCTGCGCCACCACCAGGGCGGGCTGTCGATGATCGACTACGCCGCCCAGCACGCCGACACCACCGCGGTGCGCACCCTCGCCGAGACCATGGCCACCACCCAGCGCGGCGAATCCGACCTGATGACCACCATGCTCACCGCCCGCGGCGCGGCCCCACTCCCATAACCCGAAAACCCGCCGCCGTCGGCGCTTTTTGGCGGACGGCGGCCGATACGATAGGCTGACCCAGCCCGATCGGACCGCCATCCCGGCCCCGACCGAGCCCTATCCCGCCCTCGTAGCTCAGGGGATAGAGCGTCTGCCTCCGGAGCAGAAGGCCGCAGGTTCGAATCCTGCCGAGGGCACGCACGAGAAAGGCCCCGCGACCAGCACACTTGCTGGCAGGGGCCTTTCTCGTCTGCAACCTCGGTGACACGAGATGACACAACCTCACCCAAAGTCTTCGCCGCCTCCCTCAGCGCCCGGGCGCACTTCGCACCGCCGCCGCGCTGAGACGCGCAGCGCGTACTGATGAGGCGTCGCCCGTACTGATGTTCCCGTCCGGTCGCATCACTTGGCGGTTCGGTCCGCTGGTCTCCGGCGGCGTTCGCTTGCGGCTGAGCAACGTGGTGACATCGCGACGTCCTGTACAGAATCCTGTACAGTGAAGTCATGAAGCCGATGAGTTATACCGAGGCGCGAGCTAACTTCGCATCGGTTCTCGACACTGCCACCGAAGACCTGGAAGAGGTGGTGATCACTCGCGCGGGTCACGAGCCTGCCGTCGTCGTCGCGCTCAGCGAGTATCAGGCACTCCAAGAGACCGCGTACTTGCTGGGCAATCCGGCTAATGCGCGACATCTCGAACGTTCTATCGCAGAGCATCGTGGCGGCGGCGCAACGCCTCGGGAACTGGTCGACGTTGCCGAGGACGAGGATGAGGGGGAGACGAAGCGTCCGTCGGTGCGGGTCTATTCCGCGCGGCCCCCTCACTTCGACGCCGAGTTCCCTGCGGCCGCTCGCTACCTCAATGATCTGGTTTCCCCGGTTTTCGCGGCCCCCGAAAACGTCGATCCGGAGGAATTCGCAGCCGCCCTGCGCATGGTCAGTGCGTGGTTGTCGCGAGTGGGCATTCCTGAGTCCGAGCGCAAGGTGACTCGTCGCAAGGCGGGTAAGTGAAACTCACATTCACGGAACCTGCGTGGGACGACTACCAATGGTGGCTGGCCAACGACAAGAAGATCTTGCGGCGCATCAACACGCTGATCGCGGACATCGAGCGCAACGGCTACGAAGGTGTCGGAAAGCCAGAAGCGCTGAAACACAATCTGGCTGGCTACTGGTCGCGACGGATCACGACTGAACACCGGATCGTGTACGTCATCGAGGACGACACGGTCGTGATCATCGCCTGTCGCTTCCACTACGAGTAATCGAAGCGGGTGCGACCACCGCAGGTGCGCGCGACCGAGGGCCGCCCCCAGACAAGTCGAAGCTTCGTCTTGCGACCGCGGGCGGGAGTCCTATGTGCGGTCGAACGCGCCACGGACCACGCCGGTGGTGAAGGCGTCCCACTCGCCGGGCGGGAAGATCAGCGCCGGGCCGGTCGGGTTCTTCGAGTCACGGACGCCGACCGCGCCTCCGGCCAGGTGGGCGACCTCGACACAGTCGGCTCCCCCTTGGCTATGGCTCGATTTGAACCAGCACGCTCCGGACAAGTCAGCGTTCACGGTCGAACTCCCTCGCTATCTCTCGCAACAGGTCACGGCTCGGGCGGGTGTCCGGTCCTGCCTGCTGAAGCATCGCGAATGCCGCACGGAATCTGAGCACATCCGCCGGCCCTTCAAGGTACGCGGCGCCAGTGTAGTTCTCGCAATAGATGACCGGGGGCTCCTTCAACTTGCCACGCCCATCGCGGGCGAAGTCCAAGATGGTGAACGGCGGTAGGGCTGCCCCGAGCGGAATTCCGGCGTGGAACGGCAGTATCCGGATATCGACGTTGGCCAGAGTGCTCATATCTGCGAGGTGCCTCGACTGGGCTGTCATGACACGGCGGTTACCGACCACAGTTCGCAGCACGGACTCGTGGAGGACGAACGAGGCTGTTGTCGGGTTACGCGATCGGGTGAGAATGTTCTGTCGCTGAGCACGAACCTGAATACGGCGTTCCAACTCCTCCTCTGTGTCTTCAGTGAAGTAACGCCGATCGATTGCCCGCGTGTAGTCCGGTGTCTGTAGCAGTCCCGGTATGAGCAATGGCTGATAACTTGCCAATTCTGTAGCGCTGGCTTCCAAGCCGACATACAGGTTGACCCACGCCGGGATCAAATCTCCATAGGTATGCCACCACGACTTCGCCGGTGTCTGTTCAGCGAGCACCCTGGCGACAGCCGCGTTCTCGTCAGTCAATCCATAGATCTCACACAACCCTGAAACGTCGCGGACCCTGACCTTTTCGGTCAATCCACGCTCCAGGCGGCTCAGGGTCGATTTGTTCCACTCCATGAGGGACGCGGCCCGTTCCAGGGTGAAACCCGCCCCCTCCCGAGCCTCTTTCAGATACCTGCCGAGCTGTCGGCGCGGCAGTGTGCTGCCCGTTTCCTCCGCGTGGTCGTCTGCCATGCACGTCTCCCCTGCCGTTGCATTCCGAGATCTGTGTTTGTTGCGGTCCGCGCCGATCGTAGGCGGCGGCGCACAACCCGAGCTGGTGATTTGCGCGAGTTTGCCCACGGAATGTGTTGCGCTACCGCGTGACCGACGCCCGGCCCATCCTTTGCCGCATGCCACCGGACATCCCACTCAGCAGAACTCAGGCCGACGTGCTGGCAGCGCTCGAGCCGGGCGGAATCCTGTCGGTCGACGCGCTGGCGAAGACGGTGAACCTGACCGGATGGCGGGTGCGCCGCGCGTTACCGCCGCTCGAGTCGGCCGGGCTGATCGTGCATGCCGGACTGGTCCGCCGTCGCGGATACCAGATCACAGCCGACGGCAGGCGGGCGCTCTCCGCCCACGGCGGGATCGACACCACGCAAGCGAGGCTGGATGTTGCGCCGCACGACGTTTGGTGACCACACCGTCCTCTGGCAGATCGCACGAGGGGCACGGATCGCGATCGAATCACTGATCGACCAAGCGGCGGCTACCCCGGCCTACCGGATGAGAATGGACGGCTCGATCGTCGATATCCCGAACGGCGACCCAGGCGTGATCCTCTTCGGGGAGTGCGACCACCGCCCCGACCTCGCCCAGGTCCGCGAGTGGTTCCCCGAGCACTTCCAACTCTGGGACGCGGTCAGATCCGACTACTGGAACGCCGTAGCCCCACGTCGATAGCGCGAGTGGCACACCACGGTGAGGTCTACTCGATGTTTGCCGCGGCCATGTGCCGCTCGCCGACTCACCTGCTGTGAGGTGGTGGCGAATACGATGGCGTCGGGCGATGGTGGGCATCTGGTCGAGCGGAGGAGCGTGTATTGGCTGAGGCCGGGACCCGGCGCGGGCGGGTACTGCGCTGGACCGTGACCGGGGTTTTGGTGGCGGTCGCGGTGGTCGGGATCGTATCGGTGACCGGACTCAGCGGAAGCAGGCCGCCGTTCGATCCGGACGCGGTGCCGGGCAGTCAAGTCGTCTGGGTGACGGCGCCCGCCGGGGCCGATCGGGGGACGCTGGAATTGTGGCAGCGGAAGCGGTTTCGGCGGTGGCAGCGGAC
This sequence comes from Nocardia beijingensis NBRC 16342, assembly GCF_001612785.1. Classification (GTDB taxonomy): domain Bacteria; phylum Actinomycetota; class Actinomycetes; order Mycobacteriales; family Mycobacteriaceae; genus Nocardia; species Nocardia beijingensis. Next base: position 12,731 of record NZ_BDBC01000024.1, read on the forward strand.
GTTGGCGGTGCCCGCCTGGGTGGGCAAGGCGGGTATTTCGCGGGAGGCGAGGGAAGGGGCGGCGTTCACGCCGGAGGGCACGTTCGCGTTGACCGAGGGCTTCGGCCGGTTACCTCACGCAGGCGCGAAGCTTCCCTACTCAGCGAGAATCTCGGCCGGACCGATCCGCAGTACAACTACGCGCTGGTCATCGACTACAACCGTTTTCCGGTCGTGCCGAATCGGGGCTCGGCTTTTTTCGTCCATGTGGAGGTCGGCAGGCCGACGGCAGGTTGCGTCGCGGTCGGTGACGACGTCATGCGTACGTTGCTGACCACCCTCGAGCCGTCGCGGAAGCCTGTTATCGGCATCTATGCGATCTGAATCCGTTGCCGCGACCGGCTCGATGGCGATGCTCGGTTACTCGGCCGAACGGAGCGACATCCGCTCGCGCCGCACGGTCACCAGACCGGCCACCGGCGGCAAACAGCCCGCCGACAGCTGCGAGCGTCGAATCCGGCGATCGACCGACCGGCGGCGTCGGATACGTAGACGAGAGGTTTCTCGAATGCCGCCGTGATACGAGCGAAGGGCCCCGGAAGCCGGAGCCCTTCTCGAATGGTGGGTGTCGCCTGCGATCAGACGGTCACGACAAAGGTTCGGTGGGTTTGTCGGTGGAGGTGAGGACGCCCGCGTTGGTGAGGTAGGTGAAGGCGGGGGCCGTGAAGGCGGGCTGGAGGAAGTAGAAGTGGGCCTTGGTGACGGCGCCGTTCTCGGTGGCGTCGCAGAGGGCGTGCAGGGCGGTGGGGTCGACGGTGCGGGCGATCAGTTTGCCCGCCTCGTAGTCCATCTCCACCCAGTTCGCGTGGATGGCGGCGCTCATGACGCTGCCGGTGAAGTCCTCCCGGTCGGAGGCGGCGCTGAGGCTGATCTCGAGGCCGTCGTCGAGGTCGGTCGGCGTGTGCTGCCAGCGGCCGAACTCCCACCAGCGCACGAAGCTGACCGGGCCCTCGACGCCGCCGGGCAGCTTCGTCGTCGGTTCCACCGACCGCACCCAGGCCGGCGCCGCGGCCAGCGGGTCGTAGGAGGTCCCGGCGACCTCGTTGTCCTCGTCCCGCCCGAATAGCAGTGCGCGCTCACCGGGGTATCTGACCAGCGAGTACCAATTGCCCTCGCCGTCGTCGTTGATCAGCCGGCCGCCTTCCACTCTGGCCGTCTGCCCGATCTCCTGTCCGCTCGCGGCCCGATCGGTGTGCGTGGCGCAGGTGATCACGTCCAAGACGGTCACGCGCGCCCACAGCACCTCGGGATGCGGCAACTGAAATCCCATGCCGGGCAACGTATCACCGGCCCCCTACGGCGACAACCGGGCCGGCAATCGACCGGACAACCCATTCGGGCCGCGAAGCCGGGAGCAGCAAACCCGACAGCACCCGGCACTGGCAGCTGTCGCGCGAATACCGGCGGAACAGGCAAATTGAGGGCAATGGATCAGGCCGGGCCCGCGCGACCTTCCCGCGTGGCCGGTCGATCGGATTCCGGTCCGGATTGTCCGGTACGACGCGGGCGCAGCGCGTACGCCGGGACCAACTGGTCGCGCACTTGCAGGTCCGGGCGGCCGTCGGCGAACTGGATGCTGTAGTTCACCCGGCCCATCCAGTCGCCGTCGACGGTGGGCAGCCAATGCGTCAGGGTTCCCGGACGCTCGCCGCGCATGATGACCCCGGCGCCGTTCACATGGCGCGGCGTCCCCGGATCGCGGACCAGGATCGCGTCCAGCCGCACCCAGACCGGCCGCGGCGGATAGGTCAGCGTCCGGTAGTAGTGGCCGGTCCGGTTCGGGTAGACCAGCTCGGGTTCCGTTCCTTCGGTTCGCGGCGTTTCATCGCTTATCGAACCCATGTTCGAATGTTAGCCGGACATATGCGGCAAGCACCAGGCAAACACAGCCGGAACGGCATGACGACGCACACACTGTCGGCACACACGGCTATCTAGTATGTTCATTCTAGAACGATCATATTAGAAGGAGTGCGACATGCTCACGAAGTCCGAGGTCGTCAAGGGTTTCTACACGGCGACGCAGACCGGTGACGGACCGGCGATCCTGGCCCTGTTGCACCCGGAGTTCGAGGCGCGAACCGCACCGGGCCTGCCGTGCGGCGCGGGCGGTGTCTTCCACGGCCCGATCGCGGCGATGGCGCGTGTCTGGGGCGCGGTCGCGCGACATTTCGACACCGCGCCGTACGACGAGACCTGGCAGGAGACCACCGACGGCACCATTGTGGTGACGGGGCACTATCGCGGCGCGGCCCGTGCCACCGGCCGGGAGTATGACGCCGAATTCGTGCATCTGTGGCAAGTCGACGAGGACGGCCGCATTACGCGGCTGCACCAATACACCGACACCGCACGCTGGCATGCCGCCCTGAACGCCTGACGCCGTCGGAGTGCCGCGCGTGCCGGGGAGTCACCGCGACCGGCGCGGACGGACGGCTCGACCGGCCAGACCGTGCCCCGGCGCTGAACACCACGCAGTACTGATCCGAGCAGAGCACGAACCGCCGGCCATTCCGCCGAACCCGGACTTGCCAGCCGGAACAGCGGTCCAAGGCGGGACACCAGGACCGCTCGCGAGCAACCGCCAGCGGATGATCCGGCTTGGTTTGGTTTCCGGTCACCCGGGCACGCTTTTGCCGTAGCGATGCAGGCACCGGGGGCAGACCGGAGGACGACATGGCTTATCCACCGGGCGGGCAACCGCCGGATGACCGACCGCCGCAGCCGCCCCCTGGCGCCCCGCCACCCGGGCAACCCCTTCCGCCGCCGGGGCAACCCCTCCCACCGCCCGGTCCGGGTTATCCGCCACCCGGCTACCCACCATCGGGACCACAGCCGAAGAAGAGCCATGCCGGCCTGATCGCGGGCCTGGTGGTGATAGTCGTGCTGGTGATCACGGGCGCGGTGATCGCCGGGTTCTTCTTGACCACGCAGGGCAAAGGCCCGCTCGCCTCGGACGAGAAGAAGATCGAACTCGCGATCCGCGATTTCTACGAGACCCTGGACAGGCGCGGCTTCCGCGCGGCGGCCGAACAGGCGTGCTTGCGCGAACGCGCCGCGTTCGAGGCGATGACCGAGAGCGAGAAGAAGGAATTCGACAGCACCTCGATTTCGGTCACCATCGATAGGATCGAGGACATCGTCGTCACCGGGGACACCGCGACCGCGAAGGTCGACGGCAAACTCACCGTCACGGTGCCAGGCCAGCAGCCCGATACCGAGACCAGCACGACCGAGCACCTGAAGAAAGAAGACGGCAAGTGGAAGGTCTGCTCCCCGGAGGGCACGCGCTGATCGCATGCACCCACGCATGAGTTGCTGCGGCCCCAGCCGCAGGACCGTTCTCGGGGCGCTCGGCCTCGCCGCTCTGCTCCCCCTCGCCGGGCGAACGAAATCGTCACGCGCTCAAACCGATTCGATCATCGCGACCGATCTCGAGGTGGTGACCGTCACCGACACCTCGGTCGTCCTCACCTGGACCACGCTCGCGCCCGACCCGGCCGGTCGCCTGCTGCCCGTCGCCACCGACACCCAGGTGCGGATCGGTCCCGCCGACTCCCCGCGCGCGCCGGCGCCGCTCTTCGCCGACGACCGCCCGACTCCCTTCCACTACGCCGAGGTCGATGGCCTCGAGCCGGGACGCGCCTACCGCTTCGAAGCCTGGTCGGCGGGCCTGCGCGCCACACCGGCCCTCTCGCTCACCACGGCCGATCCCGCCGCGCCGGAAGCACGCGGCGAGTTCACCACCCTGGTCCCTCCGCCCGGCCGCAGGCTGCGCACGCTGGCATTGGCCAACGACGTGCACTACGGCGAGCAGGTCAGTGGGCTGATCGTCGGCGACCTGCCGCCCGGCTTCCGGCAGACCCCCGGCCTGGCGCCCTATCCCGAGGTGATGCTGGCCGCGATGCTGGACGACTTACGCAGGCCCGACCGCGCGGCAACACTCCTGCTGCTCGCGGGCGACCTCACCGCGGAAGCCTCCGAGCACGACACCCGCACGGTGCGGTCGCGCCTCGACGCGTGGGGCGAACTGGGCCACGACTACCTGGCCGTGCGCGGCAACCACGACCGCCCACACGTGGGTGGTGAATACGCCGGTTGCGCGCCCGCGCCCGCCGGCCACCGCGACTGCTGGGCCGATGTCTTCTCCCCGCGACAGGACCTGGTCGAACACGAGGTCGGCGGCCTGCGCGTGCTCGGCTTGGACACCAGCCGGCTCGATGAGGCGGGCGGGTCCATCGAGCGCCCGCAATTCGATCATCTCGCCGCACTCCTGCGCGCCGACCCGGATCGGCCGACGCTGGTGTTCGGCCATCACCCGGTGACGACGGAATCGGGACTGACCAACCTCGCCGGGCCCGGGTTCGTGCTCGACGGACGCGACAGCGCCGAGTTGCAGGCGCTCTACACCCGCAGTCCCGGAGTGTTCCTCCAGCACAGCGGCCACACCCACCGCAATCGCCGCACCAGGCCGGACGCGTCGTGCGCGGTGGAGTTCCTGGAGGTCGCCGCGGTCAAGGAGTATCCGGGCGGCTACAGCCTGCTGCGCCTCTACGAGGGCGGCTACATGGTGAATTTCTACAAGACCCGCACCGACGACGCCCGGCGCTGGAGCGCGCTGACCCGCGGCGAGTACTTCGGACTGCAACCGGATTACACGCTCGGCACCTGCGCCGACCGCAATCACGTTGTCGCGCGGGACTTCTCGGGGCTGTCGTGACAGGCCGGGCCGATGCCGACGGCTGCGAACATTCGCGCATGTCGGACGCGGTATCTTCCTTAGGTAAGGCTCAACATATGCACGGGTAGCGCGGTCGGAAGGACGAGGATGAAGCCGGTCAGATGGAAGACGATTGCCGCTGGATTGGTCCTCACCTTGACGGCGCTCGGCGGCACGGCTTGCTCGAATTCCTCCGACGACGCGAACGAGATCACCGTCTACAACGCGCAGCACGAGTCGCTCACCAAGGAATGGGCCGAGCAGTTCACCAAGGAGACCGGCATCAAGGTGACGTTGCGCCAGGGCGGCGACACCGCGCTGGGCAACCAGCTGGTCGCCGAGGGCGCCGCCTCGCCCGCCGACGTCTTCCTCACCGAGAACTCCCCCGCCATGGCGCTGGTGGAGAACGCGGGCCTGTTCGCCGACGTGGACGCCAAGACCCTGGAGCAGGTGCCAGCGCAGTTCCGGCCGTCCACCGGCAAGTGGACCGGCGTCGCGGCTCGTTCGACGGTCTTCGTCTACAACAAGAACAAGGTCCAGCCCGGTCAGCTGCCGGCCTCGCTGCTGGACTTGGCGCAGCCGCAGTGGAAGGGCCGCTGGGGCGCGGGCGTTTCCGGCGCCGACTTCCAGGCGATCGTGGCGGCCCTGCTGGCGCTGAAGGGTGAGGACGTCACCCGGACCTGGCTGAAGGGCATGAAGGAGAACGCCACGCCGTTCCCGAACAACGTCGCCACCATGAAGGCGGTCAATTCCGGCAGCCCGGACGGCGGCGTCATCTACCACTACTACTGGTACCGCGATCAGGCGAACACCAAGGAGAGCAGCGCCGACACCGCCCTGCACTACTTCAAGAACCAGGACCCCGGCGCCTTCGTCAGCGTCTCCGGCGGCGGCGTGCTGAAGGCGAGCAACAAGCAGGAGGCGGCGCAGAAGTTCCTGGCGTTCATCGTCGGCAAGACCGGACAAGAGGTGTTGCGCGACGGCACGTCGCTGGAGTACCCGGTGGCCGCCGGGGTGGCCGCGAACCCGGCGCTGCCGCCGCTGGCGGACCTCCAGGCGCCCGCGGTGGACCCCTCCAAGCTGGACTCGAAGAAGGTCACCCAGCTGATGACCGAAGCGGGTCTGCTGTAGCCGTGGCACTGCGGACCGCTGTCGCCGCGCCCCGGGTCGGCAGGCCGGGGCCGGTGGTCACTGGCGTCGCGCTGCTGCTGGTGGCGGCGACGTTCGTGCCGCTCGGTTACATCGTTTCGACGCTGTTGTCCACCGGCCTCGATCAGGCGGCCGAGCTGGTGTTCCGCCCCAGAGTCGGTGAGCTGCTGCGCAACACGGCCGCGCTGGTGGCGTGCACGGTGCCGATCTGCGTGGCGCTCGGCGTCGGGCTCGCCTGGGTGGTCGAACGCACCGATGTGCCGGGAAAGTCGTGGTGGGGGCCGGTTTTCGCGGCGCCGCTCGCGGTTCCCGCGTTCGTCAACAGCTATGCCTGGGTGAGCGTCTTCCCCACCATGCACGGCCTGTGGGCGGGTGTGGTGATCTCGACGATGTCCTATTTCCCGCTGGTCTATCTGCCCGCGGCGGCCACCTTGCGCCGCCTGGACCCCGCAGTGGAGGAGTCGGCGCGCGCGCTCGGTTCCGGCCCGGTCGCGGTGTTCGCGCGCATCGTGCTGCCGCAACTGCGCTTGGCGATCCTCGGTGGTGGGCTGCTCATCGGGCTGCATCTGCTCGCCGAATACGGCGCCTTCGTGATGGTGCGGTTCGACACCTTCACCACGGCGATCTTCGAGCAGTACCAGTCCAGCTTCGCCGGTCCGGCCGGCAGCATGCTGGCCGGTGTGCTCGTGCTGTGCTGCCTGGCTCTGCTCGGGGCGGAGGCGGGACTGCGCGGCCGGGCGCGTTATGCGCGGATCGGCAGCGGTGCGCCACGCGCCGCGACCAGAGCCCGGTTGGGCGCCGGGACGTTGCCGGTGCTGGCCGCGCTCGTCGCGGTGACGGCGGGCGCGCTGGGTGTGCCGCTGTGGACGATCGGACGCTGGTTGCGCATCGGCGGCGCGGCGGTATGGGATCTCACCGATATCGGCAACGCACTCGGGCAGACGATCGGCCTCGCGGCCGTCGCCGCACTGCTCACCACTCTGTGCGCGTTCCCGGTCGCGTGGATCGCGGTGCGGTCCACCTCGGCGTTCGCCCGGCTGATCGAGGGCGCCAACTACATCACCAGCTCACTGCCCGGCATCGTCATCGCGCTGGCCATGGTGACCGTGACCATCCGGTGGGCGCCCGCGCTCTACCAGACGGCGGGCATGGTGATCGCCGCCTATCTCCTGCTGTTCCTGCCCCGCGCCCTGGTCAGCGTGCGGGCCGGGCTCGCCCAGGTGCCGGTCGGCCTGGAGGAGGCGTCCCGGTCGCTGGGCCGATCGGGGCCCGCGACGTTCTTCCTGGTCACGCTGCGTCTCGCGGCGCCTGCCGCGGCGGCGGCCGCCGCTCTGGTGTTCGTCGCCGTGGCGACGGAGCTGACCGCGACCCTGCTGCTGGCGCCCAACGGAACCCGCACGCTGGCGATGCGGTTCTGGGGCCTGTCCGGCGAACTGGACTACGCGGGCGCAGCGCCGTACGCCCTGATCATGATCGTCGCCGCAGTGCCGGTGACCTACCTGCTGTTCACCAACTCGCGGAAGGCGGCCGGGATATGAGTCGCGTTGTCGTCGCCGATGTCTCGAAGACCTTCGGCCACACCCGGGTGCTCGGCGGGATCAGCCTCGACGTGCCGGATCACACCGCCACCGCGGTGGTCGGATCGTCCGGATGCGGCAAGACCACGCTGCTGCGCGTGATCGCCGGATTCGAGGCGCCGGATACGGGTTCGGTATCAATCGGAACGGAAACCGTTGTCGGGGAACGTCTCTCGGTACCGCCGCAGCGCCGCAACATCGGTTACGTCGCCCAGGACGGTGCGCTGTTCCCGCATCTGACCGTCGGCCAGAACATCGCCTACGGCTTGCCCGGCCTGCGCCGTAACAGCCGAGGGCGGGTGCACGAACTGCTGGAGATGGTGTCGCTGGACGCGTCCTATGCCGACCGGCGGCCGCATCAGCTCTCCGGCGGCCAGCAGCAGCGCGTCGCCCTGGCCCGCGCGCTGGCGCGCAAACCATCGGTGATGCTGCTGGACGAGCCGTTCAGCGCACTGGACGCCGGCCTGCGCGCGACCACCAGGCAGGCGGTGGCCGACACGCTGCGCGAGGCAGGCATGACCAGCATTCTGGTGACGCACGACCAGGAGGAGGCGCTCAGTTTCGCCGAGCAGGTGGCGGTGATGCGGGAGGGGCGCTTCACCCAGGTCGGGACGCCGGAGGAGGTCTACGCCACGCCGAAGGACCTGTTCACCGCCCGGTTCCTCGGCGACTGCGTGCTGCTGGACGCGGTGGTGGAGGCGGACGTGGCCAAATGCGCGCTGGGCCGGATCCCGGTGCAGCGCGATGCCGCGAGCGGACCGGCGACGATCATGCTGCGCCCGGAACAGCTTGTCGCCCATGTCGCTTCGGAGAGCGAGGCGGAGACCGGCCGGGTCCGGGCCGTCGACTTCCGCGGCGCCGACGTCATCCTGACCATCGAATTGGAAGGCACCGCCACGCCCATTCGGGTCCGCCGGGCCAGCGTCGCCGCCCCGGTCACCGGGCAGCGAGTGCGTTTGGAAGTGATCGGCTCGGCCGTGGCGTATTCCGAGCCGGACGAAGCCGCCTGAAACGAGCGCTCGGGCTGGTCACGACCGCGCCGCTGCCGGTGCGCCTCGGCGCTCGGCGTGGCGACCGAGCACCGAGGACGTCTGGAGCGAGCGGCGGGAATTGAACCCGCGTAAACGGCTTTGCAGACCGTTGCCTAAACCACTCAGCCACGCCCGCCTCGCCCTAGATAGTGCCCGCGGCCGGTCGCCCCGGCCTACCATTACGCTCACGGTGATCCGAAGCCTGGCCGGATGCCCCCGCCCCCTCGAGGTGGCATGGAATGATCGGAACATGTCTCGGCCACGCCCGCTTCCGAACGACCCGATCGAGGAGGCCCACCGCCAGTGGGTCGGCCACGGCTGGGGCGATGTCGCCGACGGCATGGCCGCGGTGACGTCGCTGGTCCGGGCTCAGCAAATCGTGATGGCGCGGGTGGACGAGGCGCTGAAACCCACGGGATTGACCTTCTCCCGCTACGAGTTGCTCATGCTGCTCAATTTCAGCAAAACCGGAGCGTTGCCGATGGCGAAGGCGAGCGCCCGCTTGCAGGTGCACCCGACCAGCGTCACCAACACCGTGGACCGGCTGGAGGCGGCGAAACTCGTCGAGCGGGTTCCGCATCCCAGCGACCGGCGCGCCACCTTGATCGAAATCACCGACGCCGGAAGGGAATTGGTGGCGAAGGCGACCGAGGAACTCAACGCGAAGGTGTTCGCGCTCCCCGGACTCCCACCGGACCGACTGCACACCCTCCTGCAACTGCTCGCCGAATTCCGACACGCCGCGGGCGACTTCGACACCGCGGAGGGCACGGCGCGCTGGTCGGCCACGGCCACAGACTGATTCGCCGTACCGGTCGGTCGCATAAACGTTTTGCCCGACCGCCGAGTGACATTCCGGCATCCAACCGGCGAATTGCCTGGCATGCCGTCTTGGCAGCGGAACGGAAAAGGTCCACCATGGAGAACATGGTGCTGGTCTTGGGTGTATCGGCGGGCGCTGGCGGCGCCCACGCGATGCTGACACACTCCGATCAGCCGCACCTACCCCCGATCGATCGCTGCGAAGTGCCGCGGCGAGCGGGTGGCGGCGTAGAGGAACCGGTCTTCGAGGCGATCCGCCGGATGAACGGCGCCGCCGACCGCAGGGACGAGCTGATCTCGGGCACGGCGGTGACCTGCCGCTGCCCGCTGCACGCCGAGGCCGTCCGGGCTCGCGTCGGTCGCCGGGACGTGACCATCGTCGACGAACCGCTCGCCCAGCTGCGCTACCTGCGCTTCACCGGGCAACTGCCGGACAGCGGCTCGGTGATCCTCTACGACCTGGGCAGTTCCGGGCTGACCATCACCCATGCCGACTGCCGCACCGACACGATCCTGTCCAGCAAACGCAGCACGGTGCTCGGCGGCGACGGCTACGACGCGCTGTTGCGCTGGCGCTTGGCCCGCGACGGCGTGCTCACCGACACGACGACCATCCGGCGCCATCGCGAGGAGCTGAGCGAGGCCAGGGTGGTCACCGCGATCGACGACGGCACCGGCGACCGAGCCGTTCTCACCCGCAGCGACCTGGCGGAGTTGTGCGCGGCGGGCATTCATCACTCGGTGTCGTTCGTGCGGCAGATCATCGACGAGACCGGCGTGCGACCGGAGGCCATGGTGCTGCTGGGCGGCTGCACCCGCAGCCCCAGCATTCGCGCCGAACTGGCCGAACTGATCGATCTGCCGATCGTCTACGACCCCGAACCCGACTTCGTCTCCGCGCGCGGCGCCGTGCTGCTCGCCGCCGAACGCAGGGGCGGCGAGGTCAGGATGGCCAGGCTGCGCGCCGGAGCCACCCTGGTCCCGGCCGCCGTCGACCGGCGCAAACTCATCGCGGCGGCGGCGGTCACCATCGCGCTCGGCGCCACCATCGCCGGACTGCTCGCCACCGACGACAACGATCCCCCACCGGAGGGGAACAGAGTGCCCGCGCAGATTGTGGCGCCAACGCCGGGACCCACCGGATAACCCGCCCGGCCTGGCATTACGGCCGGGCGGGATCGCTGTCAGCGGTTGGTGAACTTCGCCGGACGCTTCTCCACGAAGGCGTTCATGCCTTCCTTCTGGTCCTCGATCGCGAACAGCGAGTGGAAGACCCGTCGTTCGAACCGCAGCCCCTCGGCGAGCGTGGTCTCGAACGAGCGGTTCACCGCTTCCTTGGCGATCATGGTGACCGGCAACGACATGCCCGCGATGGTCTCGGCGACCTCGAGCGCGGTGTCGAGCAGCTCCGCGGCGGGAACGATGCGCGAGACCAACCCGGCCCGCTCGGCCTCTTCGGCGTCCATATTGCGGCCGGTGAGCACCAGATCCATGGCCTTGGCCTTGCCGATCGCGCGGGTCAGGCGCTGCGAGCCGCCGATGCCGGGGATGACACCCAGCTTGATCTCCGGCTGCCCGAACTTCGCGGTGTCGGCCGCGAGCAGGATGTCGCAGATCATGGCCAGCTCACAACCGCCGCCGAGCGCGTAGCCCGCCACCGCGGCGATGGTGGGCTTGCGGAACTGCGCCAGCCGGTCCCAGCGGGCGAAGTAGTCGTTCATGAACATGTCCATGTACGACTTGGGCTGCATCTCCTTGATGTCGGCGCCCGCCGCGAAGGCCCGCTCCGAACCGGTGATCACGATGGCGCCGATCTCGTCGTCGTGCTCCAGCTCGTCGAGCGCGGCGATGACGTCGTCGAGGACCTGCGCGTTCAGCGCGTTGAGCGCCTTCGGGCGGTTCAGCGTGATCCAGCCGACCCGGCCCTTGCGTTCCAGCAGAATCGTCTCGAACTCACGCCCACCCGTCACCCGGCCGCCGCCCCCCACGGAATCGCTTCGCGATGCGTCCATTTATGCATCCTCTTTGTCGGAACGGTTACGGATATCGGTGACGATAGCCGAGAAGTCCCGCCCGGCATCCGTCTGGTTGAAGCGGTCGTAGATGGTGGCGGCGAGCAAGCCGAGCTGCCCGTCGACGTTGTTCTCACGCAACGCGTTCGCGGCCAGACCCAGGTCCTTCGACATGAGCGCCGTCGCGAAACCGGGCTGGTAGTCGTTGTTGGCCGGACTGGTCGGCACCGGGCCGGGGACCGGGCAGTAGCTGGTCAGCGCCCAGCTCTGGCCGGAAGCGGTGGAGACGACGTCGAAGAACGACTGATGACTCAGGCCCAGCTTCTCACCAAGCACCAGCGACTCCGACAGCGCGATCATCGACACGCCCAGCAGCATGTTGTTGCAGATCTTCGCCGCCTGGCCCACACCGGAGCCACCACAGTGCACCACCTTGCCGCCCATCACCTCGAGCACCGGCAGCGCGTCGGCGAAGTCCTCGGCCGCGCCGCCGACCATGAAGGTCAGCGTGCCCGCCGCCGCGCCGGCGACGCCGCCGGACACCGGTGCGTCCAGCGCGCGGTGCCCGGCGGCGGTGGCGCGTTCGGCCGCGGCCTTGGCGTCGGCGACGTCGATGGTGGAGCAGTCGATGAACAGGGTGCCCGGCGCGGCGGCCGGGAGCAGCTCGGCGTACACGTCCAGGACGAGTTTGCCGTTGGGCAGCATGGTGATCACGGTCTCGGCCGCGGCGGCCTCTGCGGCCGAACCGACCACGAGCGCGCCGTCGCGCCCGGCCTGTTCCCGCGCCGCGGGCACCGGGTCGAAGGCGAGCACCTCGTAGCCCGCTCGCACCAGGTTGGCCGCCATCGGGCCGCCCATGTGGCCGAGGCCGAGAAATCCGATTCGCTTGCTCATCTACGCCACCTCCGGGGCCCGCAGACCCAGCTCTCGATCGCCCAACTCGGCGAAGTACGCGTCCACCTGCGCGTCCGTGACCGCCGCCAGGGTCGCCGGCGACCATTTCGGATCACGGTCCTTGTCGATCACCTGGGCGCGGATGCCCTCGACCAGATCGTGCGAGGACAGCGACGCGATGGACACCCGGTACTCCTCGTTCAGCACCGCCTCCAGGTTCGGCGCGGTGCGCGCCGCCCGCAGCGAGCGCAGCGTCACCTTCAGGGCCACCGGGGATTTCGCCAGGATCTCGGTGGCCGCCGCCCGCGCCTCCGGCGCGTCGTGCGCTTGCAGCCGCGCGACGATCTCCTCCACGGAATCGGCTCCGTAGCAGGCGTCGATCCAGTCCTGCCCGGCGGCAAGCGCGGATTCCGGCGCGTCGGTGGCGAATTTGGCGATCGCGATGTCGGCGCTCTCCGTGCGCAGCGTCTCCAGCAGGGCGGGCAGATGCTCGGAGGCGACGAAATAGTCGGCGAAGCCCGCGGCGATGGCGTCGCCCGGGCTCATCCGCGCGGTGGTCAGCGCCACGTGCGTGCCGATCTCGCCCGGCGTCCGCGCCAGCAGGTAGGTGCCGCCGACATCCGGGACGAACCCGATGCCGACCTCGGGCATGCCGATCTTGGACCGCTCGGTGACGATGCGGTGGCTGCCGTGCCCGGAGAGTCCGACGCCGCCGCCCATCACGATGCCGTCCATGACCACCACGTACGGCTTGGGGTAGCGGCCGATCAAGGCGTTGAGGACGTACTCGTCGCGCCAGAACCGCCCGGTGGCCGAATCCGCGGTGTTCGCACCGCTTTTCGCGTCGGCGTGGATGGCGACGATGTCGCCGCCCGCGCACAGGCCGCGCTCCCCCGCGCCGGTGACCACGACGGTGCGCACCGCGTCGTCCTCGGCCCACTCGCGCAGCGCCTCGGTGATCGTCAGTGCCATCGAGTGGTTCAGGGCGTTGATGGCCTTGGGCCGGTTCAGCGTGATCAGGCCGAGCCCGTCACGCCGTTCGAGCAGAACTTCTGGGTCGCTCATGCCGCTCCTACCAGTGCGCGGGCGACGACCACCCGCATGATTTCGTTGGTGCCCTCGAGGATCTGGTGCACCCGCAGATCCCGGACGATCTTCTCCACGCCGTATTCGGTCAGATAGCCGTAGCCGCCGTGCAGTTGCAGGGCCTTGTTGGCCACCTCGAAGCCCGCGTCGGTGGCGAAACGCTTCGCCATGGCGCACAGCTCCACCTTGTCCGGCGCGTCGGCGTCCAGCGCGTCGGCGGCCCGCCACAGCAGCGTGCGGGCGGCCTCCAATTCGATGCGCATATCGGCGAGTTCGAATTGCAGCGCCGGATTCCGCAGCAGCGGCTTGCCGAACGCGTGCCGCTCGGCGAGGTACGGCACCGTCTTGTCCAGCGCCGCCTGCGCGCCGCCGACCGAGCACGCGGCGATGTTGAGCCTGCCGCCGTTGAGCCCGTTCATCGCGATGCGGAAGCCGTCGCCCTCCGCGCCGAGCCGGTTGGCCGCCGGGACCCTGGCGTCGGAGAAGATCACCTGACGGGTCGGCTGCGCGTTCCAGCCCATCTTCTTCTCGTTGGCGCCAACGGAGATGCCGGGTGTGTCGGCGGGCACGATGAACGCCGAGATCCCGCGCGCTCCCGAATCACCGGTTCTGGCCATGACGACGTAGACGTCCGTGGCGCCCGCGCCGGAGATGAACTGCTTGGCGCCGTTGAAGACGTAGTCGTCACCGTCGCGCACGGCTCTGGTGCTCAACGCCGCCGCGTCGGAGCCGACGCCCGGCTCGGTGAGCGCGTAGCTGGCCAGCGTTTCCATCGCGGTCAGCCCGGGTAGCCACCGGGTGCGCTGATCGTCGTCGCCGTAGCGGTCGATCATCCACGCCGCCATGTTGTGGATGGAGATGTAGGCGGCGATGGCCGGGCAGCCGGTGGCCAGCTGCTCGAAGATGCGCACGGCGTCGAGCCTGCGCAAACCCGAACCACCGACGTCATCGCGCACGTAGATGCCGCCGAGGCCGAGCGGGCCTGCCTTGCGCAGCACGTCCACCGGGAAATGCTTCTGCTCGTCCCATTCCAGCGCGTTCGGGGCGAGGTATTCGTCGGCGAAGCCGCGCGCGGTGTCGCGGATCGCCTTCTCGTCGTCGTCCAGTGCGAACATCCGCGTCAGTCCATCGTCGGGATGACGAACGCGTTGCTCTCCTTCAGGCCCGCGGGCCAGCGCTGCGTCACCGTCTTGGTCTTGGTGTAGAAGCGGATCGAGTCCGGGCCGTGCTGGTTCAGGTCGCCGAAGCCGGAACGCTTCCACCCGCCGAAGGTGTAGTACGCGATCGGCACCGGGATCGGCACGTTGATGCCCACCATGCCCACCTGCACGCGCGCGGCGAAGTCGCGGGCGGTGTCGCCGTCCCTGGTGAAGATCGCGACGCCGTTGCCGTACTCGTGCTCGTCGGCCAGCCGCAGCCCCTCCTCGTAGTCCTTGGCGCGGACCACGCTGAGCACCGGGCCGAAGATCTCCTCGCGGTAGATCCGCATGTCCGGGGTCACCTTGTCGAACAGCGTCGCGCCGACGAAGTAGCCGTTCTCAGCGCCTTCCACGACCAGGCCGCGGCCGTCCACCACCAGCTCGGCCCCCTCATCGATGCCGATCTGGACGTAGTTGTTCACCCGGTTCACGCCGTCCTGGCCGACCAGCGGGCCGTAGTCGGCGCCGGGATCGTCGGACCTGCCGACGTTGAGCTTGCGCACCCGCTCGGTCAGCTTGGCCACCAAGCGGTCGGCGGTCTCCTCGCCGACCGGGACGGCCACCGAGATGGCCATGCAGCGCTCGCCCGCGGACCCGTAACCCGCGCCGATCAGCTGATCGGCCACGTCGTCGAGGTCGGCGTCGGGCATGACGATCGCGTGGTTCTTCGCGCCGCCGAAGCACTGCGCCCGCTTGCCGTTCGCGGTCGCGGTCTCGTAGATGTACTGCGCGATGGGAGTGGAGCCGACGAAGCCGACGGCCTTGACGCGCGGATCGTGCAGCAGCGTGTCGACGGCTTCCTTGTCGCCGTTGACCACGTTGAACACGCCTGCGGGCAGACCGGCCTCGAGGAACAGCTCGGCCAGCCGCAGCGGCACCGAGGGGTCGCGCTCGGACGGCTTCAGCACGAACGCGTTGCCGGTGGCCAGCGCGGGACCGGCCTTCCACAGCGGGATCATGGCCGGGAAGTTGAACGGGGTGATGCCGGCGACGACGCCGAGCGGCTGGCGCATCGAGTAGACGTCGATGCCGGTGCCGGCCCCCTCGGTGTACTCGCCCTTGAGCAGGTGCGGGATGCCGGTGGCGAACTCGATGACCTCCAGGCCGCGCTGGATGTCACCCTTCGCGTCGGCGATGGTCTTGCCGTGCTCGGAGGACAGCAGGGCGGCCAGCGAGTCCATCTCGTCCTGCACCAGCGTCAGGAACTTCATCAGTACCCGCGCGCGCTTCTGCGGGTTGAACGCGGCCCACACCGGCTGCGCCGCCTCCGCGTTCGCGATGGCCGCCTCGACCTCGGACTTGCTCGCCAGCGGTACCCGCGCCTGCACCTCACCGAGGTTGGGGTCGAAGACGTCGCCGAAGTTGCCGGACGCGCCCGGCACATGCTGTCCGCCGATGAAATGGGTGAGTTCGCGAACCATGCCAGTCCTGTTCTCGTAGCGATCGGGACACCGCGATGCGGTATGCCGGTCATCCTATAGTTGGACGTCCAAGTATTGGTACTCCCCGAAGGGCGATGTGATTCATCCCACCACCGCACGGAGGGCTACAGCAAGCGCAGCCGTGGGACGGGCGCGAAGGATGGCCTACGTCTGCGATACCGGCACGGGCGGATCGTTCTCCTTCTCCCGCCGCGGCCGCGCCAGCCGGAACGCGCCCACCGCGAGCGTGATCGCGCCGAGCGCCACGACCACCGCCGCCGCGCCGAGCGAGTCGCCGGTCCATTCCGAGACCGCTTCCCCCGCCGCGACCGCGATGGCAACACCGCCTCCGATGACGAGCACCGCCGAGCGCTGCGTCGCGTACAACGCGAAGCACAGCACGGCGATCACCGCCGTGACCCCATAGGCCCAGGCCCGGCCGTCGAGACTCTGCGCTGCCGCGACGGAGGTGACGATCGCGATCAGGTATCCGACCCGGAGGTCGGCCATGGCGCCGATTCTGGTCAGCGCGAACCACCCGGCGCCGAGCAGCAGCACCGCCACAGCGGCCCACATGTCATCGAGGTCGAACAGGTCGGTCAGCACCCCAGCGACGGCCGCGGGCACGAAGCAGGCGCAGACGAGCATGCCGAGCACGGAGGGCAGCGCGAGGTAACCGAGCACCGCGATCACCGCCCCGGCCGCGCACGCGAAAACCCATGCGGCGTCGGCCCCGTCGAGCGCGGCGCCGACGGCTCCGGCGAGCGCGACGGCGCCGAGGGCGAACAGCGCGGCCGCCAACCTGCCGCGGGCGCTTCGCGCGTTCCCTCGGCCGGAAGGCAGCCCCGCGAGCAGCACTCCCCCGAGCAGCAGACCGGCCGCGACGACGGCGAGCACGCCGACCCGGACCGGCCGATCGAGCGCGTCCCAGGACGAGGCCGCCACCAGGGCGATCCCGCCGAACAGCAGACCCGCGCCGACATACGAGGCGATTTCGGCGAGCACCTTCCCGCGCGCCGACACCGCGGCCCGCTCGACGGCCAGTGCCGCGAGCACCGCGTCGGCCTGGTCGCGGGTCAGCACCCCGTCGGCGACCAGCCGCCCGATCGCGGCTTCCGCTCTGCCGTCGCTCACCATGCGCCCAGTATGTCCGAGTCCGCCGCCATGACAACACGATCGGCCGCGCTACCGGCCGAAGTTCCAGGTCCGCCGCTCGGAGGCGACCGAGGCGCGCGACCCGTCGCCGACCGGCTGGCGATGTGACGACAGTCACCGTACGATTAGTTTGACGTCCTAGTATCGGGCGGCAATGGAATCCCCGGAGGAATCCCCCAGTGGCCGACAGCAGCGCGCTCTACACGCCCACCCATCCCGTTCGCTTCGTCACCTCGGCGGCCCTGTTCGACGGGCACGACGCGGCGATCAACATCATGCGCCGCATCCTCCAGAGCCAGGGCGCGGAGGTGATCCACCTCGGCCACAACCGCTCCGTCGCCGAGGTTGTCGACGCCGTCCTCACCGAGGACGCCCAAGGCGTCGCGGTCAGCTCCTACCAGGGCGGCCACGTGGAGTACTTCGAATATCTCGCCGACGCGCTGCGGAAAGCCGGAGCCGAGCACGTGCGGATCTTCGGCGGCGGCGGTGGCGTGATCGTGGCGGAGGAGATCGCCCGGCTGGCCGCGTCCGGCGTGACCATCTTCTCCCCCGAGGACGGACAGCGACTCGGCCTGCCCGGCATGATCAATCAGCTGATCCGCGCCTGCGATGTCGACCTCGCGGCCGAGCCACCCGCGCCGGACGCGGTGCTCGCGGGCGAGCGCGCCGCCCTGGCACGCGCCATCACCTGCCTGCAAGCGGACGCGCTGCCGGAGGCCGACCGCAGGAAACTGGCCGAGGCCGCGGCGGCGCGCACCGTGCCGGTGCTCGGCATCACCGGGACGGGCGGCTCCGGGAAGTCCTCGCTCACCGACGAATTGGTGCGCAGGCTGCGGTCGGACCAGCAGGACAAGGTGCGCGTGGCGATCCTCGCGGTCGACCCCACCCGGCGGCGCGGCGGCGGCGCGCTGCTCGGCGACCGCATCCGGATGAACGCACTCGACGGCGAGCACGTCTTCTTCCGTTCGCTGGCCACTCGCGGCGGACACGAACTGCCGGACAACATCGATCTCATCGTGGCCGCGTGCAAGGCGGCGGGCTACGACCTGGTCATCCTGGAGACGCCCGGCATCGGTCAGGGCGACGCCGCGGTGATCGACCACGTGGACGTGTCGATGTACGTGATGACGCCCGAGTTCGGCGCCGCCTCCCAGCTGGAGAAGATCGACATGCTGGACTACGCGGACGTGGTGGCGATCAACAAATTCGAGCGCCGCGGCGCCGCGGACGCGCTGCGCGACGTGGCCAGGCAGCTGGTCCGCAACCGGGAGGCCTTCCACGCCGCCCCGGAGGACATGCCGGTCTTCGGCACCAGCGCGGCCACGTTCAACGACGACGGGGTGACCGCGCTCTACCAGCACCTGACCGGGCTGCTCGCGAACCACGGTCTGCGGCTGGAGCCCGGCGCGCTGCCCCGGGTGGACACCCGCGCGTCCACCCGGTTCGCCCAGCTCATCCCGCCCGCGCGGGTGCGTTACCTGGCCGAGATCGCCGAGACGGTGCGCGGGTACCACGCCGAGACGGCCGCCCAGGTCGCCGCCGCGCAACGGCTGCAACGCCTCGAGCAGGTCGCGGCCGAACTGCCCGACGACACCGCCGTCGCCGAACTGGCCGAACGCGCCCGCGCCGACCTCACCCCCGCGAACGCCGCGCTGCTGGCGGAGTGGCCCGCGCTCGCCGAGTCCTATCGCGGCGAAGAACAGGTGGTGCGGGTGCGGGACCGCGAGATCCACACCCCGCTGCGCCGGGAGACGTTGTCGGGCAACTCGATTCCGCGCGTCGCCCTGCCCCGCTTCACCGATCACGGTGAGCTGCTGCGTTTCCTGCGCGCCGAGCATCTACCGGGGCACTTCCCGTTCACCGCCGGAGTGTTCCCGTTCAAACGCGACAACGAGGACCCGGCGCGGATGTTCGCGGGCGAGGGCGACCCGTTCCGCACCAACCGCCGGTTCAAGGTGCTCAGCGAGCATTCCGACGCGAAAAGGCTGTCCACGGCTTTCGATTCGGTGACGCTCTACGGGCACGATCCCGCCGAGCGGCCCGATATCTACGGCAAGGTCGGCACCTCCGGCGTGTCGATCGCCTCGCTCGACGACATGAAGGTGCTCTACGACGGTTTCGACCTGACCGCGCCGACCACCTCGGTGTCGATGACGATCAACGGCCCCGCGCCGACCATCCTGGCCTATTTCCTCAACACCGCGATCGATCAGGCGCTGGACCGCTTCGCGGCGGAGCAGGGACGTCCGCCGACCGACGCCGAAGCGGCCGACGTGCGCGCCCGCACGCTGGCGACCGTGCGCGGCACGGTGCAGGCCGACATCCTCAAAGAGGACCAGGGCCAGAACACCTGCATCTTCTCCACCGAGTTCAGCCTCCGCATGATGGCCGACATCCAGGAGTGGTTCGTGCGCAACGGCGTGCGCAATTTCTACTCGGTGTCGATTTCCGGCTACCACATCGCCGAGGCGGGCGCGAACCCGATCAGCCAGCTGGCTTTCACCCTGGCGAACGGATTCACCTATGTGGAGGCGTACCTCGCGCGCGGCATGCACATCGACGACTTCGCGCCGAACCTGTCGTTCTTCTTCTCCAACGGGATGGATCCGGAGTACTCGGTGATCGGCCGGGTGGCCCGCCGCATCTGGGCGGTCGCCATGCGGGACCGCTACGGCGCCAACGAGCGGTCGCAGAAGCTGAAGTACCACATCCAGACCTCCGGCCGGTCGCTGCACGCGCAGGAGATGAACTTCAACGACATCCGCACCACGTTGCAGGCGCTGATCGCGATCTACGACAACTGCAACAGCCTGCACACCAACGCCTACGACGAGGCGGTCACCACGCCCACCGAGGAATCGGTGCGGCGCGCGCTGGCCATCCAGCTCATCATCAACCGCGAGTGGGGCGTCGCGATGAACGAGAACCCGCTGCAAGGCAGCTTCCTGATCGACGAGCTCACCGATCTGGTCGAGGAGGCGGTGCTGGCCGAGTTCGAGCGGATCAGCGAACGCGGCGGCGTACTCGGCGCGATGGAGACCGGTTATCAGCGCGGCAAGATCCAGGACGAGTCGATGCGCTACGAACAGCGCAAGCACGACGGCTCGCTGCCCATCATCGGGGTGAACACCTTCCGCAACTCCCACGAGGAGCCGCACCGGGAGCTGGAGCTGGCGCGCGGCACCGAAGCGGAGAAGCAGTCGCAGCTGCGGCGGGTGCGCGAGTTCCAGCAGCGCAACCGGGACGCCGCCCATGCCGCGCTGGCCCGGCTCGAGGCGGTCGCCCGCACCGACGACAACATCTTCGAGGTCCTGATGGACGCCGCACGCGTGTGCACGTTGCAGCAGGTCACCGACACGTTCTTCACCGTCGGCGGTCAGTACCGCCGCAACGTGTGAGCTGGGCGCGCGGATTCGGAGCAGGCGGTACTCAGTGGACGGCGGTGCGCTCGCGGACCGGGTTCGCCCGCCGATCCGGCCGGACCCGCCGAGCCGGCTCGG
Source organism: Nocardia beijingensis NBRC 16342 (assembly GCF_001612785.1). Taxonomy (GTDB): domain Bacteria; phylum Actinomycetota; class Actinomycetes; order Mycobacteriales; family Mycobacteriaceae; genus Nocardia; species Nocardia beijingensis. The sequence continues at coordinate 33,336 of NZ_BDBC01000024.1, forward strand.
CGGCCGCGGATTCCGGACGCACCGCGCGCCGGGCATGTGACAATCGCCGAGCAAACCTTCGGCGCGGTTGGGACGGCGGACATGGAGCTATCGGGAATCCGGATCATCGACGCACACATCCATCAGTGGGATCCGTTCACCACACCGCGGGATTTCAGCACGTTGGCGAAACTGTTCCGGCTGCTGCCGGTGCCGGTGGACGCGGCCAAGCGACTCGCGCCGCGGCGGGACCGGGAGTTCGTCGGTGATCCGGTCGCCTACCTGCGGCCCTACCTGCCGTTCGACTACCGGGCGGACGCCGGGAACGCGCCGATCGAGGTGATCGCGCACATCGAGGTCGAGTGGTCGCAACCGGGACCACTGGGGAAAGCCGGGGAGACCGCATGGGTGGCGGGGCTGCCGCTGGAGGCGGCGCCGCGGCTGGGCGCGATCCTCGCCGGCGGCGACCCGGCCGACCCGGGGTTCGGCGAACTGCTCGACGCGCACGCGGCCGCGTCGCCGCTACTGCGCGGTATCCGCACCATGGTCGCCCACCATCCCGATCCCGGGGTGCGGTCGTTCACCCACACGCCGGGCAAGCTCGTCACCAAGGAATTCCTGGACGGCTTCGCGCGGCTGGCCGAGCGCGGCCTGCCGTTCGAAGCGTGGGTGTACTCGCACGCCATTCCCGACGTCACCGCGCTGGCCGAACGCTATCCCGAGGTTCCGATCGTGCTGAACCACCTCGGTACGCCCGCGGGAATCTTCGGGGCGGTAGGCAAACACACCGGCGCCAATCCCGGCCTGCGCAGGCAGTTGCTGGTGCGGTGGCGCGACGATCTCGCCGCACTGGCCGCGCGGCCGAACGTGGTCGCGAAGGTGAGCGGGCTGATGATGCCGATCCTCGGCCATCCGATCCCGCCGCGCGGCACGCCGACGCCGGTGCCGGAACTGCTCGACCGGATCGGCCCGCTGGTCGAGCACGCCGTGGACGTCTTCGGCGCGGACCGGCTCATCTGGGGATCGAACTTCCCCGTCGACAAACCCGTCACCAGCATCGCGAACAGCATCGAGGCGATCGCGACGGCCGTCACCGGCCACGGCGGCGGGCAGGCCGAGCTGGAGCGGATCTTCCGGACCACCGCGCAGCGCGTGTACCGGATCGCGGACTGATCCGGTTGTCGGTGGGCGTTACGAATCGGGTCGAGCCGCCCTGGCCAGCTTTGCGGTGAGGGTCTCGCGGGCGGTCGCCAACGACGGCCCGTACCAGGTGAGGGCGCGGCCCTCGACCAGCGCGACCGGTATGTCCGGAAACGCTTCGGGGCCATCGGTTTCGGTGAAGACATACGGCTCGTCGGGCAGCACCGCGATGTCCACGCCTTCGGTCAGTTCGGCCTCCGTGACGCGCGGATAGCGGTCGGGGCGATCGGCGTGCACGAGCCGCAGGCCGAGACGGCGGGCGATGTCGCCGGTGAAAGTGTTGCGGCCCACCACCATCCACGGATTGCGCCAGACCGGGATGACGGCCGCACGAGCCGGTTCGGGCGGTGGCGCCGCCCAGGCGGTTCGAGCCTCGGCGAGCCAGGCGGGGATGTCGACGCCGAGCGCCTCCACGCACAGCCGGGCAAGGGAGGCCATGGCGTCCTCGACGGTCTCGATCTCGGTCACCCACACCGGGATTCCCGCCGCGCGCAGACGTTCGACGTCGAGGCGGCGGTTCTCCTCCTTGTTGCACAGCACCAGGTCGGGGGCGAGTTCGATGATCCGGCGGACATCCGGGTTCTTGGTTCCACGGACCCGCTCGACCGCCAAGTCGGCTGGATGCGTACACCATTGCGTCGCGGCCACCAAGACGTCCGGGCAAGTGCGCGCCACCGCCTCGGTGAGTGATGGAACGAGCGACACCACCCGGCGCGGGGGTGTTCGCAGATCCACCGGAGCACCGAGGTCGTCGCGGGGCGATCCGGCCGTTGGGCTCTTTCCTGCCACGCTGTCAGCGTATAACAGGATGTTTACGCAGGTCTGTGCGCTTTTCGCCCCGGAGACGCAGGGTGCGGCGATCCGAGGACGCACGGCCGACGAATCGGCAAGTTCGGTGCAAGGGCAGCGCGCGGGCGTAGCTGGGGCAGTTCCGCACCGGGTTATGCCGCGCGACACTGAACAGTGGCACCCGGCGTCGGGAAGTCTCCGGTCCCTTCGCTCCGCCGGTATCGATCCCGCCCCGACAGACCGGCGGTAACCGACAGCCCCGATGCTGGGTGCCGACCAAACTCAGCGGTCGAACCGCCGATAGAGCGCGGTGAGATCGCGCAGGCCGGTCGCGGCGATCGTCTCCTCCGCCGAAGTCATCCGCAGCGCCTTGCGCAGCAGCAGCGGATCCAGATCCTCCGGAGCGGCCCGGAAATCGACCGCGGGCAAGTCCGGCAGCGGACTGCGCTCGCCGTACGGATCGTCGGAGACAGTGGGTTCCGGCTCGCGTTCGATGCCGCCGATCAGGGTGTCCAGGTCGAGACCGCGCAGGGTCAGGATCTCGCGCGGGTGTTCGTCGAGCCGCTCGGCCATCAGGTAGCAGACCGCAGCCACGTGCTTGCACGGCCAGCCCGGATCCGGGCAGGTGCAGGTGAAATCCAGGTCCGCCGCGGTGCTCGGCAGCAGCAGCGGCCCCAGCCCGGCGGGCAGCGCGCCCGAGGCGATCTCGGCGAGCATGCCCGGCGCCGAGCGGATGGTGTCGATGAGCAGCTCGAGTTCGTCCTCGCGCAACGGGCGCACGGTGAACACCGCCGTGAACGGGCGCGGTTGGCTGCCCTGCACTTCCGCCGTCACCGCGCCCGGCTCGATCCGGTAGTTCACCACCTGACCGGACCTGGCGTAGTTGCGGCCGCGCGCCAGCCGCCCCGGCTCCGCCATCCGCTCGACCGACTCCACCAGCGCCTTGCCCCACCAGGTACGGCCGAAACCGCCGCGCCTGCTGCGTGCTTCCACTCCGCCGCGCACCGGCAGCTTCTTCCCGTACTCGGAGTAGTCGACGAAGGGACTCATTCGCCCACCGCCGCCGCACCGAGGGCGAACAGGTCGCGCAGTTCGTCGGTGCTCAGTTCGGTGATCCAGTTCTCCCCCGCGCCGACGGCCAGATCGGCCAGTTGCCGCTTGCCGTTGATCATCTCGTCGATGCGCTCCTCGATCGTGTCCACGCACACCAGCTTGCGCACCTGCACGTTGCGCTGCTGACCGATCCGGAAGGCGCGGTCGGTGGCCTGGTTCTCCACCGCGGGATTCCACCAGCGATCCAGGTGGACCACATGATTGGCGGCGGTGAGATTGAGTCCGGTGCCACCGGCCTTGAGCGACAACAACATCAGCGGCGGACCGTCCGGAGCCTGGAAGCCGGTGACCATCGCGTCGCGCTTCTTCTTCGGCACGCCGCCGTGCAGGAACGGGATCGCGGCGCCGAACCGCTCGGCCAGATACGGCGCGACCAGCTCGCCGAACTCCCGGAACTGGGTGAACAACAGCGCTTTCTCGCCGTCGGCCAGCACCGCGTCCACCACGTCCTCGACGAGGGCGAGCTTGCCGGAGCGGTGCGTCCCTCGGTGCAGCAGGCTGGACCCGTCGCCCAGGAAATGCGCGGGATGGTTGCACACCTGCTTGAGCCGGGTGAGCGCCCCGAGCACGGCTCCCTTGCGCGCCATGCCTTTCGCCTCTTTGAGCTTGGCCAGCATGTCGTCGACGACCGCCTGGTAGAGGGCGGCCTGCTCGACGGTGAGGTTGGCCCGCACGGTCATCTCCAGCTTCTCCGGTAGGTCGCTGATCACCGTTGGGTCGGTCTTCACCCGGCGCAGCACGAACGGCTGGGTGAGCCAGCGCAGGCGGCTGATCGCGTTCTGGTCGCGCTCGCGCTCGATGGGCACCGCGAAGCGGGCGCGGAACGACTGCGGGCTGCCGAGCACTTTGGGCATCGCGAAATCCATGATGGAGCGCAGCTCTTCCAACCGGTTCTCCACCGGAGTGCCGGTGAGCGCCAGGCGATGCCGCGCCCGCAGCGAGCGCGCCGCCCGCGCCTGCCGCGTCCCCGCGTTCTTGATGTGCTGCGCTTCGTCCAGCACGACGCGGTCCCACTGCTGCCTGCCCAGTTCCTCGGCGTCGCGCGCCAGCAGCGCGTAGGTGGTGATCACCAAATCCGCGGCGGCGACCGTCTCGTCGAACTCGGCGCCCGCTCGCCGCCCCACGCCGTGGTGCACCCACACCCGCAGGTCGGGCGCGAACCGCTCCGCCTCGCGCTGCCAGTTGCCGACCACCGACATCGGGCACACCAGCAAAGTAGGGCCCGGCCGCGGCTCGGACGCTTCGCGCTCGTGCACCAGCAGGGCCAGCACTTGGACGGTCTTGCCGAGCCCCATGTCGTCGGCCAGGATCGCCCCGCAACCCATCCGGCTCATCGTCGCCAGCCAAGCCAGGCCGCGTTCCTGGTAGGGGCGCAGGTCGGCCTTCAACCCGACCGGCGCGGCGACCGCTTCCGGTTCCCGCGCGCGGTCGAGCAGGTCACCGGCCCATCCGGTGGCGGTGACCTCGGTGATCGGCACCTGCGGCACCCGGGAGACCGCGATCTCGCCGAGCATGTCCGCGAAAGTGATCGGGGAGTCGTCGGCGTGCGCGGCGACATACTTCGCCGCGGCGGCCAGCGCCTTGTGATCGGCCTGCACCCATTGACCGCGCAACTGGACCAGGTCGGATTTGGCGCGCACCAGGCGTTCCATCTCGGCCGTGGTGAGTACCATGCCGCCGAGCGCGAGTTCCCAGCGATAGGAGACCAGGCCGCGCAGACCCACCGTGCTCTCCGCGGCGGGCACCGCGCTCTCCACCCGCAACCGCATGCTCGGCTCGGCGACACTCCAGGCGCGCGGGAGCAGCAACTGGACGCCCGCGTCGTGCAGCGCGTGCACGCCGTGCGCGACCAGGTCGAGCACCACTTCAGTGGGCAACAGCAGATCCATGCTGCGCGGATCGGCCGGCAGGTCACGCAATCTCGGATACGCCCGCCTGGCCGCGCCCAGCTTGTCCACCGCGATCCGGACCAGGTTCGGATCTTCGTGCAGCGGAACGGTTCTCGGCGCGTCACCGGCGAGCCGCAGGCACACCTCCAGCCGCCACAGCGCCACCGACTCGTCGGCGGCTCCGAGTTCGCCGTCCGGCTCCAGCAGGCGCAGCACCAGTTCCGGTTCGTCACCGGTCAGGCTGGCCCGCCAGCGCTCCAGTACCTCGGCGACCTGGTAGCTGCCGTTGTCCAGCGGAATGTCGCCGACCAGGGCGGCCACCAGCGGATGCGGCGAGTCCGGCAGATCGGCCAGCGACCGCGCGATCGGGTCGGTGAGTTCGGTGACCAGGTCTTCGAGCAGCGCCGCCGGACGCCCCGCGACCCGCAACGCCTCCGGCATGGCGACCGCGAGTTCGGCCAGCCAGGCCCGCTGCCGTTCCCCGCCGACCAGCCGCCAGCGCACCCACCACTGGCCGTCCTCCCTGCGCAGTTCCGGTACGACACGCCCGGCGCGCACCCAGCGTTCGATGCCGCCCGCGACATGCGCGAGGTAGCGCAGATCCCCCGACACCAGTTCGGCGGGCAACCGCTGCCGCAGCGCCCCGGCCGCCGCGGCCGGAGCCAGAGCGTGCGCGCGGACCTGCGCGGTCCCGGCGACCCCGTGCTCGACGACCAGGACCTCGGCCCGGTGCCGGAACTTCGACGCCCGCAGCACGCTGCCCAGCGGATCCGGAAGCTCGGCGGACGTCGCGGCGGCCTGCGAGTCGTGCCAGAGCAGCAACCCGGCACCCGGCGACCACAGTCCGTGCAGCATCACCCCATCCAAGCAGGCGGGTACGACACGTCCGCGCACACCGTGCCACGACCGTTGTGGATTTCTGCGCCCAACCGGCACATACTGGGATATCCGCAGGTCATCGCAGAACAACCGCAGCTTGGTTTCGAGAAAGCGGAGGAAGCGGCATGACGATCCTGCTCCAGGTTCTCGAGCAGAGCTTCACACCGACGACCACGTGGGAACGGCGCAAATTCACCTTCGTGCATGCCGACAAGATCGTCGGCATGCGGCTCGACGGGCAGTGTGGTGTGTGGCTGGACCTGTCGCGCCCCGGTGAATCCCAGCGGCTGGCCCGCACCAGCGACCCGCGCGAGGCGATCACCTTCCTGCTCACCACCTTCGCGAAGATCGCCGAATGCGAGGAGCGCGGTGGCTCGTGGGTGATCGGGCACGACGGGACGCATATCGAGTCGATCGCGGCCACCCGGTTCCCGCCACGGGTGAGCGAGGTCGCCGACGACGATCTCCTGGCCCGGGCCTGGTTGTAAGGCGTCAGCTACCGGTCGCGACCGGCCGTTTCGGATCGTTCGACCACTGCGACCACGACCCGGGGTACAAGGCCGCCTCCACACCCGCGATGGCGAGCGCCGCGACTTGGTGCGCCGCCGTCACGCCGGAACCGCAGTACACGGCCACCGGCCCGGATCCGAAACCGGCGAACCGGTCGCGCAGCTCGGCCACGGCACGGAAGCGCCCGCCCGCGTCGAGATTGTCGGCGGTCGGAGCGCTCAGCGCGCCGGGAATGTGCCCGGCGCGGGGATCGATCGGCTCCACCTCGCCGCGGAAACGCTCGCTCGCCCTGGCGTCCAGCAGCACGCCCTTCCAGCGCGCCGCCGCGTCCGCATCGATCACCGGCAGGTGGCCGGGGTGCAGCTCGACGTCACCCGGCTCGGGGTCGGGCTCGGCGCCGGTCGCGACGGCGCCGCCCGCTTCGATCCAGGCGGGCAACCCGCCGTCGAGGATGCGCACGTCCGCGACGCCCGCCCAGCGCAGCAGCCACCAGGCGCGCGCGGCGGCCATGCCGCCGGTGGCGTCGTAGACGACCACCGGGTCGCCCTCGCACAGGCCCCAGCTGCGCGCGCACTTCTCCAGCTGCGCCGCCTCCGGCAGCGGATGCCTGCCGCGCGCGGGTGAGGGCGGCGCGGCCAGCTCGGTTTCCAGGTCGACGAACACCGCGCCGGGAACATGCCCGGCGAGATAGTGCTGCGGCCCGTCCGGATCACCCAGCGCCCAGCGCACGTCCAGCAAGCGAAGCCGCTTGTCCGCCAAGGCTTCCCGAAGCTCCTCCGGTGAGATCAGTACCGCGCTCAACTCAGCTCCTCATCCCGAATCGCGTCCTCGCGCACCGACTCCCCCACCCTACGCATCCGGATGTACGGATGTCGCCGAACACTCCCGCCGCGTGCCGACCTCCGGTGCAAGTCAGGCCAGTTTCGCGGCACTGGCAGGCGACACGCCTTCGTGACCAGCGGCAATATCCCACCGATGTCGAACGTATCCACCACCGAGACCACCGCGACGCGGGAACCGGAACGGTCGCGAGCCGGACTGGCGCTGCCGCTCGGCGCGGGCGCGGTGACGGCGCTGGTCGGATTCACCAGCTCGTTCGCCGTGGTGCTGAGCGGATTGACGACGGTAGGGGCGAGCCACGCGCAGGCCGCGTCGGGTCTGCTGGCGCTGTGCGTCACGCAGGCGGTCGGCATGATGGCGCTGAGCTACCACTACCGCATGCCGATCACGCTGGCCTGGTCGACGCCGGGCGCGGCGCTGCTGGCCGGGACGGGTGCGGTGGCGGGCGGCTGGCCCGCCGCGATCGGGGCGTTCGCGGTGGCGGGTGTGCTGATCGTCGTCACCGGACTGTGGCAGCGGCTCGGCGCGCTGGTCGCGGCGATCCCGGTGGAGATAGCGCAGGCCATGCTGGCCGGAGTGC
>NZ_BDBC01000025.1 GCF_001612785.1 Nocardia beijingensis NBRC 16342
GGTGCGGGCGGTACAGACCAGTCCGGCGGTGGTCGCGCCGGTGATCCTGGTGTGGCTGGTGCTGCAACGATATGCCCAGCGCTGGGCCGTGATCGCGGCGTTCGCCACCGCCGCGGTAGCCGCCGCGGTCAGCATCGCCGTGCAGCATCGGCGCCTCGACGTCGGCGCGATGGTTCCGCACCTGGAGCTGACGCTGCCGCAGTGGAGCTGGCAGGCGGTGATCGGTGTGGCGATTCCGCTCTACATCGTCACCATGGCCTCACAGAACATCCCCGGCACCGCGGTGCTGGCCTCGTTCGACTACCAGGTGCCGTGGCGCGCCGCGATGACGGTCACCGGGCTCGGCACCATCGTCGGCGCGCCCGCGGGCGGGCACGCGATCAATCTCGCCGCCATCAGCGCCGCGCTGTCGGCGGCTCCCACGGCGCATCCGGACCCGAAGCGGCGCTGGATCGCGGCGTTCACCACGGGCGCGATGTACCTGCTGCTCGCGCTCGGCTCGGCCGCCTTGGTCACGCTGATCGCGACCGCTCCGGCCGGAACGCTGGAAACCGTCGCGGGCCTGGCCCTGCTGGCGACCCTGGCCGCGGCCCTCGGTGCGGCGCTGCGCTCCGAACACCGCGAGGCCGCCGTGGTGACCTTCCTGATCGCCGCCTCCGGGGTCGGCTTCGCGAACATCGGCGCCGCCTTCTGGGCATTGCTCGCCGGTCTCGTGGTGCGCAAGGTGCTGCCGCAGCAGAAATAAGTGCAGCCGAGCGGAGGTCGAAGCAGCCGCCCCATGGACACAGCCGGACGGAGTCCGTCGACAGCCCGCGCCGGGCCGAGCCGAGGCCGAGGCAGCCGCCCCATGGACACAGCCGGACGGAGTCCGTCGACAGCCCGCGCCGGGCCGAGCGGAGGCGAGGCAGCCGCTCAGGCGCGCAGCGCGGCCTGGAAGCGGCGCATGCCGTCGATCCAGCGGTCGTAGTCGGAACCCTTGTGGCGGTACATCTTCAGCACCTCGGGGTGGGGCAGGATCAGGAAGTGCTCGTCGGCCACCCCGGCGAGCACGATGTCGGCGACCTCCGCCGGCGTCAGCACCGCGCCCGCGCTGGTCACGGCCTTCACCGCGAGTTCGGCTTCGGCGGCGTGCTCCGGCGGAACGAGGCCGCCGCGCAGCAGGCGCGTATCCACACCCATCGGGCAGACGCAGCTCACCCGCACTCCCCGGTCGCCGTAGGTGACCGACAGCCATTCCGCGAAACCGACGGCCGCGTGCTTGGACACCGCGTAGGGGGCCGAACCGAGCTGGGTGAGCAATCCAGCCGCCGATGCCGTGCCGACGAAATAGCCACCGCCGCGAGCCAGCCACCCCGGCACGAGCAGCCGCGCCGCGCGCACGTGGGCCATCACGTTGACCTCCAGCGCCGCCGCCCACTGCTCATCGGTGCTGTCCAGGCCCGCGCCGCCGCCGATGCCCGCGTTCGCGAAGTACATGTCGACCGGCCCGAACTCCGCCTCGGCGCGGTCGAGCAACGCGCGGATCACCGCCTCGTCGGCCACGTCCCCGCCGACCGCTACCGCGTCCGCTCCCAGAGACTCCGCGACGCGCGCGGCGCTCTCGCCGTCGAGGTCCGCGAGCACCACGCGCGCACCGGCGGCGACCAGCCGGGCGGCCAACGCCGCCCCGATCCCAGCGCCCGCCCCCGTGACGATGGCAACTTTGCCCGAAATCTCCATTCCCGCACCCTAGCGGCAGATCCGGCCCCCGCCGAGAAGACCGCGATCACCTGATAGCGGTCGCGCGGCGTTTCTGCGCGGAGTGGAAACCCCGTGCCCGGCTGAGAATCCGTGGACTCTCGATCGGACTCGACGTCGAGGTATTCAGCCCGAATTCGCCAGGCGCTCCAGCAGCGGGGCGGTGCGCGGACCGACCAGCTCGCGCATCACCAGCGCCATGTTCGTCCGCTCGACGCCGGGGATCTTGAGGATCTGCCCGGCGATGCGATACAGGTCGTCGGCGTCCCGCGCGACGACCCGCACGGTGAGATCGGTGAGTCCGGTCATGCCGCACACCTCGGTCACCTCGGGCACCTCGGCGAGTTCGTCCACCACCGCGTCCAGCTGATGCTGGTCGACGACCACCGCGACGAACGCCGCGAGCGGATAGCCGAGCGCGCGCGGCTCGACCCGCCGCTCGAAGCTGCCCAGCACGCCACCGGCCTCCCAGCGGGACAACCGGGCCTGCACGGTATTGCGGGACAGGCCGAGCCGGGTGGCCAGCTCGACACCCGTCGCCCTCGGGTTGGCGACCAGCTCCAATAACAGCCTGGCGTCGGTGGCGTCCAGGCTCACGCCAGCGCTTTCTCTGGTCATACCACGCAGTATGACATCACTACGCGGGTCGCAATTGAGCATTCTGCCCATGCCGCCGCCGACCACTTGCGCAGTTCGCATTCGGGTGGATGCTGTGAGGTAGGACACAATCCGACCAGTCGAGGAGGCGACCACCCATGCCGGGCAAACCCGAGTATCCGGTGCAGCTGGTGCAGCCGGACGGTCGCCGCGTCCTCGATCGCGAGCACGCCGCGCTGGTCGCCGACATCGGGCCGGACGCGTTGCGGGCGCTGTACGCGGACATGGTGGTGGCCCGCCGCATCGACCTCGAGGCCACCGCCCTGCAACGGCAAGGCCAGCTCGGCCTGTGGGCGCCCATGCTCGGGCAGGAGGCCGCCCAGGTCGGCTCCGCGCACGCGCTGCATCCCGACGACTACGTCTTCTGCAGCTATCGCGAGACGGCGGTGGCCTACTGCCGCGGCGTGCCGCCCACCGATCTCACCCGGCTGTGGCGCGGTGCGGCACATCATTGCTGGGATCCGCACGCGGTGAACATGACCAACCCCAACATCGTCGTCGGCTCGCAGGGCCTGCACGCCACCGGCTACGCGTTCGCGGCGCACCTGGACGGCGCGGAGATAGCCACCATCGCGTACTTCGGCGACGGCGCCAGCAGCCAGGGCGATCTGGCCGAAGCGCTCGGATTCGCCGCGACCTGGAGCGCGCCGGTGGTGTTCTTCTGCCAGAACAACCAGTGGGCGATCAGCGCGCCGGTGCGGGTGCAGAGCGCGACGCCGATCGCCCAGCGCGCGTACGGCTACGGCATGCCCGGCACGCAGGTCGACGGCAACGACGTGCTCGCGGTCCTCGCGGTGACCAGGCAGGCGATCGCCAGGGCGCGTTCGGGCGGCGGCCCGTCGTTCATCGAGGCGCTCACCTACCGGATGGGCCCGCACACCACGGCCGACGATCCCACCCGCTACCGTTCGGCCGCCGAGACCGAGCAGTGGGCGCGGCGCGATCCGATCGACCGGATCCGCAGACTGCTCGAACGTGAGGGCCACTGGGACGACGCGTTCGGCACGCGGGTCGCCGAGCGATCGGACGCGGTGGCCGCGGCGGTGCGCCGCGCGACCATCGACATGCCCGATCCCGCGCCGAGCGAGCTTTTCGACCACGTCTACACCGCCCCGCATCCGCTGATCACCGAACAGCGGCGGGCGTACGCGGAATACCTGGCCGGCGATCCCGGCGGGTCCTCCGCACGAGGAGAAGGAGTCCCGCGATGATCACCACCTTCGCCGCCGCGCTCAACACCGGCCTGCGCCGCGCGCTGGAGGACGATCCGAAGGTCTTGCTGATGGGCGAGGACATCGGCCGTCTCGGCGGGGTGTTCCGGGTGACCGACACGTTGCAGAAGGACTTCGGCGACAACCGCGTCATTGATACGCCACTGGCCGAATCAGGCATCGTGGGAACCGCTTTCGGCATGGCGCTGCGCGGCTACCGGCCGGTGTGCGAGATCCAGTTCGACGGCTTCGTCTATCCCGCCTTCGACCAGATCGTCTCGCACGTCGCCAAGATCAACTACCGCACCCAGGGAAAGGTGCACGCGCCGTTGACCATTCGCATCCCGTTCGGCGGCGGGATCGGTTCGGTCGAGCACCACTCCGAATCGCCCGAGGTGTATTTCGCGCACACCGCCGGGCTGCGTGTCGTGACACCGAGCAACCCGGCCGACGCGTACTCGATGATCCGAGCGGCCATCGCGCTGAACGATCCGGTGATCTTCTTCGAGCCCAAACGCAGGTACTGGGACAAGGCCGACGTCGATTTCGCCGCGCTCGACCGCGACGGCGGCCTGCCGCTGGATCGCGCGCGCGTGTGCGTCACGGGTGCGGACGCGACCGTCGTCGCCTACGGCGGGACCGTGGCGACCGCGCTGACGGCCGCGAAGATCGCGGCGGAAGAAGGACACTTACTCGAGGTGATCGATCTGCGCAGCCTCTCGCCGATCGACTTCGACACCGTCGAGCGGTCGGTCGCGAAGACCGGGCGGCTGATCGTCACGCACGAGGCTCCGGTGTTCGCCGGGCTCGGCGCCGAGATTGCCGCGCGGATCACCGAGCGCTGCTTCTACCACCTGGAAGCGCCCGTGCTGCGCGTCGGCGGATTCGACATCCCCTACCCCCCGGCTAAGCTCGAGAAGCACCATCTGCCCGACCCCGACCGCATTCTCGACGCGGTCGACCGTTCCCTCGCCGCGTGAGGCGGGCTCGCCGTAGTGAGAGGTGCCGCGTGGAAAACGCTGCCCACCAGGATCTTCCGGCATCCGTGCTGGAATTCCGGCTGCCGGACCTCGGCGAAGGGCTGACCGACGCCGAACTGGTGTCGTGGGCGGTGGCCGTGGGCGACACGGTCGAGCTGAACCAGGCCATCGCCGACGTGGAGACGGCCAAGGCGGTCGTCTCGTTGCCGTCGCCGTTCGCGGGCCGGGTGGTCGAACTGCTGGCGCAGCCGGGCGACACCGTGGCGGTCGGAGCGCCGCTCATTCGCATACGAACAGCGGGAGCCGAAGAGGCAGCGAGCGAAACGGGCCGCACTTCGGTCCTGGTCGGCTACGGTCCCGAGGCGGAGGCGACGTCCCGGCGGCGTCCTCCGGCACAGTCCGGCGCTTCGCGAACCGAAAGCACGGATAGCCAGCCGGAGGAGCCCGGCCTTTCGCGGCCCGACGATGCGGACAGCGTGGCGGAGGAACCGCAGCGACAGTCGGACCTCGCGCTCGGCGCGACGCGGGCGGCGGCGACGCCCGCCGCGCGGAAACTGGCTCGCGAACTCGGCCTGGACCTGTGGTTCATCGCGGGTTCCGGCCCCGGCGGCGCGGTCACGGTCGACGACGTGCGCGGCGCGGTGCCCGTCTCGCAGCCGCGCGTGGCCACCGTGCCCGCCGTCGCGGATGCCGGACCGGTCCGCCCGTCCGTTCGCGAGGAGCGCACCCCGATCAGCGGCATCCGCAAACGCACCGCGGCGGCGATGCTCACCAGCGCGCGCACCATCCCGCAGGCGAGCACGTTCGTCACCGTGGACTGCACCGCCTCGATGGAGCTACTCGATCATCTGCGCGGCACGAAGTCCTTCGCGAACCTCACCCTGACCCCGCTGCCCTTGGTCGCGCAGGCGGCGCTGGCCGCGCTCGCCGACTTCCCCGGCATGAACGCCTGCTGGGACGAAACCGCTCAAGAGATCGTCACCAAGCACTACGTCAACCTGGGCATCGCGGTGGCGACCGAGCGCGGGCTGCTGGTGCCGAACATCAAAGAGGCGCAGACCCTGAGCCTGCGCGACCTGACCAGGGAGATCAGCTGGCTGGCCGACACCGCGCGCGCGGGCGGCGCGACGCCCGCCGAGCTGCGCGGCGGCACGTTCACCATCACCAACGTCGGCGTCTTCGGCGTGGACGCGGGGGTCCCGCTGGTCAATCCGGGCGAGGCCGCGATCCTGTGCCTCGGCTCGATCCGTCAGCGGCCGTGGGTGGTGCGCGACGAGATCGCGGTCCGGTGGGTCACCACCCTTGGCGTCAGCTTCGACCATCGCATGGTCGACGGCGAACTCGCCGCCCGCTTCCTCGCCACGGTGGCGGGATTCCTGGAGGACCCGCTCACCCTGCTCAGCCGCGTCTGAGTCGCCAGGTCATTCGGTGACGAGCGCGGCGGCGGCCGTGCGGATGACCTCGGGGATCTCGACCGGCTTGCGGGTCTCGGCGTCCACGTAGACGTGCACGAAGACGCCGGTGGCGGCCAGCTCGAGCGCGCCGTCTGCCTCACGGAAGATGGCCAGGTCGTAGGTGATGCTGGAGCGGCCGAGCCGCGAGATGCGCAGGCCGACCTGCAACTGATCCGGGAAACTGATCGAGCCCAGGTACTGGCAGGAGGTCTGCGCGACCACGCCGAGCGCGGGCAGCTCGCGGATGTCGGTTCCGGTGGCGTGCATCAACCACGCGTTGACCGCGGTGTCGAAGTACGAGTAGTAGGTCACGTTGTTCACGTGCCCGTAGTGGTCGTTGTCGGCCCACCGGGTCGGCACCGGCCAGAGCACCGGATACTGCTGCGTCACCCGGCCGACGATAGCTCAGTGGTGGTCACGCTGTGACGATCGTGCCGCGTGTGGGGCCCTACGTGGCTACGCGAGCTCCCTCCTCCGGGCCTGACCGCACTCGGCTGTGCCGGTGGTCGCGCGGGGAGACGCCGAAGTGCCGTTTGAACGCGGTGCTCAGCGCGAAGGCGCTGCCGTACCCGACCTGACGGGCGATGGCCTCGATGGTGGCGTCGGATTCCTGCAACAGGTCGGCGGCCAGCGCCAGCCGCCATTCGGTGAGGAACGCCATCGGCGGTTCGCCCACCAAGTCGGTGAACCGGCGCGCCAGCGCGGCCCGCGACACCCCCACCGCCTCGGCCAGGCCCGCGACCGTCCACCCGTGCGCCGGATTGTGCTGCAACAGGCGCAGGGCTTTCCCGACCAGCGGGTCGCCGTAAGCGTGGTACCACGAGGGCGCGTCGTCGCGGGAGAACCAGGCGCGCAGCGCGGCGATCAGCACCAGATCCAGCAGACGGTCCAGCACCGCGCTCTGCGCGGGCTCATCCTTGGTCGTCTCGTCGACCAGCAAGTCGAGCACTCTGCTGTCGAACTCGCCGCGCCGCAATACCAGCACCGGCGGGAGCGCGCGCAACAGGCGACGGCTGGCCGCGCCCGCGGACTCGTAGGTTCCGGTGACCATGAGGGTGGCTCCGGCAGGATCGGTTCCCCACTGCCGCACACCCAGACTCAAGGTCTCGCAGAGGATTTCGCCCTGCGGCGTCTTCGTCACCTGACCGGGGTGGATGATGATCTGTGGTGCGGTCGCCGGATCGTCGGCCACCGTGTACGGCGCGGGCCCGCGGAAGATCGCCACATCGCCCGCGCCGAGCTGCCGCGGCGCGCCCGCGTCGGTGACGATCCACGCGCCGCCACGGATCATCGCCAGCACGGTCAGCGGAGCCTCGTCCTGGATGCGCAGCGACCACGGCGGGTTCAGCAGCGAACACATCAGGAACGCGCCGCGAGCGCGAGGGCCTTCGAGCAGACTGGCGAGCGCATCCACGCCGCCACAGTAGACGATCGAGCATGATCATGTGCTGTTCGGCCAAGTTCCGTCTCGCAACGGACCACCCAAGGCGGTGGGATGCGAGCGGATCGCGCCCAATAGCGGGGTGTTGGCGGCCTCCGGAATCCGGAATGGCCGGGCCGCTCCGCACGTTCCACATAGTGCAGAGAACTCGCTCGCGGACGTGACGCGCAATGGCGAGCGTCCCGCACGGTCGCACGACCAGGTCAACGGCGCCCTGGACCGATTCCGCGGGCGAGGCTGCCCGTGCCGGAGGTTTTCTCGGTACCGTCGAAATGGTGTTGAGCCCGACGGTCGATCGTCAGATCCGCGTGGCGCGTGCCGCGGTGTTCACGGTTTTCGGGTTGAACGGCTTCCTGCTCGCCATGTGGGTGGTGCACATCCCGGTCGTCACCGACCGCACGGGGGTCTCCAAATCGACGCTGGGCATGTTCATCCTGCTGATGTCCGGCGCGGGCATCATCGGGATGCGGCTGGCCGGCCCGCTCGCCGATCGGTTCGGCAGCAGGACGCTGGTGGGGGCCGCGGCGTGCTTGGGATCGGTCGCGGTGGTCGGTCCCGGCTTCGCCACCGGGCCGTTCACCTTGGCGCTCGCGCTGGCCTGCTTCGGTTTCGGCAACGGCGCGCTGGACGTGTCGATGAACACCCAAGCGGTGCATGTGGAACGGGCCTACCGGCGCCCGATCATGGCCGCCTTCCACGCGTTGTTCTCCGGTGGGGGCCTGCTCGGTTCACTGCTCGGAGCCGCCGCGCTCCGGGCGGGCTCGGACGTGCGGGTGACCTTGGTCGTCGCCGCGACGAGCTGCGTCGCGCTGACCCTCACGCTGGTGCCGCGGTTGCTGCGGGAGTCGGCGGCGGGCGCGGAAACACCGCAGTCCCATGACGTCGCGTCCGTCCACAGGACCGGCCTCGACCCAGCTGCCCCGGACCACGGCGCGAAAGTGCCGCAAGCCCAGGGCGCTGTATCCCGGCATGACGTCGAGCTGATCGGGTCGGACGCCCTCTCCGTCACACAGCCGCAGGAGCCCGTTTCCCATGCCCCGACCCACCTCGATGCCCGAGCACGCAGCCGGAAGGTGCTCGCGCTGGCCGTTATCGCCTTCGCCCTGCTGCTGGCCGAAGGCGTGGCCGCCGACTGGAGCGCCTTGCAGCTGCGCGAACACCTCGGCGCCGACGCGGCCACCGCGGCGCTCGCCTTCGGCGCCTTCTCCACCACGATGACGATCGGGCGTTTCGGCGCCGACCGGGTGAACCACGCCTTCGGCGGGGTCGCGGTGGTGCGCTACGGCTCGCTCCTCGCGGCCATCGGCTTGGCCGTCATCGTGGTCTCGCCGTGGATACCGCTGACGCTGTTCGGCTGGGCCTTGACCGGGCTCGGACTCGCCGGAGGTGTCCCGCAGATCTTTAGCTCGGCGGGGAATCTGGGCTCACACACGGCCGCGACCGATATGTCGCGGGTGTTCAGCGTGGGCTACCTGGGCTTGCTCGCCGGGCCGACGATCATCGGCTGGCTCACCGCCGTGGTGTCGCTGACCACGGCGATGGTCGTGCCGATGCTCGCCGTACTGCTGTGCTGCGGGTACGCGGGCGTCGTCGCCACGCCGCGTGAGCAGGCACGCTGACCGGATCACGAACTCCAGGACAGCTCGACCATCGGCACCCGGTCGATCGCCGTGCTCGTGGCTTCCTCGATGATGCGGCTCAGGTTCCGGTACGCCCGCGGGCGCGTGCGCCGGTAGTCGTCGAGAACGGCGGCAGACTCCTCGGAACTCAGCACCCGGGCCACGGCCGAAACCCGGTGACGCGCACCGATGCTCACGTGACAGTGCGGATCGGCGGCGAGATTGCGGAACCACTGGGCCTGTGCGCCGAACCCGGAGGCGATGACCGCGCGGTCGGGGTTCGGCCGTGCCACCGTCTCCAGCACCACGTAGCGCGGACGACCCGAGCGACGGCCGGTGTGCTCCAGCAGCAGTAGCCGTCCACCGAACAGGAAGCCGAGCCGAGCCCGGAACACGGCGATCGGCGCGCGCACGAACCATCTGGTCCGCAACAACCGCGCGCCGATGCTCGTCATGGCTCCAGACTAGCGTTCATCGACCGCTACTTGGGGGCCACCAGGCACAGGGTGATCGGCTCCGGCTTGGGGTAGACGATCGTGTCGTTCTCGGTCGCCTTCGCTCCGCACGCCGACTTGTCGGCAGTGCCGCGCACGATCCGGCCGATCTTGAAGTCCGCCGTCGAGCCGCAGGCCACCTTGGTGCTCGCGCCGAGGAAGCCGCCGTCGATGCAGTCCCCCTCCTTGACATTCAGCCGCAGGCACAGCGTGTACTCGTCGCCGCCGGTTTGGTAATAGCTGGCGTAGTCCTTGGTGGGGCAGTTCGCGTTCGCGCCGTCGAGCCGTTGCGCCACCACATAATTCGCTTCGGGATCGGAGCAGTCCTTGGTCGCGAACTCGGCTTTGACGGTGGTGCCGGACAACTTCGCGCACTGACCGATATCGATCTTCTCGCCGTCCGAACGGAAAACGGTGCGAGCGCCAACGACCAGCAACCCGATCGCCAGGACGACGCCGAGTATGCCGAGGATCTTGCCGACACCGCTCCCGCCGCGATTCTGCTGGGGCGGGGGTCCCGGCGGCGGGAACCCGCCAGCGGGGTAACCCGGCTGCTGCGGGAAACCACCCTACGGCGGAAAGCCCGGCTGCGGCTGACCGGGGTACCCGGGCTGCGGGTAACCCTGCGGCTGGCCCGGCTGCCCCGGAAAGCCTTGTGGCGCACCGGAAGGCGGCTGCTGCGGGTAGCCGGGCTGGCCTGGATACGGTTGATTCGGTGGTGTGGTCATGGATCCCCTCCCCGGGTCTCGCTTGGTTCCGTGCGCGCAGGGGCGACGGGCGAACCCATGGAATCTAGCCGATCGGCGCCGGTAGCGCCGTGCGGGATGCCAGCCGGCTCCCCGGACCGGATAGGCCAACCGGCGCAACGGCTTCGGCGCACCGAAGCCGTTGCGGCGGGTTCACAGATACAGTCCCGGATTCACCGCGTCCACGGCAACGGCGTCGATCCGCGCCTCGCCGTCGCGCACCGAGACCAGTTCGGCCAAGGTCGCGCCGTCCGGAAACACGGCGGCCGCGCCCGGCTGCTCCCGCTCCAGCCACGCCGCCGACTCGCCGGAGGACAGCCGCCCGATCTCGATCCGCGCCAGGCACCGGCCCGGCCGCGTCACGGCCGGATGCAGGCGGGACAAGTCCTCGTTGGTGGTGATGGCGACGAGCACGTCCCTGCCCTGGCCGAGCATGCCGTCGGTCAGGTTCAGCAGCCGGGAGAGTCCTTGGCCCGCCGCTTCCTTCGCCTCTCCGCGAATCAGCTCGTCACAGTCCTCCAGAACCAGCATCCGCCAGCGCGGCGCGCCCTCGTCGGTGTTGTCCACACCGGCGGCGACCTCCATGAGATAGCCGGGCTTGCCGAACATCACCTCGGGATCGAGCACGCAGTCGAGCTGGCACCAGCCGCCCCAGGCCCGCGCCAGCGCGCGCAGCGCGGTGGTCTTCCCGGTGCCGGGCGGGCCGTGCAGCAGCACCAGCCTGCCGCGCACGTCGTCGGCGGTGAGCGACATCAGGCGATCGAGCGCGGTGGCGACCGGCCCCGCGTAGTTGCCGCGGATCGATGCCCACTCCGGAGCCGTGATCGAGCGCGCGCGCCGCTGCGGACCGTGGGTGTGCATGTGCCAGAAGCCCATCTCGACGGTCTCACCCACCTCGGGCGGCGCCGCCGCGTCCCGGATCGCCTCGGCGAGCAGTTCGTCCGCGAGCGTCTCGGTGACGGCGGTGACCTCGACCATCGCCGAGCCGCCCGACCAGCGCACCGACCGCAGCGACCAGCCGGGGCCGACGACCAGCGTGGCCGCGCTGTCGTTGTCGCGCACGGTGCGCACCACGCGACCGCGACCCGGACGCAGCGGCGCGTCCGGCCGCACTCGTTCCAGATGCGCGGTGCGCGCGCACGGATGATCGCCGCGCAGGAACGGACCGAGCGCGAGGGCATCGATCGCGTCGCGGATGGAGTAGGTGGAATCGACTACGACGGTCCACGGCAGCCGCTCGGCCGGATCGGCCGAGGGCTCCCCGGGACCGATCAACCGAAGAGGCTCATGACGTGCGGACACTCCGAGAATGATCCGGGGCGGCGTGGCACGGTGTCCATCGAATTACGACAGTGCCCCCTCCGCACCACGGCGGAGGGGGCACTGCGCGGAAACGCGTCGCCTACAGCGCCTTCAGTTCCTCGGTGACTGCTCCGACGGACTTCTTGGCGTCGCCGAACAGCATGGAGGTGTGGTCGGCGTAGAACAGCGGGTTGTCGATGCCGGCGAATCCACTGTTCATGGAGCGCTTGAGCACGATCACCGACTTGGCCTGGTCGACGTTGAGCACGGGCATGCCGTAGATCGGGCTGGAGGCGTCCTCGCGGGCGGCGGGGTTGGTGACGTCGTTGGCGCCGATCACCAGGGCGACGTCGGTGCGGCCGAATTCGCCGTTGATGTCGTCCATTTCCTTGAGCGCGTCGTAGGAGACCTCGGCCTCGGCCAAAAGGACGTTCATGTGGCCCGGCATGCGACCGGCCACCGGGTGGATGGCGTATTTGACCTCCACGCCTTTAGCTTCCAGCAGCGAGGCCATCTCCTTGACCGCGTGCTGCGCCTGCGCGACCGCCATGCCGTAGCCGGGCACGACGATCACCTGGTTGGCGTAGGCCATCTGGATCGCGGCGTCCGCGGCGGAGGTGGCCTTGGCCTGCTTCTGCTCACCACCAGCCCCGGCGACAGCCGCGCCGCCGCCACCGAAGCCGCCCGCGACGATGGCCGGGATGGACCGGTTCATCGCCTTGGCCATCAGGTTGGTCAGGATGGTGCCGGACGCGCCGACGATCATGCCCGCCACGATCATCGCGGTGTTGTTCAGCGCCAGACCCGCCGCCGCGGCCGACAACCCGGTCAGCGCGTTGAGCAGCGAGATCACCACGGGCATGTCCGCGCCGCCGATGGGCAGCACGACCATCAACCCGAGCACGCCCGCCAGCACCAGAACCGCGATCATCCACAGCTGCGACACCCCCTCACCGGTGGCGCCGACGCCGATCACGACCGCCGCGGCGATCGCGCCCAGCAGCAGCAACAGGTTCAGCGGCTGCTGCAACTTGCCGATCCCGATCGGGCGGCCGGGCAGGATCTCCTGCAACTTGCCGAACGCGATCAGCGAGCCCCAGAACGACACCGAACCGATGATCGCCGCGAACAGCGACCCGATCACGATGTGCACCGTCGGCTCTTCGTCGAAGTGCGAGAACCCCTGGGAATTGATGAATTCCGACCAGGCGATGAGCGCGACCGTGCCGCCGCCGACACCGTTGAACGCGGCCACCAACTGCGGCATCGCGGTCATCTTGGTGTATTTCGCCGGGGGCACGCCCAGCACGACACCGACCACCAGGCCTGCGACGATGAGAATCCAGTTGCTGGTGTGGCGGATCGAGATCAGCGTCGCGATCACCGCGATCACCATGCCGACCGCGGCGATCAAGTTGCCGCGCACCGCGGTCTTCGGGCCGGTCAAGCCCATCAGACCGTAGATGAACAGCGAGAACGACACGATGTAGAGACCGTTGACCAGATAGGTCACGTTGTCGAAGGTGTGCATCACTCACCGGCCTTCTGCGCGGCGGCGGGCTTCTTGCCCTTGAACATGCCCAGCATGCGGTCGGTGACCACGAAACCACCGATCACGTTCAAGGTTCCGAACACCACCGCGACGAACAGGATGATCTGGGTCAGGATCGACGGATCCTGCACATTGCCGAGGGTGACCAGCGCACCGAGCACCACGATGCCGTGGATGGCGTTGGTGCCCGACATCAACGGCGTGTGCAGGGTGTTGGGCACCTTGGAGATCACGGCGAAACCGACGAACCCGGACAGCACCAGGATCGCGATATTCGCCAGCAATTCGGTATACATCAGTTCTCCACCTTCGCCTCGGTCGCGTCCTTCACCTGCGCAGGTTCGGTCGCGCTTGCGGGCGCGTCCGGTTCGCGGGTGACGCAGGAATCCGCCAGCACCTGGTCGCCGAAATCGGGGGCGAGCTTGCCGTCGACGAGCATCAACTCCAGCAGCGCCGCGATGTTCTTCGAATACAACTCCGAAGCGTGCTCGGGCATGGTGGCGGGCAGGTTCAACGGCGAGGCGATGGTCACCTCGTGCTTGACCACCGTCTGTCCCGGCTCGGTCAGCTCGCAGTTGCCGCCGGTCTCACCGGCCAGGTCCACGATCACGCTGCCGGGCTTCATACCCTCCACCGCGGCGGCCGTCACCAGTCGCGGCGCGGGGCGACCCGGCACCAGCGCGGTGGTGATCACCACGTCGAAGCCCTTGATCGCGTCCTCGAGCGCCTGCTGCTGCTTGGCCTTCTCCTCATCGGTGAGTTCGCGGGCATACCCGCCCTCACCGGCCGCGTCGATACCCAGATCCAGCCACTGCGCACCCACCGACCGCACCTGATCGGCCACCTCGGGACGCACGTCGTAACCGGTGGTGCGGCCACCGAGGCGCTTGGCGGTCGCCAGCGCCTGCAACCCGGCCACACCCACGCCCAGCACCAGCACCGTCGCGGGCTTCACCGTGCCCGCCGCCGTGGTCAGCATGGGGAAGAAGCGGGTGGACTCCGAGGCCGCCAACAGCACCGCCTTGTACCCGGCCACGTTCGCCTGCGAGGACAGCGCGTCCATCACCTGCGCACGCGAGATCCGCGGAATCGCCTCCACCGCGAACGCCTGTACCCCCGCCGCTTTCAGCGCGCCGATCTGATTGTCGGCGTTGCGCGGCGCGAGGAACCCGATCAGCGTCTGCCCCGACGACAGTTTCGCGACTTCGGCGTCACTGGGCGGAGCCACCTTCACCACCACCTCCGCCGACCACGGATCACCGATCGACGCGCCCGCCGCCACATAGGCTTCGTCGGGAATCAGCGCGCCCTTCCCGGCCCCGGACTCCACGACGACCTCGACGCCCTGCTTCAACAGGCTCGGGATGATCTTCGGCACCAATGCGACACGTCGCTCGCCCGCGTTGGATTCGCGAACGACACCGACACGCGCGCCGCGCGGCGATGGATCGCCTACGCTCTGCGTTGTCTCCACTTGTCAGACTTCCTTCTCTTACTGAGCTTCAGGCAACGGGTAGACGACCGGGCGATGTTACCGATGAGTAAGTTCGCCCAAATCCTCGCCACTGTACCTGGCCCGCGGTGAGCCTAGCTGAGATGCCCGTCACACACGCCGGGCGAATCGCTCTGGTGACGTCCGATACCGTCCGGTCGCCACCGAGCGAACAGCGGGCCGCCGGGGGACGGTCCATCCTTTCCTTTCTCGTGTGATCGTGGTCTCCGCAGGTGAACACGGCAAGACCGTACAGAGAAGTTGGTTACCCACCTCGAGGTTGGCCACCAGGTGGGACGTGTATCCCACAGCGGCATAGTGATGTGCGTCATGCCGATCGAGGATCCGGGGTGTTCCGCGCGCCTCGTACGCCGTATGGTCCAGCGTGTGAACGACTGCGTCTTCTGCCGCATCGTGGCGGGCGAGGCACCGGCGGCGAAAGTGTACGAGGACGACGCGCTGTGCGCGTTTCTCGACATCCGGCCGATCGCTCGCGGGCACACGCTGGTGATACCGAAGCGGCACGCCGCCGAGCTGGAGGATCTCGACGCCGAGCTCGGCGCGCAGATCTTCCGGGCCGGTCATCGGCTCGCGCTGGCCATCCGGCGCAGCCGCCTGGCCGCCGACGGCGCCAATCTGGTGCTCAACGACGGAAGGGCGGCGTTCCAGACCGTCCCGCACGTCCACCTGCACGTGATCCCGCGCAGACACGGCGACACGCTGCGGTTCGCAAAGGGTTTCCTCCTGCGCCGCCCGCATGATCCGGTAGCCACCGCCGCGGCCATCCGGGACGGCATCGCGGCATTGGACAACGAGGGCGCGAGCCCGGAAAAGGAAAACGAGGGATGACCGAGACGATCGATCGGGTCGCGCTGATCGACCTGCTGTCGCGGCAGTGGGAGGCGATCGACGCGCTGATCGCGCCGCTGGACGAGGAACGCTGGCGCACCCCGTCGTCGCTGCCCGGCTGGACCGTGTTCGACGTCGTCGCCCACGTCATCGGCACCGAGTCCTTCCTGCTGGGCGACCGGCCGCCCGCGCACGACCCGACCAGGGCCAAGACCGACGTGAGCACGCTGCCGTACGTGCGCAACGAGACCGCGGTGCTCAACGAGATCTGGGTCGACCGGCTGCGCCCGCTGTCCGGCGCCCGTCTGCTCGAGCTGTATCGCGAGGTCATCGACCGCAGGCGCACGGCGCTCGCGGCGATGGGCGACGCCGAGTGGGAGAAGGAGACGGTCTCGCCGATCGGGCAGGTGACCTACGGCAAGTTCATGCGGGTGCGGTTGTTCGACTGCTGGATGCACGAACTCGACATCGCCGACGCGCTCGGCGTGCGCGTCGAGGAGGGCGGCCCCCGCGGCGAGCTGGCGTTCGCCGAGTTCGCGGGCAACATCCCACGGGTGGTGGCGAAGAAGGGCGAGGCGCCGGACGGTGCGCGGATCGCGTTCGCGCTCACCGGGCCGCTGGCCAGGACCTTGCGCATCCAAGTGGCGGGCCGGGCGAACTACGTCGACGCGTTCGACGGACCCG
Source organism: Nocardia beijingensis NBRC 16342 (assembly GCF_001612785.1). Taxonomy (GTDB): domain Bacteria; phylum Actinomycetota; class Actinomycetes; order Mycobacteriales; family Mycobacteriaceae; genus Nocardia; species Nocardia beijingensis. The sequence continues at coordinate 16,219 of NZ_BDBC01000025.1, forward strand.
CCACGGTCGAGATCACTCTCGACTCACGGCTTTTCGTGCGCTTGGGCGGCGGCCGGACGACCGCCGAGGAGCACATGGACGAGATCACCGTCGAGGGCGACGACGAACTCGGGCAGCGCCTCGTCCGCCACTTGGCCTTCACCCTCTGACCCGTGCGACTGTTCCTGTCCAGCTACCGGTTCGGCGCGCACTACGACCGGCTCCGCGCACTCGCGGGGCCGCCGGGCCGCGTCGCGCTGATCCCGAATGCCTGCGACGCCTGGCCGCAGGCATGGGCGGGCGCGGTGACCAGCGACCTCGCGCCGCTGCGCGAACTCGGCTACCGGCCCGAGGTGCTCGACCTGCGCGAGTACATCGGCCGGGAGGCCGAGCTGGAACGCGAGCTGGCGGGATTCCCGCTGCTGTGGGTGCGCGGGGGCAACACCTTCGTGTTGCGCGCCCAATTCGCGCGCAGCGGCGCGGATCGGATTCTGCCCCGGCTGCTCGCCGCCGACGCGCTCGTCTACGCCGGTTACAGCGCCGGGGCCTGTGTGATGACCCCGGACCTGCACGGCCTGGAGTCGGTGGACGATCCGGCCGAGGTCGCACCGGCCTGCGGCGTCGAACCCAGGTGGGACGGATTGGGTTTGGTGGAACGCCGCATCGTGCCGCACATCGATTCGGCCACCGACCCCACCGGCGACTGCACGCGCCTCGCGGCTCGTTACCGCGCCGACGGCGTCGCGCACTGGGCGTTGACCGACGACGACGCGATCGTCGTCGACGGCGAGCGCACCGAAGTGCTGATCAGTCCGCCCTCGTCGTAACAGTTTCGGCAGCCGTCCGGCTGGAGTCCGTGACACCGACCGGTGGACTCGCGCAGGTTCCCGGCACCGGCGACTCCCGGTACGTTTCTCTCCGACGGCCCTCGAGGGTCCCTCGCGCCCCGGAGGACACACAGCCGGTGCCGATCGATGCCCGTCGGATTCACCACGGCCAGGTCGTCCGAAGCGGCGACCACCTCGTCCGGACGCGGTTTCCCGACCGACCCGACCGGATACCGGCGTCCAGGACACATCTTCGGCGCCTCACATCGCGTCGGGCATGAGCTCCGGTTCCGGCTCCACCGCGCGGCGGAAGACCACCCAGCGCATCGCGCTGTACATGTAGATCGCCTCGCACGCGCCCGCCAGCAATCGGGACACGTGGTATTCCAGGCCGAGCGCGGTGAGCCCGCTGCCGATGCCGAGGATGAACGCGAGGTAGTTGACCACGACCACCGCGACGTACACCGCGGCCTGCCTGCCGACCGGAGCGTGGGAGTGGAAGTTGAACGTGCGGTTGAGTACGAACGCGAGCCCGAACGCGCAGACGTATGCCACCGTCACCGACGACCACACCGGCAGATCCAACCAGCCGTGCAGAACGGTGAGCAGTGCCAAGTCGACGGCGAAGGTGCCGCTGTTGATCAGCGCGAAGCCGAGGAAGGTCGGCGGGACGAGACGGTTCAGCCCGAACGGCAGCCGGTGTGTGAGCGCCCCGCACCAGTGGGTGAACCGGTCGGCGATGGTGTCGGCGGTCTCGGACAGCTCGTGCACGCGGCCAGCGTGCCAGCGGCAGATGTCCGGCAGATGAGCGGACGGCGACCGCGGGGTGGCTCAGCCGATCTGGGCTCGGCCCGGGTCCTCCGAGGCGTGATCCAGGCTCGCCCAGACAGCCAGGCACCGCCGCCGCGCGACATCGTCCGCCTCCGTCAGCAGCGCCTCCAGCAACTCGCGGGGCTCGCGCCGCCAGAGGTCGGCCAGCTCGGCGAGAGCCTCCTTGCCGAAAACACCGGAGCGGTCCAGCGCGGTCAGCCATTCCTCGTGCTCACCCGCGTGCACCCGGCGCAGCACGTCCTGATCGAAGCCGTCCTCGACGAACTCGCTGGAGAACATCGCGGCGACCAGCTCCCGGCGACTCGGTTGTTCGCCCTGCATCCGTTCCATCCCTCCACGTGGTACGCGGCGCCACGACATGGCGCCGGGAGAACTCGATGCCCCGAACAGTCAAGCCCCTGTCGGCATTCTGGTCTCCCGTAGGCGGTAATACCACTGGGGCGGGTGACATCACATCACGGGGCTTCCGTTCGCCACACGCGCGTGGGTCGCCCGAGCGGCAAATATCGGGCACGGGGAGCTAGCGTGAGGTGGTGGACCTGCATGACTTGATCGCCGCCCTCCCCGACGGCGCGGTGCTCACCGACGCCGACCTGCTGGCGAGCTACCGGCAGGATTGGGCGCGTGATCCCGGCGCCGGCACCGCCCTGGCCGTGGTGCGTGCCACCAGCACCGACGACGTAGCCGCGACGCTGCGCTGGGCCGCCGCCCGTCGCGTCCCGGTGATTCCGCGCGGGGCCGGCTCGGGGCTGTCCGGCGGCGCGACGGCCGTCGACGGAGCGATCGTGCTGACCACCGAACGGATGCGGGACATCTCCGTCGACCCGGTGACCCGCACCGCGGTGGTGCAGCCGGGCCTGCTCAACGCCGAGGTCAAGCGCGCGGTCGCGGAACACGGGCTGTGGTATCCGCCCGATCCGTCGTCGTTCGAGATCTGCTCGATCGGCGGCAACGCCGCGACCAACGCGGGCGGGCTGTGCTGTGTGAAGTACGGCGTCACCACCGATTACGTGCTCGGCATGCAGGTCGTGCTCGCCGACGGCACCGTCGTGCGGCTCGGCGGCCCGCGTTTGAAGGACTCGGCCGGGCTGTCGCTGACCAAGCTGTTCGTCGGCAGCGAGGGCACGCTGGGCGTGATCACCGAGCTGACCCTGCGGCTGCTGCCCGCGCAACCGCCGCAGAGCACGGTCGTCGCCAGCTTCCCCACGCTCACCGCCGCCACCGACGCGATCCTGGCCATCACCGGCGAACTGCGCCCATCGATGCTCGAGTTCATGGACTCGGTGTCGATCAACGCCGTGGAAGACGAGCTGCGGATGGGATTGGACCGGACGGCGGCCGCGCTACTGGTCGCCCGCTCCGACGCCCCCGGCGAATTCGCCCACCGCGAGGCCGAGATCATGGCGGCCGCCTGCGAGAAGGCGGGCGCGACAGAGGTTTTCCACACCGAGGACCCTTCCGAGGGCGAGGCATTCACGGCCGCACGGCGTTTGGCGATTCCCGCCGTGGAGAAGCTCGGGCCGCTGCTGCTCGAGGACGTCGGCGTGCCGCTGCCCCGGCTCGGCGACTTGGTGAGCGGCGTGGCCGAGATCGCCGAGCGCAACGCCGTGACGGTGTCGGTGATCGCGCACGCGGGCGACGGCAACACCCACCCGCTGATCGTGCACGACCCCGCCGACGCCGACCACACCGCGCGGGCGCACCGCGCCTTCGGCGAGATCATGGACCTCGCCATCGCCCTCGGCGGCACCATCACCGGTGAACACGGCGTCGGACGACTGAAGAAGGCATGGCTGCCCGATCAGCTCGGTCCCGACGTGATGGCCCTGACCCGCCGCATCAAGGACGCACTCGACCCCGACGGCATCCTCAACCCCGGCGCGATCCTCTGACCGCCGCGACGGAACATTCCCCACGCACGAGGAGTTCTACCCCGACATGACGACCAGGCTCGAACACAACGTCGCCGACACCCGCTTCGAGATCTACATCGACGACACCCTCGCCGGGTACGCCGACTACGCCGAACGCGAGGACACCAAGACCCGCGACTTCCACCACACCCTCACCTTCCCCGAATTCCGAGGCCGAGGCGTAGCCGCCCAAGTCGTCGAATACGCCCTCAACGATTCCCGCACCGCCGGTTACTCGGTCATCCCCACCTGCTGGTACGTCGAGCAGTACATCTCCCAGCACCGCGAATACGCCGACTTGGTGAAGTAGACCCGTCGCGAGTGGCACACCAGCGAGAGGTCTACTCGCGTTTTGCCGCAGCCGTGTGCCACTCGCGGATTGATCCCGTGGATGCTGTCGGCGGTCTGAATGGTTAGGGGCGTCCGGACTCGCCGCTGGCTATGCCTGTGGTGAAGGCGTCCCACGCGCATGGCGTGAAGACCAGCGCCGGGCCAGCCGGGTTCTTGGAGTCCCGCACGCCGACACCGCCTCCCGCGAGAAAGGCGGCCTCGACGCATGCTTTGTCGCCGCCGCTACGGGTACTTTTGAACCACTTCGTCTCGCTGAGGATGGTATTCACGGCGCAAACTCCCTTCCTCAGGGGCGCTCGAATGCGCCATGGGCTATGCCAGCGGTGAAGGCATCCCATGCGCCGGGGGTGAACTTCTGGGCTGAGCCGGTCGGGTTCTTGGAGTCCCGCACGCCGACACCGCCCCCGGTGAGGAACGCAACCTCCACGCATTCCTTACCGGCCTGACTGCGGCTGGTCTTGAACCACTTTGCCCCGGATAGCTCAACGTCCACGCTGCTCATGCTCCCTCGCTACCTGCCGCAACAGAGTCCTGCTACGGGCACGAGAATCACCCGTCTCGCGTATATCCTCACACCGTTTGCGGTGCGCGTGCTGGGCTTTCGGAGACCTTTTTCGGTGTACCCGATTCGGGGTGCCCGCACCTACGCGTCGTTGTCTGATGACCGTGCGCACCGGCCGGGTTGGGATTGCAGAGTCCGCGGAGCACCCACTTCAAATCGTCGACACGCCAAGCGAGGACGGGTCGTGCGCACCTCCTACCCGTCGATGCGACCCGAGGTCTTCAGATGGATGCGCCGATAGCTTTCGGAGACACGCCGCTGTCTCGCTGCCACTACTACCGACGAGTGTGCAACCTGCCCGCGATAGTTGACCCGCCCCAGATCGGCCGCATCGTCGTCCGAACCGGAATGGTGTGGGCGGTAACCATGCCCGCCATCCTGGGGCAGCACGTGAAGGTGTGGATGCAGGACCATGGCCACGAGCTGGGGCCGATCCTGTCGCATCCGCGCTCGAAACGATGGACGTTCATCATCCGCCCCGATCTGCCGGACGACGCGCCGCTGTTCGCCGAGATGTTCCGATTGAACGTGTCCATCATCCGTTACGGCGGCATGATCGCGCTGCCGAGCCCCGCCGACCGAGGGACCAAGTTCCGCGCGTGGATTACCCACCCGGACACGGCCTTTCGCCCATCCGGCTGCGTGGTCGTCGCGGCGATCCGCCATTGCGTGGCCGCGAAGCTCGCGCGTGGTCGGCGGGTGATCACATATGCCTGACCGCGCAGTATCCCCCATCCCGTCCGAGCCGGATGTGCACCTGTCGGTGTTCTGGCACGGAGCCCGTCTGGACTTCGTCGCCTGCGTAACGGCCGCATGCCTTTTCGTCCAGGAGTGGCGCGCCCGGCACTGGCACGACGCAGTGGAAGTATCCACAGACATCACCGACGACTACCCGAGACTCCCGTGCGAACGCCTCTACCTGGAGCCCTGACAGCGCCCCACCGCCATCGCCCCGGCAAAGTCCGCGACATGCGTCCACGAGTGGCACACCAGCGAGAAGGTCACTCGCGTTTTGCCGCAACCATGTGCCACTCGTGGCCGCATCGCTTCGAGAGAGGGGGCACGCCTGGGATCGGGCTGACACCGGGCCAAGCGCAGGCATCGGGACGTCCCGGCGATCCGGGTTTCAGATTGCGCGCGCCTATTCGGTGCCGTCGAGCTAAGAGCGGGCGCGCGATGCGATGGACAGGACGTTCGGGCGGCCTATGCTTCGGCGTCTCGAGAGACGACTTCAGGCGCGCCCGAACATCCGGTGATCCAGAAGAACATCACTTCAGCAGGGCGCGGCTCATCACCAGGCGCTGGATCTGGTTGGTGCCCTCGTAGATCTGGGTGATCTTGGCGTCGCGCATCATGCGCTCCACCGGGAAGTCGGTGGTGTAGCCCGCGCCGCCGAAGAGCTGGACGGCGTTGGTGGTGACTTCCATGGCGACGTCGGAGGCGAAGCACTTGGCGGCGGCGGAGATGAAACCGAGGTTCTGCTCGCCGCGCTCGGCGCGGGCGGCCGAGGTGTACACCATGAGGCGGGCGGCCTCGATCTTCATCGCCATGTCGGCGAGCATGAACTGGGTGTTCTGGAAGTCGGCGATCGACTTGCCGAACTGCTTGCGGTCCTTGGTGTAGGCGATCGCCGCGTCCAGTGCGCCCTGGGCCAGGCCGACGGCTTGCGCGCCGATGGTGGGGCGGGTGTGGTCGAGGGTCTGCAGCGCGGTCTTGAAGCCGGTGCCCGGCTCGCCGATGATGCGGTCACCCGGCACCCGGCAGTTCTCGAAGTACAGCTCGGCGGTGGGCGAGCCCTTGATGCCCAGCTTGTGCTCGAGCGGGCCGACCACGAAGCCCTCGTCGTCCTTGTGCACCAGGAAGGCCGAGATGCCGTTGGCGCCCTTCTCCGCGTCGGTCACCGCCATCACGGTGTACCAGGAGGACTTGCCGCCGTTGGTGATCCAGCACTTGGAGCCGTTGATGATCCAGTCGTCGCCCTCCTGCTTGGCCCGGGTGCGCATGCCCGCCGCGTCGGAGCCCGCCTCGCGCTCGGACAGCGCGTAGGAGGCCATCTCGCCGTTGACGATGTCCGGCAGCACCTTGTGCTTCAGCTCCTCGGAGCCGTTCAGGATCAGGCCCATGGTGCCGAGCTTGTTGACGGCCGGGATCAGCGAGGACGACCCGCAGACGCGCGCGACCTCTTCGATCACGATGCAGGTGGCCACCGAGTCGGCGCCCTGGCCGCCGTAGGCCTCCGGCACGTGCACGGCGTTGAAGCCGGAGGCGTTGAGCGCGGTCAGCGCCTCCTCGGGGAAGCGGGAGTTGCCGTCGACGTCCTTGGCGTACGGGGCGATCTCCTTCTCCGCGAGGGCGCGGATCGCTTCGCGCAGCTCATCGTGGAAATCCTCGAGCTTGAACAGGTCGAAATCGGGGTTTCCCGCCATCGGGCTTCACTCCTGGTCGTCGGTGGTCGGCGCCGCTTTCCCTGGAACAAAAGCAGCGAAGCGGCACTCAGTGCCACATATGAGTCGAGTATACCCCCGTAGATTGCGATCAAGTGGGTCAATGCTGTGGCACTCAGTGTCAGATCGGTCGCACTTCGGGCCGGATCACAGCGCACCGAGCTTGCGGACCAGCAAGTCGGCGATCTGCTTGGGCGGCACGTCACGCGGGAACACCGCGACGACCAGTTCGTCGGCGTTCGCGGCGCGCCCGGCACCGCGCGGGATGGCGGCCAGCTCCATCCGCAGGTCCGCCGCGCCCGCGTCCGACTCGCCGCGCACCATCCGGCGCAGCAGATAGTTGTGCGTCGCCGTCACGGCGGCGGTGAACTGCACCCGGGCCAGATCCGGGACGTCGGGCAGCCGCTCGCGCAGGTAGTCGGTGAACAGCCGTTCGTAGCGGAAGACGGTGACGATCTCCCGCTCCCGCAGCGCGGCCACCCGCCGGACCACCTGATAGCGCCGCGCCGCGATCTCCCGCCACTGCGTGAACCGCTCGAACACCTGCACCACCGCCGAGCACACCGCCTCCCACGGATCCTCGCGGGAGGCGGCCAGGAACTCCGCCGCCTGCGCCAGCTGCGACTCGTGGTCGGCGAAGATCACGTCCTCTTTCGACCGGAACTGCCGGAAGAACGTGCGCCGCGAGATGCCGGCCGCTTCCGCGATCTCGTCGACGGTCGTCGCCTCGTACCCCTTCTCGGCGAACAACCGCAGCGCCTGATCCACCACCGTGAGCCGAAAATGCGCGGTGTCGTCGCCTCCCCGCATCCGGGCGATATCCCCTGTAGTCACGAACTCACACCGTAGTCAGCGGGCCGAGAGCGCGAGTCCCCACACCTGGACCTTTCGCGATCCGCCGTCGTTTCAGCAGGTCCCGGCTCGCGCCGTGCGGTCGGTGCAGGCCGGGACCATGTGGCAGCCCCCGACGGGCACGGCGATACGCAGACCGCCCTCGGAGGCAGTGCGAGTCAGCCCGTGGGGGTACCGACATGGTGCGGCACAGATCCGCACGTCCCGGGGAGACCTCTCGCGTCCCCGGCCGCACGGCGGGCGCGCAGCCCACCGATCAGGCACAGCGTCAGCCCGAGCGTGAGCCAGACCAGCAGCACGACGACGGCGTGCGCGGCGCCACGGCCGTCGAAGAATGCGGTGGAGCGCAGTAATCGCCCGCCTGCGCCCGGCGGCAACAGCTGGCCGAGCGCGCCGGACCAGCCGGGCAGGATCTCGGGCGCGGTGGCGGTACCGGAGAGAGGGTTGCCGATGAGCATCATGACGACGGCGCCGATCCCGATCCCGGCGTATCCGAGCAGTGCCTCGAGCCCGAGAACGGTCGAAGCGATGGCCGCGATGGACAAGCCGACGGCGCCGGCGTTGGCGAGGTAGGAACCGCTCACCGAGCCGAGCCAGAACTGCAGGATCGCGGTTACGGCCAGGCCGCCCGTGGTCGCGAAGGCCAGCGCTCCGACGACCCTGCGGAACGTGCCGCGAACAAACCTGGTCAGCAGCACCGCGGCCAACAGACCACCCATGACCAAGGGCAAGGCGCCTGCGGCCAGGCCCGCTCCGCGCGGATCGTCCGCAGGCAGGGCGGCGAGGTCGCGAACCGTCGCGCCGGAACTCCCGACCCGAGCCAGGCCACCGGCCACCCCCTGCAAGGTCTGGGCGACCGCCGGACTGGCGGCCGAGGCGACGATCACCTGCGCACCGCCGGAGCCGAGGTCGATCGCCCCGTAGACCCGCCGGTCGCGGACGAGTTGTTCGGCAGCCGCGGTGTCGGCGACTTCGGTGATCACGAAGCCGCCCGGCAGCTGTCGATCGAGCCCGGCGCGGACCTGCGCGACCGCGGTGCTCGGACCCGCGACAGCGATCGGCACATCGTGGACCGACGACCGCACCGACGGCCAGGCGAAAGCGGCGAGCAACACGCTGACGATCGCCGTGAGCAGGAGGACCGCTCCGGCCACCGTCGGCCATCGGGACGGAAGGGAATCGGCGGCGAGCGGCGCCCGCGTGGTCATGTCTTCTCCTCGAGCAGGTGAGTCGGATTCAGTGCAGGGTGAGTGGGGTCTCGGCATCGACGTGGGTCAGTTTCTGCGGGTTGCGGACGTAGTAGAGGCCGGTGATGCGGGTGTCGTCCACGCGCAGCGCGATGACGCCGTCGAGTTCGCCGTTCATGTGCAGTGCCAGTGCGGGGCTGCCGTTGACCGTGGTCGCCTCGACAGTGAGGGCGATGTCGTTCCTGGTGAGTCCGCCGACGATGAAGCGGGCCACCTTGTCGGCTCCGATGACCGGGCGCGGTGTGGCCTGCTTGATACCGCCGCCATCGCTGATGGCGACGACGTCGGGGGCCAGAATGTCGAGCAGGCCTTGCAGATCGCGCGTCTCCAGAGCGCGGCGGAACGCCTCGGCGGCCACCTGGGCCTGGCGCGCGGTCACCGAGCGGCGTGGACGGCGGGCTTCGACGTGGCGGCGGGCGCGATGGGCGATCTGGTGGACAGCGGCGGGCGTCTTGTCGACCGCCGCCGCGATCTCGTCGTAGTCGAACCCGAATGCCTCACGGAGCACGAACACCGCCCGCTCGGTGGGGCTCAGTGTCTCGAGCACGAGCATCAGCGCCATCGACACGCTTTCGGCGAGCTCGACGTCCGCGGCCACGTCGGGTGTGGTGAGCAGCGGCTCCGGCAGCCAAGGCCCCACGTACGCCTCCCTGCGGCGCTTCACCGAGCGCAGCCGGTTGAGCGCCTGCCTCGTGGTGATCCGGACCAGGTAGGCGCGCGGCTCGGTGACGTGCGCCGCGTCGACCCCGACCCAACGCAACCAGGTCTCCTGCAAGACGTCGTCGGCGTCGGCCACCGAGCCGAGCATCTCGTAGGCGACGGTGAACAGCAGGTTGCGGTGCGCGAGAAACGCCTCGGTCGCTTCGACGGTGGCGTGGTCGCCGCTGTCGCGGTCCGCTGCCTCGCGGTCGGGCCGCGGTGCGGCGCCGGCTGCACTGGTTGCTTCCATCAGGTCCTCTTCTGTTGGTAGTTCGATCCGGCGACCCGGATCGCTGCACGAACGCGCGCACACCGGGTCGATCAGCGTCCGCGGTTCAATGGCTCTGCCGGGAGATCGCGCGGGTGTGGCGGCGCTGCCACACCCGGCGATCAGGGCATGGACGCGACTAGACCACCTGGTCCGCGACGACCGGCGCGCCGCCCTGTTCCCGCAGCAGCCGCGGCCGGTGCTTACCGTCCTTGGGCCAGTGGTGCGAGCCGGGCTTGCGCGCCTCGGTCACCAGATGCTTGACGCTGGCTTCGCAGGCGAACTCCTTGAGCTTCTTTCCCGCGAACCCGGGGAAATACAGCGGCAACGCGGTGTCGTCCTTGCGGCCGAGCTGGAAGATTCCGGCGTTGCGGCCGAAGCTGATGCACATGGCGGGGAAAGACAGGTCGATCGGCGCGGGCTGCTCACCCGCGATCCGGCGCAGCACCGTGTCGGCGGCGTGCGCGCCGAGGCATCCCGCGGCATAGGCGCTCATCCGGAACGGAAGGTCCGACGGCGCGGACGAGTCGCCCGCCGCGACGATGCGCTCGTCGTCGAGACTGGTCAGTGTCTCGTCGGTGAGCAGACGCCCCGCGGTATCGGTGCGCAAGCCGCTGCGGTTGGCCAGGTCCGGTACCCCGAAGCCCACAGTCCAGATCGTGACCTGACTGGCCTGCCTCCGGCCGTCGCCGAGTTCCACGGCATCCCGTGTCACCGCAGTGACCGCCGTTCCGGGGCCTTCGACGACCGTCACCCCCAGCCTGGCGAGGTACTTGCGGGCCGTGCGCCGAGCTTTCGGGTGCAGGTACGGACCGAGGACACCGCCACAGACCAACGTGACGGCGCGCCCGCGCTCGGCCAGTTCGGCGGCGGTCTCGATACCGGTCGGGCCGCCCCCGACGACCGTCACCGGGGCCGTCATGGGCGTGTCGAAGAGCACCGACCGCAGCCGCTGCGCCGCCTCCAATGTGGCGACCGGGTAGGCGAACTCGGCCGCGCCCGGCACTCGCGGTCCCGCGCTGCCGCTGCCCACCGCGTACACCAGGTAGTCGTAGCGAAGGTTGCCACCGTCGGCCAGCGTCACACTGCGCTCAGCCGGGTCGATCCGCGTCACGCTGTCCGCAACCAGCCGAACGCCCTCGGCCAGCACGTCCTGATAGTCGACGACCGCGTCATGGGTGCCGCCCACCAACTGATGCAACCGCAGCCGTGGAACGAAGACCTGGCGCGGATTGACAACGGTCACCCTCACGTCGTCACGCTGCGTCAGGCGATTCGCCGCCATCACCCCGGCATACCCGCCGCCGACCACGACCACATCGATGTTCCCGCTCATTGGTGTCTCCTTCGCTCCGAGAGGCTCGAAAACAAGACACCGCAGCCCCGAACATCCTGACACGATGTGACGCAGATCACATAATACGTCGTCACTGAGACATCGATCGAGTACCTGCACAGGGTTTCGCCGGTGCGGACCGAAGGAGCTCGGCCTGGGCCTGGCATCTGACCATGGCCGCAGGTCTACTTCGGCGCGCTACAACGCGGCTTCCAGTTCGGCGCGATGCTCGGTGACCCATCGCTGTGCGGCGCGAACGCGTGCGGGCACGCCGTTCGCGCTGAGGCGCACCATGGCGGGTTCGCCGGCAGCGGAGGCGGTTTCGATGCCGCGCGCGCAGCGCTGCTGCCACCACAGGATCGTGTCGACGAGTTCGGCGCGTTCGCCGGTTCCGTAGGCGTCGCACATGAGGCGCAGCAGTGCGGCGGTTCCGGGGAGGTCGCGGACACCGGGACCCAGGTCGAGAAACTGCCAGCAGGCATGCGCGAGATCGTGGATGCGGCGACCAGGGGCGGCGAGGTCCCAGTCCAGGAACGCCACGGGCCGCATGCCGTCGCGGTACACCGTGTTTCGCGGCGAGAGGTCGTTGTGACAGACCACCTCCGCATCCCCGGCGAGGTCGGTGCCCGCGGTCAGATCGTGGAACTCGCGGATCAGCTCCGCCACTCGAGTCAAGGCCGCGCGGGAGCCGGTCGATGCCGAGTGAAGTCCATCGAACGGCACCTGCCCGTCGAGGTAGGTGAGGATTTCGCGCCCTTGCTCGTCCATCCCCAGCAAGCGAGCCGCGCCCGCCCAGCCGGATCTCTCGAAAAACGCGAGCAGTCCGTGCACGAAATCTGCGCGTGCGCCGGGGCGGCGGCGAACGGTGTCGCCGACTCGCACCACGACGTTGACCGACCCCCCAGGTAAGGGGACCTCGGGCACCACTCAGCCCAGGAGCTTGGTGCGGAGCGCGTCGTCCTTTTGCAGAACCATCTGCTCGAGCCCGGCTTGGAACTGTTCCATGCGGGTGCGCAGGGAGGGGTCGTGGGCGGCGAGGATGCGGGCGGCGAGCAGGCCCGCGTTGCGGGCGCCGCCGATGGAGACGGTGGCGACCGGCACGCCCGCGGGCATCTGGACGATGGACAGCAGGGAATCCATGCCGTCGAGGTACTTCAGCGGCACCGGCACGCCGATCACCGGCAGCGGAGTCGCGGAGGCGACCATGCCGGGCAGGTGCGCCGCGCCGCCCGCGCCGGCGATGATGACCTTCAACCCGCGACCCGCCGCCGAACGCGCGTAGTCGAGCATGCGCTGCGGAGTGCGGTGCGCCGACACGACGCCCACCTCGAAGCGGATCCCGAACTCCGCCAGCGCCTCCGCGGCGGCCTCCATGGTCGGCCAGTCGGAGTCGCTGCCCATGATCAGGCCGACCGCGGGGGCGATGGCCAGTTCCTCACTCATGCGGATCCCATCCGTCGGTCCAGATCGCGTGCGACATCCAGTGCGCCGCCCGCTCGGCCTTCTCCCTGACCTCGGCCACGTCGTCGCCGAGGATGTTGACGTGCCCGATCTTGCGATCCTGGCGCTCGCCCTTGCCGTAGAGGTGCACCTTCGCCTCCGGCATCCTGGCGAACAGGTGGTGCAGCCGCTCGTCCATCGACATCTCCGGGGCCTGCGGCGCGCCGAGGATGTTCGCCATCACGGTCACCGGCGCCAGCGGCGCGGTGTCGCCGAGCGGGTAGTCCAGCACGGCGCGCAAGTGCTGCTCGAACTGCCCGGTGCGGGCGCCGTCCATGCCCCAGTGCCCCGAGTTGTGCGGACGCATGGCCAGCTCGTTCACCAGCAGCTCGCCCTCGACGGTCTCGAACAGCTCCACCGCCATGACGCCGACGACGCCGAGTTCCCTGGCGAGATTCAACGCCATGGTCTCCGCCGCGGCGGCCGTGTCCTCCGGCAGGCCGGGCGCAGGCGCGATGACGACCGCGCACTGTCCCTTGCGCTGCACGGTCTCCACCACGGGCCAGGTCGCCGCCTGCCCGAACGGCGAACGGGCCACCATCGCCGAGAGCTCTCGTTTCAGCTCGACCTTCGTCTCGGCCAGCAACTGGACGCCGTACGCGAGCTGATCGGTGGCGATCGCGGCGGCCTCCTCGGCGGACTCGGGCATCCACACGCCGCGCCCGTCGTAGCCGCCGCGCACCGCCTTCAGCACGATCCGCCAGCCGTGCTCGTCGCCGAAGCGCACCGCGTCGTCGACCGAGCCCACCGGCGTGAACGCGGGCACGGGGAGTCCGAGTTCGCTCAGTTTCACTCGCATCGCCAGCTTGTCCTGCGCGTAGACCAGCGCCTGCGGCGGCGGCTGCACGTTGACGCCCTCGGCGACCAGCGCCTCCAGGTGCTCGGTCGGCACGTGCTCGTGGTCGAAGGTCAGCGCGTGCGAGCCGACCGCCGCCTTACGCAGCGCGCCCAGGTCGGTGTGGCTGCCGAGCACCACCTCGGGGCTGACCTGGGCGGCCGGGTCGTCGGGCTTCTCGGCCAGCACGCGCAGCCGCTGGCCGAGGGCGATCGCCGCCTGGTGGGTCATGCGCGCCAGCTGGCCGCCGCCGATCATGGTGACGGTTGGCATGGCCGATGGATCGAAGGAACGTGCGCTCACGTCGGACAATATTGTCATGTCCGGCGCAAATGACAGTGACCGGTACACTCCGGTCTTGTGTCATTCGTCGACGACGTGGTCAGCGTCCTCCCCCAGCCGCTGCAAGATATCGCGTACCGGCAGCGGGAATTGATCAAGTTCGCGATCGTCGGCGCGACCACGTTCGTGATCGACAGCGGCATCTTCTACGTGCTCAAGTGGACGGTGCTCGCGGAGAAACCGGTCACGGCCAAGATCATTTCCGGCGTCATCGCCGTGATCGCGTCCTACATTCTGAACCGGGAATGGTCGTTCAAGAATCGTGGCGGGCGGGAACGTCACCACGAAGCGCTGCTGTTCTTCGTCGTCAGCGGCGTCGGCGTGGTACTCGCCTTCACCCCGCTGTGGATATCCAGCTACGTCTTCGACCTGCGCCAGCCCAACGTGAGCTTCACGGTCGAGAACATCGCCGACTTCATCAGCGCGTTCATCATCGGCAATCTGCTGCAGATGGCGTTCCGTTTCTGGGCGATGCGCCGCTGGGTGTTCCCCGACGAAATGAGCGAACTCGAAGCGGAATTCGTCGATCTCGTGGAAGAGGAACTCGGGCGCGGCTGAGTCACCGCGGCTCGGGCGCCACCGAGCTGGCCGGACGGGCCTTCGACCCGAGGAACACCGCGAACAGCGCGGGCCTGCGTCGCTGCAATTCCAGCCGCCCGCCGTCCGCCTCGACCAGCGCCCGCGCCAGCGCCAGCCCGACACCGGTGGAGCCGCCCGCGGAGAAACCGCGGTCGAAGATGTGCGGAGCCAGCTCGTCGCGCACCCCGTGCCCCTCGTCGGCCACCTCGACGCACACCAGCGGCTCGCGATCGGCCCCGGGCCGCACCGAGCGCACCGACACCGTGCAGGTCCCGCCGCCGTGCATGAGCGCGTTGTCCACCAGCACCGCCACCGCCTCGCGCAACCGCGAACCCGTGACCGGGGCGCGCAACGACTCGTCGCCGGTGAGGGTGAGCGTGCGGCCCGCCTCGGTGAACGGGTGCTTCCATTCGGCCACGACGCCGCGCAGCTCGTCCATCACCGGCACCGGATCGCGGTCGGCCGCGTCCTCGTCGCGGGAGGCGCGGACCAGATCGTCGATCGCGTCGGTGAGCCGGTCGACCTGGGCCATCGCCTCCTCGGCCTCGTGCACCACCTCCGGATCGGCGTGCGCGGACAACTCGTCCAGGCGCAACCGCACGGCGGTCAACCTACTGCGCAGCTGATGGGAGACGTCCGCCACCAGGGCGTGTTCGCGCTGGAGTCGTCCGGCGATCTCCACCGTCGCCGAGTCCAGCACGTCGGAGACGCGATCCAGTTCCGAGATGCCGTGCCTGCGCGGATCGGGCCGGAAATCGCCCATGGCCAGCCGCGCCGCGCGCGCGGCGACGTCCCGGAGCGGATCGGCCACCCGCCGGGCGGTGACCACCGCGACCGAGACCGCCGCGCCGAGCGAGGCGAGCACCGCCAGCGCGACCACCGCGACCGCTTGGCGCTGCATGGCGTGCATCGGCGCGGACGGCACCTCCAGGCGCAGCGACGCGGACTTGCCCATCGACAGCGACTCCACCAGCGGGTCGGACACCTGGGCCACACCGACGTCGCGGCGCACGGCGTTGTCCTGCCGCGACGGATAGACGATGGTGAGTCTGCCGTTCTCGGGCACCAGCGGCGCCACCGACCGGATGTCCAGCTCGCCGGACACCGTGCCGTCGCGTTCCTGCGCGATGATCTCCGCGGCGATCCGGTCCAGCCGGTTCTGCAGGTCGTTGCGTGTGATGTCCTCCACCCACAACCACGCCGTGTAGATGAGCGGTACGCCGAGCACCACCGTGGTGAGGGTCAGCACGGTGAGCATGGAACGCAGGATTCGGCGGCGCACGTCAGTCGGTGTTCAGCCGGAATCCGACACCGCGGACGGTGACGATGCGCCGCTCGGCCATGGGGCCCTCGTCCCCGATCTTGCGGCGCAGCCAGGACATGTGCATGTCCAACGTCTTGGACCCGCGCAACTCCGCGTCGCCCCAGACCTCGCGCAGAATGGTCTCACGCGGCACCACCTGACCGGCCCGGTCGATCAGCACCTTGAGCAACTCGTATTCTTTGTTGGCCAAACCGATTTCGACGCCGTTGACCAGTACGCGCCGGGCGGCGGGCTCCAGCCGGATACCGCCCACCTCGACCGTGTCGTCGCCGATCCCGCTGCGCCGCAACAACGCTCGCACCCGGGCGAGCAGCTCGGCGAGCCGGAACGGCTTGCCGACGTAGTCGTCGGCGCCCGCGTCCAGCCCCACCACGAAATCCACCTCGTCGGTGCGCGCGGTGAGCATCAGCACGGCCAGATCAGCGCCGCGGGCGCGCACCTGACGGCACACCTCCAGCCCGTCCATCCCGGGCAGACCGAGATCGAGAATCAGCAGGTCGTGCCCGCCTTCCAGGGCCCGCTGCAACACGGCGGGGCCGAAACTCTCGACGGTCACCGAGTAGCCCTCGCGGCCGAGCGCGCGCGACAACGGGGCCGCTATGGCGTCGTCGTCCTCGGCCAGCAGTACAGCGGTCATACGCCCAGGTTACGGGCTCACCGGTAGCTGCGACGGTCGTCCCGGCGCTCGTCGCGCCCGTCCCGATGGCGTTCGACCTCGAACACTTGGTGGTAGAGCAGCGAATGCACCTGCTGGACCGCGGGGATGTCGTCGTATTCCAGCGGCTCCGAGGAGGACGACTCGATGATCAAGGTCCCGGTGCCGAGCAGCCGATCGAACAGCCCGTGCCGGAACTGCACGCTGGAGATCCGGCTCATCGGGATGTCGATGCCGCTGTGGGTGAGCACGCCCTGACGCACCAGCACCCGCCGGTCGGTGACGATGAAATGCGTCGACTTCCAACTGATTATCGGTACGGCGCAACGCCAGAGCAGAATCGCCACATACACCACGAGCACGGTGATGAGCAGCGCCGAGCCGGTGGTGCCGGTGGCCTTCCGCGAAATGAGTCCCCCTGTGAAACCCGCGAGAGCGGTGGCCACGATGAGCGTCACGATCGGCCAGAAGAGCATCTTCCAATGCGGGTGGCGATGCAGCAGCAACCGTTCGTCGGGCGCCAGCACATCCTCGGGATAACCCATGTCAGGCACACTACCGCGTCGAAGTGCCCGAACGGCTGACACCGCAGCGCGTCATGCTGCACAATCGGCACCCTACGTGTGACCATTCCGCGCAGTGGCTCTCTGTATCGCGCAACGCCCGGCTCCATCATCGCCGATTCCGACCGTGGAGGAACGCGTGACCGAAGACCTGACCCCGCTGCAGATCCTGGCCGAACTCGAACCCGTCGCCGAAGCGAATGTCGATCGGCACCTGTCCATGGCGAAAGACTGGAATCCGCACGACTACGTGCCGTGGAGCGAGGGCCGCAACTTCGCCGCCCTCGGTGGCGAGGACTGGGCGCCGGAGCAATCCCGCCTCGGCGAGGTCGCCAGGGTCGCCATGATCACCAACCTGCTCACCGAGGACAACCTGCCCTCCTACCACCGCGAGATCGCGCAGAACTTCTCCGAGGACGGCCCGTGGGGCACCTGGGTCGATCGCTGGACCGCCGAGGAGAACCGCCACGGCATCGCCATGCGGGACTACCTGGTGGTCACCCGCGCCGTCGATCCGGTCGCCCTGGAAGAGGCTCGAATGGCGCACATGAGCAACGGCATCCAGTCGCCGGACGGGTGGGGCGGCTTCCTGGCGAGCGTCGCCTACGTCACCTTCCAGGAACTGGCCACCCGTGTGTCGCACCGCAATACCGGCAAGGCGTGTGACGACGCCGTCGCCGATCGACTGCTCCAGCGCATCGCCGCCGACGAGAACCTGCACATGATCTTCTATCGCGCAGTGTGCGGCGCGGCGCTGGACCTGGTCCCCGACCAGGCCATGCCCGCGATCACCAAGATCGTGACGAACTTCGTGATGCCGGGCGCGGGGATGCCCAATTTCCGCCGTTACGGCGTGTTGATGGCCAAGCACGGCATCTACGATCTGCGCCAGCACCTGGAGGAGGTCCTCGAACCGGTGCTCAAGCAGTGGAACGTCTTCGAGCGCACGGATTTCGGGCCGCGCGGCGAGCGGGCGCGCGACCAATTGGGCGAGTTCCTGGAGAAACTGGGCAAGGACGTGATCAAGTTCGAGGAGCAGCGCGATCGCGCCCTCGCCAGGGACGCCGCGCGTGGCGCCGCCCAGCCCGTCTAGAGACCGCCGGGCTCGGCCGATCGGGCGGCGAATGTCCCGGCAGGCTCAGTACTGGGCGCGCAGATGGGTCACGTCGCCCGCCGACACCGCTTCGCCGCCGATGAGCAGGCGGCCGTAGTCATCGATACCGTCGGCGATGCCGGTGAGCATCCGGCCGCCGGGCAGCTCGGCGCGGACCTCGGTGCCGATCGTGGCGCACCGCTCGCGGTAGGCGGCGGCCAGTTCGTCGGTCGCCCAGTCCGCGTCGCGCCAGGCGGTGAAACGCTGCGCGAACTCGGTCAGCAGCGACCGCACGAGCACCGTGCGGTCGGTCTCGCGCGCGCCCGCGATGGTCAGCGACGTGGCGTGCGGCACCGGCAGTTCTTCCCGGGTCAGACTCACGTTGAGTCCGAGCCCGATCACGACGGCGGGGGCGCCGTCCCCGCCCGCCGCGACCTCGGCCAGGATGCCTGCGACCTTGCGGCCGTCGATCAGCACGTCGTTGGGCCACTTGAGTTCCGCGGGCACGTCCGCCGTCGTCCGCAGCGCGTCGACCACGGCGACGCCGGTGAGCAGCGCCAGCCAGGCCAGCGAGGCGGGGCCGATCCCGGGCAGACGCACGAGTATCGACATCGCCAGCTGCGCCCGCGGCGGGCTGACCCAGGTCCTCGCGTGCCTGCCACGCCCCTGCACTTGGGTTTCCGCCAGCAGAACCACGCGGTCGGCGGCCGGATCGGCCGCCAGCGCGATCAGATCCGCGTTCGTGGACCCGGTCGACTCCACCACGTCGATCCGCGCGAAGAACGACAGTTCGGGCGAGTCGACGGCACTGCGCCGCAACTGCTCTGCATCCAAAGGTGGCCTCTGCACACCGGCAGGCTACTCGCCGCGCGGGCGCTACCCGGCGAGGTCGTACCCGGATACGAGCGGGTCGCGCGCCGCCATGCCCGCGTCGTCTTCCTCCCGCTCGCCTTCCGCCGTCTCCGGCAGGCACTCCGGATCGCCGTACTTCGCGGCAGTCTCCGTGGTCCGCGTCCACGCCGTCGCGGCGCCGTATTCGGCGAACGCTCTACCCCATTCCCACATGACGCGCTCCTCCCCTGAGCCCGGAATCCTTCGCCCTCAGGCTATCCGGACCCCAACGGAGCGCGATACTTGTTTTCCGCCTCCCCAACCCCGCTACCGACCAGGAAGTTTGCCTCCGAAATCTGATCTAGCTGCGGTTTTCTACTCGCCGGTAGCCCCACTCTGGGTTACAGACACGCACTGGCACTGGTTACACTGCGATGCCATGACGAGTGTCCAGCAGCAGCCCGCATCAGGTCCCGCGGGTTCCCCCGATATCCACACCACCGCTGGGAAGCTGGCTGACCTGCGGAATCGGCTGGAAGAGGCCAAGCACCCGATGGGTGAGGCCGCGGTCGACAAGGTGCACGCGAAGGGCAAGATGACCGCCCGCGAGCGCATCCTCGCCCTGCTGGACGAAGGCTCGTTCGTCGAACTCGACGCCTTGGCCCGCCACCGCAGCGTGAACTTCGGCCTGGAGAACAACCGCCCGCTCGGCGACGGCGTGGTGACCGGTTACGGCACCATCGACGGCCGCGACGTGTGCATCTTCAGCCAGGACGTCACGGTGTTCGGCGGCAGCCTCGGCGAGGTCT
This sequence comes from Nocardia beijingensis NBRC 16342, assembly GCF_001612785.1. Lineage (GTDB taxonomy): Bacteria > Actinomycetota > Actinomycetes > Mycobacteriales > Mycobacteriaceae > Nocardia > Nocardia beijingensis. The sequence goes on from NZ_BDBC01000025.1 coordinate 36,059, forward strand.
ACGGCGAGAAGATCGTCAAGGTCATGGACCTGGCCCTGAAGACGGGCCGCCCGCTGATCGGCATCAACGAGGGCGCGGGCGCGCGCATCCAGGAGGGCGTGGTCTCCCTCGGCCTCTACGGCGAGATCTTCCACCGCAACATCCAGGCCTCCGGCGTGATCCCGCAGATCTCGCTGATCATGGGCCCCGCCGCCGGTGGTCACGTGTACTCCCCCGCGCTGACCGACTTCGTCGTGATGGTCGACGGCAGCAGCCAGATGTTCGTCACCGGCCCCGACGTCATCAAGACGGTCACCGGCGAGGACGTCACCATGGAGGACCTGGGCGGCGCGCACACGCACATGACCAAGTCCGGCGTGGCGCACTACGTCGCCTCCGGCGAGCAGGACGCCCTGGACTACGTCAAGGATCTGCTGTCCTACCTGCCGAGCAACAACCGCGCCGAGGCGCCGCGGTTCCCGGCCACCGACCCGATCGACGGCGCGATCGAGGACTCGCTCACCGAAGAGGACCTCGAACTCGACACGATCATCCCGGACTCGCCGAACCAGCCCTACGACATGCACGAGGTGATCCGTCGTCTGCTCGACGACGACGAGTTCCTCGAGGTGCAGGCCGAGCGCGCGATGAACATCGTCGTCGGCTTCGGCCGGATCGACGGCCGCAGCGTCGGCATCGTGGCCAACCAGCCCACCCAGTTCGCGGGCTGCCTGGACATCGACGCCTCGGAGAAGGCCGCGCGCTTCGTGCGCACCTGCGACGCGTTCAACATCCCGATCATCACCCTGGTCGACGTGCCAGGCTTCCTGCCCGGCACCGGACAGGAATACAACGGCATCATCCGGCGCGGCGCGAAACTGCTCTACGCCTACGGCGAGGCCACTGTGGGCAAAATCACGATCATCACCCGCAAGGCCTACGGCGGCGCCTACGACGTCATGGGTTCCAAGCACATGGGCGCCGACGTGAACCTGGCCTGGCCGACCGCTCAGATCGCCGTCATGGGCGCTTCCGGCGCCGTCGGGTTCGTCTACCGCAAGCAGCTGCAGCAGGCCGCCAAAGACGGCGGCGACGTCGATGCGCTGCGGCTCGAGCTCCAGAACGAGTACGAGGACACGCTCGTGAACCCGTACGTCGCCGCCGAGCGCGGCTACGTGGACGCGGTCATCCCGCCGTCGCACACTCGCGGCCAGATCGTCTCCGCGCTGCGTCTGCTGGAGCGCAAGATGGTGACCCTGCCGCCGAAGAAACACGGCAACATCCCGCTGTGATCGAGCGATAACCTCGATAAGCCGCGCACAAAGGGTGGCATCCGCTTCGGTAGCACTTACTCTGGCGAGTACCGGCTTGTTGCAGAGAAGCAATGAGTGCGTCCGAGGACGGTTGCTTCATCCATAACTTGTCGGAAAACGGGAACAGCCTGATCAGTTCCGCTGACCAAGGCGAAGAGAGGACCTGGCACTGTGACGACCGTGGCAGAAGAAGATGTGTTGAGCGCCGTCGAACTGGATCTCACAGTCGACCCGATCGCGGACGAGGCCGGGTCAGCCGGCTCGGACGCGACAGCGCAATCCGCCGAGGCCACCCCGGAGCCGTTCTTCCGTGTCGTGAAGGGCTCGCCGACCGACGAGGAACTCGCCGCGCTGGTGTGCGTGCTTTCCGCCGTCGCGAACAGCGCCGCGCCCGCGGGTCCGACGGGCCCGCCGGACCTGTGGGGCCACCCGACGCTGATGCATCGTGGCGCTTCCCCGTTCTCCCCGTACTCCTTCCCGCAGTTGTCCCACCTGCGCGGGTGACGCGGCTGATCCTGGCCTCCGCGTCCCCGGCCCGCCGGGAGGTGCTCCGCTCGGCGGGCATCGACCCGATCGTCCGGGTCTCCGCCGTGGACGAGGACGCGGTCGCCGCAGCCCTTCCCGATGACACGCCTCCGCAGGGCGTCGTGGTGGAGCTGGCGCGCGCCAAAGCGGCGGCCGTCGCCGCCGCGATTCCGGAGTTCGCCGCCGATTGCGTCGTGGTGGCCTGTGATTCCATGCTGCTCGTCGACGGCGAGTTGCAGGGCAAGCCGCACACCCCCGAGGTCGCTCGCGCGCGCTGGGGCGACATGGCCGGGCGCAGCGCGGATCTGGTGACCGGTCACTGCGTGCTGCGGATGCGCGACGGCGCGATCATCGCCGAGGCGGTCGATTGCAGCAGCACCACCGTGCATTTCGCCAAGCCGGAGCCGGACGAGCTGGACGCCTACATCGCGACCGGCGAGCCGCTCCAGGTGGCGGGCGCGTTCACCCTCGACGGCCTCGGCGGCTGGTTCGTCGATCGCATCGATGGCGACCCGTCCAGCGTCATCGGCATCGGATTACCACTGCTGCGCCGACTGCTTGGCGATATTGGGATCAGCGTTACGCAGCTGTGGGGCCATACGGCCTGACGGCGTGGTCAGCGCCTCGGCGTCACCGCCGGGGGGCGCCTTCGCCGGCTCCTGGGCTTCGGCGCGCTGCGCCGCGACGAGTTCCAGACGGGCCACGCACAGCTCGGGCTCCACGAACGGATGCATCCGCACGTCGACGGTCCCCTGTGCGCCGCCCCTGCGCAGGACGTCTTCCAGCAGCCCCTGATGCACGCCGCAGACCACGTCGGAATGCGTCCGCGCGAGTTCGCGCAGCGGGCATGCCGTCAGCCGGATCAGCACCTTCCCCTCGTTCTCCGGGGAAGGGTCGCGCTCGGGCGCGAAACCCAGTTCCGACATCAACGTCATCGTGAGGTCCTTGGCGTCATCCAGCGACTCGACCCGATGGTCACCGACGTCGAGTCTGCTGCCCCAGGCGCGGCCCGCCGCGTTCGCCGCCTCGGCTCTGCGCCGGGGATCGGGACCGAGCTGGTCGGCGAGCACCTGCGCCAGATCCTGGTAGCCGACCGATCGCTGCACCGCGCTGTATCCGATGCGCGGCCGCCCGCGGCCACGCGGCGGCTGCTGGAACTGCCGGACGAGGGATTCCCTGGTGAGCACGTCCAGGTGGAATCGGACCGTGGTGACGTGCTGTCCGGTGATTCTGGCCAGTTCCTGGGCGTCGAGAGGCTCGCTGGCGCCACGTAGGATCGCGAGCAGTCGCCGCCGCGGCCAAGAATCGGACATAGCTCACCCCTCCTCCCGGGAGACTTTATCGGATGTAGGTGCCCTTTATTCGGCCCTCATCCGATTTGTGATCTGAAACGAGAGTCACTGTCGCCCCACAACTACCCTCGTTGTGAGACCTCGAACCGCCGCCACCGCCGTCCACCCATGCGTGAAGGACCCAACACCGTGCCCGTCGCTCCGGACCCTCATCCCTCGCTCGGTTCCTACGCACACCCTCACCGACTAGTAACCACGGAGTGGCTGTCGGCAAACATAGGCGCGCGGGGACTCAAGATCATCGAGGCCAACGAGGACACGCTGCTCTACGACATCGGGCACGTTCCGGGCGCCACCAAACTGGATTGGCGAAGCGATCTGAACGATCCGGTCACGCGCGACTATATCGACGGAACGCGCTTCACCGAACTGATGCGCGCGAAAGGTATCGATCGTGACGACACGGTTGTGATCTACGGCGACCGGGGCAACACCCAGGCGGCGCACGCGGCCTGGGTGTTCACCCTGTTCGGGCACGAGGACGTGCGCCTGCTCGACGGCGGCCGCGCGGCGTGGATCTCCGAAGGGCGCGACACGACGTTCGAACCCGACTACCCCGTGCGCAGCGGCTATCCGGCCGTGCGGCGCGACGACGGCACCTTTCGCGCCTTCCGCGAGGACGTGCTCGCCCACCTCGGCAAACCGGTGCTCGACGTACGCTCCGCCGAGGAGTACTCAGGCGCGCCCACGCTGCGACCGGTCGATCCGGAAGGCGCGGCATTGCGCGACGGCCACATCCCGAGCGCGTCGAACATCCCCTGGTCGGAGGCGCTGACCGCCGACGGGCGTTTCCGCTCCCGCACCGAACTCGACGACGTCTACCGCGCGTTGACCGGCGCGCAGGACGTGATCGTCTACAGTCGAGTCGGCGCGCGATCCGGTCACACCTGGTTCGTCCTGACCTACCTGCTCGGACGGCGCGGCGTACGCAACTACGACGGGTCGTGGACCGAGTGGGGCAACTCCGTGCGCATGCCGATCGCCACGGGCGGCGAACCCGGTGAAGTGCCCGCGCGCGCCGGGGCGCGGCGCACGCGAAGCAGGTAGCCGGGGCGGGGTCCCAAACACAGGACGCGTACGTTGTGATCCGCGACCTACTGTTCAGTAGGGCTAGCCGAGTTCGGCGACTGTTGGCAGACTGCCTACACTCGCCCGAGACGTAAGTTTGTCGATGACGGGAGCGGAGCCTGCGCAGCGACCCCACCCCCCGGCGAAGCGACCAGAAGAATGCACACAGGAGGCTCAGTGCCCAGCCATGCCAGCGCGCGGATCACAAAGGTACTCGTAGCTAACCGAGGCGAGATCGCCGTGCGCGTGATCCGGGCGGCCAAGGACGCCGGTATCGGCAGCGTCGCCGTTTACGCCGAGCCGGATGCCGATGCCCCGTTCGTCAAGCTCGCCGACGAGGCCTTCGCCCTCGGCGGGCAGACCTCGGCCGAGTCGTACCTGGTCTTCGACAAGATCCTCGACGCAGCGGCCAAGTCCGGCGCCGACGCCATCCACCCCGGTTACGGCTTCCTGTCGGAGAACGCCGACTTCGCCCAGGCCGTCATCGACGCAGGGCTGATCTGGATCGGCCCCTCCCCGCAGTCCATCCGCGACCTGGGCGACAAGGTCACCGCGCGGCACATCGCCGAGCGCGCGAAGGCGCCGATGGCCGCGGGCACCAAGGACCCGGTCAAGGACGCGAGCGAGGTCGTCGAGTTCGCGAAGAAGTACGGCGTGCCGGTCGCCATCAAGGCGGCGTTCGGCGGTGGTGGCCGCGGCATGAAGGTCGCGCACACCATCGAGGAGATCCCGGAGCTGTACGACTCGGCCGTGCGTGAGGCCACCGCCGCCTTCGGTCGCGGCGAGTGCTTCGTCGAGCAGTACCTGGACAAGGCCCGCCACGTCGAGGCTCAGGTCATCGCCGACAAGCACGGCAACGTCATCGTCGCGGGCACCCGCGACTGCTCGCTGCAGCGGCGCTTCCAGAAGCTCGTCGAGGAGGCCCCCGCGCCGTTCCTGTCCGACGAGGTGCGCGCGAAGATCCACGCCTCGGCCAAGGCCATCTGCAAGGAAGCCGGTTACTACGGCGCGGGGACTGTCGAGTACCTGGTGCAGGGCGAGACCGTCTCCTTCCTCGAGGTGAACACCCGTCTGCAGGTCGAGCACCCGGTCACCGAGGAGACCGCGGGCATCGACCTGGTGCGCCAGCAGTTCCGCATCGCCAACGGCGAGAAGCTGGAGATCACCGAGGACCCGACGCCGCGCGGCCACGCCTTCGAGTTCCGCATCAACGGCGAGGACGCGGGCCGCAACTTCCTGCCCGCCCCCGGCCCGGTCACCGTGTACAAGGAGCCCACCGGCCCCGGTGTCCGCGTCGACTCCGGCGTGGTGCAGGGCAGCGTGATCGGCGGGCAGTTCGACTCGATGCTGGCCAAGCTGATCGTCACCGGCGAGAACCGCACGCAGGCGCTGGAGCGGGCGCGGCGCGCGCTGGCCGAGTTCGAGGTCGACGGTCTGGCCACGGTCATCCCGTTCCACCGGGCGATCGTCGAGGATCCGGCGTTCATCGGTGACGGCGAGAAGTTCGACGTCTACACCAAGTGGATCGAAACCGAGTGGGTCAACACCGTCGAGCCCTTCACCGGTGCGGGCGCCCCGGCCGACGAGGAGGAAGAGGCGCCGCGGCAGAAGGTCGTCGTCGAGGTCGGCGGACGCCGGGTCGAGGTGTCGCTGCCGGGCAACTTCACGGTCGGCGCCGGAGCGGCCGGAGCCGCGGGCAACGGCGCGGGCGTGATCCGCAAGAAGCCCAAGCCGCGTAAGCGCGGCGGCGCGGGCGGCGGCGCGGCCTCCGGTGACGCGGTCACCGCTCCGATGCAGGGCACCGTCGTCAAGGTCGCTGTGGAAGAAGGCCAGTCGGTCGAGGCCGGCGATCTGATCGTGGTGCTCGAGGCCATGAAGATGGAGAACCCGGTCAACGCGCACAAGGCGGGTGTGGTCACCGGACTGTCCGTCGAGGCGGGCGCGGCGATCACCCAGGGCACCGTTCTGGCGGAGATCAAGTAGTACCCGGCGCAGACCGGGACACGAGCGGGCGCGGACCACGAGGTCCGCGCCCGCTCCTTTGTTCACGCGGCGGTCCCTCCGTCGTCACGCCGCTGGACCCGAGGCGCATACCGCGGTGTCGTATCGTGATCCGGTGACCAGCTCGACAAGCCTCTCCCCTGTCGCGGAGGCGATCCGCGCGCGTCGTGCCACGGGTAGCCGTTCCGACGGTCACCGCTTGGCGCTGGTGGTGGAGGGCGGCGGCAGTCGGGGCGTGTACTCCAGCGGCATGGTGTCCGCGCTGGATGAGCTCGGACTCGCCGGGGTGTTCGACGCCGTGTACGGCACGTCGGCGGGCGCGATCAACGGCGCCTGGCTGCTGAGCGGGCGCGCGATCCCCGGTATGCGCTCGTGGACCGATCCGGTGATCATGCGCCGCGCCATCGACCCGGCCCGGCTGCTGCGCGGGCGTCCGGCCTTCGATCTGCGGTATCTCGTGCATCAGGTGTACGACGGCGTCGAACCGATGGACTTCGAGGCCATCCTGGCCAACTCGACGACGTTCCATCCGATCGCCACCGACATCCGCACCGGGCAGGCGGTGGATCTGCAGCCGCACATCACCGACAAGCGGACACTGATGCGGGCGTTGCGCGCGTCGGCGGGCCTGCCCCTGCTGGCCGGGCCGCCGGTCGCTCTCGGCGGCTCCGCCTTCTTCGACGGCGGTCTTTCCGAGACGGTGCCGATCCGCACCGCCGTCCGAGCCGGCGCCACCCTCGCCCTGGTACTGCGCACCCGGCGCGTGGACGAGAAGCGCCCGCCCGCCTCGCGTCTGCACCAGATCGTCGGCGGCGGTTACCTGCGCGCCGTGGCCCCGGGCGCGTACCGAGCCTGGCTCGAGCGCCCCGGTCAGCAGGACATCGAGGACCGGGCGCTGGCCGAACTCGGTGATTCGGTGCTGCAAATCCACCCTCCGGCCGGCTCTCCCGACATCGATAGCGCCGCCCGCGACACCACGCTGCTGGCCGAAGGGCTTCGCATCGGCCGCCAAGCGGTCCTCAGCGCGCTCTCCGCCGTCCTCCCGGCCGCCTGATCGCCCGCTCCGCCGTAGCCCAGCCGCCTGAGCGCGCTTGGGCCCCATCCAGAGCGGGCATGCGAGGAACGCGCGGGCCGGAAGGCGGGGCGAGGACCATGACTGCCGAGGTGGACACCGCGCTCATCCGCGCCTCAACTCCGCCCGCCCACGACAGCGAGATATTCGAGCCGAGCGCTGACGCTTCGGCATCGGCATGACACCGCTGTCCGAAGATGTTCAGCCGAGGGCGACTCGGACGCCGTTGGACAGGACGAAGTCGTGAAGTTCCAGGTGGTCGGGAGTGACCGTGGGCGGGAGGTCGAAGACGAGTTGGGTGGTGGCGGACTGCCCGGGGCGCAGCTCGAAGGAGTAGCCGAGGCGCTGCTGGGTGTTCTGCCACATGGTGGCGGTGGCGTTGTGGTCGAACGGAGTGTCCTGTGTGTCCAGCAGGCGCTGGCCCAGCGGCAGGAACCACTTCGACTCGTCGGAGATGTTGCGCACGGTCAGCGTGACGATGAGGAACGAACCGGCGGCCGTCTGCAATCCGACGCGGGAAACGCCCGCGTCGACCTTCGTCACGACGAATTCGAATTTGCCGTCCCGCACGGGAGTGCCCACCGGCGCGACGGCGGCCGGATCGGTCATCGGCGGTCCTGGCTCCTCCACCGCCACCGCGGCGGGCGGCAGCGTCGGCGCGGGCGTGCCGGAGTCGCCTGCTCTGGTTCCGGCCGCGATCAACGCGACGCAACCGGCCGCGAACGCGAACGGCGCGAGGAACACCACCACCAGCGCACCGATCAGCTTCGACAACAGGCTCCGCCGACGTCGCCGGACCGGGGCGCCCGGCCGCCGCTGAGCAACCCCGCGCCGACCCGGACGCGGGACCGAGGGAAAGACCTTGCGCGCCTGTGCCCGGTACGGCGGAGCGACCGGGCCTGGCTTCGGGGACAGCACACGCGCCTGCAACGCGAGCAATCTGTCCTGCCAACCCGGCTGTCCGCCGCCAACGGCATAGGGTGCGTTGGGATACCGGCGCGCTGAAGCTGGCTGTCTCGCAGCGGGATGACCAGGGACAACCTGCGGATGCGCATATCCACGCACCGGCGGACCAGGGGGCGTAACAGCCTGTCCCGTGGCGGGATTCGGCCCGGGCCAGTCGAGCCTGGTCGCCACGAGCGTCGGCGTCGGACCTGGCTGCGGGAGAACTTTTGTCGGGGTGGGTGCGCGCCGCGGCACCGCGGCCTGCGGTTCCGAAAGCCCATCTCGTCCGCCGGATTCAACGGGCGAATGTGGCGAAAATTCTTCTCGCACAGGCGGGTAGCCGCCGACTCCGGCACCGGATGAGGGGGGCGGCACGGTTCGCGCGTCGGAAACACCGATCGCCGCGCGCGCAGCTGCGGCGAATTCTCCTGCGGTGGCGTATCTTTCGTCCGGCTCCTTGGCCAGTCCCCGAGCGATGACGGCATCGAGGGCGGCGGGGACACCCGCGCACACCGAACCGGCTCGCGGGGGTGTCGCCATCAGATGCGCGTGCATCTGCTGTGCGGGATCGGTGTCACCGTAGGGGCGGGAGCCGGTGAGGCACTCGTAGAGCACACAAGCCAGCGAGTAGACGTCCGCGCGCCCGTCCACCTTCCCGGTGAACCGCTCCGGCGCCATGTACGCCAGGGTGCCGATCGCCATGCCCGTCGTGGTCACGGCCGTCTGACCGAGGCCGTGGGCGATACCGAAGTCGATCAGGTAGGTGAAGCCGCTGGGGTGGACGATGATGTTCGACGGTTTGACGTCGCGATGCACCAGCCTGAGCCGGTGCGCCACATCGAGCGCCGCGGCGACGTGACCGATGACGCCGACCGCGACGGCCGGTGACAGCGGCCCCTCCGCGAGCAGCTTGCCCGCCAGATCGGCGCCCTCCACGAACTGCATGTCGATATACAGGCGGCCGTCGATCTCGCCGAACCGGTGGATTCGAGGTACGTGCGGATCGCGCAGGCGCGCCACCGCTTCGGCTTCACGCTCGAATCGCTTGCGATATCCCGCCGCGGCCGCGAGTTCGGCGGGCAAGAGTTTCAACGCCACCCGGCGCGCGGCCACCAAGTCGTAGGCCAGCCACACCTGCCCCATACCGCCCTTGCCGAGTAATCGCTCCAGGCGGTAATTCCCGAATCGCACCTCCCCCATCGCGAACCTCCAGTCACCGTTGACATCTGGCCGACCCGGCCGCTGCACGGCGCGGACAACGGAAATCGGCAGGTCACCGCACGAATGCCGAAGAAGTGGCCTTCTTCGGAGCGTAACCCCGCCCCGCACCGCACACCACTGTGTGCTCGATGACAGTCCGCTTACTTGCCGGGTTTGGGCTTGTCCTTGCCGTGTCCCTGGTTCGCATGGCCCGGCTTGCCCCGGTCGGGCTTGGCGCCCGCATCCGGCAGGCCGGAGCCGTTCGACTCGTCGGCGTCGCGCACGGCGACACCGTCGGACGCGGGGAAAACCGGAAGCCAACTCGGGCGGCCCGCCGACGACGCAGCGCAGGTGAGCACGAGGCCGTCGACAGTGACACTGTGCACGTCGATCGCCGGGTCGCACGGCTGACCCGCGCCGGGCAGGACGACGATCGGCGCGGAGATCGGCGTCGGCGCGGCCGTGGCGTGCGACGGCGGAGCCGCCGACGTCGCGTGTTCCTGCTTGGGAGCCGGCAGCGGCGTGGTGACCGGTCCCGCGTCGGCCGTATCCGGCCGTCCGATCCATAGCGCCCCGGCGACCGCCGCGACGAGCGCCCCGAACGACACCAGCGCCAGACGCGGCCCGAGGGGCGTGCGCGTCACGGGCGAGACACCGGTCCCGGCCGCCGCCCGCGGCGGTGGTGGTATCAGGACCGTCGGCACCGCGGAGGCCAGCTCGACCGTGGTGGCATCGCGGCCGGTCAGCGCTACGTGCGCCGCCGACGCCAGTTCCCCCGCGGTGGACCAGCGCAGGTCCGGGTCCTTCGCCATTCCGCGTGCGATCACCCCGTCGAGCGCGGGCGGGATCGCCGGATCGAGCGCCGAGGCCGACGGCGGCGTGTCGAAGAGGTGGGCGCGCAGCAGACGTGGTGGCTCGCCGTCGTCGAACGGCCTGCGCCCGGTCAGGCATTCGAACAGCACGCATGCCAGCGAATACTGGTCCGAACGCGGGCCCGCCGCCCCGTCGAACCGCTCCGGCGCCATGTAGGCCAGCGTGCCGACCACATTGCCGGTGGCGGTGATCGCGGGCTGGTCGCTGCGGTGCGCGGTGCCGAAGTCGATCAGGTAGACCGTGCCGCCGGGGGTCACCATGATGTTGGACGGCTTCACGTCGCGGTGTACCAGGCCGGCGCGGTGCGCGAAGTCGAGCGCGGTGGCCGTCTGCGCAACGATATCGAGCGCGCGCTCGGGGTCGAGCCGCCCCGACCTCCGCAGCAGCGCGGCCACGTCGGAGCCCTCGATGAACTCCATGTCGATGTACAGGCGGCCGTCGAGCTCGCCGAACGAATGGATCGGCACCAGGTGCGGCCCCCGCACCTGGGTGGCGAGCCTGGCCTCCCTGGTGAACCGTTGCCGGAATTTCGGGTCCGCCGCATACGCGGTGGTCAGCAGCTTCAACGCGACCGCACGGTCGGTGGTGGTGTCGTGCGCGAGCCATACCTCGCCGGTGCCGCCGCTGCCCAGCAACCGATCGAGACGGTAGTGGCCGAACCACAGCTCGCCCATATCGATAGAACCTCCCGCTAGCCTCTTCGTCATGATCGAGCTACCCGAAATCCGCATCGGTATCGCGAAACGCGCAAATGCGACGACGCGGTCATCCGATCATGTCCCAGCGAGGCCGGTCGGCGTCGCGGAATTCGGCGGAGCGCTCGCGGGTATCCCGCGCGGCCGGCGCGGCGGAACGACCGAACGCTGATGGAACCGATCGAGATCAACGCGGGCGCCTGGTATCTGCGCGCCCTGCGCGCCGACGACCGCATCGACGACCGCCCCGCCCTCGCCGCGGGCGGCATCACGGAACCGGATTACGTGGATCGGCGCAGTGCGGGCTGGGCGGAGGAAACGCACTTCTCCTGGGCGGTCTGCGAACCGACCACGGCCGAACTGGTCGCCGAGATCGGGGTGACGCCCCAGGGCGACGGCACCGCGACGGTGAGCGGATGGGCGCGTTCCGGCTACGCGGCCGCCTTGGACGCCGGGCTGAGTTCCGTGCACCGCTTCGTCGAAGGCGGTCTCGGGCTGCGTCCGGTCACGCCCTGACCGTTCCGCCACCCCGCCACGACTTCGGCGGAACCGGCCGGGTCAGCGCATGACGCCGGTGTGCCCCGTGCAGTAGCGGCCCGGCTGCGGCCAGATGGTGAGCCCGTGCGGCCCTTTGCCAACCGGGATGCGCGCCAGGAGTTCCCAGTTGACGATGTCGATCGCGTACACCTCGTCGTGCTGGCGGCCCGACGCCCAGAAGACGCGACCGTCCGCGGAGATGTTGCCCATGTCCGGACTGCCGCCTCCGGGCACGAACCACTTGCGCACCAGCCCGTTCGCCGCGAAATCCCACACCGAGACGCTGCCTTCGTGCCGGTTGGTGATGAGCATCCGCGCGGAATCGCGGGTGACATAGAGGCCGTGGGCCCCCTTGCCCGTCGGCACGAAGCCGGTCGTCTCGAACGTGTGCGCGTCGAACAGGTAGACGCCGTCGGCGGTCATGTCGGCGACGAAGAAGGTGTGCCCGTCCGGGGACAGCTTCACGTCCTGCGGCATGCCCGAGCGACCGCCGGGCAGGTCGACCAGCTTGACGACCTTGCGCTCGGCCACGTCGAAAACCAGCATCCGCCCGGCGAATTCGCACGAGGCCAGGGCGAACCGGCCGTCGGCGGTGAAGTCCATGTGATCGACTCCTGGGCAGTCGGGCACCGCCATGGCGTGCCTCTTCTGCCAGGTCCGCGGATCGTAGAAATCCAGCGACTTGTCCGCCTCCGCGACGACGAGGGCGTACCGGCCGTCCGGCGTGTAGTACATGTTGTAGGGATCGCGCACGGGGAAGGGTGCGCCCGGTTTGCCCGTGCTCGGGTCGATCGGCAACAGGCTGCCCCCGCCGATCGGCAGATCGTTGGTGACGTAGAGCGTCTGCAGATCGTAGGACGGCACAACGTGCTGCGGTTCCGAGCCGCCCGCAGGGAAGGTGTCGATCACCCGGAAGCTCTCCGGATCGATTACCGAGACCGTGTTCGACCGGCTGTTGGGCACGTAGACGAGCGGGCGATGGCCCGCCACGGCCGGGCTGAGTTCCCGGTCGGCCACGTACACGTCGGTCGGTGAGAGCGGCGGCGGCATCCCCGGCAGCACATCGGTCATGTGGGGCGGAAGCGCGGCCGTGGTGGGGGCCGCCGCGGCGGCCGGAGTCGCCACGACGGTCGGGGCGGCCCGGCTCCGCTCGGTGCCCGCGGTGCCCGCGTCGCCGGCCGCGCAGCCGGCCTGCGCCGACAACAGCACAGCGGCGACGACGAGGTAGGGCACGCAGCATCGGTACATCCGCTGTCGTTTCACGCGCCGCACCTTGCCGGAGCGTGGTGAAGACGAGATGGCATGGATGCGAAGCCTAGGAGCCCAACCCGGGATTCCGGCGCACCCGCGCCGGAGTGCGCCGGAATGCCGGGATCATCCCGTCGGGCGTAGTTCCAGGCTGGTCAGGACCTTGTCCAGCGCGTCGACGGCCTCGTCCAGCTCGGCGCCGGTGACCGTCAGCGGAGGACGGAACCGGATGCCCCGCTCGCCGGTGCCGAGGATCAGCACGTGTTCGCGCTCGCGCAGCGCGGTGAGCACCTCGTCGCGCAACCGTGGCGACGACAGGGTGATCGCGCACATCAGGCCGCGCCCGCGCGGCTCGCCGACATCGGCGTGCCGGGCGGCCAGGTCGCCCAGCCGTTCGAGCAGGTGCGCCCCCAGCGGCCGGGACCGCTCGATCAGCGCGTCCTGTTCGAGCACCTCGAGGGTGCGCCTGCTGCGCACCATGTCGGCCAGGTTGCCGCCCCAGGTGGAATTGAGCCGGGAGCTGACCGCGAACACGTTGTCGGGCACCTCGTCCACGCGGCCGCCCGCCATCACGCCGCACACCTGGGTCCGCTTGCCGAACGCGACGACGTCCGGCGCCAAGCCCAGTTGCTGGTAGGCCCAGGCGGTTCCGGTCATGCCGACGCCGGTCTGCACCTCGTCCAGCACGAACAGCGCGTCGTTCTCGTGACACAGCCGTTGCACGGCTTGCAGGAACCGCGGACGCAGATGCCGGTCGCCGCCCTCGCCCTGGATCGGCTCGGCGATGAAACACGCTATGTCGTGCGGGTTTTCCTCGAAAGCCCGCCGTATCCCGGCGAGCGAGCGCGCCTCTGCCTCTTCGACGTCGAACTCGTCGGTGACGTAGGGCGACTCCACCCGCGGCCAGTCGAACTTCGGGAAGCGCGCGGTCTTCACCGGATCGGTGTTGGTGAGCGACATGGTGTAACCGGTTCGGCCGTGGAACGCGCCGGTCAGATGCAGCACTTTGGCGCCGAGTTCCGGTGAGCGGCCGTGTGCTTCGTTGTGCCTGCTCTTCCAGTCGAACGCGATCTTGAGGGCGTTTTCCACCGCGAGGCCGCCGCCATCGATGAAGAACAGGTGGGGTAGGCGCGGGTCGCCGAGCACACGCACGAACGTCTCGACGAAGCGGGCCATCTCGACGGTGTACACGTCGGAGTTGCTCGGTTTGTTCACCGCCGCGGCGAGCAGCTCGGCCCGGAACTGCGCGTCCTCGGCGAGGGCGGGATGGTTCATGCCCAGCGCGTTGGAGGCGAAGAACCCGAACATGTCCAGGTAGGTGCTGCCGTCGCGTTCGTCGACGAGGCGGCAGCCGCGGGAACGGTTGAGGTCGAGTACCAAGTCGAAGCCGTCGGCCAGGATGCTCGCCGACAAGATCTCGTGAACCCGGGCGGCGGGGGTGACCGCCGGGCGGGTGCGTTCCAGTTCGATGGTCACGCCCTGAGGGTACGTAAAAATTTACGGAACCTCTACAACAAAGCGTATTAATTACACGGAATCGTCACCTGTCATAGAATGTCTGCAAGATGATGGTGCTCCGGGTACGAACGTTGGCGGTGGCTCTGATCTCCTGGAGCAACTGCTCGAGGTGCCGCGGGGACGCTACGCGCACCAGCAGGATGTAGCTCTCCTCACCGGCCACCGAGTGGCAGGCCTCGATGCCGGGGATGTGCTGCAGCACCGCGGGTGCGTCATCGGGTTGCGACGGGTCGAGAGGAGTGATCGCGACGAATGCCGACAGCAGCTGGCCGAGCGCTTCGGGATCGACGTGCGCGGTGTACCCGCGGATCACCCCGCGCGCTTCCAATCGGCGGACCCGTGACTGCACCGCGGACACCGACAGACTCGCCTTCTCGGCCAGGTTCGACAAAGTGGCCCGTCCATCGGCCATCAGTTCACGAATCAGCAGGCGATCGATGTCATCGAGTACGGGTCTTGCCGGTGTATCCGCCATCAGCGAAGGCTAACTCAGGCAGCCCGCCTCGTGTCCGGAACCTCACCTCCATCCTCCCGCTATGTGGGACAGACACGCCGCGACGCGGCCGAAAGGTACGGCGGAACAACACATGACCGAGGTACTCGACCACCAGGCCACCCAGCGTCTCGCCGCCCGCGCCGAGGCCGTGCTGCGCCAATTGGGCGCGCCGTCACCGGAACCCGGCGATCTGCTCGCCCGCACTCCGATCACCGGAGGGCAGCTGACCACCCTGCGATCCAGCTCGCTCGACGAGGTCGACGCCGCGATCGGCCGCGCCGCTACCGCCTTCCGGACCTGGCGCGCGGTGCCTGCGCCGGTCCGGGCCGGGGTCGTGCGCGGCCTCGGCAGGCTGCTCACCGCGCACAAGAGCGACCTGGCCGAACTCGTCACGCTCGAAGCGGGCAAGATCCCCGCCGAGGCCGAGGGCGAGGTGCAGGAGATGATCGACATCTGCGAATTCGCCGTCGGTCTGTCCAGGCAGCTCTACGGCCACACCATGCCTTCGGAACGTCCCGGCCACCGGCTGATGGAGACCTGGCATCCGCTCGGCGTGGTCGGGGTGATCTCGGCGTTCAACTTCCCGGTCGCGGTCTGGGCATGGAATACGGCGATCGCGCTGGTCTGCGGCGACACCGTGGTGTGGAAGCCGTCGGAGACGACGCCGCTGACGGCGCTGGCCTGTCACGCGCTGCTGCGGCGCGCGGCCGGCGAGGTGGACGCCGATCCGGAGATCCACCAATTGATCCAGGGCGCGAGCGCCGTCGGCTCCCGCCTCGTCGAGGACGAACGGGTGGCGCTGGTGAGCGCGACCGGCTCGGTGCGGATGGGCCGGCTGGTGGCGCCGCGGGTGGCCGAGCGGCTCGGGCGCTGCCTGCTGGAACTGGGCGGCAACAACGGCGCGATCGTCACCGCGTCCGCCGACCTCGACCTCGCCGCGCGGGCCATCGTGTTCGCCGCGGCGGGTACGGCCGGACAGCGGTGCACCACGCTGCGGCGGCTGATCGTGCACCGCAGCGTGGCGGGCCCGCTGCTGGAGCGGCTGGAACGGGCGTACCGGCAACTGCCGGTGGGCGATCCGTTCGACGACGGGGTGCTGGTCGGGCCGCTGATCGACGGCAAGGCGTACACCGGGATGCGCGCGGCTCTGGACAAGGCCGTGACCGACGGCGGCGAACTGGTCTGCGGCGGCGAGCGAGTCGAGGGTTTCGGCGGCGACGCCTACTACGTGCGGCCCGCCATCGTGCGTATGCCCGCCCAGACCGCGGTGGTGCGGGAGGAGACCTTCGCGCCGATCCTCTACGTGCTCACCTACGACGACTTCGATCGCGCGATCGCCCTGCACAACGAAGTGCCGCAGGGGTTGTCCTCGGCCGTCTTCACCACCGACCAGCGCGAGGCCGAACGCTTCCTCGCCGCCGACGGATCCGACTGCGGCATCGCCAATGTCAACATCGGCACCTCCGGCGCCGAGATCGGTGGCGCCTTCGGCGGCGAGAAGCAGACCGGCGGCGGCCGCGAATCCGGCTCGGACTCATGGAAGGCGTACATGCGCCGAGCCACCAACACCGTCAACTACTCCACCGAACTCCCCCTCGCCCAAGGCATCGAATTCGGCTGATCCGAGGCGGTAAAAATGCCGTCCTACCAGCACGATTGGGTTGTTCGCTCCCCCGTTGTGTAGTGTTGTCCATACCGACGCGGGGTGGAGCAGCTCGGTAGCTCGCTGGGCTCATAACCCAGAGGTCGCAGGTTCAAATCCTGTCCCCGCTACTACGAAACGGCTCGGAGCAGATCGCTCCGGGCCGTTTCTCTTGCGCCGGGCCGGTCGAGTGCCGCGGCCGCGATCCGAGCCGCCAAGAGCGCTCGCCTCCGAATCGAGCCGCCGCCCGAAATGTCCAGATACGTCGCCAATAGCGACATGTGGGCGTTTATATCGGCGGCGTCCACCTGTCCCGTAGGTCACAGGGGAATATTTCGTGGAATAACTCGCCGCGCACTCTTGGCACCGGCCTTTGCAAAGCACTGGTTAAAACATGGTTACGGCGCTTCCTTGGATTGGTGACGCCCGAGTTGTCGTGTCACGATTCTTTCCGGTCACCCGGACAATTCATCCCGAAGTGTTTTCCCGCAAGCAACCCCCGGTTCCCGTCACCGCACCGGCTTGTCTCCTTCGGCGTGTTCGTAATGATTCGATCGCCGATATCGGCCATCTCTGCGTGCAACGACGACAATCTGTGAGGGAAGTTCCGCGTGAGTGATTTCTGGAATGCGAGCTCGTCTTTGGCGTGTCTCGGCGTCGGTATCTCATTGTTCGGCGTCGTCGCCTACCTGGCGGGGATAGTGGAAGGGAACACCAGGCCGCGCATCGCGTCGTGGGCGGCATGGTGCACCGCGAACACCGTGTTCGCGGTGGTGGCGTACCTCGACGGCGGCTATCTCGCCGCGGGCATCAACGCCGCGGCGGCGGCCATGAACGCGGCGGTGGTCGCCGTCGGCCTCGCTCGCGGGTCCGGCCTGCGACCGGAAGACACCATCGATTGGGCCTGCCTGGTTGCCTCGATCGCATGCGTGCTGGTGACGATCGGTGTATCGGAAAAGGCGTTCGGCGCGCTGTTCGCGATATGCGCGAATCTCATCGCCACCATTCCCACGCTCCGGCATGTGTGGTCGGAACCGCGTGAGGAAACCTGGCAGACGTTCGCCGCGAACGCACTCGCCAACGGCCTCGGCCTGCTCGGCGTGCTGATGGTGAGCGGCTTCGAATTCGCCGCCATCGCGGGGCCGATGATTTCCACGGCGGGTAATGCCGGCTTGGTCGCCCTTACGGTCGGTCGTGCGCGAACGGCCGATACGGCGGTGGTCCCGGTGAAAGTCGGCTGATCATTTCCCACGCTGCCTCGTGCTGTGGCGAGCCGATGGCCGAGCGGCCGCGAGACGGTCCTCGTCCGGCAGGTTGCGCCCGACGCCCGTCTTCCGACGCGCGTCGGGCGCAGCCGCGCACGTCCGTGAGCGCGACGTCCCCTACCGCTATCCTTCGATCTCAGCGACCCGATGACCAGCTGATTCGTTCCGGGCGAGAGTTCCGTCGCCGCCGCAACGGCCGCGACACCGAACGGCTTGCCCCGAATGCGAAGGAGAGAGCTGTGCGGCGCAGGGCGATGCTCGAGGGGTGTGCGGCGGCGGTCGCCGTGCCGTTTTTAGCCGCCTGCGGCCTGCTGGAGGGGGATGCGCAAGCGGTGGACGAACTGGCCTTCGACCCCGACGACTTCACGACGCGGAAGAAGACCGTCGCCACCTTCGAGCGGGACAAGAAGGTGACCTATCGGTTCTACGACAATGTCGTCTACGTGGCGAAGCCGGTGGACAAGACGTATCAGAGCTTGAACGTCAGCGTCCCCGTCGAGATCGAGGGACGCTCTGTCGACGCGAGCAGAGCTCCGATCCTCTTCAGCAACTCCGTCGGCGGATACCTGTCGTCGGCGGCGAAGAGCGACGAGCCGGACGGCGGAGCGAACCGGAACCGCGACCTCGCGCTCGCGGCGGGTTATGTGGTCGTCGAGCCCGGCGTGCGCGGGCGGGACCTGGTCGCACCCGACGGCACGAATTACGGCGTGCCCCCCGCAGCCATCGTGGATCTCAAGGCCGCGGTCCGATACCTCCGGCATAATTCCGGCCGGGTTCCGGGAAGCACCGACCGGATCGTCGCCACCGGGGTCAGCGCGGGCGGCGCGCTGTCCGCGCTGCTCGCCGCCTCCGCCGACAACCGGATGTACGACCGGTATCTCGCCGAACTCGGCGCGGCGGACGCGAGCGACGCGGTGTTCGCCGCCGCGCCCTACTGCCCCATCACCGACCTGGAACACGCGGACATGGCCTACGAGTGGAATTGGGGCGCCAACCCCTTGCGCTCCGGCGAACTGGACGCGACGGCCTCGCATGATCTGAGCACGGCGTTCACGGACTACCAGGCCGCACTGGAACTGCAGGGCGGGGACGGCTTCGGGCTCATCACGGCCGCCAACTACGGCAACTACCTGGTGCGGACCTATCTGGAACCGGCGGCGACCAAGTATTTGCACGCCCTGCCGGACGCCGACCGATCGAGCTACCTGGCGGCCAACACCTGGATCACGTGGTCGGGCGACCGGGCGGAGTTCACCTGGCCGAATTTCCTCGCCCACGTGGGCGAGCGGAAGAAGGGCGTGCCCGCGTTCGACGCTTTCGACCTGTCCTCGGCCGAGAACAACCTTTTCGGTTCCGGCACCGTCAAGGCCAGGCATTTCACCCTCTTCAGCCTGCGGAAAGCGACAGGCGACCCAGGGGCGGTACTCGACAGCGACCTGCCCGAGAAGATCAGCATGATGAACCCGATGTTCTTCCTCCGGCAGCGCAATCCCGCCCGAGCGAAGCACTGGTGGATTCGCGTCGGCACCAAGGACACCGACGCGTCGCTGACCATCGTGGGCAATCTCGCCGCGAGCCTGGCGAATCTCGGTGACCAGGTCGACGCCGCGATGTATTGGGACGCGGGGCACGCCAGCAACGAGGACGCGGCGGATTTCGTCGCGTGGATCGGCAAGGTCACCGGTTACACGGCGTGACGCGTTCGCCGAGCGGCGACCGCGCACTGCTAAGAGTTCGCCGGCCCACCACTGGCACACCCATTCCCGGATCGCGGCGAAGACCTGCCGAGGCGTCGATCCGAGCACCCACGCCGCGCCCGCTCACCCCGCGGGCCGCGCACCCGTTAGCAGCGCGGCGGCTCGATACCGAGTTCCCGCAGGCGTTCGGCGTAGTCGGCGACGTTGGCGAGCTTGATGTCCTCGTATCCGCGCACCACGTCGGCGAGCGCCGCCGCGCGCACCGCGCGGTCGTAGCCCGTTCGGTCCAGCGCCTGCGCGAGGTCTGTCACCATCGCGGTGTAGTGCGCCCGCAACTCGCGTTCCACGCGTCGCACGTGCGCGTATCCGAATGGATCGAGCTTGGTGCCGCGCAGGCGTTTTCCCTTGGCCAGCAAGCGCAGGGCGAAGTGGCTGCCCGGTCCCATCCCGATCTTGTCCTTGCGTCCCAATGCGCGCAGGACCGGCGGGTGCAGCCGATAGGTCAGGTTCGCCCCGTCGGGAACCTGCGCGGCGACCTCGGCCAGGAACGCCGGATCGGTGAGCCGTCGCGCCACCTCGTACTCGTCCTTGTACGCCGTGAATTTGTACAGCCCGCGCGCCACCTGTTCGCTGAACTCGGTGCGGTCGGTCACCCGGCGCTCGGCAGCCCACACGCGTTGCATCGTGGCGACGTAGTCGCGCGCCACCGCGACGCTCTGGAAGCCGATCAGTTCGACCGCCCGCAGCTCGACCAGCCGCCGCGTCTCGCCCGTCGCGGTCAGCTCGTCGAACAGGTCGGCGGGCACCGCGACCGGGGTGGGTTCGGTCGCACCGCGCGTGGTGGCGGCGGCGAACTCTTCCGGCCGCGCGACCGCGACCCGGCCCCAGCGGAAGGCCGCGAGGTTGGCGTCCACGGCAACGCCGTTGATCTCGATGGCCTCCTCGATCGCCCAGCCGGGCAGCCGCAGACCTCCGGTCTCGTAGGCGGCGCCGACCAGCAGGAAGTTCGCGGCGGCGGTGTTGCCGAAGAGCGCCTCCGCGGCGGCGAGGGCGTCGAAGGACCGCACCGAATGCGAAACCTGTTCCAATCGCCGCAGCAGCACCCCCTCGTCGGGGTAGGTGACGGACCGGTCGTAGACCATGTCCCCGGTCGGGGTCTTGCTGGTGGAGGCGACCGAGACGGTCGTCGCGGCGCTGCCGTAGGCCAGATTCTTGTTGTCGGTCGCGGCCAGCAGATCGAAGGCCACGATGCAGTCGGCGGAGGCGGGGGCCAGCCGGTTGGCGGGTTCCAGCGCGCCCGCGGCGAAACGCAGGTGCGAGACCACCGGCCCGGCCTTCTGGCTCATGCCGATCTGGTCCAGGCTCGCCACCTCGTACCCCGCGCGCATCGCGGCGGTCGCCAGGACCTGGTTCACGGTGACGATGCCGGTGCCGCCGATGCCGGCGAGGAAGACGTTCTGCGTGGTCGCCGGTGGTTCGTGCGGCAGTTCCCGCAGCCGCGGCGGCCGCGGCGCGCGACCGGCTCCGCGCGGCTTCCGCTCGGCCGGATCGGGCAGCTCCACCGTGACGAACGCGGGACAGTCGCCCTTCAGGCAGCTGTAGTCGGTGTTGCACGAGGTCTGGTCGATCCGCGTCTTGCGTCCGAACTCGGTGTCCACCGGCTGCACCGACAAGCAGTTGCTCTGGACCCCGCAGTCACCGCAGCCTTCGCACACCGCTTCGTTGACGACCACCCGGGTGCGGCGCACGGGCAGGGCGCCGCGCTTGCGCTGCCGCCGCGCGTCGGCCGCGCAGTGCTGGTCGTAGATGAGCACCGTGACGCCGGGGATCTCGCGCAGCGCGCGCTGCGCTTCGTCGAGCCGGTCCCGGTGCCACAGCGAGGTGCCGGGCGCGAGATCGCGCTTGCGGTAGCGCTCGGGCTCGTCGGCGCAGACGATGATGCGCCGGACGCCCTCGATCGCGAGCTTGTGGGTGAGCATCGGCACCGTGAGCGCGCCCTCGGCGTGCTGCGCGCCGGTCATCGCGACCACGTCGTTGTGCAGCAGCTTGAAGGTGATGTTCACGCCCGCGGCGACGCACGCCTGCACGGCGAGCTGGCCGGAGTGGAAATATGTTCCGTCGCCGATGTTCTGGAACAGGTGCGG
The DNA here is from genome assembly GCF_001612785.1 of Nocardia beijingensis NBRC 16342. Lineage (GTDB taxonomy): Bacteria > Actinomycetota > Actinomycetes > Mycobacteriales > Mycobacteriaceae > Nocardia > Nocardia beijingensis. The sequence continues at coordinate 57,629 of NZ_BDBC01000025.1, forward strand.
CACGTCGGTGAAGGGCGCCTGGCCGATCCACTGCGCGCCCTCGCCGCCCATCTGGGTGAGCCCCGTGACCTTGCTGTCGACGCGGCCGGACATGGTCACCAACGTGTGACAGCCGATGCCGCCGCCCGCCAATGAGCCTTCCGGGACGGCGGTGGAACGGTTGTGCGGGCAACCGCTGCAGAAGTAGGCCGCGCGCTTGGCGGGCAGCACCGACAGCGACAGCGGCTGCGGCAGTGGACGTTTCAGTTCGAGGTGCCCGTCGAGCAGGCGGCGCAGCGGCGCGGCGATGCGCCCCGAGGTCAGTTCGCCGTCGGCGGCGAACAGCGGGCGGCCGGCGTGATCGCGCTTGCCGAGGATTTCGGGTGCGCCCGCGACGCCGTAGAGGATGTCGCGGATCTGGGTTTCGACGAACGCGGTCTTGTCCTCGACGACGATCAGCCGGTCGAGCCCGGCGGCGAATTCCCGGACCCGGTCCGGCGCGACGGGATACGGCATCCCGATGCGCAGCAGGCGGATACCCGCGCCGTACAGCGCGTCGTCGTCGGCGCCGAGGTCGAGCAGCGCTTGGCGGACCGCGTCGAAGGTGGTCCCGGTGGCGGCGATGCCGATCGTGGCGCGGGCCGGGTCGACCTCGATCACGTCCAGCCCGTTGCGCGTGCTGTAGGCGCGCACCAGCTCCCAGCGGGGACCGTAGAGGTCGGCCTCGGCGAGCAGGCTGTCGGCAGGCGCGGCCATCGGACGCTGCCGGTAGTGGAACGGTCGTCCTTGCCAATCGATTTCGGGCACGACGATATCGATGTCGCCGACCGAACCGTCCACGGTCCAGGCGCCGTCGGCGACGTCGGCGACGATCTTCAACGCCACCAGGCAGCCGGAGGCGCGCGACAGGGCGACTCCGTGCAGGCCCATGGTGATGACCTCGCGGGCGTTGCGCGGGAACAGCACGGGAATGTTCATCGCGGCCAGGGAGCGCTCGCTCACCGCGGGCACGGTGGAGGATTTGGCCGCCGGATCGTCACCGACCAGCAGCAGGACGCCGCCGCGCGGATTCACCCCGTACATGTTGGCGTGGCGCAGCGCGTCGGTCGCGCGGTCGAGGCCGGGGCCTTTGCCGTACCAGACGCCGACGACGCCGTCATGGGTCGCGGTGCCCGCGGGCAGGTCCGCCTGGCTGCCCCACACGGAGGTCGCGGCCAGTTCCTCGTTCAATCCAGGGACGAACGAGATGTCGTGTTCGGCGAGCACCTCCGGCATACCGGACAGCATCTTGTCCACGCCGCCGAGCGGACTGCCCTGATACCCGGACACGAACGTGCCCACCCGCCGCCCGGCGCGCAGATCGCGCACATGCTGCTCGACCAGCTGCCGCGCGATGGCCTGCACGCCGGTGAGGACAACGGTGCCCGAGCCGACGCGGTAACGGTCGGCGAGGTCGTAGGGAGCCGCGGTCAGATCGCGGTCGGCCAGCTCGGTCATACGGTTCCACCCGTCCGCCCGGCGCCGGTCCGACGCTGAGCTTCGTTGAGCACTTGTTGCCGATATGGTGGTCCCGAAGAACTGAACGCACAACCTTCACATGTCAAGTTGAGCAATATGACCAATCTGAAGGGATGGAGATGGGCACAAGCTAAGCACAGTGCGAGGTCTTTGTGACGATGCGCACACCCACGCGTCGCGCCGTCGGGTCGCCCTCCGGCCGAGCCGCACCCGTGCCACACCGCGCATCCTCCGCCGCACCCGCGCCCACCTGTGTGAAGGTGGGAAGGTGGCACTGCGCAGGATGGGCACGGCGATCGTCGCCGCCCTGACGTTCGGAACGCTGACCGCGTGCGGACAGCAAGCGGACCCGGCCGTGCCCGCCACCGCGGAGCGCACCGAGGAGGCGGCGGCGGGGATGCCCGCCGACCCTGGTCCCCGGCGATTCGCGGGCGGGACCATGGTCGTCGTCCCGCATGCCGCGGATCTGGAGTCCAGTTCGGCACTGCCCTTCTCCGAGTACGACACCGAGGACGGGACGGACAAGCTCGGGATCCACATCCCCGGCCCGGTCGGCTGTCCGAGCATCGGATTCACCGCGCGGGTGGAGGAATCGGCCGACCGGGTGAACGTGCGGCTGATCCACGGCCTGCATCGCGGCATGCCGCCGTGCCAGGGCGCGAACCCGGAGCAGAAGCGCGAGTACGGCGTGGTCGTCGTAGACCTGCAACGCCCGCTGGGCGGACGGACGGTGCTCAGCTTCACATGAGCCGCACGACGAGAAACTGGGCCGATGGGCGACCGGGTAGGCCGCCCCCCTTAGTGATCTTGTCGAAGGGCGGGCCGCGGGCATTGTGAGATGTCCGGTTCGTCTGTACCGATGCGGCGCCAGGCGGGGGCGGGCGCTATTTTCGCAGCGGATGGTGCCGCCTTCGCGGCTACCGGCGGTCCCGGAGTCGAAGGAGGTGCGGCAATCCGCCATGATCGACTCGGGGTCGCTGCGGCCGCGGTGCCTTCCGCTCTGCTCCGCAGCGAAGGTTCGCTGCGGCTTTCCGTGTAGTGCCGATCCGTCCGAAGCACCGGCGCCGCGGCCCGCAGGCCGCGCGACGGTGGGTCGGTGACGGCTGACTTTCGAAGGAAACCCGTGTCCAGAGTTCCGTTCCGGATCGCGATCCTGCTGGTGAGCATCGTCTCGCTCGGCCTGCTCGGCCTGCCAGCGACGGCTCAGCCCCTGTATCCCACACCCGATCCCGACCCCTTCTACGCTGCGCCGCCCGACCTGGGGGCGCTCGCCCCTGGCGACGTCGTCCGGGCCCGCAGGATCGACACCGGCATGTATGTCGGGACCGAGGGCTGGCAAGTGGCGTTCCGCTCCACGAATTCGCAGGGCAATCCCGTCATGGGCATCACGACCGTCCTGATGCCCGCCGGGGTGAAGAACCCGCCGCTGGTCTCCTACCAGGCGCTGATCAATTCGCTGGGCGCCCAGTGCAATCCGTCGCGCTCGCTGTTCAACGGCGAACTGCAGGACGCGGTCGGCGCGATGCTGCCCATCGGACGCGGATGGGCGATCTCGCTGCCGGACTACCTCGGCCCCACCTCCGCCTACGGCGCGGCGCGCCTGGCGGGCATGATGACCCTCGACAGTGTCAGGGCCGTTCGCAAGGTCGCCGAACTCGGGTTGTCCGACTCCCCCGTCGCCATCGCGGGCTACTCCGGCGGCGGCATGGCCACCGCGTGGGCCGCCGCCATGCAGCCCACCTACGCTCCGGAACTGAAGCTCACCACCGCCGTGGCCGGTGGCATCCCCGCCGACCTGGAAGAGATGGCGATGTCGCTCGGCTTCCAGCCGCACCCCGGCTTCGGCCTCGCCTTCGCCGCCGCCATGGGGCTGGAGCGGGAGTACCCCGACCGGCTGCCGATCTCGGATCAGCTCAACGAGAACGGTCTGTGGTTCCGGGAATTCACCCACGACGCCTGCCGCAGGTTCCTGCTGTTCCACGGCGCCTTCCGCAGCGCGGAGCAGATGGCGGCGTCCAAGAGCCTGATGGACAGCCCGGAGGCGCACGCCGTCCTGCGCGAGAACAGCCTGCGGTACTTCGACGGCGTGCCCGCCGTGCCGACCTATCTGTGGCAGGGCCGCTTCGACGAGCTCACCTTCTACAAACCCGTCGCCGAGGTCGCCGACCGGTACTGCAAGGCGGGTGCGCCGGTGACGTTCCACACCGTCGACATCTCCGAGCACATGACCGCGGCCGCCGCCGGATTCGCGGACGCGTGGAACTACGTGGAGGCCAGATTCCGCGGCGAACCCGCACCGACCAGCTGCTGAACCCGGACGAAAACGGCCCGAGGGCGCCTGCCCCCGGGCCGTTTTCGTTCCATCAGCTGATGGAGCGCACCGCTTTCTCGTACCGCGCACGGACCTTCTCGTCGGCCGGGTGCAAGGCGCGATCTCCGTCGAGCAGGCCGCGGATCAGGCGCACGGCCCGTTCCGGCGCGACGGCCAGCGCGATGTCCATCGGGCCGAGGTAGTTCGGCACGGCCACTTCGGCTCTGCGGGTCGCGCACGTGCGCACGATCGCGGCGGCGACGTCTTCCGAATCGACGGTCGGCATTCCGTGACCGAGCGCCAACCCCGAGGAGAGGCGGGTCCGTACGGCCGACGGCAGGACGCAGCTGACGCTGACGCCGTGCTCCGCGAATTCCAGGCGGGTCGCCGCCGAGAGGCCGACCGCCGCGAACTTGCTCGCGTTGTACACAGCCAGCCCGGGAATCGGGATCTTGCCCGCCAGCGAGGCGACATTGACGATATGGCCGCGACCGCGCTCGATCATGCCCGGCGCGACGGCGCGCATGCCGTGGATGAGACCCCAGACGTTGATGTCCAGCGTGGCCTGGCCGACCACGTCCGGTTCGTCCAGGAACGCGCCCGCAGGCATCACACCGGCGTTGTTGACCAGCACGTCGATTCCGCCGACCGCCGCGGCGACCGCGTCCCACTGGCCGCGCGAGCGCACGTCCAGCTCGAACGCGGTCGCTCCGATCGCCGCGGCCGCCTCGTCCGCGGCGGGCTTGTCCACGTCGGCGAGCACGACACGAGCGCCCTTGGCGGCGAAGGACTCCGCGGTGGCCCGGCCGATCCCGCGGCCGCCTCCGGTGATCAGGACGGTCGCCTCACTCAGGTCGATCGCGGGGTAGCCGGATCCGAGAAATCTCATACGAATGCTCCTTGCTCGAGCGCGCGGCGGGTACTGCGCAAGCTGTGTTCGAAGGCGGCGAGACGGCGGCGGCCGTCCATGAAGTTCGGTCCCATCACCGCGAGGTCGTCGGCGGTGGCACCCACGAACAGCACTCTCGTCCCCGCCGCGCGCAACCGCGCGATCTCCGCGTGGAGTTTGCCGCTCATCCGGTTGCGCAGCTGCCGTTCCAGCAGGTCCAAGGGGCCGGTGGGCGGAATCGGAGCGGCTGAGGCCATCGGAGCCAGCACCAGCAGCTCGTCCAAGCCCTCGCCGACGAGCAGGTCCACCGAGGCCGTCGAGCCTGCGCCGCCGTCGACGAAGCGGCGGCCCGCGATGGTGACCGGCGGAAACCAGCCGGGAACGGCCCACGACGCCCGCAGCGCCTCGCCGATGACGGCAGCGGGAGCGCCGGGCGCGCCGAACGCGACGCGCTCGCCCGTCGCGTAGTCCATCGCCACCAGGCGGGTCGCCGGATGCGACACCCAGGCCCGGCCGGGGTTCAGGCGCTCGGCCAGCCGTTGCAGCCAGCCCGGGTCGCCGCCGCCTTCCGGCAGCAGTCCGCTGCTCGCCGTCAGTAGCGCTTGGCCCGGCTCGTGGCGGCGCAGGGGCAGTCGGGGCGAGCCGAGCCGCAGGCGCGGCAACGGCGGGAATCGGCCGGGCTCGGCGGCACGGTGCGCACGCAGGATCGGATCGGTCACGGTACCGCGTTGCAGTGCGACCAGGTCGTCCACCGAGACGCCGCTGCCGAGCAGCGTCACCGTCTCCGCGCCCGCGGAGGTGCCGAGCAGCACCTCCGCCTCGCGCGGATCCCAAGCGAGCACGTCCCTGGCGGCGGCGAGGGCGGCGACGATCCACGCCGCGCCCACCGTGCCCCCGCATCCGATGGCCAGGCCGCGACGCTTCGACCCTTTCTTGTTACCCATAGTCTCAGACACTAGCCCCGCGCGGCCCGAAAGCCACCCCCCGGAAGGTCCCGCACCGGCTCAGGCCGTGAAATGCAGTGTCCATTCGCCGCGATAGTGCAGGCGGGTGACGCTGCCGGGAGGGATGTCGATCCGCCAGAACGATTTCGGCGGGGCGTCCAGTGTCACCAGCAGCGCGGCCCGCACGACCGCGGGGTGGGTGACCGCGATGGTGGACACCGAGCGCGCGGCGACCTCGGCCATCCACAGCCTGGTCCGTTCGATCACGTCCAGCACGGATTCGCCGCCGTGCCCGCGGAACGCCGGGTCGGTGAGCCAGGCGTACAGCTCGTCCTGGGGGACCGACATCAGTTCGCCGCCACGCCAGGCGCCCGCGTCCAGGTCGCGCAGCCGGTTGTCCTCCTCGCCCGGCAATCCCAGCAACGCGGCGGTCTCCACCGTCCTGCGTTCCGGGCCGGTGAGCACCCGCTGGGCGGTGAGCGGCCCGCACCCGGCCACCGCCCGCCTGCCCGCCTCGGTGAGCGATTCGTCGACCGGGAAACGTGCCTTCCGCATCGCCTCGGTCATGCCGTGGCTGACCAGGTCGAGTCTGAGCACCTTTTGCACCTGTCGAAGCGTACGGCCCGGCGTCGGCGGACGCTGTTCGTTTGCTCGCGGATCGGTACCGGCGTGCCTGTCGGTGCGCCGGTGCACACTGAATCCATGGCTCAGTTCTCCCGCGCGACCCAGGAGTGGTTCGACGGCGCGTTCCCCGCGCCGACCTCCGCTCAGCTCGGGGCGTGGAAGGCGATCGCGGCCGGCGAGCACACCTTGGTCGTCGCGCCCACCGGGTCAGGCAAGACCCTCTCGGCGTTCCTGTGGGCGATCGACCAGCTGGCGGGCCGGGAGCAGCGGCCGGAGCGGGCGGGCACCTCGGTGCTGTACGTGTCCCCGCTGAAGGCGCTGGCGGTGGACGTGGAACGCAACCTGCGGGCGCCGCTGGTCGGCGTCACGCAGACCGCCAAGCGCCTGGGTCTACAGCCTCCTGAGCTCACCGTCGGAGTCCGCTCCGGCGACACCAGCGCGTCCGATCGCCGGTCCATGCTGCGCACCCCGCCGGACATCCTGATCACCACGCCGGAGTCGCTGTTCCTCATGCTCACCTCGGCCGCGCGCGAGACGCTGCGCGAAGTGCGCACGGTGATCGTGGACGAGGTGCACGCGATCGCCGGTTCCAAGCGCGGTTCGCACCTGGCGCTGTCGCTGGCACGACTGGATCTGCTGACCGAGCGGCCCGCCCAGCGCATCGGGCTGTCGGCGACGGTACGGCCACCGGAGGAAGTCGGGCGGTTCCTGGTCGGCAACGCGCCGATCACACTGGTCGCGCCGCCCGCGCCGAAGACGTTCGACCTGTCGGTGCGCGTGCCGGTGGCGGACATGACCGAGCCGGGTGACTCCGACCAGCCCGGATCGATCTGGCCGCACGTGGACGAGGCGATCGTCGACCTCGTGCTCGAGCACCGGTCCTCGATCGTGTTCGCGAACTCCCGCAGGCTGGCCGAGCGGCTCACCGCCCGGCTCAACGAGGCCTACGCGGCGCGGCTGGGCGAGCCGGTGGAGACCGAGCACAAGCCGCCCGCCCAGCTCGGCCCGTCCACCGAGGTGATCCACGGCGCCGGGCCGTTGCTGGCGCGCGCGCATCACGGTTCGGTCAGCAAGGAGCAGCGAGCGCTGATCGAGGACGATCTCAAGAGCGGGCGGCTGCGCTGCGTCGTCGCGACCAGCAGCCTGGAACTCGGCATCGACATGGGGGCGGTCGACCTGGTTGTGCAGGTGGAGGCGCCGCCGTCGGTCGCGAGCGGGTTGCAGCGGATCGGCCGGGCTGGGCATCAGGTCGGCGAGATCTCGCGCGGGGTGATCTTTCCCAAGCACCGCACCGACGTCATCCACTGCGCGGTGGCGTCGCGGCGGATGACGGCGGGGCAGATCGAGGCGATCCAGATCCCGGCGCATCCGCTGGACATCCTCGCGCAGCAGACCGTCGCGGCGTGCGCGCTGGAGCCGATCGACGTCGACGCGTGGTTCGACGTCGTGCGCGGCACCGGCAGTTACGCGTCGCTGCCGCGCTCGGCCTACGATTCGGTGCTCGACCTGCTCTCCGGGCGGTACCCCTCCGACGAGTTCGCCGAGCTGCGTCCCCGACTGGTCTGGGATCGCGACGCGGGCACCCTCACCGGGCGGCCCGGCGCGCAGCGGCTGGCCGTGACCTCGGGCGGAGCGATTCCCGATCGCGGCATGTTCGCGGTGTACATGGTGGGCGAGAAGGCCTCCAGGGTCGGGGAACTCGACGAGGAGATGGTGTACGAATCCCGGGTCGGCGATGTGTTCGCGCTCGGAGCGACGAGCTGGCGGATCGAGGAGATCACCTTCGATCGGGTGCTGGTGACGCCCGCGTTCGGGCAGCCGGGCCGATTGCCGTTCTGGCACGGTGACGGACTGGGTCGCCCCGCCGAACTCGGCGCGGCGCTCGGCGAGTTCGTCCGCACGGTCGCGCAGGACCGCGCCGCGGGACCGGAGAGTGCGGAGAAGACGTCGCGGCGCGACGGTGCACCGCCGAAAACGTCCAAAACAACTCGCGCGCAGTCGGATTCGAAGAGCATCGACACGGGCGCGGCCGCCGGAGCCGTGCGGGAGCGGGTCGCGGACCTCATGCTCTCCGCCGGTCTGGACGACAACGCGACCGCCAATCTGCTCACCCTCCTGGACGAACAGCGCACCGCGACCGGCCACCTGCCCACCGATCGCACCCTGGTGGTGGAGCGGTTCCGCGACGAACTCGGCGACTGGCGGCTGGTGCTGCACTCGCCCTACGGGCTTCCGGTGCACGCCCCGTGGGCGCTGGCCATCGGCGCGCGGTTGCGGGAGCGGTTCGGCGTCGACGCCGCGCCGAACGCCTCCGACGACGGCATCGTCGTGCGGCTGCCCGACACCACCGACGATCCGCCCGGCGCCGAACTGTTCGTCTTCGAGTCCGACGAGATCGATGACATCGTCACCGAGCAAGTGGGCGGCTCGGCGCTGTTCGCGTCCCGGTTCCGCGAATGCGCCGCGCGCGCACTGCTGCTGCCGCGCCGCGACCCGGGCAAACGAGCCCCGCTGTGGCAGCAGCGGCAGCGCTCGGCCCAGTTGCTGGACGTGGCGCGCAAGTTCCCCGAGTTCCCGATCCTGTTGGAGACGGTGCGCGAATGCCTGCGCGACGTGTACGACCTGCCGTCGCTGCGGGAGCTGCTCGGCCAGGTGGGGCGGCGGCGGATACGGCTGGTCGAGGTGGAGACCGCGACGCCGTCACCGTTCGCCAACGCCCTGTTGTTCGACTACATCGGGCAGTTCATGTACGACGGCGACAGCCCGCTGGCCGAGCGGCGCGCCGCGGCGCTCTCGCTGGATTCCGGTCTGCTCGCCGAACTGCTCGGCCGGGTCGAGCTGCGCGAACTGCTAGACGCCGCGGTCATCGAGCAGACCGAGCGGGAACTGCAGCGGCTCACCCCCGAGCGGCACGCGCGCGACGCCGAGGGTTTGGCGGACCTGCTGCGGCTGCTCGGGCCGCTCACCGCCGCCGAGGCCGCCGAGCGCTGCGACGAGAACCCCGTCGCCTGGTTCGAGAGCCTGGTGTCCGCACGCCGTGCGCTCCAGGTCTCCTTCGCGGGGCGAACCTGGTGGGTGGCGGTCGAGGACGCGGCCCGGCTGCGCGACGCGCTCGGGGTTCCGCTGCCGATCGGCACGCCGTCGGCGTTCATCGAGCCGGTGGCCGATCCGCTCGGCGATCTGATCGGCCGCTACGCCCGCACGCACGGCCCGTTCGGCACGGAGGCGGTGGCGGCCAGGTTCGGCCTCGGCACCGCGGTCGTCGCTACCGCGCTGCACCGGCTCGCCGCGGAGAAACGCGTGGTGGAGGGCGAATTCACGCCGGGGGCGGCCGGGTCGGAATGGTGCGAAGCGCAGGTGCTGCGCCGGTTGCGCCGCAGGTCGCTGGCCGCCGCAAGGCATGAGGTCGAGCCGGTCTCGACCGCCGCGTTCGGGCGTTTTCTCCCGGCCTGGCAGCACGTGGGCAGCGGCGAGCTGCGCGGCGTCGACGGCGTTGCGGCCGTGGTGGAACAGCTCGCGGGCGTGCCGATCCCGGCGTCGGCCTGGGAATCGCTCGTCCTGCCCGCGCGGGTGCGCGATTACACCCCCGCCATGCTCGACGAGCTCATGGCGACCGGCGAGGTGATCTGGTCCGGGCACGGCGCGATCACCGCCAAGGACGGCTGGATCGCCCTGCATCCGGCCGAGCAAGCGCCGTTCAGTCTCGCGCCACCGGACGACATCGACCTCACCGACGTCCAGTTGCGCCTGCTCGCCGCGCTGGGCGCGACCTTCGTGCCGTGGACGCCGCCCGGCCGAGCTGAAGATCGAGTGCCCGTGCCGTTGGACGAGCCGGATCCGTCTTCCGGCAGCGCGGCCGACGGCGCGCACCGGCGATCCGAGGAGGCCGAACCCTCTGGTAGCGCCACACCGAACGGGTCGGGCGACGGCCGACGTGGAAGACGATCACCGGCCGGTCCGGAAGACGGCGCCGATGTGGGGAATTCGATCTCCGGCGCTCTCACGGAACGCCTGATACCCGTGCCACAGGGCGGTGGCGCGTACTTCTTCCGGCAGCTCTCCGACGCCACCGGCCTGCTCGACGACAGCGCGGCGGCCTCGGCACTGTGGGAATTGGTCTGGGCCGGAATGGTTTCCGGCGACACGTTCGCACCGGTGCGGGCGCTGCTTTCCGGCACCACCCGGACCACCACGGCCCACCGCACGCCCCGGCGCGCGCCGCGGGGGCGCGCCTACCTGCCCCGCCCGAGTATGCCCACCCGTTCCGGTCCGCCCTCGGTCGCCGGGCGCTGGTCCCTGCTCCCGGAGCGGATCTCGGACAACACGCTGCGCGCGCACGCGACCGCGGATCTGCTCTTGGAGCGGTACGGCGTGCTGACCAGGGGCTCGGTGCAGAACGAGGGCGTGCCGGGCGGGTTCGCGCTGATGTATCGGGTGCTCACCGAGTTCGAGGACCGCGGCCGCTGCCGCCGCGGCTATTTCGTCGATTCGCTCGGCGGTGCGCAGTTCTCCACCACCGACGTGGTGGACAGGCTGCGCTCCTTCGACCCCGAACGCGCCCGTCCCGAGTCCAGGGAGCCCACCGGCACGGTGCTGGCGCTGGCCGCCTGCGATCCGGCGAACCCGTACGGCGCCGCACTGGCCTGGCCGAAGAGCGACGTCGACGGCGGGCATCGCCCGGGACGCAAAGCCGGCGCGCTGGTCGTGCTCGTCGACGGCGAACTGGTCCTGTACCTGGAGCGGGGCGGCAAGACCCTGCTCACTTTCACCGAGGACCCCGAGGCCCGCCGCGCCGGCGCCGCCGCGCTCGCCGACCTGGTCCGCCGCCGGAGGGTGGACTCGCTGGTGATCGACCGGGTCAACGGCGACACCGTGCACGGCAACACGTTCGCCGGGTTCCTCACCGAGGCGGGCTTCTCCGCCACCCCGCGCGGCCTGCGCCTGCGGAGCCGCCCGTGAGCCCGCGATCCTACGCCGACGCGCCGGAGCCGCCCGATGCCTGAGGGAGACACCGTCTTCCTGGCCGCGAAACGGCTCCGCGCGGCTTTGGCGGGGAAAGAACTGACGCGCAGCGACTTCCGGGTGCCGCGATACGCGACGGTGGATCTGCGCGGACAGGTGGTCGAGAGCGTCGGCAGTTACGGGAAGCACCTGTTCATCCGGACGCCCATCGTGAGCGTCCACACCCATTTGAAGATGGAGGGGAGCTGGCGCGTATTCCACTGCGGTCAGCGCTGGACGAAACCCCGCGTCGCCGCGCGGGTGGTGTTGAGCACCGCGGATGTCGAAGCCGTCGGTTTCTCCTTGGGCACCGTCGAGGTGGTGCGGGCACGTGACGAGCACCTCGTCGTGGACCATCTCGGCCCCGACCTGCTCGGCCCGGATTGGGATGCGGCCGAAGCGGTCCGGCGACTGGAACGGTATCCGGATCAGCCCATCGGCGTCGCCTTGCTCGACCAGCGCAATCTGGCCGGTATCGGGAACATCTTCCGCAGCGAGGTCTGTTTTCTGCGCCGCGTCCACCCCGCGACCAGGGTCGGGGATGTCCCTGACCTGCTGGCCATGGTCAACGAAGCGCACCGCATCCTGACCGAGGCGGTGGCGAAGCCTCCCCGGCGCCCACTGGCCTATGGCCGTACCCATCGCCCGTGCCAGCGCTGCGGCACCCCGCTCGTCGCCGACCTGCTCGGGGACAGCGCGCCAGACTACGACCGGGTGGTGCAGCGAGAACGCGGCATCTTCTTCTGCCCTCGCTGTCAGCCCGCCCCGCCCGGATGATCGAACGTTCCGGCATCCGAACGCGGCGGGAATTCCCTGTCCCCCAGCTGATATCAGCCGACGGCTCTTGACGCGCATCGCCCGCCCACCTAACTTACAAATTGTCAGTTATGGCGGGAGGCGGCATGAGCGACCCACGGCGCTACGTGGTGATCGGTAGCGGACTGGCCGGGCTCGCCTCGGCGGTCTGGCTGGCGGAGGCGGGCAAGCAGGTCACCCTGCTCGAGCGCAGGGGCAGGCTCGGCGGACGCACCCACGCCATGCGCGCCGAGGCGGTGGACGATCCGCCGGACAACGGTCAGCACGTGATCGCCAGCGGATACGACCACCTGTTCCGCTATCTGACGAGTGTCGGCACCCGCCGATACGTCGCTTTCCCGCATGGCGGCACACTGCGCTGGCCCGGCGGCCGCAGCGTCACCATGCGCACCAAAGGAATCGCCGCGCTGCGCACGCTGTCCGGCGCGCATCCCGACGCGAACCCGCTCGAGCGCGTGCGCGCGACGATCGCCACGCTCCGGCTCGGCTGGCAGTGCCTGCGCCAGCCCGCCGACCTGGCCGACCTCACCACCGCACAATGGTTCGACCGGGTCGGCATGCCCGCCAAAGCCCGCGAGGCACTGTGGGATTGGCTGGCGCTGGGCATCGCGGCGGAGCCGGTGCAGCGGGAGTCGGCGAAGGTGTTCGCCGATGTGCTGGCCACCGGCATCCGGCTGGGCCTGCGCCACCGGCAGGCCGTCGACATCGGTTACCCCACCACCGATCTGGACACGTTGTATGTCACCGGGGCGCTGCGGCTCTTCGAGAAGCACGGTGTCCAGGTGCGCTACCGGGCCGTGGCCCGCCGTATCCATATCGCGGACGGCAAGGTGACGGGCGTCGCGTTGGCCGACGGCAGCACCATCCCGGCCGACGCGGTGGTGTGCGCCGTGCCCAACTCGAACATCGGCGGCCTGCTCGACGAGCTGCCCGAGCACGCCGAGATATACGCGGCGGCCGACAAATTGGGCTATACGCCGATCGTCAGCACCAACCTGTATCTCGATCGCCCGCTGGGGACCACGGCCGAGTTCGAGGCGCTGATCGGCGGCACCGGCGTCATCGACGAGGTCTTCGATCGCCAGCGGATGACCGGGCGCAGCACCGAGAAGGCGTGGCTGTACTGCCTGACCACCAGTGGCGCCTACGAGCAGATCCACAAGTCCAGTGAGGAGATCGTCGCCGAGCAGATGGCGCTGCTGCGCCGCTACTATCCGGCGGCGCGAGCGGCGAACGTGGTGCAGGCCCAGGTCGTGCGCATGCCCAAAGCCACCTTCTCGCAAGTCGTCGGCAACCACGCATTGCGACCGGCCCAGCGCACGTCGGTGCCCACGTTGGCGCTCGCGGGCGACTGGACCGCCACCGACTGGTCGGCGACGATGGAAAGCGCGGCGCAGAGTGCGGCGCGGGCGGTCGAACTGCTGCTCGAGCTACCTTCGACGGCGTGACCACGGATCGCTCCACGGCCGAGCGCGGCATCACCGAGGCGCGGCCGAAGCGCAGGATGTCCGCCGCCGACCGCCGCACCCAACTGCTGAACGTGGCGCGCGACATCGTCGCCACCGAGGGCTTCGGCGCGGTGAGCATCGACCGGGTTGCCCGCGAGGCGCGGGTGGCACGCGCGCTGGTGTACCAGCAGTTCACCGATCTGTCCGGGCTGACATCGGCGCTGCTCGACCGCGAATCGGCCATCGCGTTCGCCGGTGTGCGCAGCGTGGACTGGGAGCACGGTGACGTGGACCGCGTCGGCCGCGGCATCCTCGCGTATCTGCACGCCGCGCCGACCAGTTGGCGCATCATGCTCAGCCCGTTCGACGGCGGGCCGCCGGAGTTGCGCGAACGGCTGGCGCTCGGTCGCGCCTACGCGCGTGCGATCGGCGCGCGCCATCTGTCCAGATATCTCGGGGCGACCGTGGATCCGAATGGGCCGACAGAGCGAATCCTGTTGGCCGCCATGGAGGAACTGGCCCGGCTGCACCTCACAGATCCGATCGAGTACCCCGACGAGCTGGTACTGCGCTATCTGCGCTCGCTGGTCGCCTGGGCGATGGGCATGGAAGCGCGCGCAGGCCAGGATTGACCACCGCTCAGCCCTCCGACGGCACCGGCTCCAGAATCTGCGGGCGCGGCTCGGGCGCGGCGATCCGCAGGGCATCTGCGGAGGCGTCGTCCGGTTGGGTCTGCGAGAGGATCTCCGCCTCGACCCGCGCCTGATAGGTGCGGACCTCCCGGTCGATCTCGTCGTCGTCCCAGCCGAGGACCGGGGCGACCAGCCGGGCCACCTGCTCGGCGCAGTTGGCTCCGCGATGCGGATACTCGATCGAGATCCTGGTCCGGCGGGCCAGGATGTCGTCGAGATGCAGCGCGCCCTCGGCCGCCGCCGCGTAGACCGCCTCCACCTGCAGGTAGGACGGCGCGTCCGTGATCGGCTGCAGGAGTTCGGGTTTGTCCTCGGCGAAGGCCATGACGTCGGCGATCAGCGAGCCGTACCGGTCCAGCAGGTGCTTGATCCGGTACGGATGCACCCCGTAGCTCTCGGCCAGCTGCACCGTCTGATTGACCAGCGCGAAATAGCCGTCGGCGCCGAGCAGCGGCACCTTGGCGGTGATCGACGGCGAGACGCGAGCCGGAATGTCTTGCGCCGCTTCGTCCATCGCGTCGATGGCCATCACGCGATAGGTGGTGTACTTGCCACCCGCGATGCCGACCAGGCCGGGCGCGACCCGGGCGACGGCATGTTCGCGTGAGAGCTTGGACGTCTCGTCGCTCTCTCCCGCCAGCAGCGGGCGCAGGCCCGCGTACACGCCGTCGATGTCGTCCGGCGTGAGCGGCTGGACCAGCACCTCGTTCACCCGTTTTAGCAGGTAGTCGATATCGGCCTTGGTCGCGGCCGGATGCGCGAGGTCGAGATTCCAGTCGGTGTCGGTGGTGCCGATGATCCAGTGCGCGCCCCAGGGGATGACGAACAGCACCGAGGTCGCGGTGCGCAGGATGATCGCGGCGTCGCTCACGATGCGGTCGCGGGGCACCACGATGTGCACGCCTTTGGAAGCCCGCACATGGAACCGGCCGCGCTGATGCGACAGAGCTTGGACTTCGTCGGTCCATACCCCGGTCGCGTTGATCACCACATGTCCACGGACCTCGCCCACGCGCCCGTCCTCGGTGTCGCGCACCTTCACGCCGACCACCCGGTCCGCCTCGCGCAGGAACCCCACCACCTGGGTGGACGTGCGGATCACCGCGCCGTAGTGCGCGGCTGTGCGCGCCACCATCATGGTGTGGCGTGCGTCGTCGACGACGGTGTCGTAGTAACTGACACCCCCGATCAGCGAATCGCGCCGCAATCCCGGCGCCAGCCGCAACGCGCCCGCCCGCGTGAGATGCCGCTGGCCCGGAACGGATTTCGCCCCACCCATGGTGTCGTACAACATCAGGCCCGCAGCCACGTACGGACGCTCCCACACCCGGTTGGTCAGCGGATACAGGAAACGCAACGGCTTGACCAGGTGCGGCGCCAGCATGGAGAGCGTGAGCTCGCGCTCGCGCAGCGCCTCGCGCACCAATCCGAACTCCAGCTGCTCGAGGTAGCGCAGCCCGCCGTGGAACATCTTCGATGATCGGCTGGATGTCCCGGACGCGAAATCGCGGGCTTCGACCAGCGCGACCTGCAAGCCCCTGGTCGCCGCGTCCAACGCGATGCCCGCCCCCACCACGCCCCCGCCGACGACGACCACATCGAAATGATCCTTGCCGAAGCGCTCCCAGGCCGCCCTGCGCTGCTCCGGCCCGAGAAGCTGCGGTTCCGGTTTCTTGGCCATGCTCGACTCCTCCAGCCGACGCGGATGTGTCCGATCGAGCGTTCAGCTCCAGGCTAGGCGAACAGCCGCGAATCGACCGCCCGCGCCCCGATCCGTGTCGCCCCGTCCTACTCATCGGTAACAAGTCCAACCCTAACCGAGCGACGAACCATTCCCCGGCCCAGTGAGCTACCCGACACCGCGCCCCACGCACCACCGAAGCCCATCGACCGGATATCCGCGCCCACGCCTCAGCGGTCACCGCACATCGAGTCACGGGCCGCCACCGCACCAGACGAACCCCGTGCGACCGGATCGAGACCGAGCATTGCTCGATTCGCAGCCAAAGCAGTCCGAGCGACTTGCACGAAGTCCTCGCCGTGGAGCGAGCGGGCCGCGGACACGCAGAGCACCACCAACCCGACTCGCACCCAGCAGCCAACACGCACAGACCACCGATGCGGCCTCCCAACCCACCCATGCGCCTACAGACCACCACGGCCCTGCTCCCCACGGCCACCGCGCACGCCATGAGTCCCAGAACGGTCGAGCCGACACCCGACCGCGCAGCGCATGACGTCCAACGAACCAGGCACCGACGCCCCAGCTCATCCCCACCACGTTGCTGAGCGAAGCCAGACCGAGCGTGCGCCGTTCGCGGCCCGGCTCGCGTCCGAGCCGATACCGGGCCACCACAGACCGCGTGCGCTCGATACCGGCCTTCGACACCTACGCGCCCAACACACCGCAACCACGTCTTCGAGCGAAGCGAGACCGAGCATCCGCCGTTCGCGGCCCGGCTCGCGTCCGAGTGACCGCCGCGTCCGCGACGAAGTCGCCAGCGGCGGTCACTCGGACGCGAGCCACAAAGGGGCCGCGAACACGCCGCGCCGAAGGCGCGGCCAATAAACTCAGCCCATGCGTCGCTATGTGGCCGCCATCGACCAGGGCACGACCTCCAGTCGGTGCATCGTCTTCGACCGGCAGGGGCGCGTCGTCGGCGTCGCCCAGCGGGAGCACGAGCAGATCTTCCCGCGACCGGGCTGGGTCGAGCATGATCCCGAAACGATCTGGCGCAATACCGAACTCGTTCTCGGCGAGGTCCTGGAGCGCGGCGGCCTCGGCGCCGACGACATCGCCGCGGTGGGCGTCACCAATCAGCGTGAGACGACCGTGGTGTGGGACCGCGAGACCGGCCGTCCGGTGTACAACGCGATCGTCTGGCAGGACACCCGCACCGACCGGCTGTGCGCCGAACTGGCCGGCGACGCGGGACCGTCCCGCTATCAGGACCGCACCGGCCTGCCGTTGTCCACCTATTTCGCCGGGCCGAAGCTGCGCTGGATGCTGGACAACGTGCCGGGCGTGCGGGAGCGCGCGGAGGCGGGCGAGCTGTGCTTCGGCACCGTCGACAGCTGGGTGCTGTGGAAGCTCACCGGTGAGCACATCACCGACGTCACCAAT
This sequence comes from Nocardia beijingensis NBRC 16342, assembly GCF_001612785.1. Lineage (GTDB taxonomy): Bacteria > Actinomycetota > Actinomycetes > Mycobacteriales > Mycobacteriaceae > Nocardia > Nocardia beijingensis. The sequence continues at coordinate 74,975 of NZ_BDBC01000025.1, forward strand.
GCCTCCCGCACCATGCTGCTGGATCTGCGTTCATTGCAATGGGATTCGGCGATCTGCCGGGAGTTCGGCGTGCCCGAGTCGATGCTGCCGCGAGTGCGCAGTTCCTCGGAGGTCTACGCGCCGATCGGTTCCGGACCGCTGGCCGGGGTGCCGGTGGCAGGCATCCTCGGCGACCAGCAGGCCGCCACGTTCGGCCAGGCGTGCCTGACGCCCGGCGAGGCCAAGAACACCTACGGCACCGGCAATTTCATGTTGCTGAATACCGGGACCACGCCGGTGTTCAGTAAGCACGGTCTACTCACGACGGTGTGTTACCGCCTGGGTGACGCGGACGCGGTGTACGCCTTGGAGGGCTCCATCGCGGTCACCGGCTCGCTGGTGCAGTGGCTGCGCGACAATCTCGGCATCATCTCCTCCGCCGACGAGATCGAGCCGCTGGCCCGCAGCGTCGACGACAACGGCGGCGCCTACATCGTGCCCGCCTTCTCCGGGCTGTTCGCTCCGCGCTGGCGCCCCGACGCGCGCGGCGTGATCACCGGGCTCACGCGCTTCGTCACCAAAGCGCACCTGGCACGGGCGGTGCTGGAATCCACCGCCTTCCAGACCCGCGAGGTGGTCGACGCGATGCGCGCCGACGCCGAGTCCCAGCGACTCGGCCTGGAGCTGACCACGCTGAAGGTGGACGGCGGCATGGTCGCCAACGACCTGCTGATGCAGTTCCAATCCGACGTGCTCGACGTGCCCGTGGTGCGCCCGGTGGTCAGCGAGACCACCGCGCTGGGCGCGGCGTACGCGGCCGGGCTGGCTGTCGGCTACTGGTCGGGCACCGACGACATCCGCGACAACTGGACCGCCGACAAGACCTGGCATCCGACCATGCCGGAGGCGGAGCGCGCGGAGCGCTTCGCCGCGTGGAACAAGGCGGTCGAGCGCACCTACGGCTGGGTGGACTGACGAGCGCAGCGAGTCGGTCCACAATCGAGAGTCGCCGCCCCGGATCTATTCGCCGATCGCGCGCGCCAAGCGCGCGACCGCCTCACGCAGCGTCGCCGCGTCGGAAGTGGTGAAGCACAGGCGCATAGAGTTCCGATGACCGCCCGACACCGCGAACGCCTCGCCCGGGACGTAGGCGACGCCGAGATCGATGGCGTGGGGCAACAACTGCACGGTGTCGGTCCCGTCGGTGAAATCGACCCACACGAACATGCCACCGGCGGCATCGGTGCTCACCAGCCGGTCGCCGAAGCCGGTGCGCAGCTCGTCGACCAGGACCCGCGCACGGGCACCGTAGACCTGCCGGATCTGTTCGACCTGCCCGGTCAGCCAGTCCGCGTCGGCGAGCAGATCGGCGGCGATCTGCTGGGTCAGGGCCGAACCGCACAGGTCGGCGCCCTGCTTCAGCAACTCCACGCCCCTGCACACCGCGTTCGGCGCGGTCATCCAGCCCACCCGCAAGGTCGGGGCGAGGGTCTTCGACACGCTGGACAGCCGGATCACGTTGGGTGAATACGTCGCGATCGGCTCCGGTGACGGCCGGTCGAACCACAGCTCACCGTAGGGATCGTCCTCGATCACCCAGAATCCGTACCGGCCGGCGAGCTCGGCCAGTTCCCGTCGACGCCGCGAGCTCATGGTGACACCGCGCGGGTTGTGGAAATTGCTCACCGTGTGCACCACCGCGGGCCGCTCGCCGCGGCCGAGCAGTTCGGCCAGCGCGTCGACCCGCATCCCCTCGGCGTCCAGCGGCACCGTCACGATGCGCGATCCGGCGGCGCGGAACACCTGCAACGCGCCGACGTAGGCCGGATCCTCCACCACGACCAGCGCGCCCGGATCCAGCAGCACCTCGGCGAGCAGCGACAACGCCTGCTGCGAGCCGTGGGTGACGAACACCTCCTCGAGCGGCACCGGCCGACCCAGCCGCTGGGTCTCGCGCGTGGCGAGCACTTCACGCAGCGGGCCCCAGCCCGCCGATTCGGTGTACTGCAGTCGCGCGCGGTCCGCCAGCGCCGACTCCGCCGCCTCGGCGATCCGGTCCCTCGGCATCAATTGCTCGTCGGGCAGCCCGCCGGCCAGGCTGATGATGTCGTCGCGCGCGGCTACCTTCAGCAGGTCCCGAATCGCCGAGCTCGTCAGGCCGTCGAGACGCCGGGCCAGTGGTGGAGTGATCGCCGACATGAAACCTCCAGAAGGACGCCACGGTACGCGTACCCTCACTGTTTCACAGTGGCTACCAAAATATGAAATTCAATTCTCAATATGTGAGAAACAATCATCCCGTGAGGACATCCGGCCGATCAGTCCGATGCACCTATGTGCGAGGCCCAGCCCCAGGAACATGCCACGCGTTCGCTCGGAGTGATGCGCGTCGCCCGGGAACGGTCTACGCACCGTCGCCGTCGGATCCACGGACAGATCGACGCGCGCAGCCGGAATCGCGGAGAGGACCCGGCGGCCAGGTCCCGATTCCGCGAAGCGAACTCAATCGATCAGATAGATGAGGGTCCGCCCGTCCAGATTCACGGTCGTGATCACCGGGAAGTACTGGGCTTCGGTGCCATCGGGACGGTGCTCGGTGATCTCCACGTTGAAGCGGTCGGGGGTGATCTCCGCGATCCGAAGGCAATAGGCCGTGCCCTGCGGAATGTGCTGATCAATGGTCTTCTGCAGGTCCGCGGGCGGCTCGACATTCGCGCCCGGCGCCACGAACGTGTGCGCGCGGGCGGCGCTGCGCTCGGAATAGTAGGCATGCTCGAAGCCGAGAATCGCCCGGATCCCACTGCTCGTGTCACCCGGACCGTTGCCGAAGGTGACCTTGCCCTCGGTGCGGGTCGGGCAGTTCACCGCCACGGTGCTCGGTCCGGCCGACGCGGACGTGCCGTCCTGGTCCTCGTCGCTGCCGCTGGACACGATGATGGTCACCGTCAGCGCGATCAGCACCGCGACCGCGGCGACCACACCGAGCACGATCCATCGCGGCGAGGGGCCCTTGCGCCGGGCCGGCGCCGGTGCGGTGGGCACGCGCAGCGCCAGCCGCATGGCGATCGGGTCCTCGGCCCAGGACAAGCCCGATTCGGAGGGCGCGGGAGGCTTCGGCACGCCCCCCTCGGCGGTCGGCTGATTCCACCAGGATTCCTGCGGCTCGCCACCCGTGGGCTGCGAGCGCTCGGCTGCGGCGGGAGGCGGCTCGGGCGCGGCGGGAGGAGGTCCGGTGTAGACGGTGGAATCCGGCGCGCGGAATTGCGACGGCAGCGCGGGTGTCGTCTCCGGCTCGCCCGCGGGGCGCCAAGTCAGTTCCGGGTGATCGGTAGGCTGCTGCGGCACCTGCCAGCGAGGGCCGGTGCCGGCCACCGTCGGCGGACCGAATTCCGAAACAGGCGGACCGAATTCCGAGACGGGCGGTCCGAACTCGGAAACCGGCGGCCCGAACTCCCCCAACGACGGACCGAATTCCGAACCGGACTGGTCGGATTCGTTCTCCCTCGCGTCACCCTCGGAGGTCACACCCAATCCTTTCCCAGGACACACAAGTGGGGCGGCCGTGAACGACCGCCCCACCCGCCGAAACTGTACGTGTCAGTACTGGAGTGAGCCACCCCACTGGGTGGTGACACCACCCACGTCGACGGTCTGCGGAGCGAAATCGCCCGGCTGAAGCGGAAGCTTAACCTGTGCGGCGGCATCCAGGGCAGCGGCTCCGCCCGGCTGCTCGCGGATCCAGTCCTCCACCGCGGCCTTGGCCTGGTTCAGCTGGGTGGTGTCGAACACCGTGGTGGTGTTGTTCGACGCCAGGCCCTCGCCACCGGTGTAGGTGGTCAGCTTGACGGTGTTCTTGTCGACGAACTCCACCGAGACGCCCGCTTCACCGGAACCGGTCGGCGTGCGGTAGCCGATGGTGCCGACGTAACCGGCCTCGTTGCTGAAGTGGTGGGTGTTGGCCACGTGGCCCGGCAGGATCGCGCCGCCGTCGATGTTGGCGCCGATCTCCGCGTGCGGGCCGGTCATCTCCACGACCGGCGCGGCCGGAGCCGACTCCAGCCGCGGCGCCTGCCAGCGCGGCTGCGCCTGCGGCTGCACCAGCGTGGAGCTCTCCGGCTGCCGCGCCTGGGCGTTGTCGTTCTGCGCGCCCTGCTGCGGAGCGGCCTGCTGTCCTGGCTGCGGCGTGGCCTGCTGCCCGGACTGCTGACCCGGCTGCGGCGCCGCCTGATCCGGCACGACCGCGGGCAGCGGCTCGCCCGGCTTCTGCTGACCGGGGACCGGCAGCGGCGCGACCCGCGGCGGGGTCACACCCGGCTGGGTCGGCTTGGCCAGCTTCGGATCCTTCTGTTCCGGCGCGGCGTGGTCCGACTCCGGGGTGGTGACGCCCGGCTGGCTCGGCGTCGGCTTGCTCTCCGGCTTCTGCGCATCCGGCTTGGATTCCGGCTTGTTCGGCTCCGCCTGGGTGGTCTCCGGAGTGCTCGGCGACTCGTTCACGCCCGGCTGCGCCGGAGCGGGTGTCGCCGGAGTGGCCGGATCGTTGGGAGCCGCCCCCGCCGGCGCAGCGAAGAGAGTGGCCACGGCAGCCGCTGTGGCCAGTGGCAACGAGGTGCTCGCCATCGCTCGCTGCGCCCGACTCGGCTTACGATGTTTCACTTTTCGCAATTCCCTTCCCGGGTGCGACCGGACCGGCCGCATGCAGTTGTCCCTGGGTGAGACGCCTGATCGTCGAACGACCCTGGCCGTTCGCACGTGCCGATCTGGAAAGAACCCATCCCCCCACACCGAACTCCGCGACCGTCCAGCCGATCGCATCTCTGCCGAGAGTGAACCACATGTGCGCACGATGGGCAACGCAGCGAATAGCCAAGGGTGGCAAGAGCGCCCGCCTCCCGCGTGCGCACCGACTTCACCGGGCCCGATGTCCGGGATCGGACACGGCACCTGGTGCGCCGAACCGGGTTCAGTCCAAGTCGTCGTGCCGCATCAGCAAACGCGCTGCCTCGGTCACCGAACCGGTGAGCGATGGATACACCGAGAAGGTCTGGGCCAGGTCGTTGACCGTCAGATTGTTCTGTACCGCAAGCGCGATCGGCAGGATCAGCTCCGAGGCGATCGGCGCGACCACGACGCCGCCGATCACCACGCCGGTCGCCGGACGGCAGAAGATCTTGACGAAACCCCGTCGCAGCCCGGACATCTTGGCGCGCGGGTTCGTGTTCAGCGGCAGCATCACCGTGCGCGCGGGCACCTCGCCATTGTCGATCGCGGTCTGGCTGACGCCGACGGTCGCGATCTCCGGCCTGGTGAACACCGCGGAGGCGACGGTCTTCAGGCGGACCGGGCTGACGCCTTCCCCGAGCGCGTGGTACATCGCGATGCGTCCCTGCATCGCGGCCACCGAGGCCAGCGGCAGCAGGCCGGTGCAGTCGCCAGCGGCGTAGATGCCCGGCACCGACGTGCGCGACACCCGATCCACCCGCAGATAGCCGCCGCGATCGAGTTCGATGCCGACTTTCTCCAGCCCGAGGCCGGTGGTGTTGGGTGTGGAGCCGACGGTCATCAGCGCGTGCGAGCCCGAGACGGTGCGACCGTCGGAGAGCTTGACCACGATGCCGTCGGCGGTGCGCTCCACCGCGTCGGCACGCGCGTGCTTGACCAGTTCGACGCCGCGCTCGGCGAGCGCGTCCTCCAGCACGAGCGCCGCGTCGGCGTCCTCGCCGGGCAGCACCCGGTCGCGGCTGGAGACCAGTTTCACCCGCACGCCCATCTCGGTGTAGGCCGAGACGAACTCCGCACCCGTCACACCGGAACCGACGACGACCAGAGTCTCCGGCAACTCCTCCAGGTCGTAGAGCTGACGCCAGTTGAGGATCCGCTCACCGTCCGGTTCCGCGCCGGGCAGCACCCGCGGGCTGGCTCCGGTCGCGATCAGCACGACCTCGGCCTCGATGATCTGCTGCGCGCCGTCGGCCAGCTTGGCCAGCACCCGGTGCGCGGCCAGGCCGCTGCCGCGATCGATCAGCTCACCGTAGCCCGCCAGCACGGTCACCCCGACGGTCTGCAGCTTGGAGCGGATATCGGAGGACTGCGCCAGCGCCAGCGCCTTGACGCGCGCGTTCACCTCGGACAACTGCACCTGCGCCTGGGCCGGGTCGAGCGTGATCCCCAGATCGCGAGCGCGGCGCAGATCGGTGCGCACGCCGGTCGAGGCGATGAAGGTCTTGGAGGGGACGCAGTCCCACAGCACGCACGCTCCGCCGATGCCGTCGGAATCGACCAGCGTCACCGACGCTCCGTGCTGGGCCGCCACCAGGGCCGCCTCATAGCCGGCCGGTCCGCCACCGATGATCGCGATGCGGGTCATGGATACCTCCGCTCCGTGCTTCGCGCCGGGATCTCCGGCACGGGGTCAACGTTATCCGGCAACCGCCTCGCACCACCGACCGCGTCACCGGTGCGCAACGGTTCCCCACCGGGCGGCGCGCCGCAGGTGCGGCAATCGAACGCGGTCTGCGAAGGTTATTGGCTACCCTTTGCTGGTGCCGATCTATGCCGCCTATGGGTCCAACATGGACTCGACGCAGATGCTCGAGCGCTGTCCGCACTCCCCCATGTCCGGGACGGGCTGGTTGGAGGGCTGGCGGCTCACCTTCGCCGGTGACGACATCGGCTGGGAAGGGCCTCTCGCGACGGTCGTCGAGGACCCCGGTTCCCGGGTGTTCGTTGTGCTCTACGACGTGTCCCCGGAGGACGAACAGCGGCTGGACCGCTGGGAGGGCTCGGACTTCGGCATCCACAAGAAGATCCGCCTGCGCGTCACCCGCAACGGCGACGGTGGCGAGTCCACGCTGGCCTGGCTCTACGTGCTCGACGCCTACGAGGGCGGCCTGCCATCGGCCCGCTACCTCGGCGTGATCGCCGACGCCGCCGAGAAAGCCGGCGCGCCGGAGGATTACGTCCACGCCCTACGCACTCGCAACAGCCGCAACGTCGGCCCGGGCAACTTCGGCTGACCGCGCGCCGCAACGCAGGCGGCATGGGCCGTACCTCTGGGCCGGGCTGGGCCGGGCTGTGCCGCTGTCACACTCCCGGTCGAGCCGAGTGCGAGGCCATCGAGCACGGTTCGCGGCCCGGCTCGTGTCCGAGTGGGCGAAGCGCATGCGCCGCAGGCGCGAGTCTCGCCCGCTCGGACGCGAGCCATAAGAGGGCCGCGAACACCCAGCGCCGCAGGCGCTGGAAATCAGACAGAGCCGAGCGCGAGATTGCTCAGCACCCGGACGCCGACCGCGAGCGCCCGCTCATCGATGTCGAAGGTCGGCTGGTGCAGATCCAGCTGCTCGCCCTCGCCGGACCAGACGCCGAGGCGCGCCATCGCGCCCGGCACCTCCTCCAGATACCAGGAGAAGTCCTCGCCGCCGCCGGACTGCGGGGTGTCGGCCAGCGCGTCGGGGCCGAGTGCGCGGATGGCGTCCTCGAAAAGGCGGGTGGAGTGCTCGTCGTTGACCACCGGCGGTACGCCGCGCCGGTAGTTCAGCTGGTAACGCACGCCCGTCGGAGCGAGCAGGCCGTCGACGATCTCCCGCACCATCGGCTCCAGCAACGACCACGTCGCGTGATCTCCGGTGCGAATGGTGCCGGTGAGCATGCCGGTCTGCGGAATGGCGTTCGGCGCCTTTCCCGCGCTCACCGCGCCCCACACCATCACGGTGCTGGTGCGCGGGTCGATCCGGCGGCTGAGCAGGCCGGGCAGGCCGGTGATGACCGAGCCGATCGCGTAGACCAGGTCACTGGTCAGGTGCGGACGCGAGGTGTGGCCGCCGGGCGAGTCGAGCACCAGCTCGATGGTGTCGGCGGCGGAGGTGATCGCGCCGACGCGGATGCCGACCCGGCCCACCTCCAAGCGCGGGTCGCAGTGCAGCGCGAAGATCCGCTCCACGCCCGTCATCGCGCCCGCGGCGACCACGTCGATCGCGCCGCCGGGCATGACCTCCTCGGCGGGCTGGAAGACCAGCCGCACGCCGACCGGCAGCCGCGGCACCTCGGCCAGCGCCAGCGCCGTGCCGAGCAGGATGGTGGTGTGCGCGTCGTGGCCGCAGGCGTGCGAGACGCCGGGGACCGTCGAAGCGAAGGGCAGTCCGGTGAACTCCTGCAGCGGCAGCGCGTCCATGTCGGCGCGCAGGCCGATCCGCGGTCCTTCCGGCCCGATGTCACAGAGCAGGCCGGTGCCGCCGGGCAGTACCTGCGGCGTCAGCCCCGCCTTGGTCAGCCACGCCGAGACGAACTCGGTGGTGCCGAACTCGGTACGGGACAGTTCCGGATTGGCGTGGATGTGCCTGCGCCATTGGACGAGATCGACCGTGTGGTCGGCCAGCCACGACTCCACCGCTTCCCGCCCTGATCCCCCGGTCTCCGACACTGCGGAGCTGCCGTGGCCCTCCATGGCCACACGGACGCCCACTTCCGGGCCCGTCGCCGGCGCCGCAGAACGGCCGGTTGTGCTCACCGAATGTCCTCCTGTCGTTGAACTAGCCGTTGCAACAACCTGTCTCTATGGATGTCATCGCGGGCGACGGCGATTGCGGTACGCGCGAGCGCGAGCGCACCGTCGAGGACCGCACGATCCGCCGAGGCGTTGACGCTGGCCGCGGCGAAGCCTGGCTGATGTGTCACCGCTCCACCGGCATCGATGCCGATGACCGGGTGAATGCCCGGAATGACATTGGTGACGTTCCCCATATCGGTGCTGCCCAGCGGCCGCTGCGCCTCGAACTCCGGAGCGAGCGGCACGCGTCCCAATCCGGCGAGTTGCTCGCGATAGACGAGCAACAACTCCGGATCCGGGGTCAGCTCGGTATACGTCGGCGCGAGCGTCCGGATCTCGTGGGTGCAGCCGGTCGCGAGGGCGCCCGCCTCGAAGCAAGCCGACGCTCGTCGCATCAGATCGTCGAGGGATGCGGAGTCGACTGCGCGTAGGTAATACAGCAGTTCCGCACGTCCGGGCACGATGTTGGGAGCTACGCCACCGTCGCCGACTATACCGTGCAGTTGCTGGCCGGGCAGGAGATGTTGCCGCAGCAACCCGAGGGCGACCTGCGCGACGGTGACCGCGTCGCCCGCGTTGCGCCCCTGCTCAGGGGCCGCGCTCGCGTGCGCCTCGCGCCCGTGGAAGACCACCGAGACGTCGGCCAGAGCCAGCGAGCGGGCGCCGACGATGTCGAGCGGACCGGGATGCACCATCATCGCCATCGCGACGTCGTCGAACACGCCGCGTTCCAGCATGAGCACTTTCCCACCGCCGCTCTCCTCGGCGGGCGTGCCGAACACCAGCACCGTGAGGTCCAGCGCGTCGGCGACCTCGGCCAGACCGAGCGCGGCGCCCACCGCGGACGCAGCGATGATGTTGTGCCCGCAGGCGTGGCCGATCTCGGGCAGCGCGTCGTACTCGGCGCAGAGGCCGACGGTCAGCGAACCGCTGCCGTAGCGGGCGCGGAAAGCCGTGGGCAGCTCCGCGACGCCGACCTCGATCTCGAAGCCGCGCTCGGCGAGCGGTGCGATGGTCTTGGCGACGCTGCGGGTCTCCTCGAACGCCAGCTCCGGTTCGTCGTGGATCGCGTGCGAGAGCGCGATCAACTCGGCGGACGCGGCACGGATCGCGGCGTCCCCCCGCGCGACAGCGTCGACCCCGCACACGGCGTTGCCGTCGTGTTGCGTTCCCTGAGGCCCGCCGCGCGGTGATGACATGCAACACAGTCTCGCACTGTGTTTGATTTGCCGCGCTTTCGCGCGGCGTGTTCGCGGCCCCTTTGTGGCTCGCGTGTGCGCGACCGCCGCTTGCTCCTTCGTCGCCTACGCGGCGGCCGCGCACACGCGAGCCGGGCCGCGAACGGCGCATGCTCGGTCTCGCTTCGCTCGAAAGTCGTGGTTGCGGTGGGCTGGGCGCGTCGGTGTCGAACGCTGCGACACAGGGCGCGCGGTTCAGAAGGCGGTTTGTTCGGCCGGGCCTCGCACTCGGTGTTCGCGAAGCTCTTGGGGTTCATGTCCAACGGCGCGCACGCGAGCCGCGGCGGATGGCTGGTCTCGCTTCGCTCGAAAGACGTAGTTGCGGTGCGCTGGGCGCGTCGGTGTCGAACGCCGGGACACAGGGCGCGCGGTTCAGAAGGCGGGTTTGTTCGGCCGGGCCTCGCACGCTGGGCGCGTCGGTGATCGAGCACCAAACAGTGCCGAGACGGTGTGCTTTGCTCTCCTCGTCGACGGTCAGCTGGTGGCGAAGGCCAGGTTTTCCGGGGTGGTCGGCACTGCTAGGCCGGCCAGCGCCTTCGCGTGCAGGGCGCGCTTGATCACCGGCAGGTTGGGCTTGCGGTTGCTCGCCAGCGCCGCCGCGCGCTGGACGGCGGTCGCGAGCAACTGGTCGGCTTCGGCTTTGCCGTCCACGATGCCCGCGGCGATCGCCTCGTCGGCCGGGTAGCGGTGGCCGGTGGTCATCGCCTGCACGCACACCTGGTTGGTCAGCCGCTCGGTGAGCAGAGCGTTCATCCCGATGGTGAACGGCATGCCCAGGTGCACCTCGGGCAGGCAGTAGAAGCCGCGATCGGCGCGCATCACCCGGAAGTCGTGCGAAGTGGCCAGCATGGCGCCCGCGCCGAAGGCATGGCCGTTGATCGCCGCGACGGTCGGCAGCGGGAAAGCGAGCAGGCGGGTGTAGAGCGAGTGCACGCGATCGAGATAGCCGTGCATCTTGTCCAGATTGCCGAACAGCCAATCCGTATCGAGACCGTTGCTGAAGAACTTCCCCGTCGCCGTCGTCACCAGCGCGGCAGGCCCCGTGGAACTCTCGACCTCGTCGAGCAGCCCGTGAAACGCATCGATCCAATCCGGGTGGAATCGGTTCTCGCTGTCCGTCTGCCCCTCGGCCCCGAGGTAGACGACGAACACTTCACCTTGGCGTTCCAGATACGGCATGCGGTGCAGCGTAACGGGCCGCGCCCGACGCCCCTACTCACGGGTAGCACTCACCCCGCAGACCACGACGCCAACCGCTCCCCGGTGATCACCGGTCCATCGCAGGCTTCCAAGCCGCCCGTTGCAACCCACAGGAGCAGTCGAACCCCCGACGCGCCCAGCGCACCCACAAATCAGGCTTTGGACCGCGCGGCCTGTGGCCCAGCGTTCGACACCGACGCGCCCAGCCCACCGCAACCACGTCTTTCGAGCGAAGCGAGACCGAGCATGCGCCGTTCGCGGCCCGGCTCGCGTGTGCGCGGCCGCCACGTACGCGACGAAGGAGCAAGCGGCGGTCGCGCACACGCGAGCCATAAGTGGGCCGCGAACACCCAGCGCCGCAGGCGCTGGAATCCACTATCGTGACGATCATGCTTGCCGAACAGGCCGCTGAGGCGATCGCCGAACGTACGGGAGTGTCACGTCACCGGGTCGCGGTGGTGCTCGGGTCCGGCTGGCAGGACGCGGCCGCGGAGATCGGGGCGCCGCGGGCGTCGGTGCCGATGCCGGAGTTGCCCGGGTTCGGGACGCCGACCGCGCAGGGCCATGTCGGCGTGATCCATTCCGTTCAGGTGGACCACAACGACGTGCTGCTGCTGATGGGCCGTCAGCACCTCTACGAGGGATATCAGCCCGCCGACGTGGTGCACCCGGTATCGGCGGCCGTGGCGGCCGGCGCGGAGATCGTCGTGCTGACCAACGCGGCGGGCGGTATCCGATCCGGCCTCCGGGTTGGTGAGCCGGTGCTGATCAGCGACCATCTCAACCTGACCGCCCGCACGCCGCTGGCCGGTGCGACCTTCGTCGACCTGGTCGATGCCTGGGATCCGCAGTTGCGGGCGTTGGCCAGGGAGATCGATCCGAGCCTGACCGAAGGCGTCTACGCGGGCCTCACCGGGCCGCAGTACGAGACGCCCGCCGAGATCCGGATGCTGCGCACGATCGGCGCGGATCTGGTCGGCATGTCCACGGTGCTCGAGGCCATCGCCGCTCGCGCGCTCGGTGCGCGGCTGCTGGGCATCTCGCTGGTCACCAACTTGGCCGCGGGGGTGACGGGCGAACATCTGTCCCATGCGGAGGTGCTCGCCGAAGGGCATGCCGCCGCGCCCCGGCTCGGCAAACTGCTGCGCGGCGTGCTGGAACGGGTCTAGATGCTGCGCTTCGGCACGGCGGGCCTGCGCGGGCCGCTGCGCGACGGTCCGGACGGCATGAACGTCACCACGGTGAGCCGGGCGACGGCGGGACTCGTGGCGTGGCTGCGTGACCGCTGCCTCGGCGGCGGCGTGGTGGTCGTCGGCCGCGACGCCAGGCACGGGTCCGCCGAGTTCGCCACCGCGACCGCGGAGATCTTCGCCGCCGCCGGCTTCCGCGTGACGCTGCTGCCGCGTCCGCTGCCGACGCCCGTGGTCGCGTACGCGGTGCGTGAATTGGGCGCGGTCGCGGGCGTGCAGATCACCGCCTCGCACAATCCGGCCACCGACAACGGCTACAAGGTCTACCTCGACGGCGGAGCACAGCTGATCGCCCCGGCCGACGCCGAGATCGAGCGCTGCATCGAGGCCGTCGGCGAGCCGATCGACCGTCTTCCGCTCACCCCCGCCGACGACGACGTGGTGCGGCGCTACCTGCGCCGCGTCGCCGAACTGCCCGCCTGGATCGGCGGATCGGGCGAGCGCGCGAACGTCCGGATCGCGCTCACCCCGCTGCACGGCGTCGGCGGCGAACTCGCCGTCGAAGCGCTCCGCGCGGCGGGCTTCTCCGACATCCATGTGGTCGAGGAGCAGTTCGCACCGGACCCCGACTTCCCGACCGTCGCGTTCCCGAACCCGGAGGAACCCGGCGCGGCCGACCTGCTGCTCGCGACGGCGGCGCGGGTCGGCGCCGACGTGGCGATCGCGCTGGACCCGGACGCGGACCGATGCGCGGTGGGCGTCCCGCGGCCGGACGGCACCTGGCGGATGCTGCGCGGCGACGAGACCGGTGTGCTGCTCGGCGACTGCGTGCTGCGCACCGCCCCGGACGGCGCGCTGGTGGCGACGACGATCGTGTCCTCGCGGCTGCTGTCGAAGCTGGCCGCGGCGCGCGGCGGCCGCTACGCGGAGACGCTCACGGGCTTCAAATGGCTGGCCCGCGCAGGCGACGGTTTGGTCTACGCCTACGAGGAGGCGATCGGCCACTGCGTCGACCCGGCGGCGGTCCGCGACAAGGACGGGATCTCCGCCGCCGTGCTGGCCGCGGACCTGGTGGCCCGGCTGAAGGCGGCGGGCCGCGACCTGAACGACGAACTCGACGACTACGCGGTGGAATTCGGCCTGCACGCGGGCGACCAGGTGTCGTTGCGGCTGGCGTCCTCGGCCGAGGCGGCGGCCGCGGTCGAGCGGTTGCGGGCCGATCCGCCGCACGAGATCGCGGGCGAACCGGTGAAGTACACCGATCAGCTCTTGGTGCGGGGCCGGATGCGGACCGACGCACTGATCTTCGAGGGTGTTTCGTCCCGCGTGGTGGTCCGCCCTTCCGGCACCGAGCCGAAGCTCAAGTGCTACTTGGAGGTGGTCGAACCGGTCGGCTCGCGCGCCGATCTTCCCGCCGCGCGAGCCGCGGCACGCGAACGTCTCTCGGCGCTGCGTGACTTCTGCCGGAAGTTCTGACGCGGAAAGGGTTCAGCGCGGGCCGAATTGCCTGTCGCCCGCGTCGCCGAGGCCGGGCACGATATAGGCGTGCTCGTTCAGGCCCGCGTCGACCACGGCGGTGACCAGCCGCACCGGCAGGCTGGAATCCGCCAGCGTCGCAATGCCTTCTGGAGCGGCGACGACGCACACCGCGGTGATGTCGGTGGCGCCCCGCGCCGCGAGCAGTTCCAAGGTGTGCCGCATGGAGCCGCCGGTGGCGAGCATCGGGTCGAGCACGAAGACCGGCAGCCCGGCGAGATCCGCTGGCAGCGATTCCATGTAGGGCACCGGCAGGTGCGTGTCCTCGTCGCGGGCGATTCCGACGAATCCGATTCTTGCGTCGGGGATCAGCTCGGCGGCCGCGTCGACCATGCCGAGTCCGGCGCGCAGCACCGGGACCAGCAGCGGCGGGTGGGCCAGCCGGACGCCTTCGGTGGGCGCGACCGGTGTGGTGATCGCGAAGCGCTCCACCTCCGCGTCGCGTAGCGCCTCGTAGATCAGGATTCCGGTCAGATCACGCAGTGCGGCACGGAAAGCCGGATTCGGCGTACGCTCGTCCCGCATCGTGGTGAGCAGGGCGGCGACGAGTGGATGGTCCACGGTGTGGGTGCGCATGAGGGAACGATAAAGTCGGTCGCGGACGCGCCGCCGGACGCCACCGAAGTTTTTCTCGATGCGGCGGAACCGAAACGGAACAGCGCGCGTCGAACCAAGTGGATGACGTACTCTGCCTGGGAACAACAGATGGGGGAAGCTCTGATGCGAAAGATGTCGGCGGACACCGATGGCATCGCGGCCTACGGCGCGACCGCCCATGTCATGGCCGGTGAGATGGCGGCGGCAGGGGTGAGCGCGGCGGCCGCCGAGCCCGCGTTGCTCGGCCCGATCATGGGGCTGATCGGCGGTGACTTCATGGCGGCCTACGCCGCGGCGCACGCCGGGCACGTCGCCTCGATCGGTCAATTGTCGGCGGTGCTGACCAGCATGGGCGGCGCTGCCACCGGTGCGGCGGCCGTGCTCACCGAGACCGACGCCGCCCACGCCGGCGCGCTGCGGAGCGCGGCCGCCGAGCTGGAGTGAGCGCGTGATCGATGTCAACGCACTGGCCCAGCCGATCCTGGACCTGCTCGCCAGCTTCGGCAGCGGTGTGCTGCCCTCCGGCGGTCCCACCGACGCGCTGCGCAGCACCTCGGCCGCGGTCGACCAGATCCATCGGATGGGCCGCGACAGCATCAACGGGATGAACGACGCGTGGGACGGCCGCGCCGCCGACGCGGCCACGGCGAAGGCGCTGCGGGTGCAGACCTCGGCGGCCACCATCTCCGATCGCGGCAACGAGATGGCCACGGTCGTGAACCAGGCCGCAGGCGAGGTCGAGACGGGTCAGAAGGAACTCACCGATATCGCGCAGTCCTTCGTGAACACCGCGGCGAGCATGGGCCCGGTCCTGGCGACGCCGGAAGGGCTGACGGTGCTCGTCGGTTCGGCGATCGACCATCTCAATCAGGCGCTCAATGTCGTCGGCCGGGTGCAGAACGAGTTGCAGACGCACACCGCGTCGATGAACGACCTGACTCCGCCGCCGCCGACGCCGTCGCTGGCAGGCGTGCCCGCCGCAGGCGTGCAGCAAGCGGCGTCCGCCGCGTCCGGCGTGCTCAACGGTGCAGGCTCGTTGCTGAGCACCGTGATGGCCACACCTACCCAGTCGCAGTCCTCGCGCAGTTCCCGCGGCACACCCGGCACCTCGGGCACGCCGCGGCCGGACACCGGTTCGTCGGGGGCGCCCGACGACGGCAAGGGCGTGAAGATCACGCTGCCCGACGGCAGTGTCGTGGAGGCCCCCAACGAGCAGGCCGCCACGGCGGTCCGGTCGGCGATCGGCGCCGTCGGCACGCCCTATGTCTGGGGCGGCAACAGCCCGGGCGCGGGATTGGATTGCAGCGGGCTCACCAAATACGCCTACGGCGAGGCCGGCGTCGACCTGCCCCGGCTCGCGTGCGACCAGGGCAACGGGGCCACACCGGTGTCGGCCGGTGACCTGATGCCGGGCGACCTCGCGATCTGGGACGGCCACGTGGCCATGGTGATCGGCAACGGACAGTTCGTCGAGGCGGGTGACCCGGTCCAGATCAGCTCGATTCGAACGGAGAACTCAGGCATGGACTTCTACGGTTTCTACAGGCCGACGGCATGACCCGACCGCAAGTCCCCAATGTCACGGTGGCGGCGAGCAGCAACCGCTCGGGCACCATCTCGGTGCGCGCCACCGATCAGGGCATGCCGGTGGAGATCAAGTTCGAGCGCAGCGAATACCGTTACGGCGCACAGTCGCTCGCGAACGAGATCCTGCGGCTCACCCAGCGTTCCGCCATCGCGGCGCGGGCGCGGCGGCGCGAACTGCTCGCCGAGGCGGGCATGCCATCGGACATCCTCGACCGGCTCGGCCTGCCCACCCGCCAGCAGGCGGTGGACGAGCTGGACCGGATCGACGACGCGGACACGGGACCGACGAGCTGGATGAGGCCGGTATGAGTGCGGAAATGGACGCCCTCGTCGCGTCGGCCACCCAGAAGCTGGAGGCGCTGGAAGCCGCGCTGTACGGGTTGAAGCAGGTGCGTGGGCGGTTCACCTCCCCGGACGGCGCGGTGAGCGTCGAGGTCAACAGCGACGGCGCGCTGGTCGGCCTGACCTTGGCGGAGTCGGTCACCTCGCTGCCGCCCGCCGAGGTCGGGCAGCTGATCGTCTGGGCGTGCAGGCAGGCCGCCGAGGACGCCGGCGCGCAGCGATCCAAGGTCGTTGCGACACTGAACGAGTCGTTCGTGCCCGCCGCGGAGCCGCCCGCGGGCACGAATGGGGGCGGGCCGGATAGTGCCTGACGCGGAAGGTCGATAGGCTTCCGCACATGGCTTCTGGAGACATCGTCCCGATCGAGCTCGGCCTGACCGACGGCGATCTCGTCACCCTGTGGGCACCGCGCTGGCGAGACGGTGACGACGAGTGGGAGGCGTTCCTCGGGCACGAGGACGCCCTCTACGGTTTCGAGTCCGTTGCGGAGCTGGCCGCGTTCATCCGAACCAACGCCGACAACGACCTCGTCGACCATCCGGCCTGGAAGGTCGTCGCGGGTCTGTCCGCGGTCGAGCTGGAGCCGGAGGAGAACTTCTCCTTCGATCTGGTCGCGGTGCCGGAGCTGGCGGCGGGTGAGCCCGACGTCGACACCGTCGCCGAGCTGGAGGACACGCTCAGCATGGTGCGCAACATCGGCGAGGTGTGCGAACTGGAGACGGTGACCAAGTTCTTCGGTTCGCATCCGGTGCTCGGCGCGTTGCCCGGCGGCGTGAGCGCGTTCGTCGGTCGCGACGGCGAGGAATTGTGGGACCAGATCGGCGCGGCCATCGCCAAGGGCTGGGACGACGTACTCGACGCCATCGACTCCGTGGTGCAGACGCCCGAGGTCGACGCCGAGGCGGTGGCGGTGGCCGAGGCCGAGTTGCTGGCCGCCGAGGAGAACGTGGTCGACGCCGACGACGCGGCCGACAGCGACGAGGACGAGGAGTTCGAGCCGGTCGACCTCGACGAAGAAGACGAGGACGACGAGGAAGACGAGGACGAGTCGTTCTGGCACGAGGTCGGCATCGACCCGGTCAAGATCATCACGTCCGAGGGCAGCGTCTTCACGCTGCGGTGTTACCTCGACGACGAGCCGATCTTCCTCGGTTCCAAGGGCTCGATCACCGTGTTCTCCTCCGAGCGCGCGCTGGCCCGCTACCTCGCCGACGACCACGAGCACGATCTGGCCCGCGTGAGCACCTTCGCCGACGTGCAGACCGCGGCGGTGGACGGCTCGCTGGAGGTCGAGGTCACCGACGAGAACGTCTACGTGCTGCCCGGCCTGGCCGAGGACCTGGCCGAAGGCCCGGAGGCGGTCGACATCGAACAGCTGGACCTGGCGGTCGAACTGTTCACCGACGCCGCCGACTACGCCGACGACGACACGGTGGAGCAGGCCCTGGCCCAATCCACCCCGCTGGGCTGGTATGTCTCCTACCTGCTGAATCCCGACCCCACCCGGTTGGCGCCCAACCCACCGTTCACCGCCGAGGCCCAGGCGTGGCGGGAACTGGAACGCAATCTGGAGTCCCGGCTCGACAAGCAGTAACTAGGCCAGCCGGATCCAGACCTGCTCGGCCTGCCCGAGCAGGCGTTGGTCCGCGCCGTAGACGGCGGTCGAGGCCCAGCATTTGCGGCCCTGTTCGCCGTGGAATTCGCCCACCACGACGCAGCGCTCGTCGACCTGCGGAATGCCGTGCACGGTGGCGGTCATCGACCCGAGCAGCGCGGGACGTTGGAGCATGCCGGGCAGCGACCAGCCGCCGGGGCAGTCCATCGCGGCCCACAGCAGGGGCGGACCCAGCGGCACGGTGGCATCGGGCACCCACGGCGCGGCCACTCGGTTCTCGTCGATGCGGCCGGGTTCGATGCGCAGCCCGTCCGCTCGGGCGCTGCCGCAAACGAAGCAGGACGCGAACATGTCGATGCTCGTGTAACTGCGCGTCGCCTCTACCGCGTCGTCGAACGCGACCTGGTTCGGGGCGTCGCGTTCGAGTTCACCGCTCTTGGACTCGGCGATCAGCGTGTCCCCGTCGTAGAGCCGTTCGTCCCGCACGGCCAACGGCGTCTCCAGCGGCGGCGGACTGCGCAGGATCACGGTGACGGTCTGCTCGTCGCGCTGGTCGGCGAGCAGACCGGCCACGTAACCGCCGTTGCCGGAGTCGGGCGGACCGTTGAACCGGCGGGGGATGCGCAAAGTCGCCATGATCGCCACGCTAGCGAACCGTTTGCCGACCGGGCCGCGGAACCTTACCGCCGACCGCTTCCGTAGCGAACCAGTTACCGGCCGCTTGTTCGTTGCCGCACGGTGATCCGCGACCGCCTCCGGCGCGCGTGCCCGCTATCCGATGAGCACCGCGTATCCGGGCTTGATGATGTCGTCGATGATCCGCAGCCGCTCGGGGAACGGGATGAACGCCGACTTCATGGCGTTGATGGTGAACCGTTCCAGGTCGCTCCAGCCGTAGCCGAACGTCTCGACCAGCTTCAGCATCTCCTGGCTCATGCTGGTGTCACTCATCAGCCGGTTGTCGGTGTTCACCGTGACGCGGAAACGCAGGCGGGCCAGCAGGTCGAACGGATGCTTGTCCAGCGAGGGCACCGCGCCGGTCTGCACGTTCGACGACGGACACAGCTCCAGCGGTATGCGCATGTCCCGGACATAGTTGGCGACCAGGCCGAGCTGCGCGTCCTCGATCGCGCCGGGCACGCTGATGTCGTCGGTGATCCGCACGCCGTGGCCGAGCCGGTCACACCCACAGAACGCGAGCGCCTCGTGGATGGACGGCAGACCGAAGGCCTCGCCGGCGTGGATGGTGAAGTGCGCGCTGTTGGCGCGCATGTATTCGAACGCGTCCAGATGCCTGCTCGGCGGGTAACCGGCCTCCGCGCCCGCGATGTCGAAACCGCCGACCCCGCGATCGCGGAAGCGCACCGTCAGCTCCGCGATCTCCCGGGAGCGCGCGGCATGCCGCATCGCGGTGAGCAGGCAGGTCACCACGATCGGGTGTCCGCTCTCGGCGGCGGCCGCCTCGCCTTCGCGGAATCCGGCCAGCGTGTGCTCGACCACCTCGTCCAGGGTGAGTCCGCGCTCCAAGTGCTGTTCGGGGGCGAACCGGACCTCCGCGTAGACGACGCCGTCGGCGGCGAGGTCCTCGGCGCATTCGCGGGCGACCCGGCGCAGGCCCTCCGGGGTCTGCATCACGGCGACGGTGTGCGCGAAGGTTTCCAGGTACCGTTCCAGCGATCCGCTGTCGGCCGCATCGCGGAACCAGGCCGCCAGCGACGCCTCGTCGTCGGCGGGTAGCTCCTGGTAGCCGCAGTGCGCGGCGAGTTCCAGCACCGTCGCGGGCCGCAGGCCACCGTCGAGGTGGTCGTGCAGCAGCGCTTTGGGCGCTTGGCGGATCGAGGCGAGAGTCAGAGGCATCGGTCCAGTCATGTATCGACGGTAGCCGCAGCGCGCCGAAACGGCAGCCGACTCGGGCCGTAACCCCCATCTCGTTGCCCGCCGGATGCGGGCCGGTCCACAACCGGACACCGCCAGGTTCTGCATCACACCCGTCGGCCCCATTCCGCCCCCGCGCCGAATGCGTGCGGACGCCACCAGGCGTCCGGCACGATCAGAGTCGTACGACAAGCTCCGTCGCCGAACACTCCCTCGCGCGTGAAATCCGACTCTCGCCGCGCGGACGAGCTACCGGGCAGCCGTGGCTGAGAACCACGACTGGTGTGTCGTCGCCCGCGCTGCCTCGATGCTCAGCGGGGGCGCGAGCCATGCGGTGCGTGTCTGACCTGGCATCGGCTCGTGCTGCTGCGCCTTGCACGCGAATGCGGCACGACCTGCCGCTGCGTGCGACGGTCGCAGACCGGCAATGCCCGGGCGATGCTCGGCAGCCGCGGGGTCAGCGCGGAGGCAGAGACCGGGCGAGCGATTCGGGACACCATTGCCCGCGACAACCCCGGATGACTCAGGACAAGATGCGGTCGAGAACCAACGAGTCCGGAGCGGGCGCGGCGCCGGTTCCGATCGTGACGGCGTCGCGCAAGGCCGCGATAGCCCCGGGAAACGCCTCGGGCGTATCGGTGTGCAGGGTGAGCAGCGGCTGACCTGCTGTTACGGCGTCACCGGGCTTGGCGTGCATCTCGACACCCGCACCGAACTGCACGGGATCGCCCTGACGCGCGCGGCCAGCGCCGAGGCGCCAGGCGGCGATACCGACCCCCATCGCGTCCAGCCGGGTCAGCACGCCGTCGGCGTCGGCGCGCACGGTTTCGGTGTGTTTCGCGATAGGTAGCTTCGCGTCCGGGTCGCCGCCCTGTGCCCGGACCATCGCGCGCCAGTGATCCATCGCCCTGCCGTCGGCCAGCGCGTCGGCGGGGTCGGTGTTCAGACCGGCCAGCGCGACCATCTCGCGAGCCAACGCGATGGTCAGCTCGACGACGTCGGCGGGGCCGCCGCCCGCGAGCACCTCCACCGATTCCGCGACCTCCAGGGCGTTGCCCGCGGTGCGGCCGAGCGGGGTATCCATGGCGGTGAGCAGGGCCACCGTCCGCACGCCCGCGTCGGCGCCGAGCTCGACCATCGCGGTGGCCAGCTCGCGCGCACCCTCCATGGTCTTCAAGAAAGCGCCGGAGCCCACCTTGACGTCCAGCAACAGCGCCGCGGTGCCTTCGGCGATCTTCTTGCTCATGATCGAGCTGGCGATCAGCGGGATCGATTCGACCGTGCCGGTGACGTCGCGCAACGCGTAGAGCCGCCGGTCGGCGGGTGCGAGATCGGCGCCCGCCGCGCAGATCACCGCACCGATGCCGGGATCGGCCAGCAGCTCACGCATCCGCGCCGCGGGCACGTCCGCCTGCCAGCCGGGAATCGATTCCAGCTTGTCCAGGGTGCCGCCGGTATGCCCGAGACCGCGCCCGGACAACTGCGGCACCGCCGCGCCGCACGCCGCGACCAGCGGCGCGAGCGGCAACGTGATCTTGTCGCCCACCCCGCCGGTGGAGTGCTTGTCCACGGTCGGACGCGGCAGGCCGGTGAGGTCCATGCGCCGCCCGGAGGCGATCATCGCGGCGGTCCACCGCGCCGTCTCCCGCCGCGTCATTCCGCGCCAGACGATCGCCATGGCCAGCGCGGACATCTGCTCGTCGGCCACCGCGCCGCGGGTGAAGCCGTCGATCACCCAGTCGATCTGCGCGTCCGACAGCTCGCCGCCGTCGCGCTTGGCAGTGATGATCGAAACCGCGTCCAGTGCCGTCACGGTCGACAGTCTGGCACGGTCCTGCGCGCGCCCGGGTTCTCGCCGATGGGACGAAACCACCATCCGGCACCTTTCCAGGCGCGCCGGACCCGCCCGGTCGGACGGGTCGATTGCGCCGGGAGGCCCGCGGCCGCAGAGTCCGGGGCCAGGTCGATGTCGGTGTGGCGGCGGTCGATGCGGGGCAGCCCGCAGCCGCGAGCCAGGGGCAACACCGGCGGCAGAACACGCGTCGCCGGCGTACTCGCTCAGACCTGCCCGGCGTCCAAGTCGTCGGGACCGAAAGCGTCCGGCAGCAGCGTGCGCAACGGCACCGGCCCGGACTTGTGATCGACCAAGAGATCGGCTCCGCCGTGCTCGTGCAGCAATTGGCGGCAGCGCCCGCAGGGCATCAAGATTTCGCCCCGAGAATCCGTCACGGAGATGGCCCGAAGACGCCCTCCGCCCCCCGAAATCAAGTTACCGATGAGTACACATTCGGCGCACAGGCCCAAACCGTATGAGACATTTTCCACATTGCAACCCCTCACCACGCGACCGTCGGCACTGAGAGCCGCGGCGCCGACCGGAAACCGCGAGTACGGCGCATAGGCGTTGCGCATGACTTGAAATGCGTTGTCGCGCAGGAATTTCCAGTCGATTTCCGCCACAAGGAACCCCTCTCGGACCGACCCGATCACGGCCGCGCGAAGGCCACGACGGAACCCCGCACCCATCAAGAAAGGTAAGCCTAACCCGATCCGGTGTCGCGCAACGCACGGTACGCCGAATTAGTTCCGGGATTGCTGGAGGATTAGAGTCCAGAACAGATCGGTTCAGGTTCCCTGCGACGGGCCGGAGTACAGCCACCTGGGCATTCGCCCGCCACGCCGTCGGCGTCGGACCTGCGACCGGGTCCATCAACGACGTTGGAGGCACCGCACTCTATGACCACGATTGAAGCTCCGGCCCAGCCGAAGCGGAAGACGCTGTACCGAGGCGACCCTGGCATGTGGTCGTGGGCGCTGCACCGGATCACCGGCGTCACCATCTTCTTCTTCCTCTTCGTCCACGTGCTGGACACCGCCCTGGTGCGCGTGAGCCCGGACACCTACAACGAAGCGATCGAGACCTACAAGACGCCCATCGTGGCGTTGATGGAGATGGGCCTGGTCGTCGTCGTCCTGTTCCACGCGCTCAACGGCGTCCGCGTGATCCTGGTGGACTTCTGGTCCAAGGGCCCGAAGTACCAGCGCCTGATGCTCTGGATCATTCTCGCGATCTGGTTCCTGCTGGCCGTTCCCGCCATCGGGCGCCAGTTCTTCTACCTGTTCACGGAGCACTGACAATGAGCGCACCTGTCATCGGTAAGTCGTACGACCGCCCGGCCAGCCTGGACCTGCCGCGCTCGCCGCGCGCGCGCTCGAGCAACAACTTCGAGAAGTACGCCTGGCTGTTCATGCGCTTCTCCGGCCTGCTGCTGATCGTGCTGGTACTCGGCCACATGGCGATCATGCTGCTGCTCGACGGCGGCGTGAAGCGACTCAACTTCGCCTTCGTCGCGGGCCGCTGGTCCAGCCCGTTCTGGCAGTTCTGGGACCTGACCATGCTCTGGCTGGCACAGCTGCACGGCGGCAACGGCCTGCGCACGGTCATCGACGACTACTCCCGCAAGGACTCGACCCGCTTCTGGCTCAAGACCCTGCTGGCCGTGTCGATGATCCTGATCATGGGCGTGGGCACCTACGTCATCTTCACCTTCGACCCCAACATCAGTTAGGAACAGGCCCCCTCGCATGAGTGAATCTCGTCCTGTCCAGGAGCACCGCTACGACGTCGTCATCGTCGGCGCGGGCGGCGCGGGCATGCGCGCCGCGATCGAGGCCGGCCCGCGGGTTCGGACGGCGGTGCTGACCAAGCTGTACCCGACGCGCAGCCACACCGGCGCGGCGCAGGGCGGCATGTGCGCCGCGCTGGCCAACGTCGAAGAGGACAACTGGGAATGGCACACCTTCGACACGGTCAAGGGTGGTGACTATCTGGTCGACCAGGACGCCGCGGAGATCATGGCCAAGGAGGCCATCGACGCGGTGCTCGACCTGGAGAAGATGGGCCTGCCGTTCAACCGGACGCCAGAGGGCAAGATCGACCAGCGCCGCTTCGGCGGGCACACGCGCGATCACGGCAAGGCCCCCGTCCGCCGCGCCTGCTACGCCGCCGACCGCACCGGCCACATGATCCTGCAGACGCTGTACCAGAACTGCGTCAAGCACGACGTGGAGTTCTTCAACGAGTTCTACGTGCTGGACCTGGTGCTCAGCGAGACCGATCGCGGCCCGGTCGCGACCGGCGTGGTCGCCTACGAGCTGGCTACCGGTGAGCTGCACGTCTTCCACGCCAAGTCGATCGTGTTCGCCACCGGCGGCTCGGGCCGGATGTACAAGACCACCTCGAACGCGCACACCTTGACCGGCGACGGCATGGCGATCGTGTTCCGCAAGGGCCTGCCGCTGGAGGACATGGAGTTCCACCAGTTCCATCCGACGGGCTTGGCCGGGCTCGGCATCCTGATCTCCGAAGCGGTTCGCGGCGAGGGCGGCATCCTGCGCAACGCCGACGGCGAGCGGTTCATGGAGCGCTACGCTCCCACCATCAAGGACCTCGCGCCGCGCGACATCGTCGCCCGCTCGATGGTGCTCGAGGTGCTGGAGGGCCGCGGCGCGGGTCCGAACAAGGACTACGTCTACATCGACGTGACCCACCTCGGCGAGGACGTGCTCGAGGAGAAGCTGCCCGACATCACCGAGTTCTCCCGCACCTACCTGGGCGTCGACCCCGTGAAGGAACTGGTGCCGGTGTTCCCGACCTGTCACTACGTGATGGGCGGCATCCCGACCCGCATCCGCGGCGAAGTGCTGCGCAACAACAGCGACATCGTCCCCGGCCTGTACGCCGCGGGCGAGTGCGCGTGCGTCTCGGTGCACGGCGCGAACCGTCTCGGCACCAACTCGCTGCTGGACATCAACGTGTTCGGCCGCCGCGCCGGCATCGCGGCCGCGGAATACGCGCAGCGCAGCGAGTTCGTCGAGTTGCCGGAGAACCCGGCGCGGATGGTGCAGGACTGGCTGGCCCAGCTGCTGAGCGAGCACGGCGACGAGCGGGTGGCCGACATCCGCACCGAGCTGCAGCGGTCGATGGACAACAACGCCTCGGTGTTCCGCACCGAGGACACGCTCAAGCAGGCGCTCACCGACATCCACGCGCTCAAGGAGCGTTACGCGCGGATCACCGTGCAGGACAAGGGCAAGCGCTACAACAGCGACCTGCTCGAGGCTGTCGAGCTCGGCTTCCTGCTCGAGTTGGCCGAGGTCACCGTGGTCGGCGCGCTCAACAGGAAGGAATCGCGCGGCGGCCATGCCCGCGAGGACTACCCGGACCGCGACGACGTGAACTTCATGCGCCACACCATGGCCTACAAGGAAGGCTCGGAGCTCCTCTCGGACATCCGCCTGGACTTCAAGCCGGTGGTGCAGACCCGTTACGAGCCGATGGAGCGTAAGTACTGATGACTGCTGTTGCCGAAGCACCCTCTTCGCAGACGCCCGCTCCGGTCCCCGAGGGCTCGGTGATGATCACGGTCAAGGTGGCCAGGTTCAACCCGGAGGACGACAAGGGCGCGCACTGGGAGTCCTTCCAGGTGCCTGCCCTGCCGACCGACCGCTTCCTGAACCTGCTGATCTACATCAAGTCCTACCTGGACGGCACGCTCACCTTCCGTCGTTCCTGCGCGCACGGCGTGTGCGGGTCCGACGCCATGCGGATCAACGGTGTCAACCGGCTGGCCTGCAAGGTACTGATGAAGGACATGCTGCCCAAGAACGGCAAGTCGATCACCGTCACCGTCGAGCCCATCCGCGGCCTGCCCGTGGAGAAGGACCTCGTGGTGAACATGGAGCCGTTCTTCGACGCGTTCCGCGCGGTGAAGCCCTACCTGATCACCTCGGGTAACGAGCCAACCCGCGAGCGCATCCAGAGCCAGGCCGACCGCGCCCGGTTCGATGACACCACCAAGTGCATCCTGTGCGCCTGCTGCACCACCTCCTGCCCGGTGTACTGGAGCGACGGCAGCTACTTCGGCCCGGCCGCGATCGTGAACGCCCACCGCTTCATCTTCGACAGCCGCGACGAAGGCGCCCGCGAACGTCTCGACATCCTCAACGACGTCGAAGGCGTCTGGCGCTGCCGCACCACCTTCAACTGCACCGACGCCTGCCCCCGTGGCATCGAGGTCACCAAGGCCATCCAGGAAGTCAAGCGAGCGCTCCTGTTCACTCGCTGATTTCACAGCTCGGTCGTAAACGAAGGCCGCTTTCACCACCCGGTGAAGGCGGCCTTCGTAATTCCTGGAGCGGACCGCATTCATCACGGCCGCTCGTTCGCCGGAGATCGTCGGCCTTCGTCTTCTGCTGGCACCCGAGGTGGCAGGTAATCCGCTGTTGCGTCGCAATCGTCGACAGCTTCTGAGTCATCGGCACCGATCGGATGCGGGATTCCGTACTCGTCGACCGCAGCCCAGGTCCCGTCATCCCAGTGCAGCCAACCGATGCGGGTCATGCCAGCGCCTCGTCCGCCAAGCCGCTGCTGTACGCCGAGGCAGCGAGATATTGCAGGCAGTTCGGGCCGTGCCCCGAATGAACGTTGAGGACGAACCTGGCCTCGTCGAGGGAACGAAAAGCGCCCTCCACGTAACAGTTGCGATGGAAATGGCGCCACTGTTCGACGTCCGCCGAGGTAATGGTCATCGGGCGATCCGTTCCGCCCGCAGCGACGGCGCGATGTGTCCGGCGTCGACCAATGTCCAGTAGGCAAGCCGCTTGATGTCACAGGTTTCGGCCGGGCAATCGCGATACTGCTGCATGATCCGGTGTGCTTCGGCGACGGAGACAGGAGGAAAGAGGTCCGTAATTCGTTCCGTCGCAGCAGAGGGTTCATCCTCGCGCTCAAGGTAACGCAAACCCAAACAAAAGGCGGCGGTAGTCGCAAGGATTGCAACGACCAAGATAGGAACAAAAGGGTGCATGACTGACCTCGAGTGTTGTGAGCAATGTGATGCGACGTGGACAAAGCCGTACGGCGCCGGACAGTTACAGGAGACCGTGCACATACCCTCATCGGTAAGACGCGCAACTCGGGCAGGTGTGTGCAATGGGTGTGTGAACGCGGGCGTGACCATGGCGTCCGTGCTGTTGTCCGTGCCACACTCCCGGACATGGGACGTCAGCCAAAGCAGCCGAACAGGCACCTCGCGGAACTGTTGGAGGAAGCCGGTCTGAGCCGAAAAGGTCTCGCGCGCCGCGTAGTCGAGCACGGTAGCGCGGTTGGGGTCGCACTCCGCTACGACCACACCGCAGTAAGTCGGTGGCTGGCCGGCGAGCAGCCGAAGCCGCCGGGGCCGGAACTGGTGGCTGAAGTACTCACCGAAGTAGTGGGCCGCCGTGTAATCCCGTCCGACTGTGGAATGTCCGGTGGGCCGAGCACTGCCGATCTCGGATTGGAATTTTCATTGAGCCTGTCTGAGGCAACGGCTGCCGCGACTGCACTATGGAGGAGCGATGTGGAGCGACGACGTTTCCTGAAAGGAGCGTCCTACGCTGCTGCGGTCTATCCGGCCGCCTCGATGCGGTGGCTGACCATGCCCGCGCCGGACCATCCAACTTCATGCTCGGGTCTTCGCCGGATCGGCCAGTCCGATATCGACGCGGTGCGAAAGATGAACGCCGCCTTCCGCGACTTGGACAATCGTGTCGGTGGCGGAAAGGTTCGCTCGACCATCGTTCAATACCTCCACAGTTCGGTGGCACCACTACTGCGTGGCAGCTACACCGAACTGATCGGGCGTCAGTTGTTCGCTGCCGCTGCTGAACTCACCAAGCTCGCAGGGTGGGCCGCGTATGACTTGGAAGAGCATGGCCTCGCACAGCGCTATTTGATCCAAGCCTTACGGATGTCCCGCGCCGCAGGAGACACCGGACTCGGCGCTGAAATCCTCGCCGCGATGAGTCATCAAGCGATCTATGTTGGCCGACCGGGCGACGCGATCGACCTCGCTCGAGCGGCGCGCATCTCAGCGCGGACCGCTGGACTGGCGGCTCTGGAGTCCGAATGCCACGTGATCGAGGCACATGGTCATGCGGCGCGCGCAGACAGCTCCTCGTGCGCCTGTTCCCTCAATGCGGCGGAACGTGCCTTCGACCGTGCTGAAAGTGTGCGTCCTTCCTGGCTGGAGTACTTCGATGACGCCTACTTGTCCGCCCAGACCGCACATTGCTTCCGTGATCTCGGCGACACTGCCCGTACGGCCCATTTCGCCGAACGGTCATTGAACATGTCAGACGGCTATGTCCGAGGGCGCGCGTTCAACCTGTGCCTTCTGGCATCCGCCCACGCCGATGACGACCCACGAGAAGCAGTACGGATCGGCGCTGAGGCCCTTGAGATCGCCAACGGCCTGGAATCACAGCGGACACTCGCATACCTGCGAGAACTTCGCCATCGACTCGCTCCGTACGCCACGCTCCCGGAAGTCAGCAAATTCCGACAGCAGGTGCTCTCGATCGCTAGGCGGGCAGACTGAGCGCCCGGTACACCGCCACTACTGTCGCCGCGCCGACAATCTCGCCGCGATCAATCATCGCGGCCGCTTCCTCAAGCGGAATCCATCGAATGTCCTCGGCCTCGTTGATATCTGGTTCGGTGTCGGTCAAGTCGGCACCGCGCGCAAGGTAGACCTCCTGCGGCTGATCCAAGGTGCCAATCGCAGGCTGATAGGTAACCAGCCGTTCCATTGACCGTGGACGCCAACCCGTCTCTTCTTCCACCTCCCGCGCCGCAGCGGCGGCGACGTCCTCGGCATGATCCACATAGCCGCCCGGTAGTTCCCACACCCAGCGGTCGATGATGAACCGGTGGCGGTACATGAGCAGTGCCTCGCGTCTTTCGTTGAGCACCAACGTCATCGCGCACCTCGGCATCCGTGCCACATACTGGGTGAACTTCACTCCATCGGGTAGCTCGACATCGACGGTCGACAACTTGATATGGCGATTCTCGTCCACGACGTGCTCATCGTGGATTGTCCACTGGGTCCGGGCCACGGTTCGACCGTATACGCAGACGCCCACCTTCGGAGAGCAGCCCACGCCTTGCCCCCTCGGAGACTTAGGTGCGACAGCGCAGCCCCCGCGAACCTGAACACCCACCGCTTCATCGTCGATAACCGCGACGAAGGCGCCCGCGAACGCCTCCGCGGCATCGAGGTCACCAAGGCAAACGAGCGCTCCCGCTCACTCCCTGACATCACGAGCGAACTGATCGAAAGCCGCCCGCATCTTTCGAGGAGGCGGCCATCGTCACTCCTGAGCTGCGCCACCCAAACGTCCCAGTCAGCGACGCGACCGGTAATAAATGCAGGGGCCCTCTCTCATCTGGCCAGCCCAAGCGGCGGTCAGGGAGTCAGTTCGGTTCTTCTGCAATGTCATCGTAGCTTGCAACCTGTCCGCGCTGATCGATCTTCCGTTCGATGAGTCGCTTGCGGAGTTCCCCGCTGACACGCTCCGCACGCTTCCTAAGAAACACTTCGTAATCGTTGGACCATGAGCCGAACCTCTTATACGACCCAATGAGGTGCGACTCCAGCGCCTTCTCGAGATCAGCGTTGCCAGCAGAGAAGCGTTTCAGATATACCGACGGCGGGTCGGTGCGAATTTGCCGCTTATTCAGATATTCGTCTACGATGGTAATATTCAGGACACTATTAGAATCACGATCCGTAAAGCCTTTCTTCTTAAGATACGCCTTGGGGAAGAAATGGTGATAGTTTCGACTGTTGGCCTGCTTCAGCCATGCATTTCCTATATGCACCTTAGCGTTATCCTCAAAAGACTTCGGCTCATGGTATGCATATATACACAGGATCGCTTTGACAAAGGACCGATTGGGCGAGAACAATCCATTTTGAATCAGGAATTCAGGGCTGACGTCCACTCCCCAATCATATTCAGGCGACTTGCCTTCTAGTATCGAATCGATGCGATACCTGTCCTGCGCCAGGCGAGATTCGACGGATACAGAATACCTGCGCCCGAGCGAGCATCGCCAGAAGAAATCCTCAAGGAGGCGCTTCTGAGTCGAGTTCGGCCTCTCGTTCTTGCGATAGAAGAAATAGGCGAATGGAACCAGTAACGCATTAAAGGGCAACAGCTTTGACGCCGGTATTCTGTATGTAGTCCGAAAGTAGTCGACGGCAGACTCCAGCGCATCCACGGCGCTAGGCCAACATTTGATGAACTCATACTTGTCGAGCCGCAGGATGGACTTCTTGCCACACTCACCATCGAGGATTAGGGAGATCAGCTGGAGCGGTATCGCATCGGAAACAGTCTCATATTCAACATCCTCCAGGCGATTACGCAAATCATGTAACTTGTCGGCGAGATCGAATTCTTTCGCTTCATCATAGGTTTTGGCAGCCATTATTTCAAAGGTAGTCAGAGGCTTCCCGCCCACGTTTATTCGCGTGAAGATCTCGGTCGCGACGTCAATCTCAGCGTCAGTTACTTTCACGATAGGGAAGTCATACGCAGCAAGTCGACTGCGATACTTGTCAATATTATCCAAATATTTGTCATCATAGTGGCGTGCTATCTTAGTGCCACCGTTAATCAGATCCCCCAAGCTGATCCACGAGCCTTTTGGCAGCTCGGCGACATCCGTTACGACGATTGAATCATGTTCAGTAGCAGAAAGGTTGACAAAAATCTGGGAGAAATCATCCACCGCCCCGGATGCGCGGACTATCTTCGCCCCCTGAATCGCCGCATAAAGACTGGTAAGCCTTTGTTGGCCGTCGAGCACAAAGGCCGTCTCCGTTCCGGGCGGAACGTCAGGGAAGGACATGCCACCTATATCTCGGACCGCCCGAAGCCGGTCACGAGTAATCCACAGAATGAATGTACCGACTGGATAGCCCTTGATGATGCTGTCAAGTAGCTTCGCCGAATTCTGCAAAGTCCATACAAAATCACGCTGAAACTGTGGAATCTGTATGGTTCCACGTCCAATGTCAGCCAGAAGGCCCTGATACTTTTCATGGGTAGGTGTCGTTGCGACCAACGGTTGTCTTCCTTGCAATCGAAAAGGATATGGCTTCGATCTGTGTGGCACCCCAGGCGCGAACGCCGTTGGCGCTCACCATAATCGAAGTCTCCGACAACTGGTGGCAAAGTTGTGCGGCGATCTTCCACCGCCGAGTCACCACAGGTGGGTGGCTCAGGCCCCCGGTCGCTGACCGCCCGCTGGGGCTACCAAGAGCGCGACAGGCCAAGTCGTGCTACAGCCAGGGCGGCGCACCGAGAGGCGTACCACCTCTGCCCCGTGTACTGGAGCGACGGCAGCTACTTCGGCCCGGCCGCGATCGTGAACGCCCACCGCTTCATCTTCGACAGCCGCGACGAAGGCGCCCGCGAACGCCTCGACATCCTCAACGACGTCGAAGGCGTCTGGCGCTGCCGCACCACCTTCAACTGCACCGACGCCTGCCCCCGTGGCATCGAGGTCACCAAGGCCATCCAGGAAGTCAAGCGAGCGCTCCTGTTCACTCGCTGATTTCACGGACCCAGCCGCACCGAAGGCCGCCTCCATCACTGCGATGGAGGCGGCCTTCGCCGTTTGTGAGGTGGGCTGCTTCCACCGGCGGTCGCGGCATGCTCAGCCCAGGTCAGGCCGGGTTCACGAGATGCGCCCCAGGTCCGGGTGTGCGACGGATCGCCGAGGGTGGCAGATGGGTGTGGCCGCCGGCGCATTCGAGGACGATGCGAACCGGCTCCTGGCATTCCTCGCCGCTTTCGGTCTGGTGGCGGACCACCACCGAGGGGCCCTGCGGATCTGCCAGGTACTTGTCGCCCCATTCGAGTAAGGCGATCAACGTCGGTCGCAGATCCAAGCCGCGCGGGGTGAGGCGGTACTCGTAGCGCTGCCGAGCGCCCGGTTCCCGATAAGGGATTTTCTCCAGCACGTCGGCTTCGACGAGGCTGTCGAGCCGGGCCGAGAGCAGATTGCTGGCTATGCCCAAGCGGTCGCGGAATTCGCTGAACCGTCGCGCGCCGTCGAGCGCCTCCCGCACGATCAGTAGCGACCAGCGTTCTCCGATCACCGACAGCGCACGTGCCACTGAGCAGTTGACGGGGTCGATGCGCGGTGCGGACGTCATGCGGCCACGATACCCATCTGAGTTGACTTTTTATATCCAGGGTCATACGGTGCCGCCATCTGAGTTTCATAACTAAACCTAGGAGGCGGTCGGCATGCCCATGCTCGATGTCTACATCCTCGCGGGCACCTTCACTCCCGAGCGCGAAGCAGCCCTGCTGAACCGAATCACCGAAATCCTCATCCGGCATGAGGGTTTCGACCCGTCGGACCCGATCACACGCTCCGTGTCGTGGGCCTTTCTGCACCGGCCTGCCGCCGTGTTCGTCGGCGGCGCGCCCGCGGAAGCCCCACGGTACAAAGTGGTGCCGTCCGTACCGGAGGGACAACTCGACGCGGTGCAACGGGCCGGCGTCGTCCGGGAGATCACCGAGGCCATCCTCGACGCCGAGGACGGCGCGTGGCCGCGCGACCCCAGCCGCATCTGGGTCTTCCCCACCGAGATTCCCGAAGGACACTGGGGCGGTTCCGGCGAAATCAAAACCTTGAAGGACATCCTGGCCCGATTGACCGGCGGCAACCTCGACCAAGCCTCGGCACTGGCCGCCGAACGAATCACAGCCAGCCGACTTGAACGCGACCGCGCTCCGCGATGACTACGAGTGGCACACCAGCGAGAGCGCTACTCGACGTTTGCCACAGTCATGCGCCCGTAACGGTCAGTACGTGGCGTACTTGACGTACTTTTAGGAGGGCGGGATTATGGAGACGCAGCGATTCTGGAGGTGACCGATGTCAGCGGTGCACTACGACAGCTACACCGACGCACGCGCCCATCTCAAAGAGTTGTTGGATGCTGCCGTACGAGGACGTGTGGCGACTGTACGGCGCGACGCCGAGTACGCCGCGGTGGTCGATGCTGAACGGCTCCGCTCCATGCTTGCGAAGGTTTGCCCGTCCGGTGCGGAAGTGGTTGCCGAGAACGGGGGATGGTCGGTGTTCCTGCCGGGGTTGCCGGTGGCCGCCGACGGCGGCACGCTCGATGAGGCCATAGACGAGACGATCGCCGCATTGCGCGAATACGCCGAGGACTGGCAAACCAGGCTGCGCGACGCACCGAACCATCGGGAGAACTGGGGCCTCATTCAGCTGATCGGCCTGAGCAACGACGCCCAACTTCGGGAATGGCTGGTCGGAGCCGCCGGATGACCTGGCCGCAGCCGACTCGCAAGCGTCACGAACAGTTTTGCGAGATCGAGGGGTGGGAGCGGATACGGGATGCACGAGGCCGCACTGGAACCCACCACGTCACTTATGAATTGGGCCTAGCGGACGGCCGAATTCTGCGCACCCGCATCTCCCATCCCGTCGATCGCACAACTTACGGCCCCTCCCTGTGGGCGCACATCTTGCGGGACCAACTGGACGTAAACGAAGATTCGTTCTGGGAATGCGTCTTGAACGACGTGTTGCCGAACCGCGGTCTTCCAGAGAAGCCCAAGTCATCATTGCCCATCGACCTCGTGCACTTGCTGATTCAGCGAGTGGGTCTCACCGAGGACGAAATCGCCCTGATGACCCGGGAGGAAGCGATCACTCGCATACAGCGGTTCTGGACCGAAGGCCGCTGAAACCAGCTCGCCGACCAGGGCGCTCGGGAATGCTCGAGCAAGAAGCCGAGCGAGCGTCCTTCATTCGTCGGGGTGGGGTTCGAGTGCTGCCGCGAGGGCCGAGGCGAGGGCGGCCACGGCGCGATCGTCGTCGCGGGTCAGGTGCCGCAGGGTATCGAGCGCGATGGTGTCCGGCATCTCGGCGAGCGCTTGGGTCAGGCGTAGCCGCACCGCCGAATCACCCTTGTGTTCGTTCAGCTCGTCGACCAGCGCGCTGATGATCCGGTCGGCCCACTCCGGGTCTCGCGCCAGCGTCCCCAGGATCTCGGCCGCCTCGACATCGTTCGGGCCATCGACCACTGTGCCGACGAGCGCGGGCACGGCCAGGGTCATGCCGCGCGCGCCCAAGGAGAGAGCGGCGCGTCTGCGGACCGTCGCGTCCGGGTCATCGAGCGCGCTCGTGAGCGCCGCCGTCGTCTCGTCGCCCGGTAGTTCGGCGAGCGCCAGGACCGCGCGCCGCCGGATGTCGACGTTGTCGGAGGCCAGGCCGGCCGCCACGCTCGCCACACTGTCACCGCCCGCTCGCGCGAGCGCCCACCGCAGTGCCCCGGCCACGTACGGATCGGATTCGGTGAGCACCGCCTCGGCCAGCAGTTCGGCGGGCACCGATACGTCCTCGGCCGGGGCCAGGACCGCCTGCTGGCGTTGGGCGGCGTCCGGCGAACCGAGTCCGCGCAGGAGTTCGACGATGCGCAGGGCGTCTTGCCAGCCGGAGGGTTCGGCGGCATCGACCCTGCGCAGTCGATCGAGCAGCTCCCGCTCTCGGTTCAGTCGTTCTTCGGTCTTCCGGATGAGGTCGCCGACCAGTGCGGACGGCGTGAATCCCGCGTCGTCGAGCGCACGAGCGATTTGGCTCAGCGACATTCCGAGGGACCGCAGCCCTTCCACATGGAAGATGCGCCGGATGTCCTCCGGGGAGTATTCCCGGTAGCCGCCCACGGTGCGGCCGGTCGGTCGCACCAGCCCGAGGGAGTCGTAATGCCGGAGCATCCGCGCGCTCACCCCCGAGCGGCGCGCCACCTCACCGATCAGCACGCAGTTGTCTCCTCCCGATCCGGACCGAGCGCGACGACCCGTCTGGCCGCGTCCACGGCGAGGTCGAATCCGGCATCCGGGTCGCGCAGGAGCCGCTCGGTGGCACCCGCGTGCGCGCGCACCACCGGGTCGTCACTCGCCATCGCCGCCCGGAGGACCGGCTCGACCACGTCACCCAGCGCGACGAGAGCGCGGCTCAGGCTCAACCGTACGTCCCGGTCACCGCGGCCGAACTGCGTGGCCAGCTCCGCGGCCAGACTTTCCTTCTCCCCCTCGGGCACGAGAACGACGGCGGCGCGCCAAGCGCTGCGCGCGACCTCGTCGTCGGCATCGTGCAGCAAGGACCGCGTGATCGCAGGCCAGGCGTCCTGGTCCCCGATCTTGGACAACGTGTGCAGCGCTTGACTGCGCGCCTGAGGACGCTCCGAACCCAGCTCCGCGCGGAGTTTCGGCACCGTGATCGCCGATGGCAACCGCGTCAGCGCCCACGTGAGCATGTCGCGCACGAAGAAGTCCGGCTCGATCGCGCAGCGTTGGATCAGCGCGTCGAGGAAACCGGGATCGGGATGCGTGCCG
The DNA here is from genome assembly GCF_001612785.1 of Nocardia beijingensis NBRC 16342. GTDB lineage: Bacteria > Actinomycetota > Actinomycetes > Mycobacteriales > Mycobacteriaceae > Nocardia > Nocardia beijingensis. The sequence goes on from NZ_BDBC01000025.1 coordinate 109,952, forward strand.
ATCGCCAGCGCCGCCTCGAGCCGCGTGGACGAGTTCCGCGCCGCCAGGGCGTCGAGCAGTCGCGTGTGTTGTGGATTGCTGTGTGTCGAATTGATGGGGACCACCTCCGACAGCCAGTGAAGGCCTTCACACAGTGAGAAGGTCAAGCGAACCTCGGGGCGCTCGTCCACTTCTCCCCCGCGAGCACCACGTGGTCGAGGAAGCGGAGGCCGACGGTGCGGGCCGCTTCGATGAGGAGGGTGGTGGTGTGGCGGTCGTCGGAGCTGGGGGTCGGATCGCCGGAGGGGTGGTTGTGCACGATGGCGAAGGCGCGGCCGTCGTGCCGCAGGACGGTGTTCAGGACTTCGCGGACGGGGACGGACACCTGATCGACAGCGCCTTCGGCGACGAAGACCTTTTGACGGAGGCGGTTCTGCGCGTCGCAGACCAGCACGAGCAGACGCTCGACCCGGCAGCCCGCGAAGAGCGGAATGGCGGCGGCGGCCACGTCGGCGGGACCGGCGAGCCGGACCGACGTGTCCGGCCTGCCGCGTGCGCGCGCGCCGAGGTGGAAGGCGGCGATGATCGCCGCGGCCTTCGCCACGCCGATGCCCGCGCGGCGCGACAACTCCTCCGGACGCGCCGAGGCCAACCCGGTCAGCCCGCCGTGCTCGACCAGCAGCTCCACCGCCAGGTCCAGCGCGCTCGCACCGCGCCTGCCGTGCCGCAGCAACAATGCGAGCAACTCCGCGTCGCTCAGTGCTTGCGGTCCGAGCGCCAGCAACCGCTCACGCGGCCGCTGCGTCACCGGCACGTCGATCAGAGAGACCGCCATGACTCCCACCCCTCGGTCACGTCAACAGTGCCCCGGATTCTGCCAGGGACCACCGACAGTCCGGCCGGCACCGGAACCGGATCGCACTCGCCTCGGCGGACCGATCCGCGGGCTCAGCAGCAGGACGCCGCCCCGTGCCGAGGCACGTCCGCCCCGCGTCTTCCCGCCGGCCGTGCGGACAACTCGGCAGCAGGACGCCGCACCCATATGCTGGCTGATGTGCGGTTCGGTAGCCGAGTCGGTCGCGAGCTGGGGAGCTGATGGGCGATGTGGTACCTGAAGGCGCAATGGCACCACGATTTCGACGACGAGCCGGTCGAACTGTTCAGCGAGATCGGCGACGACGGTTTCGAGGTGCGCAAGGTCGAGGTGTTCCGCGACGGGCACCGCGACTGGGCCGATTCGAGCAGCGGCACCGGCACGACCGAACTCGGGCAGATCCCGGTTCCGACGCCGGACGAGCTGAGCGCCGAGACCGAGTTCACCGCGCTGCAGATCGACGCCGAGGAGTTCGACGAGGTCTGGCGGCACGCCCTCGACGAGCAACGGCCTACCTCTCCGAGGTAGCCCGCAGCAGCGGAGCCGCTAGCGGTCCATCACCGCGACGTCGGGTAGCCCGACGAACGCCTTCGCGGCCAAGCGCTGCAGATTGTGCAGCTGGCGCTCGTGCACGACGATCCGGCGCAAGGCCTCGTTGACGGTGGCGGCGCTGGACGACGTGCCCATGATGGCGGCGGCCGCGGCGAGCAGGTCCTGGTCGAGATCGATCCGCACGGATTTCATGCGCCCTCCTTCATACTTTCGCCATCTTGCGGCATAACGTCCGCTCATGTCCGGCAAATCGCCAACTCGGCCTTGCATAAGTACCCTACGGGGGTATAGTTCCTCCCATGGAACACAGGCACCACCCGGCGGGCGAGCACGTCTCGCACGCCACGCACGCCGGACATCACACCGGGCACCACTCCCCCGCTACCTGGCGGATGGCGGCCATGGCCACGCTGCACTGCCTCACCGGCTGCGCCATCGGCGAAATCCTCGGCATGGTGATCGGCACCGCACTGGGCTGGAACAACACCTCGACGATGGTGCTGGCCATCGTGCTGGCGTTCGTGTTCGGCTACGCGTTGACCATGCGCGGCGTGCTGCGCGCGGGCCTGCCGCTCTCGGCCGCCATCGGCACCGCGCTGGCCGCCGACACGGTGTCCATCACGGTGATGGAGATCGTCGACAACGCCGTGATCCTCGCCGTCCCCGGCGCGATGGACGCCCACCTGGACACCTTCCTGTTCTGGATCACCCTCGCCTTCGCCTTGGTGGTGGCCTTCGTGCTGACCACGCCGGTCAACAAGTGGATGATCGGACGCGGCAAAGGCCACGCGGTGGTGCATTCGCTGCACGGCGCGCACTGATCAGCACGCCGCCCGATCGCGGGCTTCGACTGACACGACGGCCCGGCCGCAGCCCGTTCAGCTAGGCAGATTGCCCAGCTGAACGGGCTTTTGTTGTCGACGGCTGCCTGCGGTGCTTGCATCGAGTCATGTTCAGTGAGGCGCAGTTGTACTCGCCGGTGACCCGCACCGGCGACGGCGACGTGACCGTGCACCTGAGCGATGAGCACCCCGGTGTGCACGATCCGGAATATCGGGCCCGGCGCAACGCCATCGCCGCGCTGGCACTGGACCACGCACCGGGCAAGCCGCCGCCGCAGATCGCCTACACCGACGAGGAGCAGCAGGTGTGGCGGATCGTGTCGGCCGAACTCGCACGCAAACATCGCACCTATGCCAGCGCGGAGATACTGGCGGCCGCCGAGGCGCTGTCGTTGCCCACCGATCACATCCCGCAGTTGGACGAGGTGTCCGCGGCGCTCGCACCGCTGACCGGATTCCGCTACGCACCGGCCGCGGGGTTGGTGCCGCTACGGGAGTTCTTCGGTTCCTTCGCCGATCGGATCTTCCACTCCACCCAGTACATCCGGCATCATTCCGCACCGCTGTACACCCCGGAGCCGGACGCCATCCACGAGATCATCGGCCATGCCAACCAGATCGCGAGCCCGCGCTTCGCGGCGATCTACGCGACCGTCGGCGCGGCGGTCGCGCGCCTGAGCACCGATCGCGCGCTGAAATTCCTCGCCGACGTCTTCTGGTTCTCGATGGAATTCGGCGTCGTCCGGGAGCGCGGCGAAGTGCGGTGCTACGGCGCGGGCCTGCTGTCGTCCTACGGCGAGATCGAGGAGTTCCGGCACGCCGAGCTGCGCCCGCTCGACATCGCTCGGATGGGCACCGCCACCTACGACATCACCCACTATCAGCCGACGCTCTACTGCGCGGACTCGATCGCCGAGATCGAGGACGTGATCGGCGGTTTCTTCGCGACCATGGACGACGACACACCCGACCGGCTGCGGCACGGCAGCCCTGTCGGCGCGTAGCGGTGCGGCCGGATCGAGATGTCAGGACTCGCGCTTCGGCCGGAGCGGCATGCCCGCGTCCAGGAAATCCAATGTGCGAGTGATGTTTTCGACGTTCAAGGGCGTCATCGTCGCCATGCCGAGTGCCGCGCCCGCCATCGCGCCCGCCGCCACGCGCACCTCGAAGTCGTCGGCGGGTCTGCCGAGATGGTCGGCAAGCAGGCCCGCGATGAGGTCGATGCTGCGAATGATCTCCAAGCCGATGGCCGACCGCAGCTCCGGCACGTGATAGAGCAGCGCCTGCCGCTCCTGCTCGAATGCCAGCTCGGCGGCGGGCAGATTGCCGAAGACTTCGAGCACCGCGTTGCGGAAGGCCGCCATCGGCCCGATGTCGCGCGGCTGACGCCGCAACGCTTCGATCATCGCCGGATCGAGATCGTCCGCGAGCACCAACTGTTCCTTGGACGGGAAGTACCGGAAGAAGGTGCTCGGCGAGACATCGGCGGCCGCGGCGATCTGCTCGATCGTCGTCTCGTTGTACCCCTGCTCGCGGAACAGCCGGAAAGCCTCGAAGCGGATCGTCCTGCGGGTCCGTTCCTTCTTCCGCTCGCGCAGCCCCTGCGCCGTCCCGTTCGCGGGTAGCTCAACCGACATGGATCGATTCTGCCGCACCCGGCTCCGGCGACCGGGCCGGTTGCCGCGTGCGCACCAACGTCGCCGTGAGCACCGCCGCCAGCACGCACAGCGCGGCGCAGGTCCACAGCATCGCGCTCATGCCGCCGAGGAAGGCCACCTGCACCTGGTGCAGCATCGACGGATCACCCAGCTTGCGCGCCGTCGCGACGCCCGCGTTCACGCCGTCGGCGATCGGTTCGCGGTCCAGCTCACCCAGTTCCGCCCGGTACCGGGTGGACAGCACGGTGCCGAGTACCGCGACGCCGATGGTGCCGCCGGCCTGGCGCAGCGCCTGCAACAGCGCGGAACCGGAGCCGGAGCGTTCGGCGTCCAGGTCACCCATCGCCATGCCCATGGCAGCGGGCATCACCAATCCCATACCGGCGCCGAGCAGGGTCAGCCACAGTGCGGCGAAGCCGTAGCCGCTGTCGACCGTGGTCAGCGCGCCCAGCGCCAGCGAACCCGCCAGCAGGGCGAATCCGCCGGCCACCACCACGCGCACGCCAAATATGGGCAGCACTTTGTCGACCAGCCTGCTGCCGACCAGCAACCCGCCGATCAACGGAAGCAGCCGAAGGCCGCTGCCGAGCGCGTCCACGCCGAGCACCGCCTGGAAGTACTGCGGAACGGTGAAGAACATGCCGAACATGGCGAAGTTCACCACGATCGAGAAGGCCGTCCCCCAGCGGAATCCATCGGCGGCGAAGAGTCCGAGATCGATCAGCGGATGCGTGGTCCTGCGCTGCCACAGCAGGAAGGCGGTAAGCAGCAGCGCACCCGCCGCGACGATCGCCCAGGCCGGGCCGTCGCCCCAGCCCTTCTCACCGATCCGGATGAAGCCGTAGGTGAGGCCGAGCATGCCCGTCGCGGACAGCGCGACGCCGGGCAGATCGATCCGGAAGCGCTGAGCGCTGCGTGACTCCGGCACCAGCGCGGCGACGGCGCTCGCGCCGATCACGACCATCGGCACGTTGATCAGGAACACCGAACCCCACCAGAAATTGCGCAGCAACCAGCCGCCGACGATCGGGCCCAGCGGCAGGCCGATCGCGGTCGAGGTGATCCAGACGGTGAGCGCCCGCTGCAATTCGGCGGGTTCGGGGAACAGCGCGGGCAACACCGACATCGACAGCGGCATCATCGCCGCCGCCGCGACGCCGAGCACCACGCGCGCCGCGATCAGTTCGCCGGGCGAGCCTGCCACGGCGCACGCGATGGACGCGACACCGAACAGCATCAAGGCGGCGAGCAGGAACTTCTTGCGGCCGTAGCGGTCGCCGAGCGCGCCCGCGGGCAGCATCACGGCGGCCAGCGCAAGCGTGTAGGCGCTGCTGAACCATTGCAGCGCAGCGGTGTTCGCGTTCAGGTCCACGGCGAGCGTCGGCAGCGCCACGGTCAGCACGGTGACATCGAGGCCGATGGTCAGCATCGCGACGGCCAGCGCGCCGAGGGCGAGCCAGCGGCGCGCCGAGTCGTTCTTCATGACGCCTCCAAAAGTGATAGCTACAATTTTTTGATAGTAACTCTCATTTAGTAGGAGCTGTCAATACTGTCGCGGGGATGGCATGACCGATCACCGGATCGCTCGCTAGGCTCATCCGCGATGAAGATCACTCGCCGTGCCTTGCTCTGCGTAGGCGCCGTGCTCGCCGTCGCCGCGATCGGAGCGACCGCCGCGCCGTCCGTCGCAGCGCCCCCCAGCACCACCACGCCGTTCACCACCCCGAACACCGACGGGTGCCCGCAGAAGACATTGCCGCCGACGCCGATCGACACCTCCGAGGTGCCCGCGCCCGGACAGCCCACTCCCACGCCCCTCCCGATCCCTTCCCCGCCGATCGGGGGCGCCCGCCTGGGCGAGTGCGGAGTCGTGCTCCCCAAGAACGCGCCGCCCGCTCCACCGGACATCTCCGCGACGGCATGGCTGGTGGCGGACCTGGACACCGGTGAGGTCCTGGCCGCGAAGGACCCGCACGGCCGCTACCGGCCCGCGAGCACGATCAAGGTGCTGCTGGCCACGCTGGCGCTGCGCACGCTGAATCTCGACAAGGTGGTCATCGGCACGCGGGCCGACGCCGACGCCGACGGCACCAGGGTCGGCATCGGGCCCGGCGGCCGATACACCAACCGGCAGCTCATGCAGGCCCTGATCATGGCTTCGGGCAACGACGCGGCACACGCCATCGCCGCGCAGCTCGGCGGCGACGCCGTGACCGTCGCCAAGATGAACGACCTGGCGAAATCGTTGCGCGCCATGGACACCCGCACGGCCACTCCCTCCGGGCTGGACGGCCCCGGCATGAGCACCTCGGCCTACGACCTCGCCGTGCTGTTCCGCGAGGCGATGACCATCCCGCTGTTCGCCGAGCTGATCCACACCGAGCAGGTCGACTTCCCCGGCTACCCCGCCGATCCATCGATTCCGGGTGACACCGACCGCCCCGGCTACCCGATCGGCAACGACAACCAGCTGCTCTACAACTACGACGGCGCCCTCGGCGGCAAGACCGGCTTCACCGACGACGCGCGCCAGACCTTCGTCGCCGCCGCCCAGCGAGGCGGCCGCAGGCTCGTCGTCACTCTCCTCAAAGCCGACGTGCAGCCGGTGCGGCCGTGGGAACAGGCCGCTCGCCTGCTCGACTACGGGTTCGCGCTGCCCAGGGGCGCCGTGATCGGCAACCTGCCCGGCGCGGTGGTGCCCCAGCGCGACCAGAGCGGAGTCGCCCTGGCCGCGCCGCCGACGCCGGGCTCCGGCTCCGCCACGGCATCGTCGCCGGGCAGCGATCCGTCCGCCATGCCGCACACCGGGGACCGCCACTCCGGCGCGCGAACAGGGCTGATCATCGGCGGCGTCCTGGTGGTCGCCGCCCTGCTGCTGGGGGCACGGCGAGCAACCCGGCGGCGCTGACCGGTCACCGCCGGCCCGGCGACCTGCGCAAGCCGGAAAGCGCAAGAGCGGCAAGCGCCCCCGCGCCGAAGAAGGCGGCGCCTGCTCCCATCGAAACGTCCCGCGCGCCGACCCGCGGCGCGATCACGGCCGGTCCTGGCGCGGGGACCTCCGCCTCCGGCTCGTTCTCCGCGGCGGTGGCGGCCCACGCCGTGGCGAACAGGACGATGCGGTAGGTGACGTAGGTGAACACCATCAGACCGATGATCGAGCCGAAGGTGGCGCCCGCCGGGCTGTTGAGCACCGATTGCAGGTAGATCGAGGCGACGATCTTGAACACCTCGAAGACCAGCGCGGCCAGGCCGGCGGCTTTGGCGGCACTGGCCAGTGTCACCGGTTCCCGGGGCAACCGCGCGATGACCCACGCGAACACCGCCCAGGAAGCGAGGAATCCGAGCGCGATCGACACCAGAGACAGCAACACGCCCGCGCCCGGCAGGTCGCCGAGACCGAGGTCGTCGAGCAACTGGCTGCCCAGTGAGCTGGACGCCAGCGCCGACAACCCGAGCGAGACGGTGAACGCGAGGCCGAGACCGATCAGCGCGCCCAGATCGGACAGCTTGGTCATCAGCCAGTTACCGTCCGGGGACTTCTGATCCCACTGCTCGGTGAGCGCGGCGCGCAGGTTGGCCATCCAGCCGAGCCCGCTGTAGACGCCGGTGACCAGGCCCAGCGCGCCGACCGTGCGCCGGGATTCGACCGCTTGGTCGATCAGGTCGTTGAGCTGGGTGCCGAACGAGCCGGGAATGTTCTCGACGATCTTGGCCTGCAACTCCCCGAGCAGGTCCGGATTGCTGGACAAGATCACGCCCGCCACCGCGAAGGCGATCATGAGCAGCGGAAACAACGACAGCACAGTGAAGTACGTGATGCCGGCCGCGTAGTAGTTACCCCGTTGCCGCTGATAGCGCCCCGCCGCACGGACCAGATGGTCCAGCCACGGTTTCGCCTGAATCCGGCGTTCGATCCCGGCTTTGACGTTGTCGATCACCTGCACCATTCGCCCCTTCGACCGAGAGACCTCGCACCGGTGATACCCGGTCGAGCGGGCGACAACCGCCCGGCGAAGGCGAGCAGCCGCTCAGCGACGCAGCAGACCGACGCGGTCGTAGACCTGCGCGAGGGTGTTGCCGGCGATCTCTCGCGCGCGCTCCGCGCCTGCGGCGAGTACGCGGTCGAGTTCACCTTGATCCGACATGTACTCTTGCACCTTCGCGCGCAACGGCGTGACAAATTCCACCAGCGCGTCGGCCACGTCGGCTTTCAGCTCGCCGTAACCCTTACCCTCGAAATCCTTTTCCAGGGTGACGATCGGCGCACCGGTCAGCGAACTCAGGATCACCAGCAGATTGCTGACGCCCGGCTTGCGCTCCGGGTCGTAGCGGATCTCGCGTTCGGTGTCGGTGACCGCGGATTTCACCTTCTTCGCGGTGACCTTCGGGTCGTCGAGCAGATTGATCAGGCCCGCGTCGGTGGAGGCCGACTTGCTCATCTTCGCCGTCGGGTCCTGCAGGTCGTAGATCTTCGCCGTGCCCTTGACGATGTGCGCCTCCGGCACCACGAACGTCTTCTTGAACCGAGTGTTGAAGCGCTGGGCGAGGTTCCGGGTCAGTTCCAGGTGCTGACGCTGATCCTCACCGACGGGCACCTGATGGGCGCGGTAGAGCAGGATGTCCGCGGCCATCAGGATGGGGTAGGTGAACAGGCCGACGGTCGCGTTCTCCGCGCCCTGCTTCACCGACTTGTCCTTGAACTGCGTCATCCGGCTGGCCTCGCCGAAACCGGTGATGCAGCTGAGCACCCAGGCCAGTTCGGCGTGCTCGGGCACCTGGCTCTGCGCGAACAGGGTCGACTTCTTCGGGTCGATGCCGATCGCGAGCAACTGGGCGGCGGCCACCTTGGTGCGCAGCCGCAACTCCTTGGGGTCCTGCGGCACCGTGATCGCGTGCAGATCCGGGATGAAGTACAGCGCGTCGTAATCGTCCTGCATGGTCACCCAGTACTGCAGCGCGCCAAGGTAGTTCCCGAGATGGAACGAGGAGCTGGTCGGCTGGATCCCGGACAGAACCCGCTGTTTGCGTTCGGCGGCCGGGCTGGGCGCAGGACTGGACATACCTCGATCTTCGCATGCGGCTCAAGCCGAATTTCGCTGCACCCAGTTGCGCGGGTCGACTCCGGGCATGCTCGGCCTTCCGCCGCTGACCAGTGTGTGTTCCCGCCGCGACAGCATCTTGTAGACCGGCGCGCTCGGCCCGGCGAGCGTACCGCGCAGCACCGGTGGCACCAGCGGAACCGATACGTGCGCGGTGCGCACCGCCCGCGACAGACCCTGGTAGGCGACCTCATCGGCGACACCCCAGCGCATCCCGTACATCCGGCGGATGCGTGGCGGCAGACTGCCCTGCACCAGCAGATAGAACGCGGAGGTGACCTGCTGCAACGGCACGCCCTGCGAGTAGGGGACGCGCTGTCCGGCCAGGTAGGAGCCGACCAGCCGCGCCTCGTCGGTGAGGAACAGCTCGTCGGAGGCGAGGTAGCCGTCGAAGAAGGCCCGGAACTCCGGGTAGCTCGCCGGCGCCGCGTCCACGGGCATGCCGAACAGCTCGCCCCAGCGCACGTAGTCCTGGTAGAGCCCTTCGCGCTCGCCGTCGGTCATGGTGCGCACCAGCAGGTCGTACATCACCTCGGCCGAGTCGAACGTGAAGGCCATCGTCATGAACATCAGGTGCGGGTCGAGCGCGGAGTACCCGGTGCCCGCCGGGTGCTGGGCTCCGGCGTCCTCTGGCAGCGCCCCACGCACCTTGACGTGCCGTTTCCTGGTGAACGCCAGCGCGCGATCGGCCTCGGCCTTGCTGCCGAGGAACACCGCCTCGAACAAGCGGCCGGTCAGCGCCAGCCGGGTGTAGGGCGTCATGCGGTGCTCGGTGTTCTCCGCCGTGCCGACGTAGAGCAGCGGGTGCACCGCGCCGATCACCAGGGCGCGCAGACCGTAGGTCAGTCCCACCGCCCGCTTGGTCATCACCCGCCGGACCATCGAGTGGTCACTGAAATAGCCGGGCTCGGACATGGCCGCCTCCTCGTCGAGAACATCTGGCAATAGCATCTACCAGAACCTGTCTTTCTGGCAATGGATGTAGCCACTTTGATTGAAAGACGTGATTGCACGTCGGGTCGAACGCTGGGACACAGGTCACGCGGTCTCGGTGGCCGCATGCCAAGCGCTACCTGATTGCCACATACGCCCGGAATCGGCGGCGGGCGCGGCGATCGAGGGCACCGGGTTCAGCGGGCCTGTAAGAATCGAAGGGTGACGGCGCAACGGACTTATGGGGGTGTTTCCGCCGAAGAGCGCCGGGCGCAGCGGCGTGCGGCGTTGCTGGAAGCCGCGCTGGAGATCATCGGCACGGAGGGGCTGGGCAAGCTGACCGTGTCGGGGTTGTGCGCGCGGGCCGGTCTCAACGAGCGGTACTACTACGAGAACTTCGACAGTCGCGACGCCGTGCTCACCGCCCTGATCGACGGGATCGCCACGGAACTGGCCGCGGCCATCCTCGCCGCCGTCCGCACCGCCGCGCCGGACACGCGCGCGACCGCGCACGCCGCGATCACCGCGGGCGTGCACCTGCTCACCGACGACCCGCGCAAGGCGAAGGCCGCCCTGATCGCGGGCATGGCGACGCCGGAACTGCGGGCCCGCACCACCGAGACGGTGCGAGCGTTCGCGCGGATGGTCGCCACGGAGGGCACGGACTTCTACCGGATGTCCGACTCGGCCCCGGCCGCGGTGGTCGACTTCCGGGCCCTGTACCTGGTCGGGGGCCTGGTGCAGACGCTGACCGCCTGGCTCCAGGGCGGCCTCGACCTCACGCGCGAGGAGTTGATCGAGCAGACGGTCGACGTGTTCGTCCTGCTGGGCGAGGACCTGGCCGAGAAACTGCGGTAACAGCCCCGGTCACAGGCGCAGGGACACGTCTTCCAAGTCGGGCGCGTCGCCTTGCAGCACCACCCGGAAGAGCACGTCCCGCCGCGACCAGTAGGCCGCGCAGTCGCGCATGGCCTCGGCGAACCAGTCCCGCTCGATCGGCTCGTCGGCGAGCAATTGCGCCGAATCGCGCACCACCGCAACGTATCCGGCCCCTTCGCCGAGAAAATCGTCCAGGTCGCGCAGGCATTCGTCGAACGCGTCCTTGTTCTCGCCGAAGTAGTAGGGGAACTGGAACGCGGCGGCGAACTCGTCGAAGAGCCGGGCGGTGGTGGGCATCTTCGCGCCGCGCAACTCGCGCACCAGGTATCCGGAGGGCGCCTTGTCCCGCACCCCGCTGAAGTCGGCGGCGTCGACCGCGAGGGTGCCGAAGGTGACGCGGGGCGGGGCGAGTCCGGCGCTGGGCGGCGCGTCGTCGGCGTCGGAGCGGGCAAGGAACTGCGACAGCGTGACGGTCTTTGTCATCAGCGCATCCTCGTGAAGGTCTTGTAGTGGTCGCCGGTGTACCAAGCCGAACCGTCGCTGCCGGTGACGATGCGTTCGGCGTCACGGGATCGGCCGGACTGCTTGGGATTGACGTCCCATTCCTGATAGGTGATCGGCTTACCGGAGCCATCGGTCGCGGGCAGGTCCCCACCCCGATTCATCCATCGCTCACCGCCTTTGGTGCCGGGAGCGTTCGCCGAATCCGGCCACCGGCCCGCGTCGATCTCCCGCAGCGTGGCGTACGCGCGTTCCGGGACACCGGACGCCTGGGTGACCGGCGACGCGCTGTCCGCACCGCGCGGCGCCGCGCTGGTCGGGGTGACCGTGCTCGTCACAGCGGTGGTCGCGCGACTCGCCGGGGCGGACGTGGTGGTATTCCCACCGTCGTACAACGCGAGCACCGCGGCGAGCACCACCAAGGCCACCGCGCCGAGCAGGCCGATGCCGCGCTTGATCGACCGGCTCATCGGTACTGCCCCGTGACAGACGCATGGCCGGACCCGCGCTGATTTTCGGTGGCCCGTGCGATCACCGCGACCTTGGCGCGGGCGGCCGGCTCACCACGGAGGAGGTAATCGATACGTCCCGCCTCGGTTCCAACCAGAGAATCACCCCTGAACAGGGAAGTAACCGGACTACAGACCCCGTTACGCCTCTTGCTGGTGGCGCGGCTACCCGTCATGACTGACGAATCTACGTCACCTGTCCCGCAGCTGGGCTCACTCGTCTGGCGTGTACTCGGCGTACCGCCCCGACTTGGGGAAGGTGACTACCGCCAACTCTTCCGCAGCTTTGAGCAGTGCGGCTATGGCCCGGTGGTCGGGACCGAGATACGGGTTCACTTCCTCGGCAATCTTCTGCAACCGATCACGGACCTTCACCGAAAGCTCTCGGGGCAGCTTTCCGGGGAACTCCGGCGGGTTGTCAGGATCTATCGGATACTCGATCGGTTCAGGCGTAGGCACGACTCTGGCTCCTTCAGAATCGGGAGTGACACTTCGAGGCAGGGACCTCCACCGTGCCGGATGCGTTGTTGTAGGTGAACTGGTGCCCCTGAATTTTGCCGCGTATACCGACGCTGACACGCCATTTCCCGGCGTAGCACGCAGCCGACACCGCGTAGGAGTGTCCACCGCCCCGGAACGGTGGGGGGATGGTCGAATCGGTTCGGGTAGAGACAACCTCCCACCGACCGACCTCCTCGTGCTGCAACGCCAAGACGACTATGTGTTCGTCCGGCGGGACATCACACGCGGCAATACCGTCGCCCGTGATCTGGGGCGGTAGCACTGTCGGCACCGAGTGCGTGAACTCGAAATCGCAACTGCGGCCGGCGTGGGCCGTGCCGGTAGCCGCTGGACTCATGCCGATCAGCACAGCCGCAGCGGTCAGCCCAGTAATGGTTTTCAACGGTTATCCCCCGATTTCGATGTCAGACCGGACCTAACTCGCTCCAGAAGATCGGGTGTCGGAGGTTCCCACTCGTCAAAGCTGGAGAGAAGAAACAGACCCGATCTGGTACCGGGATCACGTTCCGGAAGACCCTCGCCGGTCATCTAACTACCGCCTTCGCGTTCGATCCGTTCGCGGATCGCGTCTACGGTCCGTTCCTTCGGAATCCGTTCCGGCCAGAACACCACAGCGAAGAACGCGACCAGCGGGACAGCGAACGCCACAAACAACCCCATCACGCGGGCTCCGTCTCGTCGTCCACCGAACCGAGTCGCGCCGCTGGCGCAGCCATCGGAGATGGACTGCACCGGGGAAGCTTCGCTTCCTCACCAAGGCCGAAGGCGCGAGCGTCGTTACACGACTGCCGGGCGTGGTGGAACTCGACATACACGCCCGGCCCAGCGTCGTCGGTGTTACCCCACCGTTCGAACACACCACCAGGGAACGGGTAAAGCTCTGTGCCCCTGCGGTCTCCGTCTGTGGTCATTTCAACCCCTGTAGTAGGCCAGTTGGTAGGCACCCCGTGACCGGTTGGGCGTCACATGCCACGGGGGCCACGTCTGAAGCTACGAACCGGCTCCCCCGCTGGTCTATTAACTTGCCACTACTTGCCAATATAACTGCTGTTCTCGTGCAATTCAGGCACGTACACGGCACCATGAGATGTGTAGGCCGCAAGTAGTGGCACACACCTAGACGAGAGGCACAGCCATGCGTTTAACGCTCCTGGGGAAAGGCGGATCGAACAAGGATGGTTGCCCCACGCTGTACGCCACCGACCAAGACACGTACGTAGTCCTCGGTTGGCGGACCAGCCAACCGGAGACAGTCGAAATACCCCACTTGCTGACCGGGTTTGCCGAACCCCGGAACTACATCGGTGCCATGCTCAGCGACACCGGCCGGGGTACGTTCCGGCTCACCGGCCGACCGATCACAGACCCGGACACGCTCGAACAGATGACGATGGAAACCTACGAGACGGCAATCGAGGTACCGCGAATGGAGAGGACTTACTTTGGAACTCCGGCCGACGACTGAACTGCTACGCGAATGCCGTTCGGAGGCATTCCATTTAGAGGTTCTGGACACGTACGGAGTACCCGACGAAGACGAAGCTTTCCGCGCCTTCGTCAACGGCGAACCGTACGACTACCGGGCATGGTTCCACGACTGGTACACGTTCGTTGAAGACCTCATGGCAGACGGAGTGTCTGTCAGCCGGGTTCGGGTGGTCACCGTGCCGCACAGCGACTATCAACGGTGGTCGCTGGTTATCGCTGCTCTCAACGTCGAGGCAGGCGAAGATATCCGGTATCTACCCCGGCATCTCGCCGGGGAAGTCCCTAGCGATGATTATTGGTTGCTGGACAACAAAGCAGTTGCCTTCAACCTGTCAGATAAAGATGGTCGGGGCACCGGTAGTTCAGCAGTGACCACCGACCCTGTAATCGTTGGTCAATGCCTCCGGATCAAAGAACAGCTGTGGGGCATGTCGACGCCGTACCCCGAGTACGCGCAGTGACAAACTCAATACAGGAACAGCGGCAAGCCTTCGGGAAACGTCTTCGGGAGTTACGGAGACGCGGAGGGGTATCCGGCCGAGAGCTTGCCGCTCACCTGGGCGTACACGAATCACGTATCTCGAAAATCGAGTACGGGAAGCTACGCCCGTCCGACGTGGATATACGGGCGTACTGCAAGCTCGCCGGGTGTACCGATCAGCTCGAAGACCTGCTAGCCACCCTGCACCACATCGACTCGGCGTATGTCGAGTGGCGACAAGCCCTCAGCTCCGGCATGAAGAACCGGCAACAACAAACCCTGAAACTCGAATCACAAGCGGAACTTATTCGTAACTGGGAACCGATGATCGTCTCCGGGCTGCTTCAAACTGCCGACTACGCAACCGCGATGATGCGAAATGTTGTCGAGTTCTACCAGATACCCGATGACGTAGACGCAGCGGTAGCCAAGCGGATGGAACGCCAGCAAGTCTTGTACAAGCCGGAAAAATGGCTCCATATTCTCTTAGCAGAGCAATCATTGTACACCACTATCGGGAACGACCAAGTGATGCTTGGTCAGCTCGACCGGCTGTACTCGGTTATCGGAATGGCTCGTGTAACCGTGGGAATCGTCCCGCGGCAATATGACGGACTAGTCATAGTCGAGAACTTTTTCATGTACGACAACCGCATGGTGAAAGTGGAAGGGCACACGGCAAGTATCACCGTGACCCAGCCGGGAGAGATAGCCCAGTACGGCCGGGCGTTCGATACTCTCGCCGGTCAATCCGTGACCGGCGAAGCAGCGCGGGTGCTGATCCGGAAGGCGATCGGCGCGCGGCGTAGCGGTGGAACCACCGAGTAGGAGACCAGCTAGATAATGGCGAAGACCACCGAGGCCACCGCGCGCCGCAGGCCGATGCCGCGCTTGATCGACCGGCTCATCGGTACTGCACCGTGACGGGCGCGTGGTCGGACCAGCGCTGATCGTAGGAGGCGGCACGCTCGACCACCGCGTCCTTGGCGCGGGCGGCGAGATCACCGCGAGCGAGGTGATAGTCGATGCGCCAGCCGCTGTCGTTGTCGAAAGCGCGGCCGCGGTAGGACCACCAGCTGTAGGGACCGTCGCCCTCCGGGTGCAACTGTCGCACCACGTCGACGTATCCGGCGGCCAGCAGGTCATCGATCCACGCCCGCTCCTGCGGCAGGAACCCGGCCGACTTCAGGTTGCCCTTCCAGTTCTTCAGGTCGCGCTCGGTGTGCGCGATGTTCCAGTCCCCGGCGACCACGAAATCACCCGTCCGCGCGGTGAGGTAGGCGCCGAGTTCGGCCATGAAGCGATACTTCTCGTCTTGGCGCACCGTGCCCGCGTCACCGGAGTGCACGTAGACGCTGGCCACGGTGACGTCGTCGAAGTCGGCCTCGAGATAGCGGCCCGCCGCCGCGAACTCGCTGCTGCCGAAGCCGACTCGCACCGCGCTGGGCGTCCGCCGGGACAGGATGCCGACACCGGCGCGGCCCTTGGACTCCGGCTCGGCGTGCGACAGCTGCCATCCCGCGTCCAGCGCGGGCGCCAGCGCGGCCACGACCTGCTCGTCGGTGGCGCGGGTCTCCTGCACGCAGACGATGTCCGCCTCGGTGGCCGCGAGCCAGGCGAGCAAGCCCTTACCCGCGGCAGCGCGGACACCGTTCACGTTCACTGTCGAGATATACGGCACTCCACGACCGTACAATGCTGGTCAGATGAAGTCCCTTGGACACTGCCGTCCAGGAAGGGGTGATGACGATGTCGTCCGACACCTCCCAGTCCTCCTCCGCCGTCGCGCGCGGATCCACCCGGGCGAAACCGCCCCAGCCGATCAAGGCATTGCACGTGGGATCCGGCGATCCCCTGCTGTTGCTGCACGGATTCATGATGTCGCCGCACTGCTGGGAACAGACGGCGGCGCGGCTGTCCACACACTGCGAGGTGTTCGCACCCGCGTTCGCGGGTCACTGGGGCGGCGCGCCCACCGGAGGCCCGTCGGTCGACGTGCAGTCGCTGGCCGACCGGATCTGCGAGCAGCTCGACGAACTTGGTTGGCGCACCTGCCATATCGCGGGCAATTCGCTCGGCGGGCTGGTCGGCGTCGAACTCGCGCGCCGCGGACGCGCCCGCACCTTGACCCTCATCGCGCCCGCGGGCGGCTGGCACGCGCCCTCGCTGACCCAGTGGCGGATCAACCTGAAATTCCTCTCCCTGATACCGCTCGTCCAGATCGGCAAGCGCATGAGCGGATTCGCGATCGGCAACCCCCTCGCCCAGCGGGTCGCCTTGCTCGCGTTGAGCAAGCAGGCCGCGGCGGTATCCCGGCGCGACGCCGCGGCCGCGCTCGCCGCCGCGCTGCACTGCCCCGCGATGGTGCCGATGATCCTCGGCGCGATGCGCGCGCCCGCGCAGGCGGATCTGTCCACCCTGAAGACGCCGGTCCGGCTGCTGCTGTCGGAATACGACCGGGTCATCCCCAACCGCGTCTACGCGCGGCGCTACCTGAAGGAACTGCCCGAATCCGCCGACCGCATCCTGGTCAACGGCGTCGGCCACGTACCGATGCTGGAAGCACCCGACCGCATCGCCACCCTCATCGCCGAGCACGTCTACGCCAGCCGGACCCGGCTTCGGGCTGTGTAGTTTGGCCGCGCCTTCGGCGCGGCGTGTTCGCGGCTGTGTTTATTGCCAGCGCCTGCGGCGCTGGGTGTTCGCGGCCCCTTTATGGCTCGCGTCCGAGCGACCGCCGCTTGCGACTTCGTCGCTTGCGCGGCGGCCACTCGGACGCGAGCCGGGCCGCGAACGGAACAGGCTCGGTCTCGCTTCGCTCGAAAGACGTAGTTGCGGTGCGCTGGGCACGTCGGTACCCAACCCCGCGATCAGGCGCACGCAGTCCACAGAGGTTGGTTGTCGGCTCGGCCGACCACTCGCCCGCTCCCTCGTCACGCGCACGGGCCGCGCACGCGCGAGCCCGGTCGCCAACCACGCACGCTCGGTCCCGCATCGCTCGAAAGAGGTGGTGGTGGTGGCACGCTGGCGTTCGAGTTCCAGGCAAGAGCACGCCACCACTTGGCCGCGCGAAGGGTTGAAGGGGCGGTGGGCGTTTCTCCGGGCGGCCGACGTGATCATGGGGCAACGGCGGCCGATATAGACCGCCGCTTCGTCCAGCGCTACATGGCCCGCGCTTCGGACGCGACCCTGTCCGCGCGGACGGACGCCCTCCGGCCGGGACGGTCGTGGTGTGCGGCACCGGCCCGGCACCGGGAACGCCGCCCGCGCGACCGCTTCCCGTCCGGCGGAGCCGACCGATTCGAAACTACTGCGCCAGCAGCGCTTTCGCGATGTGGGTCACCTGGATCTCGTTGCTGCCCGCGTAGATCATCAGCGACTTGGCGTCGCGGGCGAGTTGCTCCACGCGGTACTCGGTCATGTAGCCGTTGCCGCCGAACAGCTGCACCGCTTCCATGGCCACCTCGGTGGCCGCCTCGGAGGCGTACAGCTTCATCGCGGAGGCCTCGGCCAAGGTAGGCGGCTTGCCGGCCCGGCCGCGCTCCAGCGTGTTGAACACCATGTTCTGCACGTTGATCCGCGCGATCTCCATCTTCGCCAGCTTCAGCTGGACCAGCTGGAAGCGCCCGATCTCCTGGCCCCAGAGCTTGCGGTTCTTGGCGTACTCCACGCACAGCCGATGGCACTCGTTGATGATGCCGAGCGCCATGAACGCCACGCCGACGCGCTCGGCGGTGAAGCTGGACCTGGCACTGTCCCTGCCGTCGCCGCCCTTGTGCTCCTCGGTCTCGCCGAGCAGCCGGTCCCGGCTCACGCGCACGTTGTCGAAGAACAGCTCACCGGTCGGCGAGGAGTGCAGGCCCATCTTTTTGAACGGCTTGCCCTGGGTGAGGCCGGGCATGCCTTTGTCGAGCACGAAGGTGAGCACCTTGCGGTCCCGCTTGTCGCCGCCCGCGCCGTCGTCGAGCTTCGCGTAGACGATCATCACGTCGGCGTAGGGGCCGTTGGTGATGAAGGTCTTCTGGCCGTTGAGCAGGTAATCCTCGCCGTCGCGCTTGACGTAGGTCTTCATGCCGCCGAACGCGTCGGAACCGGAGTCCGGCTCGGTGATCGCCCAGGACGCGACCTTCCGCATGGTGACGATGTCCTCCAGCCAGCGCTGCTTCTGCGCCAGCGTGCCCCGCGACATGATCGTGGTGGCGCCCAGGCCGATGCTCACCCCCATCGCCGAGACCAGGCCCATGCACACCCCGGACAGCTCGCCGATGAGCACCGCCATCAGCGATTCCTGCCCGCCGAACGGACTCGCGCCGGAGGACTTCGGCTTCTGTTCCGCCTCCGCGGTCTCCCGCGCCGCTTCCCTGGCCAGCATCTTCTGCACGGCCTCGCCGCCCATCACGTCGATCCCGAACTCCCGGAACAACTTCCGGATGACGGGGTACGGCGGCAGTTCACCGCTGTCGAGCGCGTCCAGGTTCGGGCGGATCTCCCTGTCGATGAACGCCCGAACCGCGTCGCGGATCATGACATCGGTCTCCGACCATTCGAACATCGTCGTTCTCCTCACGTTTCCGAGGTCAGGGCAGCCGGGCCGCGATGTCGTCGATCAGCCATGGCCCCTCGGTCTCGATGGTCTTCACATCGTGCCAACCGGCCAGCTCGGAGATCGCGCCGCCCTGCACCGCGAACACCTTCCCTGTGATCGGGCAGTCCGCGGCGGCCAGGTAGGCGACCAGCGGCGCGATATTGGCCGGGGCGAAGGCATCGAACCCGCCCTCGGAGGCCTCCGCCTCGGCCGCCAGCATCTCGCCCATGCCGGGAGTGGCCAGGGTGAGCCGGGTGCGCGCGATCGGCGCGATCGCGTTGACCCGCACGCCGTAGCGGCCGAGTTCGTCGGCGGCCACCAAGGTCAGCGCGGCGATCCCGGCCTTGGCCGCGCCGTAGTTGCTCTGGCCCGGGTTGGGCAGGGTGGTCCCCGACGCCGACGCGGTGTTGATCACGGCGGCTTTCGGCTGGTTGCCCGCTTTGGACTGCTGCTTCCAGTACACGGCGGCGTGGTGCAGCACCGCGGCGTGGCCCTTCAGATGCACGGCGATCACCGCGTCCCACTGCGCCTCGTCCATGCCCGCGATGAACGCGTCACGCAGGATGCCCGCGTTGTTCACCACGACGTCGAGGCCGCCGAACTCGGTGACCGCCTGTTCGACCAACTTCTGCGCGCCGTCCCAAGTGGCGACGTCGTCGCCGTTGGCAACCGCCTTGCCGCCCGCGGCGACGATCTCGCGCACCACTTCCTGGGCGGGGCCGGCGTCGGTCCCCTCCCCCGCGTTGCTGCCGCCGAGATCGTTGACGACCACGGCGGCGCCCTCCTTCGCGAACAGCAATGCGTGCTCGCGGCCGATGCCGCGGCCCGCACCGGTGATGACGGCGACCCGTCCGTCCAGTACGCCCATGTGTTGTCTCCTGTAGTCGTGCCCGAAGGGAAGCGGCGGAAATCGTGCCGCCGCGCGATGGTCAGTCGGCGATCTCGGCCAGTCCGTCGCTGAGCACGACATCGTCGCCGCGCACGGTCTCGAAGGCGTAGCGGGTGACGCCGTCGGCGGATTCGGCCTTCCAGATGCGGGTCTGGAGATCGTCACCGGGGAAGACCAGCTTGGCGAAGCGCACCGCGAATCGCCGGAGCCGGTGCACATCCGACGCCGCGACCTCGGTGAGCACCGCCCAGGACGCGAACGCCATGGTGCACAAACCGTGCGCGATGATGCCGGGCAATCCGGCGTCCTTGGCGACCTGCTCGTCCAGGTGCAGCGGCACGGGATCGCCGGAGGCGGGCGCGTAGCGGAAGGTCTGGTCGTGGTCCACGTGCTGCGCCACGACGGCGACCGGTCCCCGCTCGCGCAGCCGTTCGTCGAACTTGTGTGCCGGAGCGGCCGCACCGACGGTCCGGCCCGCGTCGATGTTGCGGAAGAAGGCCGTCAGGTACTGGTCGTTGACCAGTTCTCCCGCCTCGGTGCGGCATTCGATGCGGATGGTGATGGTCGTGCCGTTGGGGCGGCTGGTGTAACCGATCGCCTTGGCGCGCGAGACCAGCCGGTCGCCGGGACGGATCGCGCGATGGAAGTGGAAGTCCTGCTCTCCGTGCACGACCCGGCCGAAGATGTCCATCGGCGCGACATCGATGACGGGCATCATCATGGCCTCGAAGACCGGGACGATGGCGAAGACCGGCCCGGCCACCGTACCGGCCAGGTGCGCGGCGATCGGATCGTTCGTCGCGGCGGCGTACTGCGCTATCCGCTCGGCCGTGACCTCGAAACGCTCCTCGTCGGACCACGTCTCCAAGCCGCTGTCGTCGAACTCGACAACGCGCGCACCGGTTCCGGCGCTCATGCTGTTTCCCTTCCGGCACGAGCGGGACCCTGCGTGGTCACACTGCGCTGCCACCTCCGGGCCTGACCGCTCATGCTGTTTCCTTTCCGGCACGAGCGGGGCCCTGCGTGGTCGCACTCCGCTGCCGCCTCCGGGCCTGACCGCTCATGCCGCGGAGGCCAGGGCGTCGAGTTGGTCGAGGGAGCGGTCCAGCTGTTTGATGCCGTCCTTCTCCACCGCTTTGCCGAGTGCGCCCTTGATCAACGCGCCCTCGAAGTCGCCCGACACCAGGATGGTGCTGCCATCGCCGTTGGGCCGGATGTCGAAGGTGAACTCGGTCCGCACGCCCGCCATGCCGGTGCCGCCGAGGGTCAGCTTGTTCGGGGCGTCCACCGAGACGATGGTCCACTCCAGCTTGTTCGCCATGCCGAGCATCACGATCTTGGCGACCAGCTTGGCGCCCGCGCTGAGCACGGCGGGCGGCTCCTCCATGAAGCGCTCGTGGATGGTGAACCACTTGTCCCAGCTCTTCGGGTCGGAGACGACCGCCCATAGAGCTTCGGGGGCGGCGTTGACGTCCTTGGTGGCTTCGATGTGTCCCATGTGTCGCACTCCTCGTCGAGTTCGCCGGACCGGTCAGCGGTCGGCGCGCTGGTAGGCGGTGACGACGGCCGCGCCGCCGAGTCCGATGTTGTGTTGCAGGGCGGCGGTGACGCCGTCCACCTGCCGCTTGTCCGCCGCTCCGCGCAGCTGCCAGGTCAGCTCGGAGCACTGCGCGAGACCGGTCGCGCCGAGCGGATGCCCTTTGGAGATCAGGCCGCCGGAGGGGTTGACCACTCATTTGCCCCCGTAGGTGGTCTGGCCGTCGTCGATCAGCCGGCCCGCCTCGCCCTCGCCGCACAGACCGAGCGCTTCGTAGAGCAGCAGTTCGTTGGCCGAGAAGCAGTCGTGCAGTTCGATGACCTGGAAGTCCTCCGGGCCGAGTCCGGACTGCTGGTAGACCTTCCGCGCGGCTTGGACGTTCATGTCGTAGCCGATCAGGTTCTTGGCGGTGTCGTCGAAGGTCGAGGCGAAGTCGGTGGTCATCGCCTGGCCGACGATCTCCACCGCCTGCCCGGCCAGATCGTGGGCGTCGACGAACTTCTCGCTGGCGAGGACGACCGCGCCGGACCCGTCGGAGGTCGGCGAGCACTGCAATTTGGTCAGCGGGTCGTAGATCATCCGCGAGCCGAGAATGTCATCGAGGGTGTATTCGTCCTGGAACTGCGAATACGGGTTGTTCACCGAGTGCTTGTGGTTCTTGTGGCCGATCCAGGCGAAGTGCTCGGCGGTGGTGCCGTACTGCTTCATGTGCTCGCGCCCGGCCGCGCCGAACATCCACGGGGCCACCGGGAACAGCACCTCGGAGATCTCGGCGAGCGCCATGACGTGCTTGGCCATCGGCTGCTCGCGGTCGTCCCAGGTGGACCCGAGCGAGCCGGGTTGCATCTTCTCGAAGCCGAGCGCCAGCGTGCATTCGGCCAGCCCGCCCCGGATCGCCTGCGCCGCCAGATACAGCGCCGTGGAACCGGTGGAGCAGTTGTTGTTCACGTTGACCACCGGGATGCCGGTCATGCCGAGTTCGTAGACGGCGCGCTGCCCGGAGGTGGACTCGCCGTACACGTAGCCGACGTAAGCCTGTTCCACCAGGTCGTAGGCGATGCCCGCGTCCGCGAGCGCCTTGCTGCCCGATTCCCTGGCCATGTCCGGGTAGTCCCAGGCGCGGGTGGTGCCGTCGGCTTCCTCGACCGTGCGGCGGCCCGGCTTCTCGAACTTCGTCATGCCGACACCGACGACGTAGACCTTGTTCGCCATCGAACTCCTCAGGTTGTGCGTACGTCGCGAGCGACGGAGTGAAACAAACATACAAGGTTGTATGTAAGTGAACAAGGGCCTTACCTAGCAAGTCCGAGACAAGGCGGGTAACCAGCCGATTGCATCTCACCTGCGACATACAGTGAGACATGCTTGTTTTCCCCGAAGTCGACTACGTGGGGATTTTGAGCCAGCGGAAAGGTCCGCCCGCGCTCGGCGAACCGGATGCCGACGAATGGCAGAACATACAGCACTGTATGTAAGTGTAAGATCGTGCGGTGGCCAGGAGCGTAGTCGTGAAGCAGCAGCGCCGGACGCAGGAGCAGCGCAGCACCGAGATGCGCGCCCGGTTGCTGGACGCGACGGTGGACTGTCTGGTCGAGTACGGATACTCGGGCACCACCACGCCGCGGGTCGCCGAACGCGCGGGGGTGACCCGCGGCGCCCAGGTCCATCACTTCGGTTCGAAAACCGACCTGGTGGTGGCCGCGATCAGCCATCTGGCACAGCTGCGCGCCGAGACCGCCATGCGGGAGATGTCGCGCGTCGAAGCGGGCGACGATCCGGTGGCGGCGGCGCTGGATTTCCTGTGGGACCTGCACCAGGGTCCGCTGTTCATCGCGACGGTCGAACTGTGGGTCGCCGGACGGACCGACCCGGTGCTCGCCGCGGCGATGGAGAAAGTCGAGCCGTTCGTCAACAACGCCGTCCTGCTCGCTGTGGCCCGTTTCGTGCCGGACGACGTGCGGCGCAAGGAAGCACGCGACTTCATCTACACGGCGATGGACGCGCTGCGCGGCATCTTGATCTCGAACTTCATCGATCCGGACGACGAGCGAGCCCGCCGCCGGTGGGGGCGCGCCTCGGCGCATCTGCGCGACATCGCCGACCGCGCCCTGGCCGCCCGCCCCGCCGGACCGTCCCCGTCCGCCCCGGCGAGCCCGGATTCCGACGGGCACGACGGCTGACGACCTTGTGCGACGCGATCACGCACTGTTGTCCCACATCGGGAACACGACGTAGTAATCCCCGTCGGGGACGATGTTCTCGCCTGTCACGATGCCGGTTTGCCCGTCGAGGTAGTAGATGTCCTCATCGATGTTGGCGACGTTGTAGTGGTGGCCGAAGGCGTCGGAGTATCGGTTCCCCGACATGATCGCGTTCTGCCCCGGCTCGCGCAGCTTCTCCGATATCGCCTCGTGGATTTCGCGGTGGCTGTCGCCGTGGAAGCGTTCCGTCGAGGGCTCGATGAACTTCTGGGCACCGCTCGGACCGGCGACCGCGGGACGGCCGGCCAAGATATCGCGCACCGCCCATGAACACTCCATGCAGTTGCCAGCCGTCCGCGATCTGGTGGGGTTGACCAGCGCGAGGAGTTGCCGCACCTCGGCGAGGGTCGGTGGACGGTCACCGATCCGCGACATGATCGCGGTCTGGGCCGCGTAAGCTCGCCGCATGGCATCGGCCTCCACCGCCGTCGGCTGATGCGCGTTGCGGATCAACCTGGTCACCCCCGCAGGGCGAATCTCGGCCAGCGGCACAGCGCTCGCGTCGCCGAATCGCTTTGCCGCCAGCGGCGATCCCGCCGGCTCCGGGGCGATACCGGCGAGTGCTGCCGCGCCTTCGCGATCGGCCCGATCGAACTCGCTTGCACTTGTGCGTAAGGTCTCGCCCTGCGCTCGGTAGTACTGATCCAGTGCCCCACCTGCGGTAGCACGACCCTCGACGGAATCCTTCGCAGGGCCCAGCCTGCCTTTCAGTCTTCGGCGTACCTCGTCGAGGGCCTCGGACAACGGGCCCTTCATCTCGGCTTCGTCTGCGAACCGGGGGGACTCATGTGTTCACGGTCCAACGAGCGGCTTAACGTCGCCTTACCGCTGTCTTGTCATGGCCTGCCCTCGGCTGGTCGGGCCGTACTTCGGTCGCTACCGCGCCGCCGGTTGTGTACGCCGTCCCGGGTGCGATTTCCGCGCGACCCAGACGGTTACGGTGAACAACGCGACGCCGGTCGCGGCCAGGATGGCGCCGACTACGGAGGGGGCCGTGTAACCGAGACCTGCGGCGATGACCAGGCCGCCGAGCCAGGCGCCCGCGGCGTTGGCGATGTTCAGAGCGGCGTGATTGAGGGCGGCGGCGAGGGTTTGGGCGTCGGCCGCGACGTCCATCAGGCGGGTTTGCAGTCCGGGCGCCAGCGCGGCCCCGGACGCGCCGACCAGTAGCGCGCCGAAGGCCGCGGTGTACGGGTTGTGCGCGGCGGCGACGAACCCGCCGAGGATCACGGTCATCGCGATCATCGACAGCCCGACGGCACGGTCCACGCCACGGTCGGCGAGCACGCCGCCGACGATGTTGCCGATCACCATGCCGACGCCGAACAGCATCAACACCAACGGAACCGCCCCGGTCCGCATACCGGCGACGTCGGTGAGGGTGGTCGCGATGTAGGTGTAGACGGCGAACATGCCGCCGAATCCGACAGCGCCGACCAGCAGCGTCAACAGCACCTGTGGACGGCGCAGCGCACCGAGTTCGGTCATCGGATTGGTCATCGTGATGCCGGTGAGTTCGGGAACGAAGCGCAGCAGCGCCGCCACGGTGGTGACGCCGATCAGCGCGACGACCACGAACGCGTCGCGCCAGCCGAGATGCTGGCCGAGCCAGGTAGCTGCGGGAACGCCGACAACATTGGCGGCGCTCAATCCCAGCATAACCGCGGCAACAGCCTTGGCCCGCTGTCCCGCCGGGGCGAGAGTCGCGGCCGCCAGCGAGGCGACGCCGAAGTAGGCGCCGTGCGGCAATCCCGAGACGAACCGCGCGATTACCAGCGTCCCGAACGAGGGCGCCAGGACGGTCGCCGCGTTGCCCACGGTGAACGCCACCATGAGCGCGACAAGCAACCGCTTGCGCGGCACCCGCGCGCACAGCGCCGCGATCAGGGGCGCGCCGATCACCACGCCGAGCGCGTAGGCCGACACCGCGTGCCCCGCGGTCGGCTCCGAGACGTGGACGGCCGAGGCGATATCCGGCAGCAAACCCATGGTGACGAATTCGGTCGTGCCGATCCCGAATCCGCCGAGGGCCAGCGCGAGCATGGCGGGCACGTGCCAATCGGTGCGTCCGGGCGGAGCGGTGGTGCTGGCGATCGCGGGGCTGGTCACGTGTTCATGTAACCGGCCCCGGCCCGGGTTCGCTTCCCCGGCGAACGTGAGTTCGCCCACCGAGAGCATGAATGACGCAGGTCCGTTCAACCGGCGCACCGCTCGGTCCTGCCGGAGTCGGGGTGAGCTGACCTGCGCCCACGGTCCGGCGAATCGGCCGTGAAAACAATCCGGGCACCCGTTCCACCGATGGTGGGGCGGGTGCCCGATGTTCAGGCCCGGCGCTGGGTGAGCACCCAGCGCCGGCGTCGGCCGAGCGCCGCGGCTCGGCCCGCGTGAGCTCAGCGCAGCGCGCGAGCCAGGTTGGCGTCCAGCGCGCCGAGGAACTCCTCGGTGCTCAGATAGCCCTGGTCACCGCCGACGAGCAGCGCGAGATCCTTGGTCATCTGGCCGCCCTCGACGGTCTTGATGACGACGTCCTCCAGGGTCTGCGCGAAGCCGATCACCTCGGGGGTGTTGTCCAGCTTGCCGCGGTGCTCCAGCCCGCGGGTCCAGGCGAAGATGGACGCGATCGGGTTGGTCGAGGTCGGCTTGCCCTGCTGGTGCTGGCGGTAGTGCCGGGTGACGGTGCCGTGCGCGGCCTCGGCCTCACAGGTGCGGCCGTCCGGGGTCAGCAGCACCGAGGTCATCAGGCCCAGCGAGCCGAAGCCCTGCGCCACGGTGTCGGACTGCACATCGCCGTCGTAGTTCTTGCACGCCCAGACGTAGCCGCCCTCCCACTTCATCGAGGAGGCGACCATGTCGTCGATCAGCCGGTGCTCGTAGGTCAGGCCCGCGGCGTCGAACTGGCTCTTGAACTCGGCGTCGAAGATGTCCTGGAACGTGTCCTTGAACATGCCGTCGTAGGCCTTGAGGATGGTGTTCTTCGTCGACATGTACACCGGGTAGTTCTGCTGCAGGCCGTAGTTGAACGACGCCCGCGCGAAGTCCTCGATGGACTTGCGGAAGTTGTACATGCCCATGACGACGCCGCCCTCTTCCGGCATCTTCACGACCTCGTGCACGATCGGCTCGCTGCCGTCGTCCGGGGTGAAGGTCACGGTGACGGTGCCGCCCTGGAACACCTTGAAGTCGGTGGCGCGGTACTGGTCGCCGAAGGCGTGACGGCCGATGATGATCGGCTTGGTCCAGCCGGGCACCAGGCGCGGAATGTTCGAGATGATGATCGGGGCGCGGAAGATGGTGCCACCCAGGATGTTGCGGATGGTGCCGTTGGGCGAGCGCCACATCTTCTTGAGGCCGAATTCCTTGACCCGCGCCTCGTCCGGGGTGATGGTGGCGCATTTCACGCCGACGCCGTGCTTCTTGATGGCTTCGGCGGCGTCGACGGTCACCTGATCGTCGGTCTTGTCGCGGTATTCGATGCCGAGGTCGTAGTACTCGAGGTTCACGTCGAGATAGGGGTGGATCAGCTTGTCCTTGATGAACTGCCAGATGATCCGGGTCATCTCGTCGCCGTCGAGTTCTACGACGGTGCCTTCAACCTTGATCTTGGACATGGATCTTCGTGTCCTCCTAGGATGGTGCCCTCATTGCACGGCCAGGCGAACACGCTTGTGAGCGGACCCCAGCTGTTCCAACAGACAACGTATATGTCCCGCGTTGTCGGCGGGACATGTGGTGCAAACAAGACAAGCGTACTGCTGCCGAAGTCCTCACCGCACGGGCAGCCCCCGGAGTGAGCTGGACCACCTTTGTTACCGATTGGTAGGCAATGCCTTCCAGCGCCTCGGCGGGCGCCCGCGCAACCGCCGTCGCCGCCATGATCCGCCTTCCGCGCGGGCTCGGCAACCTTCCAGCACACAATGCGGCCCGCGCGACGTGAGCACATCGCGCGGGCCGCGTTCCAGCGGATCAGACCGCGACCGGCAGCCGCGCCCCGTCCTCGGAACCCTCGATCAGGTTCTCCGGCCGGTCCCGGATCATCAGCGCGATGATCGGGACAGCCGCGAGGAAGAACCCGGCTCCGACGTAGAAGGCCACGTCATAGCTGTGGATCGCGGCCCGGGCGGCCAGGTTGTCGATGCCGGGGTTGTCCTGCGCGAAGGTCTTGGCGACCTGCACCGAGATGGTGGTCAACAGCGCCGTCCCGACCGCGCCGCCGACCTGCTGCGCCGCGTTCAGCAACGCGGAGGCGACGCCGGAGTCCGCTTCTTCCACCTGATGCAGCGCTACCGTCTGCATGCCGACGAACAGCGGACCCATGCCGAGCGCGATGAGCACCTGAGCGGGCAGCACCCCGGCGAGGAAGCTGTCGCCGTAGCTCAGCTGCGCCAGCAGTACCAGGCCGATGACCCCGAGCACGGCCCCCGCCAGCATCAGCGGACGCGGGCCGAGTTTCGGCAGCAGGGCGCTGGTGACACCCGCCGAGATCGCGATGCCCGCCGGGAAGGGCAGGAACGCGAAGCCCGCCTTCAGCGCGGAGTAACCCAGCGTGATCTGGAAGTAGAAGCTGAGGAACAGGAACATCGCGAACATCGCGATCGGGATGAGCAGCGCGGCCAGGAACGCGCCGCCCCGGTTGATCTCCCCCGGGATGTGCAGCGGCAGCAGCGGGTTCGACGAGCGCCGCTCGATCGCGACGAAGGCGACGAGCAGGGCCAGTCCGGCGACCAGCAGCGCGAGGGTGCTGCCTGCCAGCCAGCCGTCGTCGGCGGCGCGGCTGAAGCCGTACACGATGGCGATCAGGCCGAGCGTCACGGTGACGGCACCGGGCACGTCGTATCCCCCGCTGCGCGGCGCGGGCACGTCCTTCGCCACCCAGGCCAGCGCGCCGAGCAGGGCGATCAGTGCGATCGGCGTGTTGACCAGCAGGCACCAGCGCCAGGAGGCGTATTCGGTGAGCGCGCCACCCGCGATCAGGCCGAGGGCCGCGCCGCCCGCGGAGATGCCCGCGAACACGCCGAACGCGGTGGCCCGCTCGCCGGGCTCGGTGAAGGTCACCGACAGCAGCGAGAGCGCGGCCGGGGCCAGCAGTGCGGCGAACGCGCCTTGCAGCCCGCGGCCGGCGAACAGTTCCGTGCCGGTCTGGGCGAGACCGGCCAGCGCCGAGGCGCTCGCGAAGCCGATCAGGCCGACGATGAAGATCCGGCGCCGGCCGAGGTAGTCGGCCAGCCTGCCGCCGAGCAGCAGCAGGCCACCGAAGATCAGCGTGTAGGCGGTGAGCATCCATTGCCGGTTGCCGTCGCTGATGTCGAGATCACGCTGCGCGAACGGCAGCGAGATGGTCACGATGGTGGCGTCCAGCACCACCATGAGCTGGGCCAATGCGATCACTGCCAGCGCTAGCCACCGCGCTGAACCGCTCGCCTTCCACGGCGTGTGCGCCGCTGTCACCGTCTCCGTCACGGTCTTCTCCTCGTCCCTTGATGTCTCGAGCCATCCTGTCATCGAGCGACATTTGTCGTCAAGCGAAAAATGTCGCGATACGACATTTGACCGTTAAGGACAGGAAAACGGCAGGTTGCGTTAGCATGGGGGCATGCTCGAGTCATCGGCGCCGACGGGCGCGGGCGCAGCGGCCGACCGCGCCGCCGGCGGTCCGGCGGCCCAGGGCCTGCGCGAACGCAAGAAGGAACAAACCAGGCTGCGCATCATCGCCGCGGCCCTCGACCTGTGCGACACGCATGGCTTCGACGCGACCACGATCGAGCAGATCGCCAACGCGGCGGACGTCTCGCCGCGCACGATCAACCGCTATTTCGACAGCAAAGAGGACATCGTCCTCGGCCCGGTCCAGGATTTCGGGCGCACCGTCGCCGAGACGCTGCGCGAGTTGCCCCGCACCGGCAACGAACTCGGCGCGCTGCGCCAGGCCTTCCTGCACGTGGTCGATCGAGCCGCCGCGGCGGGTGAGGCCGATCCGCTGTCGTTTCGGCAATTCCAGAAAATGCAGCGGATCCTGCGCAGCAGCCCATCGGTCGCCGCGCGCAACACCGAACACGCCGACAACAAGAACACCGCGATCGCGGCGGTGGTCGCCGAGCGCCTCGGCACCGCACCGGACGCGCGCCCGGTGCGGCTCATCGTCGGCGCTTGGCAACTGATCGGCCACATCGGCATGGAGTGCTCGGACGACGTGTTCCTCGGCGACGACCCGGTGACCGCGGCCAGGGCGGGCCGGGCCGCGTTCACCGAGACCTATGACGAGTTCCTGCGCACCTGCTGCGGGGCCACGACCCCCGCGGACCAGTGAGTTCACCGGAGGATTTCGGGCGCTGACCGCCCGCCGGTTATGATGCCGGGCAGGTCATGAGTACCAGCGCCAAGCCCCGGCTCGCTGGTCGGCAACCCTCCAGCCGCGGTGGGGTGCTCCGGGTGATGACCTGGCTCCCGAGAGCCGGGGGCAAGCGCGTAACAGGAGGTCGCCGGCATGTGTTGTTGTTCGTCACCCACACACCGCTAACCCCTGCTGTACCGGCGAACACCTGCTTGGGAGCAAACCATGAGTGAATTCACCGCGTCCGGGGCCGAGCGAGGCCGGGCGCAGTCGGGCCCGCACAGCCACGGTGCCGAGTTCGGGATCGTGCGTTCGCTCCCGCCGCAGAACCTCCCGGCCGACCTGCCCGCCGATTTCGCGGCGGCGACATGACCGTGAACACCGAATCGAGCTCGCTGACCTCCGGCATCGCCCTGCCGCCGCCGGACGGACAGCTCGGCACCATCGCCATCGGGGACGTGCGACTGGAGAACGGCGCGGTCATCCCGGACGTCCACCTCGCGGTGCAGCGCTGGGGCGAACTCTCCCCCGGGCTGGACAACGTCGTGCTGGTCGAGCACGCCCTCACCGGCGACTCGCATGTCGTCGGCAGGGCCGACGACATGCACCCGCAGCCCGGCTGGTGGGACGGCATGGTCGGGCCGGGCGCGCCGCTGGACACCGACGAATGGTGTGTGATCGCGACGAACGTGCTCGGCGGATGCAAGGGCAGCACCGGGCCGTCCAGCACCGCGCCGGACGGAAAGCCTTGGGGCTCACGGTTTCCCGAGATCTCCATCCGCGATCAGGTGACCGCGGAGGCCGCGCTGTTCGACCTGCTCGGCGTCGAACGGCTCGCCGCCGTGGTCGGCGGGTCCATGGGCGGCATGCGCGTGCTCGAGTGGATGGTCGGCGCACCGGAGCGGGTCGCCGCGGCGCTGGTGCTCGCGGTGGGGGCGCGCGCCACCGCCGATCAGATCGGCACCCAGACCACCCAGATCGCGGCGATCGAGGCCGATCCGGACTGGCAGGGCGGTGACTACCACGGCACCGGACGCGCTCCGACGACGGGAATGGCCCTGGCCCGGCGGATCGCGCACCTGACCTACCGCACCGAGTTCGAGCTGGATCACCGGTTCGAGAACAAGCCGCAGGACGGCGAAGACCCGTGGCACGGTGGCCGCTACGCGGTGCAGAGCTACTTGGACCATCAGGCCGAGAAGCTTTGCAAGCGTTTCGATCCCGCCACCTACGTCCTGCTGACCGAGGCGATGAACCGCCACGACGTCGGCCGGGGCCGGGGCGGCATCGAGGCGGCGCTCGCGGCGACGCCGGTGCCGTGCGTGGTCGGCGGCGTCGACTCCGACCGGCTGTATCCGCTGCGGACCCAGCAGGAACTCGCCGATCTGCTGCCCGGTTGCGACGGGTTGGAGATCGTGCACTCGCGCGACGGGCACGACGGATTCCTCACCGAAGCAGCGGCGGTGTCGAAACTGCTGACCGAGACCATGCGGCTGGCCCGCGCCGGTATGCGACCCGGACGCTGAAAGCCCGCGCTACTCGCGCCTGGGCAGCGCCCCCGCGCTGTGATGCCGTCCGCCCTCAGCGCGCCGCGGCTCGTCGCGCCGCCTCGATGCGGTTGATGTTGGTCTCGATCCACTCCCGCAACGCCGCTATCGGCGTGCGCAGGCTGTGCCCCAGCTCCGTGAGCGTGTAGTCGACCCGCGGCGGGATCGCGGGATGCACTGTGCGCGTGACGAATCCGTCCGCCTCGAGTTGCCGCAACGTCTGCGCCGCTCGTCGGCCCTCAGCCGACGCCGAGGGTGTTGATCGTGGCCGCGAGGAACAGGATGCTCGAGCCGAGCAGCGTCAGCGCGCCGACGTCGAACGGCTTGCCGCGCACCGCGAGCAGCCCTACCCGCGCGGTCGGCAGACACAGCCGGAACGCCGCGGCCAGTAGCGTCGCACCCCCGAAGAAGAACGCCCCGCGCCGCCACCGATCGGACGCCACGAACACCACCGCCACCGCGATGACCAGCGTCACGACCACCATAGGCAGATGGGAGCGCAAGAACTCCGCCCACAAACCGCGGGCCCCCGCCCGGTGCTCCGAAATAGGGGTGTCGGCATCGGTCACCCCCCGATTCTCGCAGACCGCCCGACCTCCGACCGGTCTGGGCACCTCCGCCGGGATGCAACGGCGCGTTCGTCGGAGCGCCCCACCGGCTCAGTCCTCACTACAATCGACGGCATGACCGCAGCGCACGACTACGAAGACCTGCATCGCCTGGTCGATCGGCTCACGCCTGATCAAGCACATGCGCTGCGAGCTGTCGCGTTGCAGTTGGTCGTCACCGATGTTCCACAGCAAACCCCTCCCGCCGAGATCGGCGGCGAACGGCGTCGGCATCTGTCCTTCGCCGGCCTGATGCACGCCGAACCCGATCTCGCCGCGAGGTCTGAGGAGATCCTGCACGAAGAGCTGGGCGAATAAACCCGGTGATCGTCTGCGACACAGGGCCGCTCGTGGCCGTCCTGAACAAGAACGACGCTGATCATCAGCGCTGCCTGCATCTTTTGGAGACCCACCCCGGTCCGCTGCTCGTCCCGAGCCCCGTGCTGACGGAAGTCTGCTATTTCGTGGAGACCCGCGTCGGGCCTGCGGCTGAAGCTACGTTCCTGGAATCGATCGCCAACGAGGAGATCCGCATTGTAGATCTCACCTCAGCGGATCTGTTGCGTATGGCCGAGCTGATTCGTAAATACGCCGACTTCCCGTTGGGAGCCGTCGATGCCGCCGTGCTTGCCGTCGCCGAACGATTGGATGCGCACCAGATCGCGACCTTGGATCGCAGACACTTCAGCGCGGTCCGCACGCGTCATCGCGCGCATCTGCGGCTCCTGCCCGACTGACCGCTTCGTTTCGACCGGCGGCGGAAGTCAGCCGGTTCTCCGAGGGCCCACGAGCCAGGGATCGCCGTTCGCGGTCGCTTTCGATCACCTGGTTGACTGACACCCGTGTTCCATCTGATGTTCCACGAGCCGTGCATTCCGCCGAATACCGGCAACGCGATCCGGTTGGTCGCGGGGACCGGGTGTCATCTGCATTTGATCGAGCCGTTGGGGTTCGATCTGTCGGAGCCGAAGTTGCGCAGGGCGGGGTTGGATTACCACGATCTGGCGTCGGTGACGGTGCATCCGGATCTCGCGACGGCGTGGGAGGCGCTGCGCCCGGAGCGGGTCTTCGCGTTCACCACGCAGGGCACCACGCGGTTCACCGACGTGGCCTACCGGGAGAACGACGTGCTGCTGTTCGGCACCGAGCCCACCGGACTGCCCGCGGAGGTGCTGGCCGACCCGCGCATCACCGACCGGCTGCGCATCCCGATGCTGCCCGGCCGCCGCTCCATGAACCTCTCCAACGCCGCCGCGGTGACCGTCTACGAAGCATGGCGCCAGCTCGGCTTCCCCGGCGGCGTTTGACCGGCCTCAGGGCAGGTCGATCTCGAATCGTTTGAAGCGGGAAGTCGCGCCCGCCGTCAACCGGACGGCGGACTTGGCAACTCCGTAGTGGCCGGCCAGCAGCTCGATGGCCGCCTTGTTCGCTTTGCCCTCGACAGCGGGAGCCCGCACATACAGTTGCAGGCTGCCGTCGTCGAGGGTCTCCACCAGCGGACCCTTACGGCTGTTCGGCTTGATCGTCGCTCTGACCACCGTCGGCACGCTTGCCTCCTGCGCTGGTTTCCGCGCCGTCCGAGGCGCCGCTCACCGGCTCCGCGGGAGCCGGTGCCGATTCTTCCGCACCCGGCGCGGGCCCGCGCCGCCGCACCAGGCGCACGACGCCCCACAGCACGGCCAGCACCACCGCCAGGAAACCGAGCCACGGAATCGCCTTGCCGCTGAACACGATCGCGTCCTGCAACCAGTCCACCAGGGAATTCCAGCCGGAGACGATGCCGTCCCAGAAACTGTCGGGGTCGTCGCCGGACTTCTTGGGATCGGTGCTGACGTCGATGGTCAGCGTGGACAGGACGACCTGGTCGTCGAGCTTGCGTTTCTGCGCGGTGAGGCTGTCCAGTTCGCCTTGGCGGCTCGACAGCGCCTGCTCGGCGGCGATCAGGTCGGAGGTGGTGGTGGCGCCCGCGATGAGTCCGCGCAGCCGCTCGACCGAGGCTTGCAGCGCCTTGATCCGCGCGTCCAGGTCCTCCCAGTGCATGGTGACGTCGTCGCGGTTGGTGCTGACCCGGGTGATCCGTCCGACGCCACCGAGGCCCGCGATGAACGCGTCGGTCTTGTCCGCGGGCAGCCGGACGACGAGCGTGGCGCTCGGCTCGGTGTCGTCGGTGCCGGGCTGCTCGGTGCGGCTGTCGACTCGGCCGCCCGCGGCGCGCACCTGGTCGATGATGGTTCCCGCCGCGGCGACCGGCGCGTCCGCGGTGATCTCGACGCTGCCGGTGACCACCTCCTTGCGGGTGGTCGCCGGTTCGGCGCCGGAATCGTTCTCCCGCTTCGGCGGCGCCTGCTCGTGCAGCCCCGGCGGCACCAGCGCGGGGGCGGCCGGCCCCGGCCCGGTGAGCACCGATGATGTCCGATCCAGGGCGGGCGTCGCGTCGTCGTCACCGCAGCCGGTGAGCAAGATCAACCCCAGCACGCCGACGCACAGCACAGCAAGCTGCTTCCTCATGCCTGGCACAGTAGCCGTTCCCCCTGCGGGAAAAGCCCCGCATAACGGTTCTCTAGAACGCTTCTAACACTTCCTTAAAGCAACGGGCTCAACGGAAGTCGCGCGATTTGGACGCCATCCGCAGATCCATGCGCTGTAGGTGTTCGGCCACCACGCTGACCACGCCCTCGGCATTCTGCACCCGGCCGCGGATGAGCAGAGCGGCGGCGCCTTGGGCGAGACGCCGGTAACGCCGCCACAGCCCCAGCGAACAGACGATGTTCACCATGCCGGTCTCGTCTTCCAGATTGAGGAAGGTGACGCCCTCCGCCGTCGCGGGACGCTGCCGGTGCGTCACCGCGCCGCCCACCAGGACCCGCGAGCCGTCGGGCACGGTGAGCAGGCCGGAGGCGGGGATGACGCCGAGGGCGTCCAGGTGCGGGCGCAGGAACTGCGTCGGATAGCTGCCCGGCGAGAC
Organism: Nocardia beijingensis NBRC 16342; assembly: GCF_001612785.1. Classification (GTDB taxonomy): domain Bacteria; phylum Actinomycetota; class Actinomycetes; order Mycobacteriales; family Mycobacteriaceae; genus Nocardia; species Nocardia beijingensis. The sequence continues at coordinate 144,989 of NZ_BDBC01000025.1, forward strand.
GCCGGTGGCCCAGACGTCGGCGGCGGCCGTCTCCAGATCGCTCATCCCGGGCAGCATGGGCGCGGTGGTGGCCGCGCCGGTGCCGGGCAACCGGTCGGGGCGCTCGCCCGCGGCGGCGCCCGCTGCCCAGAGCGCTTCGCGGCGGGTGCTGCCGAGACTGCCGAGCGCGCCCGCCGTGGCGAGCGATTCGGCTTGCGCGACAGTGAGTTCCACTCTGCCGGTGAGGTCGAGGAAGGACGTGTAGGGCCGATCGCCCCGCGCGGCCACGATGCGTTCGGCGAGGTCGTCGCCGATCTGGCGGATCGCGGCGAGACCGAGGCGCACCTCGGTGCCCTTCGCCTCGAGGGTGGCATCGGCGCGGCTGGCGTTGACATCGGGACCGTGCACCGCGACCCCGTGTCTGCGCGCGTCGGCGACCAGCGATTGCGGCGAGTAGAAACCCATCGGCTGGGCGCGCAGCAGGCCGGCGCAGAAGGCCGCGGGATGATGCAGTTTGAACCAGGCCGAGTAGTACACGATCGAGGCGAAGCTCTGCGAATGACTCTCGGGGAAGCCGAAATTCGCGAAGGCGTAGAGCTTCTCGTAGATGCGGTCGGCGACCTCGCCCGTGATGCCGTGCCGCTCGCGCATCCCCTGGTAGAGCCGCGCTTTGAGGCGCTCCATGCGCTCCGGCGACCGTTTGGAGCCCATGGCGCGGCGCAGCTGATCGGCTTCCACGGCGGTGAATCCGGCGACGTCGACGGCCATCTGCATGAGCTGTTCCTGGAACAGCGGCACGCCGAGTGTGCGTTCCAGCGAATTCTTCAGCGCCGGATGGTCGTAGACGACGTCCTCGGCTCCGTTGCGCCTGCGGATGTAGGGATGCACCGACCCGCCCTGGATCGGGCCGGGACGGATCAGCGCCACCTCGACCACCAGGTCGTAGAAGCTGCGCGGGCGCAGCCGGGGCAGGGTGGCCATCTGCGCGCGCGACTCCACCTGGAAGACGCCGACCGAGTCCGCGCGCGAGAGCATCTCGTAGACCTCGGGTTCGGCCAGATCGAGCGCGTGCAGCTCGACGGTCTCGCCTTTGTGCTCGCGCACCAGGTCGATCATGTAGTGCAGGGCGGAGAGCATGCCGAGGCCGAGCATGTCGAACTTCACCAGGTCGATGGCCGCGCAATCGTCCTTGTCCCATTGCAAGACGCTGCGGCCCGGCATGCGCGCCCATTCCACGGGGCAGACGTCGGCGATCGGCCGGTCGCAGATCACCATGCCGCCGGAGTGGATGCCCAGATGCCGTGGCAGGCCCTCGATGTCGGCGGCCAGTTCCAGCACCTCGGCGGGGATGTCGGTGTTCGTCTCGGCGCCGACACCGGTCCAGCGGCTCACCTGCTTGCTCCACGCGTCCTGCTGGCCGGGTGAGAACCCCAGTGCCCGTGCGGCATCGCGCACCGCGGACTTGCCGCGATAGGTGATCACATTCGCCACCTGTGCGGCGTACTCGCGGCCGTACTTGCGGTAGACGTGCTGGATCGCCTCTTCCCTGCGGTCGGACTCGATGTCGATATCGATGTCCGGCGGACCGTCGCGTTCCGGGGAGAGGAAACGCTCGAACAGCAACCGGTTGCGCACCGGATCGACATTGGTGATGCCGATCGCGTAGCAGACCGCGGAGTTGGCCGCGGAACCGCGGCCCTGGCAGAGGATGTCGTTGGCCTTGCAGAAGCTGACGATGTCGTGCACCACCAGGAAGTAGCCGGGGAATTCCAGGTCGTTGATCACCGCGAGCTCGTGCTCGAGCTGCCGGTACGCCGCCGGGTTCTCCTCGGGGGTCCCGTAGCGTGCCGCGGCGCCCGCCATGGCGAGTTCGCGCAGCCAGGACTGCTCGTCGTGGCCGGCAGGCACGTCGAAGGGCGGTAGGTTCGGGGCGATCAATTGCAGGTCGAAGGCGCATTCGCGGGCCAGGGCCGCCGCGTTCGCCACCGCCTGCGGACAGTCGGCGAACAATCGCGCCATCTCCGCCCCCGACCGCAGGTGCGCACCACCCACAGGGGCCAGCCAGCCCGCCATCTCGTCCAGGCTCTGCCTGGCCCGGATCGCCGCGAGCGCCATGGCCCTGCGGCGCCGGCTCGGTGCGGCGAAATGCGCTCCGGTGGTGGCGAGCACGGGCAGGCCGACGCGATCGGCCAAGGCGATGAGACGCGCGTTGCGCTCGTCGTCCTCCGGGATGCCGTGCTGGGTGAGTTCCACGCTCACCCGGTCGGCGCCGAAGCGGTCGGTGAGCTCGCGCAGGGCCGCTTCCGCGCGTTCGAGCCGGGTGCTGCCCGCGCGCAAGTCGAGGTCGAGTGCCTGGCGCAGATGCCCCTTCCGGCATCCGGTGAGGATGTGCCAGTGCCCGTCGGCCGCCGCGGTGAGCGTGTCCAAGTCGTAGCGCAGGATGCCTTTCTCGCCCGCGGCCATGTGCGCGGCGGCGATCTCACGGGAAAGCCTGCGGTAGCCCTCCTGTCCGCGGGCCAGCACCAGCAGGTGCGGCCCGGCCGGGTTCGGCGCGCCGGTGCGCGGCGCCGAGTCGGGAGCGGCGGCGTGCCCGCGCGCGGGCGCCTGCGGTTCGAGTGCCGTGCCGAGCGACAGTTCGGCCCCGAAGACGGTGGGCATGTCCCATTCCTTGGCGGCCTCGGCGAAGCGGACGGTGCCGTAGAAGCCGTCGTGGTCGGTGAGCGCGATCGCGGTCAGGCCGAGCCGCACCGCCTCCTCCACCAGTTCCTCCGGCTGACTCGCACCGTCCAGGAAGCTGTAGGCCGAATGCGCGTGCAACTCCGCGTACGGAACCCGCGGTTCATCGGTGCGGCGCACCGGCTCGGGACGGTACTCACCGCGCTTGCGCGACCATGCCGGGCTGTCGCCGCCGTCACCCGGATACGCCGCGTCCGGGCTCGCCCGTCCGGACAGCACCCGCTCCATCTCCGCCCAGCTCGGCGGTCCGTTGCCCCAGCCCACGACTCACCTCCTCGACTCGAACATACATTCGAACTCAGAAGATGTACAGGCAGGTCAGGACGCACGCAGACGCTCGACGGAACCGGCGGCCAAGGCGTCCTCGACACCGCGCAGGCGCGCCCGGATGAGCGCGCCGTAGGCATCGGAGGCGAGGACGTCGAGATGGCCGCGCGCGATGGCCAACTGCATCCTGGCCACTTCGAACTCCCCGACCCGGCGATGACTGTCGGCCAGATTCAGATACAGCGACGGCAAGAAGCCGCGCAGACCTTCGTCCAGCGGCACGCCGGGCCCGAAGACCGCCGCCAAGGCGCGCTGATCCCAGCGCAGCGCCTCGGCGGGCTCCTCCTGGAGATCGGCGAGATGGTGCGCGACCACGCAGCGCTGCAACGCTCCGCCGTGTTCGCCGAGTTCGTCCCAGAGCTTTTCCAACGCCCGTCGCCCCGCCGCGGGGTCGACGCCACCGAGCCGCACCGCGGCAAACACCTCCGCCATCCGATCGTCCGACATGCGCTGAAGTATCGCACATATGTTCGAACGTTTCGAGAGTTGTTCGATGCGTTTCGCGCACTTGCAAACCCGCAGGCCGCGTGGGGTTCTCGAGCGGAAGGGCGGGCCGCGGCGGCGACCGGAGCGGCCGCACGAGGACGTGACGCAGACCACTTGGCAGTGAACTTACTTCGGAGTAAGTTCATGGGCACCCGATCTGCAAAGGAGCAGCAGCGATGACCGACGCCTCCGCTGAGCCCGTCCGCCGCCGGCGCCACCACCGCGACCTCACCGGACGGCACGTCCTCATCACCGGAGCGTCCTCCGGAATCGGCCGCGCGGCGGCGCTCGCGGTAGCGGGCAAGGGCGCCACCGTGTTCCTGCTCGCGCGCAGGGGCGAGGTACTCGCCGCGGTCGTCGACGAGATCAGGGCCGCGGGCGGCTCGGCCTACGGATATTCCTGCGACGTCACCGATTCCGACTCCGTCGACCGCGTACTCGAGGCCGTTCTGAACGAACACGGCCACGTGGACATGCTGGTGAACAACGCGGGCCGCTCCATCCGCCGCGCCATCCATCGCTCCACCGACCGGCTGCACGACTTCGAACGCACCATGGCCGTGAACTACTTCGGCGCGTTGCGGCTGACCCTCGGACTGCTGCCGCAGATGCGGGAACGCAAGTTCGGGCACATCGTCAACATCAGCAGCGCGGGCGTGCAGGTCGCCACGCCCCGGTTCTCGGCATATCTGGCCAGCAAGGCGGCGCTGGACAAGTTCACCGAGGTGGCGGCCGTCGAGACCATGGCGGACGGCGTCACGTTCACCACCATCCACATGCCGCTGGTGCGCACGCCGATGATCACCCCGAGTGGCGATCAGGGCCCCGCCGAGTCGCCCGAATGGGCGGCGGCCACCATCGTGCGCGCGCTGACCGAACGCCCCAAGCGCATCGACGTGCCGCTGGGCACCATCGCCGAGTACGGCGCGCTGCTCACCCCGAAGATCCGCGATCGGGTGCTGCACCGCTACTACCGCGCCCTGCCCGACTCCCCCGCGGCCAAAGGCGAGCCGACGGCATCCCACGAACCGGCCGAATCCGCCGCCGCGCTCCCCGAGCCACGGCCCCGATCAACCACGCGCCGCGTCACGGGCACGGCCTTGCGGCGCGCTGCCCGCTGGGTCCCCGGCACCCATTGGTGAGTCTCGGCGTCTCCCGGGATCAGCCCGCCAGGAACGGCCGGACCGCCGCGGCGAACTCCGGATAGCGGTCGCGGTGGATGCTGTGGCCGCAGGTGAAGGTGGTCACCGTGCAGTCGCTGATGCCCTCTCGCAGGATGGCGAGCTTTTCCGGGTCGACCATGCCGCCCGGTCCGCCACACAACACCAGAGTGGGCGCGGTGATGTCGGAGAGGCGGTCCCACCACTCCGGATTCGGCTTGCGGAACTGCTCCAGCGCGGACTTCGTCATGGAGCGGTCGAAGGCGAGCACCGCGCGGGGGTGCAGGACCAGGCTGGAGGTGGCGTGCCACAGCTCGGGCACGGTGGGGAACCGGCGGTTCAGGCGCAATTCCTCGGCGCCGGACCGCAGCGGGAGCGGGCATTCCTCGATGACCAGTCTGCGCGCGAGTTCCGGACGTTCCTGCGCGACGCGCGACACCGCGTAACCGCCGAGCGAATGCCCGACCAGATCCACCGCGGGCAGCTCCAAGTGGTCGCACAGGCGCAGCAGATCGTCGCCGAACTCGTCGAAAAGATAGGAATCGGTGTGTGAGCTGCGGCCGTGTCCGCGGAGGTCGGGGATGATCACGCGGCGGCCGGATCGCACGAGAACACGGGCGAATCGATCCCACGTGTGCCCGTCGCCGCCCATGCCGTGCACGAGCAGCACGGGGATGTCGCTGACCGCGCCAACCCCCGAATCCCGATAGGCGATCCGCACATCTCCGAATGTCACCTGGCCAAGCGTCAGATCCACGACAATGAAGGATACCGGCAGTCATGCCCCACCCCCGCGCGGTGTAGCGCTGATCACCCAACGGCGAAAACGCAGTTCGGATGGCACTTGCCGGGAGGAGATCCGGGTCGCGCGAAGGCCGTTGTCCCCAGCGGTGTTTCGAGTGGCGCGATAAATGCCTGGCGCAAGGGCGAACTCGGAGCAATACTCGCCGCATGCCCTCGTTCGCCGATTTCGACCGCCGCGACTACCGCACCGTCGACGTGGCCACGGGATACGACGGTTGGGCGCCCACCTACGAGCAGACCGTCCTCGACGAGATGGATCTCGCTCTGCTCGGGCGATTGCGGCTCGACCTCGACGGGGTGCGGCGCGCGGCCGACCTCGGCTGCGGCACCGGCCGAACCGGAACGTGGTTGCGCGAGCGCGGAATACCGCACATCGACGGCGTGGACGTGAGCCAGGGGATGCTGGCCTTGGCCGCGGAACGCGGCGCCCACACCACGCTGACCCGAGCGGACGTGCGGGCCACCGGCCTGCCGGAAGGCGCCTATGACCTGGTGATCGCGTCCCTGATCGACGAGCACCTGCCGGAGCTGGCGCCGTTCTACGCGGAGGCGTGGCGGCTGGCCGCGCCGGGCGCGCGCTGCGTACTGGTCAGCTACCACCCGCAATTCATCATGGTGTCCGGAATGCCGACGCACTACACCGACCCTTCGGGTGAACCGGTGGCGATCAGCACCCATCTGCACTTGATCAGCGAGCACTTGTCGGCCGGGCTGGGCGCCGGCTGGGTCCTCACCGAAGTAGCCGAGGCACTGGTCGACGACGCGTGGCTGGCTCGCAAACCGAAATGGGCGGCCCTGCGCGGACATCCGTTCACGTTGGCGACCGTGTGGTCGCGCCGGGACTGAGGGTTGCTCAGTCGTAAAGCCCTTCCGCGCACCAGGTTTCGTCGCGATAGAGCAGCAGCAGCACTCGGCTGGCCGCGGTATCGTCGTCGAGCTGGACCTGTGCGCGGGCGGCGCATTCCGCGTCGCCCGAGCCGGGAGACCACCAGCGTTCGTCCACCGGCCACGGGCCTGCCCAGCCGGTGAGCCGCCACTGTTTGCTCCCCCAGCGCAGCAGCGCGGGGTCGGCGTCGAACAGAGCGCGATCGGTGACCTTGACCAGCGCGCCGTCGGCGGCTTCCAGCCGCACCAGCGGACGGTTCAGCAGGATCACGGCGGGGGCGGGTTCGGGCAGCCGTCCCGGCCAGGGTTGCGCGGGGTCGGCCGCGGGGACGAGTTCGTCACCAAGCGCGACCATGGTGATGCGTTCGGCGGGTCCACGTCCGCCGCTCAGCACCCCGACCCGCACCGCTTCCCCGCCGAGCAGCCCTTGCACCCGGATGAGCGCGCGGCGAGCCCGCTCGTCCTCCGCCCCGTCCCCGCCCCACAACCCGAGTTGCAGCGCACCCGCCGTGACCACCTCGACCGGTTCCAGCCGCAGCACGGTGATCGGCGCGGTGGGCCGCGCGGCGTCGCGCCGGGTGAGCCAGCCGTCCAGCTGCCAGCGCACCCGATCCGCCGTGCCCTCCGGTGTGAGCGGCTCTGCGCAGCGCCAGATCCGCGAAAGCCCCTCCCCCGCCTCGGTTTCCGCATGCACCGAAAGCCTGGTGCAGGCCAGCCCGGCCGCCGCGAGCGCGCCGTGCAGCCGGGTGGCGAGCAGGCGACCGGCGAAGGCGGCCGCGTCCACCCGCTCGATCGGCGGATCACAGCGGTACTCCACCACCAGATCCGGCGGCGGCTGCCGCGCGGATGGCGGACGCTCCGGCTCGGCCCTGGCACAGCGATGCGCGAGCACGGCGTCGACGCCGAACCGGGAGGCGACCTCCGCGGCGGAAAGCGCGGCGAAATCACCGATCCGGCGCAGACCCAAACGGTGCAGCAGATCGACCAGATCGGCGCGTTCCGGGGCGGCCAGGCTCGGTTCGACCGCGAGCTCACCGACCGGCAGTGGTGCGAGAAACCGCGCTCCCGCCCCCGCGGGCACGATCGCGGCGTGCCTGGCGGCGATCACCGCCGTGGACAGTTCGTCGGCGATCCCGATCTGCGCTTCCGCCCCGGCCGCGGCCACCGCGTCCACCAGACGCTCGGCCGCCGCCTCCTCGGACCCGAAGAACCGCGCGGCACCGCGCGCACCGAGCACGAGCAAGCCGGGGCGCAGCACCTCCACGCCGGGCACCGTCGCGGCCACCGCCGCGACCAGCGGTTCGAACAGTCGCGCGTCCCGATCCTGATCCTGTTGCGCGAGGAACAACTCGGGGCAGCGCGCTTGCGCCTCCCTGCGCTTCAGGCCGCGGCGCACCCCTTCGGCCCGCGCGAGCGCCGAACAGGCCACCACCCGGTTGGCGAACAGCACCGCCACCGGCCGCGTCGCCGGCAGGCCCGCCACCGCGGCGGCGGCGACCGCGGGCCAGTCCTGGCACCACAGGGCGAGCACCCGCTTCGATCGGATCACGGCGCCGCACGACCCGCAGGAGCCGAGGAGCGGGCCGCCGCACTCACGACACCGCCTCCTGTGTGTCGACGGCTTCGACCGGCGGAGCCGCCTTCTCGCGCAGCACCCATTCCACGCGCCCCGCGTTCGGGCACAGATCCAACCGCCCGCGCCGCGGCGGTCCCGCCTTGCCGCGCACTTCGACGGTCAAGCCGAGCGAACGCAGTCGCCCGCGCCCGCGGCCGAGACCGGCGTATCCCGCGACGCGGGCATCGAGCTGGAGGGACGCGCCGGGCCAGCGACCGTCGGCGACCACCAGGGTGGCGCCCTTGTTGCGGGCGCGCGCCGCGATCACCCGGCTGCGAGCGGGCGCGACGGCGGCGCCGCCGAGGCCGAGCACGACCAGATCGAGCCCGTCGAGCAGCACCGCGGCCACCTCCACCGGGTCGGGGCCCGGATCGGCGATCACGGCCAGCCGCCGCAGCTGCGCCCCCATCTCCACCGCGGCGAGCAGGCCGAGGCGGGGCATGCCCACCACCGCGGCATGCCCGCCGCCTTCGGTCACCGCGGCGAGCAGACCGGCCAGCAGCGAATTCGCCCCCGTGTACGCCACCACGGAACCCGCTACCAAGCCACCATCGGGCAACAAGGGGGCGAGCGCCGCGGGCACCGGCAATGCCGGTCGGCGCGATTCGGCGCCGAGTGGGACACGCTGCGCTGCCGATTCGCCGCGACCCGGCACCGCGGCCATACGCCTGCGCAGCTCAGCCAGGGAGGGAGCACCCTCCCGCCCACCACCGCGCGACAGCGCGCCCCGATTCACCCCTCCCTGCGAAATCGCATCCGAACCCATCCCAACCACCTACTTCCCACGATGGACCCGAGGCGAAGCATGCGGAGCGACCCTCGATTCGAGTGCCAGCACCGATTCAGCTATCGATTGATATCGAATATACGTTCGATACCGAGACAGTAGAAACCGACCCCTAGGTTTCCGTCAAGGGTCCGGCGGGCGCGTGTCGTGGCCATGCGGGTTCCGCGCAGGGTTCCAGCGAAACGGCGCCGACGCGAGAGGCAGGGCGGGCACTCCACGCAGTCCGCGCATCGCATCCACGCTTCTCCGCGGGTGCGGCCGCCGAGCCGTCGTCTCCACCCCCCGCGACCGCCGCCGGGCAACCCCGCCGCAGCTTCCTTCCACCCGCCGGACACGTCGGGGATCCGGCGCGCGACCGGCTACCACCCACCGGCACCGGTTCCTCGGTATGGTGTCGCATGTCCGGCCACCACGCTCGGCACCCGGTTCCTCGGTATGGTTTGTGGCACACATCCCAACCGAGAGCGTGTGTGACACATAGCAGTGCCTCGTACTCGCCTATGCGCGAACACGAATCAGGCCAGCTAGCCTCATTTTCCGCTACCCTGCACCCGTGACCGAACGCGCTCGTCCCACTGTCGGCCCCCAGTATCTCGTCGCAGGCCGGTACCGCCTCCAGTCGAAGCTGGGTGGCGGCGGCATGGGCGCGGTATGGCTGGCGCACGACCGTTTGCTGGACCGGGACGTCGCGATCAAGCAGGTGCTCACCACGGCCGGGCTCGACGAGGCCGAAGCCGACGCGGTCCGCAACCAGATCATGCACGAGGGCCGGGTCGCCGCGAAACTCTCGCACGACCACGCCATCGCCGTGTACGACGTGGTGCTCGAGGCCGGTGAGCCCTGGCTGGTGATGGAGCACCTACCCTCGCGCAGTGTGGCGAAGGCGCTGGCGCTGGTCGACACGCTGCCGCCGATCGAGGTCGCGCAGATCGGCGCCCAGGTCGCCGACGCGCTGGCCGCCGCGCACGCGGTCGGCATCGTGCACCGGGACATCAAGCCGGGCAACATCCTCGTCGCCGACCGCGGTCCCGGCGTCGGCATGGCGAAACTCAGCGACTTCGGCATCTCCCGCGGTGCGGGCGACCTGCTCGACGAACCGGACGGCGTGATCACCGGCACCCCCTCCTATCTGCCCCCCGAGGTCGCGCGCGGAGCGCAACCGACCAAGGCCAGCGACGTGTTCTCCCTCGGCGCCACGCTCTACACCGCGATCGAAGGACAGCCGCCGTACGGCTTCGACGAGGACAGCGACGTCATCGTGCACCGCGCCGCCATGGCGCAGATCATCCCGCCGACCCGCAGCGGCATGCTCACCCAGGCGCTGCTGCACATGATGGAGCCCGCGCCGCAGCGCCGCCCGACCATGGCCGAGGCGCGCGACGAGATCCTCACCGCCGCTTTCGGTCCCGGCACCGGGCCCTACATTCTCGGCGCGCCCGTCCGCACCGAGGACGGAACCATCCCGTTCTGGGCCGCGCGCAACTCGGCGTCCGGGATCCGCAGCCCGCACTCCACGCCGCTTCCCCGCCCGCACCGCAACCTCGCGGGCGCGGCCGCGGCCACGCCACCGCAGCGCGCCAAGAACGCCCAGCCCGGCAACGCCCCCTTGGCCATCGCCGTCGGCCTGCTGATCGGCCTGATCATCATCATCGGGATCATCGTCGCCGTCCTCTGACGTCGACCCGGCCGCGCGAAACCGGACGACGATCAGTCGATGCGGCGGCGGTGGGCCCATCGGGTCAGGGCGTTGCGGTTGGACTGCTGCGTCTTGCGCAACACGTTGGAGGCGTGCGTCTCCACCGTTTTGACCGAGATGAAGAGGGATTCGGCGATCTCGCGGTAGGTGTAGCCGCGCGCGAGCAGGCGCAGCACCTCCAGCTCGCGCGGGGTCAGGGAGTCGAGTTCCGGGTCGAGGGGCGGCTCGGGCACCGGGGACCTTCCGGTGAACGAGTCCAAGACGAAACCGGCCAGGCGCGGGCTGAAGACCGCGTCGCCGCCCGCCACCCGGCGGATGCCGTCGGCCAGCTCGGCTCCCGAAATCGTCTTGGTGACATACCCTCTGGCCCCGGCCCTGATCACCGCGATCACGTCCTCGGCCGCGTCGGACACGCTCAGCGCCAGGCACACCGGCCCCGGCTCGATACCCGCCAGCACCGCCACCCCACCGCCGTCGGGCATGTGCACGTCGAGCAGGACGACGTCCGGTCGCTCGGCGTTGATCCCGGCCACCGCCTCCGCGACTCCCCCGGCCTCCCCGACCACCTCCATGTCCGCCTCACGGCTCAATTCCGCACGCACACCCGACCGGAAGACGGCATGATCATCGACGAGAAAGACCCGCACGGTCACCTACTTCTCCTAACCGACCCATGACCCCCAACCCGTACCACACTCGTCCCCCGGATGCCCGTCGCGTCCCGCGCGGGCGTGGAACGCGCTAGTGGGCGGACCGGGCGGGCTCTTCGTCCTGGGTGGCGCAGCCGGAATCGGTCCGCGGCATGCTGATTCGGACCTCGGTGCCGCGGCCCGGCGTCGACAGGACGTCCACTTGGCCGCCGCGGCGCTCGACCCGGCCGCGAATGGATTTCGCCAGGCCGCGACGGTCTTCCGGCACGGCCGCGAGGTCGAAGCCGCAGCCGCGGTCACGGACGAAGATGCTCACCTGATGCGGCTCCACCTCGGCGAACAGGTCGATCTCCGGGACACCCGCGTGCTTCGCGGCGTTGACCAGCGCTTCCCTGCTCGCACCGAGCAGAGCGGTGAAGTGTTCCTTCGGCAGACCCGAACCGGAGCCGTCGACGTCCATCGATACGTCGCCGACGGTCACCGGCGCCACCTTCACGCCGTGCTGGTCCTCCACCTCGCCCGCGATGGTCCGCAGGGCCGCGGCCAAGCTCGACTGCGCGGGCCCGGCATCCTCGAACAGCCATTTCCGCAGCTCCCGCTCCTGGCTCCGGGCCAACCGCAACACTTCTTGCGGGTCGTCGGCCTGCCGCTGGATCAGCGCGAGCGTCTGGAGCACGGAGTCGTGCAGGTGCGAGGCGATCTCCTCGCGTTCCTCGTTGCGGATGCGGGCGGCGCGCTCGGCGTTCAGCGCGCGCATCATGCGCAGCCACAGCGGTACCGTCAGCAGTCCCGCCCCGATCAGCGTGACCGCCACCGCGAGCAGCGCCGATCCGATCGAGCTCAGATTGATCCTGGCCAGCACCACCACACCGAGACCGGCCACGATCAGCGTCACACCGGCGACGATGCGCGACCAGGTGACCACAGAAGGGCGCGCGGGCAGCCCGAGCAGCGAACGCGGCCCGTCGGCGTCGTACTCTCGCCACACCAGCGCCGCGCCGACCGCCACCACGATGACCGGGGCGATCACCTTCGCCGCCGTGCCGCTGAACACCCAGGACACGGCGATCGCGAGCCCGAGCCCGAGCATCGCGAGCCCGATCGCCTGCCGCCGCTCCGCACCGGAGGGTTTGACCTGATCGGACCCGCCGGGCGTGAAGATCCACAGCAGTCCGTACCCGACGATGCCGGCCCCGGCCAGCGCGGACAGCAGCACGAACGCCATCCGCACCTTGAACACGTCGACGCCGAGATGATCCGCCAGGCCACCCGCGACGCCGCCGACGACCCGGCCGCCCGACCGGCGGACCATCCGCGCCTGCGGCGGCCAGGGGACCGGCGCGGGCGCGGGCCCCGGCCCACGGGCAGCGTCGAACCCCCGGGTGTCGAACGCGGGAACAGACGGGTACATGTCTTCGATACTGGCACGGCGACGAAGCCGCCAGCATCGGGATTCACCCTGATCTTGCTCGACCACACCCGCGCCGACCAGGGCGGACACGGCGAGGCCCGAGCACACCTTGGCATAGCTGAAAGTTTGCTGCATCGGTGGATCGGTCCAAAGTGTTCAGGCTGTTTTTCAGGGTTCCCCCCGATGCGCCGATTCCGTGATCGGCACACCATGGGAAACATGACGAAAACGAGCTTCGGCGACCAGGTCCAGCAGATATGGCAGACCCGGCCGGTCCGATTGCCGCAGCAGGGGCCGATCGCGGGCGTCGCGGCGGGGTTCGCGCGCCGCTACGAGATCGATCCGGTGCTGGTTCGCGTCGCGTTCGTCGTCTCGACGATCTTCGGCGGCGCGGGCATCGTGCTCTACCTGCTGGCCTGGCTGCTGCTCAGCGCGGCGGGCGACCAGGCCTCCGCGGCCGAGTCGCTGGTCGGCAAGGGCCACAGCTCGCAGTCGCAGACCAAGACCATCGTGTTGATCGTGGCGCTGGCCATCGCGGTCAGCACGATGGGCCCGGTCGGCGTCGGTCTCGGCGGCTCCGGCCTGATCAGCTTCGCCCTGATGCTGGCGGGTTGGTGGATGCTGCACCTGCGCACGCCCAACCCGCCACCGGGCACCACCGAAGCGTTCGGCGGCTTCGCTCCGGAGACCGGGATCAACGCCACCGGCTACCCCGGCGCGGTCTTCCCGCAGGGGGCGACCCGGACGGTCGGCGACCTGTACATGCCGCCGACCGCCGTGTACACGCCGTACACGAAACTGCCGGATACCTATATCCCGGAGACGCCCGCGGACGGCGCGACGGTTCCGCTGCGCAAGCCCGCGACCGATGACGCCACCGTCGTGCTGGACAAGGCGGCCGTGCCCGCTGAAAAAGAGCCGGAAGCTCCGATCGGCGGCCGCACCGATCCGCCCGCCACAGTCGCCGGTGGAGAAGAACCAGTGGCGATCAGCAGCGCCTCACCCGCCCCGGTCGGCGATCGAGAGGGTCCGACTGCGATCGACAGCGGCCGGATCGGTCTCGCCGATACGGTCGCCCCAGCCGGATCGGACACGGCTCGCACCGACAGAGCCGATTCGCCGGGGAGCACACCGGACGTGAGAACGTCACCGTCCGACGTTCCGGTCCCACTCGGCAAAGACGTTCCGGCGCCCGGTCGCGCTCCGAGCCCGCCTCGCCCCGTCTCCGCTCACCCCGCGATCATCGGCGGCCCGACCCCACCGTCCTGGGATCCGCTCGGCGTCGCTCCGCTCGCCTGGGATCTGCCGGAACCTCCCCCCGCCCGCACCGTCGTCGCCCCGCAGGAGAAGCGTCCGCGCTCCCGGCTGACGCCGGTGGTGATCGGCTCGGCCATTCTCGCGGCGGCGGGAGCGGGTGCGGCCGCGGCCTCTGGCGTCGAGTGGATGACCCCGGCCCGCATCGCCGCGGCGGCGCTGGCCGTGATCGGTTTCGGTCTGGTGCTCGGCGCGTTCCTGCGGCGCGGCTACGGCTTGCTGGTGCTCACCGCTCCGCTCGCCGGATTCGTGCTGTTCGCTTCGGCGGTCGGTCCGCTCGAGTTCGATCAGGGCGCGATGGGCGACCACACCTGGGCGCCTGCCTCCGCGGCGGATCTGGCCAGCAACTATAAGGTGACCATGGGTTCCGGCACGCTCGACCTGCGTTCGGTGAGACTGACCGAGAACCGCACCGTCGACATCGACGTCCGGATGGGCGAAGCCCGCGTCCTGCTGCCCGCGGACATGACCGTCCGCGCCCGATGCACCGCCACCATGGGCGAAGCGGTCTGCGCCGAAGGCATCAGCGGTCCGAATACGCCCGGCGCGCCGGTGCTCGATCTGAACGTCGACGTCCGCGCCGGAAACGTGGAGGTGCAACGTGGCTGAGACCGACAACGACAAGCGCACCGGTTCCCGGCGCGGCCCCGCCGCCTCGCTGCTGATCGCGGGACTGCTCTCCCTCGCGATCAGTGTGTGGGCGTTCGCCGGTCCGGCGTCCGTGCCAGCGACCAGCATGATCCCGATCGGTTGGATCGTCGTGCTCGCCGCGATCGTCATCGGCATCGTGCTGGTGATCTCCCCGCGCAAACGATCCTGAACACGCCGAACGGCCCGTCCCACCCGGACGGGCCGTTCCCGCGTTCATCCCCACGCCACCGCTGCCGGACCAGCCGAGACCCCTCGTCATACGGACAGGAGAACCCGATGAAACCCGACGACCCCGCCGATCCGGCGCCGCCGACCGCACCGGCCACGCCGCCGGAGCCTCGCCCCGTCACGAACGGCACGCTCCTGGGCCACCTGATTCTGCACAGCGCCTTCCACCGCCCCCGCTGATCTCCGCGGAGCCGAGAACGCGGCAAGGGCCCTACCGTTTGCGCGGCCGGGCGCTCACTCCCACTCGATGGTGCCCGGCGGCTTGCTGGTCACGTCCAGGACCACGCGGTTGACCTCCGCCACCTCGTTGGTGATCCGGGTGGAGATGCGCTCCAGCACCTCGTAGGGCAACCGGGTCCAGTCGGCGGTCATGGCGTCCTCGCTGGACACCGGACGCAACACGATCGGGTGTCCGTAGGTACGGCCGTCGCCCTGCACGCCGACGCTGCGGACCTCCGCGAGCAACACGACCGGGCACTGCCAGATCTGCCGGTCCAGACCGGCCGCCGTCAGTTCCTCGCGGGCGATGGCGTCGGCCCGGCGCAGCGTCTCCAGCCGGTCGGCGGTGACCTCGCCGACGATCCGGATGGCGAGACCGGGGCCGGGGAACGGCTGACGGGCCACGATCTCCTCGGGCAACCCGAGTTCGCGGCCGACCGCGCGGACCTCGTCCTTGAACAGCAACCGCAGCGGCTCGACGAGTTCGAACTCCAGGTCGTCGGGCAGGCCGCCGACATTGTGATGGCTCTTGATGTTCGCGGTGCCGCTGCCGCCGCCGGACTCGACGACATCCGGGTAGAGCGTGCCCTGCACCAGGAACTCGACCTTCGGCGTCGCGCCGTCGGCCTCGCCGTGCTCGAGCACCACCTCGCCCACCGCGTCCTCGAAGGAGCGGATGAACTCACGCCCGATGGTCTTGCGCTTCTCCTCGGGATCGGTCACGCCCTTCAGCTCGCCGAGGAATTTGTCCACCGCGTCGACGGTCACCAGCTTGGCGCCGGTCGCGGCGACGAAATCCTGCTGCACCTGCTCGCGCTCCCCCGCCCGCAGCAGGCCGTGGTCGACGAACACACACGTCAGCCGGTCACCGATGGCACGCTGCACCAAGGCGGCGGCGACCGCGCTGTCCACCCCACCGGACAGTCCGCAGATCGCGTGCCCGTCACCGATCTGCTCGCGCACCGAGGCGATCAGCGAATCGGCGATGTTCGCCGGAGTCCAAGTGGACGGGATGCCGGCGAGTTCGTGCAGGAACCGGCTCAGCACCTGCTGCCCGTGTGGCGAATGCAGCACCTCCGGGTGGTATTGCACACCGGCCAGCCTGCGGGCGCGATCCTCGAAGGCGGCGACCGGCGCGCCCGCGGTGGTGCCGGTGACCTCGAAGCCGTCCGGCGCGTCGGTGACCGCGTCGCCGTGGCTCATCCACACCGGCTGGATGGTCGGCAGGCCGCCGTGCAGCAAACCGCCGTCGATGTTGAGCTCGGTCCGCCCGTACTCCCGGGTGCCGGTGTGCGCGACCGTGCCGCCCAGCGCCTGGGCCATCGCCTGGAAGCCGTAGCAGATGCCGAAGACCGGCAACCCCAGATCGAACAACCGCGGATCCAGCCGCGGCGCGCCCTCGGCGTACACGCTGGCCGGGCCGCCGGACAGGATCACCGCGAGCGGATGCTTGGCGGCGATCTCCTCCACCGTCGCGGTGTGCGGAACCACCTCCGAGTACACGCTCGACTCGCGCACCCGCCGCGCGATCAGCTGGGCGTACTGTGCTCCGAAGTCGACGACGAGGACCGGTCTCTGGGTTTGTGCCACTCGCCCAGTTTAGTGAGCGGGGAAACGAGCGAATCATCGGCACAGCGGCCGGCGTGGGAGACGAGCCCGACCGCCCGAATCGTCACCCGCGGCCGGGCTCGCTGGTTATCCTTCTGCTCGTGCCCTTCGCCCGCGCGATCGATGCCGACATCCACTACGAGGACAGCGGCGGGGACGGCCCGGTGGTACTGCTGGCGCACGAGTTCCTCATGGACCACACCATGTTCGCCGCCCAAATGGCCGCGCTCGCACCGGAATTCCGGATCGTGTCCTGGGATGCCCGCGGCCACGGCCGCACCAGGGACGAGGGCCTACCCTTCACCTATTGGACCGCGGCCAGGGACGCGCTGACCGTCCTCGATCATCTCGGCGCCGATCAGGCCGTCGTCGGCGGCACCGCGCAGGGGGGTTTCACCGCGCTGCGCACCGCGTTGATCGCGCCGGAGCGCGTCTCCGCGCTGATCCTGATCAGCACCGAAGCGCACGGTCCGACCCCGGCGCAGTCCACCGCCACGCAGAAGTTCCTCGAAGAGTGGTACGACGACGGCTCCAGGAAACGCGCCGTGCACCAGCTGGCCTCCTGGCTGATCGGCGACGACGAGTGGTACCGCTCGATCTGGACCCAACGCTGGCTGGTGCGCGACCGCCGCGGCATCGAGGTGGCGGCGGGCTGCCTGCTCAGCCGCGACTCGGTGCTGGATCGCCTCCGCGAAATCTCCTGTCCCGCTTTGGTGATCCACCCGACGCACAGCGGCATGGACCGCAAGCGCGCCCAGGAACTGGCCCGCGGCCTGTCCGGCGCCACGTTCATCGAAATCGCCGAGGCCCGCCTTGCGGTGACGATGACCCACCCCGAGCCGGTGAACCACGCCATCCAGCAGTTCCTGCGCGCACGGACGAAACCGACCCGCGTGCACTGAACGTTGTGTCTGATTTGCAGCGCCTGCGGCGCTGCGTGTTCGTAAGACTCGCTTCTCCGGTGATCGCCGGGTGGTGGGGAGGGCGCGTCGGCGGGCTCAGGCCCACCTTCAGGCGCGGACGCTCAGGCCGACCTTCTGGAATTCCTTCAGATCCGAGTACCCGGCCTTCGCCATCGAACGACGCAGGCCGCCGACGAGATTCAGCGAACCGAACGGATCGTCGGACGGGCCGAAGAGCACCCGCTCCAGGCTGGGGCGCACCGTGTCGCCGACCGGCTCGCCACCGAGATCCCACGGATCGTCGACGTGCAGCATCGACCCGCGCGGCACCGAAGGGTGCGCGGCCGCCGACGGCCAGTACCAGCCCCGGCCGGGCGCCTCCGCGGCCACGGCCAGCGGAACGCCGAGCATGGCCGCGTCGGCGCCGCACGCGATCGCCTTGGCCAATTGCCCCGAGGTGGCGATGTCACCGTCCGCGATGACGTGCACGTAGCGGCCGCCGGTCTCGTCCAGGTAGTCGCGGCGGGCGGCGGCGGCGTCCGCGATCGCGGTGGCCATCGGCACGCCGATGCCGAGCACCTCGCCGGTGGTGGTCGCGCCGGGGTAGGAGCCGTAGCCGACGATCACGCCCGCGGCGCCGGTGCGCATCAGGTGCAGCGCGGTGCGGTGATCGCTCACGCCGCCGGCGACCACGGGCACGTCCAGCTCGGCGATGAAGGTCTTGAGGTTCAGCGGCTCACCGTCGCCGACGTGCTCGGCGGAGATGATCGTGCCGTGCACCACGAGCAGGTCGATACCCGCCTGCACCAGCGCCGGGGTGAGCGTGCGCGCGTTCTGCGGGCTCACCCGCACCGCGACGGTGACGCCGGCGGCGCGGACCTGCGCCACCGCGGCGGCGAGCAGATCCGGCTGCATCGGCGCGGCGTGCAACTCCTGCAGCAGCGCCACGGCGCGCTCGTAGCCGCCCTTGCCGACCAGCTCGAGCAGCTGGTCGATCTTCGCGCCGACATCCGCGTGCCGCGCCCACAGTCCCTCGCCGTTGATCACGCCGAGCCCGCCGAGGCGGCCGAGCTCGATCGCGAACTCCGGCGACACCAAGGCGTCGGTGGGATGCGCGAGAAACGGGATTTCGAAGCGGTAGGCGTCCAGCTGCCAGGACAGCGACACTTGCTTCGACGAGCGGGTCCGGCGCGAGGGGACGATGTCGACGTCGTCCAGCTCATAGGTACGCCGGGCGGTCCGGCCCATGCCGATCTCCACCATGTCGCGCACGCGAATTCTCCTTAATTTTTGGCAGCGCCTACGGCGCTGCGTGTTCGCGGCCCTTTTATGGCTCGCGTTCCAGCGGCCGAGACTCGCGCCTGCGGCGCATGCGCTTCGACCGCTGGAACGCGAGCCGGGCCGCGAACGGGCGCTCGTAAGACTCGCGCCGCCAGTGGTTACTTGTGGGGGCTGGTGGGCAGCACAAAGCGCCGACCCACCGCAGTCGCACACCGCCACAGCCGGTGGGCGAACTCCATCATGCACGGACCGGTTGGTCCCGTACATGAACCTAGTGGGCTAAGCCCGTCCGGTGTAGTTAGGGGCCTCGACAGTCATGGTGATGTCGTGCGGGTGGCTCTCCTTCAGGCCCGCCGCGGTGATCTGCACGAACTGCGCTTCCTGCAGATGCGCGATCGACTGCGAGCCGGTGTAGCCCATGGCCGCGCGCAGGCCGCCGACCAGCTGGTGGATCACCTGATTGACCGGGCCGCGGAACGGCACCCTGCCCTCGATGCCCTCGGGGACCAGCTTGTCCTCGGCCAGCACGTCGTCCTGGAAGTAGCGGTCCTTGGAGAACGACTTCGCCTGGCCGCGGCCCTGCATGGCGCCCAGCGAGCCCATGCCGCGATAGCTCTTGAACTGTTTGCCGCCGACCAGGATCAGCTCGCCGGGCGACTCGGCGGTGCCAGCGAGCAGCGAGCCGAGCATCACGGTGGACGCGCCCGCCGCGATGGCCTTGGCGATGTCGCCGGAGAACTGGATGCCGCCGTCGGCGATCACCGGGATACCCGCGGGCTTGCACGCGGCGACCGCCTCCAGAATCGCGGTGATCTGCGGCGCGCCGACGCCGGCGACCACGCGGGTGGTGCAGATCGAGCCGGGACCGACACCCACCTTGACCGCGTCGGCGCCCGCTTCTACGAGCGCGGCCGCACCCTGGCGGGTGGCCACGTTGCCGCCGACCACCTGGATCCGGTCGCCGACCTCGGCCTTGACCTTGGTCACCATCTGCAGCACCTGCACCTGATGGCCGTGCGCGGTGTCCACCACGAGCACGTCCACGCCCGCGTCGGCCAGCGTCATGGCCCGCGACCAGGAGTCCTCGCCGACACCGACCGCGGCGCCGACCAGCAGACGGCCGTCACGGTCCTTGGTGGCGTTGGGGTACTGGTCGGTCTTGACGAAGTCCTTGACGGTGATCAGGCCGCGCAGGCGCCCGTTGCCGTCGACGATCGGCAGCTTCTCCACCTTGTGCCTGCGCAGCAGTCCGAGCGCCGCCTCAGCGGTGACGCCCTCCTGCGCGGTGATCAGGGGCGCCTTCGTCATCACGTCGGCGACGCGCCGGTTCTGATCCACCTCGAAACGCATGTCCCGATTGGTGATGATGCCCACAAGCGCACCGGTCTCGTCCACCACGGGAAGACCCGAGATGCGGAACCTGGCGCACATGGCGTCGACCTCGGCGAGGGTGTCGGTCGGACGGCAGGTCACCGGATCGGTGACCATTCCCGCCTCGGAACGCTTGACCGTCTCCACCTGGGAAGCCTGGTCGGCGGTCGAGAGGTTGCGGTGCAACACGCCCATGCCGCCCGCGCGCGCCATCGCGATGGCCATCCGCGCCTCGGTCACCGTGTCCATGGCCGAGCTGACCAGGGGGGTGCGCAGGCGGATCTCCCTGGTCAGCAGGCTGGAGGTCTCCACGGAGCTGGGGATGAGATCCGAGGCGGCAGGCAGCAACAGCACATCGTCGAATGTGAGGCCGAGCATGGCGATCTTGTTCGGATCGTCGCCACCCGTAGGAGGGCGGACTGCGATTCGTTCGCCCGGTACGGGATTACTCATTCGGATCGACCCCTCCTGGACGTCGATAGCGACCGGCGCCGGTGGTACCGGCGCCGTGACGGCTGATGGGATGGACGTGGTTCGGCGGCGGTGCGATCGGTACCCGCCGTAGCCTGTGCTCCATGGTATCTGTCCGGTGAACTCGCCGACGAAGTGAGCCCACCACCGAAACTGGCAGGCCGCATCGCTGGCGCAGACCACCCTGTTCTGCGTACCGTGGGGATGTGCGTGACCATCTACCACCTGGCTTGCCGCCGGATCCGTTCGCCGGAGACCCCTCCGACCCGTCCGCCGCGCTCGATGCCATCGAGCCCGGCGAACCGCTGGATCCCCACGAGCGCCTTGCGGTCGAGGAGGATCTCGCCGACCTCGCGGTGTACGAGGCACTGCTGG